>CP070834.1:2344632-2384213 GCA_020341755.1 Caldifarciminota bacterium | reverse complement strand
TCGGGAAACGGACCTGGATTGATCACTATAGTCTCGTCGATAGTATCGCTGCCGCGGGCTTCGTGTATATGACCGCAGAGGACGAGATCCGGACGGAATTCTTCAATAAAAGCTCGTACGGCCCTGCTGCCGACATGCTGCCGGAAAAAAGTCCTATCGACTTTCGTGTGCGCCGGTGGTGCGTGGGTCACGAACACATGCCACCGTGAATCTTTCACTTTCTCATAATTCTTCAGTATTCCTGCGATCTGATCTTCCCCGAGTTCTTGAGGAGTATGGAACGGGGAGGGATTGCTTCCGCCCAATCCATAGCATGTGACTGATCCTATGGACTTTGTATTGTTGTGCAGGTTTATGTCGCTTGCGGACAGCACGGTATTCACGCCAGGATGATCACAATTACCCGATACGGACAGGATATTCGGGTTCTGCAGACGAATTTCTTGAAGGATCCGCTCAGCATCCTGTGCCGAACCAAAATCGGTCAGATCACCGCAGCACAGGACCAGGTCCGCGCTTTGGAGCGCCTCTCGAACCTGCGGAGAATAATTTCTCCTTCCATGAATGTCGGTAATGCCGATGATATTCATGTTCTTGCTTTTGTGTCATCAAACATGTCGCAGTATATGGCTATCACCGGATACACCGATGGACTATTTCTACAGCACATGCCACTCCGTTTTCCGCGCGAATCCTGCGTCCGATGTTAGCCGACCGTTCCATGATACCTGGATCAGCTGTCGCCTTGACAATGGCACGGGCAAGAGATGTCACGGTAACGTCCTGCTGCATGATCGGAGAAGGCCCCGCACCCAATGCCGCCACCCGTTTGCCCCAGAAGGGCTGATCGGCAAAGAACGGCAGGATGACAGATGGTACACCGGCACGCAGTCCTGCAGCGGTCGTTCCCGCTCCACCGTGATGTACAACAGCTGCCACTTTCGGGAACAACCAGTCATGCGGTACATGATCAGTAACATATATATCCTCGTCCGAATCACCTTTCAAGGTGCTCCACCCGGTAGCGATGATACCGCGTTTTCCACTTACCTGAAGGGCTTTCTTGACCATATTGAACATCTCTTCCGGGTCGCCTGAGATCATGCTGCCGAACCCGACATATACCGGTTTGGGACCGGACGACATGAATTTTCGCAGATCGACACCGGGGCTCCAGGATTCTGAACTGTTGAGAAACCAGTAGCCGGTTATGTGATGACTTTCCGGCCAATCATCTGGTCTCTTAAGCACGGTCTGGCTGATACCGTAAAGATGAGTTTGTTTGCTTTTGTATATGCTTTTGAACGGTCCTAAAGGGGGCAGAGGTGGAAGGTGGAGTGTCTTGACGCGCCACCGGTTGGTTATGTTCCTCACCGGTTGCCAGAACAGCTGCTCGGATAGCAAATACGTCATGTAATTCAGCGATTTGATATTACCGGTTCGAAACCCTCCCATGAACGGGAACGCACTCGTTCGCGTTATTGGCTGCAGCGGTGCACATATGCTGGGAATACCCAGGGCCTCCGCAATATGGTAGCCGGCTGAGCCAAAGATCGAGTATATGATGCACTCGGCATCGTGGCACGCTTGCCATGCCGCCGCGTAGAATTCGTTCATAACAGAATTGAGCATCCGGGGGTACCGGAGCATGAATGCTACGATATTTTCACCAGACTGAAGCCATGACTGTCCGTGTTCGCTTCCGATAAGTTTCTGTATATTACCAGGAAGGTATCCGTATTCGACACCGTGTTCCAGGACGGATGGTTTGAACTCTTCGTGGGTAACAATGGTAACTCGATGGCCCGCAGCCTGCAAACCCAGACCGAGAGCCATGAACGGCTGTACGTCACCCCGCGATCCCACTGGCAGGAGCACTATATGCATACGTGCAGGTCGTCCGGTTACAGGGGGATATACACTATCAAGGGAATATCATATAGGCTGTTGTGCAGGATACCTATGCGGTGATATACCGCATTACTGGAGAAGTTCATGTATTAATTCGAGATAATCCAGGAGCAGGCGGGTGATCAGGAATTTCTCGCGCACCTTTTCCTTTGCTTTTTTACCCATGTCACGAGCAAGGGCTTTGTCTTTCAAGAGGGTGACGATTCGATCTGCAAAGCCTTCGGTGTCCTGGGGATCAACAAGGTACCCGGTTTTGCTATCCTCGATCTGGAGTGTGATACCGCCGACCTTCGATGCTACGACCGGTGTTTCCTTCCAGAGTGCTTCGGTGACCGTAAGACCGAATCCTTCTCTCAGCGACTTCTGAATGATGACATCTGCCCGGCGCTGGAGTGCATTGACAAGGACGTTGTTTTCCGATGCGATCAGGATAATATCGCCGTTTTTGTTCATATTGTTCGTCCTTCGCTGCAGGCGGGTGAAAACCTGATAGCTTTCAGGGTCATCGACCGCGGTACTGCCACAGAGTACGAGACGGCAGTCCACTTTTTCCCTGACTCGCCTGTACACTTCGATAACACCCTCGGGATCCTTCCATTTGTCGAACCGGGATATCTGACACAGGATCGGTTTGTCATCAGGCACGTTGAATTTCTTGAGGAATTTGTTGATCGTCTTTTCTCCGAGTTCTATGTTCTTGCTGCTCAAGGGATCGATCGCAGGGTGGAAAATCCGTTGTTCGACATGAAGGTCTTTCCGTTTGTACTTTTCGTGGGATAAGATGACGACATCATAACGCAGCACATAATTCTTCAGGAACTCCCAGAGTTTTTCGTGGGGATGCGACAGGTCTATATGAATACGCCATATCCACGGCTGATGTTTTCTGTAGAACCTGATCATAGGAAGCGGCTGCGGGTCATGGACGATTATGCAGTTGTGGTTCTGGAGATGCGTGTACGTGGAGAACTCGACATTGGTCTGCACATATAATTTTTTTTTCATGTCTGTAAGATTAAGAACATCACCCTGGAGGGCATTGTGAAATTTTTTTGTTACGTTGAAAAAGTCAGGCGACCCCCTGAGTTGACGCCACCCTGTAGCAACACCTACGTCATTCATGAGTGGAACGAGCGCACTGAGGATCTCGGCAACGCCGCCGCCATAATACGTTGAATTCACATGGACGACCGATCTGGAATACAAACGTCGTGCTGCAGAGTGGAGATCGTACATCGCTTTGTCGCCGACGATCCCGGTATAGTCTTCTATATTATGTCCCATATATCACACCTCGTATCGTATTCATATTTTCATATAACCTTCCGCTGTCTCTTCCAACGGTTACCTATATTAATAAAAAGTATAAGCAATATCCGGTTCTTTTCAAGGAAATGTTTATCGTATCCCGAACAGTGGCCTCGGTTATGATCCGGTTTTTAAAAAATGGAAATGCTCGAAAGATATCAGTTGATCCGGGAAATTTTGGTCATGAGATCAATGACCTCGGCAGGACTAGCAATCGTATACCGTGCTTTGGTGATGCCTATCCCGACTTTTATCGTGAAGGCATTATCCGGCAGTGCATCAAAGATATCCTCGTCGGTCACGTCATCACCAATAGACAGTATGAAATCCCACTGTTTCTTATTGACCCACTTCATTACGGCGCGGCCTTTATTGATATCCCGGTTCTTAATCTCGATCACTTTATTGCCATCCAGAACTCCGATACTGAGATTGCTGACGAGATGCGTGAGCGCATCTTTCAGCTCACCCGCTCGGAGCATGGTGAGTTTCGGGTCAGCCTTTCGGTAATGCCATACGAGTGAATACTCTTTTTCTTCGATGAAGGAACCAGGAGTCCGGTCTACATACACTTCGAGGATCGGTTTGATCTGCTGCTTCCAGGCATCTTTCAGTTGTTCTATTAGACGCCACGTGCCACCGGGGTTTTTGATCCAAACACCATGTTCGGCGACAAAACCGAGCGGGATGTCACCGAACCATGCATCGAGCGTGGCTTTGCGGCGACCACTCACAATCACGACTTCGTTCTTTTTCTGTTGGGCAAGGTGCATGAGCAGCTGTCGTGTACGCTTATTCGGTCGTGCATCATCGATATTGCCGGTGAAATGGGTCAACGTGCCATCGTAATCCAAAAGTAACAATCGTTTCGTGTTCTTTTTGTAGTCTTCGAGCAATCCCTGTGTCAGTTCGCGTGTCAGTCTACGGGAACGCGATTGTGCTTGGATCACTTTGATGTGATCGAGTCGTTCCATGAAATCATGTGCCCACCGGTCGATATCATAACGCTGCAGGCGTCTCTGCATGATTTTATTGCGCCTGATCTGTTCCTTACGCGGTAGGCTGATGGCTTGTTTTATTGCCCGTGCGATCTGCCATCGGTTATGAGAATTGACTATCAGCGCCTCACCGAGTTCCTGGGCTGCACCCGCCATTTCTCCGAGTATAAGGACTCCGCTCGCATCCGGTTTGCTGGCAATGTATTCCTTGGCAATGAGGTTCATGCCATCCCTGAGTGGGGTTATGAGAGCAACATCGGCTATCGTGTACAGTGGCACGAGCTGCTGGAACGGCAGCAGGCGGTACATGTACATGATTGGCATCCAGCCCATGTCTCCGTATTTACCGTTGATCCTGCTGATGAGTTCGTCGACCTGTCTCTTTAACTGAATGTAGTGTTCGACACTCGTCCTTGACGGTACAGCCACGCATACGAGGGTGACTTTTCCCCGGTACGTGGGGTATTTTTCGAGGAACAGGTCGAAAGCCTGGAGACGTTCGGGTATACCTTTCGTATAATCAAGGCGGTCAACCGAGAGTATTATTTTTCGATCACCGATTTTGTTGCGGAGTTTTTTTATTTCCTTCTGTATCCTCTCAGACCGGGCTGCGGTCTGGAAACGCTGGTAATCTATACCCATTGGGAAGGCATCGACTTTCACCATGCGGTCACCGACACCTATCTGCCCGAACGAATATTCATGTCCATGAATTTTCCTGACTGTTTCTGTAAAATGGTGCACATAGTCGTGGGTGTGAAACCCGATAAGATCCGCTCCCAGAATACCATTGATGATCTCTTCGCGGTAGGGGAGGAGACGGAAAATCTCTGACGATGGAAACGGTATGTGCAGGAAGAATCCGATGACTGCATCGGGTATTTTCCTGCGCAGGAGCGACGGGAGGAGCATGAGCTGATAATCATGTATCCATATCCGGTCACCAGGAGAGGCGTATTGACAGACCGCCGAAAAGAACTGCTTGTTCACCCGCTGGTATGCTTCCCAATAGTGGTTGTCGTACACTGCCCGTTCAGTGAAATAGTGAAAGAGCGGCCATATGGTCTTGTTGCAGAAACCGTGATAGTAGTTATCGACATCATACTTGGACAAAAATGCGGGATAGCAATTTTTCTTCCGAAGCGATTGCTGTATCTTCTTTTCATCGCGGTCCTTTCTGGTGGATACATAACCGGGCCAACCGATCCAGAGACTACTGTACGATTGATGGAAACTGTCGAGTCCCGTTGCGAGTCCGCCGACACTCGACTGTATCTTCAGAGTTCCGTTCCTCCGTGAGATCGTGATGGGCAATCGGTTCGATACTATGAATAACTTACTCATGGTGTGTCCCTATATATAATACACGGAATCTGTGATGAGTCAATTCTTACGTGCTGGCTAAAAAAAGAGCCAATTGTTTTTTCTTGAAGTATTCGACCGTGATTATTTTGAAACCTGCTCTCTTGAGGAATGACTGCATCATCCGGGTCGAATAATACTCCTCATCATACAATTGTTCGGCTATCGAACCCTTGGGAAAATCAACGAGCACCATTTTTCCGTTTCGCTTCAGTGCCTTGCGCACCTGCGTGAGCACTTTCACAGGATGTTCTAGTTCGTGCAGCACGTATATCGATACACAGCAGTCGAACTTTGGAGGGCACAGCGATGTCAGGTCTTCGGCATCATGCTGTATCATTCTTACGAGATGGGCGACCGCTGATTTTTTGCTTTGTCGTTTGCCCACGGTAAAACCTTGAGTGTCTGTGTCGATACACATCACAGTACAGCCGACCGTTCTGGCAATGAAATTACCGAGACGGCAGTCACCGCATCCAATTTCCACGACCCGTTCTGGTCTGCCAATGATCTCAACGATGCGTTGAAATACTGATGGCTCGAACCTGTCGTAATAATCCACGATTCCGTGGTTATGGTAGGGACATTGTTATATAATGGTCTAAGGAGTAGAGAGCACCTAACTGCCCGAGCACGAACACGTTCCCGTGCGGCAGCTACGGTTGGCAGGCACAGGATCCTCAGACCGCACGCTGAAGGCGGTTACCTGTTTATCCAGTTCTTTGCAGCCGCATGTATCACACACCGGAGTATCTGATGTCCCTGTTTTCAAGAATTCGAACACCGTTTTGCATTTTTTGCACCGGTATTTATAAATCGGCATTTATTCCTCCCTATTGCTATTCAACAATTTCTCCACGATACCGTTGAATGCTTTGGTTGCATCGGAATCGGGATGGTTTGTGATGAACGGCTTGCCATCATCGCCGCGTTCGACGATAGCCGGGTCAATTGGTATGCTGCCGAGAAAGGGAATACCGATCTCCTGTGCAGCCTTCCTGCCACCACCGGATTTGAACAGATCAATCGTTTTGCCGCAGTGTGGACAAGAAAGACCACTCATATTCTCGACGATCCCATAGATCTTAAGATTCAGGCGCCGTGCAAAGTTGACTGCTTTGCGGCTGTCCAGCAAAGATACTTCCTGAGGCGTGGTCACGATGAGTGCGCCCGTTGCCGGTATGAGTTGAGCAGCAGATAATGGTTCATCTCCCGTACCGGGCGGGCTGTCAATGATGAGCCAGTCAAGGTCTCCCCACAATACGTCACCGAGAAACTGCTGAATGACTTTCATTTTTAAGGGACCGCGCCAGATGACCGGCGTATCCTTGGTTTGCAGAAGGAATGCCATGGAGATAAGTGACAAGTTCTCATTCACTCGTACCGGCATGATTCTATCGACGCCGGCGGACTCCAGCCGTTTTTCTTCGACACCGAGCATCTTTGCCAGATCCGGTCCGTGAATATCGATATCAAGAAGCCCCACACGCAGGTTGCGCTTGCCCAGGGCAAGCCCGAGATTCACCGCTACCGTGCTTTTGCCCACACCGCCTTTGCCAGAGAATACGAGGAGACGGTTCTTTATCCGGCTCAGGGTTTCGTCCACCTTTTTCGCATCATCTACTTTTTCGTTCATACTGTCCTTTCAACCGAGCAGCGTCAGTCGACGACTGCGGTCATTATTTTCTCAACGAATTGATGCTCAGGAAGTGCGCCTTCGAACTGGATCGATTCATTGATGACCACCTTCGGTACTGCATAGACACTGTATTTCTGTGCCAGATCAGGAAACTCCTGGGCATTGATCATGTCTGCCCGGATGTGTTCATTCTCGAGCGCCATGCGATGCCCCAGTGATGCTGCTGGTGCACAGTAAGGGCAGGAAAGAGTTACAAAAACCTGTATGTGTACCGGTTTTTTTAAGGTTTTAAGCTTGTCTTTCGTTTCCTGGGACAAGCCTGAATCGACTGAACTGACGATCTGTATAGCGTTGAGCAGTGTCGCGAACTCATGACCAGCAGGAATACCGTACAATCTGATACCAAAATCCTTTTCACCCTGAACAATGGTAAGTGGTACGTTGGCAACATGATACTCCTTCACCTGCTCGGTATCTTTCAGAATGTCGTAGTACTGAACACTGATCTTGTCGTTGAGTGAACTGATTTCATCTATGAGCCGTTGATTGTCCCGGCATGTCTGGCACTCAACACCGGGGACCGCAACATTGTCGTCACGGGTGAACACGATGAGCTTCACTGGATTCTTTAAATTCTCAAATAATTCTACAACCTCTTTTCGTATCTTATCATCCAACAATGACATATCATACCTCCTTGTTCGTACTCATACTTAGGACAATAAAATCATAAGGTCGGTTTATCTCTTGGAAATCAGGAACTTCTTTCGACTCGCGTTGCAGTGAGATCAGGTATCAAGTACTTCCACTACTCTTTTTTCTTCTCCTGACATTTTCGGACGAGCGTCCGGATCGTCCTGCTGACTTTTTCGAGAACATCTTCACTTCCACCGAGGATACGCGTATGGATTAAACCCTGCTGATCGACAAAGACGAACTGTGGCGTACCCTGTACACCGTATTGGTGAGCGACACCGGCACCATCATACAGCACTGGATAGGGAATGGGAAAATCCATATAATAGAATCCTACTAGGCTGCTGTCCTCATCGACATTTATCGTTAGAATATGCAATCCATCTGCTTTCAGTGAATCGTAGAGCGGTTTGAGATCGTGGGTCAGATAAGTCCAGTCCTGGAACTGCGTTTTCCAGAATGCGAGCACAACCACTTCGCCCATGAGTTCTGACAGAGTCACCGTATCTCTCGACGGTCCGGTCAGCGTGAAATCAGATGCCTTTTGCCCGACATACTCGGTATCCCGTGCTGCCAGGACAGAATCAATATCAAGTACCGTCTGCACAGGCGTTTCGGTCCCGTGCCACTGTACCCATGTTCGATTGCTGTTACCTTCTTCATCCCATAAACGGTAGTTACCTACACCGGCGGCGGTCAATGCTGCTTCTATACGCTCCGGATACGGTAGTGTCGATATCCATACGTCTTTATCGTGTTTCAGCCACCAGTTCTCTTTCATTCTCCATTTAGCAGGACTCAGTGAATCGGCGCTTGCGTTACCAAGCCCTGCACCGAGTACAGCTGTTCCCTCAGATTTCAGCACCCGGTTTAACTCAGCAAAAGCATAAGGATCATCATGCCAGAAACGCAGTGCGTCCCGTGCAATAATGAGATCGAATGATGCATCGGGAAATGGCAGGGAACGAGGGGTACCGGTCGCGAATGTGAACCGCGTTCCCATTCCCATACCATCGACCCGCTTGGATGAAAACCATCTACTTACCGAATCAGGAGCGAGTACCCAGAAACGGGCATCAGAACGCTTAGCTATTTCAATACTGACAAACGGGGCGGTATAGCTAATTTCAAGAATATCATCATCCGCAATGTCATACTCAGCAATCAGCTGGACTGCGAGCTTCTCGTGAACATCATGGAACAGCCAGTGGATATAGTTGTTGTATAGAAAACTATCGAAAACATAAGTCTGTGCCATCAAGGCGATGACAATTCCTATTTGTGCCATCATCTCAGTATCTCCTTTGTATCATGATTGTATTAATGTAGTGGTCCTATTCTCTGTACATATTCAGGTACACGAACTGCTCAAACGCCAGCCGCTCTGGTCTTTCGGGTTCAGCTAGTCGTTGTTTTTCTGAAAGTAAAGGATTAAGTTTATCGGATTTTTTGCCAATAATAACAAGAGTTATCACGTGATATTCAACCGGTATTTTAAGTATTTCTTTGACCTTTTTCGGGCTGAATCCAGCGATCGGGTGAGCAACCAGACCTAGTTCAGTGGCACGCAAAATGAGTGCGGCTGTAGCCATTCCCGTATCAAAGAGATAATACTTTCGGTCTTTGATAATGCAATCAAGATCAGACTTGCTGAACACCGCTACGATCATGGACCCGGCATGTGCCCATTCATTTCCTTTTGAGAGGGCCTCGCGCATATCCTGCAGGACCTTCTTGTCATAAACAAAAACATACCGCCACGGTTGATTATTAAAACAGGAGCAGAATAACCGCGCACTATCTGCGAGGTCGTATATCAGGTCTTCAGTGATCTCGACCGGAGAGAGCGACCGGTAGGCTCGGCGTTTTTCTATGCTTTCTTTTACATCCATACGTGGTGCTTGCGGTTATTCACCCCAGATGATGGTGCCTTTATTCGACATATGGTAGAATTGGTCTTCGAGCAATCGCTGATGCTTATTCTCCTCCTCGGCAAGCCCCTCGAAAAGTTTTTTTGCTTCCTGATCATCGAGTGCCTGTGCAATGTTTTCATAACGCTTCTGTGCATCTTTTTCCGCCTGGATCGCGAGATTGATGACATCAACGATCTCATCTTTGTTCGGTTCGACCTCACCTTTGATTTCAGCATCTATCATTGGAATGTGCGGGGGTTCATATGTATCGAACTGCTGGCCTGCTTTCCGTGATTCGATTATATTCTTCACGCGTTCATAGTGTCGCTGTTCGAAATCTGCAAGTTCCTTGAAAAATTGCTTCCCCGAGGGACTCTGAGCCTTCTGTGACGCATCTAAATAGAATTCCTTCGCTTTTATCTCTGCATTCATTGCATCGACTAATAATGTATCGACGTTAATCATATACTATTCTCCTTTCAATTTTTAATTTTGTTCAATATCTCTTCGATATCGGGTAATTGGGATATGTCGTAGATTTTGACGAAGCTGACACGTCCCTGTGTATCGATTATGATATTAGCCCGCTGTGAAAAACCGTCCTGCTCCCTGAAAATACCGAACCGCTGGGCAATGCCACCATGAGGCCAGAAATCAGAAAGCAGTGATGTTTTTATTATACCGAGATCGCGTTCTGCCCAAGCCTTTTTACTCGGTACCGAATCGACACTCACGCCGAACGCGACTGTCTTTTTTTCCTGAAAACGCAGCAGATTATCCTCGAGTGACTTCATCTGCTGACCACATATCTTTGTCCAGGCAAGAGGATGGAACGAAAGCAGAACATTCTTGCCCTGCAAGGCTGTGAGGGTTACCTCATCGCCATTTTGGTCCTTGAGCGTGAAATCTGGGGCGTTATCACCAACTTTGATAGCCATTCATACCTCCTTATCAGTCCCAGAGCAAAACTTCCTTTTCGTACATGGTTTCAAGGCGTAATTTATGTTTCGCCTCTTCCTGTGCAAGTGCGGTCAATGTTTCCTTGAGACCGGGATCTGAGACTGTCTCTGACAGATCGCTGTAAAATTTGTATGATGCATATTCCCGTTTCATGGCGACGACCAGTGCCTTCTGGTAGTCCATGTCCGGTGTTGGGGTAATATCGATGAGATAATCTGAGATTTTCAAGTCGGTGATCTTCTTGTCTGATGGTTTCAATGTACCACCCTGTTTTGCCTTCGACAGCACATCCCTGTGTTTTTCTTCTTCACGGGCGAAATCCCTGAAAACCTCCCGTATCCATTTGTTATCCAACTTATCTGCCCACTCGGCATAAAAGTCATGTGCTTCCTGTTCTCTGGTAATAGCAAAATCCAGGATGTCATCCGGCGATGCAAAATTCAGCACCGGTTCCATGTCCTTCCCGCAGCAGCTGAGCACACCTTTACCCGGTTTTATGACTTTTGCATGAGCATCGCATTTAGGGCATTTATAATATTGAGCCATTATTTTCCTCCATTTCCTTCAATCACAACTATAATATATTATACACATTATCAGACCTTTTTAAAGCAGTAATTCACCTGGCATGTGATACTATTTCGCCTCGAGCAGGTCAATCATGGTGTCACTGTCTGCCGTTGGTGCATGACAGCGATCGTCACTGCATACAATAGCAACAGGCTTGCCTGTCAAATCTGTAGAGTCACGGAGATCAGGAACCGCTTTTTCAGGATCGGGATCAGGGAACGATGGTTGATAGATGACCGTTGTGAACGGCAAAAACCGTTGTCTGAGCGCGCGGGTGAAATCCGCGATATCATCGAACGTTCTACCGGTAAGTACGACACGATGGGCTGGACCTTCCAGCCACTGCAAAGAACTCAAGAAATGAAGGTATGCGGTCGGTGCATCAGCAGTATTCGGAAACGCCTTATGGAGTTCTATCGCTCGTTCTCTGAAAAAAGGATCTTTCGTGATATACCATAATTTTAGAAGATTGTGGAGTGCCACCGCGTTACCACAGGGGAGTGCACTATCATGGAAGATCTTCTGTCGCACTACGATATCGGTACTGCCATCTCGTGAGAAATAGAAACCATGGTCCTGTGCCGAGAACCTCTTGACCGCCTGTTTCATCAAGGTCCCTGCGATCCGTATGTACTTGTTTCTGAACGTCGCATGATATAGCTCGATGAAGCCCCAGGCGAGAAAGACGTAGTCGTCGAGAAATGCGGGAATAGCACTGTGACCATTCCGGTAACGATGAAGGAGTTCCTCCTCATTCTGATAGAGGTGTTTCAGTATGAACGTTGCCGCTCCTTCTGCCGCATGTATGTACCGGGGTTCATCAAGCACCCTGCCTGCCAGTGCCAGGGCAGCGATCATGAGACCATTCCAGTCCGTGATGATCTTATCGTCCCGGGCGGGTCTTCTTCTTTTGCTGCGTGTATTGAAAAGCACGGTACGGGCTGCGTTCAGGTATTCGGTTAACTCTGTTTCATCCCTGCTCTGCTGGCGAGCAAGGGAAGCGAGGGGATGTTTCAGGTAGAGGACGTTTTTCCCGGTGAACGCTCCTGACGCCTCTTCTCGGTAATTCCCGTTTTTCTGCACATCAAATGCTTCCAGGACCAGGGGGTCGTTACCCAGTGTTCGTGTTATTTCATCGCTTGTCCAGAGATAGTAAGAACCTTCTTCGCCGTTGCTGTCAGCATCTTCCGCCGTATAGAAACCGCCTTCCTTGGATGCAAGGTCGCGTAACACATATATGATGATGTCACGGGCCGTATCCGCATAGCGCTGTTTGTGCGTTGCCTGGAATGTCTCGATATACGCCATGATCAGAAGTGCCTGGTCGCAGAGCATTTTTTCGAAGTGGGGTAGACGCCATGTGCGGTCTGTGCTATAACGGTGAAACCCGGACCCGATCTGGTCATATATGGCACCCTCCTTCATCCGCGTCAGCGTGTGTTCAACCATTTCCAGTGCCCGCGATTCTTTTGAACGACTCCAGTAGCGCAGGAGGAATAATAGCCAGTGTGGCTGGGGGAATTTCGGTTTGTCTCCGAAACCTCCGTACGTTTCATCATAGGTCCGGTTGAGTTCCTTGAATGCGGTTTGCCCCTCTGAGATACCTGCTGAACCGCTTGACGGATTTGGCATGGACGCAATTAGCGCGTGCATAACGCTGTTGGTCGTTTTCTCGAGGGCTTTTCTTTGCTCACGCCAGAGCCGGTCTATCTTGGGGAGAAGTTCGGTGAGACCGACCCTACCGTACCGAGAGTTTTTGGGAAGGTAGGTAGCCGCAAAAAACGGTTCTTTATTGGGTGTCATTATGATGGTCAGGGGCCAGCCTCCGCTGCCGTTCATGAGCTGGCAGACGGTCATGTAGAGGTGATCGATGTCCGGTCTTTCCTCGCGGTCAACCTTTATCGAAACGAATGATCTGTTGAGTGACTCAGCGATCTCTTCATCCTGGAATGACTCCTTTTCCATGACATGACACCAGTGACAGGTTGCATAACCGATTGATAGGAATACCGGTTTATTTTCGCTGCGCGCCCTATTAAACGCCTCGTCACCCCACGGGAACCAGTCCACAGGATTTTCTGCATGCTGCTGCAGGTACGGACTTTTTTCTTTTCGAAGGCGGTTATGAGGTCGCAGCATTGTCTTCCCCGGTTTCACATAAACCGTTCGAAACGCTCCTTTTTCGCTTTGCATATAGGGCAGACTTCGGGCGGACCATCACGGGCGCACAGGTAGCCGCATACGCGGCACCGCCACACCGGCATCGCCAGCGGCTTGTGTACATTTTTTGCCGACAGCGTTCTTGCTGCGCGTTCTTCGGGAGCGGGTCTGCGTTCCGGTATCATACGAATGCTCTTTTCTCCGGTGACGACATCCTCAGAGACGTACAGTCCGCAGTAACAGGCACCGTACTCGGAGATATCGGCATCGCGGTAATCACACGGACAGATGATATCGAGGTCGGAGGCTTTCTCGCCGGCGGCGAGTCGGCACGGACACGCCCGGTATCCGTAGCGCTGCTGGTTAACGATCAGGCTGCGGACAAGATCTTTGGTGAATTCATCGTCTGGATTGAGATGGTACCCGCCTGCCTCGGCTTGCTGCTTTAATTGCTTCCAGAGATTCTGTATACGTTCCTGGGTGATTTCCTGATTACTCATGTAGTAGAGCCTCCCGTATCTTTACTTCATCGAATCCCACGACACATGTCCGGTCGTTGAATATCAGGGTGGGGAATGATCCCTTGGGATTCCATTTTTCCATTTCATCCTTTGCGGTTTCTTTTTCAGCCTCACCGAGAAGATCAACATCGACATAATCGTACGCGATCCCGAGATTGTCCAGCAGTCGTTTGGTCTTTTTACACCAGATGCACGTGCTCAGTGCATACATGATGATCTTTCCCTGATCTTTGCCTTGTATGTGTTTAAACTCCACGGGTACTCCTTTCCTGTGAATATATACGTCTATGTATCAGTGTCGGCATCGACATATTTTTCCGGATTTTCTTCGAAAGCTTTTTTGCAACCAGGAGCGCAGAAATAATATGTCTTGCCCTTGTACTCGGTTTTGTATTGCGCCGTTTTCTCATCAACCGTCATCTTGCATATAGGATCGATAGCCATTTTAATCACCTCCTCTGACTTCTTTTGATATCAGGTACATACCGTTTGAGTAAAAGTGAAAGCGTTACCACGGTGACCGAACTCATCGCCATGGCAAATCCAGCTAATTCTGGTCGGAACGTGATACCGGTGAACGGGTATAACAACCCTGCTGCAATCGGTATCAGCGCCGTGTTGTAGGCAAAAGCCCAGAACAAATTTTGCTTGATCCTCGAGAGTACTTTGCGCCCGAGTTGTACGGCAGCCACCACGTCCCTGAGGTCATCCTTCACGAGTATAATCTCACCGCTTTCGATGGCGATATCAGTACCGCTGCCGACCGCAATACCCACATCTGCCTGGGCAAGGGCGGGTGCATCATTAATACCGTCACCAACAAAAGCAACCGACATGCCGTCACGCTGAAGTTTCTTGACCTCGTTCGCCTTATCCTGCGGGAGTACACCGGCAACGACGTGATCGATACCCGCGTCCCTGGCGATTGCCTGTGCCGTACGTTCGTTATCACCGGTGATCATTACGACCTCAAGGTGCATACCTTTCAAATACTCGATCGTCGATTTGGCAGAGGGCTTCAGTGTATCGGCGACTGCGATCACGCCCGCTATTTCTCCACGGGTCGCGATGTGTATGACCGTTTTACCCTCATGTTCGAGATTCCTGACGTGCTGAGCGATCTTGTCCACGCCGCTCACCCCGTTTTCCTCCATCCATATGTGATTGCCGACCAGTACATCGCTGCCATCGACCGAGGCACGTACTCCTTTGCCTTCGACTGTGTGAAAATCACGACCCTTTTTCAGGACCACGTTTTTTGCTCGCGCATGATTCACTATCGCCTCGGCGAGTGGATGCTGCGAGTATTGCTCGATACTCGCTGCAGTAGCGAGTAAATCATTTTCATCGGCGGTGACTGCAATCATATCGGTAACCTCGGGGATTCCGCTGGTCAGGGTACCGGTTTTATCAAAGACAACTGCGTTAATCCGTTGTGCGTTTTCCAATGCCTCTCCGGACTTGATAAGCACGCCAAACTCGGCACTGCGACCGACCCCGACGGTCACGGCGGTGGGAGTTGCCAGCCCGAGCGCACAGGGACATGCGATAACGAGCACTGATATGAGTCTCGTCAAAGAAAAAAGCAGGCTTGCATGAGCAATGAAATACCATACGACGAACGATCCTATCGCAATGACGAGTACTACCGGGATGAAATAGCTGACCACGCGATCCGCGAGTCGCTGTACGGGTGGTTTTGACCCTTGAGCCTCTTCGACGAGCCGTATGATCTGTGAAAGGAGGGTGTCTGAGCCGACCTTGTTAGCGGTGAAAGTGAGGACGCTGTTCTTATTGATCGTGCCGGCGACAACGTTGGATTTTTCCTGCTTCATGACTGGCAGGGGTTCTCCCGTGATCATGGATTCATCTACAAAGCTGGCGCCGTGTGTGACGATACCGTCGACCGGGATCTTCTCGCCCGGCTTGACCATAACGCTATCACCTGACTTTACGTCTTCGATGGGAACGCTCACCTGCTCACCGTTCTTTATAAGTGTCGCCGTCTTCGGCTGCAGCCCTATTAATTTTTTTATCGCTTCAGAGGTCTTGCCGCGTGCACGCGCCTCGAGATAACGACCGAAGGTAAGGAACGATGCAAGCATCACCGATGCTTCGTAGAACAGGAACTCACGCGTAAGAATGATCTCAAAGGTCCCGAGTATGCTTGCGATAAAAGCGACTCCGATCCCCATGGAATACATGACGTCCATGTTTAGGCTTTGGTTCTTCAATGCGCGAAATGCTGCCCTGAATATAGGCAGGCTGACGTACAAAAATATCGGTGCTGCGACAGCAAGCATGAGGTAGGGCATGGAAGCTGGCATGACCACAGGAATGTACATGAGCAGCATCATGGGAATGCCGACCGCGAATCCGACAATGAACCGATTACGTTTTGCTCGCAATTCCCGTGTTCGTGCTGTTCGTTCTAAATCTTCAGTTTCTTCTCCCGCAGTGCCCAGATACTGATACCCGGCACTTTCTATCGAGTGTTTGATATCCGTGGTAGACACTATGCTGGGGTTGTAGGTAACGTAGGCTTTTTCTGCGCCAAGGTTGACCGTGACGTCTGTAACACCTTCGAGGGAACGTACAGATTTTTCTATCGTGCTCACACACATAGCACAGGTCATGCCGCCAATCTTCACGACCACCTGCTCATTGGCAACATCATACCCCGCATCCCGGACCGCCTTTTCTATGTCTGCCAGATGGAGTTTGTTGTCGTCATATTCAACGAGGGCAGATTCTTTGCCGAGATTGACGCGCACATCCAGCGCGCCGTCGAGTCTTATTATCGATTTTTCAATTGTCTTCACGCAGGTTGCGCAGGTCATCCCCGTAACTTTGAGCTCGCTTTTTTTTCTTTTCAAGACAGGTTCCCTTTCTCGCGCTCGCTTATGGTAATAAGAAATTTTTCTACGAGATGATCAGGATGATACGACATCTTTGCCGTCCTCAAGCCCGGTTCTCCGAGATCCTGCTCGCGGTTTATGAATGATGCATCAGAAAACTCGTGTGCGGCGAATTGTTGGTTGATAACTGCGTAGAGTTCCCCGATTTCGGGATCGGCTTTTTCTATATGGATAACCGCGGTCGTTGGATTAAGCATCTCGCCGAATGCGAAGGCAGCCACGCGGTCCTCGATGAGGATGACACCGCCGCGCACACCTAGTGCTTGATAATGGGCGAGCATTTCACCGACCGCCTCCCATTCACCGAGCAAGTTCATGTCTTCTTCACACCGTTTTATACCGCACCATTTCTCGACGAGTTCTGTACACTGATGCACATAGATTTCCTCCATGGGCTCATAGCGAAAGCTGTATTTTTTCTGCATCGCATTTATGTGATTTCGCTTGCGGTGATAACGGTTGCCAGTTAGTTCGATAAGATCACGGCTTCGATACACGTAATCATACTGCTCTCTCATCGGCTGTATGCACAGAGCAGGGTCGCTTTCCAGCTCTTGCATCAGGGTGCTATCCGCACGTTCTAAACGCGGTTTTGCAGCGCCCCGTTCTTTTTCGAGATACTCCATGAGTTTCATCACCGCCTTTTCCCGTGGTCCGGGACCGACCGGCGGTAAGGCAAACGGTTCTCCCTCATGCGAACCGATGATGAAAAGCCAGTCTTGATACACCGACCATTCGGTTTGATACACCGAGTGCCATATAAACAGATTGGTAAATGTCAGTTCCGAAATTCTCGGTTGAGAGGCCATGATCCGTGCATGCATCACAGTGCGGTCATGAAGGCTCAGGGATTTGAAATTTGGGAAATCCGGCATCATATCGAGCCGTTCGAAGAACTACCCTTTTTCGCTCGGAATGTTGGACAGCGTGCATTCATAATCCGTTTTCAGTTCAGTATGACGACCGCATCCATGAATAGATCGTATTCTTCATCTTCATCGAGATTATGTATTCGCACTTTTTCCACATCGTCGGCGCCCGCGATCTCCACGATCTCTGATTCGTAGAGTATTTTCACCCCGGCATCGGTCAATTTTGTCTTCCACTCTTTCGAAAATATTTCTTTTTTGCTCCCGGTTACGTAGACAACACGCGGTGTATGTTCTGTTGCTTTCGCTGCGAGGTCGACGGAACGATCGCCCCGGTCATAGACCAGTGTTCTTTTATCCTTGAAAACGCTGATGTCTTCGACATCGAGATACATGCCCCGTCCGACAAACTCCTCGGCATTCAATATGCGCTTGCATTCTGTGGGTGCTTTGACATCGGATGCCGGTTCTTTTTTTGCTCGGTAATTGTGTATCGCGTTCTTGAGGGCATCTGCAGCAAGGTTTGAGCAGTGCATTTTTATCGGTGGAAGCCCATCGAGTTCATCTGCCACATCCTGACGCGTTATTGCAAGCGCTTCATCGAGCGTTTTACCTTTTGCCAGTTCCGAAACCATACTCGCCGTAGCAATGGCAGAACCGCACCCGAAGGTCTTGAACTTAATGTCAGCGATCCTGTCAGATTCGACCTTAATATATATTTCCATGAGGTCACCACAAACCGGATTACCGACCCTTCCTGTTGCCACATCATCACCTTCAAGCGTACCGACATTGCGCGGGTTGCGGAAATGATCGAGCACTTTTTCCGAGTACTGCGTCGACTTCATCTCAATCCTCCTCTTTATAGAGCGGCGACAGTTTCCTCAACCGCTGTACCACTTCTGGTAAATCGTTGATAATCTTTGCAATCTCTTCTTCACGCGTGAAGCGACCGCAGGTCAGCTGGAGACTCCCGTGAGCTTCCTCGTGCAATAATCCGAGTGCGATCAGAGTATGGGACGGTTCCAGTGTCTTGGATGAACACGCTGAGCCAGTGCTGACCGCGTGTCCGGCGTCCTTGAGGGATAGGAGCAGCGCTTCACCCTCAATGCCATCGAACCGGAAATGAGCATTGTTGGGCAGCCGCATCACGGGGTGTCCGTTCAGATATGCTCGTGGGATCCGTTGCAGTATTTCCTTGATGAGTGTATCGCGGTATGCGGTCAGCCGCTTAACGTCACCAGCCATATCCTGCCGGGCGATCTCTGCAGCCTTCGCCATACCGACTATGCCGGGCATGTTCTCGGTTCCCGAACGCAATCCCCGCTCCTGACCGCCGCCGATAATGATCGGCTGCAGCTTCACGCCGCTGCGCACAAAGAGTGCGCCGGTGCCCTTAGGTCCGTACATATCATTGCTGGAGATCGTCATGAGATCGATATTGTCGCGGCGCACATCGAGGGGCACAAGTCCTTGCGCAGCAACGGCATCAGAGTGGAAAACGATATTACGCTCCCGGCACAGCATGCCGATCTCAGCGATGGATTGTAATGTGCCGATCTCGTTGTTCGCGTAGTTTATCGAAACCAGTATCGTTTTGTCCTGTATGCGGGCGGCCAGCTTCTTCACGCTCACCTGTCCGTACTGATCGACCGGGATCCGCGACACGGAAAATCCTTGTTTCTCGAGATATTTTGCGATGTTGTGGATAGATATATGTTCTATCTCAGATAGTATGATATGATCACCTTTGCTCCTGTTCCGCATTGCATACCCGATCAAGGCGAGATTGTTGGACTCGGTCGCACCAGAGGTGAATATGATCTCATCTTTCTCTGCACCCAGGAATTCCGCCACGGACAAGCGGCTCTGTTCAAGGACGCGGGTTGCCCGATCGCCTATCATGTGCAGGGAAGAGGGATTGCCATAGTGTTCACGAAAATACGGTTGCATGGCATCGATAACACGCTGGTCTACTGGTTTTGAAGAATGATAATCAAAATACGTTATCATTCCACCTGCTCCTAGAACCACATGGTTGCATCGGCTTCCAGTGCCAGATCGTTCAATGTTGCTGCGCCGACGATCTTGACACCGGGGATGAGCTCGACCTTATCCCACCCGAGCATTTGCTTTGATGCCTCGCACACCATGATCACGATGCCCTGCTGAAGCGTCTGTTTCAGCATCTCGCCGACTGTCGGGAAACTCCCCAGTTGCATTTTATCCGCCGCATCGGGTCGCAGAATTTTCAGCGCGTTGCCCAGATAGAAAATGACCGGTTTGATATCCATTGCCTTGGCTGCCTGGGCAAGCACGAGGGGAGAATACTGACGCTCAGGAGCATCACTCGTCTGTACATATAAAATCATCTTTTCCTTCATACTACCTCCATCACTTCACCCTCCTAATCAGAAACCTGAGCATGTCACCGTGTTTCTCGACCAGTATCAACTCATGACCGGTCCGTTTGGCGAATCGCTTCAGGTCCTCCTCTGCTGCAGGATCATCGGCGAGGACCTCCAGCACTTCACCGACCTCGATGCTGTCCAGTTGTTCCCGGGTCTGGAAAAGCGGCTGGGGACAATACAGTCCAACGCAGTCCAGAGTTTTTTTCGGTACCGTGGGGTCGCTCATGATGCCTCCTAGTAGAGAGGAGCAAAATGTTGATCTGCCCAGTAATCTTCTTTTAGTATGTCCAGCTGATGGGTAATCGCCCTGAGATGACCCTTTTCCCAATTTTCGAGTTTTTCGAACAATTCACGTGCTGCTGGATCATCGACCTCCTGTTTCATTTTCCTGTAGAATTCGATAGAATCCGTCTCGAGGAGTGCTCCAATACTTAGCGCTGACATTTCGAAATGAGATTCCTTAATCCTCTGCTTCAACTCTTCGCTGAAGATAGGGCTTTCTCTAGAAAACATATCTTTGGCTTCTCCGAGCGAAATGGAAGGTGCCCATTTATTCTGGCTCATGATCGATGCATAGTGACGCTGTAGTTCGCCGAAGTGTTTCTTCTCTTCACTGGCAAGCATGGTGAACGCCTCTTTGCCCTTTTTGTCAGACGTCCCTTCAGCCGCCATTTTATAGAAACTCACACCATTTAACTCGGTTTGAAGGGCGATCCTTATCGCCTGCAGTATCTTTGCTTTATCCATGTTCCACTCTCCTTCTCTATACATATATTACGACAAATTCCAGAGAAAATAATTTAGTTAGAAATGCTTTCCTATATACAATTAGTAGAATTAAAACATAAGAGACCGTCTAATACGCACGATATTTAGAGATAATCTCTTCTGCCCGATCATATGCCCGCTGGAGAAGAACGGCAGGGTGGTGATTATTCCTCCGGTCGATAAATACGTCCAACTCCCTGAGCAGGCGTGTGTTCTGACGGTTTTTTTCCTCTGTATTCAAAGGTTTTTCTCCCTGCAACTTTGGTTCACCCTCCAGGAATCCCTCAGGATAATACCAGTCTTTGAACCAGGTGAACCCTCTTTCATACAGCAACGCGCCGAGACGGGTGGCAGGTGCAGGAACGCCGGATTGAAGCTGTCGTCTCGTTTCCTGATCCCGGTAATACTCCACGAAAAAATTCTCTCCAGGTTCCAGCATATCGGCAAAAAATCGCAGAATACCTTGTTCCAGTTTGGAATCGAAATACTCCACATCTTTTCCGCCCATATGCAGGCAGCCATATATATCGAAAAGTTCAATCCACGGCCGGTAATAGGGGAGCCTGCCAGTGAAGATCTTGGCGCAGCAAACCTGATCTTGTCGCTCTCCTTTGCAGACGTTCACCCGCATATTGTATTCTTCTCGATATCGGGCACCTTTGATAGGTTCTCCTTTTACCGTGAATCCGTTGACGACAAGTCCATGCTCGAGTTCCTTAATAAACCGGTCAACCATCGTATCTTTTTCACCTGGTTTGGACCTGCCCTGCAGGTTCAATGGACTATGTTTTACCGTCCATCCTGAATTCGGCCATGTCGAACCAAAAACCTGAACCGGTGATGTTATCGTACTCCGCCTGGAGGAGATCGTAGTGGAACCGTTCTTCCTCGATGATCTTTTTAAAGAGTTCCTGAACCTTCGTTTCCACGGCATCCTTTGCCCATTCTTCGTATTTTCCGATACTGTCGCGTTCCAGTTCCATTCCAATGCGAAGAGCCTCAAGATCACCAGCGCGCTGTTCGTGCGCTTTGTCGTCGAGTCGTTTCTTTAATTTATCGATCAGGGTTCTGGTTTCGGTTTCTTCCTTATCAATATGCTGCTCCCAGGTATCAGTGCCAAGCACTTCCGTGAAAATCGCTCGGAACGCTTTTATATGTCCTATCTCGTCCTGGGCGAGTTTCAGGAATATCTTTTTTCCATGTTCATTATTCGTTCTTTCTGCGGCGTGCTCGTAAAAACTACGACCACCTATCTCCATGCTCGTGGCATATTTTATGAAATCGAGCGCCTGCTGTGAAATATCACTCATGGTTTGCTCCTTTTATTCCTTCGATGATGTGGGTGGCTGGAAAATACGCTGACCGTATTCCTTGTCAAGCATGAAGAGTGCGTGAGGCGCTTCACCCGCGAGTTTCATCTGCTGCACGATCGCGTCGGCAGATGATTCTTCTTCAACCTGTTCTCCCACGAACCACTGCAGAAAATTAGAGGTAGCATGATCTTTCTCCTTGACCGCAAGGTCAACCAGTGTATGGATCAGCGCGGTGACTTTCTGTTCATGCTCGTATGTATTCGTGAATACCGCGAGCGGTGAATCCCAGTCGGTCGGCGGTGCATCGATCGCTGCCATCATGACACGTCCGCCTCTTTCGAGAATATAATCATAGAATTTCATGGCGTGCATCATTTCTTCCTGTGCCTGTACTCTCATCCAGCTGGCAAAACCCTTCAGGTTCAACGATTCAAAATACGCTGACATCGATACATACAGGTACGCAGAGTATATTTCTGCATTCATCTGAGCATTGAGGGCGTCCTGCATAGTCTTTTTCAACATAGCATGGTCTCCTTATCAGGCGCTCTTCCACAGGCCGTGGAGATTACAATACTCCCTGGCAACGGGTTTCTCGACGGTAACTTTGAACAGGGCTTCAGGTTTACTGCCCGGCGCTAAATACTGCCGGAATATCTGTCCCTGTGCATGAAGCTCAATCCACTCGATATAGTGTTTTTCTTCCATGGGATGGGGGACACTGCCGACTTTCACGAGAGTTCCATCGGCTGTTTTCTCTATAACGGGAACGTGTTTTTCTTTTGCCGCGTCCACGGTATTCTCTTCCATGAGTTTCATCGGTTCATTACAACATACCAGCTGTCCGACGCCCCCATGGAGTACTTCCACGATATTACCACATTTATCGCATTTATAGACTTGCAATCTTTCTGTCATGATATACCTCCTCATTAGTGACCAAAGCAGGGTTTATCCACTCACACACGCAGCATCGGTGCTTTTCTTGCACCCGGAGAGTTTCACGTAATGCTTTCTCTCTTCCTCGATTATCTGGTCGATCAACTGTCTATAGTTCTCAGCGACCAGTTTTTTCGCTTCAGTATAGTAGAGTATACTGTCGAGTTCACGCTGCATCGCAAACGCAAGGGCCGATGATGGATCGTCTATCTTCGCCATTTCCTTTTTCATCATATCAGCGGAAAATATATTATTATCCGCGTAGGCGCGCAGATATTCGAAATATTCTCCGGGAAAACTCTCGAACGGTTCGTATTGCTCTATCTTCGAAACCATTTCCTGGTACGCCTTTCTGTGCTTGACCTCTTCATCGGCAAGAGCAGAGAAAAGCTGCTTGACCGTCGTATCATCGAGTTTTTGAGCCATCTCGCGATAAAACTTCTCACCGTTTTCCTCGATACGGATCGCGAACTGAAATATTTCACTCGGATCAAAAATACCCATATACAACCTCCTTTTTTACTTCATAATGGTTAAAGTCTGATGCTTGGCACGAATATCATCGGCAAGCCGCCTGAGCTCCTGGTAATCGTTGTCTTTTGGATGTCCTTTCGCTATGACCGGCTGGAGGAATTCGACCTTAAGATTCGTAAGCATGCTTTGTATGGTCTCAGGCATTTTGCCTCCCCACCCATACGAACCAATGATCGAAGCGAATCGCGTCTTCGGTCTTAAAGCATTCGCCAGATAGGTCGCGTATACAGCAGCGGGATGTGGACCGACAAGCACAGTCGGAGTACCGATAACGACCGTCGCAGCATCGACCAGGGATATCGCGAGTTCGCCGATATCAGTTCTGGTCAGATTGAATGGTTTAACCGTGATACCGTATTCGACGATGGCATCGATAAAATAGGAGACCATTTTTTCAACGCTGCCGTGCATGCTTACATAGGGAACGATGACTTCGTTCTTAACACGGTCTGATATCCAGTCATCGTACGCATCAACGATGAACGCAGGCTTTTTGTGCACGGGACCATGACTCGGAGCGATCATCGCTATATCAAAGTTCTTCAAGGTCTGCAAATGCTTTTGAATATTCTTACGGAACGGCATCATGATCTCGGCATAGTAGCGCTTGGCACATTCGTAGACATATGATTCATCGGTGGTGTACAAATCGCTGGTTGCGAGATGTGATCCAAAAAGATCGCAGGAAAACAGTATTTTATCCTCCTGCAGGTAGGTCAGCATGGTCTCAGGCCAGTGGACCCATGGTGCCATGATGAACTGGAGCGTTTTATCTCCGAGAGAAAGCGTTTCGCCGTCCTTGATCTCGATGAACCTTGAAGGATCGATGAGCAAATGATCGATACACAGCGCTTTGCACTTAGCATTAGTCACAACGCGGGCGTCGGGGAAGCGTTCGAGAACAGCTGGGATCGAACCTGAATGGTCCTGTTCCGTGTGATTGGGGATGACATAGTCGATGTGCGTTATCTCGAGTGCGGAAAGGTTGTCAAACAGTTCGGTCGTTTTGTCGGGGTCCACCGTATCGATCAGCGCCGTCTTTTCGGTTCCTTGTATGAGATAGGCATTGTATGTCGTACCATCGGGCAGGGGTATCAATTCATCGAACAGTCGCCTGTCCCAATGCAACGAACCGACCCAATGCACGTTCGGAGATAGTTTGCGCACCATTTCGTTACTCCTCTTTTTCGAACTGGTCTTTGGAAGCTCCGCAGACGGGACAGACCCAGCTGTCGGGAACCTTGTCAAAGGGAGTTCCAGGTGCAACATCGTCATCGGGGTCACCCTTTTGCGGATCATACACATATCCGCAGACAGTGCAGATGTATTTATCCATTACTCACTCCTTCTTTTTAAAAATCACCAGTTCTCACCAAGAAGCTCAAAGTGCGCCATGGGATGGTCGCAGGCAGGACACTTGTCAGGAGCCCCGGTGCCTTCATGAATATAACCGCAGTTTCTGCAGCGCCACTTGATATGCTTTTCTCTTTTGAATACACGGTCTTTTTTAATGTTCTCAGCGAATGCACGATAACGCTTTTCATGCTGTTTTTCTGCAACCGCGACGTTCCTGAACACGCAGGCAATCTCTGAAAAACCTTCGTCATCGGCGACCTTCGCGAATTCGGGATACATTTTCGTATGCTCGTGGTTCTCACCGATTGCAGCCGCCTGCAGATTCTCAAGCGTAGTGCCTATAACACCAGCCGGGAATGCCGTTGCGACTTCGACCTCTCCGCCTTCCAAGAATTTGAAAAAGCGTTTTGCATGTTCTTTTTCGTTATCGGCCGTCTCGGTGAAGATGTAGGAAATCTGCTCATATCCTTCCTTCTTTGCCCTGGATGCGAAATATGTATACCGGTTCCGTGCCTGGGACTCACCGGCAAATGCCGTGAGCAGGTTCTTTTCCGTCTTTGTTCCCTTCAAACTTTTCATAGTTACTCGTTTCTTCTCAATTTATTAAAACACCTGTTCGACTGCCTTTACATCCGGTATTTGTTCTTTCAGTTTCTTCTCGATAGCCATCTTGAGGGTCATGGTGCTCATTGGACAACCGGCACATGCCCCGGTCAGTTTCACCTTAACGATACCGTCCTCCGTGACGTCAACCAGTTCGACATCTCCACCGTCTGCCTGTAATCCGGGACGTACCTCATTAAGGACTTTTTCAACCTTTTCTTTCATCATTACCTCCTTTTGAGGATATGTTTGCATATATCATAAACTCGTGCATCATGATTTTTTGGTGCACTCTGTTTTCTCACGGTTGCATTTCTCACAAACGCCCTTGAAATATCCGTGTACTTCTTCGATCGTATGACCGTTTATCACCTTTGTTTTCGCTTCTACAACAGGGCAGGTAACATCAACATCGATGATCGTGCCGCACATACGGCACAGGAAGTGGTGATGGGGGTGAGTAACAAGATCGTAGCGTACTTCCGTACCCGTTATAGTCTCGGCAGAAACCAAACCTGTTTGGAGAAACGCATTAAGCGTATTGTAGACCGTGGTTACCGAGATAGTCGGCATATTCCTTGATAGTGCATCGTAGATCATCTCGGCCGTTGGATGAGTATCGATATGCCGGTCGAGATACTCGAGTACCTTTAATCGCTGATACGTGGGCTTGAGCCCGTTATCTTCCAGTAGTTTTTTTAGTCTTTCCATATTTGAATTCATTTTAATTATGTAATAATTATAATTAAAATACCGAGTTTGTCAAGGGGGCAAATGCACTCTATGAAGAGTGGTCAAAAAAACATATACAATACGCTATAGTATGATATTGAGCAGCACACCCACGACCGTGGCAGAAAGCACCATGATGAGGGCTGCTTTCAGCAAATCGATAATACCCAATTCTCGAAGCAAAACGGCGAATGTTGCCACGCATGGGAAGTACATGGTGAGCATGACACTGGTAATGATCAACTGCTTCAAAGATAACCCCAGCGGAGCGAGCATACCGACCGCGATGTCTTTCCTCATGAAGCCGACAATAAGGGCGCCCACAGCCTCAGGCGGCAGTCCGAGCAGTGTGGTTATGAACGGGCCGGTCAGTTTTCCGATAAAGGAAATAACTCCCAGCGTATACAATATATTTACGAGGATGACCCCTGCCAGCACAAAGGGCACTGCTTCATGAAGAAACCAATGTATCCGCATCCAGACCTTTTTCAGTAGGGTATGCGGGTGGGGGAAACGATAGGGTGGGATCTCTGTGAAGATCTCCGGACTCTCGCCTTTTACCAGGACTCTCATGAGCACGCCGGCTATGATCCATATAGCAAATAGTGTTATGTACACGGGGAAGATGCCGAGCGGTCCGTATTTCCCCAGTAAACCGAAGATCATTGCGGTTTGAGCCATGCACGGTATTGAGATCGACATCAGTATCGCGGCGATGAAACGCTCTCGTTTTGTCTCCAGCATGCGAGTTGCAAGGACGCCGGGGACATTGCAGCCGCATGCGAGGAGCATGGGTACGATGGCAAGACCGTGCAACCCGATCATGTGGAGGGTTTTATCAATGAGCACCGCGAGCCGTGGGAGATATCCCGAATCTTCAAGGAAGCTCAATATGAGATAAAAAGCCACGATATACGGCAGGACAGCACCTAACGGGACATAGAGCCCGGTCGTCAAAACCCCGAACGACTGTCCGAAATCTATCTTACCATCTATGAGCTGGCCGATGAGCAGGGTATGAAGAAACGTATATCCTTTCAACAAACCGGATACCTTCATCATGAGGGGGTACCAGAGCCGGTCAAAAACGGGATTCACTATGAGCGTGATAAGACCTTCGCCGATGAAACGTATGACAAAGAATAAAACGAACAAAATGACGACAGCTATTGGCAATCCGGTCCAGGGATGGATCGTCAGATCGCTTAAACGCTCCCCGAATGTGTGGTGTTTGTGAGTGATCGTCTGGACTTCCTCGATGATACGACCTATCTCGTGCCACCGTTCGGTATCTTCGATCGTGCACTCACCCTTACACGCATCATCGAAGTGGGTGACGAGTTCCTTGATGCCTTCGCCGGTAACCGCTACGGTTGGAATGACTTTCACTCCCAGTATGGATTCGAGCCTTTCGACCTTGATATGGATACCAATGTGTTTTGCCTCGTCCCAGAGATTGAGTGCGACGACAACGGGGATGTTCATTTTCAAAAGTTGCAGGGTCAGATTCAGGTTCCGCTCGAGATTCGTAGCATCGATGACGTTGACGATAATGCTGTTCTTTTCCTCTGCTGACTGTTTGATCATCTTGACCGCAACCTGTTCGGCAGGATTTGAAGGAAGGAGGCTATATGTTCCCGGGACGTCGATAACCTGCATCTTCATATCACCAGAGCCCATCGCACCGGCAGTGAACTCTACGGTTGTTCCAGGGTAGTTCGATGCTATGACCCCGACACCGGTAAGCCGGGAAAAGATTACGCTCTTGCCCACATTGGGATTGCCCACCAGCAAGATCTTCTTTTTGTAATCTCCATGATGATGTCTGTGATGACCGTGTTTAAGATGTGGTTCTTTATGAAGTGGATGGTTTTTCATTTCAGGTGTACCTTTCTGCGTGATTCCTTTCAGGATAGCACTATCCGACCTGTACCAACACCTTTTTTGCCATACCGTATCCGATCGCGATCTGGGTTTTGCCGACTTTGATGATCACCGGACCGCGCATGAACTGACCGCTCAGTTTAGTCACTTTTATGCCGCATCGTATTCCCATCGCATCGAGACGGTTTGTTATTCCGTGCCCCCCGTCTATGTTTGTAATGGTACCGGTCATGCCTGCTTTTAATTCTGCTAAATCGACAATGGTCATGAATTCTTTCTTTTCTTTTTCTGGCATGCCGCACACAAACCGTACAGTTCAAGTTTGTGCGATGCCGTCACGAATTTATATTTCCGTGCAATCGTCTGCTGGAGGCGTTCGATATTCCGGTTCGTAAATTCGATAATTTTCCCGCACCCAGTACAGATAAGGTGATCGTGATGATGTGTCCTGTGTATCGGCTCGAACCGAGCAACGCCATCGGCGAAATTCCGTTCGCTCGCAAGTCCGCATTCTGTCAACAATTTCATGGTCCGGTAGACGGTGGAATATCCGATACGTGGGTGCTCTGCACGCAACTCATCGTAGAGTTCTTCAATACTGTAATGCCGGTCTGCAGCCAAGAAATACTGCACGATATAACTCCGTTTTTTCGATGTCTTGAGCCCTCGTTTATACTTCTCGAGCTTGAATTGGTCCAGCGCCGACTTATTTTTGAAATTGACTTTCATTTTCACTATTATAATGAAAAAATCTTGTTTGTCAAGGGGGAAAACCGTGTGCCGGAGTAGGGAATAACGGAGCTCTTTAAACGTAGAATGTAGAACGTAGAAGGTAGAAGATAAACGATCGTGCTGCGTTGATCGGTTACGCTGTCCGATCCGGCAGAGGGCATCCCTCTCTTTTTCAAAGATTCGGGATTCAATACTACAACCATATTATAAATATGGGTATTATAAGAAAAGAGCATGGAGCTTAGGGCAAAAATGTTATCAACGTAGTCGATCCAACCGGAGGGTGGAAATAACTTAATAACTCAGTAACTTAATAACTACACACTTTGTTCGTTTTTGCTCCATTGCAAAAATACCTGAACTGTGTATAATGACGGATGCGTTCCCTTCTGAAATTGAAAAAATATCTGCTGCGGTATAAATGGCACGTTGCATTCGGGATACTCGCGCTCATTATCATTGATTTCCTCCAACTCATCATACCTCAAGTGCTGAGACGGGCGATCGATTCGCTTGCTGCCGGGCAGGCAACCCTGTCTATGCTCAGCCTGTATTTCCTTGTGATCCTCTTCCTCGCGCTGGGCATAGCAATAGGAAGGTTCTTCTGGCGCTATCTTATCATTGGATCGTCACGTCGTATTGAACGGTCGCTCAGGACCGATTTCTATGCCCATCTTATGACGCTCGATTTCGCATATTTCGATACCCATAAAACCGGTGATCTCATGGCACACGCCGTCAATGATATCAATGCGGTAAGGATGGCACTGGGGTTCGGCATGATCATTCTCGTCGATATCATGATCATGGGCATTGCGGCGTTCGGTATCATGCTGAGTTTGAGCGTAAAACTCACCTTGTTCGTGCTCATACCACTCCCGATCATCGCGATCGTCTCAACGCGATTCGGCAGGCTCATACACCGTCGTTTCGAGAAGGTACAGGAGGCATTCGCGACGCTCACCGAAAGGGTACGGGAAAGCCTCTCGGGCATCAAGGTAATAAAGGTATTCGTTCAGGAAAAGGGGGAAATAGAAAAATTCGATGTCCTCAGTCGTGATTATATAAAGAAGAACGTCGGCCTGATCCGTGTATGGGGACTGTTCTGGCCTCTAATAATGTTCCTTGCAGCCCTCGGCGAGGTCATCGTATTGTGGCGCGGGGGTATGGCAGTGATATTCGGCGAAGTCTCGGTCGGCTCTTTCGTCGCGTTCATCGCGTATCTTCATATGCTGGTGTGGCCGATGATCGCGATCGGCTGGGCGATCAATCTTTTCCAGAGAGGGGCGGCAAGTCAGATGCGGTTGAATAAGATATTCAGCCAGCGTTCGAGTATACAGGGCGGTGACAAAGTTCTCGATCACGTCGAAGGGGCTATCACGTTCAGCAATGTAACGTTCACCTTCCAGGACAAAGAAGAACCGGCACTCAAGAACATATCCCTTACGGTTCAGCCGCGTGAGTTCATCGGCATCACCGGTCCGATCGGCTCCGGGAAAACGAGTATCGTCAACCTGATCATGCGATTGTACGAACAGCAGAAAGGCGATATCTTTATCGATGAGCATAACATAAAGAATGTGAGCACCGATAGCCTGCGCAGGGCAGTAGCCTTTGTCCCGCAGGACACATTTTTGTTCGCCGATACTATCAAGGAAAACATACTGTTCGGCAACGGTCAGAGATCGGAGGAAGATATCATCCGGGTCGCCAAGATCGCCGGTATACATGACGAAATAATGGCTTTTCCTCAGGGTTTCGATACCAGGATCGGCGAACGCGGCGTGATGTTGAGCGGTGGACAGAAGCAAAGGATAGCCCTGGCGCGGGCGCTTCTCCTGCAAAGACCGATTCTTATCCTCGATGATGCTGTTTCATCGGTGGATGCAGAAACAGAACGGGAAATACTCGGTGCCATAGCACAGGACATACAGTCCAGGACATCGATCGTTATATCTCATCGGGTGTTCGTACTCCGCGATGCTTCCAGAATTATCGTCCTCGACCGGGGAGAGATAATCGAAAGCGGCACTCACGATGAACTCCTCAGAAAGAAGGGTATGTACCGGAACATGTACGATATACAGCAGATAGAAATGAAACTGCAGGAGAAATAATGCACCGGCATCACGAACATGACGAGCATGAAGTCGGTAAAGTGATCGATCTCAACATACTCGTGAGGCTCTTCGGATTCATGAAACCGTATCTGAAGTACCTTGTTCTGGCTGCCGTCCTGCTCGTTTTTGCTGCGGGCGCGGAACTTATCTACCCCTACCTCACAAAAGTTGCTATCGATGAGTACATCATCAAGACCGGAAAAAAGGTGACGAACGTATCACCGGTCGAAGGTTTTATCCCGCTCGATGATACGACCTATTTCGCCCTCCAGAGCGTGCTCGAAGGTATCGACGCACAGAAGTTGAAAGATTGGGAAGACAACGGGAACATCCTGGACGACGCATACTACTATCTTTTCACCGGCAACGCGGAGGAAACGGCTCTCGGCGTGGTGTATGCGCATGAGGAAATTTTCGAACGCTACGATAACCTGGTGATCGCGCGCTATACCGATATGAAAGCCCTTCCCGCTCAGGAGATCGCCCAATTACGGTCACGCGACATCATGGGTGTCGTGCGAGTCGTTGCCTTTTTCCTCTTCATCGTCATACTTGGCGCCTTTGCCGGTTACGGGCAGATCTACAGCTCTCAGTACGCGGGTCAGCTGTTCATGCATCTTATCCGCACGCGTGTGTTCGAAAAACTGCAGCAGTTGCATCTTGCATTCTTCGACCGTAATCCCGTCGGCAGACTGGTCACAAGAGCCACCAATGATATCGAAGCCATCAATGAAGCGTTTACGCAGGTGTTCGCACAACTATTGCGACAGGTGCTCCTCCTGGTAGGCATAATCATCACGATGCTGGTCGTCAACACTCGTCTCGCAGTTATCGCTTTCGCCGTGATCCCGGTGCTGCTGTTCGTGACCTTCTACTTCCGCATAAAGGCTCGAAAAATATTCCGTGAAGTGCGGCTTAAACTAGCTAGATTGAATGCCCGGCTCCAGGAAAATCTGTCCGGTATCCGGATCATAAAGATATTCATTAAAGAAAAGCAGAATCTCTCATCCTTTGACAGGGTGAACCGTGACTACCTGAATGCCAATCTCAAACATGTGGTTCTCATGTCGTATTTCAGACCCCTTATCGAGATCATCAGTTCGGTGGGTATCGGGCTTGTTCTGTACTACGGTGGTGGACAGGTCATCACCAGTAAGGTTTCGCTCGGAGTGCTCGTTGCGTTCATCACCTATGTCCAAATGTTCTTTAGACCGATCCGCGAATTGACCGAATCGTATACACTGCTGCAGTCAGCAATGGCATCGAGCGAGAGGATTTTCATGTTGCTCGATGAAAAAATCGAAATAACCGCCAGGAAAGACGCAGTCCCGATGACGACAATACGCGGTGAGATAGAATTCAATCATGTGTGGTTCCGATACGACAAAGACTGGGTGCTTAAAGACATATCCTTCAAGGTCCATCCCGGAGAACACGTTGCCTTTGTCGGTCCCACGGGGTCCGGGAAAACATCCATTATAAGCCTCATATCACGGCTCTACGAGATACAGCGCGGCACCATACTCGTGGACGGAACGGATATCCGGGATATATGTCTACCATCACTCAGGTCGAAGATCGGCGTGGTTCCCCAGGACGTATTCTTATTCGCCGGTGATATTAAATCTAATATCCGCTTGAATCTTGCGCTGCCCGATGAACGGATCGAAGAGATCGCATCCTACATCAATGCCGACCGCTTCATAAACCGCTTTCCCAATTGTTATGGACAGGATGTTGCCGAGAGGGGAGTCACGTTCACTGCAGGAGAACGTCAATTACTGTCATTCGCACGTGCCCTCGCTTTCGATCCCAGAATCCTGGTGCTCGACGAGGCAACGGCGAATATCGATGCAGAAACCGAACATCTGATACAGGATGGATTAAAGAAATTAATCAGCGGAAGAACCGCTATCATAGTCGCTCACCGTTTAAGCACGATAAAGGATGTTGATCGAATATACGTTGTACATTCGGGAGAGATACGGGAAGCGGGAAATCACACGGAACTAATAAAGACACGAGGTTTATACTACAACCTCTATCAACTCCAGTCGTTGCAGCGCTGATCCCTGGTACGTGAGGGGTCTATTCACTCATCCTGAAAGATAACCGCGATGAGTTTTTTCGGTTCGAGCCTGAAGAGCGCGCCCTTTCCTTCGAAAAAACCGTGAACCTCGATCAGATGTGTATTGAGATCTGACCATCTCAGCTGTTCACCAGTATCGCTCTTTACCGTAGTCGTCCGTTTAAGGCAACGGACATGATGCGGCCAGGGGCAGGGGATGATACCGCGGCTGTCATCGCACTGTACCTGCAAATGTTCGCCTGCCGGTACCCATTCACCGAGTCCCCGCTGACCGATAACGGTGAGCTCTTTCATGCGGCTGGCGATCGATTTCGCAGTTTGACCCATTGCGCGCACATCGTTCATGTCTTCCTGGATGATCTCCCACAATTCACGAGTATCGGTTCCGAGAAAACCGCACCCAGAAATATGCGATGCTCTGAGCAGTGCCTCTAGTTTTTTATCCTGTGGCGTTCTTTTCATCTTTTCCCCGGTTATGCAAACTTATCATAGAAATGGCGCTCACGTGGTATACCCAGGTCTGTCAACATGGCTACCGCTGCATTGATCAGACCCGGACTACCGCATAGATACCCTTCACAATCTTGAGGTTTCTGCATCTTCTTCAGGTAATCGGCTGCGACTTCGATCATGTTACCCGTCTTCCCCTGCCATTGCGAACCCTCATCGGGTTGCGCTACAATGGGGACAAAGGTGAAATTCGGCAGTTCATCCTCGAACTGTTTCATGCGGTCAAAAAGGAAAATATCTTTGTCCCCCCGAACACCGAAAAAGAATACCGCGGTGCGTTCGTTCTTTGTATTCACCATATGATGGAGCATGCATTTGATAGGAGCAATGCCAGAGCCGCCGGCGATGAAGACGATCGCTGCACCCGTGTCGCGCAGGTAGAACTCGCCGTATGGACCGTTCAACCTGACCGTTTCATCCGTCTTGAGATGGTCGAACAGATAGGTCGTCGCAATGCCTCCGGGCACGCGGCGCACGATAAGTTCGATGCTGGACCGGTCTTTTGGATCTGACGATATCGAATAAGCCCGGTAAACCTCTTCACTACTTCCTGGGTATGCCGGGCTGAACAACTGTACGTACTGACCCGGCTTGTAAGCGATTGTCGGAGGATCGAACATTTTCAGGGTGAACTGTTTTATATCATAGGTGAAATCCGTGATATCGGCACACCGACACTGATATTCCCGGATCGACAGCAGTTCCGAAGGGATCTCCATTTGTATGTCGTTGCGGACTTTGACCTGGCATGAAAGCCGTATGCCTTGTTCCCGTTCACGCGTGTCCATGTAAGGTTCTTCGGTCGGCAAGAGCGGACCTCCGCCGTCGAGCACCCTGACCTTACAGTATGCACAGGTACCACGTCCACCACAGGCAGAGGGTATGAATATCTTCTCAGATCTGAGGGATTCGAGAAGACTCGTGCCGCCCCGAGCCGTGTACTTTTTTTCCCCATCGTTGATCACAACCTCGACATCCCCGTAGTTGCTGATGAAACGCTCGGCAAGCACGAGCATAGTAGCCAGCAATGCGCCGATCCCACCAACGACCGCTATCGCAAGGATGCTCACCATACGCCGTTCTCTCCGATGCACCAGTTTCTCAAGGTAGATGATATCATCGTGCGGAAAGGACACCGGTGAAGCCGATAAAAGCGAGTGCCATGATGCCGGCAATGATCAGGGTGATACCCGGTCCCTGCAGACCACGCGGTATGCGGTCGATTTTTAGTTTTTCCCTGATGCCTGCCATGGCAATGATCGCCAGCATCCAGCCAATACCGCTGCCGAACCCGAAAAAGATGCCTTCGATGAGTGTATACGATCTTATGACCATGAACAGCGAAGCCCCCAGTATGGCACAGTTCACGGTGATGAGAGGAAGAAAAATACCAAGGTTGTAGTACAGGACCGGCGAGTACCTTTCAATGACCATTTCGACGAACTGTACGAACGCAGCAATTATTATGATAAATAGGATGAAGCGAAAATATTCAATATGATACGGTCTCAAGATCAGATGGTAGGCGAACCAGTCCAGGGCAACGGTGCAGGTCATGACGAAAACCACTGCCAGACCAAGACCGACTGCGGTCTTCACCTGCCTGGAGACTGACAAGAAAGAGCACATTCCGAGGAAACGAGCGAGGAGTATGTTCTCGGTGAATATCGAGGCGAACAGGATAAAAAGGAGATGAACGGCGAAATTATTCGTTGTCATTTACCGGCGCTCCTGGTCGGTGCTGCGCTTCGAATTGATCGGGCGATCCAGACGATAAGGGCGAGCGTGAAGAATGCACCGGGTGGCATCACCATGATGATCCATCGGTCCCACAGTCCGGTTGAGAACACCGGCATGGCTACTCCGAGTATCGTCCCCATACCGAGCAATTCCCGGACCAGGGCAACGCAAATCAGTACGATCGCATATCCCAAGCCGGAAAAGAAACCATCCAGGAAGGATGGTCCCGGTGGATTCTGGTTTGCGAATGCTTCGGCACGTCCCATGATGATGCAGTTCGTGATGATGAGACCGACATACGGTCCCAGGTTCGTGCTCATATCAGGCCAGTACGCCTTCAGGGTCTGGTCGAAGAGTATGACATAAAAAGCAATAATGAGTGTCTCCACCATCATCCTGATGATACGCGGAATCCAGCGGCGTAAAACGCTGACCGTGAAACTGGACAGAGCCGTGGTGAGTATGACCGCGGCACCCATCACCGCGGTGTTCAGGACGAGGTTGGTTACCGCCAGGGCAGAGCATATCCCGAGTATCTGCCGGAAAACGGGATTATCACCCCAGAGTCCGTCCAGCATGATATCTTTCGTGCTTTTCAAGGGGTGACTCCTGTATGCGTATCGCGCCACTCGCGCAATCGGGCGTTGAGCAGCATTTCAAATTTTTCGCTGGTCTGCGTCGCGCCGGTTATCGCATGCACAGAATACTCATCGAGTACATCGGTGCCAGGTCTGATACCGATTGGTGATTCGCCTTCGCCAATACGTTTACCGCGGAATTGATCGCGAAAATAGGATTTTACTATCTCACCGCCGAGTCCGGGAGTCTCATTCTGTTCATAGATCGCCAGCCCGGAAAACGTCTTCTTATCAACGGCAATGCCGACGATACCCTTAATCGGCGCCCAGAAACCGGGGCCTTCGAACGGGAGTGCATAGGCGATGACACTGCCATTGCGTCTGAACTCATATACATCAGGAAGCAGACTGTCGATATGGACGCTATCGGTGAATATTGTGTGGATCTGGGCAGGAGATAATGATGTTGGTAGTTCAATAGGCAGCGCCTCCAGAACCGCCCGTCTAAAAGCAACACGCTGATTATCCTCGACACGTTGCCGCGTGGCACTCCCGAAGATTATCAAAACGGTGCTCACGGCAAGCGTTATGATGAACATAAAGGCGACCGAATACCAGCCTCGCTCAGTTATTCTCATGGACTACCAGCCTCCTGTGTGCTCTTTCTATCCCTCTTTTTTCTCCTGGCGAATGCATGATCCAATATGGGTGCGAACATGTTCGCGATGAGAATAGAAAACATGAGACCGCCATTGAATACGGAAAAGGTCCTGATGATGATCGTACATAAACCAATGATCACCGCAAACAGTATTCTTGCCTGTATCGTTTTCGGTGCGCTGATGGGATCGGTCGCCATGAAGAACGCGCCGAAGAGGAAACCGCCGCCGAGCAATGCAGGCAGCATGCCCGGTGAACCCGCTACCCCGAGCAGGGCAAATATCAGATTTGCTGCCGCGTAGGTACCTATTACCGTGATGATGATGGTTCGATTTGCGGTCTTCGTGATAAAAACGAAGAGCCCGCCGGTGAGTATGGCAAGGGCGCTCGTGACCCCCATGGTCCCGGCAATGCGACCAAAAAATAGAGCCGACAGTGATGGCACATCGATCTGACCCGCCTTTACGAGCGCCATCGGTGTTGCTGAGGTGATGCTATCGATCCCTGCACTCGTCCACATACCCAGCGCTCCCCATGGTCCCTGGGCAGGAAGTATCCACGTTGCGGTGAGGGCAACAGGGAAGCAGATATAGACAAAAGCACGTCCGACCATTGCCGGGTTGAAGTTATTCCTGCCGAATCCGCCGAATACCATTTTGCCGAACAGAATGGCAAATACGATCCCGAAAATCAGAACATGCCACGGTACGGTCGGCGGCATGATGAGGGCATAAAGTATGCCTGAAACGAAAACCGCTTCACTCACCGGTTCGTTACGTTTGCGGACAAAGAACCACTCGGTGATGAAGGCCCCGCAGCAGGATACGAATACGATGACCAGACACCGCCATCCAAAAAAATACACGGATGCAGCAATGCACGGCAGGGTAGCGATGATCATGCGTCTCATGAGCGGCTGTTTCATCACCAAACACTTCCTTCTGATGTTTGTACGGGTGTGGTTCAGGGTCTTTTCCATAAAGAAATACTCTTTTATAGTATCTATAGGGGATAGGATGTCAAGTGTGATAGGAAAAATTCTGCCTTCGGAATGCATACAATACTGGCGTAGTCTTGACAGTACCGTATGTTTCGCCTATAATACAACATGTGTGGTATCGTTGGTTATATCGGACCGCGTGACGTCTCGAGCGTATTGCTGGGGGGTCTGTGGCGTCTTGAATACCGCGGTTACGATTCCAGCGGCATCGCGGTCATCAGCAACGGTGAACTCTCCATACGCAAGGTCCCTGGTAAATTGAGCGAACTCGAACAACTCATAAGGCAAAAACCGGTTACTGGACAGATCGGCATTGGCCACACGAGATGGGCAACACACGGCGCAGCGCAGGAGATCAACACACATCCGCTGCTCGATTGCAGCGAAGAGATCGCGCTGGTAGTTAACGGGATAATCGAAAATTACATGCAGTTGAAGGATGAACTGGAAACCAAGGGTCATATCTTCCGTTCGGGAACGGATTCTGAAGTTATTGTCCATCTCATCGAAGAGAATATCGACCGCGGACTGACCGAAGCGGTTCATGCAATCGTAGGCACCCTGAAGGGCAATTTCGCCTTTGCCGTGGTTTCGTCGAAGGAACCCGATAAGATCGCATGTGCACGGCATGATGCTCCCCTGATCTGTAGTTATAACGAGAACGAAGCAGCGCTCGCCTCAGACATTTCCGGTGTCATAACCGTCTTCAACGAGGTGGTGGATATACCGAATGATTCGGTCGTGACCCTCGCAGCGGGCAGGATAGGGATCCGCGATTTTGACGGGAAGGCCCGCGGTGTGCAACCGCGCAAGATCACCGTCAAGATAAAAGATATCGACAAAGGACACTTCCCTCATTTCATGCTGAAAGAAATCTTCGAACAGCCCAAGGTCGTGCACGACATCATCACCAACAGGATCAGCAACAGCACCATCAAACTGGGTGACGATGTAGCGCTGACCGACGATGAGTTGAAAAAGATTTCACGCATCGTGATACAGGCGTGCGGTACCTCGTGGCATGCCGGACTCGTCGGAAAATATCTTATCGAAAAATTCGCACGGGTACACACCGAGGTGGATATCTCCAGCGAGTTCCGGTATCGTGACGCCGTCCTGGACGGTAATACCATGATCATGGCGATAAGCCAATCCGGCGAGACTGCCGATACCCTCGCTGGGTTGAGAGAAGCAAAAGCGAAATTTCTGAAAGTACTATCGTTCATTAATGTCCAGCAGTCGAGCATACACCGGGAATCGGATGGCGTCATTACGCTCATGGCAGGACCAGAGATAGGCGTCGCGTCCACCAAGGCGTATACCGCTGAGATTCTCAATATTTACCTGTTCAGCCTGTACCTTGGTCTATTGAAGGGGTTCGTTACGAAAACCGCGCTCACGGAGCATCTCGCCGAGATCAAAAAAATCCCGGGTCAGATCGATGAGATCCTGGCAACCGATGATACAATAAAGGCAATCGCAAAAAAATTCTACAACTCACGTGATTTCCTCTTCATCGGAAGGGGATTGAATTATGCCACGGCACTCGAGGGGGCACTGAAACTAAAGGAAATATCCTACATACATGCGACCGGTTATGCAGCGGGTGAGATGAAACACGGGCCCATTGCGCTCATCGATAAAAATATGCCGGTCGTGTGCATCAATCCACAGACCAACGTGTATGAAAAGATGTTCAGTAATATGCAGGAGGTCGTCGCGCGTCTCGGTATACCCATAACCATCATTTCGAGAGGAGACAAAAAGACAAAGACGATCAGCAAGTA
>CP070834.1:2337712-2344532 GCA_020341755.1 Caldifarciminota bacterium | reverse complement strand
ATCCAACCGTCGATTTCTCACAGTACGACGCGGTCATCATATTTCATGCCGGTGCTGGATTGGAAACGAGTCTCTCGTTCTACCGTTTCCGCGACCTCTGGTCAGCGACCTTTGGTCCGGCAGCGCTTGACTTTTACACAGGCACACCCTATGTTATTGCCAACAATGGTGCAGATACCCTTGATTGCCCGGTCATGATCGTTCCCGAAATGGAGCGCGTCGATGACTATATGGTCGGCGTAATCGGGACGGTCTGTCACGAGTTCGGACATGTACTCGGTCTTCCGGACCTGTATGATGTGAGTGGTTGGTCAAACGGCATCGGTGCCTGGGGCCTCATGGGTACTGGTGCATGGGTTGGAAGCCCCCGTGACGGTGTTCCTGAAGGAACCATCCCTGCATACCTCAACGCGTGGTCACGGAGCATTCTAGGGTGGGGGACTCCGCGAACAATTCAGGATGCCGACAGTCTTATCCGGATACGTGCGGCCGAGATCGATACAACGCAATATGACGTTGACACCATGACCATGGTCCGGATACCGATAAGCGAAACCGAATATTTTATCATCGAAAACCGGCAGCAGGATATCCTACAAAAAGACACCATTCTCATTGACCAGGAAGACAGCGTTGTCGTTTCGGTCGATTACGGCGAGTATGATTTCTTCCTGCCGGGAAGCGGCATACTGATCTGGCATGTTGATGACGCGGTATTGAGTTCATGGTCTGATTCCGGTTACAATTACGTTCAGATCGATCCGTACCACAAAGGCGTCGATCTTGAAGAAGCCGATGGCATACAGCATTTCGATGCCTGGTGGTACGCGGATACGCTCGAATACTACGGATCCCGCTTCGATGCATTTTTCCTTGATGACAGCGGTCAGGCGATTAACCTCTTCGGTCCGTTCAGTAATCCCAATTCCGATTCGTACTACGGCAAGTCGCTCGTGACCGTGAAAGTTAATTCGGCACCTGATACCATGATGGACATTGCGGTAGATTTTGATCTGTATCAGGATGGTTTCCCGATCACGGTCGCGCTCGGGCACGAGGTCCAGGCCGTCAGTTACGGTGATCTCGACGGCAACGGCGACCAGGAACTCATCGTAGCTACCCGGACAGGCCGCATACATACATTCCATCACGATGGTACTCCGTATGGTATAGCACTATTCGATACGATCATGACATTACTTGCCGTGGGAGATATCAACGCCGATGGTGCCGACGACGTACTCTTCGCGACCGGGTTCGACCTGCACTGCCTCGACGGTAACACACTGACGGCGCTCCCTGACTTTCCCTATACGACCGGCAACGATATACTTGGTGCTCCGCTGCTGTTCGATATCAACAATGACGGTAATGATGAAATACTCTTCGGAAGTAAGGACCGCCACTTCTACTGCATCGACTCGACCGCAACGAACATCACCGGTTTTCCCCTTACCCTGACGACGGAAATCGTCTCAACTCCCTGCGTGTTCGATGAGGACTCCCGGCAAATCGGTATCCTTGGATCGAACGGTCTGTTCTGGATCGCTGATCAGGGCGGTATCATAAAAAGATTCGATGATTCCCAGCATAATATGATAACATTCGCTTCGCCGATCACCGGTGATCTCGACCGTGACGGGGAACCGGAAGCGGTCACCATAAATGGATACGGAACCATATACATATACGGAGCCGACACACTCGAGCAGGTATTCGACATACTCATCGATACGACGTTCTATGTCACACCCGCCCTCGCCGATATTGACAACGACGGCTATCTCGAGATCATCATGCCTAACAGCAGCAGAACCCTGTTCGTCACGAACCGCAACGGCGTACCCGAGAATGATTTTCCGTTCCAGACCGATGAATACATCTATCAACCCCTCATCATCGCCGACCTCGATAATAACGCCACCGATGAACTGGTATTCGGCATGTCGGTTGCAGATTCATTCGGCACTGGTCAGATGAAAATCATCAACGATCGAAATACTGAATTCCCGTACTCCCCTCTGTTCGGCGATGGTGGTTTTACCTCACCGGGCATCATCCTCGACCTTGATAATGATGAAGACCTTGAACTCGCGTGCGGCAGCGACATGGGGAAATTATATGTATGGGATTTCCCCGGTACAGCGGCTGCCTGGGCTGGTTATATGAACTCACCGAAGAACTGGGGAGTATTCACGGGCGAATTGAACGATCCGCAGGTCTCCTCAACGCTGCTGGGGTCGTTCTATATATACCCCTCACCGGTCGAAACATACGGAACCGTGCGTTTTTTCCTCGGTGAGGACGCCGAGGTAACGGTCGAGATACTCGACATCGTGGGGCACAGTATCGGCACGGTAGACCTCGAGAATCCGACAGCGAATGAATATAATGAAGTGACTTTTAATTTCGAGAAACAATCAAACGGTGTGTACATTGCACGCGTCGTGGCACAGAGCAGCACGCGACGCGATGTGAAGTTCAAAAAGTTCGCCGTATTACGATAAAGGGAGGACGTATGATAGTAAGCATATCACTCATCTGCTTTCAGGCAATGAATCCCGTACTGGCATCTGCTATTATGCCCGGTCTTGGTGAACTCATACAGGGAGAAAAGACAAAGGCGCATACGTTCTTCGTCGTCGAAGGGTCGATATGGCTTTCCTATTTCGGGTTCAACTACTTCGGACACAAGATCGACCAGTCCGCGCGAGCCTATGCAGTGGAACACGCCGGTGCAAATCAGTTGCGCAGTGATGAAGAATATTATAATGCCGTCGAAGATTACCTTTCGGCAAGCGCGCATAATCTTGAGGTTGAGCGCAACGCAAGCCTATTATATCCAGACGACCCCGTGAGTCAGCAAGAATACATCGAGGAATTCGGCTATTTTGGCGATGACGTCTGGGAATGGGATACGCTTACCAGCCGAACGTACTACTGGAACAGACGGAAAGACGCCCGGGAAAATCTCAGGCGTGCCGGATTCATGCCCGGTTTTGCAGTGATCAACCGGATAATATCGATCATCGATGTCCTCGTGTTCTCGGAGCAGGACCGTATCAGGTTCGATTCCCGGCCCGGCAAGATAGGAGTATATTTCAAGTTCTGATCAGACCGAGCATGGAGACCACGAACATTGATCGGGCGCGCGATCTCATCATACGCGCCCGATCTGTTTTCGTGTTAACCGGTGCGGGTATTTCCGCAGAGAGCGGGATCCCGACATTCCGCGGCACCGACGGTCTGTGGAAAAATTATTCGACCACGGACCTGGCTACACCTGAAGCATTCAAGAATAACCCCACTCTCGTCTGGGAATGGTATCACTGGCGCCAGCGCATCATCAGTCAGGCACAGCCGAATCCTGCCCATCAGGCCATCGTGCAATTGGAAAAACATGCCGAAAGATTCCTCCTGCTCACGCAGAATGTCGACGGTCTTCATGTGCGTGCCGGGTCGAAGAATGTCCTTGAACTGCACGGAAACATATTCCGGGCACGCTGCCTCTTGTGCGGTGCTACCCTTCGACATTTACCCCCCGATACAGAACAAGAATCAGACCTGCCACGGTGCACGTGCGGCGGATTACTGCGCCCCGATGTCGTGTGGTTCGGTGAAACCATTCCCCAGGACATATGGCACACGGCACTAACGTTCCTGACGAAGACCGAGGTCGCCATTATCTGCGGAACCTCGGGTGTTGTCTGGCCAGCAGCGTCGATACCGGAAATCGCCCGGCATGAGGGCATCGCAACCATCGAAGTCAACCTTGAACCAACCGGTATCAGCACAATGGTCGATGTATCTATCCAGGGCAAAGCAGGCAAACTCCTGCCCCAGTTACTCCATAATTGATATCACAGGATCGGCGCTTACTGAATGATGTGAGTGGTGGGTGTGGTCTACCGCACCCTGATGATTTTTCTTACGATCTCATCCTTATCTACGATGAAATAAACGCCCGGCCCAGCCTGAGCCGGTTCGATGCGTCGACCGGAGAGATCGTAAAGCATGCCACCATCTACCTCGTGGGCAGGTACCTGACCCACGATGATCGTGGCAACCGACCGTCCCGGCAGGATATGGTCTGATGACGCGATACTGGTAGGAATATCAAGATTGCCATACACATCGTGATGCTCGTCCCAGCGTGACCATACGATAAGGTAATTATCGGGTCCCGTGCACACAGAGGGATGATAGTACCACAATGAATCATGATGGGAGATAGTAACAGGCGATCCGGATAGAACACCATCGGTCGTGACGAACTGTCCGACGATATCGTGCCCCTCGGTCCATACGATAAGATACTGCTCGCCGTCGAACGTCACATCGCAATAAGCCTGCCCTGCCGGTCCGTCTGCGATCGTGAACCTATCGCCAATCATCACACCCTCTGGTGTCACCAGCCGACCGAACACATCAAGGTCAGTACCGGCTTGGCAAAAATCCGGCCATACAACAAGATACATCCCTTCTCCCCATACGACCCTCGGTCGCGTCGATGTTGCAAGCAGTACAGCAATCGTGAGCACGGTATCGACTGGCTGCCCGGTGGCATCGACGAATCGCCCCACGACTCCCTCATACTCTTTCGCGCAGACAACGAGTGAACGTTCCTGATCGGCAGCCACGTCAGGGTCGAGTCCGTCACATACGTAATGACCTGCTCCGAGTACCGCGCCATCTGGAGTGACCCGGGTGACGTATATGCGATCGGTCATCGTTTCCAACCATGCGACCACATAATTTTCTCCATTGTATGTTATTGCGGGATTGGCCTGCCATCCTGGGGTATTGCAGATCGCGATCGAGGAAAGAGTATCCAACTGTGGAGTGACACGCACCCCAAGTATATCTGCCATATCTCAGCAACTGTCCTGGAATGCCACGAGCATATTGATGCCGTCGTACGCGGCATCGAGCACGACCACCTGGTCCCGGTACAACAATTGTCCCTCCTCATCGAGCACCGTACCATCCTGAGCAACCCGCGCTCCGTAGAGGGATCGGTCACCGGGGAAATGCCTCATATCCTGCCAGAATACACAAAAATGCGTATCTGCATAGAGCACAACCGGCAGCTGCTGGTCCTCTGGTGCCGTGCTGATAGAAAAATCCGCGCCGACAAGTATGAAGAGCAACGCCTGGATCATAGCGGTATGTCTCCGTACACCTGTCTTAACAGTTCCTCGGTTTCTTTTGCCGCCGCTTCATCGATCGGATTAATGGCGAATCCTGCATGTATCATGACATATTCGCCGACTTTGATCTCGGGGACGAGCACGATACTGATATCCCGCTGCACGCCCATAATCTCGACCACCGCCATATCCCCTCGGATTTCTTCTATTCTCCCTACGACTCCTAGACACATAGCAACTCCTTCAGCATAGTGTTATTGCATCTCTGTACCAACATTACCGCCGATCACCTGTCCGTATGATATACACCCGTCATTGGTGGGGAGTTTTCTGTGCATGAATACCCGATACCCCGCGTTCTCCAGAACAAACAACATCCTCTCCAGCAGATACCGGTTCTGAAATACACCCCCTGATAGACACACATTTTTCACACCATATATTCTACTCACTTTTTTGACCATTTCAAGCGAAAAGCGCACGATCGTGTTGTGGAACCGGGCAGCGATCGTTCCGGTGTCGAGCCCACGGGCGAGATCACGAATCACACCATCGACCACAGCACCGACGCGGATGATAAAAGGATCTCCTTCCTCGATATCGTACGGATATATGCTGCGTATTGCGGTGCGTGCGCAGTGTTCAAGATTGATCGCGGCCTCTGCCTCATAGGTGATCTGTTTCGTGATGCCGAGCAGAGCAGATACACAATCAAACAGGCGACCCATGCTCGATGTATACACCAGGTTGCGCTGGTCTTTGCACATGCGGAGGATAGTCGCGATCTCCCGGGGGCTGACCCGAAACGGCAGGGCACGTCCGGGAAGGCTCTTTATCGAACGGTTCAGCAGTGTGGTAACATACGCAACGGCAATACGGTATGGCTTCCTGATACTCGATTCACCGCCCGGCAGCGGTAGATATTCAAGATGAGCGATGCGGTGTACTCTACGCATATTGCCGACGAAGAATTCACCACCCCAGATCTTTCCGTCGCTGCCGAATCCAGTACCATCGAACGTGATCCCGATGGCGTTATCTTCTATCTTATATTCACCGAGACACGAAAGAACGTGGGCTACGTGATGCTGTATGGCGATCTTTTTACCGGACATTTTTCGGGCAAGCTTCGTTGAAAGATAATCAGGATGCATATCGTGAACGATCAGTTCCGGTTGGATCTTGAACCACCGGGTATATCTCTCGACCAAACCCGTGAAATACTCGAGCGTCTCGAGATTATCGAGATCGCCTATGTGAGGTGATACATACGCATCATTACCGCGGGCAAGGGTGAAGGTATTTTTCAAGAGCGGGCCAACACCGAGCGTCGGTCGTACCGCAACGGGCGTGCGGATCGGAGCAGGAGCATACCCCCGCGACCTGCGCATCAAGGAAAATCCCTTACCCTTGACATAGAACCCGACCGAATCATCGCACCGGTTGTGTATCGCACGATTATGAGTCAAACTGTATGACACAATGTGCCGTAGTCTTTGCTCCATGGTGCGGTCATCAATGACGATCGGTTCATCCTGAATATTGCCGCTCGTCATCACGAGATACGGAACATGTTCGAGCAGTATATAATGCACCGGAGCATACGGCAGCATGATGCCGAAATAGGGATTCTGCGGTGCTACGCTCTCTGCAATGATTGATCCTTTTTT
>CP070834.1:2335131-2337612 GCA_020341755.1 Caldifarciminota bacterium | reverse complement strand
GGTTCGAGACAGCATAAGATGATCACTGTCAAAGAGTTCTGGAGGTTCAATACCCAAATAGGTAGGAACCTCGTCCAGTTTTGAATTGAACAGACCGAAGTTTCTGTACTGTTTCCCGAATTTCAGCTGGAAAGCCTCGCTTAATTTCATGTTGCCCCAGGCATTTCTCACCTCAAGGTCCTGGCTTGCAAGGTTCAAGAATGCCTCGATGTTCTGTGACAAAGTGGCCCGCATGAAGATATGGACATAGGGTAGGTCCCACTCGTAAGGGGGGGTGGTTGTTTCAGTTTCACCGTTCTCATCAATGGATAATTCATAGAACACCTGTTCCAGTCTCGTGCTCATATACCCGTATATGCTGATGCCGCCTGTCAGTCCGCTCTCATAATCCAGCGCCAGCAGTTCTTCGAGTGTCACCCCGATGAGATCTCTATCATTCTTTGTTTCCTCTGTTTCTACTTCAGCTTCCTGTGCAAATATTCCACCAGGTGCAAGCAGCACCAGTATAAGCGCAACAGCCATAAGGCTTCTGTTTTTGTCTAGCATTTTTGTCTCCTTTTCATATTGAACACATATTTACCATCCACCAGCCGGCTGTGTGTTATAGAACACCAGCATATGCACACGCCGTGTGTATCCGCTGTATCTGGTTTGTCTTTGAGATATATCACCTCCTTTTTATTGTATGTTCTGAATATGTCTAATATTGCATCATAAACTAACATTAAGAATTTCATTTACGCCTCGGGTCGAATGGCATTGACAATACCATTTAGATCCAATAAACCGATAAGTTTGCTGTCCCATTCAGCCTCGCCCTCAAGAAAATCGGCTTTTATCCGTTCCAATGTCACCAGCGGCGGCTGGATAAGGTTGACAGGCAGTTCCATTACCTCGGAAATCGAATCCACGATAAGACCTATTTTCATATGTTCATACTCAACGATGATGATACACGTATCCTGGGTAGTGGTTGTTTCGGGAAGGTCAAAAAACCTCTTCAGATTGACGACGGGTACGATCTTACCGCGCAGATTGATCGTACCTCGTATATAGCCAGGGGTCGAAGGAATGTAAAATATCTCGAGCAAGTTAGAGATTTCTATTACCTGATTAATATCGAGACCATACCATTCATTCCGCAGGGAAAACGTGATGAGCCGTTTTTTATCAATGCTGTCCTCGATCTTTATTTTTCGCAATTCTACTGCTCGGTTATGTAGAATTTCACGCACCTTGTCCCGTTTTTCCTGGTCAGAGGAAATGGATTGCTGGGGGATTTTGTGTAATTTTTTTAATAATGCACGCTGCTCATAGTTCAGTACGGTATCCAGATCCAGCAGGAGCATGAGCTTTCCGTCAAGGTCTGCTATGCCGCTGAGGAATTTAGCGAGCGGTACGGTCTTTTCATCAGGAGTTAGAATTTGATCGACCTGCACGCTGACGATTTCGACCACTCTGTCGACGACCAAGCCTATTTCTTTGGTGCCGATAGTAGCAATGACGATTTCGGTATTGAGGTTATATTGTTTGTACTCAAACCCGAGCATCTTACGTAAGCTTATCACCGGTACTATCCTGCCTCGAATGCCGATGATTCCATCGACGAAATCTGGTGATTTTGGCAGCTCGGTTATTTCGACCATCTGCACGATTTCCTCGACCGAATTCATGTCCAAGCCGAAATATTCTCCAGCAATGATGCAGCCAACAACCTGCGTGCTCGATGCCTGTTTTGTGATAACGGCTTTTTTCTGAGATGCTATAGCAGTCCGTTTATCGGGTGCCGGCTTTTTGCGGGGTTCTTTTTTTGCACGTGTCACTTTTGGCGCTTGTCGCTGTCGGGCCTTTGATTTTTTGAAAAAGGCGTCCTTTAGTGGATTTTTACCAAGCGGATTTGCCATGTCATGTGCTCCTTTCCTGGCTTATTACCTCTGATGTTAAATCTCTATACGCCTGTGCTCCTGCTGATCTAGGCGCATATTCGAAAATGGTTTTGTGATGGCTTGTTGCTTCCTCGAGTTTAACATTTCTTTTGATCACTGTTTTAAAAACCGTTTTTCCGAAAAACCCCTTGATGGCTTTCAGTATTTCTTTGCTCATGTTCGTCCGACCGTCATAGAGAGTCGCGATTATCCCGGTGATCTGTGGTCGATTCTCCGGCAGTTCTTTTTTTGCCATTTCGATAATCGTTAGCAGTTGGCGTACGCCTTCGAGAGCGAAGTATGATAGTTGAATCGGTATGAAAAGCTCTTCGGCTGCGTACAGGGCATTGACCGTTAACAGTCCCAATGATGGCGGGCAGTCGATTATCATGTAATCGTACGATGTGTTAATATCTTCCAATGTTCTGTTCAATATACCATTTCTGTCATCATGGGTTGCTAATTCGTGTTCGAGAGCTGCCAGGTTCATGCTGGCGGGTGCGATGGCAAGGTTGACAACATGGGTTTTTTTAATGATCGATTTCCAATTATTGTT
>CP070834.1:2331494-2335031 GCA_020341755.1 Caldifarciminota bacterium | reverse complement strand
TTGGCATCTTTGCCATCGTACCGTTCTTCCTGCCGCACCCCGCAGTTCAGAACACCGATGATTTCATGCGGAACGATTTCCTGCGGATTGTGTCGGCTTTTGCGATCGTACTCGGTCTCGGCAGTTTGCTCAAGGTGCATGCCGACAAGATCAAACGCAGACGCGAGAATTTTCAGTACTCGTACGTTCTGATCATCAGTTTCGCGATCAGCGCGATCATCGGTCTTTTCGGCGGCGTAGAAGGCGAACTCTTTTTGCCGACGAATGTCGGATCGTTCCGGTTCGATATCGAAACACTGTATCTGGGTATCATCGTGCCCCTTGGTTCAACCATGTTCGCACTACTCGCCTTTTTCATGGCATCGGCATCGTACCGGGCATTCCGGGTAAGGTCGCTTGAAGCGACACTGCTTCTTGCAGCAGGATTCATCATCATGATCGGCATTCTACCGCTCGGCGACCGGATATCGCCCCATCTTCCGGCATTTGCTCAGTGGATCATGGACATACCGAACGTCGCTTCGAAACGCGGTATAGCATTCGGTATTGCCCTGGGAGGTCTTGCGACATCCCTGAAGATCATCCTGGGCATTGAACGGTCCTGGCTGGGAGGTACGGAATGAAGTGGCTGGAATTTCTCACGAAAATAGACCGCCGCATCATTTATCTGGTCCTGGCGCTCGTGGTTCTGATGCCGCTCCTGTTCCCCTCTGCCCAGAGTGTTATTCCTAAAAAACCGGTTGAAAAACTCTTTAATGCGGTCGATACGATACCAGAGGAAAAAGTGCTCATGATGGATTGTGACTACGACCCTCAGACACAACCCGAACTCGAGCCCATGGCGATCGCCATCCTGCGTCATGCATTCAAGCGCAGGATAAAAGTAGCGGTCCTGTCGCTGTATATTCAACCCCTTGGTCTTGCCAAAAAGGCACTCGATGACGTAACTGCAGAATTCAACGCGCGCGCGGAGACATATGCGGACAGTATCATCTACGGCAGGGATTACGTGTTCCTGGGATGGCAGCCGCCGCCCATCATTCCGATACTCGGTATGGGACTGAACATAGCGAATGTCTACAAAACCGATTATTATGGGAATAACACCGATACGCTTCCCATGATGAAACACGTCCGCAATTATGATGATGTCGGTATTCTCGTTTCGGTGAGTAGCGGCAACCCGCCCCTCTGGTGGATCGCCTATGCCCAGACCAGATTCGGGCTCCACGTGAGTGCCGGTATCACGGCGGTAAGCGCATCCGATTTCTATCCCTATTACCAGAGCGGTCAGTTCACCGGACTCATGGTCGGCATGAAGGGTGCAGCCGAATATGAAGAACTCGTGGATACAAAACTCGAGATCGACGGCAGACGAAAGGCAAGCGAGGCAATGGGTTCGCTGACCGCCGCACATATCACGATTATACTCTTCATTATCATTGGTAATGTCGGTTATTTCTTGAGGAGGCGAAAATGAATATATCTGGCGATATCTGGACATGGGTAGCGGGATTGTTGACCATATGTATTTTTTCATTCCTGTACAAGGACAATCCCATGTATAAATTCGCCGAACATCTGTTTGTCGGCGTGGCAAACGGTTATTTTCTCACGTTCACCATCCACCGCGTTCTTATACCGATTCTCTTCGTACCGCTTTTTTCCGCGGGACGCTACTGGCTTATTTTTGCACTCATCGTCGGCTTATTGTATCTCACACGCTTCATACCCAAGGTATCCTGGCTGGTCCGTATTCCCATTGCTGTGACGATTGGATATTACACCGGCGCAGTAATTCCGGCTACGATCCAATCCGATATCATCCGGCAGGTTCAGGGCACCATTCTCACACCCGACAATTTCCAGGCGTGGGGTGCTGGTTCGTGGGGGACGGTGTGGTCGATACTACTCTTCATCGGCGTCGTGTGTACACTGTCGTATTTCTATTTCTCCAGGGAACATAAAGGTGTGCTCGGCGTTTCATCACGGATCGGCATTATCTTCATTATGATCGGATTCGGTGCGGCATTCGGGTATACGGTCATGGCGCGTATCAGCCTGCTCATCGGCAGGTTTCAGTTCGTTTTCGGAGAGTGGCTGGGAATAATACAGTAAACACTCGGAACTAGGAAGTAAGAAGTAAGAAACATAAAACGCTGATCGTTCTATCCGTTTCGAACGTTGAGGTCGTTTTGAATGTTAGATTCTTCTTTTTTGCTTTACGATTTACGACTTACGCGCTACGCCTTACGGTTCTATCTTATGACGACGAATTTGCCGACCTGGTCGCCGACGTCGGATCGGACGTGGAAGATGTAAATACCGCTGGCAACCAGCTGCCCCATGTCACTCAAGAGGTCCCACCACTCGTCACCACCAGCATTGTTGGGCACAGAAAAGCCCTCATCGTCCACCACCGTCTCAATATGACGCATCGTCTTCACTAACTCTCCGTTGATGTTGAAGATCCGGATCATACACTGCGAAGGCAGGTTGATGAACCGCAACCGACGCTGACTGAACGACTGCTGCCACTCGTTGTGCACCAGGTACGGATTGGGCACCACCTTGACATTCAACTCCACACCCTCGGTCGCCCAGGCCGCCGCATCCGCCTGCACCATCAATTCACCATACACACTCGCCGGCTCATACTCATGCGCCGCCCGCACATACCAGACATCGCCCACATAGGGAATGGTATCCAGCAACGGACCACCATTACGCAAGGCCGCTAAGCCACCATTGATGTATAACGCCCGCGTCTTGGTCGCATTCGTACCCTCTATCCGCAAGGTATCGGTCGAGGGCTCGGTCCACGGCACCCAGGTCGTATGACGGGTAAAACACCAACCCTCAGCTAAATGCCGCGTACTTGATGTGTTCTGAAAGGCCTTGTAGGTCAACACCTCACCGGTCACCGCATCGGTCACCGCAACACTGTTCGCACGACCCGTCGTCGCACCATGAGTATTCACCCACACAACCTCATAATCATTACCCCGATGCGCCCAAAAACCACGATCATACGCCGTGTCCGGATGCGGCACCACCACCGTATCCATTGCCACCGGATCGTACACCACCTCATACTGCACAATCGACGCTAACGGCACCCGCGACTGCAACGGCACCACATAGTCCGGCGGATAGTTCCCACTCACCTCAATCGTATCAAATAACTCGACAAAGGTCGGAAACTCCGGCATACCAAACTGACCATGCAAGGCATACCCCGCTAACACCATAAACTCATGCGCCGTATACCCGCTACCCGTCACCGTCTGCAACCACGCCGAATCCACCACCACACGATCACTATCCTTGATGTAGCCAACATGCAACACACCATCCACCGGATAGAAAAAGTCAAAGGTGTCAATCACCGGCCCAAAGGTGTCGGCAACCGCAACATAACCTTCCCACGACGTCGTATCCGGACCACCATACTCCAGATAGATCGGCGCACCAACCTCAAACGGACTCACCACCCGACCAGTGACAAATAACGCCAGATCCTCATGACCAGACTCC
>CP070834.1:2326828-2331394 GCA_020341755.1 Caldifarciminota bacterium | reverse complement strand
TCAGGGCAATGTTAGCCCAGGAAGGGTGCCACCAGGCAAAAAGAATCACCAATGCTGCGAGTACAACACGGCAGAGACAGAAACCCATGTTTACCTCCTTTTTTTATTATTCACTCCGTAAATATTGTACGGATGTGGCATGTAATGTCAAGTAAAAATAGAAGTGATATTGGTCAACCCCCAGAACCCAATACCGGGCTCAAACCGTTGCCGGCTAACCGGTCATGCCAGTGATAGCGAAGTCATCGACCAGGAGATGAGGAAATCGTCCGGATTCATAGAGCCTGAGTGTATTCCCAACCATCCTTATTTTCTTCAGGATCTCGGGCAGAGAAATTTGGAATCTGAGATTTTTTACCGGACGATCGATCTTTCCGTCAGTCACGAGGAATGTTCCGTCCCGTGTCATCCCGGTTAAGATGCCGCTTTTTCGATCGACTGGCCGGGTATACCAGAATCTCTTGATCAAAAGACCTTTTTTTATCTCATGCAGCATGTCGGCAATATCGGTTTTGCCAGCGGCAACGTTGATCGAGAGCGGCAGTCCGCCCCAGGGTACGACGAATGAAAAGGCATTTCCTGTTGATTTTTTATTAACCATGTGGGCAGAATACGAATCGTATGTGACATTCTTAAAGATACCTTTTTCGACGAGCAGCGTTCTTCTTCGGGCAACTCCCTCGATATCGATGCCAAAACCGGGAAGTTCCTGAATTGGCTCATCTGTGAATGTTAAAAGGGGCGATGTTATTTCCTTATTCAGCATACCAGAAAAGCAGGACTGGTTCTCATCATATAATCGACCGCTAAAACCGAGCCACGCCATAAAGTCGAAGAGTTCGTGGACGGCCAGCGGTTCGAGAAGCACGCGATACTTACCGGGTTCTATTGTATCCTGATTGACGTTCTGTAACGCGGTTTCTACTGCTTCACGCGCTATTTCTTTTACATCTATGTGATCTAAATCATAGTGTGTGGCTGTTGCATACCCTGTACCAGCACCGGTTGCGGTGATCCCCAATTCACTGAAACTGGTTCGGTCTTCTCTCTTCACGCCAAGAGAATTTTCAATATTTCGTTCTCTGGAACCGGTTGTCAGGTATCCTGCTGCCTGCAAACCCTTATCTGTACATAGTGCCAATATTTCCTTGACCAACCTGGCTCTGACCTCGGGCGATGCCTGCGCCGCATCTTTAGAAAAACTGCCTTTAAATTCCGGCTGCCCTGCCTCATCGGCATCCGGCAAAGACACAAAATCAGGGTTCACTTCTGAATTGAGGGCGATCTCCCTGGCAACCTTGAGATCGGGCTCTGTGCCGGTAGAATCCAGTACGGCTTTTTTCTTGTCGACAACATAGAGCACGGCGCTTTCAGTTTCATCCTTTACAACATTCTGGTGAATTGTTGAATTGGCAAATCTGGTCAGTCCTTCATGCGTTTTGATCCTGATAATTTGATATTGCTCCATCATACCCCCAATGTTACGTTTCTAATTCTTATTGGCGGAGCTCCATGCCCGACTTTCATGATCTGTCCGGGTCTCCCTTTGCCACAATTGAGTAAGCCATACAGCGCCCATGATTCTTTGCCGCCCACGAAATCAACATTTCGCCAGAATTCATAACTTATTCCCGAAACAACAGGATTCTTAATAACATGCAACTTTTTACCGTTTTTCACTCGCCATGCGATGTCCGCGGCGAGATTGAAATTAAGCCGTCGATCATCGATAGAACACGATTTAAACCCGTCAAATAAGTATCCGTCAGTCGTCGACATGACATCATCGAACGTTCCTTGTCTTGGTTCCAGATTGATGTTGGTCATTCTGATCAATGGAATGTGGCACCACCGCTGTGCACGCATGGTTCCGCTCGATCTCTGGTTCAGGACCTTCGCGGTTTCGCGCGATGTGAGATAGCCGACAAATATCCCGTCTTTGACCAGTTCAGTGCGCTGCGCCGGAACTCCCTCATCATCATACCAGAACGAGCCCAAGCCGTGCGGGACTGTGGCATCGGCAACAAGCGTGACCAGGTCGGATCCAAAGCGGAACGTATTCAGTTTTTCGGGAACCAGGTGTGACGTTCCCGCATAGTTAGCCTCGGTTCCAAAGACCCGGTCGAGTTCGGTAGGGTGACCTACCGTTTCATGGATGAATATCCCCAGGACTGCCGGAGTGAAGACAAGATCCGTAGTCTCTTTTGGACATTCTGGCGCATTTAAGAGCATCACTGCTTCTTCACCCACCCGTTCACAGTGACCCAGTAGACCCAGTTCCTCGACGAGTTCATACCCTCCGTGTGCACCCTGACCGCGGAACGAAGGATAGGTTCTGGCCTGGAGATCGTTGTCGTTAAGTGCAGATGCTCTCACGCCACATTGAATACCAGTGAAGTTCTGTTCAGTATCCGAACCCTCGGTATCAGCATAGCATTTACGTTCAAGCCAGGACTGTATCCAGCACTCAGAAATGGAAACGCCTTTTACTGCTCTGAGCTGTTTGTCGCATTGCAGGAGATAATTGATCTTTTCATCAACCGATACCTTGAAAGGATCTTTTTTTACTTCGACTGCATATACCCCGCTAGCTGCTTCCTTGTCGGATAGTTCAACATCCTTGATCTTTGCTATGCTGGATGCCCTGGCAACATCTACTGCACTATGGACAGCTGCTCCTATCGCATCTTTTGAACTATCAGACGTTGCCGCAAAACCCCATGCGCCACGGGAAATACATCGTACCCCAATACCTGAGTCTAATGTTCGTGTTACGGTTTCGACCTTGCCGTCCTTGATATAGATATCTTCTCTTTCCCACTCCACCAACCGAATGTCAGCATACCGTACACCCTTTGGCACGGCATCGAGCGCGAGTTTTAACCTGGCATCCATGTCCCTCCTCCTTTACGTTTTCCTGGATTTGTCAACGTGTAGAATAATGTATACATAAATCACAAGATTATAGACGTATATAACAGTATGTCAATGTCACTATGGGGTCTGACACCATAACCTATCCTTGACATGAGCGTGGTTGCATAGTACCATGAAGAGGGTTTGCTAATGCATTCCAACTTTGAACGAAGCAACACATGGTATCTGGTATTCTGCAATTTCTTGTGTCCAAGCCAAACGTCACGTAGCAGAACCCATGCACCGTTGAAAGGAGGTTACAATGTGTGAATTTTGCACAAAACATGGGGAGGGAAAGAAGTGGTACCTCCAGATCGAGAACTATGCCGACGAATTGCTATATGAGGAACTTTCCTCCAGGCAAAAAGACATAATTGAGGTAAAAACACGTGTTGAGTATCTAAATAATTTGTTCGAGAACTTTGTAATGCCAGCGATCAGCAACCTATCCACAGAAAAAGACGAGCCGCAGCACGCACCAACGTCAACAAAACCTGAAGATGTGTTGCCGAGTGAAGAGACATCCTTGATAAATCGTAAGATCGAACATTTCGGTCAGATACTACCGATCGAAGATGCAGAGGAAGTGATAAATATTGCCTCTTCCATCACGAGAATGGCTTGTGGTTGCCGACTCATTAACGCTGGGAAGAAAGATGAACGATACCATTTCGGTTTAATGGTAGATAGAAGAGGTACATTTGACAAATTCCCGGATGCTGCTTCGTCCCTCGAAGTATTGGATAAGGAAAAGACAAAGGAAATATTCCGCCGATACGATGAGGACGGGATGATACATATGATCTGGACAGCTGTAACTCCCTATGTCATGTGCTTGTGCAATTGCGACCGCGATTGCAGCAACTACAAGAAATATATTCAGAAGAGGGGTGGACCTCGTTTCTTCCGTGCTGAGTATATATGCAAAGTTGACTGGAATATCTGTAAAGGATGTCGTTCTTGCATGAGTCGATGTCAATTTGGTGCAAAAACCTACTCGGCTGCGCTTGGAAAGGTATTCATCGATCCCACGAGGTGTTTCGGCTGTGGCGTGTGCAGAGCAACATGTCAGAACGATGCCATAACGCTGATTCCAAGGCACGAGAGCACAGAAGCTGCAAACATTTGGCTGAAAGATACGACACGCTAACGAATTTACACATTACAAATAGTAAGTCGGTTGTTTTGGCTATTTAACGTTTTTGACAATAATTGCCATGAAGGGAGACCAGTTTACATTATGCGATCAACTCGATACTTGTAGCGAAAAACAAGCAATACTGCGAATGTTACTAATTTCGTGCAGCATCAGGCGTACCGCTTGTTTTAATTTGTTTTTATGGTATATTAATATAAATATATTGTATCTAATGGCAGGAAAAATGAAGATAATTGTAGTGCGCGAGTATATAAGGATGATTAATATATGAATAAAACATGTTGCCGTCCCAGGGACGATAGTGCTGAATCTGTTATATCAAGGGTGACATACTGGTACATTCTTGATACTTTTCCAAAGCTGGGTCGAGCTCCGGTACTGGAGGAAATCTCACGAGATATATTTCTACACCGAGATGACGCAGCACGCATATTGGATTCACTCGTTTCTCAGAAATTGATGAGAACTGAACCCACCTCACACATGATACT
>CP070834.1:2319961-2326728 GCA_020341755.1 Caldifarciminota bacterium | reverse complement strand
GCGAATGGAAATCAGCAGGCCCTACAAGAACTATCGATAGCACCTCTGCCTCCCAGCCGCAGCCGTCGGTTGTCGAAATAACTGTGGACATGTCTCTGCCTGCAGTAAACAATTCAGACTATGTCGTTGAATATATTATCTATGGCGATGGCAGCGTACATGTTGTGGCTCTTGAATTCCTGCCCAACTCACCTGCACTCATGAATGCCGGTACTGAACTCGGTCAGCTGTCCGCATGTTTTGTACTGCCTATTGCTGATTCACTCACCGATATTTTTGATACCCTCAAGCATGCAGCCCTCATCCATCAGTCGGGCGGTGGCACTGGTTTTTCTTTTTCCAGTATCCGACCGCGCGGCGACCCGGTGAAGTCCACAGACGGCGTTGCTTCCGGTCCGGTATCGTTCATGAAAATATTTGACCGCGCTACGGAGATCATCAAACAGGGTGGCAAGCGCCGTGGCGCAAATATGGGTATACTATCGGTCTACCATCCTGACATACTTGATTTCATACGGGTCAAGGAGCGTGAAGGTGTGCTGGCAAATTTCAATATCTCGGTATCGGTAACCGATGATTTCATGAACCGGGTACTCAATAATCAGAAATACGAAGTCATCCATCCGAGAAGCAATAAGCCGGTCAAAGAAATGAATGCGCGCGATGTTTTTGATCTCATCATAATGAATGCATGGCAAAGTGGTGACCCGGGATTGATCTTTATCGATGAGATCAACCGACATAATCCCGTACCTGGAGCCGGTGCGATTGAGGCAACCAACCCCTGTGGAGAAGTGCCACTCACGGCGTTCGAGTCGTGTAATCTGGGTTCTATCAATCTTGTAAAAATATGTCCGGGTGGGAAATTCGACTTCAAGAGGCTGGGTGAAGTTGTCCATACCGCAGTTCACTTTCTTGATAACGTGATCGATGTCAACAAATACCCCATACCACAGGTCGAGAAGATGACGAAAGCAAACAGGAAGGTCGGACTCGGTATCATGGGTTTTGCCGACTGTCTTATCGAAATGGGAATACGGTATGATTCAGAAGAAGCCTTCAAGGCTGCCGAAGAACTCATAGATTTCATCTCCCGTGAGGCGCGACAAGCGTCGCGGCAGATCGCTGAAAAACGAGGGTCTTTCCCTAACCATCATTTATCGATCTTCAAAGACAATAGCCCCATGAGGAATGCGACCGTAACGTCGATCGCGCCCACGGGGTCGATCAGTACGATCGCAGATGTATCATCGGGAATCGAACCGCTCTTTTCGGTCGGATACCTGCGAAATGCTCTCGATACGACCATGCTAGTGGTGAATCCTCTGTTTGAGAAAATTGCCAAAGAACGAAAATTTTATTCCACCGATCTTATCGCCCGGGTTGTCAGAGAGGGTTCGATTCAGGAAGACCCACATATTCCAGACGACGTTCGTCGTATTTTCCTTACTGCTCATGATATAAAGCCTGAATCCCACGTACGCATGCAAGCAGTATTTCAGAAGCACGTCGATAATGCCGTGAGTAAAACCATCAATCTCCCCGAATCTGCTACCGTTGAGCAACTGCGGTCTGTTTTTCTCCTTGCTCACAACATGAAATGTAAGGGTATAACCGTGTATCGGTATGGTAGCAAGAAAGTACAGCCGCTGGAGTTTGGAGCGATCGATGCCAGCGCGTTTTGTGGAGCTGACCTGTGTGATGTGTAATTGCCTTAAGTGACATGGAGGTCATGGAATGAAGTGGATAACTGCAAAAATGGTCAATACTTTTACCGACCAGCCGTTTGCCGGTAATCCTGCCTGGGTTGCTTATGGTGATGATTTACCAAATGATGAACAGATGTTGACCAATCTCGCTAATGAACTCAACCCCGTATCTGATACTGCTTTCGTCTTTCCCCGGGAAGGCGATGCCGATATTTTCTTACGTTTTTTCAGCAAATCCGAGGAAATCGGTTTTTCCGGACATGGTACGATCGCAACGTATCATGCGCTCGCGAACGAGTCGATAGTGAAAATTTCCGAACCAACAACACTGATCAGGCAGCGGACAAAAACGGGGACGCAGCATGTGGAATTGCGAGTACGGGATGGAAAAATCCATCGGGTAACCGTATCACTACCCGTACCCCAGTTCATCAGTACGCCGCTCGATACCAAAGTTATAGCCCGCTTTCTGGGTTTACCGCCGATCGAAATACTCGAAACAACATTTCCGATCGGTGTTGTTGGATTGGCGGGGAATACCGATGTGATCGTGCCAGTAAATAGCGTTGATGCGCTGCAGAATCTAAACCTGAATATCCCTCTTCTAAAGAGTTACTGCGATCGAATGCAGATAAAGGGTGTTGTAGTGTGGTGCTTTGATGGTGAATCAGATCGCAAGAAGGCACATATGCGTCATTTTGCACCATCGGTCGGTATAGAGGAGGATCCGGTCTCGGGAGCTGCCGGTGCTGAACTGGGGTGTTTTATGGTCCATAACAAACTTATCCCGGTACAGGAGATGAACCGGATCATTGTCGAGCAGGGGCAGAGCATGAAGAGGATCGGTACTGTTTATGTGCACGTTCATACGCATGACACACAGATACTGAAGGTGTCTTTCGGCGGGCAGGGGATCGTGATGTTTGAGGGTCGCCTGCTGCTGGCACACGAATAAAGAGCATAAAGCGTAGGTCGTACGTCGTATTGCGAAAGAGATCTACAATTTATACTGTCTGTTTTCTACTACCTATTACAATAATAAATTATACATCAGCAATTTAAAATGAGGGGTGTCCTTCCCTTGACACCTTTTATGCCCTGTATATAATTCATGCATGAGTGAGAAATGGGATAGTAGAACATCATTTATATTAGCATCGATAGGCTCGGCTATCGGTTTGGGGAATATATGGCGATTCCCCTATGTTTGTTATGAGAATGGTGGTGGGGCGTTCCTGATCCCCTATCTTATTGCACTTTTGACATCAGGAATTCCTCTCATGATCCTCGAGTTCTCTCTGGGACACAAGTATTACAAACCGGCACCTGCAGCACTGAGGCATGTCAAAAAGGGTTTCGAAGTACTGGGATGGTTCGCACTGCTTATTGGATTCGGCATTGTCACATATTATGCCGTGGTGATGAGCTGGTGCTTTAACTACCTCGGTTATTCCTTCAACCTTGCGTGGGGTCAGGATACCCAGGCGTTTTTCTTTAATCAATTCCTGCAGATATCAGAATCACCCCTGCAGCTCGGCGGCATACAGTGGGTCATCGTGGCGGGGCTGGTCGTCACCTGGGTTTTTGTTATCGCTGCTATCTGGAAAGGTCCAAAAACCGTCGGTAAGGTTGTGTACTTCACTGTTATCATCCCCTGGATAATATTGATCGTGCTGGTGCTCAGGGGAGTCACACTGCCCGGTGCCATTGAAGGTTTAAAATTCTATCTTACGCCTCGCTTCAGTGCATTACTCGATTACCGTGTATGGCTGGCTGCATATTCTCAGGTTTTCTTCTCGCTGACAATAGGTTTTGGCGTGCAGATCACCTATGCAAGTTTCTTGAAAAAAGAATCTGATGTCGTGAACAATGCCTTCCTCGTCAGTTTTGCCAATAACGCAACGTCGTTTGTGGGTGGATTTGCAGTTTTTGCGACCCTGGGTTATTATGCTCATCAGAGCGGCCTGCCGGTAAGCGAGGTTGTCAGATCGGGTCCGCAATTGGCATTTGTCACGTATCCGACGATCATCAGCATGCTTCCGGTTGCGGCGAGCGTGTTCGGTGTGCTGTTTTTCCTGATGCTGCTGACCCTGGGTATTGACTCGGCATTTTCTCTGGTCGAAGCCGGCGCTGCATCGATCATCGATAAATTTAAAATAAAAAGGATGTACGCGAATATCGGATTTGGTATAATTGCGCTTGTCGTGGGTCTGATATTTACAACAAAAGCCGGCCTGTACTGGCTTGATATCGTCGATTATTTTATGAACAATTACGGCTTGCTTGTCGTCGGTATTCTCCAGTGCTTTGCCGTCGCGTATTTCTATACCCACGACGACGCGGATACGAAACGTCATTTTGAAAAAGGTGACAGATCTATTTTTTCCATCCCGACAAAGGTTGTTGAATTACGGGAATATGCCAACAGTAAATCGGATTTCAGAATAGGGCGCTGGTGGGATTTTTCGGTTAAATATTTGACGCCGATAATTGTGGGTGCCCTTTTCATTACAAACATATATAACCGTATTATGTCTTCCTACGGCGGGTACGACCGTTTAGCTGAATTTTATGGCGGCTGGCTTGTGATAATAATTTTCATAGTCGTAGCGATCATCCTGTACCGGATGAAAAGGAGAGAATGATGCCGATCTCAGCCTGGGTGATGTTACTGGTAACGAGCGTAATACTGTTCGGCGGCATTGTGCTCTGTCTTATTAAGATGATAAAAAAGTAGTCGAAGGTGCATGCTGATGAACCAGCGGCTCATGGATGCCATTTATAGAGAAACGTTTTCATAGCCAATACCGTCCGATAAGACCGTAACTGAATGCCCGTTGTGAAATTTCTGGAATTTGTTGTTGGTAACAAAGGTTAAGTGAAAAAGGAGTGATACATGAAGATACGTTTTCTTGGACATGCATCGTTTCTTATTACATCGGACGCCGGGGTAAATATCATCACTGATCCGTATAAGCCCGGTTGTTTTAATGGAGGTATACAATACGGTAAGATAACGGAAGCCGCAGATATCGTGACGATTTCACACGAACACGATGATCATAATGAAACAGATATTGCCGGTGCTCCTGTCTTTGTCCGGGACGCAAAGCCACAGCAGGTTAAGGGTATCGACATCATGGGCTTGGATACGTTTCATGATACCGGAGAGGGAAGCGAGCGCGGGAGCAATATTATATACAAAATGGTGATCGACGGTATGGATGTCGTGCATCTCGGGGATCTCGGACATAATTTGAGCAGTGAGGAAGCAGCGAAAATAGGTAACGTGGATGTCCTGCTCGTCCCGGTTGGTGGTTATTTCACTATCGACGCAAAAGTGGGAGACAGTATCATAGGTTTATTGAAACCGAAAGTCGTCATACCAATGCATTTCAAGACCGATAAATGTGGATTTCCAATCGCTCCGGTCGAGCAATTCATCGCAGGGAAGGATGTCCAGAAAGCCGGTACAGAGCTCGAACTGGAAAAAGATGCACTTCCCGGGAACACGATGTTTTATGTGCTTGATCCATCAAAATAGCGAAAGACTAAATTCATGCATATTGTAGTTTGTGGATTTGTCGATAGAAGGTATATGAATGAATGAAAAAACAAGGAGATGTGATGAGAGAAGTTGATTATAATCAGGTAGTAGAAACAGTATCGCGTCTGTGTATGGAGGCAAATTACTTCCTCGGCGGTGATGTCGTGAAAGCATTCAATGACGCCTTAAAAAAAGAAGAATCAGAAACCGCGAAAAATATATTGAATCAATTGTTACAAAATGCAGAGATCTCCCGAACTGAAAAAATACCGATTTGTCAGGACTGCGGTTTTGCTGTTGTTTTCCTTGAGTTAGGTGAGGATGTTCATGTCAAAGGTAACATTATAAAAGCGATCAATGAAGGCGTAAGCAAAGGATATACCGAAGGTTTTTTAAGGAAATCCATTGTTTCCGACCCAGTGAAAGGCAAAAATACCGGAGATAACACGCCTGCTATAGTGCATACCATGATCGTCCCCGGTGATACGGTGAAAATAACCGTGGCACCCAAGGGCGGCGGCAGCGAGAATATGAGTGAGGTCAAGATGATGAAGCCCGCTGATGGTATCGAGGGCGTAAAGAATTTCGTGATCGATCGTGTTCAGCGATCCAGTTCCAATCCCTGTCCACCGACCGTCATCGGTGTTGGGATCGGTGGCACATTCGAATACGTTGCATTCCTTGCGAAAAAAGCATTGCTGCGGGACATCGGTCAGCGTCATCCTGACCCCTTCTATGCTGACGTCGAGCGCGAACTACTCCAGCGTATCAATAATCTCGGTATCGGCCCTATGGGTTTGGGAGGCCGAACTACGTCGCTCGATGTTTTCATCGAAGTCCACCCCCGTCATATAGCATCATTCCCGGTTGCAGTAAATACGAACTGTCATGCCGCACGTCACAAGACGGCAGTTATATAACACAAGGAGGATAATATGGCAGAACCAAAGAGGATAACGGCCCCGCTTTCTGATGATGATATCATGAAATTGAAGATCGGAGACAGCGTTCTCATTACCGGCAAGATACTCACCGGACGTGATGCGGCACACAAACGGTTGTTCGAACTCGCACAGAAAGGTGAAGCGCTGCCAGTCGATATCAAGGGGCAGATAATTTATTACGTTGGTCCAGCACCAGCCAAACAGGGATACATCATAGGTCCTGCAGGTCCCACGACATCCGGGAGAATGGACCCATACACTCCGAAAATGCTCGAACTTGGCTTAAAAGGGATGATCGGCAAGGGCGTACGTTCAAAAGAGGTAAGGGATGCAATGAAGAAACATAAAGCAGTGTACCTTGCGGCGACCGGAGGTGCAGCGGCATTGATCGCAAAGAACATTAAGGCAGTTAAGATCGTTGCCTATGAGGACCTCGGTCCGGAGGCGATCCGCGAGCTGGAAGTCGAGGATTTTCCCGTGATCGTTGCCAATGATGCACATGGTGGTGATCTGTACGAAGAAGGGCAGAAGAAGTATAGAAAAGAGTAATACATTGAGTAGGTAGTA
>CP070834.1:2310874-2319861 GCA_020341755.1 Caldifarciminota bacterium | reverse complement strand
CACATACGAAAAAACGCCCCGTGCTGGTCGGTACAACTTCGGTAGATGTATCCGAGGTGCTTTCGCGCATGCTCCAGCGTCGCGGTATAACCCATGAGGTCCTGAACGCGAAACACCATCAGCGAGAAGCCGTTATCGTGACGAGTGCCGGTCAGGCAGGCGCGGTGACCATTGCGACGAACATGGCAGGCCGAGGTACCGATATTAAACTTGGGAAAGGAGTGGTGGAGTGTACTAAGTGTTGTGTCAAATGCCTGGACAGGGATTGCAAACACTGCGAACACGAGGAAAAACATGGATGTCTCGGTGATGTGCCCTGCGGGCTTTATATCATCGGCACGGAACGGCACGAGGCGCGCCGTATCGATAATCAGCTCCGTGGCAGGAGCGGTCGACAGGGCGACCCGGGTTCGACCCGATTCTTTCTCTCGCTCGAAGACAATCTCATGAGAATTTTCGGTTCGGAACGCGTTGCAGATATCATGGACCGCTTCGGTGGAGAAGAGCAGAAACCGCTCACCCATCCGCTCGTGACCAGGGCGATCGCCAATGCCCAGAAGCGTGTTGAGGAGAATCATTTCGAGATACGAAAACATCTGCTCGAATATGATGATGTCATGAACCGTCAGCGTGAAGTCATCTACAAGATGCGCGATCAGGTGTTGAAAGGTGAGAATCTGAAAGGGAGAGCAGAACAATTTTTCGAAGAGGCGATCGAAGACATGTTGCTGGGGCATACCGATCCCAAGGTGAATCCCGAGGAGTGGGACTGGCAGGCGATCAAGGCAGAGTTCAATATGCTGTTCCTGAGCGATACGGTGATACCCAAAGAGAATATCCCCAAGATGAAGCAGGAAGAATTGCTCGATATGCTTCTGGAAAAGGCAAGGGAACGACTGTCCTGGCGGGAAAAAGAACTCGGCGAGGATATGTTGAATGAACTCCTGAAGGTCGTCCTGCTCAATACGATAGACAGCAAGTGGCGGGACCATCTATACGGGCTTGATGCCTTACGAGAGGGGATACGCCTGCGAGCATATGCTCAAAAAGACCCGCTCATCGAGTACAAACAGGAATCGTTCAAGATGTACGATGAATTGCTCGTTGAAATCGCCAAACATGCATCGGGGCTTGTATTCCGCGCACAACCCGGACCCCGGCAGCGCCGTCCACAGCAGGTGCAGGAGTACAAACCCAGCGCTGCTGTCCAGCAACCGGGTGCAGCACCGAAAAAGCAGCGGCCGGTTACGGGTGATAAGAAAGTCGGCAGGAACGATCCCTGTCCGTGCGGCAGCGGCAAGAAATATAAAAAATGTTGTGGGAGGAATGTATAATGAAACCGTACCAGGTTCATATGTTCAGCGACAACAAAAAGACACCGGAAGCCCTGCCACCTGAACCGGTTTTCATATATGAAAATAAACGCTACCTGAACTTCGTGCCATTCGATTGTTTTCACCTGAAAAACAACGATGCATTGAGAAATACCGCGCTGAGGTCCATTGAGAACAACGGTATAGCTGCGAAAGGAGGCAGGATAGAAGTCCTCGAAGACCTGCAGCAGGCGATGACAACCACTAAAAAATTCGAATCTTATATCTTCTTCCCGGATGATTTTTCAGTTATGTTCTCGGCATTTTCCCTGTTCGGTGCGAAGACGACGATTTTTATTGATTACGAAACAAGTCCGGCTCTGAGCGCCGTTTTGCAGCACCGTAATATCGAGTATTATGATCATAAAGATCTGGACCAACTGGGAGCACTTTTAGGGGCGAGGAGCGATAAGGTGCTCGTCATTGACGGAATATATGAGTGGCTCGGTAAAATCGGCCCGGTGAGTGATCTGCTCAAGCTTGCCCAGACCCATGAATGCCTCGTGGTGGCGAACGAAATGAATTCATTCGGGCTGCTCGGTCGCGAGGGCAGGGGATTCATTGATTTTTTCAATTGTTATGACGCGGTGAATTTAGAGATCGGGAGTTTCGGTAATTATCTTGGAGGGTTCGGTTGTTATATTGGTGCAAACAAATTTCTTATTAACAATATAAAAGAAAATACCGTTCAGTATCGCAAAGCGCTGCCCGAATATATGCTTGCGGTCAACCGTGAGGCATTAAATTTTCTGCATGCGAGCAAGAAAAATATCTTTCAAAAACTCTGGCAGAACAGCAGGTATGTAGTGACCAGGCTCAGGCAATTGGATTTCTCGACCGCTGGCGATACCCCAATTGTAGTTGTCATTTTCAGCAATGATGAGGAAGCCGAGGAATTCACTAAACGGCTCCTTGCGAACCGGATCATAGTTGACCAGAACAAGGAACGTGTTCGTTTATGTATTTCAATCGAACACACTAAGGAAGATCTTGACCAGTGCCTATCGTACTTTGAGTCAATCGGCGAAGACCTGGGTACTATCAAATCACGGTAGTTTTTTCATTAATATACAATGAGCAATACACCTGCAACTGGTAATCTCATACGAGCAGGTGACCTCGTTTTAATATACCTGGATGCGAAACGGCAATTCCTCGTTCAGATGGCGAGCGGCCTGAAGCTCTCGTCTGACCATGGAGCCATGGATATCGATTCGATCATTGGCAAACCCTTTGGATACACAGGTACCACCCACCTGGGTCGTCCTTTTTATTGTTTGAAACCCTCCCTATCAGATATTATGCTCAAGGTCAAGCGCATGACGACGATCGTTTATCCAAAAGACCTGGGTTATTTATTGCTGGAAACCTCCATCGGACCGGGCGCCCGGGTAATCGAGGTCGGCACCGGTAGCGGTGCGCTTACCATTGCGCTGGCAAAGCTCGTAGCTCGTGATGGTGTGGTCTATTCGTACGAGCGGCGTGATGAGTTTGTGCAGAATGCCAAGAAAAACGTAGAACGGGCGGGATGCTCAGAGCATGTGGAGTTCCGTGTGTGCGACGTGGCAGCGGATGGGTTCTCGGATAAAGACGTAGATGCTGTTTTTATTGATGTCCCCGAACCCTGGGCAATAGTTCCCCATGCCGCTGATGCGGTCAAGTCGGGGCATTATGTCGTGAGCTGGAGTCCGAATGTTGAACAGGTGCGGAGAACGATCGATGTGCTGAAAGAACATCACTTTGTGCGCATCTCGGCGCATGAGATGATCCTGCGTGAACTTTTGGTGCGAACCCAGGGCACGAGACCTCGTGAAAGAAGCATTACGCATACCGCATATCTGGTCAAAGCACAGAAAATTATTCCGTTAGAATAAGACCGTTTCAAACGTTTAGATCGTTAATAACGTTTGTTTTATGAATCTGAACCATCTAGTCTATAAGGTTTATTAGTTTATTTGATTCGTTTGGTTCTTTTTTTATTTTGGCAAAAAACGTAACCGAAAGACGAAACGGGCTTCGTAACCAATCAACGTCTAACGCTTTTTTATCTGAGGTATGCCAGGGGATCGACGGGTTTGCCGTCTTTTCGCAGCTCAAAATGAAGCATGGGACCGGATAACGAGCCGCTCTCACCGATCCTTCCGATTATCCTCCCTTCGGTGATCTGCTGTCCGATGTCGACGAGGATCTCGGCAAGATGTCCGTACAGCGAGTAAAATCCATCGAGATGATCGACCAGGACCATATTCCCATATCCCATGAAGCGGTCGGCATAGACCACCTTGCCCGGTGCAACTGCATGAACGTTATCGCCATAGCTTGCGCTGATATCGATGCCGTTGTTTTTGGTTTTGGTATTGTATTTGGGATGGATGATCTTGCCGAATTGTGTCACGACCGTACCGCGGCAGGGCCATGTCAGGGTGCCCCGCTGATTCTCGACGTAACTGGGTCCTGTATGGACTTTGACACGCTCTTTTTCGAGCTTAACGATGAGTTCTTCTAATTTACGCTGCGCGCTCTTCAATTCTTTTTCAAGTTTAATCTTTTCAGATTCCTCGCGGGCAACTTTGTCGAGGATGTTCTTTTTCAACCGCCGCTCATCATTGAGGCGGGCAAGCTCTGTTTCTTTATCTTTCTTCCGCTGCTCTAATCTTTCTATAAGTTCTTCCCGGAGCCGCTTATCTGTAATATAGCGTTCCCAGTCAGACTTGAATTCAAAGAATGCCTTCTGGTCGTTCTTGGCAAGGATCTGAAGGTAATATGACGAAGACAATATCTGGGGTAATGATTTTGAGGAAAATAGAACCTCGAGCTTATAAAATGGTGTCCACTTATACAAACGAACCAGGCGTTCACGCAGGTCGTCTTTTCTATGTTTCATCTTACCTTCGAGTTTGGCGATATTCTTTGAGAGTTCCTGGACAGTGTTTCTTTCTCGGGTTTCCTGAGCAGTAAGTTCGTCTATGTACGTGATGGTGAGCGCTATACCCTCATCGATCTTCTCAATGTGAGCGAGCGTGCCGATTTTCTGCTTTTCGAGCTGATTGATCTCACTGCGGACACCGGTGAGTTTTTCCTTTAGTTGGTCGAGTTCTTTCTGTTTCTGGGACAGTTGTGTAGTCAGGCAGAGCATAATACACAGCCATGTCATCGTAAGAACCTCCTTAGGGCGATCGATGAGCCGATGATGCCGAACACCATTCCACTCACGACGCTACCCAAAAGAAAATACCAGTGGGGAAAATAGATACTGCTTAAGAATGACTCGGCGACACGCGCGGTGGCGATAGTTAATAGAAAGGCAATGACACCACCGACCACACCCTGAATTATTCCTTCGAACGTAAACGGAATTGCGATAAAGGTGTTGCTCGCACCGACGAGTTTCATGATATCGATTTCCGTGGAACGTGCAAAGATCGTCAGTTTTATCGTTTGAAAGATCACGAAAATCACAGAAAAGATAATGATGAGAAGTAATCCCAGATCGAATATCGTGATAATCTCTGTGATCTTTTTTAATTGCCCTACGAGTTCACCTCCGTATATCGTCTCCCTGATGCCGCGGAGAAGCATGACCTTGCCGCTGACCTCTTCCAGACCGGCTTCGTTGCGGTATTTTGATGCTAGTTTGATCCTGATAGATGCCGGAAGTGGATTTTCTTCGAACACTTCAAGCACCTCTTCGGTTTCTTTCAATTCGCTCTGGAGTTGTGAGAGTGCTTCTTCAGAGGAAATATAAATGACGTCGGTTACGCCACTTATTTTCACGATGTTAGCCTTCAGCGATTCGGAGTCTGCATTCTCGTCAAGGAAAGCTATTATTTCGATCTTTTGATCAAGAATACCAAGAAAATGGTACAGGTTTGCGGTAACCAGGGCAAACAGCGAAAGCAAAAATAGGGCAATCGAGGTCACCAGGAGGGAAAGCGAGAATAGAGGACTATTTCGAGTGATTGTTCGTATGCCTTCGCGGATTCCTATTCCGAGTGCCATAGATTATGCCTCTGTCGCTATTTTATTGTTTTCTATTATGAGTACTTTCTTATTGACTTTCTGCACCAGTTTCAGATTGTGGGTCGCCATCAGAACGGTCGTACCCTTATAATTAATATCAAGTAAGACATCTATGATTTCCTGTGAACTTTTTTCGTCGAGATTGCCGGTTGGTTCGTCAGCAAGAAGGATATAGGGATCCCTAACGAGCGCTCTAGCGATCGCTACTTTCTGCTGTTCACCACCTGAGAGCTGATATGGGAAAGAAAACTTCTTATGGCTGAGTCTCAGATAAGTGAGTATATCCATGAGTTTTTTCCTTATATCACGGGGTGATGTATCGGTTACTTCAAGTGCAAACGCAACATTTTCTTCAAGTGTCCGGTCCTGAAGGAGTTTGAAATCCTGAAAAATTACACCAATCTTTCTTCGAAGATGCGGAATTTGTTTTTTCTTCAGGAACCGCAGGTTCTGGTCCATCACCTTTACTGTGCCTTTGGTAGGCTCTTCCTCTTTATATATCAGTTTCAATAATGTGCTCTTTCCGGCTCCTGTGGGTCCGTTTATGAACACAAACTCACCTTTTTCAATGAAAAATGATATATCCTGCAGGGCAACCCAGTCTTTTTGATAGACTTTGGTCACATTTTCAAAGGTTATCATTAACGTAATCATAATCAGAATTGTGAATCTGTCAACAAGTGAATCTACGGGTTCGGCTTGACTTATAAATAAATTATACATATAATACACAATGAAAATCATTGCCAGTAATCGCAAGGCTTTGCACGACTATCATGTGCTCGATACTTATGAAGCAGGAATCGTGCTGAGAGGAAGTGAAGCAAAGTCTTTACGCCAGGGCGGCGTGAGTATGAGTGATGCCTATGGCGAAGTGATAACTGGCGAGGTTTTTCTTCACAATATGCACATTGCCGCCTACAAACACAGCACCACTACGGCTCACAATCCCAAGCGAAAGCGCAAGCTCCTGCTTCAAAAACGTGAGATAAAGAAGCTTTATGGGCTCGTGCAGCAGCGCGGCAATACCCTGATACCGCTAAAGGTCTACTTCAATGAACATGGTTTTGCCAAGGTCACGATCGGTGTCTGCCGCCGCAAACGACTGTACGATAAGAAAGATAAAATACTGAAAAAAGAGGTCGACCGTAAGGTTGCTTCTGCGAAAAAGACAGTACGATGATCGGGATTTTTCTAACTCTTGCATGCATTCTGCCGTATAATTACGAGATCGTATGCGAAGGCAAAAGTATTTTGATAGAAGCGGTGAAGGTCGATTTCCAGGATTATGTGCCACTCAAGAGCGTCGCAGACCTGATAGGCGCGAACTATATTTATGATAACAACACCCAGCGACTGTATCTGACCATGCAGAACCGGCAGCTCGAGATAATCGGGAACGTGCCGGTTATCAGACAGAACGCGGTGTATAAGAATATGCCCTTTGCGCCGCTGTATATTGCTGGAGATATCTATTTTCCGGTTCATGAAATCATTCCAACCATTGGTACCAGCCTTGATAAGCTCATGTTCATAAAGGAAATAAAAGAAGCGCCGTTGATCGATGATATCGAGCTTGTACAGAAGGGCGATTCTACGATCTTGAGGTTCAGCTGGCCTAGAACAATCGATTTCGACGTCCAATTTTTAATGAAAAAGGCGATCATAGAGATCGATGGCCAATATCCGCGAAAGCCTGCTCCAAAGGCGGTAGGTGCAGTATCGCATGTCCAGGTGCTCCCTTATACGACCTATACGCGCCTCGAACTTGACTTGGCTGGGGTCAATGCGTACCTCGAAAGGGGTACAGAGGTCATTTTCTATCATAAGATAAGCCATACCGTCAATCTCATCGTCATTGACCCTGGACACGGCGGAATTGATCCGGGTGCGGTCGGCAAAAAAGGATTGTACGAAAAGGATGCGAACCTTGATATCGCAAAATTCCTTCGGCAGTATATTGAAGATTCGCTGGGCATCAGGATCGTTATGACGCGGGAAAAGGACGAGTACCTTTCATTGAAGGCGCGAACCAATATCGCAAACCGGCATAGTGCTGATCTTTTCGTGAGCGTTCACTGTAATGCATCAGGCAAGAGTTCCAAGATGCGGGGATTCGAGACGTATTTTCTCTCCGAGGCGCGTACTACCGAAGCGCGTGCTGTTGAAGCGCTTGAGAACGCATCTCTTAAATTCGATGACATCGAACCAGATGATGAACTGACCCTGATCCTGTACGACCTGGCTCAGAGTGCATATCTGGAAGAGTCTAATCTCTTTGCCGAATCGATCCAGGATCATGCGAAATCACATCTCAGCATACCATCACGCGGGGTCAAGCAGGCTGGATTTTATGTGCTGCGCGGAGCTTTCATGCCTGCAGTGCTCATCGAATGCGCGTTCGTTTCGAACCTTGAAGAAGAACGAATGCTCAAACAGAAATCATTCCGACGGGAGCTTGCCGTGTGCATCTTTCGTGGGATCAAACATTATATTGTTGATTACGAGAGGAGATTGAATAATTGAGAGATAATCCTATCGGTGTTTTTGATTCAGGTATCGGAGGATTGACAGTCGTGAAAGCGGTACGGTCCATGCTGCCGGCCGAGAATATCGTGTACCTTGGTGATACTGCCCGTCTTCCTTACGGGACGAAATCGGTCGATGCGATCATCGAATTCTCACTGGAAAATGCGCGTTTCCTGATCTCACGCGGTGCGAAATTCATCGTGATCGCATGTTACTCATCGACCTCGGTCGCACTGGATATCGTACGCCGGCATGTAGACGTTCCGGTCATCGGTGTTATCGACCCCGGTGTGGTCAAAGCGCTTGAGGTAACCAGGAACGGACGGATCGGTGTCATCGGGACCAGCCTGACGATTTTCAGCGGGGCGTATGAGAAGGCATTTCGCAAACACGGTGCGAAGTGCGAGGTGCTGGGCAAAGCATGTCCCTTATTCGTATCGCTGGTGGAAGAAGGTTGGCTCGAGCATCCTGCGACCGAACTGGTCGCCCGCGAATATCTGCAGCCGTTGCAGGAAGACGGCATCGACACGTTGCTCCTGGGATGTACACATTTTCCCTTATTGATGCCGGTGTTCCGCAAACTCATGGGCGATATTCACTTTGTGGATGCCTCACAGGAACTCGGGAATGCACTTGGTAATGCCCTAAAAGCTGCCGATGTAGAGCGTTCAGGAAGGGACGGTGCGCTGTCGATCTATCTGACTGATTTATCAATGAATTTTAAGGAAATAGGTGAGCGTTTTCTGGGTGAACCAATGACAGATTTTTCTCGGGTGACCTTGAAGGGTTTGTAATACCACGGCGTCATTCGTGTGAGGATATCATGAGGAAAGATGGGAGAAAATTCGATGAACTCCGCCAGGTGACTGCGGAACTCGACTACTTGGACTATCCGGCGGGTTCGTGTTTGATAACGTGTGGCAAGACAAAGGTATTGTGCGCCGTGAGCGTTGATAACCGCGTACCGCAATTTTTAGTGGGACAAGGAAGAGGCTGGCTAACTGCCGAGTATTCCTTACTGCCATACTCAACCCAGGAACGCAGTCTGCGCGAGGCTCAGGTTGG
>CP070834.1:2271430-2310774 GCA_020341755.1 Caldifarciminota bacterium | reverse complement strand
TATCGAGGGCATTCAGTGTGAACGGGTATTCGCTCCCTGGCCCGATTTTGGCGAACGTCTCATCCGTGAGGGGATTGGATTATACGGATTGGAAACCGGAAAGCCGATAAGCAACTATGACCTCCTGGGTTTTTCCCTACAAACAGAACTCTGTTATACAACGGTTCTCTATGTACTGGAACTCGCCGGGATACCATTCAGGCGCACGGTGCGCGACAAACGCCATCCACTCCTCATCGCAGGTGGTCCGGCAGTGCTGAATCCTGCCCCCCTTTCCGAAGTCTTCGATGCATTCGTTATTGGTGATGGTGAGGATGCGGTACTCGAGATAGGTGATATACTTAAAAACATACCAAAAGAGGACAAAGATGCACGTCTCGATGCCATTGCACGACTTGACGGTGTATGGGTCCCTGCTCTGCATGGCAAGGACATACAGGTTAAGAGGAAGATCACATCGTGTCTGGATGAAAAAACCCTGCCGATGCCTCCGTTATTGCCGATCTGTGATATAACCCATGATCGATTATCGATCGAGGTCATGCGGGGCTGCACATGGGGATGTCGTTTTTGCCAGGCAGGTTATGTGAACCGTCCTATGAGGATACGTTTGGAAGAGGATATTCTTAATGCTGCGGAAAAGGGGATCAGACAGACCGGATGGGAAGAGATCTCTCTGCTTGCTTTCTCCATACTCGATTATCCGGATCTACTCAACACGATCCGAAAACTGAATGAGACACTCAAACGAAAAATGGTCAATGTTTCCTTGCCGGCGATGCGTGGAGAACTGTTCAGTGAGGACCTCGGAATCCTGTTGAAGGAAATAAAAAAAACAGGGCTTACGTTCGCACCCGAAACGGCAAGTGAAGAACTGCGGTGCAGGCTCAATAAGTCATTTTCTAATGACCGGCTCATTTCGTCCATACAGACCGCCCATCGTCTGGGCTGGAAACAGGTAAAACTGTATTTCATGATCGGTCTTCCCTTTGAGGAAGATCGTGATGTTGCGGAGATCGATGCACTCGTCAGCCGCATACTCAAGGCGTATCCAAAAGGTGGCGTCAAAATTTCGCTGAGTCCTTTCGTACCGAAGCCACATACGCCGTTCGAATCAGTGGTATTCAGTCCGATAGATGAACTGCAAGGAAAAATCGACCGTATCCGCAGGATAAAAAGACGGAGAATCGAAATCAAATACCAATCTCCGGAAGTTGCGTATATCGAAGCGGTACTCTCGAAAGCCGATAGCAGTATCTACCCGGTTATCGAGTCCGTGTATAAAAACGGAGGCAAGTTCGAAGAATGGCGAGAATATTTCGAATACAATCGCTGGCAGGAGGCATTTAACTTGGTCGGCATTGATCCCTCATCGTATCTGAATAGGGAAAAACCGTATCCATGGGACCTCGTTGACAGTGGTGTGAAAAAAGCCTTCCTCGAGCAGGAATTGACGCGGGCACGTGATGGCGTAACCACCGAAAATTGTCTTTATGATCATTGCGTACAGTGCGGTGCATGTGATGGCGCAATGATCCGTCGTCCTGAACCGGCTGAGCAGTATGTGAGTTACGGGCGGTACCCCCGTAAGCAAACCGCTGCGATCAAGTACCGGGTGAAATACAGCGTGGGTGAACCTTTCCGGTATGCTTCCCATCTTGATATCACGCGGAGTATATACCGGGCGCTGAGACGCTCCGATCTGCCAATACAGTTCAGCCAGGGTTTTTCACCAGTGCCAAAGGTCTCGTTCTGTCCACCAAAGAGTGTCGGACAGATTGCGAAAGGTGATTATTTCGACATGAGCCTGTCTGCCGAGTACTTCGGGAATATATCCGTGGACCTGAACACGCGGTTCCCACCGGGGATACGAGTCCTCGATGTTCGAATGATTCCGTCCAATGCTCCCTCACTTTCAAGTTCAATAAACATTATATTTTACGAAGTATCGATCTCTCGGGATGCCATACAAAAATCAATGGATTTTTCCGGGGGAGCAGCGTATGTGGATACGAAATCGGGGATGAAAAATATACAGGAGGGTCTAGAATCTTTGTCCTATGAGAACGATGTCCTTACCTGTGGTTTGCGATTCGGGAACCGGAAGGTGAACCTCTATGAGCTCCTTTCCTACCTTGTGGACAAGCCGGTAGAATTAACGAGGTTATATAAGGCGACAAGAACGACCATGTTCATTAAAAAAGAGGGCATACTATATACGCCTATGGAGGTAACGTGAGAAAAAAAGACATTGTTGTAAGTTATTCAAACATCGAAACGAGAATTGCGTTACTGAGTGAGGGATTACTCCTTGAATACTATGTTGAAAGACCGGAACAGAGCAGCCTGGTCGGTAATATATATAAAGCAAAGGTACTCAATCTTATGTCCGGGCTCAAAGCCGCATTCGTGAACATCGGCCTTGATAGAAATGGATTTCTTCCGCTCAACGAGATTCCTTTTGAGGAATTCGCCGAACTCTTTGAGAGCGATGTTGAACTGGAACAGGAATATCGGCCAGAAGAGATAAAACTGAAAAAAGACCAAGAGATCATCGTGCAGGTTACCAAGGATTCCTATGGGATCAAGGGACCGCGCGTGACATCCTATATATCGATACCCGGGAGATATGTCGTGGTACTTATTAATGCAAAGAACATCGGTGTTTCTCGTAAGATACGCCACCGGCGTGAACGTGAAGAGCTTTTTAAGATCGGGAAGCAGATCAAACCCACAGGTATGGGTTTGATCATTCGAACAGCATCAGCCCGGGCAAAGCATGATGAAATAAAAAAAGAAGTCGAGGTGTTAAAACGGAACTGGGAGCAGAGACTTGCACAAGCAAAAGAGCCGGCTCCGACACTAGTGTATCGCGAACCGGATGCGGTAATAAAAGTCGTGCGCGATCTGTTTAATCGGGAAATCCGCAATATGTATGTTGATTCCGAACAAGAATACCGGAAGATACTGAATTATCTCGGTATCGTATCTCCTCGGATGAGATCGCGTGTGAAGCTTTACACTGACCCACAACCAATTTTCCAAAAGTTCAATATCGAGGAACAACTTAAAGATATCCAGGAGCGGAAAATATGGCTTCGCAGCGGTGGTTATATCGTCATTGATCAGACCGAAGCATTTGTCGCTATCGACGTGAATACCGGCAAATCATCGAAGGAAAAACAGGCTGAGAGGTTGGCGTTCTCAACGAACCTTGAAGCGCTGCGAGAAATCGCCCGGCAGTTACGACTGCGGGATATCGGTGGGTTAGTAGTCGTTGACCTTATCGATCTTGAGAAAAAAGAGAATATCAGACGCATGGTTCGCGAATTCAAATCCATGATACGGGATGACCGCGCCCGGTATCGAATAGGATCGATCAGTGAATTCGGACTCTTTGAGTTCACGCGCGAACGGTCGCGCGTGAGTGTGACGCATGCCCTGAGCGAAATATGTCCGCTCTGCAAGGGGAAGGGCAGAGTGCAATCGCGGGAGAGTATCGTCGGGTATATCGAACGGTGGTTCTTGAACAATGGCAGCAGCATTCAGGGAAAAATGGTTGAATTGAGAACATCACCGCGGGTCGCTGATTTTCTCAGCCTGCATCATGCCGATACCCTGGCAAAACTCGGTAAGAGATACAGTCTCATCGTGCGGGTAAAAGGTGATTATGCAGTCGGTGATGGTGACTTCAAGGTGGTCGTCGTATGAAGACAATCGAGAACATCAAGGAGACAATCAATCATCTGCAAGAGCTTTCGCGGCTCTGTCGGGGTGATATAATCAAGATGACGACGGTTGCGGGTTCGGGACATCCGGCCGGGTCACTGTCGTCGATCGACCTGTTCCTCACGGTGTACACCATAGCAAACCTTACACCAGCATCGGTTGATGAGCCCGCGAGGGACCGCGTAATTGTGAGCCATGGCCACACATCCCCGGGAGTGTATGCGTGTCTGGCGCGCCTGGGCTATTGTGACATCAGGGATGTCCTGACCGGGTTCAGAAGGAGTGACAGTCCATACGAAGGTCACGTCGAACGCCACATTCCTGGCATTGAATGGACGACCGGTAACCTGGGACAGGGGCTATCAGCGGGCTGCGGTTGTGCCCTCGCATCACGTGTCGGTAAACACAAATTCAATACCTTCGTGATCATGAGCGACGCGGAGCAAGCAAAAGGGCAGGTGGCTGAAGCGCGGAGATTCGCGCGAAAATATGATCTGCACAATCTCACGGTTGTCATCGATAAAAACAATTTTCAGATATCCGGACGAACCGACGATGTCATGCCGGTCAATATACGGGATAATTATCTGGCTGATGGATGGAAGGTCCTGGAGGTGTCCGGTCATGATTTCAGGGCGCTCATCAGTACGCTCACGACTGCCTTACACGATGTCAGGCACCCTTACGCCATCATTGCTCATACCGTCATGGGGCGTGGAGTGTCCTTCATGGAGAACCGAGCCGATTATCATGGGATGGCTGCGACACGAGATGAATGCAGAATCGCCCTTGCCGAATTGGATATCGAGGATGATGTGGATGAACTTACCAAACAGCGTTCAAAGAGAAAATACGCGATGCCCGAGCGTGATCGAACAGCCGTTCCAACACTCAAGACAGGAAGGCCCAAGATCTATACTGATACCACTCATCCGCGAGCCGCATTCGGGAATGCCCTGGCAGAGATTGCTCGTTTGAATCCAAACGGCAGTATTGTCGTTTTCGACTGCGATCTTGCCGATTCGGTGCGCGTATCACCGTTCTTAAAGGTCCGCCCGGACTGTTTCTTTGAAGCAGGTGTCAGCGAGCATACGACGGCGACGATCGCCGGGATGCTTTCAATAAGTGGACCGATAGTTATCTGGGCGGATTTTGGTGTATTCTCGATCGATGAAGTCTATAATCAATTGCGGCTCAATGATATTAACCATGTGAATCTGAAAATTGTAGCGACCCATCTCGGGTACAATGTAGGTCCGGACGGCAAGACCCATCACTGTATCGATTATATTGGTCTCTTGCGAAATCTGCCCGGGTATCGATTGCTTATCCCTGCCGATCCGAACCAGGCAGACCACATGACGAGATTCTTTATCAACCAGGCGGGTAACCATGTCCTGGCATTAACGAGAACGAAACTGCCGCCGCTCACGAAAGAAAGCGGGGAGGTCATGTACGGAAAAGACTATTCATACTCATATGGAGCTGCCGATGTGGTCAGGAAAGGCTCAGACTGTGCCGTGCTGACCATGGGTTCGATGGTGCATATGGCCGTACATGCGCATGATCAGCTGAAGCAGAAAGGAGTCCGCGCCCGCATTTACAACGTAACCGCGCCTCTGCACCTTGATCCTGGTATCATTAAAAAAGCCGCCAAGACAGGATTGATCATTACCTATGAGGATCACATCGTCACCTCTGGTCTGGGAAACGTCGTTGCTCAGATCATCGGAGAGCAAAATCTGTCCGTAAAAATAGTGAAGATGGGCATACAGCAGTATGGTGGATCGGATCAACACGAAATTCTTTATGAAAAACACGGGCTCGATACCGGTTCACTGGTAGAAGTAATTATAAAAAATTTAAAAAAAGTAAAATGATATAGGTTGTGAGAGGAGGATGTATGGAGAAGAAATCTAGTGTATACGGGAATGTCTGCAGGCAGTTCGACAAAGCAGCGGACATACTCCAGCTCAATCCCGACATCAGAAAGATCCTATCCAAAACGAACAATGAGATCATTGTTAATTTTCCGGTAAAAATGGACAACGGCAGCATACAGATGTTTACCGTATACCGCGTTCAGCATAACAACGCGCTCGGTCCGTTCAAGGGTGGGCTCCGGTATCATCAGGCTGTTGATATCGATGAAGTTCGGGCACTTGCAACCTGGATGACATGGAAATCCGCTATCGTGAACATACCGTTTGGCGGCGCAAAGGGCGGAATTCAATTCGATCCATGTAAATGCAGTAAGGGTGAGATCGAACGCGTTACGCGCCGTTTTACCTTTGCACTCGGCAGCAATATCGGTCCTGAATACGACATTCCAGCACCCGATGTCAATACCAATGCACAGATCATGGCGTGGATGCTCGATACGTATCTATCGACGATGCCGGCACACGAGCGGCAGGCGTGCAGCCATGTAGTGACCGGCAAACCGGTCGAAGCAGGTGGTAGTCTCGGCCGAGAAAAGGCAACCGGTCAGGGTGTTGTGTTCACCATACAGGAATGGGCGAAAGATGAAAAATTCGATCTGAAGGGCGCGACCTATACGGTGCAGGGATTCGGTAATGTGGGTTACTGGGCTTCACATTTACTTAAGCCGCTTGGGGCGATCATGGTTGCCGTTGAGGATGTCACCGGTGCCATCGCTAATGAAAAGGGGATCGACCCGGATGATCTGGGTGAGTATGTAAAGAAAAGCGGCGGTGTTAAAGGATTCGGGCAAGCACATGCTATCGATCATAAGCAACTTCTCGGTACGAAGGCAGATATCTTGATCCCCGCGGCATTGGAAAACCAGATCACTGCTGAAACTGCACCGCTCATTAAGGTGAAGCTTGTTGCCGAAGGCGCGAACGGGCCGACCGACCCTGACGGTGATGCGATACTCCAGAAGAACGGTATTGCCATGCTTCCCGATATCCTGTGTAATGCCGGCGGTGTCGTCGTGAGCTATTTCGAATGGTTGCAGAATAAACGAAGCGAGTTCTGGGAACTCGAAGAGGTCGATCAAAAACTTCTTCGCAAGCTGGTCAATGCATACGGACGCGTGCGAGATACCGCAAAGCAGTACAAAACCGATTGGCGCACGGCGGCATACATTGTTGCCCTGCAGCGTTTGGAAACGGTCTACAAGGACCGCGGTATTTTCCCATAGAAAGATGGTACATAGAAAGCAATTGTATCAGGTTCTTTTGTCCTGCTATCAGGAAGGCTTTTGATGAAACGGATAAGCTGGCAGATCATTTTGGGCATCGTATTGGTCGTGCTGTCGGCAGCGGTATACATCATTCACTACCTCTTCTTCCGCGACGTGCATCACATACTGATCTACTTGGTAGGCGATATCGCATTCGTCTTCATCGAGGTTTTACTGGTGACCCTGATAATTCATCGCTTGCTGGGCGAGCGCGAAAAACGTGCAATGCTGGAAAAGATGAACATGGTTATCGGGACTTTTTTCAGTGAGGTCGGGACCGAGCTTCTTGTACGATTTTCCCGTACGGATGAAAACAGGAAGCAGTTGGTATCACGATTGTCCTCGACTAAGGATTTCACGATGAGACAGTTCGAGATAATCGGAAGGGAACTTAAACAGCATTCCTATACGGTCCATGCCGAACCTGACATGCTGGTCGATCTCAAGGGATTCCTTGTCGGCAAGCGTGATTTCCTGCTCAGGCTGCTCGCTAATCCCAATCTGCTTGAACATGACAGTTTCACCAATCTGCTCTGGGCAGTGTTCCATCTCACCGACGAACTTTCACATAGAAAAGATCCGGCATCGTCGTCTCAGACCGATCTCAAACATCTTTCGGGTGATATCACGAGAGCGTACCGCCTACTGGTAGCTGAATGGTTAGACTATATGCTGCACCTGAAAGCCAATTACCCGTATCTCTTTTCACTCGCCATGCGTACCAATCCCTTTGACACGGATGCCACGGTAGAGGTGTGATATGACCGGCAAAAAAAAGACCAAGTCATGAAGACTTGGTCTTTAAGTAGAGAATCGAATTACTGGACGGCAAAAGAAAACGTGATCCCTCCTAGTTCAGTAGGGATGATGATATCTGCAGCAAGATTCGATTGTTCCACGCCGTCAAAGAGCACCTGGAAATGGAGCGTGTCGGTGAAATTGGTCGAGTCGCTCTTGTACACCATTCCATCGACCTCATCTCCTTCTTCAAGCTCGAAGGTGTACTCTGCCGGTGTCTCACCGGTCATGGCTTCCTCAGGTTCGTCATTAATCTGATAATGGCCATCGAACGCCACGGGGATAGTATCATGCGGATTGGTGAGTTCGATCGTCACCTCTCTGCTTGCCGTAGTTGTGCATGCCAGCCCGAGTATCAAGAGTCCAGCAAAGAGCAAAGCTATATACTTTTTCATCGTGCCTCCTCTAGTTCTACCTATTAGTAAAATATAGTCATAATAACTACGATGTCAAGATAGCGTACAAAAAAATGAATGTACTGCTGTGATTACTGGATCATTGAGTATATGGTGTACAGGACCTGCGGTCCTGTTCGATCCGTTCCAGTAGCTGTTGAGGAACATCAGTCGGATAGGCGCCGGTAAAACAGGCTGTACAGAATCCCATTTTTCCCTTCTTGACCCCTCTGACCAGCCCTTCTACTGTTTGATAGATCAGACGATCTGCGCCGATCTCGTTTTGTATCGCCTCGACCGACTTTTCCCGGGCGATGAACTCACCCCTGGTCTGCATGTCGATTCCATACACACAGGGATAGCGCAGGGGAGGCGCATAGACTGCGTACAGGATTGAAGAAGCGCCGGTATCACGTACCAAACGGATGATTTCCCGGGCAGTATTACCGCGGACGATCGAGTCATCGACGAGAAGGACTTTTTTACCGCGTATCTCGGAACGGATGGTATTGAGCTTGATACGTACCGCTGCCATACGTTCGGCTTGTGTGGGCATGATGAACGTACGGTGTATGTACCGGTTTTTGATCAGCCCCTCACGGTACTTGACGCCGAGTTTTTCTGCGACTATCTGAGCCGAACCACGCGCAGTGTCCGGAACCGGTATTACAACATCCGGCTTAATATTCTGCCTGGCGCATTCTGCACCGAGTTCTGCGCCGAGCCTCAGGCGTGCTTCATACACACCGATCCCGTCGATAATGGAATCGGGACGGGCAAAATACACGTATTCAAATATGCATGCTGCCCGGGAGCCCCGTGCGGGTTTAACGATCTGGTGATGATGCACCCTGCTCTTCATATCGATGAAATAAGCCTGCCCTGGTTCTACATCAACGACTTCGCTGCATCCGAGGAGGTCGAGCGCCACGCTCTCTGAGGCAAAGCACATACAGTGCGTGTTTCTGCCGAACACGAGTGGTTTTATGCCGCGGCTGTCACGAAAGGCGAGCAATCCCTTGTTCGCAATGACCGCGACGACCGCATAACTACCGGTCAACTGGTGATACACGCGCCGCAGAGCCTTGAAAAGCATATCCGGCTGAAAATCCCTGGGATGGCGTTTCATGAGTTCTATCGAAAGAAAATTGAGAATGACCTCGGCATCGCACGCGGAATCGAGATAGCGGAATTCTTTTTCGATGAGTCTTTCCCTGAGCAGGAAGTAATTAACGATATTCCCGTTGTGGGCGAGGGCTATGCCAAAGGGTGTCGTGGCTATGAACGGTTGTGCGTCTTCAGCAGCACCACTGCCGACCGTCGGATACCGTACGTGACCGATGCCCACCGAGCCCCGCATGCGCTGGAGATGTTTCTGGCTGAAGACATTCGTTACGAGACCCATACCCTTCTTGACATGAAAGCCGTTCTGGTACGTCGCTGCTCCGGCTGCGTCCTGACCGCGGTGCTGCAGGGCAATGAGCGCCGGATAAATACTGTTGATTGCCGGGTCTTTGCTAATAATACCAATTATTCCGCACATACTGAGGATATGCCGGGTAAAACGCTACGTCCGAATTTCCTGGCCGGACAATCAGTTATCGGTGAATGTTCAGGGATTGTCATGCAGGGTGGTCGAGCTGATGGAGTCCGTCCCTGATTTTTTCGTATGTTGCCAGGAGTGATTCAGAGACGACCTTGGTATCGCTCAGAACGGGCATGAAGTTGGTGTCTCCCTGCCAGCGCGGGACCAGATGGATATGGATGTGATCGACAACCCCGGCACCGGCGATCCGTCCCTGATTGATGCCGATATTGAAGCCCTGCGGCTGCATGGTCATGGTTATTGATTTCATGGCACGCCGCAGCAGGTTATGGATCGTTAGTAATTCCTCATCGTCGAGCAGTTCCAGATTACCAACATGCCGGACCGGTGCAACCATGAGATGACCATTATTATAGGGATAGCGATTTAAAAGTGAGAATGCCCGGGCATGCTTCTCAACGATCAATGCCTTCTTATGATCTTTCATCTTCAATCCCTGGCAGAAAAAGCACCCGGTGCCGGGATTTCGTATGTATTCTACACGCCAGGGGGCCCACAGTTTCTCCACGACTACAGTCTCCACCCAGCCAGTTCTTCATTGGTTGATGGATGAACGCGTATTTTCTTAACCGCTTTCTTTTGCCGGTAATAGACCTCAACGTTTTCATCATCTTTTTTATCGCTGTAACGTGCGACTATGCTGGCGGCAAGTTTTATATGCTTTTTATTTCCCAATAACATTGCGTTGGGACTGCCGGTGTCCGGCACATACACGAAGTAATCACTACCGGTTATTAATTTTTCGATAGTTTCGTTTTCCGCCTCGTTCCGTCCGACGATCAGTTTGGTTTCTTTATCGAGCCGGAAGTGACGACCCAATTTCAACAGTTCAATGTCCCGGATGCCGATCTTTTCCTGGTACCGCATGAGGTCGGCAAGCCGCCGACAAAACCCCGGATCGGTGAGAAGACAGCCGCCGCTCGGTGAGGTGAAATCAGTGATCTTGAGTTGCCCTGCAAGGCTCATCATGGGCCTGCGCGAACGACCTTTTATCGCCAGTAATAGATTGCGGTCTATTAATCCCTGTCTTTCCGGAATGGTGACAGGTAGAAGAGCGCCGCTGAGCGGTCTCACGACAAGTTCTTGAACATCGGCTTCTTTATCGATCAACATGAGCTGGTCCAGGTGTTGTGATTTCGGCCGCTGGTCCAGCACCTCGCCGGTTACTATGAAGTCGGCATCGATCTTTTTCATATATTCTTTAGCCCGTTTCAGCATAAGGATACGACAATCAATGCACGGATTGAGATTCTTGCCGTACCCGTGATGAGGATTGCGGACAATGTCGATGAATTCTTTGCTGACGTCGACGACCTTAAGGTCCGGGACCTGTGGCGGCATTTTCACAGACAGAAATTTATTGAATACATAGAGTGGATATACCTCGACACCCCACTCCTGGACGATCTTCAGGGCGATTGTAGAATCAAGCCCCCCGGAATACAGAACTACCGCTTTCATGGTAGATTGAGTTCCCGCAGCATATTGACCGCACTGGTGTCGTGCGGGTTCATGGTTATCCAATCCTGCAGAATCCGGGCGGCTGATGCAGTATCGTTCATATCGAGATACGTAGCATACAGTCCGAAATATGCCTGTGGTATGCGCGGGTTCAGCCGGAGACCACGCTGAAAATATTCGATCGCCTGTGCGGTCTGCCCCATCATGCGGTATACCGAACCGATCTGTATCATGAGCCCGGCGTCTTCCATGTCTATCTGTGAGAAATAATGATCAGCGCTGTCAGGGATGCCGAGCTGTGCATACAGCAGCCCGAGATTGTAGTCAAAGAAATAGCGCGGATGTGGGTCGAACAGCAGGGCAAAACGCCACGCCCGTATCGTGCCCATGATGTCACCCCGGTTTTTCAACACGACGCCGAGCTGATGCAATCCGGCAGCGTAATTGCTGTACAGGCGGTGGGTATTCTCGTCTTTTTGCAGGGCATAATCGTAGAACTCCCCGGCCTGTTTGCGCTGCTCAAAATTTGTAAGAATGTTCGAGAGTATCTTCTGCTTCTCGGGTTCGAATATACCGGTGTAGCGGTATGTCTTATAGAAGAAATTTTCTGTTTTTCGGACATCGACGTTCAAGGTCGGGTCAATACTGTCACCGGTCACCCGATAAACCAATCCTTCGAGTTTACAGTACGGAGCAAAACCGGAGAAGTTCTCTCGGGAAACGGTTGAGGCGAAGTATATGGGTCGTTCACCCTTGTACCCCGGAAGGTGACGCTTGGCGAATTCCTCTTGAGAGATCAGGTAATCTTCTTCGCTCAGTCGAATACCAGCATTAGTGGCAATGATATTCCTGATCATAATATCCTTGACGTAGACGATGCGGCGGTCAGGAGTCATGAACGGCTGGAGTCGGTTGATGACGTAATCACTAAAACTGATAGGTGCGCCCCAATCCCTGAGTTGTTTGATATACCAGTTGGTATTGATGAGGGAAAGATTTGCGATGATGACTTTGCGCTTGAACCCCAGCACCTCCTGGGCAAACCACAGAGGAAATGTATCATTGTCACCGTTGGTGAACACGACCGAGCCGTCGTCGCATGAAACGAGCATATTGTAACCGTAGTCCTTGGGTATGAAATCACCGAAACGGTTATTTACATAGATGTTAGTCAACAAGGGTACGAGCGAGAAGAGCATGAAGCCGCTCACGACCCCGGTTTGTATGTAGCGGTTGCCTTTGGTATCCCTGCGCACGGCTTCAATAAGTCCGAGGGCGCCAAAACCGATAAGAAAACCGAAATAGACATGACCAGTATGGAAGAAATAATCGCGTTCCCGGACCTCGCGCGGCTGATGGTTCGGATTTGTATCGCTCGTTGAGAATCTGAGGTTCAGATACCCGACCATGGCAAAGCTCAGCATGAACATGATCATGAGCATCAGCAAGAACAATCGTTTTTCCCTGCTGTACAACATGACGAGACCGCCGAGCCCGAGCATATAGAATAGCGCCAGCACAATTCCGCGCAGGAGCGGATGCATGGTCTCGGGGATAGGCTGCCACGACATGTACCGTACGAACAAATCCATCTGCCAGTACACACCGGTAATCAGATTGAACCCGGTCTCGTACTGGGTCTTGCGCGGTACCAACGAGGTCGGTCCGTACTGACCCCGGTGCAAAACATTATTGTATGCCGAACGATAATCGAACAATGCGCCGAAACTGAAATCCTCACCGGGGTCACATTCATTGATCCTGGGCGCGATATTCTCGCCGGCGAGATACTGCTCGCGCACTGCATCATCCTTGTATAGTTCGGTCAACTTCTGGGCGCGGATCGGCAGGTATAGCTCGGCCGATAAACCGACCAGAACCAGGACGACGCCCGCCCAGAAAAAACGCCAGTTGTGGAAGCGACGCGGGTCGTACAGCGGCAAGAAAAGCGCCGTCACCAGGAGCAGCCCGCCGATGACCAGGCCGACCTTGTACCAGCCTTCCGGTAATAAAAAGCTGACCGCAAAGATAAGAACCTGGAACACGCCGAGCAGCCAGATATAGGCATCCCGGACATACCGGCGCTCGACCACGAAGATGAATACGTAGACCGGGATAAAGATCAAAAATGGTGTTAGGTGTATGCCTGAGGATAGAAAGATGAGATAAAAGATCAACAAAAGATAATGATGCCGGGGATTATTCTGTTTGACGCTTTCATACCACATGAGCGTGAGATACGTGATAAGTACAAAGACAAAGGTCGAAGCTGCATACACTTCGGTTTCAATAGCATTCCGCCATACCGTGAAGAAAAATGCCGTCGCCAGACTGGATGCGAACGCGATCAAGATATGTATGATTTCGTTCGTCTCCCGTTGGAACATCCGGAAGATCCTGAGCATCATTTTGTACAATAAGAGAACGGTAAGAACTGTGAAACCCAACCCTTGAAGATTCATATGCCAGGCAACTTCTTTGGTAATGGGTAGTACGGCAGCCATGAGACCCATGAACAAGAGCCAGACTCTTCCGAGTAGTACAAAAAAGGGCGTTCCCGGCGGGTGCGGTACTGCGAGCGTATATGCTGAGCCAATAAATTCGCCGCAATCCCAGAATGACAAGGTTGGTGCTACGGTATATAAATATACGAAACTGACCACAACGAGTAATACATAAAAGAGAATTTTTTCAAGTTTCTTGTAATTCATCAAACCTCCTGAACATAAATTATAATCAAACAATTTTTAATGTCAACCTACTACTGGGCAGTGTCAGTGTGCCGAAAATACCCTGCTGTTCATTGACTATATAATCCGGTTTCTGCTGTAATGGTTTTGTACGAGATGTTATACTTTTTTATAATAGTGCTTCACGCAGTATTACATTTATCATGAATTTCGAGGAGAAAATAGCATTTTGGTTGGCATATTTTTTGCGTTTAAGATTCTGGATATACCAGGTTCAATCAGAATCTTGACAATATTCTGATAATCGTTATAATTCTCTTTGTCGAAAATACTGTTGTGAATTGAAGGTGCTATTGTGATATCTTATACTATGCCGCAGTATAGAAAGGAGGCATCTTGATAAGTTTACTCGCTGTCATACTTATAGGCCAACTCGACCATTTTGAATTTTCTCCGATAAGTACGCCGCAACGGGCTGGTGACCCGTTCGGTATTGTGGTCTATGCGCTGGACGCCAACGGCAATCCATATTACGGTTACAATGGATCTGCCCGCATATATACGTCATTGGATAATCCTTCGAACCCGGTGTACTGTGATACGCTTGCTCAGTTCAGCGGTGGGTCATGGTCAGGCTCAGTGACTGTAACCCTGGCATCGGATGCGCTGTCCTTAATATGTAACGATTTTCAGGGACATTCAGGGATGTCAAACCAGATACAAACATTGGCGAATATCCCGACCCAGCTGTTCCTTCTGGTGCCGAACGAGACATATGCTCCGGGGACCGCGACCGGTAAGAGCGGCAGCGTGACCGGACAGACTGCTGGAAATACCTTTACCGCTCAGGTCTATGCGACCGATGCATGGTATAATCTTGTCGATACGATCGGTCATACGGTGCGGGTTACGACTTCTGATCCGTTTGTCAGCCAGCAGCAGATTCAGCTTGTTAACGGTACGCGCGCTTTTTCCTATGCATTCCGGACCGCGGGGACACGGCAGATCTATGCTTCGGATCTTACCAACACCTCGATACAAACAGATACATCAGCAGCAATCCCGGTATCTGCGGGAGCCTACGCCGATCTGCTGGTGGTCCTTCCCGGTGAAACGCATCTGCCGGGCGACACGACGAGTGAGATACCAGCCACCCCCGGCAAATCGGGAATGCCGCTGGACCAGTACGAAGGCACGAATTTCCAGGTATTAGTCTATGCGACCGATACGATGTGGAACATGACCGCGGTGAGCGGTTATCCGGTACAACTCGTGTCAGACTTCAGTTTCTCCAATCCCCCAGCAGAAACGCTCAGTAACGGCAGCGCACAATTCCTGGTCAATTTCAGCTTTGCCGGCGACAATCAGAACCTGTGGGCAGATGACGGGACGATCGAATCATCTTACCGTTCATACCTGAATATACTCGCCCAGCAGGATACCACTAATGATACCACGCTGGTCGATACCCTGCTCAAAGCGTACCCGAATCCCCTCGGCATAGAAGGGTCAGGCTCGATGTACTTTGAATACCGGTTGCCGGCGAGTGCGAACGTTAGCTTTTTGATCTTTGATCCTTTTGGTAATCTGATCCTTCAGAAAGAGATCGATGCCGGTGATATCGGTGCCCAGGCAGGGTTGAACAGGATAGCATGGACCGGTTACAACGATAAGAATCAGCGCGTTGCGAGCGGTTTATATTATGCCGTGCTCAAGGCGTGGACGCACACGAACACGGTCGTGAAAGCAGCGACAAAGGTAGGTGTCGTATGGTAGAGAGCAGGATACAATCCATTAACAGGATTTCCCCACGGCGCAGCGTGATACTCATGTCCTGTGCACTCTTCTTTACCGTGATGAGCATCGGGTTCGCACAGGAAGGCGGGGTGCCAGGTGCTTTGTTGAACTATGGTATGACTCCGCGTACCATTGCCATGGGCAAGACCTTTACCGGACTTGCGGATGACCAGGAAGCCGCATATTATAACCCTGCCGGGCTGGTGCAGCTCATGTCGCATAACATAAAGTCATCATATCTGTCTTTGCTCGGTACTTCCGCAGGATATCTGGGGTACGCCCTGCCGACCAGGCGGTTCGGATCGCTGGGTCTATGTTTTGTATACCAGGGATCCCCCGATATTATATCATACACACCCTCTGGTACTGAGGCGGGCATATACAGTTTTTATCAATATTGCTTTATGTTCTCGTATGCCTATCAACCGCTGCGAATACTCGGTCTGGGGTTGAATGTCAAATCGATGATCAGTAAGATCGCGCAGTACGGAGCCGTGGGTATCGGTGCCGATCTGGGAATGTTCTTGTTCCCGCGGAAAAGCTTCACCATCGGCATCACCTGCCAGAATCTCCTCGGACCCAGGCTCACGTACATCGATGAGACCGACGAGGTGCCCCTTACGTTCCGGGGTGGTGCGGCACTCAAATTGTATGACGGCCGGGCGATCATCGCGGTGGATGTAAGCAAGAACGTTCTCGACTACACGTCTATTGAACCGCATGTCGGTATCGAGTTCGTACCGGTCTACCCGATCCTGACTATACGGGGCGGTCTGGATAAGAACTTCATCACAGCGGGTCTTGGTCTTCAGCAGGACTGGAATAAGTTCTCTGCCGGTATCGACTATGCGGTCGAGTTGCATTACGCCTCGAGCTACCTTGCCCCGACCAGACACAAAGTCGGTATGTTCCTCAATTTCGGTGGTTTCCGGACCTGGGTCGAGGGGTCGCCGAGGAAGTTCTCCCCGACTCCCGGCCGGAAGGAAAACGTTGCCTGGTTGGATCTGCACTATAAGACAAAGCGGCCGATCGAACGCTGGCAGCTGCTTATACGCAATCAGTACGGCGAAGTCGTACGGACCTATTCGGGATGGGATGCTCCTCCGCTTCGTCTTTCCTGGGATGGTCTCGATGATATCGGGAGGGTCGTCTCTGACGGAAAATATTACTACGAGATTATCATCATCGATGAGATGGGCGAGACCATCAGTTTTAGGAGTTTCTTGAGCGAGGTTGCGACGCTCGGTCCCGAAGGCGAGATCGAATTTCTTCCTCAGGACTGAATCGAAGACTAAATGCATAAAATATTCTTTAAGACACATTCTGGGAAAGGAAAAGAATGATACCTATAGTGCTATTCCTCCTGGCTATTGATTATGACCAGCTGGTCACAGACTATGAGATCGGCCATCAGTTATTCCTCCAGGAAGATTACCGCAGTGCCGTAGATTATTTCCGAACGATGCTGGGTCGGTATGGAGGCAGTGATTTTGGTGATGAGGTGGAATTCCGCCTTGCCGAATGTTATTTCAACCTGGGCGAGTATGAGAATGCCAAGAAACGTTTCGAACAGGTCCTCAAAGAAAAACGCGCAACCTATCTTGCTCCGGAATGTTTATATGCAATAGGCCTCATCGATATACTGCAGGGAAATTTTCGGGAAGCCGAAGATATCCTGCAGAGACTGCTCAAGCATGCTGCGTATCAGCAGGAAGAGCGGGCGAACTTTGCGCTTGGCGTACTACACTATTTCCGGGGAAGTTTTGAGGAAGCGCGGGATAAACTTGCCGGTAATGAATTACTCGAGGCAAAATTTTATTACGGCAAGGCACTTTCCCGGCTCGGCAAGCCGCTGGAAGCGATCGGAGTTTTCAAGGAAATCCTCGATGTAGCACCCAACACGCCCATTGCGGTCCTCGCCGAGTTCTCGAGAGCCGAAGCGCTATTCTTCAACCGGGATTTCGATGGTGCACGGATTAAATTCTGGGACTTCATCGTCAACTATCCACTGAGCTCATTGAACGATTATGCACATTTTTTCCTTGCCGCAGCCATGGTTCACGCGGGTGAATATGCGGCTGCTTCAGAACATCTTCTACCCTTGACCCGCCACTCCGATAATTTACTTGCCGCGCACAGCAGTTACTTTCTCGGTATCAGCAGGATGCATCTCGGTGATGGCTCTGGCTCGGTCAGTGCGTTCCAGTGGGTGCGTGCGAATTACCCGAATACCCAGATAGCGACCTATGCCAACCTCCAGCTGACGCATGCCCTGATGGCATCCGGTGATACACTGCGAGCACTCGCTTCTGCCTCGCAATTAGCGACCATGTTCGCTACAGGCGAACTGTCGAGTATCGGTGAGTATCTTACGGGTATGATATATTTCCAGAACAAAGATTATTATCACGCATCAGTGTACTTCGAGCAACTGCTGCAGTATTACCCGAATTCCATGCTCCGTGAGCCGAGTGCGGCAATGCTCCTGTCTTCGCTGAACAGGTTGAAACAGTACGATCACGCAGTCACCTTTGGCAGCCGATACCTCCGGGATTTCCCTGCCGAAACCAACCCATGGCGAGGAAGAACACATTTCTTCCTTGGTGAGGCATACTATTACAAGGATAATTTTCCAGAAGCGGAAAAGCAGTATCTCCGTGTGACCCAGGAGTTTTTCGGCGTCGAGGTCACTCCCTATGCGAAGATCGGTCTTGCCTACGCCATCTACAATCAGGACCGTTCAAAAGAGGCACATCAGATATTGACCGCCATGAGCCAGACACCGTTCCATGATTCATCCCTGGTGATCGCAACCTATCTCGGTATCGGTTATACACAATACAATCTTAACAATCACCTGGCCGCGCTCGATACGTTCGAAGCCGTGTACCATACCTATCCGAAGGATGAGCGGTGTGCGGTCCCGGCATTGTTCTATGCGGGGATGTGCTATTTCAATCTCCAGTATTACGGTCAGGCGATCGAGGCCTGGGAAGAACTTATCGGGACCTACCCTTTTTCCTACAAGGCGGCAGAAGCCGGTTTTCGGGCGGGCGATACGTACTTCAAGGCACTGGAGTACGATAAGGCACGCGCCCTGTTCCGCTGGGCAGTGGAAAATCATCCCCAGAATGACTATGCCCGCTCTGCCCAGCTGGCGATCGGACAGAGTTATTATAATGAACAGAGTTTTGATGATGCGATCAGGGAGTTTCAGAAATTCCTCGATCTATTTCCGACATCAGACGAAGCCGCGGGTGCTCGTAAGAGCATGGAAATGTGTTATTACCGGAAAGGATTCGATTCGATGGACGAGATGGTCCTCTTCGTAAGCAAATTTCCGGAAAGCGAACTTGCGGCTGACGGACAATACCGGATCGCCCGCGATCATTTCGACGAAGGAAATTATGAACGCGCTATTGATGAGTTTCTCAAGGTAGTTGTCAATTTTCCGAATTCGTCACAGGCACCGGATGCCCTGCTCCTGGCAGCTGAATCTGCGAATGAACTTGAGAAATGGGCACGGGCTGCAGAATTATATGAACGATTTCTTCAGTATTTCCCATCCGCCGAACAGCTGGATGTAGTATATTTCAATCTCGGAACAGCCTATTATAATATGCAAGAATATGGAAAAGCATTGACAAATTTCAAGACAGTGGTCCAGTCATATCCTAATTCAGCCTACCTGGCAAATGCCCAGCATAACGTTGGGATTTGCGAGCAGTTGCTTGGAGAACAGGGGATGAGAACCGCGCCACCGTCCGAAGAGATTACTCCGGAAGAACCAGAAGGAGGAAATGAATGATGACAATAAAGGAGGATGAATGATTTTAGGGCAGCCAGTCATTGACATTTTTAAAGGAAGTCTGGTCATGATAATTTTACTGTTCTGTTCCATCGTTGCTCTGGCACTCATAATCGAACGCTTCATCTACTTCTCTCGGAACCGTTTTGATCCACGAAAGGGTTTTATACAATTCAGCCAGCTGGTTAGAAATCAGGGGGTCAATGCCGCTTTCAATTATGTCAACCAAAAGAAGAATACGCTCAACGGGCTCTTCAGTGTTGCACTCAACAACCGTCAGCTCGATTCAGATAATCTCCTCGACCTTCTCTCGAGCTTCATTATTGAAGAAAAAGTGAAGTTCGATCGGTATCTCGGCGGTATGGGAACGCTGGCAAACGCCGCTACCCTCCTGGGATTGCTCGGTACAGTTATGGGATTGATCAAATCATTCCACAACATCGCTATTACCGGTTCGGGCGGACCGGCGGTCATATCGAGCGGTATTGCAGAAGCGCTTCTGACCACGGCCTTCGGTCTGTTCATAGGCATTCCTACGCTCTTCTTCTACAACTATTTTACTAAAAAAAGCAGTGAGCTGGCATTGGAACTCGACGGCGTCAGCGACCGTGTCGTGGTCCTGTTCAGTAATATGAAGAAGAAAGCCGCCGGGCAGGCTGGCAAGACAGGTCCGACAAAGCCGACCCCGCCTCCTGCACCGCCGGCCGATGAGGGCTGGAACTTCTGACATGGGCAAACGAAGACGGTTGAAGTTTGAGAAGAAACCCGAGGGGCTGATATTGAATTCACTGGTCGATATCGCGCTCTCGCTCGTAATCGGTTTCATCGTGACAATTCCGCTGTTCTTCGAATCGGGGATTTTCGTTAATACTCCCGGTGTCGCCAAAGCGAGCGCCGGGGATGTCAGCGATATCAAGGTTAATATTCACCTGCTCGACGACGGTTCGATCATGCTCAACGAGGAGACCGTGAGCTACGAGCGGCTGGAGGAATTGCTGCCCGAACTCCTCGCCAGGAGCGTGGCACGAAAAGTCATCGTCTCGACCGAGCAGAACGTGAAGTACGAACGTGTCGTTCAGATACTCGATCTGGCAAAACAAAAGGGAGCCGGTGAGCTCGCCCTGCTCAGGAGCCGAAGATGAAACAGATGGGAAATATTGATATACTGCCAATGGCGTGCGTTGGTTTGATCCTGGTGCTGGTGATGATGATGATCGCTCCGCTCGTCATGACTCATACTCAGACGAGCGTCGATGTGCCTATGGCACACACCGCGGAGACCAAGACCGAAGAGAATTTGACGGTTACGTTCACGATCGATAACAGATTGCTCGTGAACGATGTTGAGATTCTGCCCGAACAGTTACCGGATGTCATTGCCGCAGAACTCGATAAAGACCCATTCCAGTTGGTCATTGTCCGGGCGGATAAAGAAGTGTATCACAGCGATGTGCTGGAGATTCTCGCCCAGGTGAAAAAGACCGGCGCAAAGCGCATTGCGTGTGCCACGAAGAAACCAAGGGAATAAATGCTAAAGGACAAACGGTTAGACCTCGGCATCATCGTATCGATCATCATACATGTCCTTCTCTTTATACTCCTGTCGGGGTCGAGCAGATCATCACAGATAAACTATGAAGATATCCAGGAAGTGACCCTGATCGATCAATCCTACCGACCCGAAGTCGCCAAGGTCATCTCAAAGGGGTCGGTGTGGTCGGGTGTTCAGGAAACCTAGTCGGAAGCAGAGCCGTCCGGGTCTGGCAGCGATATTGTGACACCTGCTATCGACCTCGATGCGAAACTCGACCGCAGCCAGGCGACGATAGACCTCGATCGCTACATGGATGCCGGTTCTATCGGCGATGTGGTCAAGATCGGCAGTTCGAAGAACGGTTCGATGAAGAGCACGGATGAGATCCTTGCTGAAAAACCCATCTCGCTGGCAAAAAATCTGCCGAGAGGTGCTGGTACAGAAGGCGATGTCGGGATCGGAAGCTCGGGTAAGATCGGGAAAAAGGCACCCGCACCTACTATCAAGATCGATAAACAACCACCGCCTCCGAAAACGACGCACATCACGAAGAGCGTCGAAAAAAATGTCGAGACCCAGTTGAAAGTCCAGCAGGCCGGTACGCAGATCTCGCTCGCCGGGCCGATCGCCGGTCGCACTATCTTGACCAAGATACTGCCGAAATACCCGGCATGGTGTTTGCGGCAGAGGCTTTCCGGTGTGGTAAAGATCAGAGTCTGGGTCGAACCGAATGGCCGGGTAAGAGAGGGATCACTGGTCGAGATATCTTCCGGATATCCCGACCTCGATCAGGCGGTCATCAATGCCGTTCGGTCATGGAAATTTGCGCCGTTACCCGCGGGAGTGGTTCAGGAAACACAATGGGGTATTATCACGTTCAAGTTTGTATGCGGCTAACTGTGCTGTATAGTGAGAGGTAATCAATGAATCTTTTGCTGATAGTATTGCTTATTGGTCAAGCTGCAGAGCCGACCGAACACGATATCGGTGAAGAGGTCATCACCGGAGAAGCAGAATTTAAGATCACGGATAGGAAAATCGTACTGGCACCCGAATTGAAACCGTTCGCGCCGCTCGATAGTATCATATCCCAGGAACGGTACATTTTCGATGATAAATTGTATGCGACGATCGATTCCCTGAACACGCCGATACTCTACCTGCACAGCGAGTATCTGCGCATACCACTGTTGAGCAGGCTTGTCTATGGGGAAATTGCGTTGTTCATCCCTCGTTTTGAGAAAACCGTTTCATCCTGGGAACTCATCATCACGGATAGTAATGGTGAGATCGTACGGAGGATCGCTGAGCGGGGTCTACCGCCGGCATCGCTGTCCTGGGACGGCAGGAAGAATAACGGTACTATGTGCAATATGGGGGAAGTGTACAACTATGTTTTTACCGCATTCGATGCGGTCGGAAACCCGACGAGAATAGGTGGTCGTTCTTACCGGTTCACCGGCATCGTGTATGAAGAGCACGATAATACAATCATCGCTATAGCGTCGAACGAACTCTTCAGAGATAACACGCAGATGTCGACCGAATATGCTGGGTATTATTATGATGAAGTAGCAAATGTGATAAAGGACAATTTCCAGGAAGAGGTCATTGTGTATTCGTATTCCGAATCCGAATCACGTGCCAAGGCGCATGGTCAGGCAGTTATGGACGAGATCGTAAAACGTACCGTCCTGCCGGCAGAAGGTATCAAGACCGCACCGCGCTTCACCATCGGCTTACAGCCGAAATTCTCCAAGATAGAAATAGTTATTAGATAGAGTAAGTAGTAGACAGCACGCAGTAGAAAGCCCACGGATAGAATGTAGGAACTAAAAACTAAGAACCAGGAAGAAAAAACATATCGTTATACGTTGTTGGGCAACGAGACCCATTTCGTTGATGGGTAAGGTTAATCGACAAAAGAGACCAAATATACAAAATAAATAAACCAGGTACAAAAATTTACAGATCTACAGAGTGTTCATTTTTTTTCAGCATTTTCAGGCGGTCTGTGTGACTCGTTGTTATTTACTCCTTTACAAAAATGCTCATTTCATGTATAATTATGTAGTGCGGGAGAGACTTAAATCTATATATGATATATTCATGATCATCGCCGGGGTTGCGGTCGTTGTCTGGAGTGTTATTGCCACCAGGCCGCAGTTCCCATCCTTCCCAGCAGCCATTGCCTTTTACCTGGCAGTCATGATATCCTCATACTACTATATAAAGATACGTGACACGATCGTTTCCTTTGACATCATCATCTATTTCTTCCTGTTGCTCACCTTCGGCAGTGCGGTTGCCGCTACGGTTGCGCTGGTGGGTGTCACCCTGATGTGGTTCGTGAAGAATTGCCGCGCCTGTCTCAGCAGCTGGCGTCAGTTCCGGGGTACCATGCAGATCGGTTTGTATAATGGGGGTGTATACGCGATCATCTATACGATGGCTGGTGCTGTTATGAGATATTTCTCGCCGGCTGTCGGACCGATCATCGGAATCGCCGTTATCATACTGCTCAACGAAATTTTCTTCACGGTGCGGATGGTGATCAGGAATGAGAACATATGGACCTATTTCAAGGAAGAAGCATTTGTTACCGACATGTTGGAAATCTTCATTTATCCGTTCGGTATCTCGATGGCGATGCTGTACGCTGATCGTGGATTCGGCGCAACCATTCCGTTCATCATGGGGATACTTCTTTTTTCCTATATTGGTTACGAGATGTCCCGATACCAGTCAGAGGTGAAGACCCGCATTAATAAAGAAGAAGAAATAAACGAGATAACCAGGATACTCGAAAGCATTATTAGCGTTGAAGAGTTGATCAGAACGATTCTAAAAAAAGTCCAGGTTTTCCTGCAGGCTCGCGAGGTTACACTCTCGCTGGATTATCCTGATGTCGGCATATACAAGACAAAGACATATGACGGTCGGGTGATCCGGGACCATCCTCTTAGCACGTTCGATAGTACAGACCAGATCGTTGAACTGCCGCTGTCCACCCGCGAGCGTGTTATCGGTTCGATAACCGTGCGGACACCGGAGAAATTATCCAAGGAAACTATTATACTTTTGAAAAATCTGGTTAAGACCGTATCGCTGCGACTGGCGAATGCCGTTCTCTACAAGATATCGATCGAGGATTCGTTGACCGGTGTATACACGAGGAGATTCTTTGAGCAGAAACTGGTCGAGGGGATTCAGACCGTAAAAGTACATAAGGGTGTTATTGCCGTTGTTATGTTCGATATCGACCGCTTAAAGGATATCAATGATGAACTCGGGCACAAGTGCGGCGATGATGTTTTAATGCGTTTTGCGAACATCTTACGGTCCTATTCACGGAAAAGCGATACCATTGCACGATGGGGAGGTGATGAATTTGTCGCGGTCCTGCCTGATGCAACCGAGCAGGATGCGGAAATCTTTGGCAGGAAGATACAGGATAAGTTTGCCCGTGAGGTTTTTACTGCCGAATACAAGAAAAAGAGTGCATCGGTATCTTTTGGTGTACTTGAATACAGAACGACCATTGATATCGATGAAAGTGATATTTTTCATGAGGTAGATAAACGGCTGCTGCGGATGAAAAAAATATCCGGACGTTAAACAGAATTCTCCGTTATATCAACTAAAAGTAATTGAGTAATAAAGAAATGCATATGTGGTGCAGGTTCGGTCGATTTTTCAATACTCGATGAGCGAGAACACCTTATGCGGTTGAAGTTTTTGCTTACCGTGCAAGAAAGTCAGATCGATCAAAAAAGCACAGCCAACGATAATACCGCCCAGCTCTTCTACTAAATCGCATGTTGCCTTCACGGTCCCGCCGGTGGCAAGGAGATCATCGAAAACCAGCACACGTTCACGGCTCTGCAAAGAATCTTTATGGATTTCAACGGTATTTTTCCCATACTCCAGCGTGTAGTCCTTAGCAATGGTTTCCGCAGGCAGCTTACCGGGTTTACGTACCGGCACAAAGCCGCATTTGAGGTGATACGCAAGGGCTCCCGCGAAGATGTAACCGCGTGCCTCAACCGAAACGATCTTGTCTATGTTTTCATCTTTGTAGTATCTTGTGAACGCATCGATCGCTTCTCGAAAGGCTTTTTCATCTTTGAGCAGCGGCGTGATGTCCTTGAACACAATGCCCTTTTTTGGAAAATCAGGTATATCACGAATATATTGTTTGAAGTCCATTAAGCCTCCTTGCTGAACGAATGCCATCGTTCTTATCGAGCGCCGATTTGATAAGGGTATTTATAATGCTCTTCACGCGAGCGCCTTCATGAGCGTGGTCACGGCTTCCTGTGCGTTCGAAGCCTTCAGGATCGGTGCGTCGATATTCCAGGTATTGATTCCCACAACCACCACTCCGAATTGAAGGCAGAAGGCGATCTCGGACAGGGTACCGTAAGCCCCATTTATGGCAATGGCACCATCGCATGTCCGTGCAATAATGGTGTTCCGTGCTTCACCCATTCCGGTGACGATTGGTATATCGACATATGGATTCGCAGCGTCTCTGGTTGTTGTAGGGAGAATGCCGACAACCAGACCGCCACAGGACCGGGCACCTTTTGACGCGGCATGCATGATGCCGCCGAGACCTCCTGTGACGAGTATATCATTACCCTGGGCGATAAGGCAGCCAACTTCCTCTGCGATTCGCATATTTTCCTCATCAGCCTGCGAACCACCGATCACAGCAATGAACTTTCGTTTTTTCTTCATGTATGAAAGAATACTATCTTATAATGTCTTTTGCCATCGGCCATTAGCCATCAGCTATCTGCTGTCCCACCTCTGGTGGGACATCGGGGCGGTGGGATTTGAACCCACGACCTCATGGTCCCGAACCATGCGCGCTAAACCGCTGCGCCACGCCCCGTTAATTATTCCACCCTCCTTTTCCCACGAGCGGTACAAACGTACAACCGAAGAGTTCTATGCGGTGTACGCGTCCGCGCCGTTTTTCGACGCGATTGAGCACCTGCGTATACTCGCTCCCGACCGGGATGACCATGCGACCGTTATCGGCGAGCTGCTGAATGAGAGCGGTCGGCACATCTGGTGCTCCGGCAGTGACCACTATAGCGTCATACGGTGCATAGTCAGACCATCCCATACAGCCATCGCGCACAGCAAAATTGATATTCCTAAATTTCAGCGAATCGAGCGTCTTGCGTGCCTTCATGGTCAAGTTTGCGATGCGCTCGACCGTGTACACCTTATGGCTCAAGAGCGCCAGAATGGCAGTCTGATAGCCTGAACCAGTCCCCACTTCGAGTACTTTTTCCTTACCGGTCAATTTTAATTCTTCGGTCATCGCGGCTACCATATACGGCTGAGAGATCGTCTGATCATTCCCTATCGGCAGAGGATAATCATTATATGCCTGAGGGTAATATGTTTTGTCAACGAACAGATGCCGTGGAACCTTCTGCATCGCTTCTATGACCAGTTTATTCTTGACCCCCCGAGCGACGATCTGTTCCTCGACCATGCGTTCGCGTTCATATTTCCACTCTTCGACCTCAAGCATTACGCTACTAGCATAGTGAAAACCCACGTAAAGTCAAGACTGATTACTCGGAAAAAATGGAGAGATCGAGATCCTTGAAACAGCTATCCTGTTCTTCCAGATCTTTCAGGAAGATACGGTCACTATCCGAAAATGCGGGTTTACGCATGATCTCGGCAATTCGTCTGAAGTTCTCATAGTGGCGGGTGAATCTTAGTTCTGCATAATCGCGGGCACTCCATGTAGAGATGAGGAATTGCCAATCGGATGACTGAAGGAGGAGCAGTTCTCGTGCCAGTTGTTTCATGAGGAGATCTTTTCTTGGTACGTTGCCGCGCGTGAATTCATCATAAAGTGCGTAGAATTCGTCTTCCGCTTCATAGATTCGCCTCCATGTCCACTCTGTCCATTTGTTGAGCCATATGTAATGAAAACCGCCTTCGCCCCACGAGCCTTCGGATAAGGAAATGACCTTATGCGGTTCAAGCGTATCGAGTATCGTCGAACCCGTTGCCAGAGACAGATCATCGTCATCGTCGATCAGGCTCAAGATTTTGGAAAGCCACCGGGGTCCTTCAAACCACCAGTGCCCGAACAATTCGGTATCGAATGGTATGCAGATGAACGCGGGCCGTCCGGCTTCAGTATAGAACTTTCCGGCGATATCTTTGATGAGCGATACAAAATGTCTGGCATGCTCGCGCAGCATGCTATCGATGCTGCCCGGGTCATAGGCAACCTTTTCGGCGAGATCTATCTTTGGTCCGGTGACCCTCCAGTATCGAAGCCCGCCCGGAAACCTCTTCTTGTGAAAATCAAGATATGCCGCTTCGCCGGGATAACCAAGATCCCCACTCCAGACCTGTGATGCAGTCACAGGATCACGGGTGAAGACCGCGACCGGAGTCACCTTAGGATTCGAAGATACAAGATATACATCGTATTGACTCTTGGGAAAATCTTCTTTTACCGGAACGAATTCCTTCTCAAAATGGCGCCAAAGATTTTTCAGCGCTCTGAATCGGGAAAGATACACGCCAATTGCCCGACCGCCTTTCAGGAGATGTGCATCCGTGATAAAAAAACGGATACTGTGCGTACTCAGGAATTCATCCACCCCCTTCCTCATATACGGAGCAGCTTCAGGATTGGTCGGCGGGGTCCATGCGTAGGCCGGCCGGTAGGCACACTCCGGTAGCCATATGCCGTGGGGCTGGCGTCGGAAATGCTTTTTGTAAACCTCAACGCCGAGCCGTACCTGTGCCGCCACCGATCGGTCATGTTTTAACAGAGGGAGATACCCATGCGTGGCCCCCGATGTTATTATCTCCAGCAGTCCCTCATCCTGCAGTCGACCGAATGCCGCAACGAGATTCTCTTTGTACACGTTTTTGAAGTCATTTTCAATGTGTTGGTAGTAGTCATGCCACATGTGCGCGACAGCGAGAAATTCACGATCATTCTTTCTAGTAAATTCCTGTATATCTTCCTCTGCTGCCGTAATCTTCTGCTGTAGATAATTCTTGAATTCAACAACAAACGGGGCTGCGGTCAGCTGTTCCTGCAGTATCGGGGTAATGCCGATATTGATATGGGGACGATGACCTTTCTCGATAAGACCAGTGAGTTCGTTGAGTAATGGTATGTAGCATTCTGCAGCGGCTTCGTTCAGCCAGTCAGTACCGTGAGGCCATCGACCATGACCGAGAACCCAGGGCAGATGTGAATGCAATACGATTGAGAGGTATGCTTTCGGCACATTCTATTGTACCGAAAAAGAACATCAGGTCAACGATGGTATATATGCAGGTCCCCGCGGGTCTTGAGCCAGATACTTGACAGTCAGGACATAAACCCTATAATCATCATAACAATGTTATGGCAATCTTACTACTCTATTTAATATCTCTATTTCCCCTTACTGTTGATGTCTACCGCTTTGATGACGGTTACGCTGAATTGTGGTACGAGATACCGGTGGCACAGATGTTGTCTGAGAACGATTATTCTCAGCAGGATACCGTGTTCCTGCAATACACGTATCGTCTTGGTGTTCATCATATCGCTGACAGCGATTCGGCGACCATTAGCGGGGTAAAAGGAGCATCCATCTCACCCGGGTGTCAGAATGATTATTTCATTGATTACATTCCGCTGCATCTTTATCCGGGAACATTCCGGTATGATCTCCATATTGCTTCCGGCACCGGCGTGTTCGTCTTTCGGAACGATATCCATATTCTTCCTGATACATCGACCTTGAAATGCAGCGATCTTGTCCTGGGCAGGAAGGAGACATCGGGTAACATGGTGTTTCACGGGTATGCGCTCAATCCGATTCTCAAGCATTCCTTCTCACGCCGCGATACGCTACTTTCCTTTCTGGAACTATATGGATTGATTCCCGACAGTCTTTTTTATACTATCCGGTACACAGTGATCGACAGTACGGAGACGCGGCGGTTTGAGAAGGTTCATAAGCGATTGAAGCACGATTTTACTCAGATCGATACGAATTCCATTGTACTCGCTGATTTTGCCAGCGGTCAATATCAACTTGCGGTTCATATCGAAGATTCATCGTCGGGCACGACAGTTGCATGCCGGCAGTACTTTTACCTTGCCGAGACGAAATTACCGGCTGAAATCAGCATGGAGCAGCGGTACCGCGAAGCCGATAATCTCTTCGCGACATCGACACTGCGAGGAAGGGATACAAAAAGGGGACAATACTACAGTGAATTCGGACCACCCGATGAAATAGAAAAACTGGCGTTGGCAGAATCGGGGCTGATTCTTGAGGTATGGCATTATTACCGGGAGGGAAACGATGTGCTGTTCAGTGATATAGCAGGTGACGATAATCCCCGTCTGATCACCGAACTTCGACCCGGCGAATTGATGACTGCCCTTGAATTCGGTCCACAGGACCCGAACTGGTATATAAAATGGCCCTGGCTGGAACTCATCATGCCGCTAACGCGCGACTACAAGACCGAGGATATCAAAGAGGATCTCATTGATGCCGAGGATCAGTGACATGCGCACGCTGCGGTCAGGTGAGGATGAGGTACTGGGGAGTGTTGAGGTGTTGCTTATTAAATCGAAGTTTCTGCCGGCAATCGTAACCGTGCCGGGATATGGAAGTAAGTGAGGTCAGGATGAAAAAAACAGCAAAAGTCCTTATAGTTATGTGCTTCCTGGTGATACTCTCGTGCGCCGTAGCGAATGTCTTTGCTGCTCGATATTATCGCCTTCTGGAGCATGAACGCAAAATATTTCTGGGATTACGAGGCATTGATTCGACCGCTGCGGTCGAGTATCTGCATATTGATTCACCGACCGAACGGGGCCGGTACTACGAGGATTTCTGGGCAGGAAAAAACGAGGAGCGTCTTGTCTTTGAAGAACGCAAGGAAATCGCCTTCCATCAGTTCGGAAAGCACGCGCCGCTCAGTGACGATCGTATTCCTGTTTACGTCAAATACGGACCACCATCTAAACGCGAGGAAATAACACCGCAGAAGAAGATCGCGATCAGGATAAATGAAGCGGTGAAACCCGCCGAGATCTGGACGTATAAGAGGGAAGGTTTGGTATTTGACTTTGTGAGATTCGCACGTGCATACAAACAGCTAGCGGTAACCGAGTTCGGGGACCGGGTGACAATACCCTATCTCAGCGAGTTCGATGGTGATACCATGCCTTCTCCAGAACCATATGAGCCGTGGGATTTTGACGTTTCAATCGGTCGGTTCCGGCAGAAATTGAATTTAACGCGACTCGAGATCTACATGACCGTTATGCTCGAGGACACGACCGGTATTATACTCCAGAGAACGATCGACATATATGACATAAACGACAGCCTTATCAAGCATAAGAAAGATCTTCTCTCGGCCCAAAACCGCACCGCTGGAGTATTTTATGACGAGGTGAATCTCTGGCTCGAACCAGCTGAATATCGAATGGAGGTCGAGCTCGTTGACATAAAAAACAGAAGAGGAGCGAGCATGACGAAGCTGGTTGATCTCATCGAATACCAGGATGACGCAAAGGAGGTCAGTGATCTCATTCCGTGCGTTCTTATCGATGAGGGATTCACTCATGGCAAATTCAATAAACCGGTCGGTCGTATGATCGCACTCACCAACCCTGCTGTTCCGGTTCACCGTCCATTTTATTTTTTCGCTGAAGTATATAATCTCGAAACGAAAAATGGCATGCATCAATTGAAGACGACATACGAAATATACAACAAGCAGAAAATGCGTCGAGAAATAGTGGACGTTATGATCAAGGATCATCTGGAAGCAGGTGATGTTGCGTATCTCGGAGCCGAATATCATCCTATGGACCTGAGTCCGGGATATTACATCATGGTTCTCCGGGTCGTCGATCTACTGAGTGGCACCGAGCGTACTGCCCTGTGCGAATTTGAACTGATGGAGATCCAGTAGGTCGGTCGGTCAGAGGGTCAAGCTTCAGGCCTGCCCTGAACCAGTACTGCACATAAGACGCATCATGCGATAGAAATCCAGTATTGTTTTTGTGGTCACTGATAACGTACGTGCCGATGTGCGTTTTATACCGGGTATCGGCGCGACAAGGTCTCCTATCAAGGAGCTGGTGACCTCGAATTCAGCCTGGATCGGTTCTTTGAATGTGAACGGTTTGTAGCGGTCGATATTCTCGACCGCCCGTGCGGCTTTCTTCTCGATTTCAGCCTGTACGTCAGCCGGATGGCGGCACATCATGGAAAATCGAGATATGCCATGTTTGGTGATGACCGTTTCCAGGTCATCGCCGAAGAATTTGTGAACCTCCTTGATGAGTTGATCGTCCCCTGTTACCAAGCCGAGCGGAACGCCGTAATGACCGGCGAGCCCAGCATTGATCTCGGTTTCGCCCACAAAAACCCCGTTGATCTTAACACTGTACAACAGTGACGAAGAATACGTATGGTCCATTCCCGCGCGCAGGGTTCCTGCCATGGCGTGATACCCGATGCAGAACAGAAGATCGAACGATTCATCTATGCCTTCGACCATATAAAACTCACGAGGCGATCCCCTAACTGTATGGATGCCTTTAGGAAGCGCGTCGATGATAAGATTTTCACCCATGGCATGAGCATCGCATACCACGATTTCACATCTTCCCCGCGAGGCGTGGTGAATACCCCGTATGGCAGCGCTTACTTCCTCGGTTCCACACTTTCTTATATCGCCAAATGATGGAGCATCTTTTTTCATCTCACGCCATGACGATACGATGGTTACTCCCTCCAGGTCAAATGATATGAAAACCTTGACTGTTTGCGCCATGATGCATTATAGCACGGGTCATGTTTATGTCAACAAGTTGTTGACAGGAAGAGAAAATATATATAAAATGGGGTATGCCAACGACCGGGAATTTCATAACGATCATCATCGCGGCTGTCTTTATCATCTCGATTATCTTCATTATTGCACTATTCTCGGGTTCACGCAAAAAGACCAGGGTCATAAAAAGGATCGATATTATCACCGATGAGCTCGATCGGCAGAAAAAAGAGAATCTCAGACTGCAGGAAGAGTTAAAAAAGCTTCATTCATTGGATAATCTCTTTTTCTCATCGATAATCAATCTCACCTCCCGCCTGAAACCCCAGGATATTGCCCACGAGGTCAAGGAGGTGATGGTAAATTGTCTGAATGCTGACCAGGTCGCTGTTTTTCTTGCCGATCCGCGGGGCCAACGGCTGAACGTGGTCGCGCATTTCGGTCTTAATGATAACTGGCTGCCGAAACTGATCTATGAAATCGAAGATCCCGAGAAAAAGGGAAAAGCGGGTGCCTGTTTCGAGAAAAAACACCGTATCAGTCAGAGGGAGTTCTCTGTGCTTGATATCAGGGAGCCGTATTCGATATTCGACCCTGATATCTGCTTTCCGATCTTTTTCCAGGAGAAGAAATTCGGTGTGGTTGCGATCACGCGCACCGAGAATCTTACGATGCGCGAGATGGATCTGCTCGGTGTTGTTGCCGGTATTGCCGGGATTGCCTTCAACAACACTCAGAGTTTTGCCGATATACAATTCACCGCGCATACCGATCCTTTGACCAAGCTTTACAATATCGGCTATTTTAAGGATCGACTCCGCGAGGAATTGAATCGTGCCAAACGGTTCCAGCATAACCTGTCGGTATCGATCATCGATCTGGATAATTTTAAGGCATACAATGATACCTACGGTCATCAGGCCGGTGATCACCTGCTCGTACAACTGTCACGCATTTTTTCGAAATACTTCGATGAAACAGACATACTGGCGCGCTACGGGGGTGACGAATTCATAGTAATGTGTCCAGAAACGAAGAAAAGCGATGCAGGGAAGATCATGGCAGAGTTGCTGCAGAACCTGGAGACCTATGATTTCGCCAGAAGCGGCAAAAAAGTAAAGGTCGCATTCTCGGCTGGCGTATCGGCGTACCCTGATGACGCGACCAGCGAATCGGAGTTGATCAAACTTGCCGATCAGGCTCTCTACGAAGCAAAAGGTGCGGGTCGGAGTACGGTAAGAGAATACCACGCCAAGGTAGAAAAGGTTTAGACACTCAGAACACAGAAAGTTGTGAATACAATAATCCAAACGATCCAAGAGGCAGCATCGAGGCTCGACAACACGCGCGTATCGCTCATGGAGGTATGCGGAACCCACACCATGGCAATAGCCCGAGCAGGTATCAGAGCGCTGCTGCCGGATACTATCCGGCTTTTGTCCGGACCAGGATGCCCGGTCTGCGTTACGCCGCAATCAACGATCGATTATGCTGTTGCCCTTGCCCGGCAGGAAAAGGTTATGATTACCACCTTCGGCGATATGGTGCGGGTGCCCGGTTCTGAAACGACCCTGGAGAGTTACCGTCCTCATATCGTGTATTCGCCGCTCGATGCGCTGCAGATAGCGACAGCACATCCTGATCGGGATGTGGTGTTTATCGGTGTCGGTTTTGAGACGACCTCGCCAACGGTTGCAGCGACAGTACTCACTGCTGAAAAACAGGGTATCACCAATTTTTTCGTCCTGCCTGCCTTTAAATGCATACCACCGGCGCTGGAGTTCATTGCACGGTCACCGCGGATCGCCGTACAGGGTCTTATACTGCCGGGACACGTATCAGCGATCATCGGCTCAAAGCCCTACGAATTTCTCAGCGAGCAGTATAAGATACCGGGCTGCGTTACCGGTTTCGATCCGGCAGATATATTACAGGGTATACTGAGTCTCGTACGACAGATCTCATCCGGCAGCGCAGGTATTGCCATAGAATACCGCCGGGTGGTAAAACCCGAGGGAAACATGCACGCCCAGAGATTGATGAAAAAAGTATTCAAGGTGGTTGATTCACAGTGGCGGGGTATCGGCGAGATCAAGCGGTCGGGGCTGACATTCAGTACAGCGTATAAGAAATTCGATGTGAAGTCGCGCTATGATATTTCCGTGCCGCAGTCCCGGGAACCGAAGGGATGTATATGCGGCAAGGTGCTGCTCGGTGTGAAGCTGCCGCCTGACTGTGCACTGTTCGGCAAGGCCTGTACCCCTATTACCCCGGTAGGACCGTGTATGGTATCGTCAGAAGGATCATGTGCAGCGTACTACAAATACGGCGATGGCACGAGGAAACCCGGAAAGCAGCGAAGAAAACGAAAACGGTGACGATCCATATATATACGCACGTCAGTTCATCCCGGTAGTTGGATGGCAGACCCCATGGATCCTTCATGAAGTTCATAAAAGAAAAAATCATCAACGACCTGTACGACCTGCTCTCTCCATGCCGTTTATGCCCGCGAGGATGCGGGGTCGATAGACTGCAAGGCGAAGTGGGTGACTGCGGGGCAGGCCTTGAGGTGAGGATTTCGTCGTATCATCAGCACTTTGGGGAAGAACCTCCACTTGTCGGTATACACGGTTCGGGAACGATATTCTTTGCCTACTGTAATGTGCACTGTGTTTTCTGCCAGAATTACGATATCAGCCAGCATGGTCTGGGCAGAGAGGTTTCCACAGATGATCTCGCTCACATAATGATGCATTTGCAGGACCGTGGTTGTCACAATATTAACCTGGTAACGCCTACTCCCTGGGTGCCGCAGATCGTCAAGGCACTTGCCAGGGCTCAGGATGCCGGACTCAGCATTCCTGTTGTCTACAACTGCGGTGGGTACGAATCTGTGGAAGTCCTGAAACTCCTCGATGGCATCATCGATATTTATATGCCAGATATGAAATACGGGGATGACGAACATGCAGAGAAGTATTCCGGGACACCCCGATACTGGGATGCCGTGACGGCAGCACTCCGGGAAATGCATCGCCAGGTAGGCGAACTTACAGTCAAGGAGGGCATTGCCTTACGGGGCGTATTGGTTCGACATCTCGTGCTGCCGCACACTATCGCGAGTAGTGACCGATGTTTTGAGTTCATCGCCCGCGAGCTCTCACGACAAACCGTGGTGAATGTTATGGCTCAGTACTATCCGACATACCGTGCCACAGAGTATACCGAGCTGAACCGGAGGATAACGGTCGCAGAATTTAACGATGCCGTTAGAGCCTTGCAGCGCTACGGGCTGGACACTGCGGCACGGGTGCTCGAGCACCACAAGTAACCGACCTATAATGTGAGGGTATAAAAACACACGATAGGTTCTGTTTAGGTGGAGGAAAAACTTCAGATATATTGACTTTATATCATTTTTGTATATGCTAAGAAATACTGTGCTTAAGACAAAATAGTTTTTTGGATTTCCATAGATTCAGGTAATTGTAGAATGATATTTGGGACGAATCTTAAAACAGGAGGACAGATTGAAAGTTCATGAATATCAGGCAAAGGAGGTCTTTGGGAAATACGGAATACCGATCCCCAAGGGTAGGGTTGCGAAGAGCGTTGATGAAGTCATTGCGATCTCAAAGGAGGTAGGTATTCCATGTGTTATTAAATCCCAGGTTCATGTTGGCGGACGCGGTAAGGCAGGTGGAATCAAGATCGCTAAGAACGAGCAGGAAGTGAAGGAATACGCTGAAAAAATACTGGGTATGGAGATCAAGGGCCTGATCGTTAAGAAAGTCCTGGTTGCCAGTGCCATTGATATCGCAAACGAAGCATACCTCGGTATCATCAATGATCGAACCGTGCAAAAGACCGTGGTAATGGCATGCAAGGAAGGCGGCGTCGAGATAGAAGAAGTGGCTAAAAAGAAACCAGAAGCAATCCATAAAGTGTATGTTGATCCGCTCGTCGGCATGCTGCCCCATAAAGCCCGTGAGGTAGGATTCTTCTTATATGAGGATGTTAAAACGGCATTCGCATGTGCTCAGATCACGGAGAAATTGTATAAACTCTTCGTCGAGCTGGATTCATCGCTTGCCGAAATTAACCCGCTGGTGGTGACAACGGATGGTGATCTGATCGCGCTGGATGCTAAGTTGAATTTTGATGACAACGGTCTCTACCGGCATCCTGATGTTGAGTCATTGCGCGACCGTGAAAGCGAGGATGAGAATGAATTACTCGCACGCGAGCAAGACCTTTCGTATGTAAGCCTCTCCGGTAATATCGGGTGTGTGGTCAATGGCGCAGGACTCGCCATGGCGACCATGGATCTGGTAAAGCACTTTGGTGGTGAGCCAGCGAATTTTCTTGATATCGGCGGGTCATCGTCACCGGAAAAAGTGAAAAATGCACTGAGCATTTTGCTGAAAGATCCGAACGTGAAGGTCATCTTCTTCAATATCTTCGGAGGCATCACCCGCTGTGATGACGTTGCCAACGGTATAATACAGGCGAAAAAGGAATTGACCATCAAGCAGCCGATCGTTGCACGACTGACCGGTACGAACGAAGATAAGGGTATGGAGATATTACGAGAAGCCGGTCTCATCTTTGCACAAACAATGGATGAAGGTGCAAAAAAGGCGATCGAACTACTCGGGTAAGGAGAACGATAATGAGCATCTTGGTTAATAATGATACGAAGTTGGTGGTGCAGGGTATAACCGGACGGGACGGAAGTTTTCATACCGGTCAAATGCTGAAGTACGGGACAAAGGTCGTTGCCGGTGTTACACCCGGGAAAGGTGGTCAAAAGGTCGAGGGTGTCCCGGTGTTCAATTCGGTCGAACAAGCAGTGAAAAAAACCGGTGCGAATACGGCGATTTTATTCGTTCCGGCGAAGTTCTCGGTCGGCGCAGTGTACGAAGCGATCGACGCCGGTGTAAAGCTCATCGTCTGCATTTCTGAAGGGATTCCGACGATCGATATGATCAAGATCATGGCGTACCTGGAGGACAAGGACTGCCGACTGGTGGGTCCGAACTCTCCGGGCATCGTATCGTCCGGTCAGGCGAAGGTCGGCATTCTGCCCGGACATATCTTCAAGCCGGGCAGGGTCGGTGTGATATCGCGCAGCGGTACATTGACCTATGAGATCGTTGACCATATCACCAAAAGCGGTCTGGGTCAATCGACCTGTATCGGTATTGGTGGTGACCCGGTCATCGGAACAAAATTCATCGACTGTCTCGATCTCTTTAATCAGGACGGCGCTACCGAAGCGGTGGTCGTTGTGGGTGAGATCGGGGGACGCGATGAGCAGGATGCAGCACAATGGGTCAAGAAGAACATGAAGAAACCGGTCTTCGGATTCATTGCCGGTAAGACGGCGCCGGCTGACAAACGCATGGGTCATGCAGGTGCTATCATATCAGGAACAGCCGGTACTGCGGCGGAAAAGATCGAGGTCTTTAAGAAATGTGGGATTGAAGTAGGTGAAACTCCCGCAGAAGTGGCCGGGCTGGTGAAGCGGGCACTGTCATAAATAAATAAAACCCCCGCAAGCAGAACGGTACAGGTTGCAGCGGGGGTTTATTCTTTTTTCTCTATCGCCTCTGAGGTGATATCGAGTGCCCGGGCGAGTTTGCCACAGCATTCCTGGAGAGAATCATAGAGTTCTCGGTCCTTTATCTTCTTGTAGTAGATATTATCGAGGATATTTTCCAGTTCGGAGAAAATATGGACCATTTCTGTATAATTGTAATGGAGGGTCTTTTCAAGGCTCGTGCGCAGATCATTGTATATCTCCTTTAACCCGGTGATCGCATCATCCTTGCGAAAGATGATCTCATCAGTCTTGTCTCCATTGACGAGCTTCTTGATATACGTGGTCAGACGGTAGAGAGGACCGTAAATCCGGTGTGTTATAATAATGAGCACCCATAAACACACTCCATACAATACGACGGCCGTGATGACGACCGGCCAGATAGCGGCGGTCAGTGGGAACATCTGATTCTCGGGCGTGATGAAACCGGTACTGTAGTAATGAAAGAGTAAGAAGGATAATACGACTAACGATGCCGAGATCGCGATGATGATACCCATGATGGTGATAATAAGGGTTTTCTGGAGACCGTGTAGCACGAACTGCTTACGTCTTATTCTGTTCTCCATATACTCTCCTTGTCGGTTATTGTATGTAGTAAGCAGGACAAGTCAATATGCAAAGGAGGAATCACATAAAGAAAAAGGAGGAGCGTACATGCTCCTCCTTTTTCACAATTAGTGTAGTATGTATCAGTGGAGTTTTACGAGTTTCTCGGTTGCGACACCATGTTCGGTTTCAAGGACGACGAAATAGGTACCGCTTGCCAGCTGCTGCACATTGACATCGAACGATGCATTACCCTGCGCCAGGCTTCCCTCATAGACCGTCTCGATGAGGCGGCCGGTTGCATCAAACACATGCAGTGCAACAGTACCGGAGGCAGGCATACTGAACGTTGCCTGGGCGCGGTCGTGCGTGATATTGGGTCGTAGGTCGTAGCCGAAACTCACTATACCGTTCTCCATTTCATTGACACCGAGGAAGCGTTTGATCTCGCCCACCTCATGGTACAGCTCCAGGGCGATCTCATCACACCATGCCGAGTGTGCATAGACCGTTCCACCGTCGTTCACGAGCCGGTGTGCTACTTCGGTACTGCTCCAGTTACCCCAGATGATCTGACCGGTATTGGCAGCGCTCAGCGGTTCGGTTACTTCCCAGTTCGCTCCGCCATCAGTGGAATAAATACCACCTACATGAGCACCGGAATAGATCGTATCGTTGGTCGGCGTGTAGATCTTTTCGTAATTCGATTTTGCGCCGATCAGGATAAGCCCGGAGACTGGGTCGTACGAGACCGACGGATACTGACCGATCGCGAAGTAGAATGCTGTGTCGGCAATGGTCGTCTGTATGACCATATCGTCAACATCCCAGACATCCCAGGTCCATGAACCAGGGCTGCCCGTGCCTTTCCAAACATAGAAACGGCCCGAATCCGGGAATACCTGGTTAATGTCATTGTGTACTGCCCACAGGTCACCATCGATGTATTCGCAGTCGAGTTCGGTCCACCAGAACTGGGCGTCCTGATTGATGATCGGAACGTTGAGTTCTTGTTTTGCACCCCAGGTCATGCCGCCGTCGGTGGATTCGATGATGTGCGGGTACGCGACCGGAATGCCGACAGTGACCGTATCGTGGAACGTGAAGAACATGTAGTCACCCGGACCACGACGGAGATGACCGGCGCCTGAAGAGCCGGCTATCGGGTCGATCGCATGATAGACAAAAATGGTGTCGGTGAACGTGTAGCCGCCGTCGTCGGAGATCCAGACGTACTCGGATGTGTTTCCGTTGTTCAGGTAGCTGAAACTCGCAGACGCGACATTGTACGGATCATCAGG
>CP070834.1:2253760-2271330 GCA_020341755.1 Caldifarciminota bacterium | reverse complement strand
ACAATAGAGATGGACCCGGACAGGCGCAGATGGACGATGAGCTGTTTGTCATGGGTCAACTGGATAATGAGATACTTTGCGCGTCTTCCCACGGAGAGTATCCGTTCACCCTTTATCTCTGTGCAGAATGTACGAGAAGGGGGACAGGCGATCACATCTTTACGAAGGACTGTGCACGCCTGAACTGTTTGCCCGACGATACGTCCCTGCAGTTCTTTTCTGATGGTTTCTACTTCAGGCAGTTCTGGCATAGATCCTTAATTGAATGAACTAATGAAAACTATGATTGGTTTATAGGAAAACTTACCCGCCGCCTTTGAGCAGATTCTTGAGCTTGTCTTCCCATTCTTTTTTCTTCTTGTCGAACTCGTCCTTGACCGTGCCTTTTATCCGGTCTTTGATCTTGTTCTTGTCCAGGCTGAACTTGGGTTTAAGGAGTTGACCGGTCGCGATAATATCGATGGTCGCCCTGCCCTGCTTGTCGAACGGTAGTACCCAGTCGCCGTGATTCCTTTTAACGATATCCGAATATTTTTTCGCGAGTGTGGTCGTGACGCGTAGATTTATATTGCCGGTCAATCCGATGGTACCGTTGAACAGGTACTCGCCGGTCGATGTGGACAATGCCCAGTCCTTGACCTCTACATTGCCATTTTTTATCGTATAGGCGAGCACGAAGTTCTCTATGGGCACGTTTTTGTAGTCTTTCATGCCCAGCCAGCCGAGCAGTCCGGTAACGAATGGGAAATTATTAAACGCACCATTCTTGACCTGAAGATTACCCGCGGCATCCAGATTGGCGATAACCTCTTTCTGGGTAAGTCCCTTGCCCTGGAAATTGCTGATACCATTCATCTTACCTTCAATATTTTCATATTTCAGGAAGCGCTTGAGCAGTTTTTTGGTCGAGACCGAGGTCATGCGTGATTTGAGCGTGTACGGTTCAGGACTGTTCGCATTGTAGTAGAAATCGAATTCGACCTTACCGTCATAGGCGTCTGCTTTGCAGCCCTTCAGGTCGATGATCTCGTTCTCATACGTAAACGCCGTGTAAACGTTCCTGAACACCATGTCCATACCCGTGACCTGGGCGATCTGGGTCGTTCCTTTCACGGTAACAGGTGCTGGTTCAGTGTCAACCTTTTTTCCTTTTTCCAGTTTCGGTAGGAGTTCATCAAGGTCAATAGTATGCGAGGTGTTCTTTATGGTAACGACCGGTTTTTCGATGAAATCGGCGACTGTGCCGCTGAACGAAAAATCTGATTTGCCTGCCTGACCACTGCACCTGGTTACGTTCGCGATATCTTCCTGCAGGGTCCCGCTCAACTGGAAATTGGTAACGGGTACAGCAAAACCGATACCATCGATCGTTCCGTTCTTCACCGAATAATTGCCCGAGTATGTGGGTTTTTTTGCGGTGCCTTTGAGGGTGGCATTGACCGTGAACGGTCCCTTCATCGTCACGTCCTGCATGTCTTCGGTCAGGTCTTCGAGATCTTTTAGATCGCCCTCGGCTTTGGCAGTGATGTTCAGTCTGGGGTTTTCCAGATTGGTAACCGCACCACTGATCGCTATTTGTGCCTTGCCTATATTTCCCTGGAGCAAGATGTCTTTTATCGCATCCTGGGTAAAGATGAAGGTCCCACTCAGATTCTCGATCCCGCGCTTCATGTCCTTGGGTACGACCGTAACTTTCTTGAGTTCGCATGTACCATCAACCCGTGGCTCCTTCATGGTGCCGTCTGCGGTGAACTCAGCCTGTATCGAGCCCTTCATGTCGGCAGGTCGGGATTCAGCCGGAATGAGTGGCTTCAGCTGAGCTGCATCTGCTACTTCCAGGTTTCCCTTCAGGTCGAGCGTATCCATCCCTGTGATATCTCCCTGTACGGTCAGTCGTATGGGATCGTAGAGGACAACCAGTTTTTTTATCTCGATATCCTTTTTAGCCGTATCGAAGACGGCGTCGTGGCTGGTATTGAGGACCATTTCCGGGAACTGTTCGCTCTTGGTCACATATATGGCATTATCTCCCGACAGTGCGAAGGAGCTACCCCTGATCGTTATATTCTGTTTGATGTCCTTTACCTGCAGTTCCATGCCAGCCTGGGCATCTAGATAGGTAAGTGTACTGCGGTTCACAGATAGGGAGGACAGGGAAAACGACCAGCCTGTTCCCTTTGTTTCTGTGGACGCAACATCGGGTGTATTCAGTTTTCCTTGTTTGTTCTTCTCGAGTTTTATCTGAGCACCCGTAATATCGATACTGCTGATTACGATCTTGCGTGCAAGCAGCGGTAGCAGTTTGAGATTAAGCGTTACGCGTTCGATCTCGGCTGCCGGGCCAGGACTGAACCCGCGTTTATTTTCTATGGAAACATCATGGACCGCGATGCCGATCTTGAAACCGACGCTGAGACCGACTCTACCGATCGTGACCGGCTGGTCGATCGCTTCTGATGTTACCTTCTCTGCGACAGCGCGCATGGTTGCAGGATTGAGATACGCCCTGATGGCAATGTACCCTGCAGCGAGAACGATGATTAATGCAGCAATAACTATGATAAGGATTTTGGCTAATCTACTCATAAGCACCTCTCACTATGTTTGATATATAATGAATGTTAAAAAAATTCAACGAGAAAAGCGAAAAAGGCAGCGTTGCCGGCAAAGAGTCTGCCGAAGAACATGACGAATGGCCATATCCATAGGCTGAGTATCGGTAAACCGATGGCATTCAGCATGATCAAGCCGAGGAGTATAAAAATCCCGTACCGTTCCAGGACATATTTTACATTATCATACTGGGGGGGCAGTATACTGAACAGGATATGGGAACCATCGAGCGGCGGTATGGGAATGAGATTGAACACACATAGGATAAGACTGAACATCATGCACGCGCCGATGAGTCCACGCAGGGGCCACAGTGCAACGATATCCACCGGTATGAATCGCAATATGATGCCGCAGGGAATGGCAAAGAGGAAGTTGCTTGCTGGTCCTGCCAGGGACGAGTACAGCGTACCTTTCCGTACGTCGCGAAAATTATACGGATTGATGGGGACCGGTTTTGCCCAGCCGAACCGCAGAAAGATAAAAGCCAGGAGACCGAGTATATCGATGTGTTTGATAGGATTGAAGGTTAACCGACCTGCCAGTTGCGCCGTGGGATCTCCCATCCTGAGCGCTATGTATCCATGTGCATATTCGTGTATTGTAATGATTAATAATATCGGCGGTATGAACAGCAGGTACGATACTATTGTGTCTGTCATTTTTTAAGGGTCTTCAAGTACTGCAGTGCTTGTTTTCTGCTCGTGATCTTTTTATCGAGCTGCTGAGTGAATACAGCGCGCAAGATACGTTTATACTCCTTGCCTTCTGGAAAACCGCGGCGTTTTAAGTCATTACCTGTGATAAACGGCTTGACTTTTTGCAGCTTACGGAAGATTTTCATCTTATCCCCGAACCCGGGGCGCAACCGGCATATGCCTTCGAGTACTGTTTCAGATAGATCACACAGGGAGTAATATATCGTGCTGTTTTTCTTCGTCTTCTCAAGCCGTGCTAGTGTTTTGGGCAGGTTGTTCATGTCCTTGATTATCTTCTTTTCTTCAGTGGTTATCGGCATGCCGTTTGCTTTTATGCGTGCGAGATAATAGTAGAATCCATCCTGTCCCAGGTTCTGCAAAATATCAAGGTCCTTTTTCTTGATGCGGTATATTTTGAAATTTGATATATCCCTGACCGTATCTTCATACTTCTGTTCCTGGAAGATGAGTTTGAGCTCGTTGAGGATTCGCTGTCCGGTTAGATGGTTAATGATTTTTTTGTCGATTGCTTCTTTCATGAGCAATTTAGTTCTTTTCTCGATCTTGAAACTGAAACGGTTCTTATACCGTAGAGCACGGAAGATACGTGTCGGATCATCGATGAAACTATTCTTGTGCAGTACGCGGATGAGTCCGTTCTTCACGTCCTGTAATCCGTTGAACGGATCAAAGAGTTCTCCGAAGTTATCCCGGGAGATCGACATTGCCATGGCGTTGATAGTGAAATCTCTGCGGTTGAGATCCTCATTTATCGTGGATGGGTACACGTGGGGCAATTGAGCAGGTGAATTATATTTTTCGATGCGTGCACTCGCCAGATCCACGCGTTTATCTTCTGTGATGATCGATGCCGTTCCGAACTCCTTGTATACGTGCAGTTTTCCTTTTAGTTGTTTGTTCAGCGCACGTGCTGCTTTTATGGCATCGCCTTCGACCACGATGTCAATATCAATAGGCTCGATGCCAAGTGTTATATCGCGCACATATCCGCCGACCAGATAGGTGTGATATGTTGAATTGGCGAAAAAATTAATCGTTCTGTCTAAAACCGATTTCTTTTTCTTCTTTGCCGAATATTTTAATTTGGCCAAACTTTTCTTCATATTTTTTCAGATTTTCCTCAAGCGCTTTTCTGAGTAACCTGGCATTCTGCGGCGTCATGATTATACGCGCAAATACCTTTGCTTTCTTGGCGCCGGGCAAGAATCGCACGAAATCGAGAATGAACTCGGAGGGAGTGTGATTGATGCCCACACCATTTGCATAAATGCCTTCTGACTGTTCTGGGGTCAGTTCTACGCTGATCTGCTGTTTTGGTTGATCCATAGATATACTCCTTTGAGTATTATACAAAAATCCAGCCATGAGTCAATATTCTTGATTACATAAATCAAGCAAAATACGGGTATAAATGCAGGTGTTACTTTAAGTGACGGGTAATTTAGGGCTATAAATAGTATTATTCGTACGCTGCGATGTTTCGCTATTTTTTGCGCAAAAGCCTGGCAATCTTGGACGATGTATCGAGGAGCTTGCTGATCGATTCGTTCCTGTTGAGACAGTCTATGAAATATGCAATGAATTCAGAGACATCCACCTCGACGAACCAGGGCGCTTTTTTTAGGTCTGGATCGATGTACGATAGATTGGTCGAGTACAGGCGTGTGATCAGCCCCTGTTTGTGCGCCTGGGAGTATCTTTTTATACCGTCCTTATCAAGGAGGGCGAATGTTACCGCAACATATATGCGGTTTGCCTTTTTGCGCTTTAATTCGTGCGTTACCTTGAGGATGGAGTGTCCTGATGCGAGAAGGTCGTCAATGATCAGTATATCCTTTCCCTTAAGGTCTGCACCAAGAAACTCGTGGGCAATTATCGGGTTCTTGCCGTTGACGACGCGGCTGGTGTCGCGGCGTTTATAGAACATGCCCAGTTCCACGCCGAGGCTGTTCGCATAGTAAAGGCAGCGGTCAACGGCGCCGATATCCGGACTGACAACGAGCATGCGTGATTTGTCCACGACAAGGTCTTTTTCTGTATTCAGGAGTGCCTTTAAAATCTGATAGCTTGCATGCAGGTTCTCGAATCCCCTCAGGGGTATTGCGTTCATGACATGCGAATTGTGGGCATCAAATGTCACGATATTCTCGGTGCCAAGGTATTCCAGCTCTCGCAGGGCAACAGCGCAGTCGAGCGATTCCCTGCCGTAGCGCTTATGCTGTCTACTCTCGTAAAGCATCGGCATGATGATGTTTGTTCTACGTGCCCGTCCGCCGATCGCTGCCACAATGCGCTTTATGTCCTGGAAGTGATCATCCGGACTCATTGGACAGGTCATACCCCTCATCGTATAGGTGCAGCCGCAATTTCCGATGTCAGTTATGATGTAGATATCATAGGGTCTCGTGGATTCATGGAGCACGGCTTTACCTTCGCCATTTGCGAACCGCGGACATTCACAGGGTACAATGAAAGAGTTCCGTGCAAAACCCGGATACGCGCTATACTGTCGGTTCTTCATCAAACTCTTCCTTCGTCGCACCAGATGCCGATCGATCGACGCTGCCAGTGTTTTCCCGCCGGGCGGTGCTATAATACCGATGGGAGAGAGGGGGATGCACTTGAATTCGTTGTTTTTTTTCTTCATCGCATCAGGAAGATGTATCTAAGTACAAAAAGGATGGCAAAGATGATAAGAATGAGATGTACTTCCTTAATTTTTCCGGTTACCAGTTTGAGGAGTACGTAAAAGATGAAGCCGACGGCAATTCCTTCGGTAATGGAAAAGGCATACGGCATAATGACAATAGTTAAGAAAGCAGGGATCGCTTCGGAAAAATCATGCCATTTGATCTTCGTGACACCTGACATCATCAGCGTGCCGACGATAATGAGTGCCGGTGCAGTTACCGGATACAGGAAACCGCCTTCTATTGCTACACCGCCGCCGATCATCTTGACGAGAGGATAGAACAGGAGAGCGACAAGGAACAGGATGCCGGTGAATATATTTGCTAATCCGGTACGGGCGCCGCTGGCAACACCGGTCGAACTTTCTATATAGCTTGTGACCGTGGACGTACCCGTGATCGTGCCGAAGACAGTACCGATAGCATCCGAGAGCAGGGCTGACCGCGCACGAGGCAATTTACCTTCCTTAACGAAACCGGCTTGTTCGCTTACCCCGATGAGTGTTCCCACTGTATCGAAAAGATCGAGGAAGAACAGTATAAATATCGTTGGTAGTAGTGAGAGAGTGAGAGCACCGCCGATATCGAGCTTCAACAATGTCGGCAGTGGCGATGGAGGCGCACTGATCACACCGTGATATTTTACGATACCGAACGGTATGCCGACCAGTGCAGTAATTACGATGCCAAGGACGATCGCTCCTTTCACCCGTAGCGTATAAAGGATGGTGATCACGACGATACCGAAAATAGCAAGCAGGACGGGTGGACTGTGCAAGCTGCCCAGACCCACGACCGTGCCGGGATTGTACACGACAATTCCCGCCCATTGAAAGCCGATGAGTGCGATGAAGAGCCCGATCCCGACGGCGATCGCCTGTTTCAGCGAATCTGGTATGGCATTGACCAGCATCTCCCGTAATCCGAAGACAGACAATATTACGAATGCCGCGCCGGAGATGAAATTCGCACCGAGCGCTGTTTGCCATGGAACACCCATAGCCAGACAAATAGTGTAGACGAAAAAGAAATTATGCCCCATTGCCGGCGCCAGTGCGATGGGATAATTCGCCAGAAATGCCATCAAGAAGGTTGCCAGAGCACTAGAAACACACGTTGCGATCATGACCGCACCGAAATCCATACCGGCAGCGGAAAGAACTGCTGGCTGCACAAATATGATATACGCCATGGTCATGAACGTGGTGATACCACCGATAGCTTCTTGCGATAACGTCGTATTATTTTCCCTGAGCTTGAACAACTTCTGGAGCATAGTGCCTCCTCACCCTAGTGTATTCACACAAAAACCTGTGTCAATATTATTTAAGCGATTACAGTGATACAAGGAGGATTACGTTGAGGCGGATTATTCCACATACCTCCTTGATGATAAACATACTCGACCGCCAGCGTCGATGATGATACATGAATGCGGCTGTCCGTTACTTTTTTCGAATCATCTCATAGCATACCGTCACGGTGACAATGATCTGACCGGTCATAGATCCTTCATATCCTGCAGCCGAAGGATAGGTTACATGCTCTGCTACATACACCGGTTCTCCCAACACGACATTCATCTCGATCGCAAGGGCAGTGGCAGCATCTTCTGCATTCTTGACAGCTGTTTGCCGCGCCTCGGCAATTGCCGGCCTGTAATCGCTCATTTCACCCATAATCGGATTGACCGAGCCTATCTGTACACCGTCGATCATCAGGAATTGTTCTTTTGCCTTGTTTATATCCATCACTTTGTAGAGGAGTATTTGAATATCCTGTTCGACGCGAAAGTACGGATCATTCTCGATCGGTTCCAGGGTGTTCAGGTTGGTGAGCGTCATGTTCTTTTCCTCACCTCCGAGGGTATTCACCTTCTTGAGTATCTCGTTTTTCATGAGGTCGGCTTTTTCCCGTGCTTCTTCCTTTTCCTCATCAAACGTGTCTGCATAGAGAATAATCTCATAGGTAGTCGTCTGGTCGCTGATTGACGCTGCAGCGGTTCCTGTCACTTGAATAACCGGTTGATCAATATTCACGGCAGGGACAGGATATATACTGCCTTGCTGAGCAATCAAAGAAAGTAGTATGATAAAGTTCATAACAAACCTCCTCGGCACAGTGTATACACCTGTGCGTTGATGTCAATCTGTCTTATATAGGTGCTGATTTATCACACAAATGCAACTATAGACGCGGTTTTTTACAAACGAATCATTGACAAAGGTATCGAGATTACTATAATTCAACCATGCGGGAGTAGCTCAACGGTAGAGTCACGGCCTTCCAAGCCGTTGGTTGCGGGTTCGAGTCCCGTCTCCCGCTTAGACAAGGCAGATGCTAGATTCTGGATACCTGATACTAGTTAGAAACGATGCTTCTGCAAAATTGGTTACCAGAAGTTGGTGAGATTCGGAGAAAGATTATGAGAAAATGGTACATTTTAATCATATTCGGACTGATGTGCTGCGGTGGTGGTGATAAAGAAGCGATCGGTCTCTCGGTCGAGGAAGGAACAGAGACTGTTCGCAGTATTGTTATGGTTATCGCTCATCGTGATTTTCGGGACGAAGAGCTGGACGAGCCGTACCGTCTCTTAAAACAGGCAGGTTACCGGGTCGTTGTTGCTTCCACGGATACGACTGAAGCACGGGGTATGCTTGGCATGACGATCAAACCGGATATTACGATTGAACAGATACGGCACGATGACTACATAGGTATTATTGTGGTCGGCGGTACCGGGTGCGAAACGCTCTGGGACAATGAAAGTCTACATGGTGTACTCCGTGGATTTCAAAAAAGTGAAAAACTCATTGCGGCTATATGCATGGCGCCGGTCGTACTCGGGCGTGCCGGGATACTCACCGATCTCATCGTAACTGCCTATCCAGCGGTCAAGGATGATATCGGACGATGCGGAGGAGTGTATACTGGCAGCGATGTGGAAAAATGCGGGCAGGTGATCACGTGTTCCGGTCCCCAGGCTGTACAGGAATTCGGTGAGACCATACTGAGTACTCTGAGCGACGAGCGATGATAGCATCATGAAGGCGGTCATACAACGGGTATCCCGTGCACATGTTCAGGTAGGCGATAAAACGGTTGCCCATATCGGAAGGGGGCTGCTGATATTGATTGGGATTAAAAAAGGCGATACCGAACAGCACGCACAGCTTATCGCAAAAAAATGTGCCGATCTTCGCATTTTTGAAGACGAGAACGGTAAATTCAATCATTCAGCCAGGGATATTGGTGCCGAGGCACTTGTCGTATCCCAGTTCACACTACTTGGCGATACTGCACGCGGTCGGAGACCGTCCTTTACCGACGCTGAAAGCCCACAGCGCGCCGAACGACTTTATGAGTATTTCGGGCGTACTCTGTCCCAGTTAGGCGTTCCGACACAGCACGGCGTCTTCGGTGCACGTATGGTTGTCAGTTTGGATAATGATGGTCCGGTTACAATACTATTGGAGGCATAAATGGCCTACAGCATGACAGGTATGGGAAAGGCATCGGGTGAAATTAAAAATCCGCCCCTGAAGATAGATGTGGAGATTAAATCGTATAACCACCGTTTTCTTGAAATGTCGGTGAAGTGTCCTGCTCACCTTTCACCTTTCGAGGATGAGATACGACGTTTCGTTCAGCAGCGTGTATCGCGTGGGCACATCGTCGTCATAATCCAGCAGGACCGTGAAGTGCTTTCGACGACCATCGAAGTAGACAAGCCATTACTCCGGGCATATCTGAAACTTGTTAATGAGTTGAAAAACGAACATGATGTTGCTGGTAATATCGATATAAACACCCTGCTGTCGATCAATGGATTAATAAAATTCAGCCAACCGCAGATCGACGCCCAGGATATCTTCCGGGAAATCACCCCTATACTGGAACGAGCAATGGATAATTTCCTCGAAATGAAGAAAAAAGAGGGAGATAACATAGCCGGAGAGATTATGAAATCGCTGAAGATCATTCAGCGGAACGCAAAGCAAGTCGAACGGTTCGTTCCCGAAAGGAATGAGAACTACAAGGATCATCTAACAGCCCTGGTGAAGCGAACCTTGAAAGAGTACAACGAAGACAGGTTCTACCAGGAATTACTCTATACCATCGACCGGACAGATATTACTGAGGAGTGCAAGCGGTTGGCAAGTCACCTGCAGCTTTTTGAGGATGCACTTTCCCATGAGGATCATCCCGGGAGAAAGTTGAATTTCATCCTTCAGGAAATGCAGCGCGAGGCGAACACCTGCAGTGTCAAAGCGAACTGTCTTGAAATCAGCAAAGCGATCATCCAGGTCAAAGAAGAGATAGAGAAGATCCGGGAGCAGGTACAGAACCTTGAGTAGAGGGGTACTCATCGTGTTGTCCGGTCCCTCGGGCGTTGGCAAAACAACGATATGCAATACCATACTCGCCCGGCGTTCGGACATACGTTACTCTATTTCGGCAACATCCCGAGAGAAAAGAGAGGGCGAGCAGGATCACAGGGAGTATATCTTCATTACGGAGACGGAGTTCAAGGAGTGGGTTGAGAGGGGTCTGTTCGTCGAATATGCAATGGTCCATGGAAATTATTATGGTACACCGAAAAACGCACTCGATCATCATCTCGACGCAGGGTTGCACGTACTCATGGATGTGGATGTCCAGGGCGCGAAGGAATTGATGGGACTGTATCCTGATGGATTATATTTCTTCATCGTACCTCCGGATTTCAAGGAGCTGGAAAAGCGTCTGCTGAAACGGAATACGGAAAAGAACGAGGTCTTGAGAAACCGGCTGGCGCGGGCAGCCGAAGAGATAAAGTACAAGAACGATTACAAATACGTTATCGAGAACAGAAATCTTGAGGAAACCGTGAGCGAGTTACTGGACATCATCGAGAAAGAAATCGGTAAACCATGAAAGCAAGTCTTGACATTCGCGGTGATTTGTCTATAATCGGGGAAAAAATCGGGGCAGTAGCTCAGTTGGGAGAGCGTCTCGTTCGCAGCGAGAAGGCCGCCAGTTCGACTCTGGTCTGCTCCATACCGAGGTAAGAATGTTCATACCGAAACGACTTTTCCTGACTAAGGGTGCGGGTAAGCACAAGGAAAAACTTACCAGTTTCGAGGCTGCTCTCAGGAACGCCGGCATTGCACCATACAACATCGTGAGGGTATCCAGCATTTTGCCACCCGGAGCACGACTGCTTCCACGGCAAAAGGGGCTCGAGTACCTATCGCCGGGCGAGATCGTTTTCGCGGTAATGGCAGAATGCAGCACCAATGAACCCCATCGATTGAGCGCCGCATCCATCGGCGTGGCTATACCGAGTGACCTTGAACAGTACGGGTACCTAAGTGAATACCATAGTTATGGTGAAACAGAAACAAAAGCCGGGGACAAGGCTGAAGATCTTGCCGCTCAGATGCTGGCAACGACGCTGGGCGTGCCGTTCGACCCGGATACAAGTTATGATGAGAGGAAAGAGATCTGGAAGATCTCAACAAAGATTGTAAAAACAAAAAACGTAACTCAAACCGCGATCGGAGACAAGCGTGGTCTCTGGACGACGGTTATCGCGGCTGCGGTTTTTATTCAGTAGTCTGATTCTCTGAACACCTGGCGTTACATACCTTCTGCTACATTGGGAGGAGGGAACAAGACCCTATGTTGCGTATATTCGTACTTGGACACATTGCAGCGTGTCTTCTTTTTGCAGATACGCTGCGGGTCACTACCTATAATATACTCAATTTCCCTAGTGCATCAGGCACGGAACGGCTCGACGATCTGAGATGTGTGCTGGAATATATCGACCCCGATGTCCTCGTCGTCCAGGAAATAGAGAGTCAGGTAGGTGTTGACCTGGTACGAGATTCTGTCCTGAACGTTCACACTATTCAGTATGAATCTGTGCCGTTGCATGATGGACCTGATACCGATAATGCTTTGTTCTACCGGTCCGAACGGATCGAACAGGTGTGGTCATACTACCTCCCGACTCCGAACCGGGATATTGCAGAATACAGGTTGGTCGTCGATGGGGGGTATGAGTTGTACCTGTATTCGGTACACTTGAAATCCTCTCCGGGAGATACCAATGAATTGATGAGACTTGCGGAAACCACCATATTGAGAAATCATATCGATAACCTGGATCAAGGCACGAATGTGATCGTTGCCGGTGATTTTAATTTTTATCGGAGCACCGAACCGGCTTATGAAATGCTCACCGGAGATGTGCCTCATGTTTACAGCCGGCTGTACGATCCGCTATTTGCCGATGGCGCGTGGCATGACAATATAAGTTTCGCTGCCTTCCACACTCAGTCGGCACGGGATACAATGTTACCAGACGGCGGCGCCGGAGGAGGTCTGGATGACCGTTTTGATATGATTCTGTGTTCCGAAAGCATGCTCGAACGCACAGGATTGTACCTCGAGCAGAGTACGTATGTCACGTGCGGGAATGATGGTAATCACTTCAACCTGGCGGTCAATGATGGGGTGAACACTGCCGTGCCGATTGATATTGCCGATGCCCTTTATTATGCTACTGATCATCTGCCGGTTACGGTATCGATTGTTTATGCTCTTGACGACAATATTGCCCGACCGTCATTGAAGATATGGCCCAATCCCATGGATACAGAAGCTCATATCCTATTCCCCTGGCACGATCATTTTCTGCGTGCAGAGGTCCATGTCAGCGATATCACGGGGCGGTCTGTGTTTTCTCAAGAAGTGAATTCGTCAGAAGGCGTTACCCTCCGCAATTCAGGTTTTGCTGTTGGCATTTATTTTGTCACGGCAGTGCTGCATACAATATATAACACATACACATATCATGCCAAACTTGCGGTTACGAAATAGCAGTATGAATTCAAGTGCAGTTATAGTATAGTATGACCATTGCGCTCGTCATTATCACAGCTTCTGTTTCCGGTTATTTCCTGCACATACCGCCGGGCGTGGTATCACAGGGTCTCGGAGGTGCATCGATCGTGGTCGATGAAGGATTACCTGCATTCCATAATCCCGCGATGTCATCAGGGACACAATTCAGCATGACCGCATCGAAGTGGTTGTACTCCACCTCTGCCGTAGCAACCAGCGTGTGTTTACATGATTTCAGCTGCGGGATATCATATATCAACTACGGTACAATACAGGGGTATGATATATACGGAAATATGACCCACACGTTTACACCTTTTTCCCTGTGCGTTGCTCTTTCGCGCAGGTTTGGGTTATTTGGCATATCGGTGAAAGGATTCGGCGAGAGGATCGATACTCAAACCACGGCGGGTGCATGTATCGGTATCAGTACGTTCACGAAGATATGGTGTCTTGGCATTGGCGCCAAAATCGATAATCTGGGCAGGGAGTTTACAGAGAATATGACCGTACCGTATACCACCGGTATTGGAGTGAGGGCTGGTATAACCGACGCCGTGGCCGTTACCATCGAGTTCAAATCCCCGGATATCGTTCTGAATACAGGTATCGAGTATACGTATGAAAACGTGGTGCTCTTGTTCGGCGCGAAGTATCTGAAGCCGCGCGATATGGTTAACAATACCGAGGTCGGTTTACGGTGGTCTGACCTTTGTTATTCAGGAGGCATTGTTGTACATGTAGGATACTATGCGGTGGGCTATGCGTTCGTTCTTCACGAATTCATGACCAGCCACAGTCTATGCATAAGGTTCATCCCCGGACAGAATCGGTAATATCCTGCGGGTGTTCACCGCTGCCCCAGTTCTTCAGACACCACTGTATTATAAATATGCTGGCGACGGCAAACGGCAACAGGACAAGTTCGATCCACCACATGGAAACGGTGTTTACGAGACCGGCGAGGTGAACATAGCCAGCCACGGTATCGATTGCAGTCAATAATGCAAAGGCCGCCCAGAAGTAAGACGGTTTTTTCCTGGAAACGGCGTACAGCACAAGCATGCGTGAACTCACGTGACAGAGTATCACGAGGAGACGCTCGACCGGTGCAACGAGCGCGAACGCCGGCGTGCTGAATGATGCCGAAATAACACTGCTGATGATCTCAGCACTGCCAGCAATCCCGCTTGAGACCATGACAATACTTCCGATCTGTGATAAACCAATGAACAGCGCTTCGGTCGTACCCGCGCCGATGCCGATACCAACCGCGCGGCAACGGTTAGCATACACGGATCGGATCAGGATGGCAAACAAGAGGGTTGCACCGATCTCGAATACCCCGGTCAGGCTTCCGATATAGAGACTTCCCACAAGTAGATAGCCGGTTCTGGGCAACAACCCGTTAAGAGCCATGAGAATCGGGCTATTCAAAAAATACGCAAAAAGAAATTTTAAAGCGACACCGACGAACCAGACAAGCCCACCAATGAAAAACCATCGAAATGATGAACGGCATTTCTTTTTCCAGAAAACGATAAAAAGTACAGAGATGATAACTATCAGGAACCCGGAGACAAGCAGTGTGAATATTGTAGTACTTCCTGTGTGTTCTGTGAGATGTATTGACCATTTCCCTCGAGCCCGGGTCGGGGTAATACGGACTAAAATCTCCTCACGATCGTTCAGGGGTCCGAACCGAATGTTCTCATAGTGGAACGTACCTTTGTCCGTATAGTTCCCAATGACCTCGTATCCGCCGCCGCCAAGCCATATATTAAGCGTACCTCGTTCGAGATCGGACTGTGCATCCATAATGATGTAGGTATTGTTTTCCGATAGGGTGAATGAAAATGTATACACGGTATCTCGGGATGGCGTTTCAGTACCGGAGTACGTCAGGAGCGAGCGTGCCCTGATCAATCCCGGAACCAGTGTGATACATAATGACAGGAGTAGAATATATCCGTTCATCACGTTATTATAATAATGACACAGCGTGTGTCAATCTTGCCCTTGATATAAAGGCTCCGATGTGTATTATTGCAGCATAGTATGGACCGATCGCACACCCGGAAATTACTCGGAGTTATTGCCGTTCTCAGCGCAAGCATCATGTGGGCGCTTGAACCTATTTTCGCCAAAATTGCATATCGCTCGGCTGGTGTCGCCAGTACATTCGCGGTGCGCACAGTATTCAGTTTACTCGTTATTACGCTATATATTCTCTTCACAAACCGCAGGCATTTTTCTGTAAAAAGGAAATACCTGCCCACACTTGTTATATTGTCATTGACCGCGACGTTATTTGCCGACCTGATATACATCTACGCCTTAACCATGGTGCCGGTCATCAATGCGGTGCTGATCGGACATATGCAGCCGGTGTTCGTCGTCATCATCGGATATTTCACGCTGCGCCACGATAGAATAACGAAATATGATTACCTTGGCATAGCTGCTATGATCATTGCCGGCATCCTGGTAACGACCGGCTCCTGGGAAAACCTTGCTGCATTGAGAATGGGGACGATCGGAGATTTGTATGTCCTGATGGCAACGGTCGCGTGGGCAGCAACAGCGATCATCGCGCGAAAATATCTGAGGGTATTACCTGCCGGAACGATCGCGTTCTACCGGTTCTTCATAGCAGGGATACTCTTTATTTCGTATGTGGCAGCTGCACACGGTTTGCAGGTTCCCAATATACACCAGATTCTGCTTGGTGTTGTTATCGGTATAGGGACCGTGTTGTATTATCAGGGTATCAAGATGATAAAAGCGGCACAGACATCTGCGCTGGAACTCAGCACGCCTTTTTTCGCTGCCTTTCTTGGTTACATGGTTCTTCAGGAATACATAAGCACCTTTCAGTTCATTGGTATGGTTTTTCTGCTGCCGGGGATATATTTTCTAGCAAAAAAAGAACCTCCTGCCTTGTAATAATCTTGATTTTTTTATGAAGGTCTGTACACTATTTTCGTGAGACAGCGCATTGGCCTGTTCCTTGGTCCTGCACTATTTATCCTGATCTTAATCCTTCCCACTGCATATGGCATAAGCTTCCAGGCGAAGATGGCTGCTGCGGTTGCCCTGCTCATGGCAACCTGGTGGATTACAGAAGCACTTCCCATCCCGGCAACCGCGCTCATCCCGCTCCTTTTATTTCCGCTGCTGGGGATCATGCCCGCCAGTGCTGTGGCAGCTCGTTATGCCGACCAGAATATTTTTCTTTTCATCGGAGGTTTTTTCATCGCCATGGCGATGCAGCGCTGGGAACTCCATAAACGGATCGCTCTCTACATCATAAAATTCCTGGGAACCTCGCCCACGAGATTGATATTCGGTTTTATGGTGGCGACGGCATTTCTTTCTATGTGGATATCCAACACGGCAACGACGATGATGATGTTCCCGATCGGTCTGGCGGTCATCCTCCACGCAGAAACGATGGTGAAAAAGGCTCGGCTCGACATACCGACGGAAAAGGGTTCGTTCAATTTTGGTACGGCATTGATGCTCGGTATCGCGTATGCCGCGAGCATCGGGGGTGTTGCCACACTCGTCGGAACACCACCCAATATCGTGTTCGCCGGCATGGTACGGTCTTTGTTCCCTCAAGCCCCAGAGATCGGGTTTCTCGATTGGTTCAAGATCGGTCTTCCTTTCGTAGTTATATTTCTGCCGGTTACCTGGCTTTGCCTTACAAAGATAATCCTGCGCCCACGGCTGAAGGAGATCCCCGGTGAAAAAGCGATCATAGAAGAGGACCTGAACATGCTCGGCAGGATGAGCAGGGGAGAGATCATGACACTCACCGTCTTCGTGTTCGTAGCGCTGTCATGGATATTCCGGAAGAATATCGACGTGGGCTTTTTCACTATTCCCGGATGGTCAAATCTGCTGGGGCTGGATAAGTATGTCCACGACTCCACAGTAGCGATATGCGGTGCCTTGCTGCTTTTCATCTTGCCAGTTAATTTCAAAAAGCGCGAATTCGTGCTCACCTGGGAATGGGCGGTTAAGATTCCGTGGGGTATAATACTGCTTTTCGGCGGAGGGTTTGCACTCGCGGCTGGTTTTCAGAGTTCGGGACTGGCTAAATGGATAGGTGAGAGGCTTGCTTTTCTCGGCGGCATACAGCCGATCCTGATGATTGCCTGTATATGTCTGCTCATGACGTTTTTGACCGAGGTCACCTCGAATACCGCAACGACCACCATGATGATGCCGGTACTCGGGTCAATGGCAGTGGCAATGTCCATGCATCCCTTCTTGCTTATGATCCCTGCCGCTATGTCGGCTTCCTGTGCATTCATGCTTCCAGTGGCAACGCCGCCAAATGCAATAATTTTCGGCAGCGGCTACCTACGCATACCGGAAATGGCAAAAGTAGGATTCTTTCTTAATTTGATCGGTGTGGTGATCATCACACTCCTCGTGTACTTCCTCGGTATCCCGCTTTTCAGTATCACTACCGCACCCCTGCCGTTCTAAACACCACACCTCTAAAAACAGAATCTGTTCTTAACCCTACCCCAGGGATTATGTGATACATACAATTCAAGCAAATCTACGAGTTGCAATTACAGTTCATGTCTTATACCATGCTTCGACATCTGTACCATTGCACCATTGTACAGATATC
>CP070834.1:2240984-2253660 GCA_020341755.1 Caldifarciminota bacterium | reverse complement strand
AGTGTTTCGCCGGATTCAATTCTGGCGAATGTCCAGCGCCTGCAGGACTTCGTCACCCGCAACAGTTATCATGACTCGTGCTATGCGGCGGCAGAATGGATATTCGATAAATTCGTCGGTCTGGGATTGGACAGTGTGTACTGCGAATCAATCCCAACCAGCCCGCCCATACCGCCCAACATCGTTGGCATCAAGCATGGTACCATGTACCCGGATAGTTGCTATACAATTATCTGCGGTCATTTTGATGCGTTGGTACCTTTTCTGCCAGATACTGCGCCGGGCGCCGACGATAATGCCAGCGGCGTTGCGGCGGTGCTGGAAGCAGCACGAATAATGAACGAATACCAGTTCGAGGTCAACATAAGGTTCATTGCCCTATCAAACGAAGAACAGGGAATGGACGGTAGCTGGTTCTATGCCTGGAATGCAAGCCAGCAGGGTCACGATATCCATGCAGTGTATAATATGGACATGATCGCATATGTGGATGCCCACCCGGAAAGCGTTGACGTCTGCGGCGACACCTTTTGTGAACCGCTTATCGACCACTTCATTGCATGTGCTGATACGTACACAACATTGCTGACAGCAAAACGTCTCGGCCTGGTGTTAGCTGATGAATGGCCATTCCAATTTTATGGTTTTCAGGCCATCCTCACGATCGAGGATTGGCCCGAAACCAACCCGCATAAACATACTCCTGCTGATACGATCGGTGCCGGGTTCAATAATCTCACGTTCTGTACCGAAGTGGTCATGGCAAATATCGCAGCACTGGCATCGAGTTCTGTGCCGGTCGGCATAGTTGAAAAGGAAAAATATCATGCGAAGAAGATCGTCCTGTACCCAACCATCGTTACCGGTGTTTTTATGCTGCCCACCGATAAGAAATACAGCATATATGATATAACAGGAAGAGTTGTATCCCCGGATAGATTACGACCCGGAATATATTTTGTCGAGATTGATGGGGTAATCACGCAAAAAATCATCAAACTAAAATAACCCTGGAATCTGATTAGTATCCCTATTGACATATCGTTTTTATATATTATCATGCGTTATTGGAGGATATACGCAAGCCATGTGTAAAAAATATCTATCCATCTGCGTAACCATTATCATCACTTTCTTACACATTAATGTTCTCTATGCTGATAGACCTACTGCAGCATTTCTTAACATCCCGCCTGGAGCAAAGGTATTGGGTAGAGGTGCAGGTTTTACTGGTGACTGCCTTGATCCTGCATCTATCCATTACAATCCTGCTGCCATTGTATTTCACGACAAATTCACCTTAACGGTATTGAACCAGGGCTTACCGCCTGGCTTGGGCAGGTTGATACAACAGGGAATCCTGGTTTTGACCGGTGAAATATTCTATGGTACGACCATCAAGCCCGAGTCTCCCTGGCTTGACCTGTTGCGTCCGGATATGGTCTACAACAATTTCTCTTATGTGATGTCTGTACATGGAATTGGTACTGTCGGCATCAATGCTACGTATTTGACTACCGGCGTAACAGATGTATATACCATCGATGGAGTCTATGTTGGGTCCTTTGAATCCTATGATGCCGCTGCCGGCATTTCGTACGGTAGAACATTCCTTAACCGGTTTGGATTCGGTATAACGGGAAAGTATATCTATTCATATCTAACCCCCGAGTGGGTTTTTGGAAGACTACCGGAACTGGGGATTCCTACAGGGGGAACCGGTACTGCATGGGCTGCGGACTTCGGCATATTGTACCGGCTATGGGGAATGAATGTAGGCGCATCCGTGCAAAACCTTGGTACAAAGGTAAGATATAGTCTGGGTGATTCACTATACCGGCTTCCACTGCGGATACGGGGAAGCGTCTCAATTGAACCGTTAATTTTCCTTGATTCATTACTTCATACACCGACAGTAAAAATTTTCGACAAGCCAATCTATGATGTGGTTAATTTAAAATTCAACTATGACCGAGCATACGACCCATACGAACCGGACGATACCTGGAATTCATTCGGCTTTGAAGTAACCTTGTGGAATTTCTTCTCGTACCGCACCGGCGAATGGAACATTATGGGAACCAGCAGGGGAATTGGATTCAACCTCAGGAATGTGGAAATCGATGTAGCCAAATATTTCACTTGGGACACGTATCATGTGCAATTGACATTCCATTCGATCAACCCCCCTGACAACATAAAAAATAATCTAAAACTTCACAGATCGCTCATAGCCGCATCGTCGGTGCTTGCGCCGGGGGGTGGACAATTTTACAAAGGCGAAGGCATCAAGGGTTCATTGTTTTTCGTACCGGCTATGTATCTGGGAAGGACCATCCTAACGTCAGACTCAGACAGCGACAAGACCTATGCGGCTGCCGGCTTGATCATATTATATATTGGTGCTGGCATAGAAGCAATACTGACTAACTGAATAAAAACATTGGCCCGATAATGCATCGACAATGATATACTAGAATCATATTTCGTTGAAAATATCATCGTCAACAATCTCCATAGTAGACGTACGGGCATTCGTGAATTCTCCAATGCAAATAGCTTAAATCTTTATATCAAATTCGTGAAAAGTAATATTATCGATTCAAAAAATGCAACACTAACGATCCAAAAAAGCTCAGTATTGCGATGATTGACAGTGTTATTTGAGCGAAAAAGTTATTATGTATGGCAGGAATTCTAAGCAAAATCAGAATCACAGCTAAGAAACCAATGATCGATAATACTCGCTCTCCCCTTCGAATTCTATTGCCCTTTAATAAACGACTGTGTCTAACCCTTTTCGACATTACTACTAAATATATTAGAATAATGAATATAAAACTGAATATGACCGTACCTATATTCAATTACAAATCCTACACCGATCTAACCACACGTTAATCTACTTCCTTTTAGACGATAAATACCCTTTTGTCAGATCATCGACTATTGTTTCAAGTTGCAACATGAACTGATCCCAGGCGAACTGTCGCTTTTTAGTATTTCTTTTTCCGTAGAGGATATTGATCAAATCCTCGATCATCTGATCCAATCCATACAACTTGATGTGGAGTAACTCGTGCACCACGATTTCTTCAATGTCCTGACATTTAGGTTTGTGGTTTATTAGAATTTTCGCTCTTCTAGTTTCTAGATCAGCCTGGATATCACCTGATTTCCGCCATGGTCTTCGCACAATCTTGATGGTGATATCCCAATCACGTAGACGCAATCTGTCCTGCCACCGAGATGAATACCTCTCAACATCTTTCTTATATACCTTCATATTCCCCTGCTATTATGTTGACTATACGTAATTATTATTTGATGTCAACATACACATTAAAAACAAATTACTGGTTACCTTGACATCGGATCATACTATTATATAATTTATTTGCTTGTGCATTGGCTTTTAATAAAATTAATATTATACTTATGTAAATGATGGGGGAAAAATGACATTAGATAATATTAAACAACCGCCGCTTAATACCTCACTGATGGGTGTGATACGCGGCGTAATGAATTATTACGACATCAAAATGAGTGACGCAATGGTATACGGAGGTTCGGGTCACGCATTTATTATCAATATCCATGACGTGGTATGCCCGAGCAGTCCGTACGTCTGGAAATATGACGGATTTATTAAATTACTCCAGAATCTCGGTCTGAAAATGACGCATCTGGGTTTCTTCAGCAAAGAAAACACACCGGATGACCGTAAAAAGGTTGAGGATATCCTGCGTCAGCATCTAAATGCCAAAGATCCATGCTCACTGCTGAACATGGATAACCAGATCATCTATGGCTATGATGAAGAAAGACTGCTCCTGACCCAACCATGGGGAGATTGCGTTGATGTCACGCCAGCGACCTTAACCTTCCAAACCTGGAAAGAATTCGGAGATGAGGTCCACGTGGAATTTTTCTCATATCAGAAAATCGATGCAGCAGAAAGCGCCAAGATAGTAAAAGATAGTCTGCTATATGCCCAGGATTTATTTATGCATCCTGAAAAATATTCCTATGAAAAATATACAATCGGTGTTGCTGCCTATGATATGTGGATAAAGGCCCTTGAGCAAGGAACCGCACATGCGCATGGTAACTGGTGGAACTCCACGGTATGGTCCGAATGCCGAAACATGGCGGCTGAGTACTTTGCAGAGGTTGCCGGGAAATACGATAGTATTGCCAAACAGGCCAGGGATTTGAGTGCCCAGTACAAAGAAGTTGGAGAGTTGCTCAAACAGGTAAGTGACAAAGAAAAACCGGCCGAGGAAAAAATTCCATTGCTAAAAAAAGCAAAAAATAAAGAAGAAGCTGTTGTAACATTGATCGAAAATGTACTGCAGGAGTTAACATAGTATAAATCAGGATACAATCATTTTACAGTGAAATCTCGCTTGAGCAACCCGAATGAAAAAACATCATGGTATGTGCCATCGATCAATACCGCCTCCCGTAGCACGCCCTCTTTATTGAATCCTAACCGTTCATAGAATTTAACCGCCCGCATATTGGTTGAATAGCACTCCAGGGTGACACGGTGAATACCGATATCATCGAACAACCATCTTAAATAGGTTTCCAGCGCATCACGGGCATAGCCCTTGCCCCATGCCGCTTTTTCTCCGATCATCACACGCAGCCAGACATTGCCGCTGGTCCTGTCAATGAAGTTGAAACGTACGAATCCGATGGCTGTATCATCTGACTGTTTTACTATTATATGATACGCCTGATCTTTGGACTTTCTGGCATTTTGTATATCAGCGCGTTCCTGTTTCAGGGTCGTTTTCTCTCTACCGATCCGTGCCAGTTGTATGAGCTCGGGGTCATTATGCCATTTTCTGATAATCGATGCGTCCTTCAAGGTTACGGGGCGAAGGCATACGGATGTTCCTTGAATAAGAGCATCAAGATCAATAGTGTCATGTTCTGCTCGTGCTTTTTGTATTACTTCATTAATAAAGTCGGCCTTAGCTTTGGTATATCTGTTTCTGTCATCCCTATGCTTTTTCATTAAATCTTTTTTTAAAACTGAGTAAACACTGGCTGCTTCTTTGTGTACACGAAGGTAATCGCGAAATAAAATGTAGTTTTTATAGCTTTCGCTGTCGACTTCATGCATGTGTACGTGGCATGTAACAATATCTGCGTCGGTCCTGAAATAATGTCTGCCTGCAATCCCAAATTCGCCTTTATACACGTATCCGATTTCTTCCAAGGGCCCGACACATTTAAACCCATCTTCGTACGCTTTTAATCCAATAGCAATATCGATTATTGGTTTTGCCCAGATACCTTTTACTGCGGTACTACCGATATGCTCGATTGCTACCATGTATTGTCCAACAGCATCCAGTATCTTTTGTTTCTCTTGTGAGAAAAACGTCGCCCACTCAGGATCATAAGGCACTACATTCAATGTCCCTTTCTTGAGACCAATCATTGTTGCACACCTTTTTCTAAATTCTATACGGGTACATCATTCTGTCAATGAAAGCAAATATTCTGAGGAACAGTCTAGCAGCCTCTATGATACTTAAGTCTATTATTGGGTCTTGACGCATATCTCTGTTTTTACTATTATTATAAGCAGCACAAAGCAATACACGTTGTAAAAATATATGGACAACCCAATGGAGGAAGGAGGTGTAGCAATATGCATAGACGACTCATGTATAGTGCAATCATAATGAGCGTTGCCCTGCTCGGTATAAGCAGTGCAACTGTAGCCCCGGCAAGCGATGTTGTCACTAAGGCTCCAATAAACCCTGCGCAACGGGATACCGGTGATATTGTTTTCCAATTCACCGCTCCATTCAATAACGTCGATGGAATGGCATGGGACGGCGAGAATCTTTATCTCGCGTGTGATGGACTGAACCGGATATGGATAATGGATACGCTGGGCAATATTTTCGATTCATTCCCGGCGCCGCAGTTGACCGCAACCGGTTTGACCTGGGATGGTACGAACTTGTGGTGCGCTGACGGTGGTGTTTTCCGTATATATAAAATGGATCCCACCACCGGTGCGATACTCGATTCGATACCCGCTCCGGGTACGTTCACGTCCTGTGAAGGACTGGCGTGGATGAACGATACACTCTTCAACACCAACTGGAGTGACAATATCTGCTGGGCACTCGATCCAACATCGGGCAGCATCTGGTTCCAGTGGACCACTCCGGGTACTGGTTCCACAGGATTAACCTGGGACTGGGTCGGTAACTGCCTGTGGAGCTCTGACCAGCTCACAGATATGATCTATATGCATGATCCGATCAGTGGCACGGTTATTACGTCATTCCCCTGTCCGGATGCAGAGGTCCAGGACCTGGCTTTCGACGGTATGTGGCTCTGGACATGCGGCTGGACATCAGGTGAAGTGTACAAGCTGGATATCGGACACACACCTTCGCAAACGTCGATACTCTTTGTCGACGATGATGACGGTGACGCTCTGGAAACATATTTCGAAACCTCGTTCGCTAATAATAGCTATGCCTATGACAAATGGTGCGTGGCTGACAGTGGTGACGTTACCCCAACCGCTGCTCAGATGGCCGCCTATCCTGTTGTGGTCTGGACCACCGGTGAAGACTACTCATATACGCTGGTTGGCAATGACACAACCGAGATCGGCAACTACCTTGCTGGCGGTGGTAATATGTGGCTTGCTTCTCAGGATGTGCTCTGGGATATCGGTGCGGTCAGCTGGATGCATCTGTCTGCATTCAGCAGTGATGTCGGTTGTACTCAAGCAACAGGTGTCGGTCCTATCATGACTGGCGCATCATATGCAACGACCGGCGGTGCCATGTTTGATTATTCGGACGATATCACCGGCGATGCCATGACCTGGGCAGAGATGGAAAATGAAAGTAACCTCTGCAATACGATCGCGATGGACCCTGGTTCTGGTACTGCGTATCGATTGTTCTTCAATGCGTTCGGTTTTGAGAACATCAATGACGTGGCTGACCGTGATGACATGATGTATCGTGTCATTGAATGGCTGATGGGTACCGGAGTTGAAGATATACCCAATGAGGGGGGTCCTTATACGTTCGGCCTTTCCCTTACCATGGCCAATCCGGTGAATACTCGCGCATCTATTTCTTACACGACGTCCGCCGCCGGCAGAGTATCGCTCAAGGTCTATGATGGCATGGGTAGATTGCTCAAGACCCTGGTCGATCAAACCGAACCGGCAGGAACGAAGACCGTGTTCTGGGATGCCCGCGACGAGTATCATCGCACAGTAGCAAACGGTGTCTACTTCCTCAAGCTCGATGCCGAAGGACAAACCGCGACCCACAAACTGATACTTATCAAATAATCAGATACAGGATATAACGAAACCGCCCCGCATGATATATGCAGGGCGGTTTCGTTTATTGACTTCGTTTGGCGACTATTCGACTATTACTATTTTCTCCAGAACAATTTCATCTGTCGTCCTTAACTGACACATGTATACACCCGGTGCGAGTCTGTTACCTGAATTGTCGGTGCCGTCCCAGGAAAAGACAGTAGGGAGTAAGGAGTAGGCACTAAGCAGGTAAAAAGATTTGACATTACGACCCATAACATCGTAAATTTGTAACTCAACGTTCCCCGCGTTCTGCTCTATGCTAATCGTTGTATGATTCGTGAATGGGTTTGGAGAAATATGTATAACACGAGTCCCAATGATATCAGTATGCCGATCCGTATTGATACCGCTGCCCTGTACTTCAATGAACCCCTCATAGGGAATGACATTCTTACCGGTTACCGTTATTTCCATGAGATCCTGGACCAGGTTGCTGAAATAGAACGTAATATTTCCACCTCCTGATGTATATCCGTGCTGGTAGACAATAGTGTCAAGCATGACGCAGACCAGTGCAGAATCCAGAGGCATCTCATTGCACAGCACCTGCACCCGTAATGATTCATCATCCACTGATATTGAAGCTGGATGCTGAACGTCCAGCACTTGAGGAACCGCGGTCCAGATATTCATTTCGGGATCGCCAATCGTGGTGAACCCGTAGTATTCCTGGGCTCCACCGCCGTACGGATACATGCTGTACACATTAAGCCGACCACCTTCGCTTGCTTCACCGAATGTACGCTTACCATCTGTGAAAATGGCATCAAAAAATCCCCGCGCTACGGCACTGCGTAAATGTGCAAGATGATATCCTCCGGTCGTCGTGGCAAAATAACCGGATGCACCCCGCAAGGTGGTCAGGGTACCGGTCAGAAACCAGCGTTCGGCAGTGGCGGGCGTCGAACCTGTACCGAGCGTATAGCAGGTCGCCGAGATCACAATAGGCAATTCATTCCCATTAGCTAGATTGTCCGGATAGACATTAAAAGGATAATACCAGTTATTCGTTGCACTGCCCCGATACAAAACAAATGCCCGTCCGTTGCTGGTCGCCTGGATGACAGAATTGGCATTGTCTCCCTGGTACCTGGAGAATGTATCAACGTAGACATAGCCATTGGAAACAAGATGTGCAGCTACATACTCAGCATCGTCCCAGTACAGCGTATCGCCGGCATCACCATCCTCGTTCACGATCAGACAGCCTTTGACGAACCACATCGAGTCGGTTAGATCCGGGGTCCGTTCATACTTAAGTATTTTACTGACACACACCTGCGCTTCAGTCACACTGTGGACGGTCAATCTGCCGGAAAGGATCTCGTTGTAAATGTCAGCATCCATATTCGTAAAATAGTTGTCGCTATAGACACCGTTGACCTGCGGGAATGGCAAATAATTGGGAGCACCGACAAACAGGATGTACTCTGGTGTGATCTGCCAGTTCGTATAGGCATCAACAATATAGTTCTTGATATCGTACACCGTGGGTCCGATCTGACCGCGTGTTATTACCTTGGTACTCACGCCCTTCTTATGCTTCCATGCTGCCAAAGGCTGGATAGCATCGTAGAAAGCATCAGCGGTAATGATCAAATATCGTGCCCCTGTTTCCTGCGTGCTACCGAAAACTATCAAAATCAGAACTAATAACAGCCCTCTTTTCAATTAAACCTCCTTATTCCACAAGCTTAGCAAACTATTCTCCAGTAATTCTATGCTATTTGCATGCTTTTGTCAATAGGTTTTACTACGGGAAATACCTACCTCCCTCAATTATATATGCAACGAATATGCCCGATATTTCAATAAAAATAGACGAAAAATCGGTATATTTTCCCATAAAACTATATACTATAGTACAATTGTATAACATATGGTACAAATCGATAACCCCAGAACTAGTTTCTTGATCAATTATTGCTTACCACCTGGATATTCGTGTAGATCCACCGAAAAGACGGTCGAATCGTCCACAATGTAATGCCGAATTAGGTGTGGGGGTGGTTTGTTGACACGGTATGAAATACTACTATAATTGCATAGAAACAGGATCGAGGGAAGCGTATGATAGGCATGACTATATCTCACTATAAAATACTCGAAGAATTAGGCGGCGGAGGAATGGGTATAGTATACAAAGCTGAGGACATACGACTGAAACGCAATGTCGCCCTTAAGTTTCTACCCCAGGATCTGACGCGTGACAAAACAGCCAAACAGCGTTTCATAAAAGAAGCGCAGACAGCATCGTCACTCGATCACCCCAATATCTGCAATATACACGAAATCGACGAAACTGAAGAGGGTCAGCTCTTCATTTGCATGGCATGTTATGAGGGTGAAACATTGAAGAAAATAATCGAAAAAGGACAGATGGAAATCGACCGGATCATCGATATTGCCATGCAATTAGCACATGGATTGGAAAAAGCACATTCCCAGGAGATCATACATCGGGACATTAAGCCTGCCAATATTTTCATAACTAATGACGGGCAGGCAAAGATCCTTGATTTCGGGTTGGCAAAGTTAGTGGGTAAATCAAGCCTGACCAAGACGGGCACAGCTACCGGAACCGTGGCGTATATGTCACCTGAACAGGCATCGGGTGAAGAAGTGAACTATCAGACCGATATCTGGTCTCTGGGCGTAGTGCTCTATGAAATGACAAGTGGTCACCAGCCGTTCAAGGGCGAAACCTGGGAAGCAGTCGTCTACGCGATTCTCAACACAAAACCACCGCAGATAAGACTTGCACGTCCAGAAGCACCCGAGGCGCTGCAGATCATCACAAAACGAATGCTGCAGAAAAATCCTTCTCAGCGGTACAAGAATGTTGACGAACTCCTTAAAGATCTAAAGGCGGTTAAAAACAAAACCACCCTGGCAGCCGCATCGACCACTGATAAAGAAAGACCCTCTGCTTCTATTGCCGTGTTGCCGTTCCTCGATATGAGTCCCGGGAAAGACCAGGAGTACTTCTGTGATGGTATGGCTGAAGAATTGATCAATTCCCTAACACATATAAAAGACCTGCGAGTAGTCGCCCGTACTTCTGCTTTCTCATTCAAAGGAAAGAATCTGGATATCCGGGATATCGGGCGGAAATTGAATGTCGATACGGTCCTCGAGGGCAGTGTTCGTAAAGCAGGCAACCGGCTGCGAATTACAACGCAGCTCATTGAAGTATTCGAGGGGTATCACCTGTGGTCAGAAAAATATGATCTGGTAATGAATGATGTGTTCGCCATACAGGATGAGATCACTCTGTCGATCGTTGATAAACTCAGAGTCCAACTTTTAGGATCAGAAAAAGAGGCAATACTCAAACGTTACACCGAAAACCTCGAGGCATACAACTTTTATCTTAAAGGACGCTTTTTCACCGATAAAATGACCGCTGATGGTTTGCGCACAGCGATCAACTACTTCAAGCAGGCAATCGACCAGGATGCCTCATACGCCTTAGCTCACACGGGACTCGCTGACGGCTACGGTCTCCTCGGTTTTTATGATTACATGCATCCAAAAGAGGCGCTTGCCAGAGCAAGAATGGCGGCTTCAAAGGCGCTGGAGATCGACCCAGCCCTTGCCGAGGCTCACAACTCCCGGGGCTTTGTTCGCCTTTTCTATGATTGGGACTGGCACGCCGCTGAAAAAGATTTTAAAAAAGCGATCGAACTTAACCCTCATTACACTCCTGCGCATACATGGTACGCATTCTATTTTGCCGCAACGGGAAATTTAGACAAGGCGATCAGGGAAGATAAAACTGCCCTGGAACTCGATCCGCTTTCGATCACCGCAAATGTCACATTGGGAACGCTATACCTTCGTGCGAATCAACTCGAGCAAGCACGGGTTTCATTTTTAAAGGCGCTCGAGATGGATCCAAACCTGGTTAAAACACACAGCACATTGGGGCAAACCTACATTCTCGAATCTAAATATGATAAAGGTCTTGCCGAACATGAGAAAGCCGTCAATCTTTCAAAAAGGCATCCATGGAACCTTGCAGGTCTGGGGTGGGCATATGCACGGGCAGGAAGAAAAAAGGAAGCACTTGAATTGATCACCGAGCTGGAAAGCAGAAGGAAAACGGAATATATCAGACCATATTATTTCGCGAAAATATACGCTGGTATGGCTGAGAAGGACCACGCTTTTTACTGGTTGGATCAAGCATTTGAGGAACATGATATGTCTTTAGTGCATATTCTGAGTGATGAAACGATGAGCACGTTACGTTCTGATCCACGATTTAATCAGCTGGTTAAAAAAATGGGACTGGGAAAATAATCATTCAATAACATATGATGGATAGGAGATTGTAGAAATGGCAAAAAAGAAAATCCTCTTTGTAAGCGGTTCTCTCGGATTGGGACACGTCACCAGGGATCTGGTTATCACAAAGGAACTGCGTAAGCAACATCCAGATATAGATATTTCATGGATCGCTGCCGATCCGGCTCGCATGGTACTTGAGGAAGCAGGCGAAAAGCTTCTTCCCGAATCTGAGGAATGGGCGAATGAAAACGTTGTCGCCGAGAGTATATCCAAAGGGGGCAGGTTCAATCTGGCGCAGTATGTCATGACGATTCAAGATGACTGGACAAAGAATGTCGGCGTCTTCTACAAGGCAATAAGCAAAGACAAGTATGATCTTGTTATTGGCGATGAAACCTACGAGCTTGCCATAGCCCTGCGTGAAAAGAAAATAAAAATAGAGCCGACGTTTGTCATGATGTATGATTTCATAGGGTTGGACACGATGACCGACGCAGCGCAAGAAGCACAGGCAGCGCATTATATAAACGAACGGTGGGCACATGGGTATGATGAAATTCCCGGGAAACTGATCACGCTCATCTATGTCGGAGAAGAAGATGATATCCCGGATAGAACGTTCGGACCATCCTTACCTAAACGACGCGACCATGTCAGGGGTAAATATCATTCCATAGGATATATTGTCCCATTCGAACCAGACGATCTAGCGGACAAAAACAAGATACGAGCACAACTGGGCTACGGTGAAGGACCACTCATCGTTTGTTCGATCGGCGGCACAGCAGTCGGCAAAACTCTGCTGGATTTATCTGCACGGTCTTTTCCCATTATCAAAGAAAAGATACCTGAGGTGCAGATGGTTCTTGTCGCCGGACCGCGCGTATCCGCTGATTCCCTGCAGGCTCCCCCGGGCGTGACCGTCAAAGGATACGTCCCCAGACTTTATGAGCACTTTGCAGCATCTGATATGGCGATAGTCATAGGCGG
>CP070834.1:2220477-2240884 GCA_020341755.1 Caldifarciminota bacterium | reverse complement strand
GCTCCAGGAACAGATTATGATGGACTAACCCGTCGACCTTTCTGCCCAGCCCGAGATATACAATCAAGGCACTGGGTCCCATGACCTTTTTATTCCAGTATGCGTCGCTATAGGTTCGGGAACCGGCTGGGAGCAATGAGGTCTCGACATGCCGATAATCGGCATTCATGACGACAACATCGCTCCGGATCGTACCAGCATCGGTGACAACCGCACATGCCGTGTTGTTTCCATTGACCGTAACTTGGCGGACTGGCTCATTGTATCTGTATTCGACACCATGCTGCTCACCGAGATCATGCAGTGCTTTAACCAGCATACCCATGCCGCCCAGTGGATACCATACACCGAGTTCCATATCAACATGCGACATGATTGCGTATAATGCCGGTGTATTGTAAGGACTGCCACCGAGAAAAACCATCGTGTACTCGAAGATCTTACGGATGTCCGGGTCGCTAAAATAGCGGCTGACATACGCATCGATGTTATCCAGAATGCGTAATCTGGTACCCTTGGTAATGATCCGCCAGCTCAAGAAATTAAAGATCGACGTGTAATCCCGGTACATGAAATCCTGCATTGCGATATCGTACTGCTCCTTAGCATGTTCGAGATATTTATCAAGTTTTGCTCCGCCGTCCGGTGTGATACTGTCGAATAGCTTCATGAGTTCTTTGCGGTCAGCGGGTATATCGAGTGTCTTTGTATTACCGAAAAAAACTCTGTAATTCGGATCCAGGCGTTTCAGTTGATAAAAATCTTCCGCCCTTTTATCAAACAGTGTGAAGTAGCGTGTGAACACATCCGGCATCAAATACCATGAAGGACCCATATCAAAGATGAATCCGTCTTTGCTGTATACACGAGCACGACCCCCCGGCTGTTCGTTCTTTTCTACAACGCAAACGCTAAATCCATGCTTCGCAAGCAGGGCAGCAATCGACAGACCGCCAATGCCTGCGCCGATGACTATTACTTTCTTCGATCCAGGCATAATAGGCTGTAAAAACGTTGATTTCCATAGTGTAATCCCATATCGAGGAACTGTCAACCCTGAATTTTGTATGAAAACCCCCAATTAAATGACCACACCAAAAGCTATTGACGTTATCACATTAGTCAATACAATTCTCAACGCGGTCATGATCGAATACATGAGGAGAGTTGATTGATTATTTTTTCGAATAGGTGAAATGACACTTGATTTCACAGATTTTTCACAGGGGTGTCATATCATCAAATACGTGGAGGTGTGATATCCACACATTGAGACATTTATTAATCATCACATGGGGACTTATTCACGCAAGTTTATGTGGGTATGGACAAACAGACCACCCAGCCCAGAGACACGATGTTCATATGTTTCGCCAGCAGGCATTTCTCGTTGACACCCATCTGGTCTACGTACCGGCCGGCGAGTGGCAGGGAAATCCAGCGGTTGCATTTGACGGCACGAATTATCTGCTCGTCTGGGAAGATGAACGGTATGGCACAACCGATATTTACGGTGCCCGGATCACCCCAAGTGGGACGGTTCTCGATCCGGCGGGCTTCCCGATCTCAAGAGCCGACAGGCATCAGAGAAGGCCATCGGTCATCTTCGGCGGCACAGACTATCTTGTCGTGTGGGAGGATTACCGGAACAGTTCATACGACATATTTGGCGCGCGCGTCACGACCGACGGAGTGGTCCTCGATACATCCGGCATCGCGATCTCCTCTGCATACGGGTACCAGTTTTCACCATGCATCGCATATGACGGAACCAATTTTCTCGTGGTTTGGGAACATGATGGTGCTGATTTCGACCTGTATGGTACCCGGGTATCTAATGCCGGCACCGTGCTTGATCCATCCGGTATCGCCATTGCGAACGGACCCGCACACGAATACTTCCCGGAAGTCGCGTTCGACGGAACCAATTACCTCATCGCATGGAAGCGATACTATAACAACAATCATTATATATACGGTACCCGCATCACACCAGGCGGTACCGTACTCGACCCCTCGGGATTTCTCATATCATACAGCGGAGCGACACAGGGTGATCCATCACTCGCATTTGACGGTACGAATTTTCTCGTTGCCTGGGAGGATAGCCGCAATGGGTCAATGGATATTTATGCTGCCCGCATAACATCATCAGGTACGGTCCTGGATCCGGTTGGTATCGGGGTTTCAACCGACGGGTCAGCTCAGTATACACCGGTGGTTACCTTTAATGGAGAAGACTATGTGATCGTCTGGCGCGACTACCGAGCAACGGCTTCTGATATTTATGGCGCCCGCGTAACTCAGACAGGCATGGTTCTCGACCCTGCAGGCATTCCGGTCATCAGCGCACCGAATTCACAAGCGGCTCCTGCGTGTGCGAGTGACGGTGTGAACTGCCTTGCTGTGTGCTGGGATTATCGTACCATACACAATTACAACATCATTGGCGCCCGCGTTACCCAGGACGGTACCGTGCTCGATGAAGACGGCATCATGCTCTCGACCTCGGCAAACTGGCAGGAGCATGTATCCATCGCCTCTGATGGTGATAATTTCCTCCTGGTCTGGGAGGATACCCGCGACAGCGACAGTTCTGACATCTATGGTATGAGAATAGGTCAGGACGGCACCGTGCTCGACCCTGAAGGAATTCCGATCAGCACCGCTGAGAATAGACAGCGGTATCCGGCAGTGACCTTCAATGGTACCAATTACTTTGTAATCTGGCATGATCACAACGATGACATTTATGGTACGCGGGTCACGACCGACGGTACGGTGCTCGATCACGCCGGCATCCCCGTTGCCATCGACGCCTGGTGTCAAACACCTCCCACCGTAACATCGGATGGCTCGAATTTTCTGGTCATATGGGACTGGCAGCAATATGAAATTCGCGGTGCCCGGGTCTCGGGTGACGGCACCGTGCTCGACCCATCCGGATTCCTCATTGCGGTCGACGACAGCAGCCGGGCATTCCCAGCAGCGTCATTCGACGGTACGAACTTTTTTGTAGTATGGACCGATAATCGCAACGTCTGGAGTTATGATATTTACGGCACGCGCGTCTCTCAGAACGGGACCGCACTCGATCCCGGCGGCATACCGGTATCCACAATTCCTACGTTTAATTATCAACCCTCGGTTAGCTTTGATGGTACCAATTATTTCGTTATCTGGGATTTCAACTCTGACATACACGGTATCCGGGTCGACCAGGACGGAACGGTACTCGACCCCTCCGATATCATCATCGTAGCTGCTCCCAGCGAGCAGCGCTCTCCCGCGGTAGCGTACGACGGTGTGCACTATCAGGTTATATGGCAGGATCTCCGTAGCGGCACCTACCCAGATATATACGGCAAAGCGGTCAGCACGAGCGGAGTGCCACTGGATGAATACGAGGTCTGCGTACAACCAGGTCAGCAGGTACAACCGGTACTTGCCAGCAGTAACAGCGATACCCTGTGTTATGCCTTTGCCGGCTTCACCGATTCGATCAATGCCCTGCCTGCCAATGCGATGCGCATCTGGGCACACATCACGCGGTACGAAAGTATCAGTGAACGCTCGCTCGCGCGTGCTGTCCCGACATCATCATACCTTGACATAACACCAAATCCATTCCGAACGAAGACCGTGATTACCATTGACATGGAACAAAGCGCAGAGAGCACGGCGTTGAAGATCTATGATATCACCGGTCGCCTCGTTAATTTTTATCGCCCTACGCCCAACGCTCTACGCACTACGCTACAATGGAACGGCACTGACAATCAGGGTAATCCCCTGCGACCGGGCGTCTACTTCGTCCAACTCCAAACAGGGGATATCTGCATTACCGGGAAAATCTGTAAAATAGACTAGGATACGATAAACACCTGCTCACGCAAAATCTGATCACCCCATACCTTGACTTTCTCATCATCCAGTATACCATACTAAAAAGGAGACGTCATAATGAAATATGTCATCAGTTGTGGTCTGATAATATTTACCGTTCTGCTCTGCTGTGCACCCCGCATCAAAGTCCCTCCGAAGATCAATCTTCTGAACTATGAAGTCCTTGGGATCATTGAATTTTCCTCAGCGAGCGAGGGACCGCTGGGACCCCTGGCAACGAAAAAGTTCATGGAAGCTGTGCGCAAGGACCAGGCAATGGTGCGCATCGTGGAACTGGGTACCAAAGCGGATGTCCTCGACGACATCGCCAGCTCCCATCTGGATGCCGATGCATACAAGACCATCGGAGAAAATGAGGATGTGAATACGATATTCAGCGGTGAACTCGTGGTATCGGATGTGCGACCGAATATTAAATTGTCACTTTTCCGAACGGGAATGAGCTTCACTGCCGAGGTGGATGCTGCGCTTACCTGTCAGATGGTCGAAACAGAAACCGGAGCCACGCTCTGGAATGCCTCGGCAAGCACAACCCGCGAGGTAGGACATGTGAGCATGTTCAGTGATGTGTTCGTTTTTGATGCGGAAAATCCCGAAAAGGCTTACGGAAAACTTGTTGAAGACCTCGTCGAACGGACGACGCGAGATTTCAGAGTAACCTGGGAATAGTAATCACCGCTCGTGTCAACAGTGTCGTACGCACAGATTGATCACATACTTTTGGGTGACAAACCTCTGACCTGGTCGACCACATACTCATTAACAAGATAAACGGCTTTGTGACCCCGCAATCGGAGGAGATAGAAAAATTCGTCGTGTTTGTTTCCTATTTCGATGCCGTAGGTCGCAGCATCAGTTACGATCGTGATCCTGGTCACCGGTTCGAATACCGCACCCTCGATAAATCCGAATGCTCGCAGGTTGGACAGGAGATTCAGGACTTCGGTCATTTTCATAGGATCCATCTCCTGACCGCGTAGAAACCACTGCGATCCTTGTTTTATATACTCCTGATCGTCGACGAGTAACTTTGTGATCTCATCCATATCGAGCAAAAGAATATTTTTGTCTCGCCATTCAACCTGATCGCGATCGAACATCGCTCTTGAAATACCCCTGGCAAGATACACCTTATCCTCACCGGCAAAACGGATATAAGCATGCACATGATCACTGGACTGCTTACCGATATAGAACGATCGTGACCGCTTCCCGTCCAGAGTTACCTTGTATCCATTATCATCCACGCCAAAATCAGTATGCGTCTCAGGATGTTCTGAGATCACCTCATCCAATTGTGCGTTTTTCAGTTGAGCGATGAGCAGATTCACCACGACCGTATCACCAGGGTATTCTCCGGGATTCACGAGCACACCCTGATCACCTATCAGTATCTCAGTCGTGTCCCGCGGTCGTTCTACCAGTATTCTGCGGAGGTGATCGTCTGATATCATTTCCTTGCTCGATGCCTTGTTCGTGCTGAGTATTGCTACAACGACCAGTACGGCAATGATCCCGAGCAGGACAAGGACATTCCGGTACTTCACCGCCACAAAACCTTCTCCTTTTTCCGGAGGCGCCACTTGACTATACCGATTATTACAAGGATGATACTCGGCAGCAGGGTAACGAGCCAGCGCAGGAATGTACGCATTCCCGGGCTCGTATCGTTCAGCGGTCGATCAGTCACGGCCTTCGCTCGTATGGTTATGAGGGTCTCATCCTGCGTCAACCAGTCGAGAATATTCATAAAGAGAATCACACCCGGGGGATTTATGAAATGTGGGTCGATGTACTTCGATGTGCCGGAAACGAGCAACCGAACATCATCGGCAACAGTACTTATCATATTGTAGCGTTCCCTCTTCTCGGAAGGTAATGGAAATCCCAAGAATTTCTCCGTTAGTATCGGGTTCAGCGATTCAGGTTTATAACGAAGCCAGGAATCCTTTGTAGATCGGGCGATCTCTGTCCCGCCGCTCACGGGTCGTACGAACGGCATGATGATCACATCGAGATCCCTCGTCACGGGATGTTCATCCGACAGATCGCTGACCTTCACGAAATAGGGATAGGGGATCGGCGTGAGACTTTGCATGGTATAGTCGTGCTGTTGCGGGCGAACTGCCATCATTTCATTCTGTACATCCATGATCAACCCACTGTCAGCCGTAATTCCGTAGGATGAGATGAACGCATCGATATTCAGGAGCCGACGCGGAAAAGCCATGAACAATTGGAAATTAATGGTGAATGCATCGAACAGGAACGCCACGGGTCCACCGTTCTCCATATAGGATCTCACCCTATCAAGTTCTTCGCGGCTAAAATCCGTACGCGGTCCCGGAATAACGAGTGCATCGCATGTCAGGGGGACCGTATCGAGCAGATCTACGTTCTCGGTGTTGTACTGTTTTCGAACCATCGTAATGAGGTATTCATTTGCCTGAACCTCATCGTGGCCGGACGTGAACCCGATCGACTTCTGTACGGGCTCAACAAGCCGTTTTATCCGGGAGGTCACATCGTACTCGAAATGCGCAAGATTCTCGATCACCGGAATAACTTCGCGCCTATCCTGATACAGAAACAGCAGTCCCATGAAACCCTGTTTTATCCCCATTTCACTCTGGCTGACCTCGGTGAATTGCAGCGGCATAATACCATTTTGCTGAGCATCTTGCATCTCATCGCGATTTTGAGGACTTATCTGTTCGATCTTGATTCTGCCGTTCGAGTGCTGACGGTATTCGGTCAGCATATCCTCGATATACTGTGCCCGGTCATTATAGGGGAACGGCAACTCCGATGTGATATATGCCTTGATCACGACATTATCGGGCAGACTGCGCACACGATCGATAGACGCTCCCCCGAGTGAGTATATCCCACCTTCGGTTAAGTCTTTACGCACGTACAATTGCTGCGAGACGAGATTAACGAGAATGATGATGACAGTCAGGAGGACTGAGTATACCAAATTGAATACTTCCTCTTTAAGTTTGCTGATGAGGTACAGCGCTGCGAATAGAAATAAACTCGTCAGTGACAGGAAATAGACCACATCCCGGGAATCGATAATACCTTTGAATAGATTATTGAGATGTGAATCAACGCCTAAAAAACTAAAAGAAGAGACAAATGATGTCGGGATAATCGCCAGCAGTCTACCTATAATGAAAAAGAAGAATGAAATGAACATCCCGATGATGAATGCGATGATTTGTGACGATGTAAGTGAAGAAGCAAAGACTCCGATCGCAACGAAGAACAGACTCAGTAGAAATAATCCAATGTACGACGTCACGACCGTGCCCCAATCCAGGTCACCCAAAAAACCTACAGTTACCGGATACAACACGGTCATGCACAGTCCAAGGGTTATCAGAACGACCGCTGCCAGCCATTTTCCGAGGATTATTTCATAATTCTTGATCGGCATCGTGGAAAGCACTTCGATCGTACCATGACTCCGCTCTTCGGCGATCAGCCTCATGCTCAAACCCGGAATAAGCAGGAAATACAGGAAGGGTACGATGTTCAGGAAACCACCGATATCTGCCCGGCCACCGGTAAAAAGATCCTGGACAAAGAACCAGCCGCTCACTCCGAGGAACGCGATGAGCACTATATAGGCAACAGGAGAGTTGAAATAACTCTTCAATTCCTTTTTCAATAGAATCCAGATCATGTTTTTTTCCTCGTCAGCTGCCTGAATACATTCTCTAATGAAATCCGTTTCCTATGCATATCAAGCAGAATCCATTTCCGGGACACCGACAGTTTGAAGAGCGCCTCGCGGATATCTTTATGGCTCATTATCTCATAGTGATACCGTGTATATTTCCTGCGTCCTCGTGCAACTTCCTGGGTGCCCTCAAGCATTTCCACATGTCTCACATGTTCTATTGCTTCTATAAACGAACGGGGTTCGTCACCTGCGAGCACTTCCAGTGTAACTGCCTCGCCGCCCTTGACGAATTCGTCTATTTCTTCTCGCGTTCCATCAGCAATGAGTTCACCCTGATTGAGGATGAGAACCCGCTCACACGTTGCCTCAGCTTCCGAAAGAATATGTGTGGAAAGCATGATCGTCTTTTTCTTTCCTAGTTCCTTGATGAGTTGCCTGAGTTCGATCACCTGATTGGGATCCAGTCCTTCAGTCGGTTCATCCAGGATAAGAATATCCGGGTCATGCAATATTGCCTGGGCTACACCCACCCGCTGCCGGTAGCCCCGTGACAGGACACTGATCTTCTTCCCAATGACATCACTGATACCACACCGCATGCTGACTTCCTTCATCCGTCCTTTCAGATCAGTGATCCTTCTCACCTGGCCGACGAATTCGAGATACTCGTAGACCTTCATATCGGGATACAGTGGATTGTCCTCTGGAAGGTACCCGATCCAGCCCTTGATACGCTCCGGTTCGGCGGTAACTTCAACATCATTGATCCGACATGAACCCGCGGTCGGGTGCAGATAGCCGGTGAGCATACGCATGGTAGTCGTCTTGCCAGCACCATTGGGACCGAGAAATGCGACGATCTCCCCCTTTTCAATGTTAAAAGATATCCCGTTCACTGCTTTTGTCTTTCCAAAATGTTTGGTAAGCCCTTTAACTGTCACCATAAACACCTTCCCTTATCTTCTCTGCTCGGCTGTTCCACTAGCCATGACGCCGCGTTCGCGGCAGCCCATCGGATTGGTTACAGATAGTACTGTCTCGATCATAATGCAGAATATAACTATACTCATTTTCTTCATAATTTCAAGGTTTGTACATCCCTATCATCATTGTATCCAGGAATTCTGACAATCAGCACTTCTCTATGGTTAATTCAGGAATTTCTTCGGTGCAGATCCAGGGCGATCTGTATATTCATCGTATCCGGAGCCAGGCTCCGTAAAGATGCTGCCGTGATCTTCTTCTGTAATTTTCGATCAACAGAACCATGGACCCGTATCTTTACGATGCTGTCCTTGGGCAGACGGCCCAGCCTGTGCAGGAGCCACGGAGTAAAAGAGTCCTGTCCGTTGTAATGATACTCAAGTCGTATCATAGGTCGTGTCGGCAATTCATGAAAAATCCATCTGCCGAGTTCAGCTTTTTCCGATACGCCCTTATGTATTTGGACAATGATATATCCTTTTCGCTCATCCATTTCTGCGAATGATGTCCGCTCGATCGAGCCGGGATACAGTATCGGGACCTGGACAGCATTACCGGCTGGATCTTTCTGTAGAACCTGGCTGCGATGCATGTGTCCGGTCAGCACACAACAGAATGAAGGCGGTATCTCATGGATATTGACAACATCGTCCCCTCCCCGCATCATGAAATCACGCGGTCCCATGATGCATCCATCGACGCTCTGATGCATGCAGAGAACATAACCTGCCGCCTGAACCGTTGCGTATCCTGTCGAATTCATAACCTGCCTGAATTTTTTTCGTATGCCGTGTCGAATAAAAGGAAATCCAACCAGTGCCAGCCGAAAGTTTCGCTCCAGCCAGTATGTTTTAGGTTCATCAAAGACATGAATATTAGGATGCGCTGCCAGGATCCGAAACGGAATACCCGACCGCTCATGATTGCCTGGAACAATGTATACCGGTACTCCCCCGTCAGCAACCGCACGCAGCGGTTCGAATGCCATATCGACGAGTCGTGCCGGCACCCGGCTGCGGTACAGAATATCCCCTCCGTGAACCACGATATCGACTTCTTTCCGAAGGGCCGGTTCGAGTGCCTTTGAAAAATTATGGAAAAAATCCGGACCACGCCTGCGCCGGACAATGCGCGGGCGAAAGGCATAATCAAATCCAAGATGGGTATCGGCAAGCAAGAGTATACGCATCATACCCATTTCAGTATCCTTTCAAGTATGTTGTGCTCCAGTACCGTCTTTGGACCCAGCCTGACCGCTAGCCAGTGACCGGTATTCAGGACCGTCCGCATTTCTGTTAACAGTACCCTCATGCGATCAAAGGTTGCGAGGTCGAAGCTACTTTGCCGAGCCTGAAATCTTTTTTTATAACCCGGTGGTACTCCTATATCCTCAGTACGAAGTATACGCTGGCGGTGCGCGATCTCACCTCTCTCGAACACCAGCCGGTACCGGTGTTTCTTCGAGTCCCGGCTTTCCTCCCATGCGAATGCCGATTCGGTCAACCATACCAGCCATGCTGCTCTGCGCAGTGCATGCATACCCGTACGTACGTTCGCGGTGATAATGCGTGCAACCATCTCCGGTGTCCATTTCTGCGGAGGAGCGTGGTCCTGCATATCATCATCGTCACAGGTTTCACGCTCGGTCGTTTTCTGCAACCAGAATTTCCTGCCGAGTGATGCCAGGGCGTGCTCTACCGGCTCAGACCGGAAGGCATCAGCATTCTGATGGAGAAAAAGTTCGCAACCGGCGCGGATACATTCGATGTCGGGTGCGTACTTCTCGGGCACGGCACATGCATGCAATGCCGCCTCTTCATTCCATGCGCCGGCAGGTATTTTCAGCATGTCACGGATCGCGGCAAGCGACACTATCCGTTCCCGGCGAATGAACGGTCCTTTAGTTAATCTGGTATTTGGTCTTTGACCAAATTCTCTCAGGTCCGGTGTACAGAACCACACAGCCCGTTCGTTCGCCTGCAATGCCCGGTTATAGGGAGGAGATTGCTGTTTAATCTCGTCGGCTTCCAGCATCGCCGCTTCGAGAGCAGATTCTGTCTCTGTAACATCGATCTGCTTTGCCTGGGTCAACATTTCCAGTATATGGTCTGCATGGTGATTCCTTTTTGTGAAATAACTGTTCACCCGTTTTCTGATCGAACCTGCCTTTCCGATGTACAGAATATCGCCGTTCGACCTCAGCATGCGATACACGCCGGGTCGATCCGGCAGATACCGGCGCTTTTGACGTTCCATGGGATAGGAACGGTACACATGTGCATGGATCGGCGTCGTTGCCAGCCAGTGTCGGAGCTGTGCGATCGTGGATACTCTGTATTTTTTTCGCAGTAATTCAGTGAGCTCGCGCCAGATGACAACGGTTGCTGCAATGTGGCCATGACACCTGCGCTCGCGGATGCCGTGCCCGAAAAAACCGGCAAGCGCCCGTATACCCCGTCGTGGAAGCGCCGGGAACAGCCGGCGGCTGATCTCATGGGTACAGATAATTTCGAGAGGAAACGTTTGGTGCGGCGTGTAGCGCCCGTGAAGTTCACGCAAGAATGGTTCTTCGAACCGGGAAAAGTGTACGATCGTTGGACATGTTTGTGATCCGTTGTATCGTGATGTATCACGGGCTATGCGCTGCAGCTTTTCCCAGGCTGCCCGGGGACTAATACCCGTATCGAGAGTGTCACCTGCTATACCGGTAACCTGCTGCACGCGTTTTGAAAGTGAAAGTCCTTCCGGCAATTGTACAAGATAGGTTTCGATCCGTTCCCTGCATTTTTCATGATGCCCGCCTCCACACACGACCCAGCCGATCTCTATTATATGACCTGTGCGCGCATGGGAACCGGATGTCTGGCAATCGAGAACCAGCACCTGCACCGCGTCCAGTGCAACATCATTTTTTGCACGCGTGGTTTTCGAATTGCCCCGGGTCCTCATTTATCGACCCCAGAATTCATTCAATATCTCGCGCATCACATTGCCATTTTCTACGTCCCTCGTTTGCCAATCTTCAGGCAGCAGTGACCGGTAGGGTTCTCCGGCAAAACGCGTGCCGATCATCAAAACCGCACCCCGGTCAGTCTCCGAACGAATGACCCTGCCGGCTGCCTGTAATACTCTGATCATACCGGGGAACTGATACGCAAAAGCATACCCGCAGTTATTCACATCATCGAAATACATGCGTATCAATTCACGCTCCAAAGATATGCCGGGCAATCCCACACCGACAATAACCGCGCCGGTAAGGCGGTCTCCGATCAGGTCAATGGATTCGGCAAACACACCGCCCATAACGGCAAAACCAACAAGCAGCGCATCGTTTGATGTACAGAACCGAGCAAGGAATTGCTCCCGTTCATGTTCGGACATACCCGCATCCTGTACAAGGATCGTTAGATCCGGTCTCTGGATATGGATTACATCGTGGATCATTTTCATATATTTATAGGAAGGGAAAAATACCAAAAAGTTGCCTTTCTTTGCCTCAACAAACGAATATATCATCTGCGCAACGGCTATCTTTGTCCTTTCTCTGTGTTTGTACAGGGTAGACACCCGGGAAGCGACAAGCGTACACAGGTTATGGTTCGGGAACGGCGACGGCAGGGTCAGGGTTGCCGCAGTATCATCGCAACCGATCGATTCAATAAAATAATGCATCGGTTTCATGGTCCCGGAAAAGAAAACCGCTGAACGGCAGCGCTCAAGGGTTTCGCGCAGGTACCGGCTCGGGTCAATGCAGAACAGTCGCACCGTGATATCCCTTTGATCGTTCAGATAGCATGTTGCATAATTGTCATCGTAGCGGTCAAAGGTTTTCAAGAAAGTCCGCGCATCGAAATACAGGTCGAGCAAAGGTTCACGGAACCGAGCAGGCTTGTTCTTTATCAACCACTTCTCGGCTGCCTTGGTAAAATCTCTGAGGAGCGTGTATAATTCTGCAGGCGGTTCGCGTTCGGCAATAGGGTTACGAGCCTCCTCGCAGCGAGTCCGCTGCTCGATCATCCAGGCATTTACTCTGCCAAGTATGCGATGCACCCCTCCGAGATGACCTTTGACCGCATTTCTCACACGCTGTATTTCGAGCCTGGTCAGTGCTGCCGAGTACATTTCACGCGCCCGGTCGACGAGGTTGTGCGCCTCGTCTATGAGGAGTACATATTCCCCGCCCGAACCTTCAAAGAATCTGCGCAGGAATACTCCCGGGTCGAACACGTAATTGTAATCGCAGACTACGCAGTCGACCCACATGCTGAGATCGAGCGCGAACTCGAACGGACAGACCCGGTGTTTTTTTGCAAGTGTGATAATGGTATCGCGGGTGAAGCTATCCTGCATGAATGCATCTTTGAGCGCAGCATTGACCCGGCTGAAATGACCCCGGGCATACGCGCATTCTTCAGGATGACATAACCGATCGGGGTTGAAGCATATCTTCTCTTTCGCCGTGAGGCTGAGCGATTTCAATTTCAATCCTGTGCTCCTGAGTATGTTGAGGGTAGTCTCGGCTGCCTGGCGTCCGGTTGTACGCGCCGTCAGATAAAAGCTCTGTGATACCTGTTTTCCCGCGATCGCATGGATCGAGGGCAGCAACACCGCCATGGTCTTACCGATACCGGTCGGTGCCTGCACGAGCAGCTGACTCTGCTGCTCTATGATCATCCCCACTTCCTGCAACATCTGCTCCTGGCCGGCGCGGTACGATTCGAACGGAAAGGTCAAGTTCCGGATCGATGCATCCCGCACCTCACGCCAGCGTACGACCATGCCAGCCCATTCCAGGTACGCCTTCACGAGATCATTGAAAAATATGGAGAGTTCGGCAGCGGTATACGACCGCCGCACTTCTTTCATCGTGCCGTGTTCTCTTTGGAAATAGGTCAACTGCACGCCGATGCGGTCGAGGTCGTGTTCCCGGGCATACATGTAGGCGTAGGTCTTGACCTGACCCCAGTGATACGGGTCTTCGCGTTGAGATATGGTCGCCAGATCCTCTCGAGTCGTCTTGATTTCTTCAACTATGGCAGGGTCGGTCTGAGTGAACAGGCCGTCGATCCTGCCGGAAACCTCGAGCACGAAATCATCGGTTTCGACCTGGTGATGTATCGGTATTTCGCGTCTATAGCCGGATGGCCGTACGTTCTGGACAATGGTATGCGCGGCAATGGCATCGGTGGGACTGACCGTACCGAACTGGGTCGTGTCCAGGTCACCGCTTCTGAGCGCATACGCGACCAGTTCCCTGACCGATATGCCGAGGTTCTGTTTTTTCGTCCCGTTCTCCTTCATGGATGATAGCGCGTTCAAGACATGACAATTGACTATAACTCAACGCGGTTTATTTGTCAAGTTCAGTCACTTCGCTTGACAGTGGTTCGGTAACGCGGTACAATGAAACCAATGTATAAAGGAAGGAGGCGTTCCATGTTGAAAGAGTTCAAGGAATTTGCCATGCGCGGCAATGTGGTCGACATGGCGGTTGGTATCATCATCGGCGCCGCATTCGGAACCGTCGTGAAATCACTGGTCGCCGATGTGATCATGCCCCCGATCGGACTGCTCCTGGGCAATGTCGATTTCTCGAATCTCTTCGTCGTCTTGAAACAGGGGACCACGACCGGTCCATACCCGTCACTTGCAGAAGCCCAATCAGCCGGTGCCGTCACGATCAATTACGGTTTTTTCATCAATACCGTCATCAGTTTCTTCATCGTTGCTATCGCCGTATTCTTTTTGATCAAGAGCATCAATCGTCTCAAGAAAAAAGAAGCAGCCCCGGCTCCTGAACCCATCACTAAAGATTGTCCGTTCTGCTTTACTGCCATTCCGATCAAGGCAACCCGCTGCCCGAACTGCACGTCAGCGCTCAAAGAATAAGGTACCGCCTCACTATCACGGGCGCAGTGAAGGAAGGACCGCAAAAGACCGGGCGTATCATTTTCTGAACACGATATTAATGTGGCTGTCCGGTCGCGCCGGGGTCAGCGGATACAATCTATCGTATGCCTCGACATACCTAAAGCCTGCATTCTCAGCCATTTCGATCAACTCATTGATCCCGTATATCCGTATGATAGTTTTTTCCGTATCAACGTACTTCAGATCCTTACCTTCCTTTCTATATATGATCAAGGTATCATCCAGCCGTGAATGAACACGGTCGATCGCATTACGGTGGAGAATGAGATATTTATCGGTTTCATCATACAGCCGGGGCATGAAGTAATGCGAGAGAAAATCCATTGACATGGTGTTGAATATCATGAACAACCCCTTCTTTTTCAACAAGGAATATACCTTTTTGAAAAACCGTTCATCGGTCTTTTTATCGTAATACCCGATCGCAGTCCAGATATTGAGCACTGCGTCATACTTTCCTCTCACAGTACGCTCAATGTTCCGCAGATCACCACGCGTGAACTTCGTCCGCGCACTCACACCGGCTTTACGTGCGCGCCGTACAGCATTCTCTATGAACAAGGGACTGATATCCACGCCCGTGACATGAAACCCTCGTTTTGCAAGATTAAGGCAGATCCTGCCGTTGCCGCAGCACACTTCGAGTATCCGTCCCTTTGGCATACCATGCTTTTTCAATATCCGGACAATACTGCGCGCCGTTTTTGGCGCAAGTTTCCAGGCAGCATTCATCCGGGCAAGCCATAGTTCAGCTTTGTCCAGGAAGAATTCTTCGGTCCAGTGTTTCATGTTTGCCTCCTTTTAACCGTATAAAAACAAAAAACCCGCCGTATGGCGGGCTGTATGAACCTTTATATACACACATCAAGGCGTCATAAAGCCCGTCGTCCCGAGCACGAGAATACAAATAACCTGCCGCATCGTTGACCGCTTAATCAATCCTATCTTCATCATGCATCATTATAGTTATATCACACGTCATGTCAACACCGATAGTACGACCATGTAACACACACGATACTCCAAAAGTTAAAAAATTAATGTCTGGCACCAATTTTCATACGTAAAGATGATTACGTGGATTTGTTGAATAATCAATGAATTGATTTATCGCATTGTACACATTTACGCAAGTACCATGATATGGTTGCACCGCATTCACACGTCCATTTGCTTCTTTGCCTTTCCAGCCATGCATCTTCTCCTATCTCTCTAACAGTATACAGATTACTTAAAATCTCGGAATGATGAGGCACACCATCACTGCAAAAATCAGCAATTTTATCACAAACAAAATCATCACAAACACCACAATGGTCTACTGATTTGTCTCTGGCGCAATTACGAATTTCACAATCCGCACCGCCAGGATCCATTCTACATCCTGGACAGAACTGAAGGGGTTTATCTTTGTACTCATCATATTGTGATGGCAGTGTCATAATGTGTTCCCTTAAGTTCTTGTCATATGCAGCTTTGAAACTGCAGGCTCCGCAATACAGACCACAATAAGCGAGCAGTTCAGGGTTTTTTTTCATTTTACACGCACCTGGCAGATTATTTTTAATTACGGAAGAATGTCAATAGGATTGTTGTTTTTTCTAGTTCACTCAGTTTTGATAAATAGAGAAATTTACATTTATAGTTTTGTTACTTGGCTGGTGACATATGACACACTTAGTTACATGCCTCCTATAATCTACATTAAAAAACATGATCCAACACTTCCCCAGAGACGATACCTTCTTGTTGACTTATTATAACGTCCACCTAAAACTTAACAATATCCTTTTCTTACCTCTCTACATTATTTCCACGCATCTGCATGACCGGCAAGTAGTCCGATCTCGCTTCTGGGTGGGGCTTTGATTTCTTCACCCGGGTACTGTGAAATTATATCTTGTATAAAATCTAGCGATCCCGGAGAAAAGTAAACATTTTCTCCATCCTCGGTTAATGTGTCCGAAAACATAGCAGCATTCTCTGGAAAGTTGTTTTTCTCCCACAAGATAGTAAACTGGTGGTGGATATTCTGGAGATGTCCTTGAGCAATTTGTTTTATATCCAAATGGATCCTGTACCATTTCATTGCAATCTCTCCTATTTTAACCACTAACCAACGCAGGTGACAACATTCAACTTCAACTATCTACAATCACCTTTCTTTTTTTAGCTCTGAACTCATCGTTTAATTCACCATGGGTCAGCTGGTTTTGTCCCGAGATATACCCCTGTTCAATATTAGTTTCAGGCCAACTCGAACATTCCTCACATCAATACCCTGCATCTGTCCCTGCTTTCCTCCGATAAAACAACATTAATATCTCCCACTCACCATGAAGTAGGTAAATACGATTTCCATCAATCATAGAGAGTGTTTTTTAAACCATTCCTCTGCCTTTTCGGGCAACCGACCCATTTTTTGTTGACCTTTAATATCAACAATAATAAAATAGTCGTTTTTATCAACCGCATTACGTATTTTTGTAAACATCTCATCCATACTTTTTTTTGTCAGTAAGATCCATGTTGATTCTAATAAATAAAGGTGAGATTCTGTACTCATGAAAATCTTAAGCAGTGTTGAATAATCGCGTCCTGCTTTTTTCAAATCGCAGCTTACCAGATATAGATTCATTTATACCCCCTCGTAGCAATAAAAAAGGTATGATCCCTACAGCGAACTGCAAGACTCATACCTCCTCGTTATTTAATTATACTGCCGACACACGCAACGTCAATTCCGATATTCTACCCAAACTGACCAACTCCCATATTCTACCTACACCCTGTCAACCATCATCGCCACCCGCACAAACATCATCCACAAAACCAGGCACCCTTCTCATCCCTCAACATCCCATTCAAAAAATTTTTCCAGTCTTCGATTAGTTAAGGACATTCTGTCCGGAGGTTGCTGAAACAGAGCATCCTTCTTTATAGAAAATTTACATTTTTCTTATAATCACTTCACATTTATGTAATAAAATTACAGGGGGTCTAAAAATAGAACACCTTAAATTCTTAAGGGATTTTCTATACAAAACGGTTGTATAGAAATGTTATTCAAGGAGGGATCAATGTATATGGCGAAATTTCAAAATATGTGTTATAGCAAAGGAATCGTACTGTGAGTAGTGAAGCAGAATCTGGTGAGAAGACATAATATGAATTTGGCAATAAACAGTATGCGTAATTTAAATTTTACTAACAACTTAGAGTACTTATTATGTACTTCGAGGTCACTGAAAAAAGGGGGTAAGTATGTTGGTAAAACGGATTCTGACTAAGATCTCTTTTGTAATAGCAGTCACAAGTTTCATCTTATCAGGTATAGCCAGGTTCTTGTGTGCAGACAAAACATTTCTTGGTTTAAGCGCTTTATCCTATCTCTGGATTGCCAATACGATGTTGCTTTTCACTATTGTATTTCTGGTATTCTGGGGTACAGGGAAAAAGGTTGATGAAAACTGGGAGCCCCATGGAAAAGGATGATAAAAAACTATATGATATGAAAAGTACGAAAATCGGAAACATTCTATATGTCGAAGCGTCTGGGAAACGGGCTTTCGATACCGCAATTGAGATCACACGGCGTGCTCTGGATCTCTGTAAAGAACAAGGTATTCACAGGGCAGTTGCCGATATTCGCAAACTCGATGGTAAAGTCAGAACCACTTATATTTTTACCATTGGATCCGAGGTTTTTGCGAAAATCCAGTACTCGTCAGTTATCTATAAAACAGCGGTCATTGATCGCGAAGAAAATGCTGAGGCAGATAGGTTTTTCGAGGATGTTACCTATAATCGTGGCTATCAGCTCAAGTTTTTCGATAGTATTATTGACGCCCTCGAGTGGTTAAAGGAGTGATCCTGTAGACTGAGGATTCCGTAATAAAAAATGCCATGACCCCACATCTCATCAGAGATTTTACCTCCTCGTCAATTATCATTTTTATCTACACTCCATAGATACCACTTGACAGCGAGTTTATTGTGAATATATTTTAATTGCTTGTTCATTCACAGGGAATGAACATAGATCACAGGTTCGCCTGAAAGGAGGTTTTATGACTATGATCGCAAAGATTGAAAGTGCCATGTCCTGGTCATACCTCAGGCGGACTGTTCATTAACGATAATACAATAGTATGCTGACAGCCGTCTGAAGGGCGGCTGTTTTTGTTTAGACAAGCCGCAGGTATGACCTGTATCTGCGGTTCTTTCATTTATATATCCAATAAGAACCACTAAGCAGATCATAACTAAAAGATGGCATAATAATAAGGAGGAATAGAAATGATATCATATACAACCATGTCGTTCACGAATGAACATGTGGAGGCTGCTGCCAGGCTTTTCAGCAGGAATTATCGTGCCGCCCGGCAAATGGTTTCCAGTATGCCTGCATGTTATGAAAACCACGAGCGCATCGTGCCTTTATTGAATGACATGATTAAGCGATCTCCCGCAATAGTTGCACTGCAGGATGGAGAGATTGTCGGGTATCTTGGAGGACATGTACTGCGCGAGTGGCGGGGCAGGCGCACGGCATATGCACCATTCTGGGCGCATGCGGCTGACGAAGAAGACCCGGACCAGATATACCGGCTTCTGTATGCATGTCTTGCCTCACAATGGATCGCCAATGGATGTTTCCAACATCTCGTCACCGCACTCGCCCATGATACAGGAGCTCGTGAGGCTTTGTCCTGGATGGGATTCGGCATGGTAGTGGTCGATACTATGCGTGATATGACCAGACTCCACACTCCAGCCAACGAGATACGCATCAAGCAGGCAGATATGAATGATATCGAAACGATAGAGAAACTCGATAACAAACTCGCCACGTATCTTGCCGGTCCACCGGTGTTCTTACCGCTTATCGAAAAACGTGGTAAACAATATCATGAAGAATGGCTAACAAAACCGTATCATGCCCTCTGGCTCGCTTCCCGTGACGGTGAAACAGTAGCATATCTTAAGATGTGTCCGCTCGATGCAGACTACTTGGTTACCGATGAAAAAACGATCTGGATACAGGGCGCATACACGAAGAAACATGCGCGCGGACAGGGTATCGGGACTGCTCTGGTCGACCACGCGATCGCCTGGGCACAGGGACAAGGATTCAAGCGATGCGCGGTCGATTTCGAGAGTGATAATGCCCTGGCGTGCAGGTTATGGCTTAAACATTTTCGGCCGATTTGTTATTCATTCGCACGAAGGGTAGATCCGCGTATTGCCTGGGCATATGCCGGTCGCGAAGATAAACATTTCTGGTCATGAGCCTGGGTTGCCCTCGAAACAATTATGTAATAACAAAAGGAGGTATATATGTTAGTCCAAAAATATTCGGCGTGCAAAAATATGTTACGTATGTGGTCTTTCTGCTGTATAAAAAAAGGAGAAATACATGAGTATACATTTGTCAGATTTAGGCTGGAGTGATTTTTTTGAAAAGCATTTCCAGCCTTACAAAAATCGCGGTCTAATCCCTGTACGGGTATCCCGTGAGCACAAAAACCAGTATTCAATCCTGTGCACGCGCGGTGAAACTGTTGCCAGGGTCGCGGGTAGCTATCGTTACACAGCAAGCTCACGAACCGAGTATCCATGTGTTGGCGACTGGGCTGCTGCATCCATGCAAGACATAACTGATCCAGCATTCATCCACAATTTGTTGCCGCGCAAGACCTGGCTGTCGCGTAAGGTAGCCTGGACGAAAACGGAAGAACAGCTACTTGCTGCCAACATCGATATCGCATTCCTGATCAGCGGTATGGACAGCGAATTCAACATACACCGGATCGAACGGTATCTCACCATGTGTTACAACCGCGATCTGCGACCGGTCATCGTTCTCAACAAACAGGACCTCTGCCCGGA
>CP070834.1:2212331-2220377 GCA_020341755.1 Caldifarciminota bacterium | reverse complement strand
GTTTTTCACCCTCGACCAGAATACCATTGCAGTATGCACACTGCCATACATAGAGTCCCTCGTATTCCTGCGGAACCAACCATTCACGGCAATCAGGGCAGAGCCGCCGTATTCTGAATACCGGTAATGTTTGTTTTTTAAAAAATTCACGCAGCGTCGGGATCTCTTGTGCCGCATAACTGTACTCACTCCCGGATGACCGTACCCGTGTCGTCTTCTCCAGCCAGGCACATGATTGAAGCTGCATGAGGGTGTACGGTCCCTGCCAAGAACCTCCACGTTCGAGGAAAAAATGCGCTTCTGATTGTGGCATTTCTGCTTCTTGTTTCAACCCCTTATCCGAACACATGTGCTCCCGCAGTGTATCCAGATCAGTATGGGCAAGCTGCAGGATCATGTTGAGACGTTTGATGAGCGGTGGATGGGTCGAAAAGAACGTCGACCAGATGTCTTCGTGCTCATCCAGCTTGCTGTAGCGCGGATTCATGATGAAGATCGGTGCAAGATGCTCACCGTCAGCACCGGCTCCCCGCCAGTGTGTCCCGATCTTATATAGAACACGCGCAAGACCCACTGGATGCCTGGTGAGTCGAACGGCCGATGCATCTGCCCGGCATTCCCGCTCTCGTGATATGAACATCTTCAGAAATTGACCGAAGGTATCGGTTATGAAGAACAGAATTATGACCGGTAAGGATGCTACAGCACCAGTCGCGATGTTGATATGCGGTCCTTCACCACCAAACGCATCGGTCGGTTTGGTCTTTACTGCCATTCTGTTGAACTGCGAGAGCGCTTCGCTGTATACGTCAAAGAGTGCACATGATACGGTCGTCTCAACACAATCATTACTCGCAATATGAGCTACTTCGTGTGCCACGACCGACTGAAGCTCATCACGGGTAGCCCGGGACAGCAATCCTTCTGTAATACCAACGACTCTACGATCGTACAGATCGGCAAGTGCGAACGCATTCATGGCGCCGGTCGGGATAATGTACGGTTCGATCTCCATACCGCCGGCAGCTGCCGCGATCTCATCCAGAACATTATTGTAGACGATATGGTACCGGTCGCTCCGGTCCGGCTGCCGTGCGCCGAGTAACCTGAGTGTCTTTCCGACGACCCGTTTATTACTGTAGTACCAGTGCACCGTCGATATAACGGCAGCTAGGAGTAAAACAGCAACCGTGTCCCAGCCGAATGCATGGAAGGGAATGTCGACAGCATAGAGTGACTGCCGCGCGTGTATGACAAGCTTAACGAAAAACCATAGTGTGTATATTGGTACGAAATAAAACAGCATGAGTATGCCAAAAAGGATATAAATACGCCAGGTTTTTTCGCGCTCGATATCCCAAAATGTCACAAAACGTGGTGTCGACATGATTCCAGCATAATCATAGAATGTAAAATTGTCAATAGGCTGTACTACTGCCGTTCGAGATGTGCTTTGGTGAAGATACGGTCAGGAATAGTGATATCCAACCGAACGTCATCAAGAATGAGCTCGGTATACGTGTTCTGTCTGAGTTTGTTGATCATCTCCATACGTGTGGGATAGTTGCGACCACCGATGTTCTGGAACTCTCCTACCATGACCTCTTTCATCAGTTTTCCGCTCTTTGCGTATAGTTCGGTCTTCAGAGCTATATACTCATCAATATCGATCCACACGACACGCAGTGCATAAGTCACCTCAGCGACTTTGGCGGTCAATCTGAGTTTGTAGCATGGACGATTATCGATCGTATCGATCCCCAGGTTCTCGGCATCGTATAATTCTTCGAGCTTACGGTTCTCCGCAACATCCTCATACGAAAAATCACTGCCCATCATGCTCTGTCTCAACATGTGCCCGGCGATCTTGGTCGCTTTCTCGACCGAGGGAAGATAGATCCATATCTCATCACCACGCTTCAATATCCGGGTGCCGTGATCGCGTGCGGGTGCGGTGAATTCCATATACGCACGGTCTTTGCCTTCGGTGTATCCGAAAAAAGTCTTTTCACGCACTTTCCCTGCCAGACTGATGATCATGGTTGCCTTGTACTGTGCTGTCGTAACTACCGTATTGTTATCGACACGCTTCAATATATCCTCAACGCTCTGAGAGACGAGCATGCCGACCAGTATCAGCAGAATTGTTACTTTCTTCATGGTTTTCCTCTCACCTTCGCGCTACACTGTCTTGAGCGCTTTTGCCGGTTGGAGCCGGGTCACCTTGCTTACCGGAAGCAGTGCAATAACGACTGCGGCAATGAGACCAAAGATAAAAGACGATATGATAATGAATGGTGTCGGTGAAAAATACAGGATAGGACCGAAGGGCATGTCCGATGACATCGTCGATGAAACGATAGTAAGATCAATGCCTGTGTACTTCAACCAGTAGCTGAGCGCGGCACCTATGCCTGCCCCCATCAGACTGCCAACGGCACCGATCATACCTGCCTCGATAACGAGCAGCACAACGACCGAGATGTTGTTCAAGCCCATAGCCTTCATCATCCCGATCTCTTTGGTACGTTCGAACACTACCATGAGCATGGTATTAGCGATCGTCGAACAGGCAACGAGGAGAATTATGAAATAAAAAAGCGAAAACACAATTCCAGCCGACTGTATATACGTAAGCAGGGGATTAAACTGGAACGGCATGATGATCAGACCGAGCCGGGATCTAAGATCCTGGGCTACGGCCACTGCTTCATCCGGGTCATCAAGCACCAAAGAGATCTCTGTTGCCTGATCTTCGAGATCGAGCATCTGCTGACCGACATCGAGCGGTATATAAAAGATACTGCGGTCTATCCCACCAATACCGGTAAAGAAAAGACCCGTAACGACCAGGTTTATCCCGGTGGGTGAATCGTACGCGGTCCTCGTTATGATGGTCAGCGTGTCACCGATATGCACATCGATCCGTTCAGCGAGCGCGGTTCCCAGTAGTACCTCGTTCCTGCCAGCCGTGATATATTTTCCTTTTGTGATTCGCGTGTCCAGGCGCGATACGAACTTCTCCTTATCCGGTTCTATTGCGTATCCCAGCGCTGGCGTGCTGAGTTCCTCGTCGCCCAGCAGCACACCGAATTTAATGCGCGGAGCGACCACTTTTATGCGATCGTCATCCAGGTTTTCCAGAAAATCCCCAGAGAGTACGATAGATTCATCGAGCGGCAGCATCCGTTCGCGCCGATCATACTCCTGGGTCGTGATCCGTATATGTCCGGAGATCAGCCGTACGATATTATCGCTGATGTTGATGGTGATCCCCCGTATGTAACTCTGTGCGAAGATAATAGCGGCGATGGCAATGGTCACACTTATCCCTGAGATGATACTCCTGCGGGTATTCCTGAAAAAATTCCTGAACGCAAGTCTAAAGAGATTCATTATACATGCCTCAATGCATCGACCGGTTCCAATCTCGTCGCCATTCTGACGGGCCAGAGACTCACCAGTATGGTCACTACGACACCGAACAGGAACACGAGGAGTATGGTCAGAAAATCAATCTCACCTTTGATGATCATTTTGATCGGATAGCCGACATCCATATCCCCGAAGAACTGCGAAAAATCAAGACCCTGAATAGCCACGTACAGGGACATCAGAACCCCGAAGATACATCCCAGCAGACTGCCGAATGCTCCGATAATACCGCCTTCGAGCACAAACATCTGAACGATGCTGTTATTGCGGAATCCCATTGCTTTCAAGGTACCGATCTCGGGTATGCGTTCCATGACCGCCATGAGCATGGTGTTCACTATCCCCACCGCTGCGATGATCAGCACCACCAGCGCGATCATGAATTGGCTGAGCCGTTTGAATCCGGATATCTCGAAGATCGCGGCATTCAGTTCTCGCCAGGTATATACTTCGTACTTCGCGCCGATCAAAGCCGTGATATCCCTCTGCGCGCTGGCGAGCTGTGCACTGTTTCGAACCCGTACACAGATCTCTGTAACACCGTGATCGAGATCCAGAAGTTGCTGCGCCACCTCGAGCTTCATCAGCACGGCATTACGGTCAAACAAAGGATGAGTCGTGTTTATCAAACCAGATACAAAAAAATCATTCGCATTATATGTACCATACCGGTCTTTGGTTATCACCGTAAGGTATGAACCGATCGCAAACCCCATATCACGTGCCAGGTCAGTACCGATGAGAATATCCTCACGTTCCTTCAAGAACGCGCCGTCAACGACCGACTGCGCGATCCTGAATACCTCTGAATCGTTTTCGATATCGATGCCGTACGCGAGCGTTGGAAGTTCATCTACCCCGTTATTCACGCGTGCCTGGAATTTTACCCGTTCGGTGACACCGGCTACGTTCCGATGCGTTCGGACATGCTGGATGATCGTCTCGGGTTCCTCAATAATCGTATCGAGCGGGAATATGCCTTCCTCGCGATAGTAGCCTTTGGCAAAAATCTGCATGTGACCTGTTTCATACTGGATAATATTTTCTGATGCCATCTTATCGGCACCATTCATCATAGTATTGCTCAGGATCATTGCTGAAAGGCCGACCGAGATTGCCGATGCCGTGATCAGTGTCCTTCTTGTGTGCCTGAAGACATTACGCCATGCAAGGTGCAGGATCTTCATGCGGGGGTCTCCTTGCGTTTATCATCGACGATCATACCATCCCGTAAACCGATGATCCGTTCGGCATAATCCATTACCAGCTGATCGTGGGTGGAAAACACAAAGGTCGTGTGGAACTTCCTGTTCAGTTCCTGCATGAGTTCCAGTATCTCCCGGGCAGTGGTGGAATCGAGATTAGCCGTGGGTTCGTCGGCGAGTACCAGGCTCGGTCGCTTCACGAGGGCACGGGCGATCGCCACGCGCTGCTGCTGACCGCCGCTCATCTCATTCGGTTTACGGTGGAGGTATTCAGCGAGACCGACCTCTTCAAGAATCCCAACGACCCGGTCCTTGTTCTCGTCGGTCTTGGTGTCGAGGAGCAAGAGGGGAATTTCCACATTCTCAAAGGCAGTGAGCACCGGTATCAGATTAAACGTCTGGAATACGAAGCCAATCTGATTCTTCCTCAGATTGGCTTTTTCCCTGGTGGTGAGCGTCCCCGTATCGGTCCCATCGATGTACACCGTTCCACTCGTCGGTGAATCCAGACAGCCGATGATGTTCAGCAGCGTCGTCTTCCCCGAACCGGACGGCCCGGCAATGGCGGTAAATTCACCATCCTGGATGACAGTATTCACCCCCCGCAAAGCCGGGAACAATACCTTGCCGACCCGGTAATCTTTGTGCAGTTCATTTACCTCAACCAAGCAACCTCCTTACATGCCTTTGGCATGTCGATGACAGTGATAAACAGAAAGATTACGGTGATACAACCTCCTTACATGCCTTTGGCATGGTGGCAAAACCTCAAAAATAAACTTTTATCCACATGTATACAGCACCATCGAACGGAACGATGTTCTCGAACTCACTTGTCTGGCGACCGTATACCAGATTGGAGCCCAGTGTGATTTCCGTATTTTCGAATAAGGACACCATAACCTGGGGTATTACCAGAACACCTTCATCATCCAGGTTCACGAGTCCTGCGAGCTGTGGTTGTATCACAGCAAAGGGATCCGGAAACATACCGACACTCAAATAGAGATACCGCTGCGCCAGGGTGATCCGCTCACCGGTCAGGAACCGGGTGAAATCATACTGGTCTGATTCGGCAACGCCGCTTCCATCGAAGAAGAGTTCAGACATGATGTACAATCGGAACGGAAATGTATAATCAAGACCCAGGATAAACTGACTGAAATTATCATCTTCCTGCCATGAAAAACGGTACTCGCTCCAGTAACCCACGACGAGTTCGCCGGTTATCTCCGCTCCCAAGAGCGTATGCCGCGGTTGCGGCCGATGCATGAAGGTTAGACCAATATCGTTCCCACCGAGGGTCGAGCCCATTCGTATCCCGCTCTGCGAATGTTCCACATCGCGATCCGGTTTTATGACCGCGCGCACACTGGTTACAGGACCAATCGACCAGTACAACAAGGCGGCTGTGGAACCTGGACGCTCATAATCCGGTTCAAAATAATTCGTTTGGTTGAAGATATCCAGGGGTCGGAATACCCTTCCGACACCCCAGTACAATCTCTGTTTGCCGATAATACAGCGCAGGTTTTCCGGTCCTACCCAGAGCGCGAGCCTTGAAACCGTAATAGATTCCAGTGTTTGCTCTATACTTGCTGTATCGTACGGTACTATGACATCGAGCCCAAGTTGAGTACCGTATGTCTCTTCGCGCGACGTCAGCTCGAGCCAGCCCCGGCTGTATCCTGTCAGGCTCGTGCTGTCACCCCAGTAAACAAAGGGGCGAGTTTCCACGTAGCCACCCAGATGAACCTGTGTTAACACTGTAAGCAGAATGATACCCATATGTTCAGACCATACAATGATCAACACACGATGTCAAGACCGTGAAAATCCCCGATCTGCACATGAGCGCGCTTCTTGATCAAAAACGATTCCATTTACTACTCAGCTGCAGGTTCGCCTTTGTTCATGAGTTTTTTCAGAAGATGACCGGTCATTATCTGATTCAGATGATTGAAGTCGGTCGAGCCCCTGAGGTCGCTCCCCTTGATATCAGTGTAGTACAGCTCATCGCTGTCACTCTGCTTCTTCTCAACTTTCACTTTGTATTCGGCATCGAACGGGGTCATGAATGTCGTGACCGGCATATCCAGGATACCCTTGTCCGAATACTGAGCGATGAGATTATCGATATTCCTGCGATTCTGTGCCAGGTGCTCGATCTCCTGTTCGATCTCACCGCGCGAGCCGGTCGCCTTACCGAATAAATACTGGAGCTGCATGGGGTCCTGCACTTCCTGCAGCTTGTGAGTACCTTTTTTTAATACACCTTCGAGTATTGCGATAGCTTTACATATCTTGTCCTGAGCTTCGATCAAACAGGAAAGATATGCCTCTATCACCTGAAATGAAGGCATTTTTTCCAGATTTTCAAAGAACAGCTGTCCAAAGGGAGTGCAAAACGGTCCCTTATCCAGGTCTTCCATCGAATCAAGTATCATCAATACCCCCTGAGATCTACCGACAAAATGTTTCCTTACTCGGATACTGTGCTGCATCCTTGAGATCGTCTTCGATACGCAGCAGCTGATTGTATTTTTCGACCCGTTCGCCGCGGCATGGAGCACCGGTCTTCAAGGCTCCGGTTTCCATAGCCACCGTGAAATCCGCAATGAAACTATCAACTGTCTCGCCGCTACGATGAGAAACCACAACGCCCCATTTTACCCTCTGCGCCATCTTCACGGCAGCAATCGTTTCGGTCACCGTTCCTATCTGATTCGGTTTTATCAACACCGCATTGGCGGCATTCTCTTTAATCCCCCGTTCGATACGCTGGACATTCGTCACGAAGATATCATCGCCGACCAGCATAACGGTGCTGCCGAGGCGCTCCTGCAGTTTTATCCAGCCTTCCCAATCATCCTCTGCCAGTCCGTCTTCGATCGAGACAATGGGATACTTCGCAACGAGCGCCTGATACCGATCGATCACCTCATCCGCGCCCATCGTCGTATCTTCTATACGGAATCTGTACACCCCCTTGTCATACAGACTGCTCGCCGCCACGTCGAGGGCGATCCCGATGTCCTCACCTGGCCTATATCCGGCTTTTTCTATCGCGGCATTTATCATTTCCAGTGGCTGCTCGTTCGATGATATGCGCGGCGAGAAACCACCCTCGTCCGCAACAGATACGCGATACCCCTTATCCATAAGGAGTTTTTTCAATACCTGGTATGTTTCACTCCCCCACCGCAGGGATTCTCGGTATGTTCCGGCACCATATGGCACAATCATGAATTCCTGGAAATCGGGTCCCTGGAGCATGCTGTGCACGCCGCCATTGATGATATTCATCATAGGAACGGGTAGGAGGCATGCCGCAGGTCCACCGAGGTACCGGTACAGTGGTAAGCCTTGTTCGAGCGCTGCCGTCCTGGCGATCGCCAAGGATACA
>CP070834.1:2203369-2212231 GCA_020341755.1 Caldifarciminota bacterium | reverse complement strand
CATCCCTGACCCGCATCCCTTTTTCCGACAGGCGATCGTCCGGGATTTCAGCATGCTCTTTGCGCACAACGGCACGCTGCCCGTCGAAATCCTGCTCAGCCTGATACAGGACTTAGACCCCATCTATCTACACAATAACCCGACTGATTACTCACCGGTATATCTGGACTCCGACCTCCTGGCAATATATATCTTGGAGACTATGGACACATACCTCGACAGTACGGTTGAAGCCTGCATAAAAATGGTAACGAACGCGATCGACTCGGCACTCGGCTCAACTCCAGCAGAATATAACTTTGTCATGACTGACGGCAACACGCTCTGGGCGGTCAGATGTGCGAGCGGTTATACGAACGCACCCACACTGCATTATTTTCCGCTGACCGCTCCGTCACCGTTCTACATTGTAGCATCACAACCGCTGGATACGCTGGTCGACCTGTGGGTACCCATGCCCGAATCCACCCTCACGGTCCTTGTGCCTAACGAACCGCCCCATTCAATACGCCTGCTGGGCAGGGTGCTGGCGCCGGAGATCGCTGGAGGATTCGACCTTGTCTCACCAAATCCCTTCACGAGTGACATCACCATCAGTTGTCATCTAGCCGAATCCGGTGACCCAACTTCTTATCTGAAAATCACCAACAGTGCCGGACAGGTTGTCAGAGAATTCCCGGTGGCGCAGTCTGACTCGCGATCTCACACCATACAGTGGGACGGCACCGATGCACGTGGTCGGTCTTTGCCGAACGGTGTGTATTTCTGCCACCTCTATACAGGAAATAGATCTTATACTCACAAGATAATCATGTTGAAATAAAACCGTAATGCGTAGTGCGAAGGTCGTAAGGCGAAAAAAAAAGAATTTGTTTGATAGCAAACAGAGTCACTCGGGTTATTGCTCGGGTTATTCTTTGTGTAAATAAAAAAATTCAGTGCAATTGAAATTGTACATCGGCAGTCAGCAATCATAAATTTCTTAACTGTCTACTGACTACTTCCTACTCAATTACGAATTATACATTAGCAATTATCAATACTCACTGACCTACTAGTTCTTAGTTCCTAATTCTTACTCTTCGCCTGCCAGATGCGCTGTATGTGTTCTTCGGGAAATGGTGGTGTTACAAGGCTCACGATGACAAACACCAGCCCGCCGATAATGATCCCCGGGATAAACCCGTGAATGCCAAACGGCTTTCCAGCCGCCATCCAAGCCAGCGATGTCGCGCATCCCGCGACCATGGATGCAGCGCATCCCCAACCGGTCGCTCTTTTCCAATAAATGCCTAAGAGTAGCGGCCAGAGCGTCGTCGATGCGATCACCGCCCATGCGAAGGCGGTCAGGGTAAGTACCAGTGCCGGTGGTTTCAGGGCGACGATCAATGATATCGTCCCGATAAGTGCGCTTGCGACCTTGCTCCAGAAGAGAATTTTTTCCCTATTCACCTGCCGTTGAAATCCCTTTCTGTATATATCATCGATGACCGAACTCGAGAGGATGATTAGAATCGATGCGAATGTGGACATACCGGCAGCGACGACCGCCGCCAGCACAACTGCAGACCCCAGCGGTGAGAGTACATTCTTTGCCAGTATCGGTATCGCAAGATCGGGATTGCCAAGCTGGGGGAAAAGCGTGCGCGCGATCGCACCGTTGAAATAGGGCAGCAGTGCCATGCATGTTCCGATCGTGGCGATGACCGTACCTATCTTTAATACCTTTAAATTTTTTATTGAATAAAACCGTACGACCAGCTGCGGCATGCCCCAGACACCGAAACTGACGATCAGCGCAAAGGAAACAAGACCGGGCCATCCCCATATACCGGGTGTCTGAACAAGACCGCTGTCCAGCGCCGCCAGGTTAAGATTCGCCGCACCTATCCCGCCGATCGCCCGAACAGAAAAAATGGTGAGAAGTACCAGTCCGATACCCATGACCCACGCCTGAACGAAACTCGTCCAGACGACGGCAAGATAACCACCGATAGATACATAGAACAGGATTATTATACTCGCCAGGAGTATTCCGTACCCATAGGGAATATCCATCAGAACCTCAAAGATATGTCCCATACCCTTCAGGATACTCACATTATAGAAAATCATGAACACAACGATTATGACGGCACTGAACATCAAGGCGAATTTCGATCGATACCGTTCGCCGAAAAAACCGGGTATCGTCATCGTATTCAGGCGCTGGGTGAACTGCCTGACCCGGGGACCGAGTACCATCCAGCAGATCATGGTCCCAAGCAGGACATTGATAGCACCGATCCACAGCGTTGACATGCCGAACATATAACCGAAACCGCCGCCGCCGATGATCACGACCGAACTGAAATACGCCGCAACAAAGGATAAAGCTGTGACCCACGGGCCGATCTGGCGACCGCCAATATAAAAATCCTCGACGCTCTTTGTACGGCGACCGGTCAATAATCCGATGAGGATGAGCACACAAAGGTATGCTGCAATGACAATGGCGTACAGATACGTGCTATTCATCATCGTTCTCCTGCGGTTTGTACAGCCATATCGCCCAGATAATGCTGAAGACAACGCAGGCTCCGGCAACGAGCCATGCGAGAAATGTCAGCCACGGTGTATTGAACGGTCCCATACTTCCTCCTGCGCGGTCGCCGCGCGGTAACACATATGATGTTGCATCATTGTACCGCGGCGACGCGGGTTGTCAACCGACAACCTCTACCCGGACCGCTTCAGCTTTCCGGTCTTCTTGGCATAGTATTCTGCCTGTTTGAAGACCAGCATACCCAGCGGTATCAGGACGAATCCAATGGCGAGCAGCAGCAGTATAGTCGGCAGGAGCTCACTGAAACTCGCACCGTCGAGTAATGCGGCCCGCATGGCACGGAGCGTGTACGTTGCCGGCGATATGTAGCTCAGCGGTCGTATCCAGACGGGTAATACAGTGATCTCATAGTAAACACCCGATATGAGCAGGAGTACCGCTTCAAAGATATGAGTCGCATACGCACCTTTTTCCGTCGATAACAGCGGAAGAATCGCTGCCACGAGCCCGAGTCCAACAAATGACAATCCTGATACGACGAATATAACGAAGAGCGCCGGGAGGTTTGCGCCTTCGACAGATATGCCGAAAAACACGACCAGGATCAGCAGTATGATAGTACTCCTGACCACACCGTAGGCAACCGCATGCAGACAGTTGCCGATCAAGTGCACGAATCTGCTGATCGGTGCCATGAACGTATACTCGATCGTGCCTTCCCATCTCTCCCAGGCGATCGATTCTGATATCTCATGGAACAAGATGGACAGAAATCCCCATACCATCGCGCCGATGACCAGATAGAGAACTTTGTCTTTTCCCATGGTTGCACCGATCAGACCGATGGCAAGCGCGTTCACGACATTATAGGTCAAGAACACGAGTTCCCAGCCGATATAGCGTTTGATGAGTGCAAAGTTCCGTTCGATAAATGCGATTGAACCATATGCATGACCTCTAGGATTCATACTCGATCTCCTTCCATTCTCGACCGGTCACCTCGAGAAAGACTTCTTCCAAATTGTTTTTCTTGTATCGCGCCAGCAGTTCAGATGGCTTCCCCATGGTCACAAATCTTCCGTTTATGATTATTGCTACTCGATCGCATAATGATTCAGCTTCATGCATATCATGGGTCGTCAGAATAATCGTCAGTCCGTCCTGATTCATCGATCTCCGGACATACTCCTGAACATCGAGTTTGGAGCGCGGATCAAGACCGGTGGTCGGTTCATCCAGCAGCAAGAGCATTGGGGCGGTAAAAAACGCCCGGGCGATCGCCACTTTCTGCTGCATTCCGCGCGACAGATCTTCCAGGGGCTCATAATACCGCTTTCTCTCGAAGCCGAGCCGGTCGAGGATCTCAAGGGTGCGTTCTTTTGCCACTCCAGAGGAAAGACCATATAACCTGGCAGCATAGCGGAGATTTTCCCACGCCGAGATACCCTTGAAAAAAGCAGCATCAACACTGACCCGGTTGATACAGGGACGCACCCTGCCGTACTGCCGCACGACATCATGACCGAAGATACGTGCCCAGCCCGTATCAGGAATGAGCAAAGTTGAGAGTATCCGGATGAGCGTGCTCTTGCCAGAGCCGTTTGGCCCGACGATCCCGAAGATCTCGTGCTTCTCGACCGTGAACGACACCCGGTCCAGGGCAATGACCCGGTTCTTCTTCTCAAACGTCTTGGCTAGTTCCTCACATTGTACAGCTATGTTCATAGTTCCTCCTGCCAATTTTTCCTGAATCTCTGATTCAGCAGAAAAATCGAGCATCCCGTAGCGTCAGCAAGGGATTTCCCTAGAGATTCAGGCATTATTGGCAATACATAATATCCGTATTATAGTCAGGCGTTCTGTCTTAGCTTTTACCCTTATCATCACTGTCAAAATCAGTTCCCATAAAACAAAAACGCCGCGGGTTGAAGCCCGCGGCGTTTTCTAAAACCTGTAAACTCAAGCAGACTTCACCCCTTGTCCCTTCAGAAAAGCATCAGCACCAGTACGCCCGCAGGACCATACCAGGTTGATCCCTTTTCCTGTCAAATTAGTGATTCTCATAATCTACATTATACGAGAAAATCGTTGATTGTCAAGGGGTTACACGACATGCACTTAGGGGGTTGACAAAATACTAGATTTAAGTATAATAAATTTAAGAGACTTAAGAGTAAAGGAGGCATTATGAAACGGAAAATAATGGTGATGATATTCATTGCCTGTGCGGTTATTATCAGTCAGTGTGCAAAGGAAACAGACGAAGATGCGATCATGGATATTATAGCCATGGATACCATGTGGTTCAACTCCAACACTGAAGTCGACTCAACCTCGAACAGCCTACTCCTCCAGGATACAGTGGCTATCTGGTGGCGCGGTGCGCAGACACACAGCGAGCCGATCATCGAAATCCAGATCCTCGAAGATTCAGCCTGGGTATCGTGGAGCCGTGACAATTACGGTCATTTCTACAGCCTCGCCAAGATCGACACATTCCCATGGGTGCTGTGGGATAAAAATTTGGATGAGACCGCTGAACTGCGAGCAACGTTCCTTCGCACCGGTGATGAATCTGCCGAACATCGCGGCTGGGAACTAAATTCCATCTCACTTGCCTACGGAGAGTCGAATACCGTGAATACGGTCCGGATCGACAGTGTGTGCATCAACTCGACCAATTACCAGGACCTCATGATCACCGATCCACTCGAAACCTTCTTCGATCTGGACAGCCTCATCACGTTCCCGGCAGGACAGGCCGTGACCTTGACCTTGTATACGAATGTCGAGGATGGTCATGCCTTCCTCCATACCTTCATTCTCGCCTGGCCGTATTATGTACGTCTACCATTCATGAATATGGGAGACGGAGTCTATGAGGGTACCTGGAATGCACAGCTGGTTGCCCTGCCGCGTTTTGCGATCTTCGATCTCATACCGCATTCTACGATCTATACGGAAACCGGACCGTATGATTTCAACGGCTGGCTCCTGCCGTATATGATCAGTAATTGAAGTATATTCTGAAGAAGTAAAAAAAGGGGAGCCCAGGCTCCCCTTTTTTATTCTGCGTAACATTACATGCCAGGTAGTATCTTACCCATACCGCTCTTTCCGTATTTTTTTAACATATCACGGGCGACCGTGAACTGCTTCAGCACCTTGTTCACATCCTGCATCGAGGTACCGCTGCCAGCAGCAATGCGGCGTTTGCGCGAACCATTGATTATTCCTGGATGTAATCGTTCCTGCCTGGTCATGGAATACACAATTGCTTCAACCTTCTTGATCTCCCGTTCATCAACATCCGCCTCTTTGACACCGGGTATCATGGCGGCGAGTTTTTTCATAGGACCGAGACGCCTGACCATTTTCATCTGCTCCAGGAAATCCTCGAAATTAAAATCACCCTCCAGCATCTTGCTGCGCAGTTTTTCCTGATCGATCTCCTGTTCAACCGCCTTCACCTTATCCACGAGTCCGGCAATATCGCCCATACCCAGTATCCGCTGCGCAATTCTATCCGGATAGAACACGTCGAGACCGCTCAGGTCTTCACCCGTGCCGACATAGTAGAGTGGAACGCCTGCCGCCCTGGCGATCGACAATGCTGCTCCGCCACGTGCATCGCCGTCGAGTTTGGTGAGTATCGCACCATCGAGACCTGTTTTTTCCTTGAAGCTGGACGCCTGATTCACGGCATCCTGCCCGGTCATACCGTCGGCAACGAGCAGCCGGTATTGAGGTTTTGCTATCTCGTGAATCGACTGCAATTCATGGATCAGTTCATCATCGATGTGAAGCCGACCTGCGGTATCGATGATCATCAGCTTCTTGCCGGTTGACTCGGTATGCGTGCGTGCCCGACGCACTGTTTCCAGGGCATCATTCCCAACCAGCGGAAATACCTCTACTCCGATTCTCTGACCGAGTTGTTGTAGCTGTTCATACGCTGCCGGTCGCTTGGCATCTGCCGGCACCAGGAGGACATTCTTGTCCTTGTGTACATTTGCCAGTTTGACGGCGGTGGTCGTCTTACCCACACCCTGCAGTCCGAGCAGACTGATGACGATAACGCGGTCAGTTGCAAATGCAATGCGGTGCACCGAACCTCCGAGCAGCTCGGTGAGCTCCTCATACACTGCTTTGAGGACGAGATCGCCCGGTTTGATGCTCTTATGAAGGGCTGATCCCTCGCACTTCACCCGTAAACGGTCGATAAATTCCCTGGCGACCTTATAATGCACGTCGGCCTCGAGCAGCGTGATGCGGATATCCTTGAGAATCGCATCGAGTTCGCTGTCCGTGATACGACCGTATCCCAGAATTTTTCGTTTTAGTTTTCCAAAGGTGTCTATCAGTGTGTCGAACATTGCAGTTGGCTGATCGCTTTTCGGTAGTCATCTGCCTTGAAAACACCGGCACCGGCGACCACCATATCAGCCCCGGCTTCCTTAACGAGCTCAACATTGCTCACATTAATACCGCCATCCACCTCGATCAGACAGTTCAAACTACGCAGCTCAATAAATTCTCTTGCTTTTTTTATTTTCGGCAGTACCTCACTCATGAATTTCTGCCCGTAAAACCCCGGATTGACCGTCATGATCAGGAGATAATCGAGCTTCTCAATGTATTTTTGTACGAAATTGAATGGGGTACCCGGGTTGAGCGCAAGTCCAGCCTTCGCGCCGCGTGTATGGATTCTCTCAATAATGGCGTCTGTCTGGTCGGTCGCCTCAGCGTGGAAACTGAGCCAGTCAGTTCCGGCATCGATGAACTGCTCCACATAGTTCTCCGGTCTTACGATCATGAGATGTGCGTCGAGTTCGATAGAAGTCAGGGTATTGATCGCCTCGACGATCATGGGACCAAAGGTAATATTCGGAACAAACACTCCATCCATCACATCGAGATGAAGGAGATCGATGCCCGCATCGACGATTTTTACTATTTCTTCCTGGTAATGCGTGAAGTCAGCCGCAATGACTGACGGTGCGACCCTCACTTAATCACCATCACGCTGACGGTATCCCCCGAGTTCACGATCTGTTCGGGCTCCGGGCTGTGAAGGATAATACTACCCTTGGTTCCACTCCCTTCGACTTCTTTTATCTCGCCGAGTACGAGATCCATAGTATTCAATAGAGTCTGTACCTCGTCCAGAGACATCCCCGCAAGATTTGGCATTTTCATAATGAGCCCTTTGCTCACTATCAACTTCACGTTCTCTCCCTTCTTCATTTCAACCTCGGGCTCAGGAATTGTCTTCATTATCTTGCCTTCAGCGATCGAGTCTGAAAAAAGGTATTCAACCGACTCGATCACCAGACCAAGCCTCTCTACAATAAGCTTGCCTTTCTCATAATCGACTCCGGTTAAATACGGAAGTCTCACGGTCTCCGGTCCTAGACTCACCGTCAGATTGATGATCCTGCCAACCTTCACATTCGCATCGGGCAAGGGGTCCTGGATGATAATTTTGCCTTCCTCGATCACATAGTCGTACCGTCGTTCGGTGACGACACCCTCGAGGTTTTTCTTTTCCAGTTCTTCGAGAGCTTTTTCCAGCGGAAGGTTGCAGACATTGGGAACCACTACTTCCTCACCCATATGAACGATCGAAGGCATGATCACAAAATTAGCGATCACAATACCGAGTATGAAAAATGCTGCAACAATGGCGGCGTATATGAGGATTTTCTTCATTCAAGGACGGTTGCAACGACCAGATCGATTGCCGACCCCTTTTGCGCCCTGGTGCCGACGCCCGGTCGCTGGCGCATCACGATACCAACATTGAATTCGGCGCTCAATTCATATGACACGCGACCCACCGAAAAACCATTTTCTTCGATTATACGTTTTGCCGACGACAATGATTTCCCGATAAGGCGTGGAACCACGATTTCCTCGACACCGAGACTCAACACCACCGTAATCATATCGCCCTTTTTCACGGAGTTACCAGCCCGAGGAAACGTCGATACGATCTTGTCTTTGGGTATCTGACCGTTTTCTTCGCTCTTCACCTCTCCGACCTTCAGACCGAGATCAGACAATTTAACTGTCGCTTCGCTCAAACTCTGCCCCGTCAGATCGGGGAGCGAAATGATACTCGATCCCTTTGAGACGAAGATCGTTACCGTTGATTTGTTCCCGACAACAGATCCTGGCAGCGGCGTCTGGCGGCACACCAAATTATCAGAGAATTCCTCACTTTCTTCTTCGCCGCCCACTACCAGCAGCAGTCCCCGTGACTCGGCGATAACCCGTGCCTGTTCCGGTGTTGACCCGAGTAATTCAGGCACGAT
>CP070834.1:2188579-2203269 GCA_020341755.1 Caldifarciminota bacterium | reverse complement strand
TAGTGGCATCCAACTACAGAAGGGACAACTGACAACCCCAGTGCCAGGGCAGTAGATTTTTCCTGGGCGTGCAGGTGGTTAATCGTTCCTGCAAGCAGGATTAAGATGATGAATAATGATACGGTTTTCATATTACCTCTCAAAAGTTATAGGATATACCAAGGGCATATTCGCCGTTTTGAATATCCATTTCTGGTTTGACCTGTAATCGGGCATTGTGATATTCGACTGACGTAGGGATCAAGCTCCACTCGATCAATGTGATAAATCCACAAATACCGATGCATGTAAAAACCATGCCGGTATTCGTGTCAGCTGTATCATCAGGGAGCAGGGGATATGACATCGCCATAAGTGTTGTGACCCGTAATCCCGTGAAGATAAGACCGGTGCTCCATGAGCCCGCATAATAGTGACCAAGGCTCGGGGTGAACGTCAGCGCGAGAGGCAGTCCGCAATCATTCAAGCAGCAAATTGCAGAGCATCCAATTGACAGCCCGAGAGCCAGGGTTTCTGATCTTCTCTGGGCATTAAGGTGGTTAATCGATCCTGCAAGCAGGAACAGGACGATGATGATTGTAATGATGTTCTTCATTTCTTCCTCCTATCCTATGCCTGCGGCATAGGATTGATGATAGAGATAACAGAAAGATGACAGAGATTGTCTGACGGCATCGATTATCCCGACTTCATCATTATGCAAACGGAGTACCGGGGAATCGGGATCCCGCTTCTTTAGATATGAAAAATACAAATGCGGAAGCGGGACGGTGTTGAAAAAAAAGATTATTCCGATTTTGTCATTAGATTCCTGAATTAAGGAAAATCGAGAATCCCACAGAGCGGGACAGTTATGTTGAGGGTGATTTACTGTAGTATCGGTGTATTGTGGGTTCGTTAAATACAGGTTCATGCTTTTTTGAAAAGCAATATCAATACCAGACGAGAGGAAATCATGGATCTCGTTAAATGACCTGATTTTACGAAGGGTTTTTATTGAATTATTCTATTGAAATACGAATCAACCGTGCAACGCTGTGCACAGCGAAGGGAAGAAGTGTGTATTATCGTTCCCGGTAGTTGCATTTTTTGATTATCAGCATACAGTTACATAATACATATGACTTGGGAATCCGCTATTTTGTATAATATACCGTAAACTATATATACTTATACTTGTCTTAATAATAGAACAAGGAGGAACAACATGAAGTATATTTCAATTGCATTCATAGGACTTTTTGCTCTTATCGCTGCAGGTGCGCTGCTGGCGCACGGTGGTGATTATCATCACGGGGGAACCGGAATGATGGGTCACCATATGATGGGTTATGACTGGGACGACGATGCACATCACTCGGGGACGATGGGCATGGGTATAAGTGCGGACTATCTCCTCGATTACAAGAACGAAATTGATCTATCAAAGACCCAGGTTGCAAAACTCAAGAAAATCAGGGATAGTTACGAAAAGGATGTAGTGTCGTTGAGAGCGAATTGGGAAATGGTTATGGCAGAACTGCATAACCTGTTGAGTGAAGACGAATTGAATACCGGCAAGATCATGATGGCGAAGGAGAGGTTATCAGAAATCGAAAGCGAACTGCACAGCAAGAATATCGAAACATACACGTCGGCGAAGATGCTGTTGACCAGAGATCAGTTGAGAATGGTTGAGCAAATGGGAGTTTTCGATATGCATGTGACACACCGCTGTCACGATTAAGATAGACGGTGATAATGACCGGGTGAGGGGAATGTGAAAGGAAGATAAGGTGGATGGATAAGAAAGGGGGTGGATATGAGGGTGTTGTTGATTCTTACCTCAGCACTGTTGCTGATGACGGCTTGTGTGTATCCTGGAGGTGGACACATGATGGGTTGGGGATACGGATATGGAGGTATGTTTATGTTCTTTATTATATTGTTAGTGCTCGTCGGTATTGTCATCTATTTCATCGTAAATAGTAAAAAATTAAAACAGGATTACGGTGAAGAAGATGCCCTGGATGTACTGAAGAAACGGTATGCGAAGGGCGAGATATCGAGGAAAGAGTACGAGAGCATGAAAAAGGATCTAGAGCAGTAGAATAATAGAGATATGCAACTGTACCGATGCGAGATCAAAGAAAGGGGGTGATTATAATGACCAGGGATCCTATATGCGGCATGGAAGTAGACGAACAAACCGATCGATATAAAACGGATTACAACGGAAAAACGTACCTGTTCTGCAGCACTGTATGTTTGGAGAGCTTCCAGAAAAACCCGAGTCAATACCTCAAAAAACGGGGCATAATCGCCCGGTTTCTCGATTGGGTCGCCAAAGGCAACAAAAAAGAATTTCACGACACGCCACCGTCATGCTGCGGACATACATAATTGAATGCAGACTGGAGAATGAAGAACGTTGCAGTCTTCGACTGCAACGATTATCCCGATTTTATCATTAGATACTTGAATTAAGGAAAATCGAGGATCCCGCAAAGCGGGACAATGATAAGGAAAAGCGTAAAGCGTAGGTAGTAGGGCGTAGGGCGTAAAAATGAGTAACGGATTGCCGGAGATAAAGGACAGTAGGAACTAAGAAGTTGGAACTAAGAACAAGACAAACAAGATGAACGAGACAAACCAAACGAACGAGATTAATGTTCTAACGATGTACTTATCTATTTAACCTCTTCCTCGATCCACTTTTTGATCTCGGCTCTTGTCGGGATCTTGCCCTGGGATTTCAACACGCCGTTGATGACCAGACCAGGTGTGGAAAAGATCTTGTGCTCGGTGATCTTTCTAAAATCGTTTACCAACTGAAGATCCGCCGGGATGTCCAGTTCGGCGAGGGCATCGCGGGTCCTCTTTTCCACTTCATGGCATCGCGGACAGCCGGGACCGAAAACTCTTATTTCCATTTGTACTCCTTTATGTTTTAAAAAACCATTTTGTTTTCTTACACAACCAGACCAGAAACAGCATGATCGGCACCTCTGTTAAAACGCCGACCACGGTCGCCAGGGCTGCGCCGGACTGAACGCCGAAGAGCGTAGTCGCAACGGCAATGGCAACCTCGAAATGATTACTGCCGGCGATGATCGCGCTGGGCGCTGCATCTTCATACCCAATACCGATGATCTTTGCGACGATGTATGTCAGCACGAATACGACCAGGATATTGGCAAGGATGCCAGCAGTGATCATGGCGATCGCACCGGGCAGACTTACGATCACGTATCCCTGGAGCGCGAACAGCAGGACCAGGGTCACGAGCAGGGCAATGACCGAGACGATCTTCAAGGGTGCTACGATACGCGTATTGAACCAGCCGAGTCCTTTCCTTTTAATGCTGATGTTGCGCGTTACATAACCAGCAGCCAGGGGCACACAGATGTAGATCAAAACTGAAAAAGCAATCGTTGCCCATGGTATGGGAATACCGGAAACACCCAGGAGCAATCCTGCGAGGGGCGCGTAGAGGATGACCATGGACAGGCTATTGACCGCGCACATGACCAGGGTGTGAGCCATGTTACCCTTTGCCAGGTAGCTCCACATCAAGACCATTGCCGTGCAGGGAGCGACCCCGAGCAGGATCATCCCTGCACGGTACTCGAGCGCTGTTTCGGGAGGAATAAATTTATGAAAGATGACGCTGAGAAACAACCAGGCAAAGAATGCCATGGTGAACGGTTTGATTCCCCAGTTGGCGATTAGGGTCGTAGCAATGGGGCGCGGGGTCCGACTCGCGATCGCGACCCTTTTAAAATCTATCTGCACCATAATAGGGTAGATCATAAAGAAAAGACAGATGGCAATTGGTATGGACACCTTGGCGACTTCCATACCACTCAAGGTCGTGCTCAGTGCGGGGAATAACCTGCCCAGCAGGATCCCGGCGATGATGCAGAGAAACACCCAGACCGTCAGGTATTTTTCCCAGATGCCAAGGCTTCGTTTTTGTACGTTATTTTCCATGTGAACTCCTTATGAAAAAAGCGCGCCGTACAACCAGCCGACCATAGTCGAGAGTATGACGACCAGAAAAATAAAAACCGCTGTTTTTTTCATACCCATGATACTGCGGATGACGAGCATGTTGGGCAGACTCAGAGCCGGTCCGGCAAGGAGCAGGGCGAGTGCCGGTCCCTTGCCCATACCGCTGCCGAGCAGTCCCTGCAGAATGGGCACTTCGGTCAGGGTGGCAAAGTACATGAACGCGCCGGCGATCGAAGCGAAGAAGTTGGCAAAGAATGAATTCCCGCCAACGAGCATTGCAACAAAGCGCGAGGGAATAATGCCTGCATCGGTGTTGGGCCTGCCCAGCAAAAATCCTGCGATCAGGACGCCAGCAAAGAGAAGGGGCAGGATCTGTTTGGTAAAGGTCCAGGTCGAAAATACCCAGTCAGCAAGTTCCCGCTTCCTGAACCAGAAAAACAGCATCACCGCGAGCACAGCGAGCAGGAGGGCAACGATATACCAGTGCACGCTGTACACGGCATTCCACACACCGACTGGCTCTTCTGGTTTACCCCAGGCGGCAAAGACCAGGATGAGGACGAGCACCAAAAAATATACAGCGTTCTGTGCCAGAGAGCGGGAAGCACCAGTACTTTCTCCTGTCACTAATTCCTGGTCCGCAGTTTTTTTATCCGGGAAAAAGACTGACATCAGAAGACCGATGATGATTGAGAACGCGACCGCACCCACAGCCCGGGCAATACCCATTTCATACCCGAGGACACGTGCCGTCAGAATGATCGCTAAAACATTGATCGCTGGACCCGAGTAGAGAAATGCAGTCGCCGGACCTATCCCGGCGCCGTGCGTGTATAGACCGGCGAACATGGGAAGGACCGTACAGGAACAGACCGCCAGTATACTGCCGGATACCGACGCCACGCTGTAGGCAATGATCTTTTTCGCCCTTGCCCCGAAATACTTGATGACCGCTTCTTTGGAAATGAAAATACTGATGGCGCCGGCAATGAAAAATGCCGGTATCAAGCAAAAGAGGACATGCTCGCGCGCGTATTCCTGCACCATGAAGAAGGCTTCGAGTATGGCGTTTTTGATATTCACGCTGTGAAGCGGAGCAAAGTACAGGACGGCAAAAACGATGATAAAAAGCAGCAGTTTGGTTCTGTCTTTCACGTTCCTTACCTTTTTTCAGGACCGGATCGTTCCATGAGATCAGCAAGTTCTGCCCGGATCGCGGGTTCCTCCATCTGACCAACGTGCCGGCTTATTTCGGTTCCGGTTTTATCAATGAAAATGAGGGTCGGGATGAGCATGATCTTGAATTTCCTGGTGAAGTCCTTCTGCACGTTCACGTCTACGAGCACGATGCGGACCTTACCCGTAAAGTCGGGCGCTACCTCGGTCAGCCGTGCCTTCATGACCTTGCAGGATTTGCATTTTGGACCGGTAAAATCGAACAGGATGGGTAGCGACATTTTTTTGTTGAGCGATGTGATTGCATCGAGCAGTACCTGCGCTTTTCCCAGGGATTCGCTGAAGTTACCTGCCTTCAGATTGTGCTCGAGTTCGCCGATGTCACCTGTAATACCGGATAACAATTCGTCCATACCATCTGGCGGATTGAGTTCACCAGCAAATGTTTCCTCGTGATACCCGGTGAATGCCTGCCAGAGGTTTTGCATATCCATCATGAATGCCAGTGCCTTTTCTGTGTTCTGGTCGCGGATGTGCTGAACAATTGTTTGTACTATATTATGTATCTCATCTAGTTTTTTCGTTCCTTGAGGAGTGTTTGTTTTCTCGCAGAATCCCGGATTGAGCGGTATGAACAGACACACCACGATCGTGACTGTTATCAGTAAAAATTGAGAATTCATGAAACTCGCTCCTTTCTTAGAATCTAATACTGCCTGCCTGCAGAATTTCGTGCGAACCCGCACTCTGCACAAAGATAACGATACCGATGTTCGTATGGTCGACAGCGTGGAAGGGCGGCAGACTGCCGCCGATGGTGTCGGGTACGGTAAAGGTTTTGGACATAGTGATTGTTTCACCGTAATGAATTTCCAGGGGTTCGTGTTCGGGCATTGCTACCAGGAAATACTCGAACGGTATCAGGCACGGTCCTGACGGCGAGTAGATGATCGGGCCGCGTTCAAAAATGGCGAATTCCACGACCAGGTCGGTCCAGGTAATGGTATCAACGGCAGTTATTGTTATTTCGCAGTTACCCGCACCGCTCGCATACGAACCGGTGATCGATAGTGCAAGCGGGCTGTAAACGCCGAGCAGGGAATCGATCGTCTGCTCGTAATTCCCTGCGGTCGTCAGCAGATTCGTGCCGTCGAGAAACAGCCAGTTACCAAGGGTGAACGTGTCTGCACCGAAAAAGAGCCGGCGGGCTTCACTCGCCTCGGTAGCAAACGGATCCCATGTTTCAAAGAGCGGATCGATCGATGCGTGATACTCCACGTAGACGAACTGATCACCCAGTGTCGATTTTGTCTGGTATATCTCTGCCCGGGCATCATCGGCACAGTGGCACGCAGTGGTCAGCATCTCGCCGAGGACGACGCGTGTATTCTGTACAAGGCTGATATCAGCAGTCGCGACTTCACCCGCCGTGACCTGGCCATTTGCCAATGCCGGGATGTATGTTCGCTTGTTCGCCGTTACCGTATAATCACCGGGTTGTACGTCCGGAATCTCGAACGCACCGCTGTCATTCGTATACACCGTCACAGTCACAGGTTCCGTGACCACCTCGGCGCTGTCCAGAGGAAGATTCTGTGCGTCGGTGATACTGCCCGTGATCAGTCCGGTGGTTAATTCCTGTTCCTGGTTTGCACAACCGGCAGCCAGGATAAAGAATGTTATGGTTACGCAGGATGCAATCCATCCGTTCTTCATGTTCTTCTCCTTTTCGTTTCCCCTGCTTAAAATTTAAATGAAAATTTGAGCAACGGAACATGGGCATCGTAACTGTCCTGTCCGAGACCGTCAATATTTTTTATATACTGATACTGAACCACGATCGTGCTCTGAATCGTGAAATCGTAACAGAGCGAAAACGCCATGATATGGGTCTTGAGATCGATGTTCTCGTCTGCCAGCGTTGCAGGGTCATCGACTCGTTGGTTGGTTCTGAACTCGTAACTGCCCTCTGCACGCCACCGGTCGAATAGGATGTAGCTCAAAGCAGTACTGGCGATGGTGAAATCGGTGAGGGACCCGTGCCATTCCGTGATGGCTTCGTTCCAGGTCGGCTTTACCTCACGAAGCAATTTGGCGTACAGCGATACGTTCAGCAGGTGTGAGAATAGGGGAATTTTCCTGAAGGTGAACGAACCGCGGATCCCCTGTTGGTTCTTTGCATAGGATAGAGCCCGGTACAGCGGTGAAAAATATGGATCGAGATGGAGTACGAGCGCGTGTGCATCGACTGCATCACTGCTTTTAAAATTCAGACCCGCTACGAAGCCGTTTTCCGAACGGACTGCATCTACCGTGCTCAGTAGATTGTCGTCGCGTATGCTGCGTGCGTATTCCGCGATGCACGACAGCTTCCAAACCAGGGGCACGCGCAGGTTGAAACCGATAACATCACTGCGCAGCGGATCGTACAGTGCCTGATTTGACGAGGCGGTATCGTCCACTGCTCTTAACAGGGTGATACCGATGGTCAGCGTTGAAAAATTCCGGGTGTAGGGGAGCACCAGTCGCGCGCGCGCGCCGAACATGTTACGGGTATACGTTTCTGTTTCGGATGCAATGCCGGGTCGGGCATAAAGAAGGGTGATATCACCTATGCCTTCCTGGATTTTTGCCAGGGCTCCTTCAAGTCGGTAATCGGCATTGAGCTCTTCGAGGCTTTCACCGGATATACCCGCGACCGCTACCTGGCATCCGCAGCTGGTCGCACCGAGGGGATTGTCATCCTGGTCCCAGCGCATAAGAGTAAGCGGCGTGAAATTGGTTTCGTACGCACCCAGCGTTATGTCGAAGGGACCTTTGAAAAAATTCACCCACCACCATCCCGCAAGAGCAGTAGTGGATATCAGGTCAGGAGGGGGTAATACTTGTTGTGTGTCCTCGTTTGATATGCGTACCGTGCCGCCGACGGTCAGGTAATCGGTAAGAAGAACATCCAGAGAAAGATCGAACCGCTGCCTGAGACTCAGCCCGGTGTGCAGATCTTCGCCGTACAGGCCGGAGATTTCTTCCCCGCTTGCGTCCACATTTCGGAAACGTATTTTTCCCTCGCCGCTGAGCATATACCCATCAGCCAGACAGTGCAGCGAAAGGGGGATGATCATACAGAAAAAGAGCACCTGCTTAAAACGGATAATCATTGTACCTCCCGTTATGAAGAACGTTCGACCATGACATTTTCGTGTATGCTCATCGTGCCAGCAGGAAATACCCACCGACCAGGATGATGATCACTGCGGCAACCCGCCGCAGGAAGAAGTTCGCCCGCTGGAAGCGTTTTGACTCGAGGAGTCCTTTGATCGCACCCACGGATACTCCTGCGACAAGGATGAGGACGCAGTGACCGAGAGCGTAGGCAAAAAGTAATCCGGTTCCGTAAACCATGCTGCCCCTTGCCGCGATCAAGACGAGTATGACCGCGAGTATGGGTACGGCGCACGGCATCGAGACGACGCCGAACAGCATTCCCATAAGAAAGGCGCCAAGCATACCCGTGAACCTGACGTTTTTCAATTGAAAAGACGGCACGGGAACCTTAATAATCCCGAGCAGGTGAATGCCCATGATGAAACAGACCGCCGCAACGACGTATCGCCAGATACCGCCGACATCACCGAACAGGCTGCCGGTGGTTGCCGCGATCACACCCATGATGCCGAAGGTGACCGACAGTCCGACAACGAACAAACCGGAGAAAACCAGTGATCTTTTAATACCAACGATCTCTCTGGAACCGCCGACAAACCCGATCATCAGGGGGATCATTACCAGGACGCAGGGATTGGACGCGGTCAGTAACCCGCCCAGGAATACTACCACAAAGGCAAGCCAGGGACTGGTGTGGATGATGTGCTCGGCGTTTTCCAGGATTGAGGTAAAAATGGCAATTACTCCCTAGACTGCAGTCTCCTGGAGCGACCGCAGCAAACGCTGGCTCTTTTTCAGCCGCTGCACAATGCATCCTGCCATCTGGTCGATTACCTTGAATATGCGGGTGTCCGTGACCTGGTACCATACTTCGAGCCCGCGCTTTTCGCTCTGTACTATTCCAGCTTTTCTCAGGAGCGCAAGATGATGGGAGACATTGGATTGCTCACCGCCGACATAGGGAATGATCTTACAGACACAGCACGGGCCCGAGCGCAGTTTTTCCAGGATCTTCAGACGCAGGGGATGGGCGAGGGCATTGAACGCCGATGTCTGAATATGTAAGATTTCTTGTTTCATAATATATGATTATATTTACATATAGTCATTTGTCAAGCGAAAAAATACCAGGCTGGGGTTAATCGCTGTTTTCGTTGCCAATTCCCTGGTGCTGCGCATTGACAATCGGTCATATATTTGTATACTTACAGTACCTGTACAGAGGTTGTTTTGTTTCAAGGAACGAATATGTAAGTCGACTCAAAATCTTGAATTCGATTGACGTAACCACCATAATATAACTGCAGGATTTTTTTGTACGGGATCACGCTACAGATGTGTGATCCGCAGTAAAAAAGAATATTTCCCGTGACCTGTATTCCGGGGAAAACTCTCCGGTATAACACATACAGGTTACAACAATGAAAAGGAGGTAGGTATGTTTTACGCAGGTAAAATATTGCTTATTCCTGTTCTGCTTGGCTTGATCATGATCACCGGATCAGCCGATCCCGCTGCCTCGGTCAATTGTATTGAAGTGAATAACGGATATGTTATTCCTGACCACAGCAGGTTTTCATGGGTAAAGGTAGGGTCATTGAAAAATGCACCCGCACCTCTGCCGCAAACCACTGCCAGAATGCAAGAGTACTCATCAGGTATACGGCTTCCTGATTCTTTTCCGTCGCCGGATAATTCTCCGTGGGGTCTGGCACCGGGTAACAACTGCATCTGGCTTTCTGATATTGATGGGATGACTATCTACAAAATAAACCCGGCGACCGGCTCTGTCCTCACGCAATTTAACGCCCCGGATCAGTGGACCAAAGACCTTGCGTTTGACGGTGAATATCTCTGGGTGAATGGCAACAATCAGAGCACAATATACAAGATCGATACGCTGGATGGGACCGTGATGAACAGTTACTACAGCCCGTCATTGAATACATTAGGGCTCACCTATGATGGTGCGTACCTCTGGCATGCTGGACACCCGGGTACAAACACAGAACCCACTCAGATATACAAGATCGATCCGGCAAATGGTCAGGTCATCGCATCGTTCCCCCTACCGTTTGAGTGGGCAGACGGGCTGGCTTTCATGGATGGAAACCTGCTCGTGAGTGATAGTGAGCTCGGCATCATTTACGAGATCGATCCGAACACCGGGCAGATCGTAGATGCCCACGGTTCTGCAGGAAATAATCCTCTGGGGCTGGCATTTGATCATACAAATATCTGGAATGTCGACGAAATGTCTGAATATGTGTACTGGTATAGGCCTGAAGGTGCACCGGTGGCGTGTGCTATCAACCAGCCGGGTGAGGTGCACACATACCCGACCTGGCAGCCGATCTCCATAATCGGAACCGTGCAGAGTCCTAATCTTGTCTCCTGGTGTGTAGAGTACGCCCATGGTGAGACACCGGGAACCTGGAACCTTATTGATAGCGTGCATCATACAGCAGTTGTCTACGATACTCTGGTGCAGTGGGACGTGAGCGGTCTGGTGCAGGATTACTACTGGCTCAGAATCAATGTTACTTGTGGTTCTGGTGCTGATTCGTCACATCAGGCGGGTTTCTATATCGATCCACATATCATGACCGGATGGCCAATAGAGTATCCCAATATCTCTCCGATCGCGGTCGCCGATCTTGGTGATGGAGGGACGCACGAAATAATCGCCGGTACAGATCATAATAATGAAATGGACTGTACGGTTATCGTGTGGGATCTGTTGGGCAATGCTATGTGGCAGTCGCCGGATGGTATTAACAACTCACATAAACCGGTAACAGTGGGGAATACTGATGACGACGGCATCTTTGAGATAGTCACCGGCTACCCGACTCAGACAGCAGGAACAGATTCATGCCCGGTATACGTGATGACCTACGGTGCGGGTGTGTATCCGAACTGGCCACAGTACGGGATAAAGACCGGATACTATTGGAATACCACCGTTGCAGTACTTTCCGATATGGACGCAGATGAAGATCTCGAGATCTTCACCGGTGGTCAAGAACTCCATGGATGGCATCATGACGGGATTCCGTACACCGGTGCGTTCATGGGTACGGCAGTCTCGAATCCCGCGATCGGTGACATCGACGGCGATACGTTCGATGATTTTGTTTTCATGGATAACCTCTCTCTGGAGGTTTACGATAGATATGGAAATACCGTGGCAGGTTTTCCGGTGACAATGCCATCGGCAATGAGTACTACTTTCCCGGTGATCGGTGACGTCAACAACGATGGTCTATCCGAGATCATTCTAACCCTCGATGACATGAGTGTGTACGTGATCGAATCCAGCGGAACAATACTTGACGGCTGGCCCCGGTCTGTCAACGGAACCTATACAAACTCTCCTGTTGTGGGAGACATCGATAATGACGATGATCTCGAGATCATTGTGGTGAGCGGCATGTTTCCTCAATATGCCCGTGTGAATGTATTCGAACATACGGGCGATACATACTCCGGCTGGCCAAATCAACTCAATAACAGGGTATTCCGTTATTTCAACATGCCGGTGGTCGGCGATGTGGATGGGGATAGTGTCCCTGATATTGTTATGGGTTTTGAGACTGTCGATGTATACGAAGAGATATTCGCATGGAATCACGACGGCGATGTCATTGCCGGTTGGCCAAAAATAATCAGTGAAATTTATGGCTACGGCGTAACCGGTTCACCGGTGCTCGGAGATTTTGATGATGACGGCAATCTTAATATGGCGGTCAGCTCGAATGTATACTGGGTGGGCAATTCCGAGATCTACGTATGGGACCTGCCCGTTCCCTATCTGGAAAGTACCATGGAATGGCCGCGGTTTCGCCACGATCTGTACCGAACTGCCAATTATCACCATGTTGGAGCGACGGGTATACTGGAGCATGGTGGTACTGAGCGTGTATTCGAGGCATTCGGTATGACAGTACACCCTTCTTTGAGCAGAAATGTCGTGAACGTCACGACGCGCATACCGTCAGATCACGAGACCGGGCAAATTTTGGTGTACGACGCGAGCGGTCGTCTTGTACAACGGGGTCCTCGCGTTAATACCGGCTTACAGCAGACGAGTATCGATTTCTCTGCGTCGCATAAAACAAACAGTAATGGCGTGTATTTTATCATGCTCATGTCTGACGAGTCGACAGCCGTGCAGAAGGTGGTTATTGTGGAGTGATGATATACTATTATTTTCTTTGAGAAACACGCGGCATCAGATACGTACAGGTTGTTACCGTCAAGTGTGCATCATCTGAAAAATTTAATTTGCGCAGATGGATGGACATGATGTACAGAACATACCGGGAGAACCGGCAGATATCTTGATTCTTTAAAATAGCACATTATAATTACCCGATGGCTCGATCCAAATGTTTTTAAAAGTGGGTGGATTGCAAAGGAGGCTATGATGGAAAAAGTAGACATCATTGTCGATAATTTGCTGAGTAAAGAAGCCGCGAAAATCCCGCGCATGAACCAGCTTGTGATCATTACTACGATCAGCACGAAAGGTGTTGTCAATGCTGCGGTGAAATCCGAGGTCTTTCATGCACTCACCAAACCGCCCGTGTTCGGCTTCAGCTGCAATCTGGGGCATCATACCTGCAAGAATATCCTGGAGCAGCATGAATTCGTTATCAATATTCCCGGCGAAGACATCGTCGGTAAGGCAATGAAAACCGCATACGATTATCCTGTGGGAGTGAACGAACTGGATGAGGCGGGATTGCAGGCACTATCTTCGAAAAAGGTAAAACCACCGAGGATCGCAGAGTGCGTTGCCCATTTCGAATGCCGGCACGAGTGGCACGATATTCACGGCGAGGAGATACTGATATTCGGTCGCGTTATGGCAGCGTCGCTCAATAAGGACCTGTACGAAGCAACTATCGAGGAACGTTTCAGGATCGCCCGACCAATCGTGGTGATGGGCGAATACCGATATTCGCCGGTGCACGAGGTGAAGAAATTGGTCGAGAAACAAAAAGCACATTAGATAGAATTATCTGCGTGCCCCCCGATCGGTACAATACCAATCGCAGCTGATTTATTGACATAACGGGTTGATTGAATATAATCTCCTATCGGGATTTAGGTTATACCGGTATACTGTCTCCTGTTCCCTGTATCCTGAGCCCTATTCTCGCGCCCGTAGCTCAACTGGATAGAGCGGCGGACTACGGATCCGCAGGTTAGGCGTTCAAATCGCCTCGGGCGTATGCGAATTTTACTCACATCTGTTTTTTAATGTGGCTGTAAAATTCAGCATCCCGAATCTTGCGAAGCAGGTGAGGGATTTCCTTGTAAAAAATCTGAACATCAGATAAAAATGAGCGGAGCTCATATGGATGATACTTTTTTCATGCGAGAGGCTATAAAATTAGCGCAGAAGGCATTCGAGGAAGATGAGGTGCCAGTCGGTGCCGTCGTGGTATACAAGAACCAGATAATCGGCAGGGGGCATAATCAGACCGAGCATTTGCAGGACCCGACCGCCCATGCTGAGATCATCGCGATCACTGCTGCGGCGAACGCGCTTGGGTCATGGCGCCTCGAAGATGTTACTGTTTACACGACCATCGAGCCGTGTATAATGTGTGCCGGCGCACTCGTGCTGGCACGTGTGAAAAAGATCGTGTTCGGCGCGCGAGACGAGAAATTTGGCGGCTGTGGTTCGATCTTTGATATCGTGAATGAAAAAAAATTGAATCATCAGATCGATATCGAGGAGGGTTTGCTAAAAGAACAGGCGGTCGGTTTGATGAAAGAGTTTTTTCAAAAGAAAAGAGAAAAGACGGCTGCACAAGATGCAGCGGTTGAGGGTCAATCAGAAGATTGACGGTTCTGGCTCAGCAGAGCTGAGCGGCAGATCTGGCGGATGGTAAATAGCTTAAGGCTTATAGTTAGTAAAACATTTTCTGTCTGCCGTTAGCAATAAGCTTTGAGCTGTGCCACACAGAGTGTGGAAGTGGTTCCTTGGTTCGGCACATACCTGGTTGACTGTGCGCTGCCGTCGGGTATCGTAGCACGGGCGAGACAAATTCTCACAGCTCCCGAGAGATCTGGCAATAATCGGGGGAAGAATCGGCTTATGGCCGATAGCAACAAAATGACTATCTGCCGTTAGCAATAAGCTATAAGCCGTGCCGCACGGAGTGTGGCACTCGGAGAGATGGCCGAGTGGACGAAGGCGCACGACTCGAAATCGTGAATCCCGAAAGGGATCGGGGGTTCAAATCCCTCTCTCTCCGTTTCTGCCTTTGGCAGAATCGATTACGGCGATAACAGAAAGATTACACAGATATAATAACCGCATCTTCGGTGGCGGTCGATTA
>CP070834.1:2185109-2188479 GCA_020341755.1 Caldifarciminota bacterium | reverse complement strand
GGGACAGCGCCGACGTCGATCTTATAGATCATGTTCGCAGCACCACCGACCGTTGACCAGAGGAATTGACCATCAAAGTCAAGTCCCTGCTGAAAGCGCTGTCCGGCCACGGCACCGGGAGCAGCGTGCGTTTCTAGAATCGTTCCATTGATCGTATCGACCTTGTATATCAAACCAGAGTTCTGATATCCGACCCAGAGATACTCGCCATCAAACGCCAGACCGCGCGGATCGTATGAGTAGTACTGTGGTGGAGGAAAAGAGCGAACCGTATCGCCATGCGTGGTCATCTGATAGATGCGCCCGGATTCTTCGCCGACCCAGAGGTGGGTACCGTCCCACGCCATTCCATTTGGCTTGCCAGCTGAGAACGGCGGGTAATGGGTAGCGATCACCGAGCAGTCCGAGGTATCGAACTGGGTGATCGATGAGGTCTGCCAATCCGATGCCCAGAGGTACGTGCCGTCAAAGCACATATCCCGGTTCCCGATCGTTGGTGTGAAGGTATTGATGATCGAACCAGTTGTCGGGTCCATGCGCGCGAACCATTTGATAAATGCTTCATTGTTCCACAAATACATGCCGTCACAGCCAAGACCAAGGGAATAGCCGGTTGCACCAGCCGGGAAAGAATCAATAACATCGAATTGCTGGGTGAATACTGGCGGGGTCGAACTTGGACCGATGAGCACGCCATCAACATAATCCTGCCCGGCAAAACAAATGCCTGCAATGAGACATAACAATAATAACTTCTTTACCATACGTCCTCCTTTGTTATAAGATTGAACTTTTCTGCCCTGACCTCAAAAGTTCAATCTTGAGAATGCGCCAAGATTTCGAGCAAAACTTTTTAAAATTAAACACCTGAGCTCAGGGCTCAAAAATTCAATTTTGTTATCGAACAAGGACCGCTTTTTCAACTTTCTGAACGCTATCACTTTCGTAGCGGACAAAGTAGACACCAGCAGCAACCTTACGTCCGAAGTCATCCGTTCCGTTCCAGTAGATCTCATTAAAGGTGTTCAGCATACCACGATCCTCGATCAAATCCTTCACTTTACGACCCATTGCATCATAGACACTTAACTCAACGAGATTATGCGGATTACCAATCGCAAAGGTAACGGACAACCCTGTTTTCGTGATGTTCGGATGTACGGAGAGGAATGGTTTTACCTTGTTTCCGGCATTGTCCTCCTCAGCAATACCGACGTAATTTGCCAGGTTGCCGACCTCCCAGTTGAGGAGTGCCGGGTCAGTGGCGTTACGGTAGAGTGAACCGACGAGCCGGAGCGTCCCGTATGTCAAGGTATCAAGCATATTGATGCTCACTGTATCCGTCGCTGCAATCGTGAAGAAACCAGTAGAATTCCCCGGCAGGACGCCGTCCGGCACGAGCTGCCAGATCGCACCATTGTAGTATTCCACCTGGATACCGATCGATTCAGCAGGAGCGGATTTTGTCCAGACCGCATCGCCCCAGCCAGTACGGGAGTATGTCGCTGAGAGTTCGTCAAAGACAACATCGGTGCCGGTCACTGTTCCTTCATCAAATATTATCAGGTAACCACGTCGCAATAGGACATTATCAACCGCGCATGCCCAGCCCCAGTGTGAACTCGAGGTACTGTCACTGTAGAACCAGTCGATTTGTACGGAATCGCACGGCAGGTATGAACCAAGGTCGATAGTTTCTGTGCCGGCGTTACTTGTTGTGTACACCTGAAGATCTGACCAGGTACTCCAGCCACCATTGTACGTGCGGATCTTCACACGGTATTTTTCACCGTTCTGGTACACGCGAAAACCATACCCGTATATCAATTCAAGTGCCGCAATACCACCCGTGTAAATGGACGGGGAGACCAGCTCTTCATTATAATTGATCGTACCACTTCCCGCATCGTCATCTGAGTAATATGCATACCGGCTGCCGTAATTGGGCGGCGTGTAACTACTCATATCGCTTGTCGTGCCGACCGTCCACATATATCCATCACTGTTGCCATCGATCACGTTCCAACCCGCGGGTATGCCAGGACTCTCAAAGTGTTCCTCAAGCAGGGTATCATACGCCATCACTCCGCCGAGCACAATACTGTCGCCCTCGACCATTGTTCCGTTAAGAGCATCGTTCACCCATTGCGCATTTGTGTTCTGATACCAGGAACAGGTTGCCGGTGGTAAACTTGTGCCGATCGTAAAAGAGCGTTCGGTCGCGTACAGTGTCCAGAAGCCAGAGCCAGCCGGGTCAGTTGCCTTGACCTTCCACCAGTAGGTAACACCATCTGTTAAGGGTGTGGGAATGGTATAACTGACGATACTGCCGCTCGGGTAGGTCGGCGTCGTGCCGCTATCAGGAGTACCAAAATTAGGATCATCATCCCACACTATCCGGTACTGGATATCATCACTGTTCGGGTCTGTCGAATAAAAGGTCAAGGTCGGCTGCAGGTCAGGTAAGCGTCCGTAATCGAGCGGTGTCATCAAAGTCGGTATCTCGGGCATTTCTGCAGAACCATAAGGGCGGGCAAGTACGCAGAGGGCTGCGATCTCAGCGCGGGTTGCCTCAGTGCAGAACGGGAGATTGTTGAATCCGGAACCGATCGTATCGCCAGGTGTATGATAGTAAGGATTGACAGGCCAATTATCTTCGATCGCGCACATGCCCGGGTAGCCGTAATCATAGAATGGCTGGATATCTGACGGCACTGAACCTACGATATCTTTAACCGTCAGTATTGTCGTGTACGTATCGGCGCAGGCAATGAAGAAATCACCGAATGCTGAATTAGCGCTGTTAACGACCACATTCAGATCTTCTGGAGAGGCATCGACATAGGCGATCATGTCACCATTCATGACTCCGAGAATGCTGTGTCCCTGGGCATAGGCCTGAGCAACGTAGTACTCGCTTCCGTACAGTCCGAACTCCTCACCGGTAAAAGCGATATAGCGCACTGAATATTCAAAAGAGTAATCCTTCATGACCCGGGCAGCCTCGATCGCGGCAACAGTACCGCTCGCATCATCGTCAGCGCCCGGCGCGATGTTCGGCGCCTGGAACGAAGTCGCATCAAGATGACCATCGATAACCACATACGTGTCCTCAGGATAGAGAACACCGCGTTTTATGGCAATAACATTGGGCGCATGGTTGCCGGTGTGATATTGAAGGAATACAGAGTCACAACCATATGCCGTGAATTTATTTGCGACCCAGTCGGCAGCGGCATCGCATGAATCATGCGTTGAATATCGTGTGACGTAATCCTGCAACCGTTGGACCGAACTCAGAATGCTATCGGGATTCACATTATTCACGATATCCTGAATGATCGGATTCATCCGAACGCCAGGCATTTTC
>CP070834.1:2172039-2185009 GCA_020341755.1 Caldifarciminota bacterium | reverse complement strand
CTTCGGTTCCCGAACACAGATTCAGGGGAAAGATCGAATATGACTCCGAGAAATGTATTCTGTGCGGTGCCTGTGTTGAGGTCTGTCCGGTAAATGCGCGCGCCCAGATTGACGATACGGCAAAGCGCATGCGGCGCGAGATCCATTATCAGGAACGGTGTATCTACTGCGGTCAGTGCGTAGCGTATTGTACGACCAAGGAGGGCATAAAACACACGCTCGAATACGACCTTACACAGATCACGAAAGACGGATATGAGAATGCCATCGAGAAGGAATTGATCATGTGCGAACGCTGCGGAGAGGTCATTACGACCCGCGCGCATCTCTTGTGGATCGCACGGCGCGTCGGTGAGCTCGCGTATTCGAATCCGAATTTGTTCCTGGTGCTCTCCCAGGAATACGGCGAAGAAGCCATCCCCAAGTCGCCGGAAACAGCACCGTACCGGAGCGAACATCTGAGATTCCTGTGCCCTGGTTGCAGGAGAAGCGTATACCTCCACGAGGCGTGGGGATACTGATCGAACAGTAAGAACTAGGAAGTATCAAATCCCATCCTCGATGTAGGGTGCTAGGGTATCATATACATTCATAACTGCTGGGTAAAAGAATTTCAACTTAATAACCGAGAAATTATTTTACATATAATCCCTCGTTACATATGTTCCTCGGGTAGTGGTCTTGTAATCCACTATATTTTAATTACAATTAGGTAACATACTGCACGATATATACAGACAAGGAGGAAGGTATGAACATATCGACTGCATGTATATTGATTGTATCAATTTTTTTCATATACGCAGCATGTTCGGCAAAAACAGGAGCACAGCCTGAGCCAGAGCCTCTGCCTGACTTCGATGCTCTGTGGGATTACAACAATCCCGATAGTACGGAAAAGAAATTCCAGGAACTCATACCCCAGGCCCAGGCATCGGGAAATACCGGTTACTATGCAGAACTCCTCACCCAGATCGCGCGAACACAAGGTCTGCAGAATAAATTCGATGAAGCACATGAGACGCTTGATGATGTCGAAAAGATGTTGACCGATGATATGACAAGACCACGCATACGGTATCTACTGGAGCGGGGCAGAGTGTATAATTCATCCGGTCATCAGGATAAGGCAAGACCATTATTCCTGGCGGCGTATACAATGGGAGTACAAACAGATAAGGATTATTATGCGATCGATGCGGTCCACATGCTGCAGATAGTCGAACCACCTGAAAAACAGCTGGACTGGGCATTGCAGGCGATCGACATGACCGAGAAAACCGCTGACCTGCGTGCGAAAAAATGGCTTGGACCTCTCTACAACAACACGGGCTGGACATACTTCGACATGGAGCAGTACGAGGAAGCACTTAAGTGGTTCGAGAAGAGCTTGACCTGGCGACAGGAACAGAAAGATGAACAGGGTATCCGGATTGCACAGTGGACCATTGCTCGGGCATACCGTGCACTCGGACGCACTGAGCAGGCGCTCGAAATGCAAAAGACGCTGGAATCAGAAATAGACGCCAAGGGGTTGCCTCCGGATGGTTATGTCTATGAGGAGATCGCTGAGTGCCTGCACGTCCTCCAAAGATTTGAAGAAGCTAAACCTTATTTCAGAAAAGCCCATGAGGTTCTATCTCAGGACACGTGGCTCGTGAATAATCAAGCAGATCGTTTAAAGCGTTTGGAGGAATTAAGCAAATAGTGCCCGCGTTATCAGTAACCATAAATATAGCACAACAGCGCCTGTACGTAATGGATCAAAACCGGATTATCAAGATCTATCGGATTTCCACTTCGAAATTCGGTAGCGGGAATAAGGCGAACAGCTACATGACCCCGCTGGGGCTGCACATGATCGTCAGTAAGATCGGCTGGAACGCACGGATCAATACGATCTTCAAGAACCGACGAAACACTGGCAAACGAGCTCGGATTAACTCGGGTGGAAAAGATTTCATTACGACTCGTATATTGAGACTGAAGGGCTTAGAACAGGGGAAAAACAGAGGACGCGGTATAGATACGTTCAAGCGGTGTATTTATATACACGGAACACCTCATGAACGAAAAATAGGCTCGCCGGCATCACATGGTTGCGTACGGATGACCAATGCCGACATCATCGATCTTTTCAAGCGCGTACCGCGTGGAACTTTGGTGAACATCGTTGAGAAGTAGACACGAACGATCGTGACGCTTTAAACGATCGAAACGTTCTAAACGGTTAGTTGTGTGTTTTAATTACTTCATACCGAAGCCAAATGCTGCCGTCTTTACACTCTTCCGAACGTATTAATTTCAAACCAATGACGTCATCGGCAGCGGTCAGGTCGTCTGCCCGGTAAAGAGAACGCGGAGTCGAACCGCCAACCAGACTCGGACAAATCAGTATACTTACCTCGTCGACCAGACCTGCGCGCAGGAGCACGCCGTTGAGCGTGCCGCCGCTGTCAACGCGTATCGTTTTTACATTGTATTGTGCGCTGATCATCCTCAAAGCCTGGACCAGATCGACATGATCATCGCCAGCAATAAGATAATGAATGTGTCTTTGGGTTAAATACGAGAAGTAGTCCTGAGGTGTTGTATGTGAACACAGCGCAATCCAGTCACGCCAGTATTGTTGTTCCTTCCAGTAATGCCAGGTTTTTAACCGACCGCGGCTGTCAGGGACGATGAGTATCGGTCGTGTATCACCAGGCTGCTGATCAGATGGTTTGAATGCTTCATCGGTTTCTTCCGGGATCTCATCCTGTGCCTTGAGTAGTGTGTCACAACCGACAAGCGTAGCATCCTCTTGCCATGTGCTCACAAGACCATAGAATAGCCCGAGATCAGGGCTGATCCAATCGATCCGTCCATCCGCACTGACTGCGTTATGAAGGATTACACGCAGCGCCATTCACGTTTCTATGCGTCATAACAGGAATATGAGGGCAACACCCGAAACCGCCAGGATCGTCCCGAGCACTGCTCCCGTTGTTATTCGTTCCTTGAATATCCAGCGAGAGAGCGGAATGAGGAAGACCGGAGGCAAAGCCATGAGTGTCGTCGCGATCCCGACATAGGTATGCTGTACCGCAATAAGCGATAACCAAACTCCGAGGAACGGTCCCAGAAAAGCTCCGCTACTCATGGCAGCGGCACCTTTTTTATCTTTCAATAGACTTACAGTATGTGGAATCTTACCTTGAAATAATGCGATCATCCATATCCCCATCGACGCCACCAGAGTCCGGACGATATTCCCCGTGAGTGGTGAAAAACCGTTTACCAAGCCTTTTTTCGACAGGACGAGACCAATGGCTTGCCCGGCAGCGCCACCGATTCCGCAGACGATTCCAATCAGGTAATGGTGTTTTTTAAGACCCAAATTCGTTTTCGATAGAACGACCCATGTTATACCAGAAAGGGTTACGAGAATGGCAATGATTTTGGTAACACCGAGAATTTCGTTCATGAAAATCCACGCAATGAGCGTACCGAAAACTGGAACAAGGGACATCATCAACATGGCGAGTCGTGCGCCGATGAGGGCGAATGATTTAAAAAGGAGCGTATCACCCAGTATAAATCCAATGATACCCGAAAGACCAAACCAGAACCAGTGATATGCAGTAACTTCGGGGAGGAAAGGAGACCCTGTGATAATCCATTTTGCAGTGACGAGCAAAATGAGCGCAACCGCTAGGCGTAGAATATTCACTGACCAGTATCCGAACCGCCTGGATGCTATGGTGAAAGCCATTGAACCAAAGGACCAGCAGGATGCCGTACCGAGTGCTGCTAGTTCACCAAAATACTGGAACATCGTGCTGGTTTACCCTATGAGAACAATGATAGCAATCGCGGCAACAATGACGCCGAGTATTTGCATTTTGCTCGGTTTTTCAGCGAGAAAACTGATCGAGATCACGAATGTCACGATAAAACTCATATGTATAAGAGGAAAAACAAAGCCTACCTCACCTTGACTCAACGCGATCAACATGAACAATGCGCCGAGAGCGCTCAATATACCGTTCAGCGGTGCGTACAGCAATGTTATTTTTGGTATGGAGAGTTTGCGATTGAATAGATTATATCCGATGACCAAAAGGCTGAAAAAGAATGAGGTCGATAAGAGAAAGGACGGCGATGCCGTATAGACGGTGGTCGCGAATTTCAATGATAACTGGTACAAGACATTACAGATCATCGCTGCGACGGCAAACATAAATGCTTTTTTAAACGTGGTTCCTGAACCGGTTTCTTTAAAGAAGACAAAAAGAGCAGCAGCAGCGACCACTATGCCGATGACTTTGTTATAGGTGAATACTTCATTGAATATAACGAGTGCAAGTGCCGAGGAAAATACGAAACTCAACCTGAATATCGCGTAGTTGATACTGGCATAGCCCTTACCAAGGCTGTGGAGCATCAAGGTGAAGGCAGCGAACGAAAAGACGGCGACAATAATACTATGTATAATATCCGCACGGCTGAAGCGGATGCCGGTGGTGAATAGTGCAATGACCAGGACCAGGCATAGGAAAAAGGGACTCTGGACGAGCAGGTAGGTACTGACAGGGATGCCGGCAAGCCGTGCCCTTTTGTTGACCGCATCGGCCGTGCCAATGCATATTAGCGCATAAATAGCGTACTCGATAGAAGGGTGGACCATCCGTACATCTTACATAAAAGTGAGAGAAATGCAATAGATGTATCCGGCATTGACTTGGTGTGATAACGGCACTATAATACCTCAGGAGGAAGTTATGAAGAGGTTTATCGTTTTTTCCTGCGTTATTGTTTCGTTTGTATTTGCGGCGCGTTTTTGGACAACAGAAGAACTCGAGTTAAAGGCACGAGAGCCGAAGGGGCCAGCTGTATTTCAATACGAGGTCGACCAGTTCCGCGGGAACTGGCAGTCCTGGAGTTATATTCATGAATTTTTTCAGACAGCTGCATTCATTGCCACCATGCAGGTTGATGATTCACTCGACCCCGAATATGGCGGCATAATCGAGGGTGAAGATGCCCTGAATATAGTCGAGACCGACAATACCCAGGAAGCAATCTGGGTGTGGTCACGATATTATCAGTTGACCGGCGATACGACATATTTTGAGAACCTCCGACGAGCCTGGATATATGTTATGAACCACCCCGCCTATTTAGAAGAGGGCGGTGACAGTGATTACTACCGCGTGTGGAACTGCGGACTCGCCCTGTTCTGTGAACAGATTTACCGCAACACGTTCAACGATACGACCTATTCATGGTATGCTGATACCTGTGTCGAATACATGTACGAGCACCCGCTGCCTTTTGATCAGCCGACGTACCAGATGCTCCATCCAAAAGTGACCTCGCTCGCCGCGGGTATGCTGTACCAGTACGGGAAAGAGCAGAATAATCAAGTGTACAAGGATACAGCACTCGTATACGGTAACCGCGTCAAGGCATGGATAGAGGCAAATCCGGCGACGAATATCAATAACGAGCAGTGGGCAATGTCGGGTGGAACGGCAGTATGGGGGATATGCCGTTCCGTGTTCGACGACGACACGGCAGCCGGCATCGCGTGGCTCGGCACCTATATACCGTACATGAAATACCATCAACCGACCGGAACATGGAATAATTCCTGGAACATCTGGTATGCAAATGCTTACAACGGGGCAGCACGGATACTCGACAACGCTACATACGTCGACTATCATCACAGCCTGACCGATACGCTGCTCGTGCAGGACTACGATGATGATGGCGGGGTTCCGCCAACCAGCACCTGGGGACCGAACCAGGACCATGCATGGGTTTCGACGTACATGGTATTCATGGGTTTTGAGAATCTCATGGATTCGATAAAGAATACCGATGCCGGAGTGACCGGAATCGCAGCGACCGGTCCTCAGGATTATTTCCTGGTCGGGGACAGCATCTCGATCGCGATGGTAGTGGCGAATTGCGGATTTTATGATCTCGGTACCGTGTACTGCGGGATCACCGGTCCGTTCACGGCAGAAACAACTCTGGTACTCGCTCTCGGTGAGGAAGACACCATTTTCTTTCCGACGCCGTGGGTGCCGTCTGATACGGGCTATCAGCAGTTCAGCGCGTACTGCACGGCAGCCGGTGATGAACGTATCGAGAATGATACCCTGGAGACCTCATTCTACGTAAAGCCGCTGCGGCTTGTTTCCGGGTCGGTGCAGGACAGCCTGAATGCGAGCGGCATATACAGCCAGTTATATTTTCAGTTCATTAATGCAACCGGCGAGGTTTATTTTGACAGTGCACAGACGGATTCTGTAACCGGCTATTTCGAAGTATATCTGATCGATTCATTGTACCGTACATTCGTATACACCGAAATCCCATATCCCGATATTATCATGGAGAATATCTACGTAACTCCAGATAGCATTTCAGACCTGGATATATTTCTTGATCCGGCAGACCTGCTGATCGTCAACCGGGACTACGAGGGAGAATACGCTGAATATTACGTAGAAGCGCTCGACAGTCTGGACGTAACCTGCAAGGTATGGACAGCGGTCGATCATGGTATCTTCCCCATCAGCAGGATCGACGAATTCAATAACGATGTGATCATCTGGTACACGGGTAAGAGCGAGACCGATAATGTCACCGCACAGGAGCAGGACAGTCTCATTCAGTTCCTCGATGCCGGGGGCAAACTTCTGATCACCGGGCAGAATATCGGGCAGGAGATTAACGGCACAACCTTTTATATGGATTATCTGCATGCGGTACATGTCGATGATACGATTACGGTGCTTTCCGGCTACCCTGATACCACGGATCCCCTGGGTCAGTACATTTCCCGGATCTGGACCGCCGGTGGCTGTCCGAATCAGTATTCCCGGGATGTTGTTGCGTCTGACGGAAATGCGCATGAGTTCCTTTTTTACGAAACAGCGCTCGAAAACTGTTCAGGCATCTGGTATGAAGACCCGGTTTCGCAGTACAAAATCGTATATTTTGGGTTTGGCGTCGAAGCCGTTCACAGCCGACCTGGCTATATGCCGCGATGGGATTTTCTTAATGTCTTTCTTGACTGGTTCGGTATCGTGTCGATACAGGAGGTGGCGGCAGGCCCAGCGGCCAGCAGTACGTTGAGGATCTATCCGAACCCTGCCCGGCATACAATGCACATTGGTATTGATGGAGCACAGAATATCGGTACGGGAACAGTAAGGGTATATGATGCAAGCGGTCGGCTTGTTCGTACGATCGCAGAGGGTAATCTTGAACCACTGATGACCTGGGATCTAAAGGATGTGCGGGGACGGCGTGTACCAGATGGCATATATTTCGTAGCCGCGAAGACCGATAATGCTCGGCAGGTCTTTAAGACGATCATTCTAAAATAAACTGATGAGGTGCTGGCAATTGTCTTAATTAGTGTTAGCATTTTCGTCTTTTAGTGTTTTAATCATTCAGTGGCATATTCTTCCTGCTAGCAGTAAATAAAAGGAGTGAGTTATGATACAATTACTGTGCATACTTATCGCGTTCAGTCCGATCGACGTGGCTGAGTATGAGCTTTCCAACGGGCTTAAAGTGTTCATTTATGAGGATCACTTTGCACCCGTGGTATCGACCCAGATTTATTATCGCGTGGGATCGTACAATGAACTAAGAGGATACACCGGCATATCTCATTTTCTCGAGCACATGTCATTCAAGAGCACGAAAAATTACAAAACCAAGGATTATGACCGCCGTATTGAGGAAATGGGAGGAGAGGAAAATGGTTTCACTTCTCTTCACCGAACCGGTTATTTTGCCAATCTTCATAAAGACCGCTATGAGTTTGAACTCGAGTTTGAAGCAGAACGTATGACGAATCTGCTCGTTGACCCGGAAGAATTCGAATCGGAAAAAGGTGTGGTAATGGAGGAACGACGCCTCTGGCATAATGACCCGCACCGGTATTTTTTTGAGCAACTCGATCTTGTGAGCTATACCAATCATCCCTACCGCATTTCTATCGTCGGATTCATGGAAGACCTCGAACGAACGACGCGGGATGATGTTTACGATTGGTATAGAACGTTTTACAACCCGGCGAATGCTGTGATCATTATTGCCGGCAGTATCGAGGCTGATGATGCACTGCGAAAGGTGAAGAAACACTTCGCCGGTATCCCCGGGAAAAAGGTCGATGAAATGGTATTTACTGAAACACCGCAGGAGGGTGAGCGTCGGTTTGAACTGCGCAGGGATGTCCGGACACCAGTAGTAGGTATTCAGTATCATACGGTGCCGGCAGGCAGTCCTGAAGAATGCGCCCTCGATGTTATCGCTATGATCCTTACCTATGGCGTCAGTTCACGCTTCGAGACCGACCTCGTACGGAAACAGGGGTTGGCGACCGAGGTACGTGTATATCACAATACCTCAAAATACGGCGGGACTTTCATTGTCTATGCCGTACCGCAGGAAGGTATTGAACCAGTCATACTCGAACAGGCACTATTGAAGGAGATGGAGCGGTTGAAGAGCGAACCAGTGACCGATAGTGAGCTACAAAAGGCAAAAAATCAAGTACTTGCGCAGGCTGTGTATGGCAGGGATGCACCTACGCGCGTCGGCTATATGCTTGGATGGTGGGAGATAGAGGGTAATGGGTGGCAAAATATAAACCAGTATCCTGTATCAGTCCAGGAGGTCACGAAGGATGATATTATGAATATGGCGCAAAAATATTTCCTGAAAAACAATCGAACGGTCGGATATCTCTTACCCGTGGAGGAACAATGAAATACATGGTGCTTTTCTTGCTGGTTGCCGTGGTGCTGCACGGTTCAATAATGGAACGTGATACGCTTGATAATGGGCTCATTGTCATCTCTATAGAGGCGCACAAAATCCCGGTCGTCGAGATGCGGGCAGTTATTTTTGCGGGAAGCGTGTTCGATCCTTCAGGAGTTGAAGGACTTGCTAATATCACCAGCCAGATGCTGGTGCGCGGGACGGAGAGCCGCGTGCTCGACAGCATCGTGCGCTCGATTGAATCGGTTGGTGGAGAATTGTCCGCATTCGCTGCTGAAGACTACGCAGGCTTACGGGGGCGAGCGTTGAGTAAGGATATCGGTTTACTCATGGAGCTATTCTCTGATTGCCTCCAGAATCCGCGTTTCGACAGTGGGGAGCTGGAGAACGTAAAACGAGAAGTCATTGGCGATATCAAGGTCGATACCGATCGACCGTTCAATCTTATCGACCGTGCGTTCAGAAAACTTGTTTTCGGTGATCACCCACTTGGACATTATCCGAACGGCTATGATAGTACGGTTGCCCTGATCACCGAGGATGATGTCCGGACATTTTATGATGAGTATTATAGTCCTAATAACGCCTTCATCATATGTGTAGGAGACTTTTCTAAAAAGGAACTCCTGAGCGCACTCGACCGCCACTTGGGTACCTGGAAGCGGAAAGAGGTGCAGCACCCCGTCATTCCCGAAGTACAGATATCGGATCACCCGGTCGGTAAGATCATACCGATGGATATTTCTCAGGCATACATCATACTCGGACATCAGGGTCCGGCAGTTGGCGCACCAGATTGGTACGAGACTCGCGTCATGAACTTTATTTACGGCGGGAGCGGACTCACGTCACGTATCTCATGGAAGATCCGTGAAGAAATGGGTCTTGCATACGTCGCTTATTCCCGATTTTATCGTTTCCAGAATTCTGGTCTGTTCGCTGCCGAGGTGCAGACCCGCAAGGAAATGGCGAATCAGGTCGTCCAGGAACTCTTGAATGAGATGAAACGGCTCGATGTGGATGTCCAGCAGGACGAACTGGACCGTGCCAAACAGTACTACATCGGTCATTTCCCCTTGTCATATGATACTTATCGGGAGATGGCTCAGATGGCCGGGTACATAGAGATTGAAAAACTCGGGGGCGACTATCTCGAAAAATTCCCGGATTATATCGAAGCCGTAGATCTTGATAAGGTGAAGACCGCTACCCGCAACCACCTGCACCCGGAGCGTTTTTACCTGATGGTCGTTGGCGATGTCAGTCCGGAGGATATTCAGGTCGAGGGCATCGAGTGGGTAGAGTAAGCTGATTCAATAAAGATCACCAATACTGACGTTCATTGCCTGTGCGCTGATTTGCACTCTTTTAAGAAAATAAGCAATTCCCGATCATTTTTCCATCATGGTTTTGGTCGGATGAGTACCGTGCATACGCAAACGGCAGGGTGGTAATGTTGTTGCGGATGATTGTGCGGCTATGTTCCCTCATAATGAAGTTACGGTGGGGAGAGGGGAAGGGCTTTGCAGGAATCTGCGATCAGGGTATCATCCTGCATCTTGCCCGAGATGCACATGACCGGTCCGATGGCGCTTTTTTTGTAATGGTTTGGGAAAAGTACGACCTCACAGGTTGAGGTTTCGTCATCGAGCGTGACGAATGACATGAGCCTTCGTTTTTTCGTCAGAACGACCCTGCGGCAGACCGGCGTCCCGATAATGGTGCCGCGGCTTTTTGTTTCCAGGTGGTCGATCTTTTCTTTTCGTAACGGATAGAACACCTCGAGAACATGATATTCGGGGATGAAGGTGAGGGTGTTGAGCTGGTCGTGATGTTTATTTTTTTCCTGGAAATCACTGAACCGGGGGATTCTTTCGGTCAGCTGCGGCGTGTAGTATTTTTGCGTCCTGGAAAGAAGCAGCAGAAAATAGAGTTGGGGACGGGAAGGTCCGAGTATATCCAGCGCACCCGATTTGATGAGTGCGATGCCCTCATCGATCGATGGTCGAACAGTGTGGAAGAACTGCTCGGCACTGTGAAAGGGCCGCAGGGTGAGGATGCGTTTGATGGTCGGTATCGAGAGATTTTTTATCTCGTCGAGTCCGGTTACGAGTACAGAATCGAGTACCCGGAAGCGTGCTTCGCTTGTATTGATATCCGGACCGCGAATTTGTATGCCCCATCTCCGTGCTTCGTTGATATAGGCATAGCTGGGATAATAGCCGCCCTTGTTGTTGATAACCCGGCAGAAAAAAGCATGCGGCTGGTAGAACTTCTGGTATGCAGAAAGGTAGGCGAGCGTTCCGTAGGTAACGGCATGAGCTTTATTGAACCCGAATGAAGAGAACGCCTTGATGCGTTGCCAGACGGTATCACATTCCCTGGCGCTATGACCGAGGTTACCTGCATTTCTGTAAAAGAGTTCCTCTAATTCCTGCATGCGCTGCGGGTCCCGGTCTTTGGTCATGGCACGCCGCAGCATATCACCGTCGCTCATTGAGAAATGTGCAAAGTCTTGAGCGATCTGCAATATCTGCTCCTGGTAGACAGGGATCCCGAGCGTATCCCGCAATGCGTCCTCGAGCCATGGGTGGGGGTATTCGATTTTTTCTTCGCCTTTCAGTCGTCTGGAAAACCGCTCTTTCATCCCTCCCTGCGCCGGCCCGGGTCGAATTATTGCGATCGCATTCGCGATATCCATAAGCGATCTCGGACGTATGCGTCTCAGGTAGAGCCGTACCATCGGGCTTTCGATCTGGAAACACCCCAGCGTCCTGCCTTCTCCGATATGATTGTAGACCCGCTGGTCTTGGAAATCGACCGTCTCTCGTGACAGATACAGTGCCGGGAAACCCCGAACCCCGAGTATGTCGATCTTGACCAGCCCCACCATGCCGATGCCATCTTTGTCAAAGTGCGTGATCTGACCAGCGGGGCTCGGATAGAGGGGGACGTAAGAGTAGAGTGATAAGGGGGTGATGACAATACCGCTCGGGTGGCATGAGAAGTAGTGGGGATAATCATCGATCCGGCGGGAGAGCTTCAAGACATCATCCACCAGCTTCTCACCGAGGTGTCGGGTGATATGTTTGAGTTCTTTTGGCGTGAGACCGAAGGCGCGTGCCGTATCCCGGAAGCGTGCCCGGTGCTGAAATCGGTTTATAACGGCGATATGAGCGACATGCTCTTTTGTATACTGCTTGAATATTTCCTGTATCAATCCCTCGCGCTGATTGAACTCAACATCGACATCGATATCCGGTGGTTCCCGACGTTGAGGATTGAGAAACCGTTCGAAGGGCAAGCGGTATTTTAATGGATCGATGATCGAAAGGCCGAGCATATACAGCACGAACGATGATGCGGCAGAACCCCGGACGTTCATACCGATACCCCGGCTGCGTGCGTACTGTTTGAGATCGTACACCAGACTGAAATATGCCTCGAAGCCGGTCTCTTTTATGATCTTATACTCATGTTCGACACGGTTCTTCTGGATACGGTCCAGCTGCGCAGAATGCTGCCATATGAGTTCTTGCAGCGAATGTTTTGGTTCGGCGAAGATCCAGTTCTTGTATTCGGGGACATAGGTACATTCCCGCGCTATTTTTTGATTATTCTCTATTGCCTCCGGATAATCAGCATACATACGACAGAATGCATCATGTGTCATGAGATGATTCGGTCTGCCGCGAATGTCTTCGTACGTATTGTTCTTGATCTTGCACAGCAATTTGTAGAGCACCCTGTCCTGCTGGATGACATAGAAAATTTCATGAGCGGCACAGGATGGGAATTCCTGCCGCAGGGGAGTATGGTATGGTAATACCAGATAGTAGATTCGTTCGAAAGCGGGACGCAGTTCTCTCAACAGGGGTATGTTACATGAAAGTGCGGTGAGTCCGCGCGCGTGCGTTCGAACATATTCAAGATCGACATCTGTGTATGCTTGTTTAGTAATAATATGACAGAGATTTTTGTAACCGCGCCCGTTTTCCACGAAGAGATAGAGCCTGGAGTGTTTTTCACGTGAGCATGCTATGGCGATGTGCGCGCCGATAATAGGTGTGATATCGTAACGCCGTGCATATGTCAGGAATTCAGGAAGTCCGAAAAGGGTATTGTCGACTATACCACAGGCAGTGATGCGGTACTCTTTGAGGCGCTCGAACAGGGT
>CP070834.1:2167629-2171939 GCA_020341755.1 Caldifarciminota bacterium | reverse complement strand
TCCTGCAGCCCCTTGTCAATAGCACTCTCAGGCAGTGCCCGTCGAGAAATGAGCACCAGCATGACCGAGGTCACGAAGAATCCTATTGCCAGACCGGTCGTCAGCCTGACGAAGAACGGTGTTGCTCCCTTGCCGCCGAACAGGGATTCTGAACTGCCGCCGCCGCCGCCGAACACGCTCGACATACCGCCGCCACGGCTCTGCTGCATCAGCACAACGACGACCAGCAGCACGCAAATGAGTACATGCAACACCTGGATCACGCCGTACATGGTGTCTCCTTGATTTTGAACATAGACGTAATTATAGCGATTATCAGGATAAAGTCAAGCCTATTTTGTCGTTTAATGCTATTTAGTGAATTTAACGATACGGGCAAACGTGTCCGGTTTAAGGCTTGCTCCGCCAACCAGCACGCCCTGTATCTCTTCCTCCTTCATAATAGCATCTATATTCTCGGGCTTCACGCTCCCGCCGTAGAGAATCGTCGCCGGTTTTGTTAACTGCGACCTGATAAACCCATGAACCTGAGCGGCCATATCGGGTGTTGCGGTCTTGCCGGTACCGATAGCCCACACCGGCTCGTAGGCAATGATCATCTTGTGAACTTCAGATTCTATGCCTTTTAAGCCCAGATCGAGCTGCCGGGTAATAACCTCCTCGGTCCTGCCCGATTCCCGCTCATCCTGAGTCTCACCAACGCAGAATATGGAAATGAGCCCGATATCCAGGGCGGTTTTTAGTTTCCGGTTGAGCCAGTCATCAGGTTCCTTCAGGACATGCCTGCGCTCTGAATGGCCGATGATAACATATTCACACCCGAGTTGCTTCAGAAAGAGTCCGGAGACCTCACCGGTGAAGGCACCCGATCGTTCCCAGTGCATGTTCTGAGCACCTAGTTTGATCACCGAGTTATGTACGATCTCGGCAACATGCGGCAGTGACGTGAACGCAGGAAATACGATGATCGTCCGGTCTTTCACGGCACCGACTGCCTGCAACAATTCCTGCACAAGGGTCCGGGACTCACCCGGATCCATGTTCATCTTCCAGTTACCAGCAATGATCGTTTCCATTATTTATCCTTTAAGATCTTTATACCCGGCAATTCCTTACCTTCTAAGAATTCGAGGGACGCGCCACCGCCGGTCGAGGCGTGGCTTACCTTATCGACCATACGGAACGTGCGCAATGCCGCGATTGTATCACCGCCGCCCACGATCGACACGGCTCCCTTTTCCGTCGCACGGACCACCGCCTGCGCGATCGCCTGCGTGCCGCGGGAAAACTCGTCGATCTCGAAAATACCAAGCGGTCCGTTCCACACGATGGTCTGTGCCCGCTCTATTTCAGCACCCATATCCCGCTGCGATCGCTCGCCGATATCCACACCCGCGTGACCAGCCGGCATCTTGTCGGCATCGACCGTCTGCGTCGCGGCGCCGGCTTTGGGCTCTGGTGCGACCACCACGTCAACCGGTAAATAGATCTTTGTATCATCCAGCAATTCCCGCGCCGCTGAAATATAATCATCTTCGCACAGCGACGTTCCGATCTCGTAGCCCTTTGCCCGGTAAAATGTATAACACATACCGCCGCCGATGATCAATCGGTCGACGTTCTGCAGCAGGTTCTTGATCACCCCGATCTTGGTCGAGACCTTGGCACCACCGATGATCGCCACGAGCGGTCGTTTCGGGTCCGTGAGTACATTCTCGAGATAGGTGATCTCCTGTTCCATGAGCAGACCGCATGCCGGATTTTCGAATGCTTCTGCCACGCCGACCACCGAGGCATGGGCTCGGTGCGCCGTGCCAAAGGCATCATTGACGTACAGATCTGCCAGAGAGGCCAATTCCTTTACAAACTCAGGATCATTCGCCTTTTCCTCGGGATGGAAGCGTGTATTTTCCAGGAGCAGTATGTCGCCGGGTTTTAAATTATCGGCGATTTTTTTCACCTCATCACCCACGCAGTCATCCGCGAATACGACCTTGCGGTCGAGCAACTTGACAAGCCGCTCGGCAACCGGTTTGAGGCTCAGTGTGCCATCATATGTTCCCTTTGGTCTACCGAGATGACTGGCGAGGATCGGTATACCGCCCTGTTCCAGCACATACGTGATCGTTGGCAGTGCCGCCCGGATGCGCGTATCATCGGTGATGTGCAGCTCACTGTCCAGCGGAACATTGAAATCGACCCGCATGAACACCTTTTTTCCTTTGACATCGAGATCTTTGACCGAAAGTTTTGCCATTATTCTCTCCCGATCACGTATTCGAGCAGTTCCACCATTCGCTTGGAATAACCCCATTCATTGTCATACCAGCTGAATACCTTGACCAGATTTTCGTTAACCCTGGTCAGTTCGGCATCGAAGATCGACGAATAGGGATTGCCAATGAAGTCGCTCGATACGAGCGGCACGTCAAGGTACTGCAGTATGCCTTTAAGATCGCCCTGAGATGCGGTTCGGAATGCATCATTCACTTCATCCGCGGTTGTCTTCTTGTCGAGTTCCGCGACAAAATCGACGAGCGACACATCGGCGGTCGGCACCCGTACGGCAACCGCATCGATTTTTCCCTTCAACTCGGGGAATATCTCGGTGATCGCCTTTGCCGCACCGGTAGAGGTAGGGATCATGGAAAGCGCGGCTGCGCGTGCCCGGCGCAGATCTTTATGGGGCAGATCGAGGATGCGCTGGTCATTCGTGTAGGCATGGGTCGTCGTCATGAAACCCCGTCTGATCGTATACGCCTCGTGAAGGACCTTCACGACCGGCGCAAAACAATTAGTCGTGCACGATGCGTTCGAGAAGATCGTATGTTTCTTCGGATCGAACCCGGTATGGTTGACCCCCATCACGAATCCGGGAATTTTTGGCTCACCTTTTCCCGGCGCAGAGAGCATGACTCGCTTGGCGCCCGCTTTTAGATGAAGACCCGCTTTTTCCTGTGTCCGGAACAGACCGGTCGCTTCGAGTACATAGGTTACCCCGAGATCTTTCCAGGGAAGCGCTCCAGGATCTTTCTCGGAAAAAACCTTGTACGTCGTGCCGTCGACATCGATCCCATCATCTTTTACCATGACCCGGGCAGCAAATTCCCGATGCACTGAATCGTATTTAAGCAGGTGGGCTAAGGTCGTGGCATCGGTGATATCGTTTATCGCCACGATTTCAAATGCTTTGCTCTTATAGCCAGCCCTGAATACCAACCTGCCAATTCTCCCAAAACCGTTTATCGCGATTTTTGGTTTCATCGTACCTCCTCTTAAGCGTTCTATTATATGCATAAATTGATATCAGTCAATCAGTAACGCGATGGTGCCAGGCATGAACTTTTAAACTTTTGGGCGTACATTGACACTACAGGCTATATTTGTATAATTGCGGATGCCAGATATCACGAGGGGTGTCCGGGCATTTACCATCGGTACGGCGATAAGCCGCGTGCTCGGACTGGTGCGCGAATCCGTGTTCGCCTTTCTCTTCGGCGCGGGTTTTTCCACCGACGCGTTCAATGCGGCATTCCGTATCCCCAATCTCATGCGCGACCTGTTCGCAGAAACCGCTCTCTCGGCAGCATACATACCGGTCTTGAGCGAGATACAGCAAAAGAGCCGGGACGAACAGAACCGACTTGCCAGCAATATTTTTCTGATCCTTTTTATCGTGGTCGGTATCGTCGTTGCCGTCGGCATGCTCTTGTCGCCCCTGCTCGTCCGCATCATCACGTACGGATTCGGCGCGGTACCCAACAAACTCGCACTCACGTCACAGCTCACCGCTGTCATGTTTCCCTTTTTACTCTTCATTGCCCTGGCTGCCTGGGCAATGGGCTATTTGAATACCGAAAAAGAATTCTTCGTACCGTCGGTCGCTCCGGCGTTTTTCAACATCATCAGCATTGCCATTCCCGTTATACTGTACACGTATTTCACCCAGCGGGGCATGGATCCTATTTTCGGCATGGCGATCGGTGTCACTGCCGGCGGGCTCATGCAGTTTATGATCCAGATCCCGCGCTTGTACCGGTCCGGATTCCGCTTCCATCTCTATCTTAATTTCCGTGACCCCAATATCAAACGGATATTTCTACTCTTCATCCCGGTGGCATTCGGGCTCGCGGCATCCCGCATCAATATCACGGTCGACCTCTTTCTCATCTCTTTTCTCCAGGAACGAAGCATGACCTGGCTCAACTATGCATTTCGCGTCATGCACCTGCCGCTTGGCCTGTTCGGTATTGCGGTCGGGACCGTAGCACTCCCGACCATATCGCAGCAGGTCGCCCGGCAGCAGCATG
>CP070834.1:2155216-2167529 GCA_020341755.1 Caldifarciminota bacterium | reverse complement strand
TTACGCAACGACAAAACCGGCAATGATCACCTGGGGTTTTGGCCTGGACAAGCAAGGCGTGAACGCTACCCAGGCGGCAAGGGCGAGATGTTGTCTCAGAGCTATAAGCGGCAATCTGGATATAAAGGGCGGGGAACCTCTGGGCTGGAATTTTGTGAAGTGTCTGTGAGATTATTTATTTTTTTCTAGCGATGATGCCGATCGAGAGCGCGGTGTACATGAATAGCCGTTTCCTGCGCAGTCTTTTCTGCAGGACGTAGAGTTTTTTCGTCAGTGACCCGAAGTATCTCGGGTACATGGGCAGCGCTATGCGGAGTTTCTGTAGAATCATACGCAGTATCTTATATACGATACCCGGTCTGGACCAGTCTGCATAGATGTGCACTGGTTCGAAGCCCGTATTCTTGAGCAACCGCGCCAGGGAATTGATGGTGAACTGGCGTTCCCAGCCTCCGAACCATATACCCAGGAGCATGAGTGCATGTTTCATGAGGGTGTAGAAATGGAAAGTCTGGGGAACGTCGACAACGAGCAGTCCGCCCGTTTTAAGGACCCGGTGATTTTCCCGGAGCAGGGGATACGGCGTTGGAAAATGCTCGAGCAATCCCTGATGAAAGACGATGTCAAAGGCATTGTCGGGCAGGGGAGCATCCAGGGCATCGGCGAGCAGGCACGAGATCTTGTCGGTCGCCAGGCGCGACCGTACGAGCCTGAGGCTTTCTTCTGAATAGTCCAGGATGCACGCACGTGCGCCCCGTTCAAACATCCTGAGGCTGTCCCGACCGGTGCCGGCACCGACTTCGAGCACGCGTTTTCCAGCAAGGTTCGTTATATTCAGGAGTTCTTCTATAATGTTGGTGACGGGCGGATATATCTCGGCAGGATCTTTACCTGCCCAGAATTTGTCCCAGACTGCCCGCGATTGCTGCCGTGCTATTTTTTAAACTTGTAGTTCGAGGGGAATGGATCGATCACGAGCTGGATCGTGGTCCGCGGTGCCCTCGAATAATTATTATAACTCGAAAATTCATACGCACCCGGCTCTTTACACAGTTCACGAACGACCGGCAGCGAGTGGACGTGGTCGAGTTTTTCCCTGAAATCCTCCGGGCTTTCGATGATGTCGGCATCAAAACTCTGGCTCCACACGGTTCCTTCCCGTTTCTTGTACTCGTTGAATTTCCTCGCGAAATTTCCTTTTATTAACTTCATGACCTTTGACACCGTATACATTCTGCTCGGCTGGATGATGAGGTAGAATGATTCCGGCAGGATGAGATAGGCAAAGATATTATAGTTCAGCATGTATCGGTGATACCCTATGGACAGCAGTAGAAAACGCGACCAGTGAGGATCGCTCAAGATCTCGATGCACTCCTTGGTAGTGGTTTCTATATAGTAGACTGCTCCGGGTTTTATGATTCGTTTTGCCATAAACCCTCCTTAAATGAGAATATTTTTCAATGCCTCTGCGTCTAAATTTTTCACAATAAGCGTGATAAGGTTCAATACATGTTCATAGTCTGTCAGGGATATGATACTCGATCCGGAATGGACATAACGCGTCGGGATACCGATCGCCAGGCTCGGCACGCCGTATTTGGTTATGTGTATCACGCCGGTATCATAACCACCCTTTATCGAAGTGAAATGATAGGGGATGTTATTATGCTCTGCCAGTTCACATACGAAATCCCTGAGTTTCGTATGAGGGATCATGGTGCTGTCGCGGATCAGTATGCCCACACCGCTGCCGAGTTTCTCGGGACTGTCGTCATCATTGCCCGGTGTATCCCGGCACAGGCTCACATCAAGGGCAAATCCGATATCCGGCGCGATGCTGAACGCTGACGTCCGCGCACCCCGCAGGCCGACTTCTTCCTGAACAGTGCCGGTGAGGTACACCGTGTTCGGGTGATCGGCCGCTGACAGATTGTTCAGAAGGTCAACGAGGAGCGCGCAGCCCACTCTGTCATCCCACGCCTTTGCCATGCAGAGGTCTTTATTAGCGAGCTGGACAAAGGGATAATCGGGTATAACAGGATCACCCGGTCTGATACCGAGTTTTTCCTTGATGTCGTATTCGTGAGTTGCGCCGACATCGATGTACATATGATCTACCTTCGGTAATTTTTTACGTTCTTCCTCAGGCAGGTCGTGGATCGCTTTCTGACCGATGACACCGGGAACCATACCGTTCTTCGTTTTGACCTGTACACGCAGTCCCGGCAAGTTACCCTCGTACCATCCGCCCATGGTCAGGAATTTGATGAAACCCTTTTTGGTAATGCTTTTGACCATGAACCCGATCTCGTCCATGTGCGCGGCGAACATTATCTTTGGTTGTTCCGCGGCGCCGCTCTTCTTTGCTATAAGACTGCCGATACCATCCCTCATCATCGTGACCCTGTCGCCGAAATGTTTTTTCAGTATCCCGGTTATTTCTTCCTCGTAACCAGAAATACCAAAGGCACCGGTCAATTCCTGGAATAGTTCAATCCTGTTCATCCGTCCTCCTTGTCATACGTCGAGATTTTCAACGTATTTGGCGTTTTCCTCTATGAATTGACGACGCGGTTCGACCTCACCGCCCATAAGGATCGAGAAGAGCCTGTCAGCTTCGGCAGCGTCTTCCATCGTGACCCGCTTGAGAATGCGTCTCTCCGGATCCATGGTCGTTTTCCATAGTTGATCCGGGTTCATTTCACCGAGACCTTTGTAGCGTTGAATATCTCGCTTCTTTTCTTGTTTTCCTTTAAGAAATTTCTGCAATTCATCGTCGGAAAAGAGGTACAGTTCCTGTTTGTCATATTTGACCCGGTAGAGCGGGGGCTGGGCAATATAAATAATACCGGCTTCGATCAGGTCTTTCATGAATCTGAAAAGAAAGGTCAGGAGCAGTGTTCTAATGTGGGCTCCGTCCACATCGGCGTCGGTCATGATCACGATCTTTTTGTAACGTACCTTGGTCACATCGAAATCATCCTCGCCGATACCGCAGCCGATAGCGGAAATGAGCGTGCGTATCTCTGTGTTGCTCAGTATCTTGTTCAGTCCCCGTTTCTCAACGTTCAGTATCTTGCCGCGCAGGGGCAGGATCGCCTGGTATCGTCGGTCACGTCCCTGTTTCGCACTACCGCCGGCCGAATCACCCTCTACCACGAAGATCTCGCATTCATCAGGGTTCGTGGACGAGCAGTCGGCGAGTTTCCCAGGCAGGGTTTCGCTGTCGAGAAGCGATTTGCGCCGGGTGAGTTCCCTGGCTTTCTTTGCGGCGATCCGTGATTTTGCCGCAGCCCGTACCTTATTGATGATGATATTGGTATACCGCGGATTCTCTTCGAGGAAGGCATAGAGCTTTTCGTTTACCAGCGTCTCGACCGCGCCCTTTGCCTCGGGATTGCCGAGCCGTGTCTTGGTCTGTCCTTCGAACTGAGGATTCTTGATCTTTATGGATACTACGGCGGTCAAGCCTTCACGCGTATCCTCGCCTGAAAAACTGACATCCTCTTTTAACAGTTTGTGCTTGCGGGCATACTCGTTGAGGGTTCTGGTCAGTGCCTTCTTGAATCCGACAAGATGAGAACCTCCTTCATGGGTATTGATCGTATTCGCGTACGTGAAGATGTTCTCGAGGTAAGAATCGTTGTACTCCATGGAAACCTCGATGTCTATCCCGTTCTGCCGCTGGGCAAAATAGATAGGTTTATGAAGTCTCGTTCTTCCAGAATCGAGGTACTTGACGAGATCGACGACACCGCCCTTTGAGAAATACCGTTCCTTCAGTTTGGAGTTCTTGTCCTCGAAATCGATCTTGAGCCCCTTGTTCAGAAATGCCAGTTCCCGTAGGCGCTGACTGATGATCGCTTTATTGAACTCGATCTTTTTAAATATGATATCGTCGGGTTTGAACGTAATTTTTGTGCCCGTTCGTTTGGACTTGCCGATAACCTTTACCTTGGTTTGCGGTTTCCCCCGTTTGAAACCCTGAAAGTATATATTGCCGTTCCGGTACACCTCAACCTTGAGAGATTCACACAGTGCGTTCACCGCCGAAACGCCGACCCCATGAAGACCTCCGCTGATGCTGTATACTTTATCGTCAAATTTTGCGCCGGCATGGAGCATCGTCATGACCACTTCGAGGGCTGACTTTTTCTCGGTGGGATGGGTATCGACGGGAATCCCCTGACCATTGTCCTGTACTTCAACGGTATGCCCGTCGACAGTAACCGTGATCTGATCACAATGACCTGCGAGTGCTTCGTCAATACCGTTATCGACAACTTCGAATATCAAATGATGCAGTCCCCTGATACCGATATCCCCGATGTACATTGCCGGTCTTCTGCGGACAGCCTCGAGTCCTTTCAGGATCTGAATCTTGGATGCATCATAGCGTTCTTTTTTTCCGGACGGTGCTTTTTCCTTCACAGTCTTCCGTGATGTTTTCTTCGCCTGTTTTTTCTTATTTCTCATGCTTTCTCCTTTACATCATGATTGGCAAGCGAAAATTTAATATCTTTGATCGAAACATGGTATTTCTTACATTTTTCCAAGAGCATTGTTTTCATTAAAAAAAGCTGGTTTTGCCAGGCAGGGTTATCGACTTCCACATAAAGATTCTCCGCATCGACGGCAGTTGCGTGTGCGTGATGTGCGATCCTGGTACCAACGATCTCCGGCCATTTTTCAACGATACACCAGTTCTTCATACCTTCTTCTATCCTCAAATTTTTGAGAACCCGTGAAAGGATGGTGTCGATTTTAACCGGAAATCTCAAATGCACCTCGCTTGGCACGTAATACCTGATAGCCCCCCGGCAGCGAATCGATAAACTGAGGCAGCTGCGTACTTGCGTAGAATATCTGCCCGCTGAGGAGTTCCAATACGGCATCGCGCCTTTCGTGATCGAGTTCCGCGGTAACTTCGTCAAGGAGCATGATCGGTCTCGTTCCGGTCTGGGTGTACAATATCTCAGCTTCGGCGAGTCTCAGCGCGATAGCCGTCGAACGCTCTTCACCTTCTGATGCGAAATCCTGCAGTCTTCGACCCTCAAGGGTGAATATCAGGTCATCCCGATGCGGTCCGATAAGACTGTGACCGCGCAGAATCTCCTTCATACGTACTTTCTCGAGCATCTTACGATCGATCTGCATATCATGGCATGAACTGGCATAGGACACCTCGAGTTTTTTCAAACCCAGTGCCGTGCCGGATTTCGTTGTATGTTTTTTTATCCGTGGCATATATTCTTCCCGCATAGCATATAAATCGTTGCCTGCTTGTATCATCTGTTCATCAAATGCATCCAATACGTCACGATCACCTGTTTCATTCGCCATATGCAGCGCCCTGTTGCGCTGTCGTATTATTTTTTTGTATTCCGTTAGCGTGCTACAATACCGCGGCGATAATTTCGCGATCATCCAATCGAGAAAAGTACGTCTCCTTGCTGGCGAGCCGCGGATCAACCAGATGTCCTCGATCGAGAGGAGGGTAATGCCCAGCCAGCCGATAAAATCACCTAATCGCTGAACATCATTTCCGCCCAGCGTCAGTTTTTTTCTGCTGCTGTCAAGGTAGACAGCCGCGTTCTTTCCATCCGCCTCGGCATCGATCCTGAGATAATCGCAGTTCCTGTTTATCAGGCTCTTTTCTTCTTTTGCGCGAAAGGATGAGGCGAGGCCTACATAGTATATAGCTTCCAACAGATTTGTCTTACCAGCACCGTTGTCACCGATAATGAAATTGAAATCATCGGTAAACAGCAATTCAGTATCTACCAGATTGCGAAAACCCTGATAACGAATCTTTATTAGCGGCATCACACACTTAATTCTACAAAATTATACTCACAATTGTCGAAAAGTCAAGAAATTTGTGAACAAATACAGATTTCTTTGTATCATGCCAGAGATGTACAGAGGTCTAAAATGGGAACGATGGATGCTATTTGCGCCGGAATTGCTGTGCCGGGATGCTGAGGAGATCCCGGTATTTCGAGATGGTACGGCGTGATATTATAATGCCCTGCCGGCTCAGTTTTTTGACAATCTGGGTATCGGACAGTGGTGACGATTTATCTTCATTATCGACGATCTCCTTGATCTTCTGGAAAATAATGCGTTTATCGGTGTGCCCCACCGCAGCGGCAAAGAAGAATTTCATACGGTGAATGCCCCAGGGAGATTCCAGATACTTGTTGGCAAGGGCACGCGAGATCGTCGAGGGGTTCACATTGAGCTGCCGCGCGAACTCGGTCATGGTCATGGGTTTCAGGTAATTGTATCCTTTTTCAAAAAACTCGTGTTGATATTCGAGTATGCCGTTGATAATACGACAGAGCGTCCTGCGCCGCTGTTCTATTGCCATGATCAGGTTCTGCGCAGATTGCACCCGCTGTCTGACGAATGATACCTGATCTTTCGGGACGCCGGCTTTGTGTTTCATGATTTCCAGATACTGCCGTCTGATTCTGACCCGCGGAGCATTTTCATCATTCAACGCGCCCACTAATTTGTTGTCGTTCCAGTATACAATGAAGTCGGGTGTCACGTACCGTGACTGTGTGGCCGAGTACCGCCAGCCCGGTTTTGGATCGAGTTTGGCGATCACCTGTCGTGCTTTGTTCAATTCCTGGTCGGTAATGTTCAGTTTTCGCAGGATATTCTTTTGATGATTATTCTTTAAATCTTTGAGATGATCTCTGACGATGACATATTCTGTTGATTCTTGAGAAAAGCCAGCATCTTCAAGCTGGATGAGTAGTGGTTCCGTAGGATCACGCCATGCACATCCGACCGGTTCGAAGCGCTGAATTTTTTTTATGATTGCACACACCCTGTCGCAGTCGAATTCTGTTCCGGCGATCTCTTCTGCAGTTGCGGCAAGAAAACCATCCTCCTCGATATTTGAAATAATGAGCAACGCAATCTCAAGTTCTTCATCTTCGAACATGCACCTGGCCTGTTTAATGAGGACTTCGTACAGTTTTTCTCCCTGCGAGGGTACGTTCTCGAGCGGGTCGAATTGAATATCCCTTGGTACGTGTTGAGGATCCCAGTTATCGGAAAAGAGTTCCAGGATGCTGAGATCTTCCTCCTCTTTTTTTTCATCGGATTTTTCCTCACTCAAGCCTTCTTCGTCGCTCTGACCATCTGCTTGTGCGTCTTCCAGGAGGGGATTGGTCTCCAGTTCCTTACTGAGATATGTTTCCAGTTCCAGATTGGGCAGCTCAATGAGTTTCAGATAATAGACGAGCGTCGGCAGGAGATACTGCCTGAGTTCTGGTCTAAATTGAAGTTCGTGACGTTGTTGGTTCATACATATTCTCGATACAGTAAATTATAATGAGAAAGAGTATGATGTCAAGGTAGCGGGGTAACGGAAACGTAGATCTGAATTTACCTGAGGACGAGAATGCGGATAGTGTCACCGAGTTTTTGATCATCCGATGCTACGGCGTGAACCCTGATGTCATGGTAACCAGGCTCGAGCCGCCATCGTATCGTGTAGGGAGCATCGACCCGGGCAATGAGTGTTTCGTCAACATACCATGTGGCACTTTTTAAAGGGTCTTTCGAGTGCACTTGCAAAGATACTTGCTGGTACTCCCGCCGCAGTACAGGATCGATCTTGAAAATATCACCATCGTCAGGGAATGCGATGTAGAGTGGCCTGTCATGCTCCATGATATTTCTTATATCTTCAGCATATGTGTTGTATCGGGAATGGTTTTCATGCCGGCAGGTAGTTCGTGGCTCGGTACCCCGGATAAAGAATTCGTCGAGGGCCTGTTCGCAGTCTTGAGAGGCGATCAGTCCGGATACGCTGCAAACTGTGCAGCGTATGATGTCATCAGGCCGCGGAAGGATTCTCGATGCACGGGTTTGATGCAGGAGCAGCATGATGTCACGGAATATAGGTCCGGCTCCAGAGATACCGGAAACGCCATTCATGGGACTCCCATCAAAATTCCCTACCCATACACCAACGACATAGGCGTCGGTGAATCCGATACACCAGTTGTCCCGAAAATCTTTCGATGTACCGGTTTTTGCAGCGCAGAAAAACGGCAGGTTAAGCGGGCTGTACTCGCCGAATGCCGGGCTGCGGGCGCTGTTGTCGGATAGAATATCAGAGATAATATACGAAACCGTTCCATCGAAGACCTGTGCTGACTGTCCGTGGGCAAGAGAATTTTCAGAATTTATAAACAGTCGCTCCGGCATATACTGCCCCCCGCGGGCAAAGGTGGCAAATGCGCGTGTTAGTTCCAACAGGGTGACCTCACCATTTCCGAGCGTAAGACCGAGACCGTAGTGAACAGGTGACTTGTCGAGACTGCGGAAACCAAGTTTCCTGAGTGTGATGAGCAGCAGGTCCGGACCGTATACCTCACAGATCCTGACCGCGGGTATGTTGTACGAACAGGCGAGTGCTGTTCTCAGTCGCACGAATCCGTGATATTTTTCGTCATAATTGCGGGGTGTGTAATCTCCTCCACTGGTACGAGCGTGGGTCGGCAGGTCGGGAAGGAGTGTCGCGGCAGTGGCGCCGTTTGAGAGAGCGATCGCATACATGAAAGGTTTTAGAGCAGATCCCGGCTGGCGCAACGAACTGACACCATCAACTTCGCCGTCGATACTCACATCAAAGAAATCAACCGATCCCATGTATGCGAGAACCTCCATGGTCCGGACGTCGAGCACGATCGCGGCAGCATTCGTAGCGTTCGCTCCGGTCAAGCGTTCGATGTTATTGGAAAGTATGTCTTCTATTCTCTTTTGCAGGGGAAGATCCAGGGTGGTTCTGATGACCTGTGGAGTTAAGGATCGGATGTCCGGGTCGTTGAGGATAGACGCGCAGAAATGCGGTGCATTGAAACTGTTCTCTTTCGGTAAGAGAATGACTGGCTGCGAGCGGGCATCGTGATATGTCTGGGTGTCGATGATGCCGCATTCGAGGAGTTCCGCGAGTATGCGGTGCTGTTGTTCGAGGGCACGGTCAGGATACCGGTAGGGGTCAAGCATCGACGGAGCCCTGGGCAGACCGGCAAGGTACGCAGCCTCGGCGAGCGACAGATCGCGACTCGGTTTGCCAAAATAGAGCTGCGCAGCGGCTTCGATGCCATATGCTTGATTTGCGTACGGAGCGCAGTTGAAATACAATTCCAGTATCTCGGGTTTCGATAATTTCAATTCAATGTTCAGAGCGACGCATGCCTCGATGATCTTTGTGACCAGGGTCCGGGGAGGCGATCCCAGCATGTTGCGGGCGAGCTGCTGGGTGATAGTGGATCCGCCGGTGACGATATCACCGTGTTGCAGGTTCAGGAATATCGAGCGGGCTATTGCCAGGACATCTATACCTGGATGAAAAAAGAATCGTTTATCTTCGCCAACCAGAGTCGCCTGCTGCAACCACGGCGATATTTCGTCGAGAACGACGTACCGGCTCGTAGCATCCCGACGCGACAGGATTTCACGGAGCACGGTACCATGACGGTCGACGATCTGTATGGAGTTCATGCCTCGACGTTCTGTGAGCTGTTGTTTGGTCGGCAGGATCATGGTCAGCATCAGAGGCAGCGAGATCAAGAGAGCAGCGAATGCGCAGCGAAGATGCGACATGCTTATAGTATACAGGTGATGCGGCGTTCAGTCAACCGCCCGGTCGTCGAACATCAATCTCTTGACGACGAGGGTCGCGTATGAACCCGGCGGCAGGGCAAAACAGAGGGTAAGTTTTTGTTTTCCTGGATAGCGGTCATCGCTCTCGGCAGCAAGGATGCGCAGATCGTGCGGTTGTACGATTACCGTTCGCCAGTGCTGTTTGAAGCGTATCCCCCGGAAACGCATCGTACCGAGTGAAAAGTCTTTAAGCCTGATATCTTCTTCTGCCAGCACCGAGCGAACGAGTTTACCTTCCGGGATACGCAACGAAAGATCGTGCGTGATCATGGGGAGGCGCATGTGTGTTACCGTGCGCCTATTCTTTAGTTTCCTGTAAAAAAGGAGATCTCCGGCCAGGTATGGTACCGTGTGCTTCCCGACACCGTATTCCTCGATGAGATAGCCGGCCATGTTGTTGAAGAGGTATGACTGGTATGCGAGCAGGTACAAATTGCCGTATTCGGGGTCGATGTGCCTGAGCGCGGCTTTAATCGCACGTGGATGTTCTGAGAGGTAACGCATCACTCCACGAAATTCACGCGGCACCCTTTGTATACACAAATGCCATTCGCCCCAGTGCTGCTCGCAGCAGGTCTTGAACCGCTTGACCAGGGGACTGTCTTCCTTGTGCGGGTAACATATGAGCAGTTTCAGTGCGCCTTTATAGTGCCCGCGCATGAGCGCCCGTGCGAAAAAACCCTTACGATGGCGGGCAGAACCGAAGCGCTGGTCATCGAAATAGTTCGGCAGCCCGTGCTCCAGGACCTCGTCGGCATTTTTCTGGACGACAGCGGTATCCCGCACCGAGAGTTTCCTCAGGGTGATGGTGAACCGGTTACCGATCAGGACGGCAGCACTGACCGGTCGCTGCGTCCTCCCCAAAGGTATGACCGTGAAATTCTTCTCCTGTACCGGCTTCGTGATGGTCCCGTCATATGACAGGTACTGGGTGGAAGAGGAATAGCGATCCTTCAGTCCAGCCCGGAAGAATTTGTTGCGCGAAACCGAAAACTGCCTGGCAAGAAATCCGATAACATCCAGTGTATTCCACAATCTCTTATCGAGCCGCAGGAGCGTATACCTGCCTTTTGCAGAAAGAGGGAGATCGATCAGTTCTTCTACAATAAAATCTTCAGGGATGACTTTGAGTTTCATGATGCAGCCTGATCACCCTCCGGCGTTGAACGTTCGGTACTATAGAGATTTAAAAGTATCTTCTATTTCTTCTTGAGTTATTGGTCCCACTGCCGCTATCGTATAACGCGCGGGATCCAGGTAATCGGCGCTGAGTTTGTTGACGTGCCCCTCGTCAATGATGCGTATTTCTTCGATGATCTCATCGATAGAACAGGTCTTTTTCATGTACGCCATTTCCCTGCCAAACCTGAGCATGCGGTTCGTCGAACTCTCCAGGCTGAGCAGGAGATTGCCCGAGAGATAGGTCTTGGCGAGTTCAATCTCGTCCTTGTTGAAACCGTTCTTTCGTATCTCATCGAAAATGATCTTTAACTGTTTCGCCACGCCTTTCAGATTTGCCTTATCGCATACGAAGTAGAACCCGGCAATACCACAGTCGCTGTACAGATCAACGAATGATTGTACATTGTAGACCAGTCCTTCTTTCTCACGCAAACCCTGGAACAAACGTGATGACATCCCACCGCCAAATGCTGCGTTCATGATCGAAAATTTATAGCGCAGGGGAGAGGCATAATCGATCCCGGGCATACCGAACACGAGGTGCACTTGAGAAATTTCATTCTTTTTCTGGATCACGATCTCGGGTGTGTGTTTTTCCGGCTTGAAGCGCATCGGTTTTTCTATATCGAGATGACCGAATTTTTTCTGTGCCAGCGCCTTGACCGTGTGATGATCGAAATTTCCGCAGATCGCGATGACTATCTCTTTGCTGTGCAGTGCATTGTAATGTTTTTTTGTCTTGTCGATGTCGATCTGCGAAACGGTTTCCCTGGTGCCGGCAATAGGCAACCCCATGGCGTGGTTCTTGAAGAGTGATTTGAAGAACATATCAAAGACGTATTCACCGGGATCTTCATCGTTCGATTTTATCTCCTCGAGTATGACCGATTTCTCCTTGGTCAGGTCTTCTTCGGCGATCCTCGATTCCAGGAGCAGCTCAGATACGAGATTAAATACCTCCTTGATATGCTCGGACAGAAACTTGGTTACGATTATGAGATTCTCTTTTGTCGTGTATGCGTCGAACGAACCACCCAGTCCTTCGATCATTTTCACGATGTCGAGTGCGGATTTTTGTGACGTACCCTTGAAGAGCATATGCTCTATGAGATGCGTGATGCCGCTGTCCAGCGCTGGTTCGTCGCGGGAACCGAAGTTTAAAAAGAAACCAAGTGAAAACGAATAGAACTTGGGGATGTGTTCTGATACGAGCGTAACCGACGGGCTTATCGCCTCGTGGATGAGCTTATTCTTCCCGACGGGCGAGATTTATCCTCCCTTGGGCATCGATCTCCAATACCTTGACCTTGATCTCGTCTCCCACCTTCACGACATCTTCTACTTTCTTAACACGATGCCGTGCAAGTTTCGAGATATGAACGAGTCCCTCTTTGCCCGGCAGGATCTCGACAAATGCGCCGAAGTTCATTATTCT
>CP070834.1:2153380-2155116 GCA_020341755.1 Caldifarciminota bacterium | reverse complement strand
CGAAGTTTGCCGCGGATATCTTTGAGTTCTTGAAAGAAGATGAGATGGTAGAACTGCTCAATAATCTCAAACTGCCAAGAAAAACGGCAATCCTCAACGAGATATCTCCTGACGATCGAACCGACCTATTCGCCATCTTGCCCGACGAGGAAACTGAAAAACTCATCCCTCTGCTTGACGAGCAGGAGCAGGCACGTACCCGTGAGCTACTCGCCTACAAAGAAAATACAGCCGGCGGTATCATGACGACCGATTTTATCACCATTCCAGAGGAGGTGAAAATTGGGTACGCTCTGCGCGAATTGCGCAGCAAGGCAAAGGATATTGATTTCATACAGAATGTCTATGTCGTCGACAAAGTCAAACGTTTAAAGGGCATCATCCGGCTGAAAGACCTGATTACCGCCAGCCCGCGGAAAAAGGCGACCGGGGTCATGGAATCCCATTTTGTGAACGTGAACCTGGATATGGACCAGGAAGACGTTGCCCGCGTTTTTGAGAAATATGACGAAGCATCCGTACCTGTGCTTGATAAACTGGGACGTATCAAGGGCGTGATCACGGTCGACGACGTTCTCGATGTCATTAAGGAGGAAGCGAGCGAGGACATCTACCATTTTGGCGCTGCAGGAGTTACCGATGAATATTTATCTGCCAACCCCTTGAAGATTGCTCAGAAGAGAGTGATATGGCTCATCATCCTCGCGCTCGCCGGGTTCATCTCAGGCAGTGTCCTGGAGCATTATTCATTTCTCCTTTCCAGTATTATTACACTTAGTTTCTTTATACCAATACTCATGAACACGAGCGGCAGTGCCGGGACCCAGGCAGCGACGGTCGTGGTCAGGGGTCTGGCGACCGGCGAGATCAAACTTTCCGATGTCTGGCAGGTCATTCGAAAAGAATTTCTTATCGGGGTTCTCATGGGCATTATCGCCGGTTTGATAACCGCCCTCAGGGCTATAGTCCTGCAGGGTGACGTGATGCTTGGATTCACTGTCGCCATTGCCATGATCACCGCGATCGTTATCGCCACGTCGCTCGGCGGTATATTGCCCATACTGTTTAAAAAATTGGGCGTTGATCCTGCTCTCATGTCTGGTCCTCTGATTGCCACGATACTCGACACCACGACCCTGCTCATCTATTTCAATATCACCCTACTCCTTTTGTACCAGTTCTGATGTCAACTCAAGAATATATTGTCATTTACACGACATATCCTGATGAAAAATGTGCGAAAATGATCGTTCAGGGTCTGGTCGAGCAAAAACTTGCTGCGTGCGGGAATCTATTTAAAATATCGTCGATCTATCAATGGAAATCAAAGATCGAACAGGCAGATGAATTTGGAGTTTTCATCAAGACACGGAAACATCTATACGATAAAGTAGAAACCTACATTAAAGAACATCACCCCTATGAGGTACCAGAGATCATCTCCTGGCCTATTGAACGAGGATTACCATCGTACCTGGATTGGATAGGGAAAGAAACAACGTAACACGCTCCGCTGTTCCCCGAGAGACGGAGTAACGGTGTATCGGAGTGACGGAGCAACAAAACAGTAAGCACTAAGCGGCAGGCAGTAACTAACTCCCCAAAAACCTGAATACCTAAAATCCTAAATAACTTAGAGAATAAAAAACTAAACAAACGAAAGGTAACCCCTCGTCACATTTGTTCCTCGGGACGCTGAATGTATCAATCACATCAAAGATGTGAGTTACATTCGC
>CP070834.1:2138312-2153280 GCA_020341755.1 Caldifarciminota bacterium | reverse complement strand
CACTATTGGCTGTGCAAAATCCCATTTATACGGTTCTTATAATAAACCAGGACAGCAACGTGGAGATGCTACCCTGCTTTACGATAGTGAACATGAACTGGGCATCGTTCTCAGGACAAGGGACGGGGTCAAACCACTGTTCGTATCACCGGGGCACCTTGTCGACCTGCAAGACTGTAGAAAGTATGTAATAACATCGTCAGTGAAATACAGGATACCAGAACCTATACGTTTTGCTCACCGGACAGCCGGTGAAACGGCAAGGAGGTTGCATGTCTGAAGTCAGGAGAGATATTGTCACCGATACGTGGGTCATCATCGATACTGAAAATGAAACACTGCCGCAAGCCGAACACGGACAGCATGCCAAACAGGATGACTGTCCTTTCTGTACCGGTAACGAGAACCGAACCCCCAACGAGATCTATGCGGTGCGGCATGGTTCTTTGCCGGACAAACCCGGCTGGGATATACGCGTAGTACCGAATATCAATCCGATTTTACGTGTCGAGGGTGAACTTGAAAAAAGCGGCGTCGGGGTCTATGATATGGTCAGCGGTGTAGGAGCGAACGAAGTCATAATAGAGTCACCCGAACACACACCCCATTTTTTCGAACTGCCAACAGAACAGATCGAACTGGTTATTGATACCTACCGCGCTCGCATTGATGACCTTCATAAAGACAAACGACTACGTTACATTCTAATATTCAAAAACCACGGTCGTGCTGCCGGAGCCTCGACCATCGATCACCCTCATTCTGATCTCATCGCTCTGCCGGCGACACCGGTACGGGTGAAGCAAAAACTGAACGGTGCACGTGAATATTACGGCTACAAAGAACGCTGTCTGTTTTGTGACATCATAGAACAGGAAATAGAAATGGCGGACCGACTCATTTTCCAGAGCACTATGTTCGCGGTATTCGCACCGTATGCGTCACGCTTTCCTTTCGAGATGCTTATCATCCCGAAACGTCACCAGTTCACCTTCAAGGCAATTGAAAAAACGGAGATAAGCGACCTCGCCACAGTACTGGCAAAAACTACGAAAGTTATGTATGATGTTCTCAAGGATCCTTCTTTCAACCTCATCCTTTGCGACAGTCCCAATCTACTTCCGAAATCGAATTACTGGAAGACGATCAAAGACGACTTTCACTGGCATATCGAGATCATACCGAGAATGTACCGTACGACGGGATTCGAACTCGGTACCAGTTTTTTTATCAACCGTTATGCACCGGAACGTGCGGCAGGGATACTGCGTAAGAATCTATGATAAAGGCGGTTATTTTCGATCTCGACAACACGCTCGTCGACTTCATGGCGATGAAAGAAGCAGCAGTGAAAGCAGCGGTCACAGCGATGATCGATGCCGGTCTGAAAATATCCCACGATGAAGCAAGACAGAAGATCTATAACGTATATGACGAGGAGGGAATAGAAGACCAGAAAGTGTTCGATAAATTTCTTACAAAAGAATTCGGCGGTATTGATTATCGCGTGCATGCCGCCGGGATCATCGGCTATCGCCGGGCACGCGAAGCCGCGCTTGTTCTGTATCCACACACGCAGCTTACCCTGATGGGATTATTGAAAAAAGGGTTGAAGCTCGCGGTGGTCACCGATGCCCCCAGGCTTCAGGCATGGTTGAGGTTGTGCCAGTTGAACCTCCACCATATGTTCAGCGTAGTCATTACGTTCGAGGATACTCGCCGCAAAAAACCAGATCCAGAGCCGTTCCGCAAAGCCCTGGAGGAACTCGAGGTGCTGCCGCAGGAAGCGGTCATGGTAGGCGATTGGGCAGAACGGGATATCGCCGGCGCGCAGTCGCTCGGTATGAAGACCGTGTTCGCTCGGTACGGCGACAGGTTCGGCACGCGCCACTCGGGTGCCGATTATGAGATCGATGATATCATAAAATTGCTTGATATTATCAGCATTCTGTCGAAAAACGGAGAGACATGATATGATTATACTTTTATTGGTTTCACTACTTCCATCCCTGGAGACAATGACATACGAGACGTATGACAAGGGCAAGACAGGACAGATGGCTGTTACTGCCCGGCTCGAGAGTCTCGGGTATCACGTCATCTACAGGTGGGAGAACCGGGTCATTGATATCATATTCGATACACTGGATATGAGTACGGTGTATGTGGAAAAAACCGTCGGGGACAAAACAGAACTCCATGCCGAGAAAAAACGTGAGTACGAAGTCCTGTTCAAAGGCGGCAGACATTCCCATCGTTACGAACATGCTGCTCCTATCTACGACCGGCATGCAATCGAGTACGCTCTTCGGGGATTCGCATACAAGGAAGGATTTAAAAAGACCATACGGTTCCATGTACCAGAATTCACCATCGTCAATGCGGATGTTACGGTCGTCGATCAGGGAACGATCGACACCGGTTCCCTGGGCAGTATCGAATGCTGGAAGGTTAAACTGGCGGTAAAAGTATTGCTATTCGGCTGGTCATCACATTTCTGGATTGAAAAGGCGTTTCCACACCGCTTTGTGAAATTCGAGGATGCAAAAGGCGAACATATCATACGCCTCATTGAATATCAGCAGGACATAGAATAGTAATTAGTCTCACATCTCCGTCCAACATTCTTCACTATTGGCGTTTTGGGTAGACATACGTCTTGCCAAATCTTTTTAAGTTATTATAATAATGATAGAGATGAGAAGGTTGCCATATGTGTTGCTGTTCATGCTGTGGCTGGCAGCACGTCTGCTTGTCGCTGAACTCATTATCGATATTCCACTCGACACGCTCACCTTTGCCATCGGAAAGTTCGATACCTATGACAGGATAGATATACCGTCACATACGTTTTCGATACCAGGACATCCCGAGCTGCCGGTGATCACCTACACCGTGCTGCTCGAATACGGGCAAAAGATCGAGCGTGTTCGGGTCATTGACGAACGCTGGCGATTGCTCGATGGAACGTATGACCTCTATCCCGCACAACTGCATAATCCACAGACTACGTTGCCTGTGTTCACGCATAAGGATCATGCCGTGTACGGAGCAGATGCCTCTTATCCTGCCAGCACGCTTATCGGCAGCACATCGGGCAATGTACGCGGGTATCAGATAGGACAGGTCATATTCTGTCCCTTCAGATACCGACCAAAAGACCGGAAACTGTCGGTCCTGACCCATATAACCCTGTGCATAGAGACTATTCCAAGCAGAGACTTCGTCCAACCGATACGTCAATCCAGGAAAGTATCCGAGACCGTGAAACGGATCGTGCAGACGGTCGCAAAAAAGGATGCAGCGCTGACAGCAGTGGCACGGGGGACAGAGATGTCGTACGAGGACGGTCAGGCAACCGATCTTCCTTCATTGCTCGGTGCTCCTGTTGACATGCTCATCATCACGACCGAATCACTGCAGGCTGCATCGATTGTGTACGCCCGCACCCGCACCGTTCGCGGTTTCAACTGTGTTGTGAAGACCATGCCCTGGGTACGCCAGCATTATACAGGAGCCGATGATGCCGAGCGTTTGAGGAATTTCTTGAAGGATGCAGTGGAGAAATGGGGGGTACTGTATGTGCTTCTTATCGGCGAGATACCGGATATCCCGGTGCGCTGGATCCAGATGACACCGATATATGATATCTGGCCCGTCCACATCGTAACCGACCTTTACTTTTCCGATCTCGACGGCACCTGGAACGAGGATGAGGATTTTCTGTTTGGCGAGGTAGAAGACAGCCTCGATCTCTTTCCCGATGTCTTTGTCGGCCGGCTACCGGTGAACGACAGCGCCGACCTGCATCACTATCTCGACAAACTCCTGGATTATGAGCGTCCTGCCGATACGACGGTTCAGACCAGAGCATTATTTTTTACCTCGGATTTTGAAACCAGCGGCGATGCATTGGACATGGCAATACGCTTTTCAGACCGTCTGCCAGCGCACTTCGAAACGAGCATTATCAACGAAAGACCGCTTGCAGAAGTCGTGGATAGTCTTGAGGCAGGGTTCGGGCTCGTCGCCGGGCTCGGCCACGGTGATATAAACAATATCCGCGTGCGCAATAACCCGAGAGAGAACGCAAATAACTTCGTGTTCGACAGTCTCATGCACGGAGGAGACTATGCATGCATGTTCGTTATCACGTGCTACACGAATACATTTCAAAGCAATTCACTGAGCAAACACTGGATCTCCAATCCCCAGGGAGGCGGGATCGCGTACATCGGACCTACCGGTTTCAGCGAAGCGTGGCTTCATGAGGATTACACCAATGTACTTTTAGATTCTCTCTTCGATTGTCCACTTTCCGTAGCGGTCGGTAAGTCCAAAATCCCTTTCATTGCCGATGCCCAGTGGGACAACTGGTATCGGTTCTATCAATTCGCCATTAACCAGTTAGGCGATCCCACCGTGAGTATATGGGGAGAAACACCACAGCATATTGGGTCGGTGAACACCTCTCCCGTTTCCGTTCAGGTCGGCACGGATACGCTGTCCATCACCTGTGATCCTCCAGTAAACGCTCCGTGTATATTCTACAAGGACAATGAAACATTCATACTCGATACTATTCTCGGCGGCATGATCCAGCAGGAGGTCAAGACCCAGACATCCGGCTTTCTCGTCTACAGCATCATACCAGAGGGGTACGTTGCATTTACCGATTCGGTCCCGGTCCAGCCCGTTGATCCGTATCTTGTTGCCGGAACGATCAGCATTATCGATAGCGCCGGTAATAACAACGGCACGCTCGATCCCGACGAAGATATACTGCTCACCGTATCACTGCATAATACGGGCGCACTCATTGCCGACCACGTCCGCATGCAGCTTTTCTGTGATGACACGCTGCTCGAAATGCTTATTGATACGGCATCGTACCCGAATGTCATGCCGGGCGATTCGGGGCGTAACAGCACACCATTTTCGCTTCACATATCCAAACTCATGCCAGACCAGCACTCGTTCGTGTTCGAATGTGTCATCGACTATCATACTACCACCAGCCATGACAGTTTCCAGCTCACGGGGCAAGCCTGCGATCTCAAATACTTCACCCATGAGTACACGGTTCAAGGGAATAGCAGCGCGGTCACCCCGATCCTCCTGAACCACGGGTATGCAGGAGCAGATTCGGTATCATGCATTATCAGCAGTCTCGATGATTCACTAACGGTCACTGACAGCATCGTACGATTCGCCAGTATTCCACCGTTCACGGTAAAAAATTCTTACCCGGACACTTTTGGCCTGGAGCGTAATTTTCCGGGTGCGGCCATGAAATTTCTCCTGCAGATATATGACGATAATATTGAGATCGCTACCAACACGATCATACTCGACCAGCCGCCTGCCCCTGATTCGATATGGACACGTGGTACGGACAATGGTGTGGTCATCGAGTGGCTGCCGGTCGACGGCGCAGCGGGGTATCATGTCTTCAGGGCGACAGCCTTGATGGAACCGTATGAACTCGCATATACCGGATTGGTTCAAAATGCCTATCTCGAGGATAAAACCGTCGAGGCGGGTCATCATTATTATTATTATGTCCGGTCCGTGGATTCGTGCCTGAACCACAGCAGCGCCTCTGATACCGTGATCGGCAGTGTGAACCCGCCCTATGCAGCGGGTTGGCCCCAGGTCGTGTATGATTATCTGTTCTCGTCCCCGAATTTCGGTGATCTCGATGCCGCATACCCGGGATATGAGATCGTGGTGTGCGGGAAAGAAGGCAATGTGTACGCATGGCACGCTGACGGCTCACCGGTCGTGGGTGATGGACGTATCTTCAGTACATCACCTGCAGAAGTCTGGTCTTCACCGGCCCTCGGTGATGTGAATGCTGACGGCGGGCTTGATATTGTTTTTGGCGTCCGGAGGACAACGGATAATCTTTATATCCTGGATAATCAAGGGGAGTGTCTGGCAGGCTGGCCTCTTTCAGTGCCCGGAAGTATCCTCTCGTCACCGGTCCTTGCCGACATCGATGATGATGATGATCTCGAAGTATTCGTCTGGACACTGTATGCCGACCTCTATGCGTTCCACCATGATGGTACCGGTGTGTACAGCCCGGATGGTTTGTTGAAGACTATGTCGGGCATTGCATTCGGAACACCGGCGATCGGTGATATCAATGCCGACGGCGCACTGGATATCTGCTGCGCGGGTGGCAGCGGCGGCGACTCACTGTATGTATGGGATCATGATGGCAATGCTCTTTCCAGATTCCCGATTTATCTGCAACCGCGCAATCTGAGATATTCAGTCGTTCTCGGGAATGTACTCGGTGATGATCGACTCGAAATCACTCTGTACGCCGATTCGACAGAACTGGTGTATCTAGTCAGCCCGGATGGCGACGTGATATGGACCGCGTACTTACCCCAGCTTGCCGACGTCGAAGGTAGTCCGATCATCGCCGATATTAGTGGGGATGGAAAGGGAGAAATCGTGTGCGCATACAATAACGGTTTCACCGTGCTGGATTCACTCGGGCAGCCGTGTCCTGGATTTCCAGATCTCACCCATAATGCCAAGATGCCGATCGCCGCGGATGTGGATAGTTCAGGAGGTATCGATCTCATCTCCGGTTCAACCGACTGGCATCTGTACGCATACACGAAGACCGGCGTACAGGCACCCGGATTTCCCATCCGTACGGGCAGCAGAATAGAATCGTGTCCCGCTGTCTTCGATATCGACAATGACGGCATGCTCGAACTTATGGTTGGCGGTAATGATTACCAGTTCAATGTCTTTGATCTCAGGAGTACAGATTTTGCCTGGCCTCGTTTTCGCTTCGACCCCTATAATACCGGCACCTATAACTCACCGTTTCTGCCCGGTACACAGGTCATGGACGATCAGGTGAGACCCGAGCACTTCCGTCTGCGGGTGCAGCCGAGTATCGCCCGCGGTGCTGCCTTTATATGGCTGGACAATGTACCGGCCGTCGTGCAGAACGATGATACAGAGCGGTTTGATATTGTCCTGTCGATTTACGACGTAAGCGGCCGCCGTGTGAAGACGATCGCGTGTGACGGCCGGCAGAAGAACAAACCGGTGGTATGGTTCGGGGATGACGATCTGGGACGCCGGGCTGCTGCAGGTATTTATTTCGTACAGGTTAAACAGGACCGGTCGACCACCTGCAAACTCGTTCTACTACATTAGTATCCGAAATTTATCCATTCCATCATGATGCTCCGTTCAAGGGCAGCGCATGACATCGGTCTGCCGCAGAAAACCGAACTCCCACAATTCCTTCATGTGTTCGCCGGCTCGGACAAGATATATTTCGTATAACTGTTTGATAGAACGCTGGGTATTGTATATATCCTTGTAATACACCGGTGCATCGATGAATTCAAAACTCGAAACCATGACCGCATCGTCGTACAGCGCACGGCTGGCGTCCTTCAGTGAATCGACCGCGGTCGCATGAACGATCATGACGGTATCATCAGGCTGCAGCAAGATGGAATCGGGATAGATGACGGTCCGTCCTTCAAGGAGAAAAGGGATCCGTTCGCCCATTGTTCTCCATGGATGATCGGCAGGCACCAGTATGTCACCGCCCAGATAGTACAGGACATTGGGAGGCGCAGCGCTGAACACGTAGCGCACACGGTTTTCCTCAGTGAACGTTCGAACTTTAGATGAGACCTGTTCGGGAATTTTGGTGGTATAGGTGATCGTCTGAAAACTTAAGACCACCGAGAGCGTAATGCCGGCAAAAACCACGGGTTTGTAGCGACCAAAACCCACGACAGCACATGCTGCCGTGATAGCACACAGCGGTATCAGCGGGTACAGGAGACGGAAGAATGGATAGTAAAAGCCGACTAGTATGAAAAAAGCGGCAACGATGAAGAAGATCGGCGATCGCAGAAATTTTTTCCGTTCCCGAACAACCTGCACTATGGTCAGAATAAGCGGAACCGGTGCAAAAATAAGCATGTAGTAGAGGTATTTCAGATGATGGATCCCCACCAAAGGGCCGTGGCGCACATGCATTTCCGAAATTCCGACTGCCCACAGGTACGTAATCGCAAAGGGAACGAACAGGATGACCGGCAGGGCGATAGTGGGTAGAAACCAGAACCGGTGGAGTGTCTTTCTGTAGAAAATACCCAGAAAAAACAGAACAACAAGGAGTGCGACACCGGAAAATTTCGTGTACACGGCAAGGATGATGAACAGGGAAGAAAGAAAACAGTCCTTTAGCCGCCGACTCTGTATCGCCAGTACGAAAAAGAGTATTGCCAGCGTTGAAAAACAAACATATACGGCATCACTCAAGCCCGACCGTGAAAAGAACAGAAAGTACTCGGTGGTCATGAATATGATAATACTGTATACGGCAGCGGCACTAGAGTACAGCCGTTTTACGAGTTTAAAGACGGCATATGCAGTGATGCAGGAGAAAAGTACTGAAAGCCACTTGAGAGCAGCAGCGTGACTGCCGGTAATCGACGATACTGCTGCTGCGCTCAGCTGAAGCAGCGGCGGTGTTTGGAAATTGTAGGGTTTACCCTGCTGCCCCAGGGTGGAGAACCAGCGTGACTGGAGCGCAAAAACACCCTCGTCCCAATCCGTGAGCGAGGTTCCGGGAACGCTAAGTGCCGCGAGTATGATAAACAGCAGGATGCAAAGCGGCAGGCCGTTCTCGGCGCGTATTATTTTCGCCAGTATAATATTCTTCCGCAGTTCGGACAGTTTACGATTTCCTCGCTTCTCGTAAGCAGCTGGGTCGGTAGTTTTTGAAAGCAACCGAAGCAAAAACCGCTATCGACCGGTGCGATCGCCCGCTTGTACCGTTTCTTGAGGAGTTCGTAGCTATCGGCTATATCCTGGGGGAGTTTCTTCAGTAGATCGTTGCGGACCTTCATCAGGGATGCCTGTTCTTTTTCATCGATCGCGAATCCGATCTCTTTGTATGACGGTTCCTCCATGTCGGCAAGCAAGTTGTCGAGATCGAAGAGGACCTTCAGGTGCATCTCAACGATTTTTGACGTCATATCATTTCCTCTTTTTCAGGCCTTTTTCGATCTCGTTTATCAGCGAGATGAACTCATCCGGCGATTTCAATTTCTGTATGAGTTTCTTCTTGGTCAACTCCTTGGCGATCTGCACGATCTTGCCGAGGGTGATCAAGTATTGATTCCCGGGATCCTGCGGTGGTGCTATAATAAGGAAAACAAGCGATACCGGTTTCTTATCGATCGCATTGAAATTGATCGGCTTCTGTGTCTTGCCGACCGCGATCTCCAATTTATCGACGGCGAGTGAACGGCAATGGGGGATAGCGATACCCTTACCGATGCCCGTCGACCCCAGTTCCTCCCTTTTCAAAAGTGTCGACACGATAAGTTCAGCATCTGTTCCTTCTTTGATCATATAGACGAGTTCTTCTATCACTTTGTTTTTTTGTCCCGTTTTCAATGAGAGGTTGATCCTCTCCTTCGATAATAGACTTGCAAGATTCATCTATCCTCCTTTACCTCCTCAAAACATTGTTCTACATCCTGTCCGGACACGATACACCGAGCACGTTCATCCCGCGCTGCAGGATATCGGCGGTTTTCTGTATGAGAGCAATACGTGCTCGGGTGACGTTCTGGTCATCACCAATGACCCGGCATGTGCCGTAGAAATAATGGAAGGCTCTTGCCAGATCGATCAGATAATATGTTATCATGTATGGTTCGTACGTGCGAACGGCATCTTCCAGCACTTCGGGATACTTTACGATAGTTTTCACCAGCGCGATCTCCTCGGGTTCGGTGATGTACCTGCCCGTGACATCTGCGGGAACATCATCGTGCTGGGGTGCTTTACGTATGATGCTTTTAATACGGGCATGAGCGTACTGTACGTAGTAGACCGGGTTTTCTTCGGTCTGTTTAACGGCGAGGTCCAGGTCAAAATCAAGGTGCTGCGAGTTCGAACGCATGAGCATGAAAAATTTCACCACGTCCCGGGGGACTTGCGACAGCAGATCGTCCAGTGTCTCGATGGCACCGGCTCGCTTGCTCATTTTCAGCACCTTTCCGTTTTTCCGCAACTGCACCTGCTGGACGATGAGAACCTTCAGTATATCAGCTTTGTATCCCAGGGCAACAAGGCTGCTCTGCAGGCTCTTGATCTGCGCCTGGTGATCAGGACCCCAGATATCGACGAGCACCCTGTAGTCGCGCTTGATCTTATCCAGATGATACGCGATATCCGGAAGCAGGTACGTATACCGCTCATCCCGCGTGACGAGGACTCGGTCATCCTTGTCCCCGAACTGAGCAGTCCTGATCCATCGGGCACCGTCCCGGGAATAGACCAGGTCTTTTTCCTCGAGCATACGCAGCACGTTCTCGACATACCCCTTCTTCCGTATGCTGGATTCGCGTATCCAGTTCGTGAATGTCACACCAAAATCGTCGAGTACCCTGCGGTGGTCATTCATGAAGTACTGCACGGCATACTCACGGATCTCACCGAGATCAGAAATATCTTTGCTCTTTATCTCCCGGGCGAGCCCCACCAGGTATTCGCCGTGATAGCCCTCACGCGGTATCTCTGCCGTACCGCCGTCGAGTTCGATCAGCCTCTGACGGACGCTTTCGGCGAGCAGCTCTGTCTGTCTGCCGCTGTCGTTAATGTAGTATTCTGATGCGGCTGCAAATCCAGCAGCATTGAGCATGTTCACCAGGGCATTACCGACCGCCGCGGCACGGGCACTTACGATATTGAGCGGTCCGGTCGGGTTTGCGCTTACAAATTCGACGAGGATTTTCATACCGCTGCCGATATCGAATTTAAAGTCATCGGTGAACAGCAGTTTGACGAGATACTCCCTGCTGATCTCGAAATTAATGAACCCCGGTGGATGCACGGTCACTGCCTGTATCATGGGATGTTCTATTTTTTTGGCGATGTCACGAGCGACATCCAGCGGTCTTGATTTGTCGCGCGCGGCACGTATGAGAGCAAGGTTTGTCGAATAGTCACCCTCTTTGTCCTTCGGCACCTGATTGATGACGATGTCGTCCCGTGGAAAGAGTTTGGTCAGTAAACTTTTTAATTCCTGCCTAATCATCATCGATTTCCACCTGAGGCGCGTCGCCCCACAAACGCTCGAGTCCGTAAAAAGTTCTCGTCTCTTTAAGGAATATATGCACAATGATATCGAAGTAATCGAGCAGTATCCAGTTGCCTGCTTCGTGCCCTTCGAGATGGTACGGTTTCTCGTCTTCGACCAGGAATTCCGCGATGGTCCGGTTATGAACGGTCGAAAGGCCATTGGTTATAATGAAGAAATCAGAGATGGGTGACAGTTCACGCAGGTCGAATATCAAAATATCCGATCCTTTTTTTTCATATATCTTGCGTGCTAGTTGCTTCACGCGCTGGAGAGCCGGTACCTTTTTGCCGTGTTTGTCAGAATTCTTTTTCGACATCCGGGAATATTTTTTCATAATCTTTGCCGACGATGACCGTGACCTCAAGGTACAGACCGGGATCGATGTCCTTGCCGATATTCTTGCACCCGATCCTTCCTGCTACGTACTGGGCGTTTTCCAACGTTTCATCACTGCGTTCGATGACTACGGTTTTTTCAAAATCCTGGTTCTCGGTGTTGCCGATCTTGATGACATTGAAACCCTGTTTTCTCAAAACGTTCGTCACTCTCATGGCAAGTCGGTTAACGCCGCACCCGTTGAGCACTTCAACCCGTATATTGCTGTTTTTTCGGTAGATTTCTTCCGGGTCTTCACGGGTGAACATGATGAGCAGAGATACGAGAAAAGCAGCAAGGACGATAATAAGAACATATACGACAACGGTGCCCTTCCGGCGCTCATCCTTCATAGAAGAACCACTATCATCCGGCACCCGGTATGCTCTGTTTTTTACCATCCTTGATCCATGTGTAGGGACCCACTGTTACGCCGTCGGCGATCGATGTCTTGCCTTCAATGATCACGAACGGTCGTATGTGTACATTCGATCCGATGTTCACGGCAAGGTCGATGATCGTAGTCGCCGGATCCTCAATATAGACACCCCTGAGCATGAGTTCTTCCAACCAACGGATTCTCACAATTTCACGAGCCCGTGCAAGCTGTACTTTTGTATTGATCCCCATGATCTCATCCTGTTCTTTGATCATGTGAGCAGTAACGGTCTTTCCGTCATTGATCATAAAACCAATGATATCGGTGAGATACAATTCTCCCTGATTGTTCCTGGTCGAGATGTGCTGCAGGGCTTCTGATATTTCGTTGGTCGAGCCAAAGTACACACCGGCATTGATCTCCTGAATGTGAGCCTCGGCATCGTTCGCATCACTCTGCTCAACGATCCCGGTTATCCCTCCGTGCTCGTTACGGATGATCCGGCCATAGCCGTACGGGTCGTCCATGTGACATGTCAGCAGGGTCAGGTCTGCCGAGGTTTTCTCGTAATGACGTATGATCTGCATGAGCGTCTTCTCCGTGAGGAGAGGTACATCACCGCAGAGTATCAGCACGTGTTCGTTCTTCACTGCATCGAGACCACACCGTGCAGCATCCCCGGTCCCTTTCGGTTCAGACTGCAGCGCATACCGCAGGGCGTTGCCGAGTTCTTTTTTCACGGTACCGGAATCCTTGCCGACCACGACAATTATCTCATCCGTACCGAGCATCTGCGCAGTCCTGACGACGAAAGAGATGATCGGGCTTCCGAGAATCCTGTGCAGGACTTTCGGTTTCTTTGAATGCATTCTTTTGCCGACACCAGCAGCAAGAATGACCGTGCTGAAATGGTATTTCACTCCGGGAAACTGCTCATCTGCCACATGTAACTATAATCAAATCACTCTATGAGTCAAGAGTACAGGAAAATATTGACAAACCCGCATCATCTGTACTATACTCCTCATGTGATGATGAAAATACATGTCGATATTTCGGGGAGGAGAAAATGCCACATCTGTGTGTGATGTGTTTGCTGTGGTTCGCTGTCCCGGACATGCAGTCCGCTCCGGCAGTGATCACGGCGCTGGTAGGAGACGTGCGGATCATCCGCCAGAAAGACACCGTAGAGATCGCTGCTCATCAGCTCGATCACCTGTTTGACGGCGACAGCATCGTTACGGGTGACGGCAGGGCAACGGTATTGTTCCGGACCGGTACGTTCACGGCCATTAAACAACATACCGCCATGCTGGTGACGCTGCTCGATGCCGATATGATCCATGCAGGACAGGCAGTGCTCGATACCGACATGGAAACGTTCGCTCGATTGTTCCGCGAAGCAAGCGATGCAGAAAATCACAGTCTGGAAACGATCATGGCAATCGGTCAGGACAGCTCCACCATGACCATTCATGCACCGGGTAACACCGCCCTCTGCAGTGACCGTCCGGACATACTGTGGGGTCACGTACCCGGGGCTAATTGGTATGCAGTTACGATCGAACACAGAGGACAGATACTGAACGACATCGCAACGACCGATACCTTCCTGCCGTATCCCACCCAGCATGACAGCCTTGGTGCCGGTTCGTATGTTCTGCGCGTCATTGCGTTCCATAATAACGACAGCCTGAACGGCCGGATACGTCAGTTCAAGGTCCTGACAGCAGAAAAAATCGAAAGCGTAGAGAGGTGTATCGAAGACATCGAATCGAAAAGCCCGGACTCATATACTGCCCGACTCCTGAGTGCGATGGTGTACGAACGATACGGTTTGAAGACCGAGGCGATCGATGTCTATCAGGTGCTTGTAATGGAGCAACCAGTTCCGTATCTGGTGCGGACACTCGCCCTGCTCTATGCGCAAGTGGGCATGCCACATGCAGCCCATCAGTATTATGAACTGTACCGGTTGCGCATTCAACAGCCGTAACCAGTGCACACGCCCGTTCGTCTTGACTTATCCATCAATTTGATTATTATTTTGCATGAAATACCTATTGTGTATACTTTGTCTTTTATGCATTGCCTGTAATGATCTACCCCTTGGTCAGGATGAACTATACGACAGGGGAGACTTTGCCGCCCAGGAAATCGAACTGGTGCGTATTAACACATTAACCCTGACAGACCAGTATGCAAACCTAGGGACATCGCGCAACCTCATTGTCGGTACAGAAGGAGGATACCAGGCACGGCTGCTGATGTCGTTCGCGTTCCCCGATACTACATACGAAGGTCTCGATGAGATAAAACTCATCTTCCAGCATAATGATGATTTTGAAAGTGATGAGATCACGTTCATGGTCCATCTGCTCAACGATGAATTCGATGAGACAGATGCGAACTGGTACCAGCGCACCAACGTTGAATACTGGCAACTGGAAGGCGGTGATTATAGTGCCACACCGCTCGTTACCGCTCAAGCGGGTGATGACAGCACGATCGTCTATTTGAATTATACCCAGCTTGAGGCGATGAGAGCTGCAGACGGCATAATTCTCATATCCCAGGATACGGGCTTCGTGTACTTCCGTTCTCAGGAAAGCGGGTACAATCCAGAGATCGTGCTCGTCAAGAATGAAGAAACGTATACGATCGTCACCGAAGCCGACTGTCATATCGTGACCGGGACCCCGCCGTCAGAACTCGAAAGCTGGATCGGCTCGGGACTTCTCTACCGCAACTATGCAAAATTCGAGATAATACCTGCATTCGACGATACCGCCGATGTAAAAGCAGTGTACGGAGACCTTTCATTTGTAATCGAGGAACAGTTTGCCCGGCGTGACAGTATAGAAATCGGCGTACGGGAACTGCTCGAACCGATCGACGACTACCATACCGAGACCGGTGATCGCATCGCACTCAAGAAATATGGTATAGGCGATACGGTATTCAATATTGATATCGTCGAACACATTCAGCGTATCATTGATTTCCCAGACAGTAATTTCGGCTTTTTCATAGAGATATCACCACCGGATTACGATATC
>CP070834.1:2135822-2138212 GCA_020341755.1 Caldifarciminota bacterium | reverse complement strand
GATGTATACCGGTCCAATCACGATTCGCAAGACCGTCACCCTGAAGGCAAAGGCAGTCCGAGGCGATTTGGATGCAGGAGGAACCGCGACCGCGAGCTTTGCCGTGGTCGAAGAATATCGCCCAGCCCAGACGGTAACGGACGCGAAAAAAGGTTTGAAATATTCATATCTTGAACGCCAATCATTTAACAGACCCGAGCATATCCTGGAGCCTCCCTTGAAATCGGGATTGGTGTCGTCAATTGATATTGGGGTACGCGAGCGCGAGCAGTTCTACCTGCTGCAATTCGAAGGATTTATCAAAATCCCGATAACCGGGAAATACAGATTCACCGTGTTTTCCAATGCCACGACTGTGTATATTGATGATGAGCTTTTCTCGTCAGATCACGGCTTGCTGCCGACCGAGAAAGTTCAGGATATATGTCTGGAAGCAGGGTATCATGCCGTGAGGATTGTATCCTGTGTTTTAACCGAACAGGTTCACGAGTTGGAACTCTACTGGGAGGGTCCGGGAACAACCAAACAGAAGATACCCCAAAGTGTATTCTTCCATTGATGGTGACATTACGCGGAACCTATCTCTGCTTCAGTCCCCAGGGTACGCAAAGGTATGAGACCTTCGACGGGATTATTATATCTATGTTGTTGTGAACCGTTTATCTGCCCTTTTGTTCTTTGCATCCGTTACTCTATCTGTTAACCAACCAATTTTAAATTTATTTCTCTTGTCGAATTCAGGTACATAAGGCTTAATGTCAAGTAAGGGTGTGCCGTCGACAACATCGATTTCTTCGATATGAAGGACGTTACCTTTAATTTCGATAAGTCTGACCACAGAGAACCCAATAGGATTGGGACGTTTGGGCGCGCGGGTTGCAAACAAGCCACGTACTGTATTATCCAGGAACGGTATAACTTTCAATGAATATCCCTTGTGCAAATGCAGGTGGTACAGCAATATAATGTGTGAAAAGCCATCCAGGTCCTGCAGTCCTTCTGCATACTCTGGTAGAATCTCGATGCTTCCCTTTATGCCTTTCGCTGCACGTGGTTGTATCGGCACGCCGGCAGTATCTTTGAACGAAGTGTGTATCACTCCTATGGGTCTGTATATTATTGCTTTCATAAATCTAGGTGCAAGAATTTCTTATATAACTTTGCATATGATAGGTACAACACAAAGCATTGTCAATATTAAAAAGTGATCCTGCGGTGTAGTCAATTATTAAGATACGTTAAGTGCTGATAAAATCATCACTAAATGAGCCGCGCATTGACAAACAACTAACCTTAATTATAATTTGCATCAAAGAAGAGGAAAAATAATATGCGAACAGGTTGGATTAGAATACAAAATTATGTATTTCCATTATTGAATATTAGAAAAATCTGATAAGAACTATGAAACTGCTTTTGATTTCGCCTCGTTCATCAGATAAAAAGTCGCCTGTGGGCTTCAAGGTTCCCCAGGTTGCCCTGCAGATCATCGCTGCCCTTACGCCGGAAAATATCCAGGTAACTATGGTTGATGAACATGTCAGTGACGTTGATTTCTCGGAGCACTATGATCTGGTCGGGATCTCCATAATGACGGCTACGGCAAAACGGGGGTATCATTTAGCAGGACAATTCAAGGAGAAAGGAAGTAAGGTGGTTTTTGGCGGAATCCACGCGTCGATCATGCCTGAAGAGGCGATCGCGTATGGAGATGCCGTGGTGGTCGGTGAGGCTGAAGGCTCATGGCCCGTGCTGGTTGAGGATTTCAAGCAGAATAGATTAAAGAAATATTACCAGAGTGAAGAACCCGATCTGTCGACCGCGCCGTTGCCAAAAAGGGATTCAAGCATTGACCGGAGCGTGCTGGGCATAAAATGGCCCGGATTTTACACGACCAAAGGGTGCCCGTATGACTGTGAATTCTGTTCGGTGAGCAGTGTGTACGGGAAGAAAATACGTACGGTCCCGATACCGCGGGTACTAAAAGATATCATAAATGCCGATTCAAAGGTCTTTCTTTCACTCGATGACAATGTCGTGGCAAATCCCAGATATGCAAAGAAATTATTCCGGGAAATGGCTCATCTGAACATCCAGTGGGGCGGTCAGAGTACCGTGACGATAGCAAGGGACGATGAGCTGCTGCACCTGTGCCGGAGATCAGGCTGCCGGGGTCTTTTTATCGGACTGGAATCAGTATCGGCAACGTCTATGGAAAAAATGCGTAAGACCTTGAAATCGATGAAGGAAAATGAGGATGCGATCAAGAAGATCCAGGATGCCGGCATTATTTTTCACCCCTCGTTTGTGTTTGGTTTTGATGACGATACCAGATCTGTGTTCGATGATACCCTGGAATTCCTGTACCGGAACAGAATATCGACCGCGAC
>CP070834.1:2126954-2135722 GCA_020341755.1 Caldifarciminota bacterium | reverse complement strand
GACGGTGCGCACCAGGGCTTTAAAAGCCATCGAGAGGATGGTTAAGCTCTAGTTGAGCTCATTGCACTAAGGTATTGACAAACAATGATTATTATATATAATAAATTAATCATAACTATCCACTTAATGATATGATTTGGTAGTTTTGTGAGTGGGATGTAGGACAGGGTATTCACTGCAGCATGAAAGGCTGACCCTTATAACCCAGACGATAAACATAGATTTTGAACAGAGTCCTACAAACAAGGATATGTAATGAACGACTGGCAGGTTTCAATCGCTGGCGTCAGCATTACAATGAGCAAACATACAACGCTCAGTGGAAGGTGACACATGGAAATATTGGATCTAAGGAAAAAAAAGGTATCCGAACTCCATACCATTGCTAAAGAATTAGGTCTGGCAAATTATACTGATCTCAAAAAACATGACCTGATTCATGCAATCATAGAAGCGGAATCGCAACGGTCCGAACTCGTACCGGTCGAGGGCGTACTCCAGGTCCATCCTGACGGCTACGGCTTCCTGCGATCGCCGAATTACAATTACCTGCAAAGCCAGGACGACATTTACCTTTCGATCTCGCAGATTCGTAAATTCAATCTCAAAGTCGGTGACCAGATACGCGGTCTCGCTCGTCCACCGCGTGAGGGTGAACGTTATTTCGCAATGATAAAGATCGAATTCATCAATGATACTCCGCTTTCCGCGTTCCGCGACCGGGTTCTTTTCGACAATCTCACGCCGCTGTATCCGAACGAACGCATCCAGCTCGAGCTCGAGGGCAAAAACGATCTTTCGATGAGAATCGTGGACCTCTTCACCCCTATCGGAAAAGGTCAGCGGGGACTGATCGTATCACCCCCGCGTGCCGGAAAGACGATCATCCTGCAGAAGATCGCCAATTCCATCAAGGAGAATCATCCGGAGATCACGCTGATAGTTCTCCTCATCGATGAACGTCCGGAAGAAGTGACCGATTTCGAACGGTCGGTGGACGCCGAAGTTGTCTCATCGACATTCGACGAAACACCAGACCGCCATACTGAAGTAGGAGAAATCATCCTGGAACGGGCAAAGAGAATGGTGGAGGCGAAAAAAGATGTCGTCATTCTACTCGACAGTCTCACACGTCTCGCCCGCGCTCACAACTCCGTCGTTCCGCACAGCGGCAAGACATTATCAGGCGGTCTTGATTCAACGGCACTGCAAAAGCCGAAAAAATTCTTCGGCTCAGCCCGTAAGATCGAGGAAGGCGGAAGTCTTACTATCATCGCAACCGCCCTTATCGACACCGGCTCGCGTATGGATGAGGTGATCTTCGAAGAATTCAAGGGAACCGGTAATCTCGAACTCATACTCGACCGAAGGCTCAGTGATCGCAGGATCTACCCTGCGCTGGACCTGTATAAATCAGGCACGCGGAAAGAAGAGCTGATCCTCACTGAATTTGAACTCCATCGTTTGTGGATACTGAGGAAACTCCTGAGTGAAATGAACGTGATAGAGCAAATGGAATTTCTCACTGAAAAAATGCGGCGGACCAAATCAAATAAGGATTTCCTTGAATCGATGAGCGCTGATTAAAGGAGAGAACATGAAGAAAAAAATTCACCCGAAATACATGCCCTGCGTTGTTACCTGTGCATGCGGGAACAAGATAGAAACTCGCTCGACCGTTGAGAAGATTTCGGTAGACCTCTGCTCGCAATGCCATCCCTTTTTCACCGGACGGCAGAAGATCGTGGATTCTGCGGGACGGGTCGAGAAGTTCATCAAGAAATATTCTAAGAAACGGGCACCGAAGAAGGAAAAAAAGACCGATAAATAATCAATGAAAGATATCAACCCCATACATCCAGACGATATCAAACGTTTGAAGATGCAATTCGAGCATCTCAAGGAGCATCTTTGACCTTAAAAAGCTCGAACGTGAAGTAAATTCCCTGCAAAAGAAAACCGCTGTACCCGATTTCTGGAACGACAGAAAATCGGCTCAGCAGGTCATGGCGACAATAAGCCAGAAGCAGTTCTGGATCAAGGAAACAAAGCACATAGAAGACGACCTCGAACTCCTTGCCGGGCTGGTTTCCCTTCCCGATGTCGATGAAAAACTGATGCGGGAAACAGCCTATGAGTTCCATAAGATAGAGAAAAAACTGGAAGACCTCGATGCTCAGCTCCTTCTCGGGAAGGAAGAAGATGCCAAGAACTGTATACTGACCATACATCCGGGTGCAGGCGGTACAGAATCATGTGATTGGACAGATATGCTCTTTCGCATGTACCTGCGCTGGCTGCAGCGAAAGGGATTCAAGTACCGTATCCTCAACCTGCTTGCCGGTGAGGTCGCCGGCATTAAAGATGCGGCGGTCGAAATCATCGGGACGTATGCCTACGGTCTTCTCAAGGCAGAGGTCGGCATTCACCGCCTCGTCAGGATATCCCCCTTTGATACTAATTCACGGCGACATACTTCGTTCGCATCGGTCTTTGTCTACCCTGAAGTCGAGGAAATATCGTTTCAAATAAACGAGGATGACCTCAAGGTAGATACGTTCCGCGCTGGCGGACACGGCGGGCAGAATGTAAACAAGGTATCGTCTGCTGTCCGCATTACACATATACCGACCGGCATAACTGTCCAGTGCCAGAACGAACGCTCACAGTTCCATAACAAAACGAATGCCATGAAGATTCTCCGCTCCCGGCTCTACGATCACTATCAGAGACAGGAAAACGAGAAACGGGATAAATTAGAAGCCCAGAAGACCGATATCGCCTGGGGGCATCAGATACGCTCGTACGTCTTTCATCCGTACAAACTGGTGAAAGACCACCGCACCGATCATGAAACCAGCCAGACCGACAAGGTCATGGATGGCGACCTCGATGATTTTATCTATGCATTTTTACGATGGCAGGTAAAACAGAAACCAGCAAAAACCACATAGTCATAAAAAATTTCCGGCAGGAACAGTACGTGTTGTGTTAGATAAACAGTGAAACGATCAGTGCCGCACAGATAGCCCCGATGAGTCCGAGGGTGATGTATGTCAACCGGGTCTGTTTTTTCTCGCGCGCCTGCTGAACATGGAAAAACTGCAATAGACTATCATTCACACCCGTGAGCGATTCGCTCATTTTAATAACCGAGTGTTTCAACTCATCGGTTATTTTCACAACCGCATCGCTGCTCTCTTTATTCTGGAGGAGTATGGTGGTCTGTTCGTCGCTCACTTTTTTGTAATTTGTCATTATACCCTGTATCTCGGCAACCGCCGTCTTCGTCGCAGCGCTGAACGACGCACCCACCTTGTCGACATTGCTGTTGACGCGGTCAATGAATGATACCTGGTTCTTACTGAGACTGGCAAGAGCCTTATTCAGATTCTGTAGTTGTTGTTTCAGGTCGAGTGCGTTCGCCTCAGAGCCCGAGCGGAGTTCGGAGATGGATTTCTGAAAGGCTTCGATATTACGCCCGAGTGATGCTTGAAGCAAGGCGATAGCCTTTTTCTGCTCGCCCGACAGCGATGTCATGGATTTTTCCAGCGCACGGATCATATCATCAAGACGCAAGGCTTTACCCAGGTCTTTAGCAGTGATCCCGACATCCTTGACCGCCCTGTCAATACGCGCAAGACGCGCTTCCAATTTCTGGATATCGATGTCAGTCTTAACCGGACGGACCGGCTTAGGTTGAGGTACGGGTTCTGGTTTTTTCTCTTCGATGATCGGCTCGAGTAATGAATCATACACAGGTTCAGGTTCTGGCTCCTTGATCTCCTCGAGTACGATGTCATCTTCTATTACCACATCAAGGAATTTCTTTGCCAGATCCTCCCGACCGATAGCGCTGTATGCATCGTGCATTCTCTTCACATTCTTCCCCTCAATGCCACCAAGGGATTCGATTTTTTTCAGTGTTTTCTCCACTTCCGCGTTGTTGCCGGCAGCAAGCTGTTTTTCGACATATTCGAAATAATAGATCAGCGCATCGCTCTTTTCATCGAGTTCAACCATCATATCGGCGATCTGTTTGTGCATATCTATATTATCAGGATCATACCGTAATATTTTTCTGCACAGGGCGATCGCGTTGCGGGCAAAATGTTCCTCGTGATATGCTTTGGCTCCGCGGGTGAATGCAAGGATTGCTTTGTCTGTCGCTTTTTGCTTAATGAACAGATCGCCGAGTCGATTGTACAGTTGCCCCTCGTTCGGTTTCGCCTTTATAGCCTTTTCTAATTCCTTTATCGCATCGTCAAGCTTGCCTTTTTCCTCAAGGGCACTGACGCGCTTCAGGCTGTGGCTGACATCATCATTTCCGCCTTTAATAAACATAGTACACTCCAGGTATTGTACTCATTTTTTCAACGAATGTCAATCGCTGATCGTCTTGCGTAATCGTAGAGCGCAATATATGTACATTAACTGAATTTAGCGTGCAGACAGAAAGGACTGCTCTCATATCAAGGAGTGTATGTTTTAAATCTTTTTATTATCTCACTCTTACGATCTTATGATACTCCTGTGAACCCTGAATATTCTCACGAATGAAGTAGATACCTGCTGCAACGGTTCTACCCTGCTGATCCTCGCCAGACCAGACCACTTCATGATACCCGGGCTCCAGCTGGTCGGAAATAACCGTTCGTACAAGTTTACCGGCGACATCGTACACCTTCACCTCTATCTCCGTCTGCCGTGAGAGTGCACACGAAACCCTCGTCGCCCTGCGGAATGGATTCGGGCAGACCGCAAAGTATGCCTGCTGGGGCATGTTATTCGGTGGACGGTCATGTGAACTGTACATAGTTTCGTATCCGCCGGCGAATACCGGTCGTATGCTGGTTGCATTATTTGACCAGAATGCATTACCAGTGACGATCCGATCATTCATGCGTTTTGCGTTACTATAGATGCTGTACCCAATGACCTCTGGATTATCGAAGGCATCCCAGCATATGCCATTTTTTGTGTGCTTGGGTTCAGGGATGGGCCGGAGTTCGATCTCGCCGATATCCTGGACATCAACACCGGCATCGAGTGTAATTTTCTTTGCACCAAAATACGCGCCAGTCTCATTGAGGATCTCGACAACCACAATGAGTTCTTCTCCGGACTGCCACGGCGTTTGAAAATTTCCCGCATCGAACCAGAACGCTGCCCGGTCATGCCTCGAGACAACGCCGCTGCCGATAGTTTGCTCGGTCAGGACATCAGTTGCTTCAGTTAAGCGGTATGCAGTGAACATGATTTCGCTGCAGACCTGAGATCGTACATGACCCCGGATGATATGGGATACACCAGGCGTCCGGCATGGTTCTTCATTCCGTGATGTGTGTGTGATCGGCACGTATTCATTTTCGCGTACTGTCCATACCGGATAACGGTCACTATTTTGAGCACTGCCACACTGCACGTCGTGGTTATAAATATATTGCTCGCGCCGTGCGAGCATCTGCTCAAACGCTTCATTACTGTGCTCGGTCGGGTTCCACACTGTATCATTGACTGCGATAAATTCATATCCCCGGCCCTGTTCGATCGTGAAATTCGTCCCGAACCACTCTAGACAATACGGATCCCAGATCCAACTCACATAATACTGATCCTCACGCATGTTTGTGACCTTGATAATCGGATTGCCTGCGGGACTGTACTCTGCGGTTATATCACTGACCGTTCCATAAACAGCATTATAAGGTATGGATACCCAGTTCCGGTCACTAACAGGACCAGAATTCTCGTTCAGAGTTATCATACCTTCCGGATCATTCGAACCCATCAGTACAATGATCGTGTCTCGTAGCGTCACGATCTCATATGCATGTCCCGGCTCGATTGCGAAATTCGTCCCGAACCACTCTAGACAATACGGATCCCAGATCCAGCTGATATAATATTGGTCATCACGTAAATTCGTGATTTTAATGACCGGATCACCCATCGGGCTCACATCCTGGGTCCAGTCAGATACCGTAATGTATTCACTGTGCCACGGCAGGCTTGTCCAGTTACGGTCGCTCGTGGGACCTGTATTTTCATTCAAGGATTTATAGAACACATATCCCATATTCGACTTGGCTGATGATTTTTCTCCCATGCTTTGGGCAAAATTCAGATAATGTCGGTTCTGGAAAGGAATTGTTTCGGCGAAGAACGTGTCAGCCATAGACGCAAGCAGATTACCCGTTTCAGGCACGAACCATGGGTTAATGTCCGTGTGCATATCATACACACTCACGTCAATAGGATTTCCCAGCGTATCCTGAGCGACTCGTTCCCAGTAGACCACAACCGAATCCTTATTTTGTGTTTTCTGCACGTAAATATACGGCGGAACCGGTACATGCTCGGCTTTGCCAAAAACCTTGACCATGCCACTGGCATCACCGACTGCGAGGTCGAGTATACCATCATTGTCAACATCAGCAAGGCTCGGCGCGCAGATCACGGCATTGTTCATGAGATGGGTCCAGCGGATTTGACTGTTTTGTATAACGTAAAGATAATTCGACGCGGTACCAAAAACCACATCAAGCGTATCATCACCATTGATATCTGCAAGGGCAGCTGCGGTTTCTATGGCGCTGCCGCTTGGAAAAGTCCACAGAGTTGCTGCGTCCCTACCCCTGACCACTTCCAGAATGCCGGCATTGGTACTGAATACGATATCTGATAGACCATCACCGTCCATATCACCACACGTCAATGGTGTGACAGCGCGTCCGTTATTGGCGACCTCATATACCCACACAACTTCTCCGCTATCTGCATTCAGACACCATATATTGCCGTCACGTAGGCCAAAAGCGACTTCCAGCGTTCCATCACCGTCAACATCCAAGAGCACATTGTCCGCCGAGATCCGCTTATTGTATTCATTTGCCCAGCGTGTGCTGCCATCATCACCGTTTATGCTTGCCACAAGACACGAATTCGAAAAGTCTGCGGCGACCACGAATAGTTCATCAACACCATCGCCATCCACATCGGCAGCGGATGGAACCCCATGGATGAAAACATTATTTATCTCTGCCGTCCATGTCCACTCGATGGTACTGTCACCGTTCACACAGTATAGCGTATCGTCGGAAGAGACAACCGCGCGCAACTGACCAGCCAAGGAAAACAGGGTAATGGCATTCTCTATCCTGGCGGGAAATTGCTTTTTCCATATTAATTGACCGTCGCTTGATATCACATGGAGGTATTTATCATGTGAGCCGCATATAACATCCAGTATGCCGTCACCGGTCAGGTCTCCGATCGCCGGTGTTGATTTGATCGCTGCACCGGTTGCATAGATCCATTCAATATCACCGGTCTTGCCATTGAATACATACAGACTGCCGGCATCAGATGTGATTATCACATCACCGATGCCGTCCGCAGTCACATCTCCAATGATCGAGGCAGTACTGATGCTCGTATTAATGGTCTGCTGCCAACGCAGGGTATCGGTGAGGAGGTTAGAGATACCGGTTTGGCTGCCTGTCTGCAAAGCATTACAGCGGTACATAGACCACTGCGTACTGGCTACACCCATAGTCATCAGCACAACAACCAAGCACAAATATCTCTTCATAGCAATCCTCCATACTGACTCTTAAGTCTCGTTATATCTCCCATAGACTTAAACCTCTTTCTATTATAACAAATTTCGAAAAATTGTCAATACCTAAATCCATCTTCCTCATAATCCACCAACTTTTCCAACAAAGTTACGAAACAACCTTACAGCTTGACCAGCCTCCCATATTCTGTCGTTTCTCCTATCCTGAATCGATATAAATACACTCCGGCTGGCAGGATCACACCTTTTTCATCATGACCATCAAATGTCACCGTATGTACACCTGGACCAAGGATCCGGTCGATAATCGCTTTGACTCTCTGTCCAGCAGCATTATAAAGAACTATTTCTACATCTGTTTCTTTTCTAAGCGAGAATGTCATACAGGTATTAGTACAGAATGGATTAGGGGCAGCCTTCTGAAAACCTGTTTCAAGGGGCTCTGCTTCATGCTCATCGATTCCTATCACGTGCTGGTACACGGTGATCGCGGAATCAGGATTCTGGGAATAGTATGACGATGCCCAACCTCCTGAACCCCTGCTAAAATCTGGTCTGACAACCAGTTTGTAGACGAACCACACACTGTACGCATCCCATGGTAAGAAACTATCGCTTTCCAGCATCCTGAATTCGGTGGTATCACCTTGCCCACCCTGGACCGACACCATAGCGATCTCGATCGCGCCTGCGTCATCATAGGCATCGGGTGTACCAGTACCCGTACTGTCTGCCCAGATCCAGAAACCGAGCACGTCGTACACGGTCTGACCGGATCCGCGAGTCTCTTTTGGATTCGGTATCTGTATGACGATCGTGTCGTTCGCGCCCGCGCCAGGACCGCCGGCTATTTTATATACAATCGGCTTTGGGAGAGGTCGAAGTGTATCAGCAGGAAGCCAGTTTTGAGGGTCTTGAGTAGTCAGGGTATCGCTGAACAACCAGTAGAAACCAGTATGAGTCGTACTATCACCATACGAACCTGGATAAGCAGCATACACTGAATCCCAGGAACCAAAGGCAATGAGTGAATCACCTGCACTCCATGCTGTTGGAAAATTTCCCACATCAGCATACCATGTAGCAAAATCTTGAGTAGCATTGTATGATGTATAACAGTTGGTTGATGTTTCAAAAAGTGTATCTTGGGATGGATTAGTAATATCAAAGACAATCCAGTGAACAC
>CP070834.1:2122623-2126854 GCA_020341755.1 Caldifarciminota bacterium | reverse complement strand
GATCAGCCAGTGGCAGGATTCTCGATGCAGTCATGATATCGAAATCATTGAGAGGCAACTATCCCATGATATCATCAATACCGCACACAAGGGAGAAAGCGTACATGTCGTGCAGGATTTCACTGAACCCAACACGGATTCTGATAATCCCCACGTTTCTCATACCTTTGTTGGTCATCCTGTCTTTTGTTACGATGAATGTATAGGCTCTCTCTGCATTTCGTTCAGCGAAGAGATGGTACTGGACGATAACGATGAATTGTTGATCGGTATTATTTCGACTGCCATCGGTATCGAAGAAGAGCGCAATCAGGTTGAACAACAAATACTTACTCAAAAGACATTTCTGAACAACATTCTGGAAAGTCTATCGCACCCGCTGTATGTCATCGATATTAAAAACTACACATTAAAGATGTGGAATGCCGCAGCCAACATAATCAGTCCAGAAGAACACCTTACCTGTCACGAGGCGATTCACAGACTGGACAGTCCCTGTTCCAATCGCGGCATCCACTGTCCGCTCGAGATGGTTAAAAGGACGAAAAAAGCTCAAACGGTCGAACATGTTCATTACGACAGGGACGGCAATCCTCGTACGTTCGAAGTGCATGGGCATCCGGTCCTTGATGATAACGGAACCCTTATCCAGGTAATACAATATGCTTTTGATGTTACCGATCGTAACCGGATGCTGGAAGAACTTCAAAAAACACAGAAACTCGAATCACTGGGCATACTGGCTGGCGGTATTGCCCACGATTTTAATAATATCATAACAGCCATACTTGGAAATATTGAAATCCTGAAGGTATACATGTCGACACATACACATGATGAACGATTACACAAAATCGAAAATGCGGTATTCCGCGCACGGGATTTGATCCAGCAGCTGCTGACGTTTTCCAAAGGTGGAGCACCGATCAAGAAAACCTTATCTATCGTCGAACTTTTAAAAGAATCAGCAGGTTTTGTGCTGCGGGGATCCAATGTCAAGTGCGAGTTCTCCATACAAGAAGACCTATGGGCGGTTGAAATCGATGAAAGTCAGATCAGCCAGGTCATCAACAATCTCCTTCTCAATGCAGACCAGGCTATGCACGATGGCGGTACGATACGCATAATAGCGGAGAATCATATCATCTACAACGTAAACGGACTGCCCTTACATAAAGGAAAGTATGTCAGGATATCCATCGAAGACCACGGTATAGGGATTCCCGAAGAAAATATTTCAAAAATATTCGATCCCTATTTCACAACAAAGGAAAGAGGCAACGGGCTCGGACTTACTACCGCCTATTCAATAATCAGGAAACATGACGGTTATATCACGGTGGATTCACGAGTGGGCAGGGGATCAACGTTCAGTATCTACCTTCCCGCCTCTGACGAATCAAAAAAGACCGAACAAAAAATCGAGAAACATGTAATTAAAGGTACCGGGAATGTCCTGGTCGTTGACGACGAAGACACAGTGCGGGACGTCGCCCTGCACATGCTTAATCTCTGCGGTTACAAAGCAGACTGCGTTACCGACGGCGCGGAAGCTCTGGAACTCTACCAACAATCCATGGCTGCCGGACATCCCTACGATATTGTCATTATGGACCTTACTATTCCGGGAGGTTTGGGCGGCAAGGAGACCATCAAAAAATTACTCGAAATAGACCCACAGGCCAAAGCCATTGCTTCGAGCGGTTACAGCAGCGCGCCGGTTATGTCGGAATTCAAGAAATATGGTTTTCGAGGCGTGCTCACAAAACCGTACAGAATGCAGGAATTAAGTGAATTACTGCACAGGATACTGAAAAATGATTGAGAACATCGGTGCTGCATCTATACAAACAGAGATTGCGTTCACGGTATATTCACATTCCCTTTACGCGCAGTTCATACTCACCAATAACATGTGGTAACGGGAGGATATTAATCAGTATGGGAAGGATATCGAGCATAAGTATTGCAATCGGGATTATGAGCTGGATACTGGCGAGCACTATTCGTTCGTCCGCCACTGTCGAAGCCGGTATGCTGGAACATATCGTCCCGAAAAACCATCATGAACTATGCATTCGCCTGTTCATCATGGGTGCAATCATTGGGTTTGGATTCTATGCTCAGAATATTGCGGATAGATACATCCGGGTCGTGAGCAAGTACGATACTACACATATTGCCACAAAACAGGTGTTCGACACAATGATCGATGGCGTTCGCATCATCGATAACGACCATAATGTCATTCAAACGAACAGGGCCTTTTTGGTCATGACCGCTACCGACGAGAAAACGATTTCCAAAATGAAATGTTACGAAACGTTTCACAGTCCGCGGTGCAGAAGTTATGATTGTGTCCTCAGGCAGATCCATGACGGTCAGAACCGTATTGACTGCGATATTGTCATGATGCGTAGCGATAACACGACAGTGCCCTGCAGGCTGACGGCGACGCCGTTCCGCAAATCTGACGGTTCTCTGGGCGGTATTTTTGAGGAATTCCGTGATATCACCAAGGAAAAAGAAGCAGCGCAAAAAATAAAAAACAGTCTGGAAAAATGGGAAAAAGTTGCTACCGGTACGATTCAATCAATGGTTCAGGTTGTCGAAACCATGGATCCGTATACTGCCGGACACCAGAGAAGAGTCTCTGTATTAGCCTGTGCCATAGCAAAGGAAATAGGAATGTCGCGGGAGCATATCGATGGTCTGTTCATGGCTTCAAGTATCCATGATATAGGCAAGATCAACATTCCCGCCGACATCCTCAACAAACCGAACAACCTGACCAAATCAGAATACCAGATAATTAAAACGCACCCCCTGGTTGCCTATGAGATATTGAAAAAGATCGACTTCCCCTGGCCTGTCGCCGAGATCGTCTACCAGCATCATGAGAGAATGAACGGTTCGGGATATCCCCAAGGTATCAAGGGGGAGGACATACTCAAGGAAGCACGCATACTGGCTGTTGCCGATGTCGTGGAAGCTCTCATTTCAGACCGACCATACCGACATGCCCTGGGTATCGAAATGGTTCTGGCGGAAATCGTAAGCTTCAGGGGACTGCTCTATGATCCAGTCGTCGTTGATACCTGTTTCGAGCTATTTACTAAAAAACATTTTGATTTCGAAAAAAAGAAAGCGACGCCAATTCTGTCGTAGACTGAACCATGAAAGCACGGACATCGAATAATCATAATACAATCCTCATCATCGATGACAGCCCCACGATATTGCAATTGCTCAGGCTTTCATTGGAAAAGGAAACCGATTTTAAGATATACACAGCACAGTCCCCAGAGGATGCTTTTGATACACTTGCATCACTCGATATCCATCTGGTCATTTGTGATATCATGCTCAAATCACCAAACGCCAAAGGCGGTTACCACCTCCTGAAGAAAATAAAAGGATCACCTGAATATGCACACATCCCGGTGATCCTTATGAGCGGCACGAGAACAAACCGTATGGCACAGACGACTGCGCATCATTTAGGTGCAGATGCTTTCCTTAAAAAGCCGTTCCAAAACGAGGAATTGATTGCCTGTGTCAGACGCGCACTCCGAGGGTCATAGAATCCAATGGTTATGAAACCTGAAGTCGAATCGTTATGAGAACTATCGCAATAATCAATCAGAAAGGCGGCGTCGGCAAAACAACGACTGCCATAAATGTGAGCGCCGGTCTGGCGATGTATAAGAGGCGTGTTCTACTCATCGACCTTGACCCCCAGGGTAATTCCAGCATTAGTTTCGATTTTGACATCGACCAATTATCCCACTCTATGTTCGATGCCATGACAAATGCCGGGAACAATAATTGGAAATCGATCATTAAAAAAACCCATGTTGCCAGCCTTGCCATCGCACCCGCAAGCATGAACCTGGCAGCTCTCGAACACGAATTAGCAACCCGTGAAGACAGAAATGGCATACTGAACAGAGCATTGGAAAATATTAACTCATCGTACGATTACATCATAATCGATTGCCCGCCATCACTGGGACTGTTAACGGTTAATGCCCTGTACGCAGCCGAAGAGCTTTTCATACCGATTCAACTGTCATATTTCGCTCTCGAAGGTGTACGTCAGCTTTTGACAATTATCGAAATGGCAAAAAAAGAACTGCCGACAAAAGGACCACACATCACCGGTATAATCGCGACTCTCTATGATGGTCGAACGAACATGAGCAAAGAAATACTGAAAGCCATCAAGGGG
>CP070834.1:2119059-2122523 GCA_020341755.1 Caldifarciminota bacterium | reverse complement strand
GGATCGTAAAGGTGCCGGTCGTGACCACGTTGGCAATGCTCGAGCCGGACACCAGCCCGGTCATGCCGCTCGCCACGACCGCGGCTTTTGCCGGGCCGCCTTTAAACCGTCCGAGCAGAGAGATGGCGAGATCATTGAAAAAATGAACCGCGCCTGCCCGTTCCAGCATGGCGCCGAGCAGGACAAAGAGAAATACCGTGTTCGCCGAGACATCGAGCGGGATGCCGTAAATACCCTCGGTCGACAGGGCGACCTGGCTGAGATATTTTTCCAGGGACACGCCGCGCAGGGCAAACACGCCCGGCATGTACGGTCCGACAAAGGCATAAACCGTGAACAGAATTGCGATAATGACCAGGGGAAGTCCTATCACGCGGCGAGATGATTCGAAAACAAAGAGTATAAGGAGAACGCTCATCACGATGTCACGGGCATTAGGGATACCCGCGCGCATGGAAATGCCGGTCCAGTCAAAGATGATATACAGGACTGCCAGGCATCCGATCGCGGCGAGCAGGTAATCGAGCACGGGAATGTGTTTTTTGGAATTGATGAATTTTATTTCTCTCAGCCTTTTCGCAAAAGGAAAGGAAAGAAAAACGAGTATGATAGCGAACGCTAGATGGATCGCCCGGATCGTGATGCTGTCGAGTATGATAAACCGGGGAAGGGCGAGTTGAAACATCGCCCAGAGAATGGATACGGTAGCGATCGCTGTTCGGTCAAGTTTCCTGGACTGGCGGATGCGACCGGTTTCTTCCTTGAGAAGTTCCTCGGCGAGTTTCTGGCGCTGGTCTTTCTCCATGGCCCAAACGGCTACTCGGCGCTCGCACCCTCGCTTAGTATGAGTGCCGGGTGTATGTACGCATCAAGACCGACTTCGCGATAATATTTAAGTGCGCCGGCATGGACCGGAGCGGATAGACCCTTGAGCATATCCTCTTTGGTCAGCACCGTGTATGATGGGTGCAGGGTCTTGAATTCCTCGAAGTTCTCGAACACGATCTTGGTCAGCTCGTACACGATCTTTTCATCGACCTTTTTTGACGTGATGAACGTCGCTTTGACGCCAATGGTTTCGATATCCTCGGTGTTGAGCGCTCGCGGGTAGAATTCTTGGGGGATATACGCCTTTGCATAATACATATGTTCTTCGAGCAGGGAATCTATTGCCAGACCGGTGATCGGAACGATCAATACTTTGACGCGACCCGACGTGGCTTCTTTAATGTTTCCAGCCGGGTGGCCGACCGTGTAGAAAAATCCGTCGAGCCGTTCGTCCTGCAGGAGCCCGGGTGCTTCCACTGCCTTGACATATTCGGCGATTACCTGGTCCTCGCTGAGCCCGGCAGCACTGATGACATCTCGCGAATTTTGCAGCTGGCCCGAGCCCGGATTGCCGAGGTTGATGCGTTTGCCCTGAAGATCCGAAATATCTTTTATTCCGCTATTGTCCGATACGACCAGGGTGATGGGTTCGGGATGGATCGAGAACACGGACCTCAGGTCGGTTTGCGGACCGGCATCTGCCCACTCGGCTTGCCCGTGATATGCCTGGTACTGCCGGTCAGACTGGGCAATGCCGAATTCCATATCGCCCTTAATGACCGCGTTGATATTGAAGACCGACCCGCTTGTCGATTCGACCGTAGCTTTTATATTGATATCCTTTACCCGTTTATTGAGGAGCCGGCTGATCGCGCCGCCGGTCGGGTAGTACAGTCCGGTCACCCCGCCCGTACCGATCGTGACGAACGTGACCTTTTCCTGACCGCAGCCCGTCAGGGTAAAGAGTATGGCTGTAAATAAGATGAGGAAAACAGTGAATTTTTTCATACTTCACCTCCGCTATCCAATAGACTGCCTGCGTAATTGTACTCATGAAACGGTTTATGTCAACGCAATGAGCAAAGCGGAGTTTCGGAGTATGGGAGTACCGGTGTTTCGGAGATAAAAATCAATGTTTCTTTCGTTTGGTGTTCTGCGTTCTATTCTAATAATACTCATATCTTTAATATGAATGTATTATTGAATCCCGAGCGTCTTATGAAGTCGAGGGACGCTCTACGACCTACGCATTATTCAAATAATACCCATATCTATGATGTGGTTGTATTATTGAATCCCGAACGCTTGGAAGGGTGAGGGACGCCCTACGGTCAGTCATTCTCTTTCCAGTACCTCTCGACCAGGCGGTCGACCATTTCTTCCCGCCTCTTATACAGCCTCCGCAACGGACGCTTCTTGCATTTTGCCAGGATGTAGTGTCCTAAAAGTGGCAGTGCGATCGTCGCATCAAGATAGCAGACGACCGCGTCTGGTAATTTTGTCGGGTCGATCTTGCCCCAGGATACCGCCTCATGCGGTGTTGCGCCGGACAGACCACCGGTATCGGGTCGGGCGTCCGTGACCTGCAGGAAATAATCATGACCGACATCCGGTATGTGCAGTATCTCCTGGATATGCGGTTCGGTCTGGAGCACAAAATTCTTCGGACTGCCACCGCCAATGAGCACGACGGCAGATTTGCCTCTCATGCGCTTTGCCGCATAGACGATCGCCGCGGTCTCGTTGACGTCAAGCGACGGAATGAGCCGCGTGCCAAAATCACGCAAAGAATTCTCCGCCACGTGCATACCCAGTCCAGAATCGCCCGGTGATGATGTGTATATCGGGACATCTGCCCGGTAGGCAGCCGCGAGAATGGATGCTCCGACAATTCCGTATTTCTCTTCTGCGTTCGCCGCGTACTTCCCGATCTTATAATGGAATTCCGACGTGCTCATTTCCCGCTGGAACTCGTCCTTGCTCAGGATTTCGCGAATGAGCCGGTCGGTCTCAAGCAAACAATCCGTATAACTCAGCAAGATATCATAAATACGCACAACATTATTTTTTCGCAGATCCGCATCGTTCACACTATGATGTCCCATGTGCAGTCTGAGATCGAAGGCAAAGTGCAGGTCATGATAGAGGTTGGCGCCGGTCGATACTATCCAGTCGATAAAACCTGCTTTAATGAGCGGCACGATCACTGATTTTCCAAGACCTGCCGGCGTCAGGGCACCGGCAAGGCTTATTCCCACATAGACGTTCGACTTAAGCATTTTTTCTGCATACAGACGGCACGCCTCACGAATACGAGCGGCATTGTACGCGAGAAAGACGTCATCGATGAGGTCAACTGCCTTCTCTTTTCCTTTCAAAGGTTCTGGAAAAATCCGTGTTCCGGAAAGATATGCGTCATGCCGCGGACATTTTTTTTGCTTAAGCCAATGAGGAACTAATCCATACTCTTTATATGGTTTACGCTTTTTTTTCTTTTTCATTTCCACCTCTCATCCCACATGCGGGACATACTTAATGATGATTTATAAGTGCGAGTCATCACCAGGGGTAGCCCATCAAATCCTTATCAAACGATTTCAGATCGCCGGATATTTCCCATATGCGCAGTTTCATCT
>CP070834.1:2113452-2118959 GCA_020341755.1 Caldifarciminota bacterium | reverse complement strand
AACGTATTTTCCGTCTTGCTGAGATACTGCGCGAGCGTTACCGGCAGAAAAAGGAACAAACAGCCATGCACTTCAGGGTTTCGCATCCGCGGCAGTGTCCAAAATGCGGCAAATCCATGTTGCGAAAATTCTACAGTTATGCCTATAACGTGGAAATAGATACCTGCCAGTATTGTTCGCTGACGTGGTTCGATGCGGATGAGCTGGAACTACTTCAGTGCCTCATCGAACTCGAGGAAAAAAGATCTCGGTAACTATGTGCGCATGACCGTTCTTTATTTATAAGATGCAAACAACCGCCCCCACGGCGTGTTCAGAAATTTCCGCGCAATAGCCCTGCCAAAGACCGTATACCAGAAATAGTCATGGTACATCCGTGATGCAGCGTAGGACCAGGGAACCAGGGGAGTCCGGAGCAGGAAATGCTCGAACCGTTTAAGCCTACCCCAGTATATGGCTTTTTGCCCGCGGGAGGCGAATGTATCCTTGACCTGGAAACCGAAATCGACGTTGCGTATATCTTCGCCAACGATCTCGATGTCCACGGGGCGAGCCCTTCCCAGACCATGTTCCTGAGCGAGCACAAGAAATTTAATGCTCATAGGATCGAATCCCATCATCTTGGCAGCGACGGCATCGATTGCCACGCTATCACCACTCGCGATGATGTAATTCTTGATATGCGGCTGCATGACGCGCGGCCCGGCACCGTCACCGGCAAAAGTGCCGTCGGTCAGGCAAAAAATACCGGGGTGTATTTCCTTTTGGATCTGGAGGAGGTCGACGAGGGTTTCGTGTATGACGGCATGGGTCCAATGACGGTTGTCATTCAATAGCCCGCCGAACGCATTCTTCATGGCACCGGTAATGGTTGTAAAAACGTGTGTTTTTAGCGTAGGTAAATGGAATGCATTTTTACCGATGAACATCTTGGGGATCGCGATCGTCCCTCCGAACACCTTATCCAGCACGAGCATGCGGGCTTTTGGTTTGTATTGTATCCACTGCACCCCGGGTTCATACAGATACACGAACTCGAGATCGTGTTTCTTCATGACCGAATTAAGATGGTTGTTCTCGGCACCGAGTTTCGGGTTAATGACGACGGTCCGGTTCTGGGCGGGGATGAGATCACGAAAACCCCGACGTGTGAGTGCACCTGCCACACCGTCGAGCTGCCATGGTGTAGTTGAACAGGCAGGATACCAGAAATGCCATGTGATGTTTATCTTTAGTATTGTGGGTACGTTCTTGATGAGGTGTCTCTGTACCTGGGCGAGGGTTAATGCCCGGTCAATATCAGCAATGACCGAATCGGGCGATGTTCGTATGACCGCGACCCTTGATTTCACCGTGATCCGCGTGGTTTACAGATGATCTCTCTGACCTCGAACGAGAAGAACTCCTTGCCGTGCTTTGGTACACAGACGATCGCGGTGTCTGCACCTTGGCCATGTCCACCCATGGAGATGATTTCTTTGCCGTACGGCACCAGACCGGCATCCAGCGCCATGACCGCTATCTCTATCGCGACCTTGACTCCTTGACCGAAGATACGCAGGGTATTGGCGACGAGTTCGTCAATCTCCAGTCCTCCGAATTTCAATCTTACGGCTCGACCGATTCCACCGAAAAAATGGGTGCCGGTATATATAGCGACCCCCTGTTGTATGAGGCTGTCCGCAACCTTCTTCTGTAAGTCGCATTTCCCGGCAATGGAGAATCCTGCTTGATGGCTAATCATGACTATTTTCATCTTTTTGGTCTTGCGGAGTATTTCCTTAACCGTGAAACCTGTGCACGATGCGACTACCAAATGCGTTATACCAAGCTCTTCTGCTCTTTGTAAGGCGATACGTATCGTGGCTCCAGTGTTCACTTTTCCTGGTTTGTCCCAGTATTTGACTTCCTGATTCATCAGTCCTCCTCGGGCAGGGTATTATACAGCGCAGGAGCCTGCTGTCAATGAACTGCGCGGTTTGATATCATGCAGCTACTTATCACTGTGTGGCTTCTAGATATTTCCGGTATACACCAAGCACGAAGAGATCGGTCTCGGTAGCCTTTTTATGCTCGAGCAAGCGCTGTGTATCGGCATCATTGAGCAATGCCAGCGCTTTAACAGCCTGTGCGCGCAGGGCAACCACAGGCTCGTCTAGATAGGGCAGGAGCGCTCTTTTCATGTCGAGCACGGTTGTTCGCTGCAGGACCGAATCCTGTTCATGCCCGATTCTGCCGAGTGCCGAGATTGCGTGGTACAAGATACGATGATCATCGCTGGATTTCAAAACGGTCAGCAGCGGTGTGATCGCCGGGTCTGCGATCGCAACGATGCTGTTCTCACTCGCAGATCGTACCGTGAACATCTTGTGCGACAATGAATGAATAAGCGCAGATATGGCACTTGTGTCTTTTATCTTACCGAGCGCCTGGGCAGCAATGATTTTCATTTTTTCGTGACCGTATTCGAGGTTGTGTATGACTTGTGGTACTGCTCTGGCGTCTCCTATATCACCGAGTGAGAACACGATCGTTGTCTTGATCGGTTCATTCTCGGCCTGCTCCAGTGCTTCGATGAGCGGAGCAACCGCGCATGATGCCCCGATGACGCCGAGCAGCCATATCGCGTTCTTGCGCACCTTGATATCATGATCGTACAGCAATTCGGTCAGCATCGGTTCGATACTGTCGGAGTGCACTTTTGCTAGGTCCTCGAGCGCCCTTCTTTCGAGGCCGGACGTAGTACCCATCTTGTGTGTGATAACATACTGTATTGCTTCCTGATACCGATCCTTCATTCGTTCGCGAGCATGTTCCACCCGCTCGATGTTTTCCGCAACCGCCCATTCTGCAGCTGCTTCGAATAACCGCTCGATGGTCGCATCATCGGGTAGGGTGTCCCGCTGCGTGTAGGTTGCTTGCCGAGGTGTGCGCGCGCTTTCCAGGTCGATCCCGATGCCGTAGTCACCGTTCTGCCACATGTTCTCATCTCGCCCCGACTGCTGACCCGCGTACAGGTCCTGTCCGCCGAGATCGATAAAGGTACCGATGCTGCCGAAACCTCTGGCAACTGTAGCACTGCCCTGGCCGATCGGTTCGCTGGTCGCATAAGTATCATTACCTCCGGCGTCGAGCAGGAGTCCGAAGCTGTTGTTCAGACCGACCCCCTGTCCGCCGCTCACCACATAACTGTCATCGCCGCCGAAATCCATGAGCATACCCACGGCAAGGTCGTGCCCTTCGCCCTGTGATGGTCCATACCGGGAGAAAAAATGATCGTTGCCGGCACTGTCCATAAGTACGCCAACCGAGAGATGTATACCTGCGCCCTGGGCATACTCGGCAGCGTTGTAGTAATCATTTCCCTTCATGTCGATGAGCATGCCGAGGGAGTACCAGTAACTAGTTCCCTGAGCGAAGACTTCTGCGTTATAGAAATCATTGCCATCTGAATCGTACAGCAATCCGATCCCCCCTCCAGCATCGGGACGAAAGCCCATGGCAAATCCCTGGGCGAACGACCGGTGATCTTGTGGCAGGAGCGGCCGGTGCGGATAGCGGCTGCCAGCAGTATAAACATCATCTCCACCGATATTAATAAGGGTACCCGACCCGAACGTTGAACCAAAGCCTTGTGCGAAGCAGTATCCCCGGAATATATCGTCACCCCCTGCATCGTACAGCATGCCGAGACCGACAAAACCGGCACCTTCACAGAAATATCCTGCTTCGTACAGGTCGTTGCCGGCAAGGTCGACCACGCTGCCTGCGCCGAGCAGTGCTGCGCCGATCGAGTTATGAAACCCCCGGTATACATCGTTGCCTTCAAGGTCAATGAGCACGCCGCATCCCAATACGCCGGCACCGATGGCGCAGACCCTCTGGGAACGGTACACGTCATCACCCGAGAGATCGATAATGACTGAGAAGGGATCGTAGAGCACCCCGATACCAGTTGCTGGCATGCCTGTGTACAGGTCATCGCCGCCAAGATCGATGATTAATGCATAGTCTCCATCATAATGATTCTGACCGTATCCGCCGATGACGATCCTGCCATGTGGGCTGAGCGTGTCGAGTATGATACCCTGATAGACAGTATCATGGTGAAAACCAGCCAGTGAACCAATGACCTCCTCAGCACCCCGATGCAAGAGATACGCGGCGCGCGCCATGTCTGTCCTGTCGATCTTTTTTATCAGAGCGAGTAGCTGCTCGGTCTCCAGGGTCGTGGTATCGTAGGGCAGTAACAGCTCCTGGTATAGCATTCCCTTGAGACTATCGGCTTCCAGGGTATCGTCCGGATCACTCCAGATGATCGGTGCATTGACGAGTATCTGTTCGATCTCATGGTCTGTGAGTTGCTGTATGCTCCTGTCGAGGTACGACGCAGCTTCATCGCAATAACCCAACATGATCATTATTGAATGGTTCACCTGTTCCTGCAGTGTCGGCATGACGGTGGGAGCAGCACGTTGGCGTGGGAGAGGATCATCCTCTATGGGGTCGATATCAAGCTGCGATGCCCTGTGTCTGATCAGTTGTGACAGCCATAACGGGTCAGTGGCAGCACACATGGTTCCTTCCTCCTGCACGAATGAAGGGATATCCAGCGGGTTATCCATCAAATCGGCGACCACCGACAGCCTGAACGTATCGTCATCTACCCATTTTTTTTCAAAAGAAAGTTCATCCAGGGTGATGCCAAAGCCAAGTAATCCTTTTTCGAGATACTCAAGTACCTCGTTGTCCAGCGGTTGGGACATCACGCATGCAGCACATGCGGTCAAAAAGATCAATCGCCGCATTACGATAAGTGTTTTTTCGTATTTCATTGTATACCCCGTCGATCCTTGATCACGTGTTACGCTTTCGCGCACGGGCAGGCTTGCCGTGTTTATCCACCGGTGAAGCCTTCTCGGTCCATTTTTTCGCAAGTTCGTCGCGGCGCGTTTTATATACAGTGGCATAGAAGTAGCGCTGCGAAAGGAGAACACCTCGGTCATACTTCCTGCATATCGCGATCGCCTCTTTCCAGGCACCTTTAAACGCGGAGCCGAATCGCGTTTCGATCTGTTTTTTGAAATCGGTACTCGTCTTGATCTCGTTACCGATCACGAAATATTTTTTTTCGTCGATCTCTACACTGTATGCCAGTTCATCGCCTACCGTCGTTACGGCGAATGTCTCCTGGATTTTTTGGATCTCCTTTGACGGAATCTTCTTGCTTTTAAGGACCAGGTCAGCAGGTTTACCCCGGGTACCTTTACCGCTAAACCCTCTTTTCGCAGCAGCGTAGAATATTGCTCGTTGTATTCCAAATGACTTAGCCGATGCCATTGGCATACCCAGCACATACGCACGCGCTGCCTGCAGGGTTGCCATGACCTGAAATCTGCCAACCATAACTACTCCTCCTGTCATGCATCATTTGATTTTTCTCCATAAGTGTGTTGCGATCGGTGCTTGGGTTCCGACGCTGTACGGTGAATCTATTCTCTTGATGA
>CP070834.1:2061143-2113352 GCA_020341755.1 Caldifarciminota bacterium | reverse complement strand
CCCGGGAGGCATGCTATGATCATTCTCATTGCTCTCTATACAGCGTCGGTATTCTCACTGAACGGACTGGGCGAGGATATGTCTGTTTTCCGGAGCCCGTTCACCAATATCGGGAAGAGCACGATCATCTCGATACGAATGAAACCAGAGTTCACCATCCTGAATCAGGGCAGTGATTTCCGCGGTATATTCTGGACGCATCCATTCCAATTCAGTCTTACCGCACCGGTGGGCAAAGGCTTTGCCATCGGCTTCGGCAATCTGGAGCGCTTTGATCAAAGTTTCGACGTCTATTTTCAGGAAGATGCACTCAACATCTACCTTGACGGTGATGGCGGTGTCGATGAATTGTACGGCTGCGTGGCGAAGGTATTCCCGGCAGGCGAGGTCGCCCTTCGGGGATCATACCTCTTCGGGAACGCTGCCGAAATATGGCAGTATACAATGAGCGGATACCAGCTCATTGATACGTTCGATTACTCGTACGAAGGCAAAGTGCTTAACATCGGCTTGCGGGTGATGTTCTTCTCGGCAAGTTTTGAACTTGGTGATATGACGGTCGAAACACCGAGCACCGATACCTCGATCACCCTGCCGAGCAGGCTGTCGCTGGGTCTTACTCATGACATGTTCGGCGGTCGGGCGAATCTCGTTTTCGAACGTTCGTTCTGGCCAGAGCATGATGATTATCAGGACTGCAATCGACTGAAGCTGGGTTTTTTTAAGAAGAGGACAGGCATATCCTACCATTTCAATCCCTGGTACATGCGCGGTATTACTGAACACGGCATTACCTTTGACTACCACCTGCCGCTCATGCGCGGCGCGGGTACGGTGGCGCTGCAGCTGGAGTGTCTACTGCGGCACAAGGATGATCTCTATGAATGGAGTATAAGCCCGGGCATACGTCTTACGATCAGGGAATTATTTGCGCGCCGACGGAAATAATCACTTACGCTTTCGATGAGATATCCATAACAATAACCACATTCCATGAAACACAGGATCGTCGTTCTCGATGATGAGGAAAGCCTCATCAAGTGGGTATCATACGCGCTCGAACAAAAAGGCTATGATGTCTTCGCAACTACCGAACCGGATGAAGCCCTGGCATATTTGAAGAATGAGAAGGTCGACTGCGTGATAAGCGACATGAGAATGCCACAGATCAATGGGTTCGAATTCTTGAAAAGTGTGCGTACCATGTATCCCGTGCTTCCGGTGATATTTATTACTGCCTACGGGTCCATGGAATCGGCGATCGCTGCCATGCGCGATGGTGTGAGTGATTATATACTGAAACCGTTCGGTACCGAAGAACTGCTCCTGCGCGTCAGGGCGAATATCGGTAAGGTCAAAAAGCAGACCGGCCAGATCATCGGTACGAGTCGTCCTATGAAGAGTGTGCTCGCGCTCGTGGATAAGGTTGCGCAGACCGATACGACGGTGCTCTTGCTCGGTGAATCCGGGACCGGCAAGGAATTGATCGCCCGGCAGATACACCATAGTTCGAACCGCGCGCAGCATAATTTTGTGACCATCTCATGTGCTGCCGTGCCCGAGACGCTTCTGGAAAGCGAACTCTTCGGATACAAGCGGGGCGCGTTCACCGGTGCGACTACGGACAAGCAAGGGCTGTTCAAGGTCGCCGACCGGGGCACGTTCTTCCTGGACGAGATCGGTGATGCACCTATGACCATTCAGATGAAACTTCTCAGGCTGCTCGAGGAAAAAGAGATCGTGCCGCTCGGCAGCACAAGACCCCTGCATGTGGATGTTCGTCTGATCGCCGCGACCAACAAGGACCTTACCAATGAGGTTTCTGCGGGTCGTTTCCGGGAAGATCTGTATTACCGGCTCAACGTGATACCTTTACTCTTACCGCCGCTGCGGAAAAGAAGCGAGGATATTCCGGCTCTTGCTCATCATTTTCTCAAGGCGATATGCGCTCACGAACGGCTGGGGGAGAAGAAGTTCTCGAAAAATACGCTTGAGAAACTGAAAACCTATCGGTGGCCGGGTAATGTCCGGGAACTGAAGCATACGGTCGAGCGGGCTGCCATACTGAGCAGTTCATATTATATCAAACCAGAGCATCTGGGTCTCGAACCAGAAATACTCTCACATGGACTCGGTCATATTCAAGACCAGGAGATCAAGCGTGTCCTGAAAGAGTGCGGGGGAAATGTGACCCGTGCCGCCGAAATCCTGGGCGTAGGTAGGGCGACTCTGTATAGAAAATTAAAAAAACAAAAACCTATAAAAAAGAAACCCAATACAAAAAGAAAGCAAAAACGTAGCAAATAACCCCTCCACAAGATCAGAATATTAATATTTTACACTAGACTTAAGTGTATCATTGTGAGACAAAAAACTAAGGTGAGACGTTGATAACAAAAAAATCGATTATATTTGGTGACTTTTTCTTCCCGTTATTGGCATAGGTATTGCATACTATATAAGTAACTGTTCTTTGAAAGAATATTCTCACCGATGGATGAATCATGAGGGGAATAATAAAAGGGCTTTGCTGGAATGCCTGATTGTGTCTCAAAGCCCAAGAATTTAATCGGGTTACACAGTAACCACTCATCTAGAAGAGACACAGCAAGTATGTAACTATTATGTGGTTAAGAGCAATATGCAAGGAGGTTTACATGAGGAGCAAGGGTTTCACCCTTATCGAACTGATGGTAGTGGTCGTGATCATTGGTATTCTGGCAGCGATCGCTATCCCGAACTTTATTAGTATGCAGCGCCGGGCAAAAGAAGCGTCGGTCAAGAGCAATATGCACACCATGCAGCTGGCTGCCGAGGACTTTGCCACGTTGAGTGAAGGCGTATACGCGGCTGATTGCGCACAGATCGTGCAGGATGCTACCGCCGACCCGAATGACGTTGACGATCATACCATCGGTGGTGCTGTGGGCGCGCTCGTCCCGGTGGTGGGCACGAACCATTTGCTGCCCACGACATTTGTCAATCCCGTGAACCAGAACAACTTCTCGTTCTTCTCACCGGCAGCGGCAGACCTGGCTGGCTGGGCATGGGCGGTTGATAATGCCGGCGGTGTGGCATACAATCCCTTTGATGCAGTAGGCGCTCCGGTTGGTAATGGTACTGCACCGTCGACCGCTCTGCGGTATGAGGTCTATGGTCAGGGCGTTGATGCAACTCTGCAGATCGTCCTGAGTTCGGGACAGTAAGGCTTGTGAAATATTCGACCTTAAAGGCGGAGCTCGATTTTCGAGCTCCGCCTTTGTTTACACATCATCCCGGTTTTACCCTGATAGAATTGATGACCGTGGTCGTGGTTATCGGCATACTCGCGGCGATCGCCATCCCGAATTACATGACGCTCAAGAACCGCGCGCTCGAAGCGAGCGTCAAGTCCAACATGCATTCGATCCTTATGGCAGTGGAAGAATTCTGCACGCTAGCAGAGGGAACATATCCCGGTGACCTGGACACGCGCGTGTGCGATGTATCCAACAATCCGAGTGTAGTCTCGCTTGCTGCCGGTGCCCGCAAGCCGCCGTTTCCTGCGACCGCCTTGATCAGAGGATTCACGAATCCCTTCAGTCAGGCGGACAATGTCGTGGACAATTTACTCGTCGGACCGCCGCCGCCTACACCGCCGGGGAATCCCAGCGGCTGCGTGTATTATTCCTCATATCAACTGGACGGAGTCACACCCGGGGTCGCCGGGCAACCGGCGTTTTCCTACACCATAACTGCCTGCGGTGCAGGCAGCCCGATCAAACTCATACTCCCGTAAACCAGGTATGCAAACGGCACATACACAAATTAATATATGCAGTAGAAAGATTGTTATTCGAGGGGATATATTATGCAAGCAAAACGCAAGAAATATTTAATTAACAGAAAATATCAGCTGAGTATGATCATATCTGTCCTGGCGGTCGTCATCATGATCGTGGTCACGGCGATACTCGCGACCCACTACTTCCTGCTTGCCGCCATCGTCAGGGCATTCGAAGCAAAAGGAAGTATGCTCACCGGCGGCGAAATAGTCGACATATCGGTACGACCCCTTGCCATTGTCATACCCATAGTCATCATCGTGCTGGCAGGCGCTTTCACGCTCATCATCTTCATTTCGCACCGTACTGCAGGTCCCCTGCACAGCCTGAAAAGGGCAATGGAGCAGGTTGGCGAGGGAGACCTATCAGTAAGGGTCGCGTTCAGAAAAAACGATGAGATACACGATATAGCTGAATCGTTTAATACGATGGTGGAGAAACTAGAGGGTAGGAGTAAAAAAGATAAAAGGTGACACGGAATCCATCCTTTTTATTTCTCCTGCCATGATGAATACACACTGTCACCCCTGATAAAATAATACCCATCATGCGGTTCCTCAGGGATCGCATCGATCAAACCGGTCGCCACGAGTTCAGCAAGACTGGTTGGTGAGCGGCTTGTCTTGTTTTTGAACGCTTCGAGTTTCTCCTGAAGATACCTGATGTTCAGTTCCATGGTGATATTTTTAATGTACTTCAGGGCAATGGCTCTTTCTTCGGGATTCTCTGAGGTATTGTACAGATCGCTCCACAGCACAAGGGCGCTCTGCAGATCATCCATTTTGTAGTGCAGTACAAATGCTGCCCAGCGCTGCGCCATGTCAGGAGCGCCCGGCTTCTGGCTCGACAGGCGGAAATAGGCATGGGCAGTACGGTATTCCCTTAAGAATACATAATGGACAAAAGCATAGATAAAGGGCATGCGCCAGTCATCCGGGTTGGTATCGATCCCCTTTCTCATCAATTGCCGTGCCTGATCTGGTCGCTGCGCGTCGTGCGTGAGCATCAACCCGCCCAGCGTGTATGCATAGGTGAACTGCTGGTCCAGGGTGGTGAGAATGTCCAGGATATGGAACATGATGTCAAAGCGTTGATCGGTCTGGCGGTGTTCGCCGTAATACTGAATAAATCGCAGCCATACCAGGTCTGCCAGCGGCGCATAAAAGCCCATGGACAGCGCCCGCAAAGCCACACCTGAGGGAAAATACATCAATTCACCGACCAATTCATGATGGGACCTCTTAAGGTCAATACGATAGGAAAAATTTGCAATGAGCAAGAGCAGGAGAAAAATTACTATGATTTTTTTCATAGAATGAGAGAATACCCGATGGAACATCTGCTATTCATATATTATATTAATATATATAATTATTTTCTGATTTTTGGGGATGTAAGCGCCTAATATGAAACATTACTTGAACTCACGGTCTTCAAAGATTATGATGGCAAAATATATCAAAAATACCGTATAAATGATCCCGTAAGCGATAGAATACAGCACTTGGTCGGTGTATAATGGTAGATGGTGAACCAGCTCCAAACGGTAATTGAAATTCTCCAGGTTGGGCAAAATATAGTAAAATCCATATGCGATGTACTTGAAAAGAGGTACGTTTACCTGATCAGCAAATAATTTCAGGTCAGGGCTGGCATGGCCGATAATAAAGAATATCACACCCATAATCGAACTCAAGGTAGGTGTGGAAAACGATGAAAACAAGAGCAGAATACCCAGAAGGACAGCAATTTCCAGGAGAAGGAAGGGAAATGCAATGAACAACCGCAGATCAAAGGCACCTTCGTACGCGAACAAGGTCAGTTGCTGAACGATTGCCATACCGACCTGGAGCACCAGTATGAGCAATAGCAACCCCAGGAATTTGCCTACAACAATCTCGCTTCGCCGGACCGGTCTGGTAATGACTGTATATATGGTCCTTTTTTCGATATCTTTGTGGATAAGCTGAGAACCAACAATGATTGCGACGAGGACGCCTAACAGCGCCGGGACTGCAAGACCGATATCCCGGAGTATTTTAGAGGCTTCTCCCAGGGCGAACGGCGTGACGAATATCGACACCATGATGATGAGGGCGCTGAACACACCTATCAATACGAGTATGCGCTGGCGCAGGGCTTCTTTAAAGGTATTTTCGATTACGGCAATTATTCTCTGCATGTTATTTCTGCCGGTCCTTGATCTGCCGGTAGAACCAGTCTTCGAGCGTCATCCTGTCTGCCTCTATACCTTTTTTCAGAAGCGTATCAAGATCACCGGTCTCGAGGATCTCGCCGCTGATGATTATCCCGACCCGGTCACAGATCGCTTCTGCATCGGGCAGTATATGCGATGAGAAGAATATGGTCGTGCCCTTGGTCTTTTCCTGGAGAATTATATCTTTTATCTCTTTCCTGCCGATTGGGTCCAGGCCGCTGAGCGGTTCGTCGAGTACAAGTACCTCGGGATCACCCAGCAAAGCCTGGGCAATACCGATTCTCTGCAGCATTCCGCGCGAATACATGGACAGACGCTGTTTACGGGCATTCTGCAGATCCACTTTACTGAACAATTCATCGACCCGCCGGGTTATATCCTGGACGCCGGTGAGCCGGGCATGTATTTTTAAGAACTCATCGCCGGTGAGATAGTCATAAAAATAGGGTGCTTCCGGTAAAAAGCCGATCTTTTCCTTGGCAGCCATCGTGCCTGCTGCGGCACCGAATACCGCTGCATGACCCGAGTCAGGTCGGATCAGACCGGTTATGATCTTGATGGTGGTCGTCTTGCCCGCACCATTCGGTCCCAGGAATCCAAAGACCTCTCCCGGTTGTATCTCGAGGGAAATGTCCCGTATTACGGTCTTTTTGCGTGTCCAGAAGTGATCACGGAATGAACGGGTGATGTTTTGGAAGGAAATAGCCGGTATCATTCTCAGAAGTATATACATTTTTATTGAAATGTAAAGATATGTTACTGTTCTGTGCGATGGCATTATTGACATTTCTATAATTTTATATACAATAAGAGCCGTTAGAAAGGAGGTACTTGATGGTTCTGGTTTTTATTCTTTTAATGGGACTACCGCAGGATTACGTCAATTTGATTATTGACGGTCGGTATGAAGATGCTGTCGCATACTGCGATATGCAAATAGAAAAAGGCAAAAAGGTCAGTGATTGGATGATCGAAAAAGCAGATATTTATCTCGATAAAATTGGTGATTATGAACAGGCAGCCGAACTCTACGGAGCGGTTATCGACAAGCACAGGAAAAAGGATGGCTGGCTCTACCTGCGCCATGCCATTGCCCTGGAGCGTGCAGAAGATTACCTGAATGCGGCCAAGGCGTATGAGATTGTCGCCACGCAATACCGCAAAGCTCCGCTCGACAGTTTTTCTCTGAACGGCGTCGAACGGTGTTTTCACAAGAACTACCAGGATTCGGTGGCAAAAGTAAACGGCGTGAAGATAACGCGCCTGGAACTCGACGAACGTCTGTCAAAGATGACCTATGCCGTGACCAAGGACGAAAAGGGCACGCTCGAACAGATGATACTGGAACGGCTCATCTACCTGGCGGCACTCGACAATAACATTGCACAAACAGAATTCTACAAAGAACAGTTCGAGATGCAGCGGCAGAAAAAACTCCTGGAAGAGATGCGAGCGCATGATATCGTTGCCCGGTCCGAACCCGATGAACGCGCAATGAAGAAATACTACAAAAAGAACAAAGAAAATTATGTAATACGCGAATCAGTGCGCGGCAAAGAGATCGTCGTGGAATCCGACAGCCTCGCAGAATTCATACTCGATTCGCTTTCGAAAGATATGGCGAGTTTCGATACGCTGGCTAAACAATACTCGGTACTTCCAACGAAAACGAGCGGCGGCATGATGGGTGTGGTGTATAAGGGGTCAAAACCTGAACCGGTTGAAAAAGCCCTGTTTAAAGCAAAACTCGATACACCCGTCGGAGTCATACCGTTCGACGACAAGTTCGGTATCTACCTGGTGAACGAACATACACCGAAGAGTTACCGGGACTACAAGAGCGTCGAGAGCCAGGTACTGGGTGCGCTTAAAAATCAGAATATGAAGGAACTCGAGGAAAAGCTAATTAAAACCCTGAGAAAGAAATCAAAGACAGAAATATTCATGGAATCCCTCGGTGACAGCCTCGGGCCTGAGCACGATTCGCTTGTGGCAACGGTGAACGCCAGAGAGATCTCGGTTGAGGATGTCATCTACCGTAATGCAAATCAACCGCAATTCGCCGTGGTCAATCTTGCCAATCCGGAAGAATTCAACAAATTCATGGAAACTATGATCGAAGAGAATCTCAAACTGGAACACGCTGAACGCAATAAGTATTTCCTGCACGACGGGTATGTAACTGAAATGATCACAATAAACCAGCGGCTGTTCGAGAACGGACTCTACCGCAAGATCGTTGTGGACGGCGTACAGATAGACAGCCAGGAAGTCAAACGCTTCTATGACGAACACAAAGAAGAATTCAGGGTCCCTGAGAATTTTCGCTGCAAAGAGATCGGTGTAGAAACACGTTCCTTTGCCACTGAACGCAGAAAAATCGTCCTGGCGAAACCAGAGGTGTTCGATAGTCTTGCCAGGGAACACTCGATACTGCCCTCTGGTAAGAACGGGGGCGAGGTTGGTATCATCAGAAAGGGTATGAAATCAAAGACTTATGAGGATGCTGCGTTCAAAACCAAGGCAGGCGGATTCACTACCGTCTTCGCTGAAAACGATTCACTGTTTGTATTTCTGTACGTCCTCGAAAACAACCCTCCAACATACCGGTCGTATGAGGACGTTGCCCGTGGTATTGAATCAAGATTGACCAGGCAGCGGCAGCGGGAAGTCGCTGATGCTTTTCTCCAGAAGATCAGAGATGAGGCAGAGGTGGAGATATATCTGGTCGAACCGACTCCTGATGAAGCAACACCAGAAGACGCCGGCGATGAGGTACCAGATCCAGAAACACAACAAGAAAAATAGACATGGTGCACGGGTGGATGGTATCCCCGCGGGATAATGTACGGTCCTGCACGTAAGGAAGGGGTCTATGCCTGAACTCAGGAAAGACCCCGTGCTCGGTCGCTGGGTCATCATTTCGACCGAGCGGGCAAAAAGACCCAAGGATTTCAAGGCGGCACCGGAAAAAAAGGTCGTTTCGCCCAAATCATGCCCGTTCTGTCCGGGAAACGAAGCTGCTACACCACCGGAGATATTCGCGTACCGCACAGAAGGTACCGAGCCGAATACGCCCGGCTGGACACTGCGGGTGATATCGAATAAATTCCCCGCCTTGCTGATCGAAGGAGATATCAACCGCCACGGAGAAGGCATATACGATCGTATGAACGGCATCGGAGCCCACGAGGTCATCATCGAAACACCCGACCACGAAGCCGATCTTGCCGACCTGGAACTGTCCCATTTCAAAAATGTCATCTATGCGTATCAGCAAAGGATAAAAGATTTGAAGAATGACCCGCGGCTCCGTTATGTCATGATCTTTAAAAATTTCGGAGCCGCGGCAGGCGCGTCACTGGAACACAGCCATTCGCAGTTGATCGCTACACCGGTCGTTCCCAAACGCGTCACGGAAGAAATGGACGGCGCCCGGCGTTATTTCGAGTACCGCGACCGGTGCATATTCTGCGATATCGTCGTGCAGGAGACAAAAGACAGGAAACGTCTGATCAGCGAGAACAACTCCTATATCCTGATCTGTCCCTTCGCACCGCGATTCCCGTTCGAGACCTGGATACTGCCGCGGTCGCATATGTCGAATTTCGAAGAAGCCACCGAGCAGCAGCTCGATGACCTGGCATCCATCCTCAAGGACTGTCTGATGAGGATCAAAAAAGCGCTGAACATACCGCCGTACAACTACATCATTCACACGACGCCCATTACCTTGAAAGGTATTGAATTTTACCACTTCCACCTGGAGATCATCCCGGTGCTCACGCACATAGCCGGTTTTGAATGGGGGACAGGATTCTATATTAATCCGACCGGTCCCGAAGAGTCGGCTTCGTATCTCAAGAACATCTTATGAACGTTCTCTTCGTCGCAAGCGAGGCGCTGCCCTTTGCCAAAACGGGTGGTCTGGCCGATGTGATCGGCGCCCTGCCTGTATTTTTGAGAAAACTCGGGGTAAGCGTGAATGTTCTCATGCCCCGGTACCGGGGGATAGAGGGCTCGCCCGGCGAACGGCTGACCATTGATATAGGCAAATCCATCGAGGTGGGCATGTACGATAAAGAAGGATTTATATTCATCGATCATCCGTCTTTTTATGACCGGGATGGTCTTTATGGAACTGCCCGCGGCGATTACAAAGATAACTGCGAACGGTATACTCTCTTGTGCAAGGCTGCCGTCGAGATAGCACGCAGGAATGATATCGATATCGTGCACTGCCACGACTGGCAGACCGGCTTGATCCCGCTGTACCTGAAAAACCAAAAATCCGATGTGAAGACCGTGTTTACCATACATAATCTTGGTTATCAAGGTCGTTTCCCGTCACACAAGTTCGATCTGCTTGGCATCGAGAAGGGATATTTTACTCCTGACGGCATCGAATACTACGGTGATATAAATTTTCTCAAAGCCGGGATCGTCTATGCCGACCGGGTAACGACCGTGTCCGAGAATTACGCCCTCGAGATCCAAACCCCCGAACTCGGTTTCGGTCTCGATGGCGTACTTCGTCAGAGAAAGAATGATCTGAGCGGTATCATCAATGGTATCGACTATGAAGTCTGGAACCCGGCAAGCGATGCTTTGATACCCGAGCCTTATGCGGATTTTCAGGGCAAACAGCACAACAAGATCTGTTTCAACCAGGAGTGCAATCTGCGATGCGATCACCCCGTGATCGGGATGGTTTCCCGCATTGCCGATCAAAAAGGATTCGATCTCATTATCAAGATATTCGATGATATCATGAAGCTCGGGTTCAACTTCATTCTGCTCGGGGTGGGCGATGAAGCATACCACCGCAAACTGAAGCAGTTTGAACAGGTGTACCCGTCCAGGGTCTCGATCAACCTGAAGTTCGACGAAAAACTCGCCCACCGTATATATGCAGGCAGTGATTTTTTTCTTATGCCGTCCCAGTATGAACCCTGCGGTCTCGGTCAACTGATCAGCTTGAAATACGGTACCGTACCTATCGTACGCCAAACCGGCGGGCTTGCCGATACGGTCACTGAATTCGATTCGGCAGGACAGACCGGCAACGGTTTCCTGTTCAAATCCTATACGCCGAATGCATTGCTCGATGCACTGTCCCGGGCATATCAGGCTTTCACCAACAGCGATTCGTTCGCATCGTTGTCAGAACGCTGCATGCAGTATGATTTTTCTTGGGATGAATCCGCGAAAAAATATAAACGCTTGTACGAATCCCTTTAAGCACCGGACAGGGACATAACCAGTTATAGTACACATATTCCAGGACACGATTACTTGACACCCCATGTGATATTGCTACAATACAAACGACTCAAGGAGGTCGATAATCGGAAAGTGGCAGTGCAGGGAATGTGGTTACGTCTATGATCCTGGATTTGGCGACCCGGATAATGGTGTTCTTTCAGGGACCACGTTCGATGAACTGAGCGAGGATTGGATCTGCCCGGTATGCGGTGCTGAGCTCGATCAATTCGAACCGTACGATGAGGAAGAGGACTGACCTCATCTTCCGGGATTAAACCGACTACCATATCGACAGCGTCTTACAGCATAGGCTCATCGAAAAAGCATGGAAGGACTGTTGCCAGTGCATCACAATCAGCCCTAGAAAAGGAGGTGACATGAAAAAAGCACTGTTTTTATTGATGCTCGCGCCGCTGCTGATCGCACAAAGTGCAGACGAACAGGATCCACGCGCGATCATCGAGAAGATCAGAATATGGCGGCTCACGCAGGAACTCGACCTTTCCACGGAACAAACCGCAATGCTATTCCCGAAATTGAATGAATTGAGGAAGATCGAAAAAACGTATAACGAACAAAAAAGACGGATACTCGTTGAGTTGAAGGATCTTCTGGACCGCAAGGCATCTGATGAAGAGCTTACCGAGGTACTGTCCCGCTACCAGGAGATGAACCGCCAAAAAATGGAGGTGCAGATAGCGAAGATGGCAGAGATCAAAAAGATCCTTACCCCGGTTCAGCAGGCGCGATATCTGATTTTCGAGGATGAATTCAACCGTGAAATCCGAGAGATGATCAAAGAGGTTAAAAAGCTGAAAGATCTAAAGAAATAGTCTGAAAAGGTACAGGCGCTTATTTGATCTTATCCATCAATACTCGAAGATCATTGTTAAGCGCTTCGGTGAGTTTTATGTCCTCGGTTATACTATTGGTCTTTTTGAATATCTCTTCTTCTTTCGCCACCATTTTCAATGAAAGGGTATAATCTATTCTGGTGGCAAATTTATTGACCGTACCCACGATAATGTAGTCCCACAGGCGTTCCTTTCCAATGAGGTATGCCTGGGTGTCGTCAACATTCCTTCCTAATCCACGACTCACAATCTCAGAATTAACGGCGTGTTTCGAGACGATCTCATACTGCTGGCTGAAAACAGCGATGGCGGAATACAGGTCATCCTGGCATCGCTGTCCGAGGTCGGCGTTCACGGCTTCTGGATTTTCCTCCCTGAGCGGGAAGATAGCGATATACTGCACGATCTCACCGGGAATGATCTGCGGTCCGTATTCGAGGTTAAGTTCATCGATAACGAGGTCGGTAATGTCCAGTTCGCTGCTCGCAAAGAGAATGTTCTCGGAAAGTTCGAGCACTACCGTGAATCCTTCCCGGTCCGCGATCACACTAACTGATTCGTTGATCTGGTCCAGAATTGGTATCATCAATTCATCATTTTTCTGCTGAACGCGACCGCTTTTGCCGAATACATTCTGCAAATACTGGTCATGCACCTTTGTGAGCGATTCGATCTCATCGAGTTTTCTCAGCCGTGCTTCTTCTGAAAGCATGAGTTTCTGTGTTTCGAGCTCTTCTTTCAGCGTTTCAATGTTCTGACGCAGGACAGCGGCAGAATCTCGCGCCTCGTTCACGTACAGGTTGAATTCAGCCTTTGCAGCAGCGGTCGCCTGGTACTCCCGGAAAACCCTATCGGAATCGACAAATCCGATTTTTGTCTCGACCGCAGCCAGCATGCTGAAAAATACGACCGCAATGATGAACTTTTTCATGCAGTACTCCTTTATCTGAACATACCCAGTGGATTGATCTGGAAATGAGGTTCGAATCCCGGTATTTCCCTATCCAGACCGTAGCCGACATCGAACCCGAGTACTCCCATCATCGGTATTTCAAGACGTACTCCGGCACCGACGCCACGGTAGATATTCTGGAGGTTAACGTCATAATGCGATTCGAATGCATTTCCCGCGTCGTAGAAAAGCAGGAATGCGAACGTCTGGGACAGTTTCATCTTCAATTCGATATTGTTTATGAACACGGCTGTACCGCCGACGGTTCTTCCGTCCTGTGTCGGGCTGAGTGACCGGTCAGGATATCCACGTACGCCATAGTCTCCGATACCGCCGGCATAGAACCTTTTGTACAGTGGCACTTCGTCAACGCTCGTGACAACGCCCGCCTTCAATCTCCCCATGAGCACGAACTTCCAGAAGAGCGGGAAATACGCCCGCGCTTCGAAGATAAACTGATTATAATCGACATTGGCAAAGAGGAATTTCTTGGCGATCTCCGCACGGGCTGCCAGGAACGTGCCGCTCGACGGATTGAAGATGTAGTCGCGTGAATCTCTTGTTATACTGAAGGTGTTAGCGACCGTCCAGCGGGGGATAGTATCCTGGTACAGGCTGTAGCCGGTCGTTGGCGGTGTATACGTGCTGCTGATATCGAGTACCTGGGTCCGTTCGGTCCTGAAGGTATATCCGAAGCGTGTGTAATCGAGATAAAATGGGAACGATACCCGCGTTGCGAAACCGATGTCCCTCTTCGTGTAATAATCCCAGAACCTGTTCGTGTAATAGATATCCATGCCAGCCGATGTCCTTGTGTCGAAGAGCCATGGTTCGGTGAATCCTATCTGGAAATTCGTCAACCTGCCGCCGATCTCGAATTTCGTGTAAAGATTCTGTCCGCGACCCATGAGATTTGGGTGCGTCAATTCGAAATAGCCGGTGAGTTTATCCTGTGCCGAATAGGAGATCCCCGCGCCCACCTTGGCGACACCTTCTTTTTCCTTAACCTGATAAATGAGATCGATATTACCGCTGTCATCAGGATTGCTCGGCTGAGGCAGGATATCATCGAAGAATCCCAGGTTGAATACTTCGCGGGCGCTTCGGAACACATCGCTGAGCCGGTAACGTTCGCCCGGTACCGTGACCAGTTCACGGCGGATCACCTTCTCGTGAGTGTTGTAATTACCCGTGATGATCACCCGGTTGATGTTTGCCGGTGTTCCTTCATTAATATTGTATTTTATATCTATTATCGTGTCCCGGACCGTTTCGTTCGGAATGATCCTGCACCAAATATACCCCTCATCGGCATATGCTTGACCGAACGCCTGATACGTCTCCTGTGCTTTGGTCAGATCGTATATGTCACCGGGCTGCAGGGTTCTGAGTTCATCGAGATCCTTGCTGCCGAATATGCTGTTCCCATCGTAACTGATGTCGCCGACGTAATAACGCCTGTTCTCGATAACCGTAATGGTGATGACGAACATATCATCTTCCACTTCGATTTTTGGCTCTTCGACCACGACATCGAGGTATCCTTTCTTCTTGTATTCGGACTCGATCTTATCCACGTCTTCCTTCAGTTTGTCCTCGTCGAGGGTGCCCGCACGGAGAAAAGCCTTTGGTCGATTCTTCATCATCTTTCTGATGGCATTGTCCGTGAACTCGGTGTTCCCCTCAATCACGATCGTACCGATGCGCGGTTCGATACCTTCGTCGATCAAGAAGAAAAGGGCTGCCTTGTTCAAAGAATCAATATAGATGCTGTCGGTAACACTGGTGTTGTAGAATGACTTCTCTTTGTACAGTTCGGAGATCTTGGTTTTCGAAGCAAAAACAGTATTTTCTGTCAGTACCTGACCTACCCGCAGATTGATCTCTTTATCAAGATCTTTGTCTTTGATCTTCCGGTTCCCGATGAAAGTAGGCTTTGATTTGAGAAAAGGCACTTCCTCAACCGTGATGGTAATGAAAACACCGTCACTCACTATCGAGGTATCTACCGCGACGAAATTAAAGAGTTTCAGCCGTGAAATATTCTCGACCGCGTTCTGGAGATCGGTAGGACCAAGCTCTTTGCCGGTTTCCAGACCGGATGCTTCTATGATAAGATCGGGATCTGTCCATCGGGTATCGACGTCGATATCGGTTATCGTATAAGAAAGAACGAATAAGAGGAGTATCACTTTTCCTTGAATTCAATCCTTTCGCCGCATCTCACAAGGCGTATATGTTTCCCTTCCTTGACACTGCCCTTGAGTATTTCTTCGGACAGCGGATCCTCGATCAACCTGCGGATCGTTCTTTTTATCGGTCGAGCACCGAATTCAGGATCGAAGCCTTCCTCGACGAGCAGTTCCTTACCCGATTCATCGAGTTCGAGGACCATATTGCGGTCGTGCAGTCGTTCTTCCACTTCACCCAGGAGAATATCGACGATCATCTTCATGTCATCCTTGGTCAGCTGTCTGAATACGAGTATCTCATCTATTCGGTTGAGAAACTCCGGTGAAAATATCTTTTTCACCTCTTCGAGTAACCTCATTTTCATCTTGTCGTAACTCGCTTCGGTACTCGCCTTGGCAAACCCGAGACCGTCACTCTTCTTGATCCCGGCAGTCCCGATATTCGATGTCATGATAATTATCGTATTCTTGAAATTGACCTTGCGTCCGTACGAATCGGTCAGCTGCCCGTCCTCCAGGATCTGGAGAAGAATGTTAAATACATCCGGGTGAGCCTTTTCGATCTCATCGAACAGCACGACTGAATAGGGTTTGCGCCGGACCTTCTCGGTGAGCTGACCCCCTTCTTCGTACCCCACATAGCCAGGTGGTGCGCCGATGAGACGGGAGACATTAAATTTCTCCATATACTCTGACATATCGAGCGTCACGAGTGAATTGACATCTCCGAACATAAACTCTGCGAGGCGGCGGGCTAGTTCAGTCTTGCCGACTCCGGTCGGTCCCAGGAAGATAAAACTACCATTGGGTCGGCGCGGGTCCTTCACGCCCGCACGGCTTCTCCGGACCGCTTCGGCAATAGCCGCAATGGCTTCATCCTGTCCCACGACCTTCTTCTTCAATTCTTCTTCCATGCGCAGCAGTCTCTTCGATTCCTTCTCTTCGATCTTGGAAACGGGGATCCCGGTCCACCGGGAAACCACGAACGCAATATCCTCTTCGAGCACCACAGGACGCGGTTGATCGCTCTTTTTCATACTCTGGAGCTGAGTCGCGAGTTTCTTCTGTCTGTCACGGAGTTTCGCGGCTTCCTCGAACCTCTGGTCCTGAACCATCTTCTCTTTTTTCAATTTTATGTCAGTGAGCTGTGCTTCGACCTCGGTATGCTCATCGTTCGTGGCGACCTTGGAGAGTTTGACCTTTGCACCGGCCTCATCGATCACATCGATCGCTTTATCCGGCAGGAAACGATCCGTTATGTACCGTTCCGAGAGCCGGGCAGCGGCATCGAGCGACTCTTCGGTATAGGTTATATGATGATGGTCTTCATACCTCTTTTTCAGCCCCTGCAGAATATTTATGGTTTCCTGGACGGTCGGAGGATTGACGATGATCGGCTGGAACCGTCGTTCCAGAGCGCCGTTCTTTTCGATATGCCGGCGGTACTCTTCAAGCGTCGTTGCACCCACGCACTGCAGTTCTCCGCGGGCGAGTGCCGGTTTGAGCATATTGCTTGCATCAATTGCTCCCTCGGCGGCTCCTGCTCCGATAATAGTATGGAGCTCGTCGATAAATATAATGATATTCTGGTTCTTTTTTACTTCATTGATGACCGCTTTCAGACGTTCTTCAAACTGACCACGGTACTTTGTGCCGGCAACAATCGATGCCATATCGAGCGCGACGACACGCTTTTCTTTCAGCGAATCAGGCACATTGCCCGCGACGATATCCTGGGCAAGTCCCTCGACAATAGCGGTCTTACCGACACCAGCTTCACCTACGAGAACGGGATTGTTTTTCTTGCGTCGTGAAAGAACCTGAATGACCCTTTCAATCTCTTTTTCCCGGCCGATGATGGGATCGAGTTTGTTCTCGTGGGCGAGCTGTGTAAGGTCGCGGGAAAAAAGGTCAAGCGCTGACCCGCGCGGTTTCCCTTTGGTCTTCCCAGTAACGACTCCCTCGGGCTTCAGTAGCTGGATGATCTCATTCTTGATGGTCTCATAGTCCATGCCCACCGATTCGAGCATCTGGGCACCGAGGCTTCCCTCGGTCCGTATCACTCCCAGGAGCAGATGTTCGGTCCCCACGTAGGAATGACCAAAATTCTTGGCTTCTTCCATGGCGTAGTTCAGGCATACACGTGCCTCATTACTAAGCGGTACATCGATCTTACCACCGGTACCGGTCGATACGGCATTCTCGATGCTCTTGCGAAGTTCATTCAGCTCGAGACCGAGATTAATGAGCACCATAGCACCCACGCCTTCGCCTTCCTTGATCATTGCCAGGAGCAGGTGCTCAGTACCGATGAAATTGTGTTTAAATTTCAGCGCCTCGTCACGGGCGAGGTGCAATATTTTTCTCACTCTTTCGGTGAAACGTTCTTGCAACGATTCCTCCTTGGCTGGATATATTGTATATAAAACTTTAAATTTGTCAAGTTCTGCTTGTGCCTCTACACCTTCGACAGGATATCATGGAGAATAGTTAAGCATATAAACAAGGTGTTTAAAATCAATGCCGGAGCGCGAACCGTGCAAAGAAATTGAAGAATTTCCCGGGACGGTGTGTACATTTCAATCGCATGGGTGCTTTGCGGAACACCTTGGCGACGGCGCCGGCGACATGATCAAGGTGATCTCGCGTGTACACGCGTCTCGGAAGGGCAAGTCTGTACGCAGTGCCAAAAACACCTCCCCGCACGCCGGAATCAAGAAAAACTGCTGCCGCCATGGCAAAGGCTGCGTAGGTACCGCCTCGCTCTGGCAGTACGGTTACTGCATGAGCCCCGACCGGTTCGAAAACAGGAACATGCTTTTCTTTGAGACGGGCAGCAAGGTACCTGACACTTTCAATATGCGATCGCAGGAAATGCGGGTCGAGTGCTTCCTGCAATCCGGCACTCATGGCTGCCAGGTCGCGTGCGGCCAGACCGCCGGCATGGGGAAATGATTCCTGTCGTATTATCTCGTGCGTGAGTTCGTGAGCGAGCTGCTTACTGCGCGTCAGAATGCATCCACCGATATTTGCGAGACCATCTTTCTTACAACTCATGTACGCCGTGTCACAGAGAGAGAATTGTTTCCGGCACAGTGTCGTGAGGGAGCCTTTGGCATTCGTGAGTTCCTTTAGCAAATACGTGTTACCGGCAAACCTGCTCGCATCAAACAACAAAGAAACACGGTATTTCCTGGCAAGACGCCGCACCGCCTGCAGGTTATCGGATGACACTGGCTGTCCGCCGTGTATGTTACTGGTAAGGGTCATAATCACAAGCCCTGCGCTACCCGAAGCCAGGTGGCGTTCGAGCAGCTTGAGATCGATATCACCGCAAAAGGGTGCGCTCGATACCGGGAGATCGATTGCACGCCCACCTGCTGCCCCAATATTCTCACGGGTAGTCAGAAAATGGGTGTTTCCCAGTACGACTTTCCCCGGGCTGAGCAGCAATTTGAAAAGGATGTTTTCCGCAACCCTGCCCTGATGCACGGGCTGTACATAGGGGAGTCCGAATATTTCCTGTGCCGTCCTAACGAATTCCTGATGGGCATGCTGTCCGGAAAAATCTTCTCGCGCCATGGTCATCGCCGCCCATTGCTGTGTGCTCATGGCGCCCGTGCCCGAATCACTGATCAGATCGATATAAACACAATCTGCCGGCAGTTGGAAGGGATTGAATCCGGCGCCTTCAAGAGCACGCATTCGGACACGGTGCGAGACACGTAAAAGCGGCTCAACGACCTTTATGCGGTACGGTTCCATCACTCCTGTCCGCGGATATCCGTGATTTTTTTCTTGATTGCTCGATTATCCGGGTCCAGCTCCAGCGCCTGCAGGTACGATTGGAGAGCGTACTCGTCATCGCCGAGCTTCAGGTAAACATCGCCGAGATGCTCGAGTATCACGGCATCTTCCACGATATACGCAGCCCGTTCGAGGTCTTCCCGTGCTTTTTCGTACATGCCCATTTGAAAATACACCCATCCCCGCGAATCGATAAAATAGGCGTTATTCTCATCGAGCTTGATCGCCCGCTGGATAAGGTCGAGCGCATAGTCGAGGCTGTCTTTTTTCTCAGCGTAGGTGTACCCGACATAATTAAGGGCAGTAGCATTCAGGGTGTCGAGTTCAATGATCTCGGCAAAGTACCGGAAGGCTTCTTCTCTCCGTTCGATCGTTCCGCAGAGACTGGCAAGTGCTTCCAGGGCCCCGATATCATCCCGGTCTATGCGGAGTGCCTTATAATAATAGAAATATGCATCCTCGTAGTGCTCCTGCATTTCCGCGACTGCTCCAAAGAGGTAGTAGAGTTGAGCGACATCACCTCCCCGGTGGGCGGCTTCGCTCAGGGCATACTCTGCGGTCTCATAATCACGAGTATCGATGCCGACAAACCCAAGGTATACCCACAGTTCAATGAAATCCGGCGCTATGGCGAGCGCCTGTTCGATCTCCGCGCGTGCTCGTTGATACTGCGCCGCATCCAGATATATTCTCGCTGTGTAGAATCGCGAATACGTATCGTACGGGTCGATGCGCGACGCGATCAGGAAATGATCGAGTGCTTGCTGTTGTCTTCCGGTCTTGTAGAGCGCATACCCAAGATTTCTCCTGGTGTTCGTATCGTTATAATCACGCGCCAGGAGTATGGACGCAAGTCGCATCAGCGGAAAATAGCGGTCGGTGTCGGTATAGAGTTCAATCAACCGTCTGCCGACAGACGTCTGTTGTGTGTCGGCTAGAAATGCCCGTTCATAATACGTGATCGCTGAATCCTTTACGTTGATAATATCAAAGGCAGTTCCGATCCCGATCTGTGCAGAGATATCAGTGCTGTCGACACGATATGCCGTGCGATAATACTCGAGTGCCGAAGTATGATCGTTCATTTTGCCACTGAGCGTCCCGAGTCTGACATAAACGTCGACCGTCTTCAGACTTTCCGGGACCGCGTGCATTACTGTCTGTGCCTTTTCAAGGTCCCCGAACCCCTCGTAAAGCATGGACAGACTGTTGTAGGTATCGATATTCGTCGAGTCGCGTGCCAACAGGTATTCGTAATATTGTGCGGCATTGCGAAAATCGCCCATTCCAATGTAACCTGATGCAATGGTGTAATATATCTTCGTCGTATCGAAAGAGGTGCTCAATGCTCTCTCGGCTGCGTTAATACCCTCATCATACTTGCCGAGTTTGAACATCGCGTTCGCCAGTGCGAGATACACCTGTCCCGCATCAGGGTCCTGAGCCAGCGCTCTGCGGTAATAGTGAATCGCGTTCTCTATCTCACCATCCAGTTCGAGCTGACAGCCGACACTAAACAGTTCGTAGGCTGACTCATCGTAAGACAAGAGGGTCAGGCTTGTCAGAATTCTAAAAAGAAAGATAAAAGCCATAATTTATCCGGGTCCTTTATCACGTCATTATTCCAGACATTATACGTAACTGCCAGCCCTATGCGTCCTGTAGATGACTGCGTATAGGCACCACCGACAACACGATGCTGATGGTACAACGAGGTGTCGCCCTGTGTGATATGAATATGAGGGTCAATGAACACTCCGTACGTTCTACGTTTCAAAACATGAATGGATGCATCAAGCACGATGTCGTACTGATAATCAGCACCGGAATTTATGTCCCAGCCGCTATACGTGATGTGCGGGTACACTCCAATCTGGCAGCTCCATAAGAACCTTTTCTCCGACGCTAGCCTTTGGCATTCATGCATGTCGGCATCCGCCAATACAAAGCGCAGCCGGTTGAATACGGGTGTACCTTCGACCTCGAAATCGATATCGTGAATGCAATCATGCATGAAGTACAGACGACAGAACACCTTATCGAAAAGGTAATCGAATCCACCAACGATGTAGTAATGCCCATAGCGTGGATCGAGCGACACACCGCCTTTTTGTTCTGCCATATCAAGGTCATCACGATATCGTCCAAAGAACGAAAACCTATGATGCCGCACCAGCATCACGTACAGGTCAACGGATGCATCCATATTGTACCTGATAGTATCACTATTCATGTACTTACCGAGTGATGCCGAACCGTGGAACTCTATGGGTATATCGAGCGCGCCGAGCATGAACAGCGGTGTACACAAGGAGACGAGTGGTTTAAGTATTCGTGATACTTTCATAGCGATATGCTCATGCAGCATGAGCTGCAACCGGCGTGCCAAACAGGGTATGTGCTGTACATCCGGTTATTCGCGCCCGGTAGAAATGACCTGACTGGATACGGTTACCGGTGAGCATGATCTCAGCATCGACCTCTGGTGCGGTGAATTCTGCGTGTCCAAAGGCCCGGCTGGCTATACGATCAACGAGCACATCATACTCGCGGCCTATTCTTTCTTCGTTGTTACGTATCATCAGTTCTTGCTGAAGCCCGAGCAATTCTTGATAGCGTGCCTGAATAACGTCCTGGGGGACCTGGTTTTGCTCTGCGGCCCGCGTGCCCGACTCTTTATAATACGGGAAGATTCCGAGCCATTCAAATACTCCCTGCTCCAGAAAGCTGAACAATTCCTTGAATTCCTTATCTGTTTCGCTTGGGAAACCGGCAATAACAGTGGTTCGCATAGAAATATTTTTAATTTTTTTTAACTGGTCTATTTTCCTCATAACTTGGCTTTTCGTATAATGTCGGTTCATGTGTCGCAAAATCCTCGTACTGGTATGCTGAAGAGGTAAATCAATATATTTACACATCTTATCATTATGTTCAATCTCTTTGATAATGGACCCGGTCAGGCTCTGCGGATGGGCATACATGAGCCGTATCCATCGTATTGGCCGTATAAGAGCGATTTCCCTGATCAAACCCGGCAACATGGTACGATTCTGCAGGTCTCTACCATACCTGGTCGTATCCTGGGCTATCAGTATGATTTCTTTGTACCCGAGGCGGGCAAGCTGGCGTGCTTCATGCACGAGTGCATCCTGTCCGATACTCGTGTATGGTCCTCGTATTGATGGTATGGTGCAGTAGGTGCACTGATTTGAGCATCCCTCGGCGATTTTCAGATACGCATATCCCTGGGTAGTGGGCAGGCGAACCGATTGCTGGGGCTTATTGATCTGCATGGCAGACAGGAGGCGGTCACGCTCTTCGAGTCGAAACCAACCGTTCACCCGGGGATGCTGTGCCTTGAGCTCTGCTCCACAGCGGTTGACCGCACAGCCATACACATACAACCTGGCTTGGTCAGACATCACGGACACAGCACGCCCGATCTCTTCCTCGGTTTCGGCAAGGGCTGGTTGAATAAAGCCGCAGGTGTTAATAATGACAACATCACTTTTTTCGGGTTGGGCACTGACACTGATGCCGTTAGCACCGAGTATACCCAGGATTTTCTCGGAATCGACAAGATTCTTTGCACAACCTAGCGATATCATATGGACGTGCATTGGACGCCGCCGCTTATTGATTTACCTTCATCAATTTTGCTGTGGCATAGGCAACGATATTCTTTTGTTCGTCAAGAACCGTGGATTCTGCTGCAACGAACCTGTGTTTCTTGTTCACGATCCGGGCTTGTGCACAGTAGGTTCCATCAAGCGCCATTGACTTTTTGATTCGAACCAGCAGTTCTGCTGTGACACAGTTATACCCCTGATGATATGCTGCCCAGACTGCCATCTCATCGAGGATCGTTGCAATGATACCACCATGAACGATATGTGCATAACTCTGCGCCCACTCCGGCAGCCGGATGACTGCCTCCACACCGTCATTTTTCTTGATGACATTCATATGCAATCCGTGCGTATTGAGTTTGCCGCACGCAAAACAGTAATCGTCTTTGACAAAACCACTACTCATCGATCTGGGTTCCTGGCGGTGGTTGAAACACGAATTTGTCTTTTGATATTTTTTTATTCGTTTCGAACTTTTCAAAAATGTATTTGTTCTCAGAACCGATGTCATCATGTATTGAAATGCCGGTGATCCTGAATTTCTCTTTGGATATCGATATAACGATCTTTGCATATAAGGAGATTTCATCTTTCGGCGTGAGTGTCACCTCATACCCCGTCTGTGTATCGCCGGACAATTCAGCAGTAAACCTCTCATCATAGTCAGTGAGAAACATATCCGGATTGATGTGAAGGGGTACTGCGGTCATATCCTGCTTGATGGCGCGTTTTTCTTCTGGACTATAGATCCAGAGCGCTGCACCATCGCCAATGTAGATCCTCTTGGGATCATCGATTTCCATCCGGAAAAATTCCGGCTCGGCATAAAATACCTTGCCTGTGTAATTATAGCAGGTACCGGAGACTTCATCGCAAAGAATCTGTTCGAATTCCGCGTAAAAGCTCGTAAGACCCCTGTAGTTCTCGAGGGTATTCTCGATTATTTCGTCGAGTTCAATGCCTGAAATACTTGCGAACAGGCTGAACGATATCAATACAATCGTGATTTTCATTATAATACTCCTATCAATAATAATCTTATACATAAAGCTTGTTATGTCAACAAATTCTACTTTTCATTATGAGTTATTCACTTGACAAAGGTGGGGTTTCGTCTATCATGTATGTGATCATGTGATCCAGGATGACATGACCCGAGACTGGAGGAAAATAATGACCCGCATTAAAAAAATACCTCGAAAAGATTACGGCATATTTGTCGATATAGTTGCCAATGCATATCCCGGCATGCAGATCAACACCCGAGAAGAAAAAGAACGATCCAAACGTATGCTCCTGGGAGCCGTACGTCGGTCCGGCACCTATCATTTCGGAGCATACCAGAAAGATACCATGGTCGGCGTTATGGCACTCTATGACTTCATGATGAACATGGCGGGTTCCACGATACCGGTCGGAGGCATTGGCCTGGTAGCGGTAGACCTGCTTCACAAGAAAGAAAAAATCTGCAGGGACATGGTCACCTATTTCATAAACCGCTACCATCGTCAGAACGTACGCATGCTCGCACTCTATCCTTTCCGACCTGATTTCTACAAAAAAATGGGGTTCGGATACGGAGCCTTGCTCAACCAGTATAGCATTCGACCGGGAGACCTTCCGCAAACTCCTGGCAAAACCAATGTACGGTTCCTGCACAAACGTGATACACGCAGTATAAAGGCATGTCATGGACATTTCCTGCGGCAGCGCCATGGTATGATGACCGACCGGGAAACGAAGTGGTTACATCTATTTGACAATCCCAAAACCAAGGTCGTAGGGTACAAAGACCGCAGGATGCTCAGCGGGTACATCATCTTTACCTTCAGAAAAGCCCATGAGACCAACTGGATAAAGAACGACATTGTAATACGCGAGTTCATCTATGAATCGCGCGAGGCTTTTTCCGGGTTGATCGCATTCTTGCGCAGTCAAAGTGATCAGGTCAACAGGATTATCTACGGTACACAGGACGAACACTTTCACTATATTCTTCAGGACATACGGTCAGGTAATGATAACCTCCTGCTGCCGCTGGCTCACGAAAGCCATTCCCAGGGCATCGGTGTGATGTATCGTGTGATCGATGTTCCGGGCTTATTCCGAGATCTCGCGGCACACCGTTTCGGAACGGTCACTCTGTGCCTGAAGATAACGGTCACGGACAGTTTCTATCCAGCCAACGCCGGCAGCACGGTAGTGTGTTTTACCGATGGCAGACCATCGGTTTCGAAGGGTAAACGTTGTGACGCTGAGATCACGATCGATATATCAGATTTCTCGTCGCTCATTACGGGGGCAGTCGATTTTCGGCATCTCTACCGGTTCGGTCTCGCCGAAATATCGAATGAACAGTATATTCAACATGTAGACCAACTGTTCCGAATCGATGAAAAACCCCTGTGCATGACACAGTTCTAAGCAATTCGGACTTGACAAAATTTGAAATACGCGGATAATTAAACATGCCGCCGTCAAGGAAAAAATCACAAAAAAAAGCAAAAAAACCGACGAAAACGCGGAACCGTGCTGCGGTGCAGGTAAAAACTGCCCCTGCGGTAGATCAAGGTTCTGACCTGAAGCGCTATGCTATTTTCTTCGTGGGAAAACAGAAATATGCCGTTGATGTAGATCGCATTATCGAAGTACTCCATCAATTCACCGTGGAACCGGTGTCTCACCTTCCCGAAGCATTCCCCGGCGTTATACATCTCCGAGGTGCCTCTGTCCCTGTGGTCGATCTTGCGTATCTCCTGCGAGAGGATAGACCGGAAAGTGTTGAGAACACCTGCCTTATCGCCATGCTCGAAAAAGAGCAGATCGGGCTTTTGATCGACTCGGATGTCAAGATCATCATGTCTGACGAGGGGTTCATACACACACTTCCTGATTGCTACACCAAAGAAGAAGCCGCATTCATCGATGGGATACTTGCCCTGGAGGACGATTTTATGGCTATAATAAATCCGGTCGGGATCATCCGTACCCTTACGGATTGGAAGGTTACAAATGCATAAATACAAACTGCCGTTATCGATCCTGGGACTCATATTGCAGATCGGTCTGCTGTTCCTGCTGGCGAGAAAATTGAATATCTGGAGCCCGATATTTCTTTACTATGCACTCTTCATGTTGACGCTGTTCATCTTTAATATCGCCGTCGATAGACACGCACCGCTCAGACGCTACACGCTACAGACATTTCTCGTACCGATCGCCGCCGCCTTTGTCGCAGGTATCATTTCCGGTTATGTTCTTATCGATCTGTTATGGATAACGATACTCAGCATCGTAAGCAGTGCCCTGGCAGCGTCTGCCGTATACCATGCCGCACGCCTGGCAATACCGGGCGGTCTCGCACAATCAGGATTCGATCCGGTTCTGGAAGCCGGCTTCACGTTCTTCTCTATCGCCGGATTCAGCATGTTCCTGGCAATAGTATTGAGCCTCCCCGGAGCGATCATCTGGTTCCTCGTTCTCATCGCGCTTTCAGCAGTCGCCGGTTATGTGCTCATGCAACCTGTGAAATTGAGCGGCAAGGTCATGAGCCAGACCTTTGAATCCGGGCACGAAGTCGCGTCGGAATACCTTGCCGGTACCGCGTATGGAAAGATCTCGCACATGCTGAACACGTTTATCAAACAAACCAGCAACGCCTTCGGCTCGGTCGGCGAAATGGGGCAACAGATAAAAACTCTTTCCGAAGATCTATCGGCTGCCTCCGAGGAGATGAATGCATCGCTCGAAGAGGTTTCATCGACCGTTCAGCATATCGCAAAAGGCGCCCAAGAACAATCAGGCGCGATCACGTCCATCGCACAATCCATAGAAGGTCTCAACAAACTTACCACCGGTATCTCATCGCAGGTAAAGATGGCCTCGGTATCATCGCAGAAAACGACCACGTCAGCCAAACATGGTATGGAGCTGGCGAGGAAAGAAGCGAGTCTGTCCAAAGAAATTTTCGAACAAACACGGTTCATCGAGGACAAGATGACCCAGTTGCGGGACCAGTCCGGTGAAATCAAAAAGATACTCGATATTATTGCCAGCATCAACGAACAGACCGATCTTCTGGCGATCAATGCGGCAATCGAAGCAGCACGGGTGGGCGAACAGGGGAGAGGTTTTGCCGTGGTCGCTGATGAGATCCGAAATCTCGCTACCGAAACGAAACGTTCCTCACAGGTAGTCGAAAACCTCATCATGGAGATAAACAAAACGATACAGGAACTGGGCGCGCTCCTCTTGTCAGAGCGTGACAAAACGACGGAAGCGAATGCACTGGCAGCCGAATCGGAACAGCAGTTCACGGGTATCGTCAAGGCGGTGGACCTGGTTTTCGACATGATCTCTCGCATAAACCAGTCAGCCACACATCAGGCTGACAATACCCGGAACCTCGTCGATCGCGTTGAAGATATCGCCAAAGTCGCAGGTGAAACAGCATCGTCCACCGAGGAGGTCTCTGCGGCAGTACAGGAACAGACGGCATCGATGCAGGAATTCACCTCGACGGCACAGATCCTCAATTCATTTGCCGTAAAACTCGAGGGGCTTTTAAAGAAGATACAGGCTGCTCAGTGAACTATTACCTGAAATTCATTATCAATGACATCAATTTCGCTGCCCCGATCGGTGAGATCAAAGAAGTAGCGCGTCCCCGGAGTATCATGAGACCGGCTAAAAAAAGCAAAAATCTGATCGGGCTATTCGAACTGCGGCGGGAAAAACTTCCCCTGTATGACCTACCGCGCTTCCTCGACCTGCAGTCGTGTGATCCTTTCGAGGTGATCATATCTGTGGTCCAGAAAAAACTTATCGGCTTCAAGGTCGATGAAGTATACGGCATCGTCATAGCTCAAGAACTGACGCCGTTCCCTGAGCTGACGTATTCAAAAAATTATTTTATGGGAGTGATCAAGGAGGGTAACAGTTTCATACAAGTGCTTTCTTTAAAGAAAATTGTGTCTGGTCGCCGCTGGCGGTCAGTAACGCAATATTCGAAACACAAATAGCCGTAGATATCTGTTGTTGAAAGAGGAGGGGACGATGAAGATATTCTACTGTACCTGCGTTGCGTTCCTTCTCCACGGACAAAATCTGCTACTAAATCCCGGTTTTGAAAACTGGAACGGTGGTCTACCTGATTACTGGACAGGTGATAGTGGTATCGCGCTTTTCCAGGAATCCGGTATTGTCTACGAGGGATCGTTCAGTGCCAGAGAGAGTCTGTATACGCAATTGCAGTCAGACGCAGACCTCCTGCAAGGTCGTTTCTCTGTCCAGCCGAATATCTGGTATACATTTTCCATGAAAATATATGATGACGATCCCGCCGGTCAGGTTCGCCAGGCAGTGTACTGGTATCCGGACGGTTCTGCCTGGTCATCGGTATACAGCGATGATACCACCGTCTGGCAGGAGCTCGTGCTGGATGTGCTATCACCTCCGGATGCCGAATCCGCTCTCGTTATGATACGGGCATATGATATCGCATCGAACTGGGATGGTGATGCGATTTTCTTCCTCGACGGAGCAGAATTTCGGGCATCGGACAAACAGCCGCCGCTCGTCTTACGCGCCTGGCACACCCCGATGAATCCCGGACCCGATACCAGCATCTCGGTCTATGCGTGGGTTACTGACAACGGCACTATCGTCGCCGATACGCTGTTTTTCGGTGTGAACAATCTCTATAACATCTACGACCTAACGCATACAATCATGTATAACGATACCTGCGTGTTCCATATACCCGAGCAGACCAGCGGTGATACTGTATTCTACTTCATGAAATTCGTCGACGATGAAGGACTAATATGTTATTCGGATACGGCCGCATGTTATATCGGAGAGGTGGCTTGTAATCTTAATGAACTGTACTATGATGCAAGCGGTACGGATACGTCATGCTTCATCGAGCTCTACCGGGCGCAGGGAGGGTCGCTCGATGGATTCAGCGTTACCGGTATCAGTGGCTCCAGCGGTGCAGCATACGTAACCATCGACCTTCACGGGTGCAGTATACCACCGGATGGATTCTTCGTGATAGCCCAGGACCCGTCCGTGCCAAATGCCGACACCGTAACGGGCAATGCCAACTTGCAGAACGGCCCCGATAATGTCGAACTCCGGTATCACGGTATCCCCGTCGATGCGCTGGGGTATGGTGAACTCGATGGCTGGCATTTCTCTGGCGAGTGGTTACCGGCTAGCGATGTTTCGTCGGGGCATGTACTCGGCAGGTACCCGGACGGTCATGACACCGATAATAATTATAATGATTTCCATGACTACACCCTGCGCACCCCGGGTACGCCAAATCCCTATGTCTCGGTCCAGGAAGCAGCCGTGCCGCATCGATCTCCTAAACCAGCTGGATATTGCATCATCTCCGGGATGCCGTGTTCAATGGTAACTTCGGATAGAGGTGATTATCCGATATCGGTATACAATTGCATCGGTCAGCAGGTCTTGTACCTGGTGCACGCAGGTCGACCTATCCTGCTGCCGGCTGGTGTATATTTCCTGCGATTCAACCGGTCAAACCTGACACTAACGAAACTTGTTGTTGTGAAATGATACCCGCGCTCGTCCTGAAGGTCAGGAGCCGATCCGTCAATAAGGACAACGGATATTAGAAATCGAAATACGTTTCTTCCGTGGGCTCGGGCAGGAACGATTCATACGATTGAGCCGATACGATTGCACCAAACCTGAATGTGTTACTTTCTTCGATATACAGACCGGCGATTTTGATATATCTAAAAGAAACCATGAGTCCGGCACGCCAGTTGAAATCCTGATCCGCGCTGAAACTAAAACCTAACCCTTTTGGCTGTAGTATTACGCCGTAATAGTAATTGCGGATATCGTCGATATCCTCGTACTCGTAATCTCCGCTCAGAACGAGGTACCGTTCGAACGGAGTCAGACTGATACCGAAATACATATGTTTTCGTCTGCCCAGCGTCGTCTTATACCCGATACTCAGTTTCGGTGATACGGTGCCGATCACACCGACAGCGTGCAAAGATGTATCACCGAACTGGTACGCATACCCGAAACTGAATGCTCCGGGCAACCGGTACCCGACCCCGGCTTCAAAACGGTATACGGTATCTGTTTTTATGACACCCAAGCCGCCATAGCCAAGCAGGGCCGCTCCCATAAGAAAATCCTCGTCATAAACAAACAGTGCTTCAGAACCCGGCTGCCGCCCGAGACCTGCCGGGTTCGAGAAAAAACCCGTTGCTCGCACTGGTAGTGAAGAAAAATGTGCTTCATGAAAAACATTCGTACTGATGAACATCATGATAAAAAATAGCATATCAACTCCTTATCGACATCTCGTGCACTGCTGTCTTCCAGGCACCCTGAGGGTCATACGTCGTAGGGCTGGAAATGAACTTCGCAGCGGTGAATAACAGCGGTTTCGATGCCCGGTACTGGTTCATCGGATTAATGAAAACACCCCGCGTTTTCCGGACGACAGCCACATTGCGGTAACGGTAGGGATAATGAAACACAACTCCCGGGAGATAATCATTAGCATAGATATTGTCCCAAATAAGCGGGGCTCTCCCCAGAAGGGAACTGATCAACCGAATATCCTCAGCCGTTATACGCGGCGAAACTACATGTCTACCGGTCCAAAAAACATCGATGTCTTTATGCAATCGATCGCGGATCGTCGTCAGATAGTCCGTTCTATTGAACCCGTAGTACTGGGTTGGACAGAAAAAAAGCACGGGACGTTTGATACTCTTCTTCAAGAACGCCATGACGTCATGGGTAGTGGCTATCTGATGCAAGGCAGTCTTTTCCGAAAGGGGAACATTGATATCATCGAAGAATAAACTGAACTGCTGCACGCCTACATCGACGAGTGTCCTTAATTTGTCGATTATCTTCCTGCTGATCGGTTTCGTCATGGGGGAGAGGGCGTAGTTGAAAGAAATGTTCTTATGTCGTGCATGTTCATTGAGTCGCGCGAGTTCCTCCAGCCGGGCATGCGGGTAGGGATGGTCCCAGTACTTTCGATGATAGGTATCGTTCTTGGGTCCATAAATATACATGTTTAACCCGACCTGATGTAAAAAGGTAATAAGGTCCATACGCTGGGCAAACGAATACGGCTTTCCGTAGAATCCCTCGACCACTCCGAAATATTTACTAATCACGCTTGAGTTCTTCGATAAGATCTATCCACATTTCTGGACGGTCGGAGAGTTTTGCCAGTTCGGCATCGGGGTCGATACGGTAAATCCTCTGCAGGGCGATCAGGGAGTCAAGGATCTGAGCTTCGAGCTTTATCCGTATCCGTAACTCCTTTTCTGCGCGCAGGTAATCAGCCAGATCGGGATGGCTTCGGGTCTGCGAACAGCCGTTCGACCCTGCGAGTACGATCAGGAGAATACCGATGGAATAGAATGAACGTACAGCCGTCCGGGATATTATCATTGCCAGAGATAATACAGTTTCGGTATTAACAGATGCTCCATCGGTGCCGTGAACAGATCGATGAGACTCAACCGTTTTGGGGGGTATACCAAATGCGGATGCTCGGTACCAATTAATTCACCGGCGATCAGAACCGCATCCTCAAACGACCCGAGTGTATCGACGAGGCCAAGTGCCTTGGCCTGTCGACCGGAAAATACTCTTCCATCGGCGATCTTCAGTATACTATCCCTGGGTATGTCCCTGTCACGGGATACTGCATCGACGAAATGTTCATACACATCTATTACCATATCGGAAAGCAGCCCCCGCTCGCGTTCGTTCATTTTCCGGTATGGTGAACCTATGTCTTTATAATCTCTCGACTTAATAACCTCGAAATCGATGCCGATCTTGCCGAGGAGTTCCTCGATCACGGGGAACTCCATGATAACGCCGATAGATCCCGTTATTGTACCCGGGTTCGCGACGATCACATCCGCGGGCAGAGCAATGTAGTAACCACCAGATGCTGCAACCGCACCCATACTGACGATCACCTTTTTCTTCTGGGCTGCCTTTTCCACCTGATCATATATCTCCTGTGAGGCAGCGGCACCTCCGCCGGGCGAATCAACTCTGAGGAGTATCGCCTCGATCGCAGGATCCTCGGTGAAATTCTTGATATCGTCGACCGTATAGTCGGCCGTGCTGATTACGCCTACCATCTCCACGACACCGATCGCCGTGCCGGTGCCGGATATATTGAGCATGGTCACACCGACCATGACGCCGATGATGATTGCGGCGCTCACAACGGTGATAATGATAATATGCGTTCTGGTCATCTCTCCCTCCGGGCCAGACGGCTAACAGAAGTTACCTTCCTGTCCGTCAGCGTTGTGCGAACCTCTGATATCACACTATTCCTTCAGAATACTTTCCAGCGAACGCTGTAAAATATCTATTTCAACCCTGGTAACGAGCTTGCTCTTGTAGGCGAATGAGATCGTACCGGTCTCCTCGGAAACGACGACGCATACGGCATCGCTCTGCTCAGCGATACCCAGAGCTGCCCGGTGCCGCAATCCGAACTTACCGCTCAACGTGGGATTCTCACTGAGCGGGAGTACACAGCCGGCAGCGACGATCGTATCCCGGCGGATAACGCAGGCACCATCATGGAGGGGAGTGTCGGGAAAGAAGATCGTACGTATGAGCGATGAACGCACTTGGGCATCGATATGTATACCCGTATCGATGATGTCCTTGAGCCCAATGCTCTTTTCGATAAGAAGCAGCGCACCGATTTTGTCCTCGGACATCTTTTTCACCGCATCGACAATCTCTTCGATCACCGGTGTCTCTTCGACCTTCAGAAAGAATTTAATCGACCTCTGACGTCCGATGCGTGCAAGTGCGTTCCTTATCTCAGGTTGGAAGACGATAACGAATGCAACTACCCAAACCGCCAGTATTGAACTCATAATAAAGGATAGGGCTTTGAAGTCGAGCCAGCGGGCAAGGAAAGATACCACAAAGAAAAGTGCCAGTCCTACGAGTATTGGGGTGGCTTTCGTGCCCTTGACGAACTTGAAGAACTCGTAAAGGAGAAATGCCACGACCAGTATGTCCACAATATCGATAGCCCGGAACGGCAAGAAACCAAAGAGCTTCATCGTGTTATCCTGTCAATGAGCTGGGCAACCTTTTTAGCTTCTTTGACATCATGGACCCTGATGATGTTGGCACCATTCTTAATCAGGAGTGACTGCACCCCGAGTGTTCCTTCGAGACGGTCGCCGGGATCAAGACCGAACGGTTTCCCGATGAAGGATTTTCTGGAATGACCAACAAGGAGGGGGCGTCCGAATACGGTTAATTCTTCGAGCCGGTTGATGATTTCGTAGTTGTCCTCGAGTCGTTTGCCGAAACCGAGCCCCGGATCGATGACGATGCGGTCTCTCGATACACCTTTGTCACAGATGGTCTCGATGGTCTTCCGGAAAAAGTCATGGATTTCTCCCATTAAATCATGGTATGAAGGATGTCGCTGCATTGTTCTGGGTGTTCCCTGCATGTGCATGATCACGACCGCAGCATTCTTGCGGGCAAGGATTTCCCCCATGCGGCGGTCAAAACGGAGGCCAGATATATCGTTGATGATAGTCGCTCCGTTATCAAGTGCATACGATGCGATTTCACTCTTGTACGTATCTATGGAAATGGGGATTTTCACGGATCGCGAAATTTGGGGCAGAATGCGCTGTAATTTTTTCATGTCGGCTTTGACCGAGGTTGGTTTCGCACCGGGACGTGACGATTCCGTGCCGATATCGATGAAATCCGCTCCCGCTGTTTCCATCTCACAGGCGACCTGCAGGATTTCATCCTGCGCCGTATAGCGACTGCCCTGGTAGAACGAATCGTCGGTGATATTGATCACGCCCATGATGTACGTCCGGGTAAACGTGATCGTGGCATCACCCAAGCGCAGCATCGGTGCATCACCCGCATCCAATGCCGCGGACAACTGTTCTCTGACAGCCGACATCCAGGGTTGAACCGCCAATCGTTCGACCATACGGTTGATTTCCCGTCGGTTGGCAAAAACGAGCGCACACGTCTTTTTTCTGGTCGCCGTATGATATACGCTTCGTGCGACGGCAACATCGGCACCGCACAGGAGTGCTGTCTGTTTGAGGACATTCGCCTGGGCGCAGGAGAGCCCTTCACATTTTAAAATCATGGGAATACTTTTGTCAACGAACAACTCGAACGCTTCAGGGTCAACACCGATGCGTTCGAGTTCGCGCCGTGTCGTTTCCGACGAATGTACCACGAGTCTCCTCACACTCAATTATATACCGTTTGCGCATGTAAGTCAATATACGCACGCTGCTACATTTCTATACTATGCTATTTTTACTTCTGAATCACCGGCAGGTGATTTCATGAAAAATTCAGCGGGATTAATGTCATATTTTTGAGGATACACGGGTTTTTTAATATAGACATGCTTGTCGACCGACAGGTCGATCGTTGGTCCTTCGATAGGTCCTTGATTCTTGTCAAGAACGATCTTCACGATAGGCAGGCTGAAATGACCGGGATTCTGCCGCAACACCAGGGCTACATCACCAGTACTCATTTCCAAACAGCTTCCCAGGGGATACAGTCCTGATAATTGAATGAAAACTTTGACCAGCACCGGGTCAAAGCAAATATGCCGCAGCTGCCACAGTACCCTGAGTGCGATATGAGGAAGATAGGGGATAGGTTGATACACCCTCGCCGTCGTCATTGCATCGTAGGAATCGCATATGCGGACTATCTTGGAAAATAGAAATGGTTTTTCCGTGCCTTTGCGGCGCGGGTAACCAGTGCCATCGACGTTCCAGTGATGCTGGTAGCACACGGCCATGGACACGAGCCCGGTTTCGTCCAGGCCGCGGGTCTGTAAAATCTGCTCCACCCCGAATTGCGAATGCAGCTTTACTGCCTCCCACTCATTTTCGGTGAGTTTGCCGTCTTTGTATATGATATCTTTGTCGATAGATACCTTGCCGATATCATGGAGGAGACCAGCAGTGCCGACTTGTGCCAGATCCTTCTTGCTCAAACCGATACGCTGGCCGAGCGCCAGTGAAAATACCCCTACATTCAATGAATGATTATAAGTATACTCGTCGAAGTTCTTTATCGTGGTGAGGGCGAGGAGACCGAATTCATCGTGTGAGAGGCTATCAATGAGATTGTACACGATACGTCGTGAACTCGATACGTTCGCAGGCTGGCGCGTCCATAGATTCTGCAGTAGATTCTTGGTAACGGCAAGCGCCTTGAAATACGTTCTTTTAATACGTTCACTGTCGCGCAGGAATTCCGGGATCTCCTCATCACCGGTTGAAAATTCAACACACACGTGATGGAATTTTTTCCGATCATACTCCTTTAAAAAACTATCTTCATCTTTGAAAAGGCTAGCGAAGATAATAATCTCTTCTTTTTCCACACCGGGCTTGAAGACCAGGTTCCGTATTTTTAAGTGTTTCATTCGCTCATGAAGGAACTGCAAACTTGCGTAACCATCGATCTGAAAACGCAGGCGCTGTTTATTGAAGAATATGTAATCACGATAGCGGATAATTTCAATATGCGAGTACAGGTTCAGCAGTGTATTTAAAAAATGCACAAAGCGCTGTGCCCCGTGCTGCACAACATCGTTTCCGAGATCGTAGACCTGGGCAGCTTTAATAAGCGCATAAAAGAGCGATACGAAGGTCGTCCCTGATTCGTACGTACTCATGTTTTTTTCAATGCTTGTTCACACGCCTGGCGGATGTCTCGGTTCCGCCTTCCAATTCCAGCGAGCAAAACCTGCCTCGCATCTTTGCTGTTAACTCGCGCAAGTGAAAGAGCCGCCAGTTTACGCAGGGGGGAGTAATCCTTCCCCCTGAAGAATGTCCGCTTAAAGAGTATCTTCTTAAGGTCATTCACGAGGAATTTCCCACCGTTGTGAAGAAGATAGTTGAAATATTCTTTTTGTTCGACGAGCTCGAGTGACCTGAATTTCTTTTGTTTAATACGGTCAAGTACTTTCATGTAGATACGCGTATACCCGATCTCAGAAAGTACGCCGAGCGCCTTGATCCGGACATCAGGGTGCGGGTCATCGATAAACTGCGTGATCCGCGGAGTATCTTCGCATTGCGCAAGCGCCGACACCACCGCGACGCGTATCTTGTGATTAGGATGCGAACAGAGCGGTTCGAGCATCGACGGGATCTCCTGGGAACGTGACAAACCGATTATTCCGATTGTATTAATCAACACGTCGGCATCTTGATTCGACAGGAGCGGTCGCAGCAATTCAAGGTCCTGATCGCATATTGAGGCTATACGGTTTCTCAGCGCAATTGCCCGATTGGGATGTTTGACCGCGCCCAGCAATCGTATCAGAAAAGGGACTGACTTTTTAGAAAAAAATCCGGCGAACGCCACGAACTCATTGAATACTGGTTCTGATGCGGTATTGACCGTATTACTAAAACCTATAATCGTCTCTTCGTTCTCGAAACGTTTGACCGCATCGACATCCGGGTACTGATTGAGTTTGTGGACTATGCGCCGTGCGTCATAGAACAGACCGTTCACCACGCATTCCTCGAGCAGTTCAATAAGGCTTTTTATGATATCATCGGATTTCTGGTAGTGAAGGAAATCAATGAGTGTCGTTATTGCACGGGTCACCGGTCGTATTTTCTGTTTGATGAGCATTTCTGCCTTGAGTTCGTTTATCTCATCATCACTCAGTTCCAGATCGATATTCTTGTCCAGCCTTATACGCTCTTTTTCGAGTATTTCCTTCAGTTTCTGGTCATAATCAATGTTCATCTTGATCATCTTGGGTGGTCCGTATTGCGCTTCCTGTTCTTCTTCCTCCACGACATAGAATTCGATATGGTCAAAGTAACAATCCCATAGTCCCAAAGCTATATCCTGATCCTTTCCGGCAGTACCCACTGTTTCTAGAAAAAGCAGTAACTCGTCGAAGGTGATCCCTTCAGAGAACAGAATCGTACGGATCCCGTCACGGAAAAGCCGGAAGGCGAGGTTGTTATCTTTTTCGTCTTCGTGGTATACGGTCTCTCCGTTGCAGAGGATAGAGGATTGCTCGATCTGAAGGGTTAATTCTGCATCTTCGCTTAAAAAACCACTCAGCTGGTGATAGAACCTGGTGTAAAATCCCTTAGCAGAAGGGTGACTCAGTCCGTATATTTGTATCGCTCGGACCGATTTTACCAGTGACTGTATAAGGCTTTCCACCGATGTTTCGCTTGTCGGCATAATTAATCTATTATAGATATTTCTTATAATCCGTCAAGAAAGATATTGACTTACCTTTAAAATTCGATATAATAATCTGATATGAAACGTACCTATCAGCCGAGCCGAAGAAAGCGAAAAACGAAGCATGGTTTCCGAAACCGAATGAAGACCAAGAGCGGACGGTCGGTGTTAAAACGCAGAAGGAGCAAGGGACGCAAGAAACTGACCGTTTAAGTAAGAGCATGACTCTTCAAGGTACTGCACCAAGAAGGTTATGTGTACAAGGAAAGAGGTAATCGCACTACATTCCCGAAAAGTGACAGGCTGAAAGGCAAGCAGGTGTTTCGGACTCTTTTTTCCAGGGGAAAACGGTTTGTACACGGTAATCTGACCGTTATATACCTGCCTGCAGAACGGCCCTCGGCCGGTTTTATTGCCTCCAAGCACATTGGCGGCGCGGTTAAACGAAATAGAATTAAGAGGATATTAAGGGAGGCATACCGCATGAACAGAAATTTGTTCACACGATTCACCGTGGTCTTTTACGCACGCGGACCGCTCGAGCGCGATGACGTCATCGCTGCATTCGTCAAATTCGGAGGGAAGCGATGAAGGTGATTGCTGGCTTGATAAAATTATACCAGTACACACTCGGTGTCGTACTGCCCCCGTCATGTCGTTTCACGCCCTCCTGCTCACGCTATGCTCTGGACGCGGTCATGACCCATGGTATCATCAAAGGCATACTACTGACTGGCTGGCGCATACTCAGATGCAATCCCTGGTGCTCGGGCGGTTTTGACCCGGCACCGCCAGCAGGCTCATGGAAACACGCGTTTACACGGTCGGGTACGTGCAAGGCAGGTGGTTATGAGTGACCGTGCACGAACCGCACTCGCATTCCTGCTCATTCTCGGAATACTCGTCGTATGGTCCTTGCTGAGCCGTTCTCAGCGTCCTGCAGAGCCGCCCGTAGCAGAACAACCTGATACTACAATCGCCATGGACACGCAGGAACCAACAACCCGAGAAGAACCAGCACCGGTCGCAGAGGATACTGACACGGTCATCGTCGAACGGGACCACTTCAGGCTTGTCCTGTCACCATACGGTGGAGCGGTTACAGAGTTCTTCTTGAAGGAGTACAATGCCAATATCGTGCCAGAGGGCGGACGGCTCTTCACCAGCATGCATGCCGATGGGTCGCTCGAAATTTTAAAATACAAAGTTTGGGATGATTCGATCGTTTTTACAACTGCCGACCAGTCAACCGATTTCAGAAAAACCTATTATTTGAATGATTCTGTTGGATTCGAACTCTCGATTATCGGTAATGAAAATACCACGCATCTGCTCAGCTTAAAGGAAGGGCTCGCCGTCACCGAGGAAAAGAACCAGGGTGAGGATCTCAGGCACTTCGATATCTTCATAAAGGATGAACAATTTGGCAGCATAAAAGGCAAGGTAAAGGATACCTACGAGCACACGGGTGGTGTCGACTGGTTCGGCATGAGAAGCAAGTATTTTTTCCTCGCCATCGAAAACCGTCATGGGCTTGATCACATCACATGCTACAAATTGGACGACAAAGACGACACAGAAACATCTCTGAAGAACGGCTCATCTTATCAGCCGGCGGCATTCGGATGTTATTTTCTACGGGGCGGGGGAAACCGTTTCGGCGCAGAGTTCAGGTTCCAGGGAATGCTCAGGGTCGGCGTACAACTCCTGCCGGTCCACTACAACAGGCTCGCTGCATTCGACAAAGGTTATGAACGCATCACATCCGGGGGTTTGTTGGGACCCATTTCCCGGCTGTTCCTCTGGGTATTGAACCTCTTCTACGCTCTATTCAGGAATTATGGCCTGGCCATTATTCTGTTCGCGATCATCATCAAGGCGATCTTCTTTCCGCTTTCCCGTCAAATGATACGATCACAGCACAAAATGCAGATGATCCAGCCGGAACTCAAGAAACTTCAAAGCAAATACAAAGACGAACCCCAGCGGCTCAACCAGGAAATGATGCATCTGTACAAAACATATAAAGTGAATCCGTTCAGTGGATGTTTGCCTCTTGTAATCCAAATGCCGATATTCTTCGCCCTGTACCAAACACTTATTACATCGATAGAGTTCAGACAGGCGCCTTTTATTTTCTGGATCACCGATCTCTCACTGAAGGACCCTTACTACGTACTACCGATCGTAATGGGTGTCATGATGCTGGTCCAGTCATTCTTGACGACGATCGATCCGCGGCAGCGGTATATGGTCATCGTGATGCCGCTGGTCATGGTGTTCATCTTCCTGAATTTTCCATCAGGGCTCCAACTATATTGGTTTTCTTACAATATTTTAACGTTAGTGGAACACATAATCACTAAGAGAGGAGGCATCAAATGAAAACGGTAGAAGCAACTGGTAAGGACCTCAACGAAGCCCTCGAGAACGGATTGAATGAAATGAAAGTACGCCTTGACGAGGTCGATTACGAGGTGATATCAGAGACCGACGAGCTTACAACAGTGAAATTAACGATAAAAGAAGCTCGTCAGCATCTCCAGGAACTGACGACATTTATTCTCACCAGTTGCGGTTTCAGGCCAAACATCAGTATCACCAAAGATGAGAAGGGATTGTATCTCAACATAAAGACCAAACATACCGATGCGATCCTTATCGGGAAAAAAGGTGAGACGCTCTGGGCGCTGCAGTATCTCATTTCCCGGCTCATGAAGCGCTTCCATCCAAATCTTAAGATTCTGGTGGATGTGGGCGGATATCGTAACCGCCGGAATAATTTCCTTAAGAAAAAAGCGGAAGCGATCGCCCGGATCGTGCTTCAGACCGGTCGCGAAATGGCTCTTGATCCGCTCACGAAAAAAGAACAGCAAATCGTGGAAAGCAAGTTGAGCGAGATAAAGGGAGTGAAAATTTACACAATCGGAAAGGGAGTAAGCAAGAACGTAATCATCGCACCGAGTGATGACTCAGACAACCAATGATACAATCGTTGCATGTGCTACTCCTGCAGGCTATTCGAGCATCGGCGTCATACGGGCGAGTGGGGAAGAGGCTATCCGATATGCAGAGACGATTTTTACCCGCCAGGCGGATCAGCCGTTAGAGAGCAACCGCGCGTATTTCGGCGAGGTCATTGACCCGACAACGCAAGAAATCATAGATAAAGTAGTGGTGACGGTATACCGTGCACCCCACTCGTACACTGGCGAGGATGTCGTTGAGATCGCATGCCACGGCAACCCCCTTATCATAGAACGGATACTGCAAGCCGTGATCAAAACTGGGGCGCGTATTGCGCAGCGCGGTGAGTTCACAAAACGTGCCCTGCTCAATGGTAAGATCGATCTCCTGCAAGCTGAAGCAGTGCTCGACACGGTCTATGCACCGTGCGATGAAGCCCGAAAAATCGCAATAGCGCAGTATGAAGGGAAATTGTCCGAGCAGGTAGAACATCTCAGATCTGGCATTTTTGACCTGCTCGTAACCATCAATGCGGCCATCGATTTCTCAGAAGAACAGGATATCGAGGTGAACTCCGAAAGCACTGATGCAAAGATATCTTCGCTCATCGATAGGGTGACAACATGGCTCAATGACTCACAATCCGGAATAAAGATCAAAGAAGGTTACCGGATCCTCATCATGGGACGGGCGAACGTCGGCAAGTCGACATTATTCAACCGTTTGCTCGGATTCGATAGAGCGATCACCCACGAAACACCCGGGACCACGCGGGACTACCTGGAAGATACTGTGGCACTCGGCGGTCTGTACCTTATCCTGTACGATACTGCCGGCATGCTCGGCAAGGCGACCGGTGTTGACCAACAAGCCCAGGAACGAACCATGCAATTGATGGAAGGAGCCGATCTTATCCTCCTAATGTTTGACGGCTCAGAACCCATGAATGAGCAGGATGTGAACCTTTATAATATTACGAAACACCAACCGACGATCATGGTGGTCAACAAAGTCGATCTGAACCTGCGTATGCATGCGCCCGACATCTTGAAGGATTGTGTGAAGATATCGGCGAAGAGCGGTCACAACATCGAAGCGCTGGTAGACACAATACGCAGTGAACTCCTGCCCGTATTCAACACCAACCAGCCGATCATTACTCGTGAACGACACCGTCAGTCACTCGAGGATATCCGGAAGGATCTCCAGCGCGCACGAGAAGCTCCAACCACCGAGACAATGGCATACGAGCTCAGAGCCGCGCTCGACGTGTGCGGGGAATTGACGGGCAAAATCATAAATAAAGAGATCCTCGATCGTATATTCGACGAATTCTGTATCGGCAAATGAAACTCTGATCGCTTCACCGTAGTAACTCGCTTGACTTTCCTGTGAGTTTGCTTATAATGGTGCAGTGATAATCGATCCCATAGATCTGAAACTCATACGTTTGCTCGAACTTCACGGCCATATACCGATCAATGAGGTCATCGCAAAATTCCACATAACCGAAGAGGAAATATTCTTGAGAATAAAGAATTTTGAGAGTTCCGGCTTTATCCGCGGTTATGGTATGAAATTGTTCATTCCTGCGATAGCAGGCGGTAAGTGGTACTGGGGCTGCATCGTGTGCGAAACGACTTCGCAGTTCAAACCCGAACAGTCGGTTGCGTGTCTCGAAGAGATAGTCGAAAACGTTACATTCCCGACCGGTGTATGTCCGGACAAATCACTCCTGTTCTACACCCAGAGTCTGCATGACGCGTACAAAACGATTAATAAAACATCAGGCATAAAGTATGCTGAAATATATAAGATCGATGCCTACAATGTAAAAGTCCCGCGTGTCATTCTTAAGACCGACTGGGTGTTGATAAAACGACTGTATCAAAAACTGCCGAAGTATACATATACCTTGCTTCACCGAATGCTGTTCAGCCCGGACAATGACGACGAGGTGCGGTTGTCCCAGCTGTTCTGGCGCAAAAAGAACCCACAGGGTTTTGTTTCGGTCTTCCCGAACATCAACTGGGCGGTGATCAAGAATTATGCACACCTTCATCTTGCAGTAACGAGTTCACTGAGAATAAAAGAACTCAGGTCTATTGTGAATAAACTGGGATTTTCCGGCAATATCACATCCCGTTTCAAGAAACGATACATACAGATCGAATTCAACGTATGGGGTTTTTCTGATACCCATACGGTATTTGAATCACTGAGCAGCATGCCGCGCATCAACATCGAAGGCTGCTCATATGCATATACCAACAGTATATACCATGAATGGCTTGAAGAATATATCGACAGCAAATTGTAAAATTCTCATCCTTATGGTTCTGGTACTGATCGCATGCCAGACAAAAAAGAACGTCACCCAGGAACCACAGGTACACAATATGCACCGGCTCGTGAAAAAAGGACAAACACTTGAACTGGTACTGGAGGAGATGATTTCACCCGATCACGCATTCAATGTTATCAGTGCCTTGAAGAGTGCCGGCTTTCCTTTCCGCAGATGCATACCCGGCGATACGGTCCGCGTCGTGCTCTGCGATGATGAGCTCGTCACGTTCTCGTACACGCGCAGTTATACCGAAGTATACTACCTCGCCCGTTGTGATGATTTTTACACGGTCGCAATGAAGTATCCATACATCGACACGACACACTATCTATTATCGGGTGAAATTTCATCAACGCTCTACGAGACGGTCCTCGAGCTCGGGGAGACCCCCAATCTCGTGTATCGCTTCGCGGATGTCTTCGCCTGGGAGATCGATTTTGTCACCGAGACGCAGAACGGTGATTCTTTTTATGTTTATATCGAAAAAACATATTGTGACTCTCAATTCATCGGGTATGGAAACATCATAATGACGCGCTACACAGGACATGTCGGTGATTACTACGGTATCTATTTCTGCGATCCGGAAGGTCATGAAGATTATTACAATCTCAAAGGTGAATCTCTGAGAAAGTCGCTGCTTAAATCGCCACTTCGCTTTTCATACATAAGTTCATATTTTTCAAAGAAGCGTTTTCATCCGATATTGAAAGTGTGGCGTCCACATCACGGATTGGATTACAGCGCTCCTACCGGTACTCCGGTCGCATCGATCGGTGCCGGCGTCGTCACGTATAAGGGATGGAAAGGCGGATACGGTAATCTTGTTGAGATCAAACACATGAACAATTTCCGAACGCGCTACGGGCACCTGTCAAAATTCGTCAAAGGACTGTATAAAGGTAAACATGTGACGATGGGTGAACTCATAGGCTATGTCGGTTCGACCGGGCTTTCCACGGGTCCGCATCTTCACTTCGAGTTACACAAGAACGGTGCTCCCATTAATCCCCTGAAGGTCAATCTCCCGAGAGCCCCGGCGGTAAAGAAGAAATACCTTGCGGATTACGAACAGTTACGTGATTCTCTTATCCAGCACGTCGAAGAACTGCTCATCCCCGGGTCTGAAGGACCGCCCGAGGTATAATCGATGTCGAAGATCAGCAGCCTATCCGTTTTTCCCGAAATGTATTATTTGTTGCATATACCGTGAGGAGGTTACGTGCCAATACATTTACGTGTATCTGAGAATGACTATGCAAATACGGTTCTGCTGGTCGGAGATCCCGTTCGTGCCGAAACGATCAGCAGTATGTTACAGAACTCCAGACTCGTTAACGAGAACAGAGGACTGCTCGGCTATACCGGTACTTATAAGGGACTACCCGTTTCGGTCCAGACCACAGGAATGGGCTGCCCGTCCGCGGCAATCGTCGTCGAAGAACTCCTTCAGCTCAAGGTTCAGCGGCTCATCAGGATAGGGACGTGTGGAGGTATCGGCGCGCATATCAAACCCTGTGACATGATCGCAGCAATTTCCGCAGCGCCCTATGACGGTGCGACCAGTACGTATATTGGAGGCAGACCCATCGCACCGTATGCGACCTTCAGAATACTCAAAGTAGCCGCCGACATTGCTGAAAAAGAGGGTATTCCCGTCCATTTCAGCGGTATTGCCAGTGTCGATGTCTTTTACAATCCATTTCCGGATTATGTCGAACAGTTAAGGAAACAAGGTGTCGTTGCCGTTGAAATGGAGACCAGCCTGATATACTATCTCGCGAACAGAGCCGGTGCTGAAGCAGCATCGTTCCTTTTGGTTTCGGATATTGTCGGCGGCGGCGAAGAGTTCACCAAATTCGTGACTGACGAGGATCTGAAAAAAGGTATGGATACGTTGATTGCGTACGTTCTGCAGGTCTGTAGCCAATTGTGTGCTGCAGACCAGGAGGTCTGATCGAAATGAAAAAATGGCGGTGCATTGTTTGTGGGTATGTTTACGATCCGCGGGTCGGTGATCCGGAAGCCGGTATAGCACCGGTACGGGATTTCAAGAAGCTGCCCGACTCATGGGGATGTCCCGAATGCGGTGCGGCACCGGATATGTTCGAACCAATCGAACATCCTTATCAAGAAGGATAATGTAATACCATGCTCGGTGAATACCTGCACAAAGACAAGATCTTGCTGAATTTCACAGCCGATACCATTGAGAAGAGCCTCTTGAAAATGCTCGAGGTCAGCGAAGAAAAGGCTAATACGGCGCTCGTGCAGGAGATACTGGACCGAGAAACGCTGATGCCGACGTCACTCGGAAAAGGTATAACGCTACCTCGCTGTCATGTAAAAAACAAGGATAGAACCGAGATCATTCTCGCGCTCAGCCCGGATGGCCTTCCGCTTAGCAGTTTCGACCAGCAGCAGACCAGGATCATCGTACTGTTTCTCTTTTCAGAGAAAGATAATGCCGCTTCACTCCTTGCCCAGAGCCTTAGGTTGTTCAATGACGACAGCCTCCGGTCCGACCTGATGAATTGTTCCACACAAGACGAGGTCATACAGACGATTAAAAAGTGGGAGGTAGATTGAAGACTTCGATCAAGATAGCCCTGCTTATATGCTGGATTATCGTCATATTCGTCCTCACCGGGTATCCGGCTTTGCAAACATCCCATCTTGACAAATACTGGATTGATAAGGTATATCATTTCGTGCTCTTTCTCATACTCGGGGGGCTGGAATTCCGTATCATGAAGACATTGTACTTCTTCACCCTCGGTGTATCGGTCATACTGATCGCCGAATTTCAGCAAATTCTCATACCCGGACGGACATTTGAACTTCTGGATATCATCGCTGGTTTGGTTGGATTGTGTTTTGCCTACTTTATATTTACAGGCTACAGGAAAATAAAACATGAAGTACCAGAAACCTAAAGGGACGAGAGATCTTTTTGGAAAGGAACTGAAACGCATAGAATCTCTGTGCAGCAGCGCGCGTGATTTTTTTGCGCGGTATGGCTATGAAGAGATTCGAACACCGACATTCGAACATGCCGACCTTTTCATCAGATCGATAGGCGCGCATACCGATATCGTTGAGAAAGAGAATTATACGTTCGAGATCGACAAACGCACGCTGATGCTGCGTCCTGAAGGAACGGCATCGACCTTGCGAGCGCTCATCGAAAACAGAGTTCCTTTGCCGGCGCGGTTATTGTACATCGGTGCCATGTTCAGGAAGGAAAAACCGCAAAAAGGCAGATTCCGCGAATTCATTCAGGTTGGAACCGAGCTCATTGGTGAAGGCGCACCGTTTTATGATGCGGAAATGATCTTTCAGGGAAAAAAATTCATGGATTTCCTTCAAGCACGGCAGATCCGTGTGGAATTGAACTCGATAGGTTGTCCAGAATGCCGCGCTGACTTCAAAAAGACACTGCGCGCATACCTTGAGGAGTTTGAAAATGCCATATGTGCGGATTGTAAACGGCGCCTGGACAAGAATTTCCTGCGCATTTTCGACTGCAAGAATGCGCGCTGCCAGGAAATATATGATAGTGCACCCAAGATAACCGACAGTCTTTGTGAGGATTGTAATGCTCACTACCACCAGGTAAAAAGTTTCCTCAAGGTCTTCGATGTTGAATTCCACGAGAATAAAAAACTGGTACGGGGCCTTGATTATTACACTCGGACGGTCTTTGAGTTCAAACATGGATCCCTTGGCAGCCAGGATACTATCCTCGCTGGAGGCAGATACGATATACTCATGAAGGAACTCGGCGGGCAGGATACACCTGCGCTCGGATGGGCAATGGGTGTCGACCGTTTGCTCATTGCCATGCCAGATGAACTCCCTCCCATACAGGATCCAAAACGGTTTTTCATCGCAGTGATGGGGGAGACGTACCTGAATCAGGGTCTGGAGCTGAGAAATACGATACTGGAGCACAATTTTGTCTGCATAATAGGTAATCCCTGTGAAAATATAAAGAAACAGTTCAAGGATGCGAACAGACAAAAAGCAGAATATGTCATAGTATACGGTGAAAATGAAGCAGAACAGGGTATCTATACGGTGAAAAATATGACCACCGGTGTCCAGGAACTCATAGCCAGAGACAATTTCCCAGCATTCCTCAAGGGAGTGAAGTAATGCAGTCGAAGACTGCAACATTCTACATGCTAAATTCAAATGTGGTGTCCTCAGTGTAAATCAGAATACGTGCACGGCATTTACCGCTGTCCGGAGTGTGATGTTGATCTCGTGAATAGACTGCAAGAAGAACCGGAAAAAGAAATAATAAACAAAGATGCTGAGTTTGTTGAGATAATGAGCACCTATGATGCCGGCGTATTGACCGTGGTGAAATCCATTCTTGATGATGTTGGAATCCCATATTTTATAAAAGGTGAACACTCTGTATATGTATTCTCGCATATCTATCCAGCACGAGTACTCGTGATTAAACAAGAGGCGGAAAAGGCAAAACAACTGTTCAAAGACCTGATTCAGGATGAAAGCCCTGAAACCACCAACAAATAGCATTACCTTTTTACTTTAATACAATATCGATAACATCCTTATAAATAATGATATATATATAAATATTAAAGTAAAAAATAATATTATAAAAGGTTGATTGGTACTTGACCTGACGAATGCAATGAGTATAATATACATAGTCTGGAGCTAAGCGTTATATTCAATATACGCATTATGAGCCAGGCCTGGCTTGTCCAGACTAAATAACTGTCTGCAACATGCAGACTGTTCTTGAACCGCACAAACCTCCGCATGGAGGTTTGTGCTTTTTATATGGAATATTCGAATACTCCTGACAATATTGAAAATGACCAACCGCAAAACATTATCCTGTATAGATCTCCTTGAATGAAGAAAAACATTCGTATACGAACAATATATAAATCACATATAGACTTCATGATACGGTAAGGTATATTATATAACTCAGCAAACAACTAAATGATACAAACATATTTTCATCAGGAAGAGATGGTACGATTTGCCGAAGAGCTCATGAGTATTCATTATACAAACGCAATCAATATAAAATAGATCAGCAGTCAAACAGGGCAGATGATCGTATGTTCAACCATACCAGGCTCAAGATAAAATCCATGACAGAGAACCAAAACAGCCGGAAACGTCGTATTTTAGCGAGCTTGAGGAGATTTTGTCTATTATTTCCTATGTCCGATAATAAATAATATGTAAACTAGCAAGTAAATTGTAATGATTACAAGTTTAGCAGTCACCTCTCCCTCATGATTCCTTTCATGGCATTTTTTAAAACCTTACAGTCTCAATCGAGTAGTTCAATAGACATTATGAAATCGTATATACATAGATGACCATAAAGAGGTTCTCCCCTGATAAATGGCATATATAAATGGCCAATTTTCATACGATGATGGACGATGATGGATGTTTACATTGAATGAAAACCGATTACACTCTAAACAGAGGAGGTTCTATGAAAAAACTCAGCATTGTTCGTGTAATTTCACTGATCATAATTCTTTCATCGGTTGTACTGGCTGATCACTGGCGTGTTGGTACCGGAGGAAATCCCGCAAGAAATGGACTTTCTGGCGAAACAGGCCCTGTATATGTAGATACTCTCTGGTCGGGCGGTCTATCTGCCGTCATTGCTCAGCAGGTTGTTATTGAGGATAGTTTTGCAGTCATGGCTCGTATTTTTAATTTGAATGATGTCCTGCACGGTACCTATATTGTATGCCATAACCTGTATAGCGGTGATACACTCTGGACTGCTGACCTGCCCGTCGATTTCCCGTCTACTGACTGGCGGAACCGGGTTTCTGCAATCCGGGACGGCAAAGTCTACGTAACGCGTTCCGGTAATACCAATGCATCCTACCTGTATGCCCTTGACGTACTGGACGGTTCTATAATCTGGCAATCCGACAGCCTGATCGATGAAGGATCAACAGAAGGTGTATCATTCGCCGCAAATGGTGACCTGATAGTCGGCAATTTCTCGAATGTTATGCGTATAAATGCAAGTGATGGTTCAACTATGTGGAAGACCACCCGCTACAGTCCCACATCGAACGGCAGTGAAATCGCGGTATCCGGCAATATGGGGTACGGCTGGAAGGCTGGTGGACCCGTGATCGCGGCATTTGACCTGGATACCGGCGCTGAACTCTATACCAGTCCTCCGATCGGCGGAGGGATCGTGCAGCAAGTTGCTCCGTTCGTCGGTCCTGACGGAACAGTATATGCTACCAGAACGCAGAATAACCCGATAACCGACTCGCTGGTCGCATTAATGGACATCGATACTGCACTTGTCTGGAAATGGAGTGTGCCGCTTGGCTACGTTCCCTTCGCTTCGTTCGGAGTGGGTCCGGATAGCAGTGTATACAGTTATACAACGACAAACCGGATCATCCGCATTGACCATGAAACCGGCATAATAATTGATTCATCTCAGGTCATACCTGCCGGCACCCTTTTCAAACCGCGCTGCGCTATTGATGCACAGGGGATCGTATATCTGACCGACGGTCAGACCGGTGGCAGCGGCAATGCCTATTCATTCGACCCGGATCTCACCCTGCGATGGACTATACCCGTACCCGGGAACAATGTCTGCGGACCAGCCCTGGGACAGGAGGGTATTCTCGTCCTGTGCGGGACCGGCACCACGGTGCTTGCTCTCCAGAGCCCGACCAGCACTGCAGAAAACGATGCAACCTCTCCCCTGGCCACGCTTCATATTTCTGCTTTTCCCAATCCATTCAGGACATCCACGACCATCTCCCTTCAATTTCACAATGTCGCTCTGCACAACCAGATTCTGGAAATGACTATTTTCGATCTTGCCGGACGTATGGTGAAGACCATTGATTGCCCTATGCCCCATGCCCTTAGCCCTAGTCTTTTTACGTGGCATGGCGATGATGAAACCGGCTCTCCCCTGCCGGGTGGCGTGTATATCCTGACATGTACTATCGGACAGCAAACCGTAACGGAGAAAATCCTTCTGCTGAAATAGCCTGAGTAACGGTGCCGTTCTTGACCTTTTTACTGTTTACTGTCTAACACCTACTGCCTACTCCATCTGCAGGATGGTAGAGGGAATATTTCCACCTGCTTGCTGTATATATAAGTAGCAGGAGGTTATCATGAAAGACCACAAGAAATCCTATGGCGTGTATCTCAGAACAGGCTTTGTTGTCAGCCTGGTCGCGTTCAGTCTTGGTTTTATCCTGATTCCTTACCAGGAGCCTGAACCATTCAAGTTAAAACAGGAAATTGTAACGATGATCGAGCACATTTCGGCTGAAATCGAAAAATATGAAGAACCGCCGCCTATGGATCGACCCAGGGTGGCGATCGAAGCAGCCAATGACATCACTGAGCAGACCGTCGAGACCATTGCCGAGACCGATTTCCACGAACCCATCATCAAGACCGTACCTACTGGTCCGGAGATAGAGATTGTACCATACTACAAGGTCGAGGTCAAACCAACTCCGGTAAGCATGCCAAAGCCTGTGTATCCTCCGATGGCGAAACAGGCCGGTATTGAAGGAACTACGGTCGTCAAGATGCTGGTCGATATCGACGGCAGTGTCATGGATGTGATGATATTGAAAACGAGCGGCAATCAGATGCTCGACCAGGAAGCGGTCAAGGCAGCCGGTCATAGTACGTTCACACCGGCGAAACAGCGTGACAAATTCGTTCGCGTCTGGATAGCACGACCCTTCATATTCAAACTCAAGACAAGCAGTTAGCATTATAAAAATAGAGTGCGGATATATGTGCAGCCTGTGAGAAAAAATCGAGTAACTGGTATATTGACAGAAAAGAAAAAATACATACCATGTATTTCAGATGCCCAAAGAAATTGCTCTCGCTATTTCTGTCGTGTCGTTACTCATTTTCCTTGCCCACCTATATCTGTATGTCAAACAGAAGAACAAAACCTTCCTGTATACCAGTTTTCCATTTCTATGTATCTTTGTAAGCCTGTTCGGTCACTATCAGTCAGAGGTGATACAGGTACCACAGCTTATACTATTGTGGGCAAAAATCAAATATACCGGCATCTTTAGTTTTCTCTTCTTTTTTCCCTTTTTCCTTCTGTCGATTACCAGGAAAGTAATACACAGGTACCTGGTACGGGGTCTTGGTCTTGCAGCGATAATCTTCACCGTGCTCACTATTTTCACAAGCACGGTCGTCAGTGACAACATATACATGTACGGTGATGCTATGCATGCTGGACCTGGATTTCTATACCCCATTTTCATTGTGATAATGTTTTGCGTATGTCTATATTTCTACATATATTACATACGGATTGCACAGCGAATGAACAGCGAATCTGAACAGCACATAAATTACAAACCAATGATCACCGCTATCGGTATTGCGTTTCCTCTTGTTGCGATCGACATGTTTGGTTTGATACTCGGTAAGCCGGTCATTCCGTGGCTGGTTCATCCCTTCATACTCGCCGCAATCATTTTTACTGTCGGCTACATGTGGACGTTTCTGTCTATGTATGTTTGGGTCTTTGCTGCCTGGGATGTATCGGAAAGGCAGCTCGATAGTCTTATCGAAAAAACCAACAAAAACTTCCTTGAATTTGTCTTACTTATTGCGAAAACCATCGATGCAAAAGACCATTACACGGCAGGGCATTCCTTGCGTGTGATGGACTATGCAGTGAAGATCGCGCGCAATCTGGATTTGCCTGCACCCGACATAGACAGACTGAAATATGCCTGCCTGCTCCATGACATCGGGAAAATTGGTATTCCTGACGGTATACTGAACAAAAAGTCAAACCTGTCGTCTAAGGATATCGAACATATCATGACCCATCCGATACTCGGCAAACAGATACTGAGCACGATGAGCGAGTTCAAGGATATTCTCGATGTGATATACCATCATCATGAGAGAATAGACGGCACCGGTTATCCGAACGGAATTAAAAACAGGGAGATCCCGCTCCTCTCCAGGATACTCGCGGTGGCCGATACCTATGATGCCATGCGTTCAGAACGACCCTACCGCAAGGCAAAGACAAAAGCCCAGGCAGTACAAGAATTGCATGAAGTCCAGGGCAGCCAGCTGGACGAAAAAGTAGTTTCTGCATTCGTCGATGCCCTGAACCGATAATCGCAGCATAACGTACTATTTGAAGGTGAAGAAAAAGACCACTGTAATCAGTCCCGCGCGGGCACGGACATTTTTTTTAACGAAACAACTTCTAACAAAAGCAAAGCCGCTGTCCGGAAAATCTGGGACATTCAGGGTCATCGATACACTCGGATACGTACAGATAGATACGATCAGTGTGATAGAACGCTCCCATCACATAGTGCTTTTCAACCGATGCCCTGATTACCGGCACTCATTTTTAGATGAACTGCTTGCACAGGATAGGAAAATATTCGAATACTGGGCTCATATGGCATCGTATATCCCCATGAAGGACTATCGCTATTACATCCGAAAAATGAAACGACCGCCACAAGAGGGCTCCTGGATCGATACATGGCTCAAGGGTAATAAACAGATTATCAAAAAAGTACGGAGGAGAATCAAAAAAGAAGGAGCACTTTCAGCACATGATTTCGCCGATGTCCGGGACAGAAGACGCGGACCATGGTGGGACTGGAAACCTGCAAAGATGGCGCTCGAAGTCCTGTTCTGGCGCGGGGAATTGATGATCAAGGAAAGACGCAATTTCCAAAGGGTATATGACCTTACTGAACGGATCCTCCCACCAGGGATCAACACTACCCTCCCTCGCATAGATGAGGAAAAACGTTTT
>CP070834.1:2056964-2061043 GCA_020341755.1 Caldifarciminota bacterium | reverse complement strand
GTAATACATGTGTGGAAATAGAAGGATGGGGAAACGTCATTAGTATGCGGTGAAAATGGGTATTGCTTCGAGCTGCATTCTTGGTATAATAAACCACGATGAGTATCAAGAAGATTATAAAAAAATACAATATAGACGAGCAGCCGAATGATTTTTCTTTCTGGCAAACGAGATCATTTGAAGAGAGAATTGATGCGTTAGAGGAGATACGAAAGGAATACAACTCCTGGAGATACAAAAATGTTGAGCAAGGATTTCAGAGAATTCTTAGGATTATTGAACAAGTATAACGTCAAATACCTTGTTGTTGGCGGATATGCGGTTGCTTTCCATGGATATCCGAGATATACGCGGGATATTGATATCTGGGTAGAGTCTTCTCCTGTAAACGCCGGAAACATAATGAAAGTCCTTGATGATTTTGGGTTCGCTACATTGGATATAAAGGCGGAGGATTTTCTCATTCCCAGGCGTGTAATACAACTCGGCTATCCGCCGCATCGTATTGACCTGGTAACCTCGTTGTCCGATGTAGAGTTTAAGGACTGCTATAATGTAAAAGTAACGGCACAAATAAACGGTGTGACCGTCAATTTTATTGATCTTGAAAACCTGCGTAGGAACAAACAGGCAAGTAATCGTCCACAGGATATTGCCGACCTGGAACACTTGCAGTAGCACCGTATTCCTTTAATCACATCTATTTACTTTCATTGCCATTATCATGATGGGATATACTACGGCACTTCGATAATTGGCGAAGTGTCGTTGTAGTGCAATTTTGGTGGTCATCTCGAGAGCGAGCCGAGGGGAAATTTTATCAAATCATATATGCTGGGTTGTTCATACTTAGACAATATGCCAATTGGCAAAGTGACGAAGTGTGAATGTTACGTGTGAGGTTAAGTGATGGGGGTGAGGAGGTGGTCGAGAAGTTCGATAAGACCGGAGGTGAATAGGGAATAATATTCTTCTGCAGGGTGGATCTTTACATCAGGCATACGTACATTACACGCGGCAGCAATCCGATCTACCTCTTTTGCCAGGACACGGAAAGCCAATGCCAGAGCATCGGAGTCAGTACACCAGGGATCGGTCGAGAGGAGGAACTGGACCTGGTCCAGGATACGGAAGGTTCTCGCCCAGTTCAGGTATCCCTGATTCTCGCCATAGGTCCAGAAATCGTGCCAGCTGGGTGTCGTGACGAGATACTCGTCGTGAATTTGCTTGACGAAACCACTCGTTACCCATCGTTCGAGCACCTTGTGGACGGTCTTCTCGCTGTAACAGATCTCACGGGCTATTGATGGCAGGTCACCCTGTTTCTTCAGCAGGAGATAGAGAAATGTCTCAGTACGGGCATGATTCCCATAGGACGCTCTGAGACTGAGCTGTAAGAGCACAGCTGACCGTATGAACGCGAGTTTAGGAACGATGTCTTCCATCTGAAATTTCTTAAACGCTTCCTCATAGTTTGCAGCGTTACTATTCGTATGTTTTTTGTTTGATTTCACCCTTCCCAGCGTGAGATTAAAGCCGTATTGTCGAAGAGTATTTTCCAGTAATTTGATGACCGAGGCTGGTAGCAGGGTGCCGAAGGAATCAGAAATGGGGGTCGCGAATTTTTTTACGATACACTTGAGCCGCGACAGGTTGATCCACTCACGGTTGCGAGCAAGCCATTCTATGCATGCGGCTAGTAATTGGCGGTCATGAATGCACATGGTGAGGGATGAAACGAACAATGCTTCTAGATCGAGTATCCAGTACGTTTCGGCAGGAATCCGGTACGTTACGCCAAGCGCGCGCCACTGACGCCAGTGCATGTCGAGTAATTTCTTTTGATAAATAACGGCGAATTCGTTTTTATTGGCCATGTTATTGTTCTGAAACCTCGTATCGTGTATGTAGTATACTAATGACTTTTATGCGGATGTCAAGGTGCGCATCAGTTGGGTTACATCCCGGCAGCGATGCCGTCCCGTCTGATCTCTGCGACACCCTGAAACCCGGTGCCGTCGTGTTTTTTCATAACGGCATGAAGCGCACCGAGATAAAATGAGAACGGTTCCCGCTTATCCAGTCGGTAACCCCTGCTGTCCAGAGCCTCGATAAGTTCTGGAGGAAACCGGGCGGCTTCGAGACTGACCCTGCCGCCGAGCGAACAGTGCAGGCGTGGAGCGCGCATCGCCTCGTCCAGCGAATACCCTTCATCGATCATATGCACGAGAAATTGGGTGATCGTTGAGAATATCCGTTCACTGCCCGGACTGCCTACCGCCAGCCAGACATCGTTATCATCAAAGAGGAGGGTAGGCGCGACCGTCGCCCAGGGAACTGCGTTCGGCCGCAAATAAAACGGGTGGGATGGCATACCATATTCAAAATCCATCATGTAGTTGTTGTAAAGAAATCCCAAACCGCGCGCTGCAGCCTTACTGCCGTATACTGTTTCGATCGACTGGGTCAGGCTGACTGCCATGCCCTGTTCATCTATGACCGAGAGGTGTGTTGTTTCGCCGGAAAATTCGTCTTCGGTTTCGCGCAAGGGCATCGGGATCTTTGATGAGCGCGTGATCCTGTTTATAGAACGAGCCGCGAACTTTTTGCTCAGCATATACTTTACATCGACCTGCGCATAAAAATTCGGGTCGAACGGACGGTCAGACCGTTCCAGGAGCGCTTTTCTGAAGACTTCGATCAAAAGGAGTGACTTCCTGATCGGATCATGGTGAAGGTCTTCTGGTCGGACAGCATTCAGCATCATCAAGGTGAAGAGCAGTGTTCTGCCCGAACAGGGCGGCGGCATGCTATAGACGGTCAGGTCCCGGAACGTTCTTTTAACAGGTCGGCGGACAATAGGCCAGGGGATAAGTGCAAGGTCGTCATACCGAAGTAGCCCATCATGTTCACGCATGTCTTTATCTATCTGCCGAGCGATATCGCCACGGTAGAATTCCTCGACACCTCCGGCGGCAATGGTTTTCAGCAGCCGCGCCAGGTCAGGCTGGCAGAACCGGTCGCCGGGTTCATATGGTTCACCATTTTTCAGGAAATAATGTACTCCGGATCTGGACGGTACTCGATGAAAAGTATCGAGTTCCCGCTTTTGCAGTTCATGCTGCAACCGGCTAATGATGTAGCCATTTTCAGCAAGCGATATTGCGGGTTTTGCTACTGTAGTCCATGGTAATGTACCGTAGTGTTTGTGCACGTACCACAGGGTCGCGAGCGTGCTCGGTACCGTACATGCCCGGTATCCATATCCCCGGGCATCTCTACCCACAGCATTCACGTGAGCGAGTGAAGGTGCACGCGACGAACCATCGATCGCAATGGGTTTTTTGCCGGTATGGATGAGTAGCATTGTCTGACCACCGAGACCGCTTGACTGAGGCTCGCAGACGCTCAAAGCAAGGGCTGCAGCGCATGCAGCATCAATCGCATTACCGCTTTTCTTGAGCATTTCCACGCCGGCATGGGTTGCATCCGGAAAGGCAGTGGCAATCATTCCCCGCGATGCAACGGCACATTTTCCGTCTTCTGATTTTTTGAATTTCGATTCGATGTGGGAAAAGCGCATGGATCAGGAACGACGCCGGAGTTTTTCGATCAGTACTGCCAATAATATAATACGTTCTATAAGACTGTGTTTCAGGATGTATTCGCGGTCATTGTGCGGTGCGTCACCGACCGGACCAAGACCATCAATTCTAGGTTTCGTCGGATCGGCAAAACAGATATCTGCCGAACTCGTGCGGTGTTCTTCAATAACGCGGATATCAAGCGTGCTGCAGATGTCCTTTATCAACGCAAAGAGCTGATCAGTATGCCGTGAGGGCTCCATGGGCGGACGGCGTATACTACCGCTTATCAGGTAACGGCCTTTTCCGTTCTTCGTTTTTTTAACGAGTTGTTCTATTTTCTTGCCTGTGGATTCGCCTTTTGCTGCACTGCTAAAGCGCACGCTGACCGTTGCTTCACCGTGGGTGAACCGGCTGGCGACATTTGATTTAACCATGACATCGTTGAGCGTCACGAGCACATCCTCGGTACTGCTGGAGAGTTTTACCAGTGCA
>CP070834.1:2042179-2056864 GCA_020341755.1 Caldifarciminota bacterium | reverse complement strand
ACCGGCGGTACCCGGTCCTCACTGGTCCATTCACGCGGTCGCATGCGTAAAGCTTCACGTTTCGGACGCGGCTCGATCAGATCCACTATAGTAAACCCACATTTCCTGAGCGCATGGAAATAATCAGACAGAGGCCGGTAAAAACTCAAGAGCACAGGGAGTGAGCCCCACTGGTTTTCTTCTGTCCGGCGCTGGAAATAGTTGTCCACCTTGAAGAAACGCCAGTCTTCGGTCCGCTGGCTGTCCATGGGAATATGTTCCCAGCCGCCTGCACCCCAGCTGAAGCATGGATGTTCGATCAGCAAAATGAACCGACCGCGGGGCCTCAAGACACGGGAGATCTCTCCTGTTGCTCGTTCATAATCACGAACATCACACAGCACATATACTGATACCGCCAGGTCAAAAGATCTTGTTTTCAACTGCGGCATCCGGCTGAGATCACCATGATGATACCTGATACCCAGGGGTTTCTTTTTTTCATACTCCCTGGCGATCTCGATGAACCTCTTCGAGAGGTCAATGCCCGTGACTCGCGCTCCCCGTTCTGCAAGGAGCCTGCACAGATACCCGGTCCCGCACCCGGCATCAAATACGCGCTTCCCCCCGACGTCACCGATCAGTTTGAACAATGCAGGATTGAATATGACCCGTCGGTACCGGTCGCCGTACTTCGTATAACCGGCATTCCAGGTATCGGCTCCGGCATCCCAGCGTTTCTGTATTTCATGAGGGGTAGGATGCTGCAAGCGCTCGGGCGCCCTGCCGATATACAGCAGCGGTTTAAGGGTCTTTTCCCGGTATAAGCCTTTTTGGACATAGCGCGCCTGACGGTCTTTTTGCCACGGATGTTTGCCTGCGTATTCAGCAAAGTCCAGTACAGGATGGTATTGCCGGCATACTGTACACCACAGTGCATAGTAATAATCCCATGCCCAGAACCGATGTTTGACTTTTTTGTGCCGTGGTGCACAGCGTATGCAAAAAAAATCGTCAGTTTTTCGGCACCACGCCATGCCGTTAAAAGATACATTCCTGCCGCAGCGATCGCATACGAACTGCCAGTGCCAGGCGCATCGGGGAAACGACCCTCTTATATCCCACCCTGCCCTGCGCACACGGTAGTCTGCATCGTGCTGGTGTATGATCGTGCAGTATCGGCAATTCATGTATGTTCGTTGCATCACATAATACCGTCTCATAAATGGATGTCAACAATAACTTGACGCTAGTCCAATAGTATTGTATAGTATATCTCAGAGGAAAAAGGAGGAAGTATGTTTAAAACACTGAGCTTGTTTGCCCTCGCTCTATTATTGATTATTGCCTGCGGCGATGAAACCACCGAAGACTACCGTCTGGAAGACACGGAAACCTATACCTGGTCAGCAGGTGGTATAAACCAGATCATCGGGATAACCGTGAATGGTGACATCACGGTCATTGCGGTCCAGGAAACAACCATAACCGCGATCGTGACCAGGATATGCATTGCCGAAGACAGCACAACGGCTGCGGAACACATCGACGATATTGTGGTCACTGATGATGTATCGAGCAATATCCTAACGCTTGAAGCGGATTTCCCCGATACAACAATGGAAAACATTGACCTTACTGCTAATTTTGATTTTACCTGCCCTGAACAGTTTTTTCTTGACATCGGGATCGTTAATGGTTCCGCGTCTCTCTCCGATATGATCGCCGGTGCAGATATCGGCATCGTCAATGGCAATTTGACGATGGATAATTGTCAGGGAAGTATTGTTGGAACGCTCGTTAACGGTACGATCGACTGCGATCTCTCAGCACTCGCCGCGGCAGATTCTGCCGTTCACACCGTGACGAATGGCGACATCACGTTGTCCCTGCCTTCTGATGTATCTGCGACCTTTGATGCGTTCACGGGTAATGGCACCGTGACCGTCACCGGTTTTGCCTCGGTTAGTTACACGACCGAGGAGACGAACCACAAGGCAGGCACGATCGGCGGCGGCGGGGCTGTGATAGACCTCCAGGTGACGAACGGAGACATCATACTCGAAGCGCGGTAGGAGTATATCCGAAACATAAATATCCGCTTTTCGCGCTGGTGTTCAATAGTATAATACAACGGGGTGCTGATTCGAAAGCAGCACCCCGTTTTAACACCCGCAAATAGCATCACAGGTTATCAGTAGAGATCCTTGAGGACTAGGTTCACCTCCATGGCTTTTCCATCCCTCAGGACAGAAAATTGATAGGTGGTCCCTGCCTTTTCGGCAAACAATTCCCGTATGGCAATGATGTTCTCGAAGTAATCGACCTCTATACCGTTTATCGCTTTAATAATATCGCCTTTCTGCAGACCGGTCTTCTCTGCCGGTGTGCCCGGGGCAACGAACATTACCTCTATTTCATGGTTGTCGTTATACCATAACTGGACACCACCCTTTCCATCGGGGAATTTTGTTTCATAATCGTCCCCTTTTTCAAAAATAACCTGCTGGCGTTCGTAATCGAGGTAGAGCACGAAATGCCTGAAAAACGTATTGCCGATATTGCCGGCCAGAGACCTCCCTGAGAACACGCCAGTTCCTTCCTCCATCGGGATGTCAATAACCGGATTCTCTACCCTGAATCCAGCCACTGCTATTTCATCGAACCGGGTGCGTATGGATTTTGAAGGACCGGAGGCACCAAAGCTTATAGACTCAACACCCTTTCTTCCCAAAAGTCCTTGTTCGTTGGCGTATGGATAGGAAAAATCGTTACCGCTGGCACCGATATCAAGCTGCCATTTTCCTGAATAGGTATTATCAACCGTGACCGGAATACTGAACATGCGCGCCTCGCTCAAAGGAGCATCGATCACACTACCCTTACCTGTGTATGTGAAATCATTCGGGTGGTAGAACGAAAGTTCCTCATTGGCATAATCGATCCTGGTAACGAAGCGGGACAGAAAATCATATCCGAGCACGCCCACGACCTCCATGCCATGGACCTTCTCGAACAAAGGCCTGAGGCTCATGGTCATGACCAATTGTTCCTTAAAGACAACGCCCTGAAGTCGGAATGATGGCATGGATACATAGTACAGGTCCACCACACCCGATGCTGCTTGCGCTTTGATCGGTCCCTGAAATTCGAGACCCAGTTCCGCTGCAAAACCGGAATCGATAACGGTGACCGAGGCTCCGCAGTCCAGTACCCAGAGCCGCTCTTTGCCGTCGATGTTCACGGGTACGTAGATGTTCCGTGCGATAAAATGGAAGGGTACATTCTCCGCACTGGAGCCGTTGACAAACTCAAAATCATCAACGTCATCCTGCGGCGGTTCGAACAGGATGGGATCGAATTGCTTATCGTACTCATATTTTGTATAGACCATCTGCTGCTGCTCGCCGGTGGGCAGGGTTTTGGTCAATTCCAGGAACGGCAGGATCATGCCGTCGACTTCACGAAAATCCGAGTAGGTGGTATGCTCTTCTCTATCGGGTCTGAACGTGATTCTCTTCAATAAATAGTAACTTTCCGTACTGTAAAAATGGCGTTCAAACGTTTCATTGATACTGTTCCGCACCTCTACCACATAGCATTCTTTCCCGTCAACCGCATCCATACCCTTAAAAGTCACAGCAAAATATTCTGATCCCGGGTCCAGGTGTTCAAAATTCTCCATGTGCCTCTGCACTTCCCGCTCAGTGATTACGGATTCATCCCGATGTATGAGGATCTTACCATTGGCGTCCAGGCTCCATCTAAAATCACCATTGTCACCGCTGATCATTTTAGCGATCTTAAAATCGACTTCCTGTCTTCTTTTAAGGGGCTTGGCGGTACGCAGGACAAGGCTTCCGGTAAGGTCACTGCCGATAATGGAAACGGTGCCTTCTGCATACAGTGTCTGTATTGACCTCAACCGGTCGAGTCCGCCTATCGCTGCGTGATGTTTTTCCAGTATCATGTAGGGGTCATCTATTTTTTCTTCTGCGCTGACCACTGCAGTCAGGCAGATAATGAGTGTTATTCCTCTCAGTACTGCACTGAATTTCTTCATTTTTTTCTCCCTTTTTTGATATTTTTTATGGATATTCTTCGTTTACTTTTCCTAACCGGATATAATGCCAGAGTATAACCATAATCAACCGCTCCCGCTTCGTGTTCGCCGGTCTCGGACTTCTTTAATAATGCTTTAATCTGTTGATCGAGACCGGCCACGTCTTTCTGTGTCACGCGGATATGCGAATGGGATACGATGATGCGTTTTTCATCGGCTTTTGGCTTATCGAGTCTGGCAGCAAGGTTCTGGTGTATCTCCGATAATGTATCCTCGAATATACCGGTGATCACATCCAGCATGCCGCTTTGCGCTGCCCGGGCTTGGTGTTTCAACGTGAACAATCGTCGGTCGACGGCAAAGGTTCGGGCAACGGTCTGATAGTATTTTTCGACAGTACCGCGTTTTTTGCTGGTTCGCACGAGTTTGATGAGCCCGACACGCTCGAGGGCGTCCACATGATGATAGAGTCTGGTGGAGCGCTCGGCGAGCTGTGCCGCCACCTGCTTTGTGGTTATCGGCTTGTGCGAGAATGCTTCGAGCAGCTTCATTCTCAGGGGATGAGCCATTACCTTTATCTGCTCTAGAGTACTCAAGGTACCTGCTTCTTTCATGCTCTCTCCTTCATTTATTCAAACAATATTGAATATTCAATATTATTATAATAAAAATATGCGATTTGTCAAGGGGTGAAATGATGTGCCGGCGAAGTCTTGTAAGGCAATGTTTTCTAAAAACAAAAAGGGAGTGACGTCGGTCACTCCCTTTTCAGAACTTGCGCTATTACGCAGGCTCTATTTTTGTGGCTTTTTCCCCTTTGGGGGATTGAGTAATTTCGAACTTGACCCGTTCACCTTCTCGCAGGGTACGGTAACCTTCACCGACGATTTCCTGGAAGTGTGCGAATACGTCGCCACTACCATCTTCTTTCTCGATGAAGCCAAATCCTTTTCTACTGTCAAACCACTTTACTGTACCGTAAGCCATGTTTCTCCTTTCAAGCTGCTATTTGATATTGGGAATCTGAATAGGTTATATTCTGGACCCTCTATACAAATATTCTTGCTTACTTGGAATTATTATACAGAAATAATGCGGTTTGTCAAGGGGTAATGAATACTGAAGTACTAATGCTACCACTGGTATCAGACTTGACCACTGTACTCTTTCCAAGTAATATATTTCGTTACACAGATTATATTGAAATGAAAGGAGACAGATGAGAATAAGAAACTACCCACTTATTTTTTGTGTGCTGAGTAGCATGCTTTTATCACCCGTTTTTCTACCCGCCGCACAAAGCGATTCGCAGCTATTCCATAATGTCATCGTCCTCATACCGGACGGCTGCGGTGTAGCACACATGACCATGGCGCGCTGGTTCAAGGGAGCACCGCTTGCCCAGGATGACATGGATATCAGTCTTGTCCATACACACAATACTAATTCCATGATCACCGGTTCGGCAGCCGCTGCCACTGCCTTTGCCACGGGCTACAAGACCTGGGAAGGGCCGGACAAGGCACGCTGCGTGTCCATGCGTCCTGACAGCCTCATATTGCCAAAACCTTATAAATTGCCTGAGTCCCAGCAGTGGCGTCCAGTTGCGTCGGTGCTCGAGGGCGCACGTCTCGCAGGTAAGGCAGTGGGATTGGTCGCAACCTGCCGCGTGAGCCACGCCACACCAGCGGCATATGCCAGCCACTGGCATGCGCGGAATGATGAACATATACTCATGGAACAGATGGTATACGCAGGCATCGATGTCGTATTCGGTGGTGGCCTTGCGTATCTCATCGATACCGATTCGAAGATCCCCGGCACCACGCTCGCCGGCAGGCGGGATGACGGCGAAAACCTGTATGATGTGCTTATTGCCCGGGGATATGATATTATTACGACAAAAGATGAACTCGACGGGTTGCCTCCTGAAGCCCGTAAGGTATGGGGTATGTTCGCGCCCAGTCACATGTACCATGATATCGACCGGCACCGGGTTGCGCCTGACCAGCCCTCGCTCGTCGAGATGACCCGGCAGGCGATCAGGGTACTGAGTCAGAACCCGAATGGTTTTTTCCTCACGGTGGAAGGAAGCCAGGTCGACTGGTCATCACACACCAATGACCCGGTTGGTACGATCACCGAGTACATTGCCTTTGACCAGGTAGTCACAGCGGCGCTCGAATTCGCCCGTTCATCGCGCGAACCGACACTTGTACTCGTCTTCCCTGACCACGATAACGGCGGCATGTCCCTCGGTGACCGGGATGCTGACTATGGTTCGTTCCAGCCGGTTCATATGGTTAACGTGATCAACAGAGCAGCATTGACATCCGATGCCGCGGCATGGCTCGTATACACGAACACAGACAATGCTCAGCCAGACCCGGATACCGTGCGCGACATCATCAGCGAATACTATGGAATCACCGATCTCACCGCAGATGAACTCGGCACCATTATGGCTGACCTGAAAGACACGCTCACCGATGATCTTCCGCGCCTACTCGGACACATGCTGAGCAGACGAGCGCATATCGGCTGGACGACCTTTGGCCACACGGGTAATGATGTGCCAATGTTTAGCTATGGATTGAAAGATGTACCCCAGACCATTGAAAATACTGACATCGCCCATCTCTGTGCACGCTCAATGGGTTTTAACCTGGAATCAGTAAATGAACGGCTCATTGTGGATGCCGAAATGTTCTTCGACAGGGCAACCGTTACGATCGATACAATTAATGTGCTTTCAAGTGCAGGTCAACTTATCGTGGAGCAGGATGATAAAATTGCTTTTTTCCCGTTCTTCAAAAACATCATGGTCATGGATCAGGATACATTGCTGTTTGAAGGACTCACACTCTATTCGCTCAATGCGCACAGAGCGTACCTGCCAAAGCAGGCAAAAAAATTATTCGACATACGTTAATATCTGTTGGATATAAAGCATCCGCGCAACCTCAATCATTACGCCAATGCAGGATACAGATTTTTAATTTATTGTCCGATAAGTTCTTCTACTTCTTTTTTGCCCTCCGCCAACTCTGTTACCTGTTCCTTATCGAATCTCAAAAGGAGCGTCTGGAACTCTCCCACGTGTTCTTTTTCTTCCTTGGCGATATCGAGCAGGACTGCTCGAATATGATCATCTTTTGCTAAAGCCGCCATTTGCTCATAGAGATTGATAGCATCCAACTCAGCAATTATCCCGGCACGCAGGATCTCCCGGTCAATGTCACCGGATTTTATTTTGCTGAGATCAACAGGTATGATTGAAAGCATGGTGGTCACCTCCTCTCGCTTCTTCCTATACTTAATTGTATTGCGATAAGGGGAAAAGTCAATACCAGATAAACACTTGACGGTCAATTTTTTTGATATACTATTAATCATAAACTTCACCCATAATCTTAAAATGAATTGCGTTGATACCATCTGATATACTCTGGACCTGAGGAGGTAGTTATGAAGAATTCAGGTGTTTCCCTGGTAACCAGTATGTTCATTGCATGCATTCCAATAATCGTTATCGCACAAACATGGGAAGCGGTCCTTCCGCAGGATCCGACTGTCAGCCTCAATGACTTGTGTTTCCAGCAGGATGGTCTGCATGGCTGGTCAGTCGGCGCTACAAGTGCCGGCGGACAGACGTTCTCAGTAGTCTTCAGAACTAGTGATGGTACGAACTGGGAATATGTACCGTTCACAGACAGTACCAGTGCTGCACTCAATGGTGTGTGTTTTGTATCACCAACACACGGCTGGGTGGTCGGTCATAATGGTAGAATCTACGCAACCAGTGACGGCGGTGATTCCTGGTCGCAGCAGAGTAGTGGAACCAGCCGCGTTCTGCAGCGGGTACACTTCATCAACGAAGACCGCGGATGGGCAGTTGGCGGATGGGGTGGTTCTTCTTTCCTCGTGCTCCGCACGACCAATGGTGGCGCCACCTGGCAGAATCTGAGTTTTGGCACCAATGCATACAGTGTCGCCGACGTATATTTTACCGATTCACTGCACGGATGGATATGCGGTCGCGATAATACCCTGGAACCTCACATTCACCACACGACCGATGGCGGGACATCGTGGACACGCCAGATCGTCCCGGCAGGTGCCGGTGCGGTCGATGCTATAGATTTCCCAAACCTTACTCATGGATGGGCAACAACATCAAGCATCTATAACTCTCCTGCCGGAGCCATACTCCACACAACCGATGGCGGAGCAAACTGGGATATTCAGGGATATACATATCTGGATTACAACCATTGTCTTGACTGCCAGGATACCCTGCGCATAGCCATTGCCGCGACCCAGGTGCTGTCACCGGCAGATGCCAGAGTATTTGTCACAAGCAATGGTGGTCAGACATGGACATCACACTCTTATTTGATACAGACCTATACCCAGGGCATACAGTATATCGAGGATGATATCTGGGTCGCTGCGTTTTACAGTCAGATATTGAAAAGCACGGACAACGGCTCGACGTTCAACTGGAGTTATAAGGCACCGGGTTGGAATTCTCTTACCTGGGCTGACAGCCTGCACGGATATCTGGTTACCGGCAGCAATGTCAGTACAGACGGATACTGCATGCGCTCCACTGACGCAGGGGTAACCTGGTATTATGATCCCGTTACACCGGGCGGCGCTCAAGTCCAGTTCATCGATGCAAATCACGGCTGGGTGCTCAGGGAAGGCAATACTTCAGGTGTATACCGCACGAGCGATGCCGGTGTATCATGGACATTCCATTCCATCGGTACTGGTGCATGGATCGGCGGCATGTACTTCGTCTCGCCGGATTCCGGATGGGCTTTCGGCAGCAATGGTGCTATCTATTTCACCAGTACTGGCGGAGTTTCCTGGACAGCACAATCGAGCGGAACATCGAACTATGTATCTACTGTTCACTTTTATGATGCGCTCGAAGGCTGGGCAGCGGGTGGGTATGGCGGCGGCAATGGTTTCATACGGCACACGACCGACGGCGGCGCCACTTGGAACGCCCAGTCACCGGCAATGGCAGACCATTTTCTCTGCTCTTATTTCGTCGACAGAAATCTGGGATTGCTAGGTTCAATAAATGGCAATATCCAGCGCACGACCGACGGCGGAGCGACCTGGCAGTTCGCGCAAAATGTACCCCATTATTATGTTTCGGCAATTGTTATGACCGACACATTGAACGGCTGGCTTTCTGCATATAATTACTGGGGAAGCAATCCCGGCGAAGACGGTCGTGGTTTTATCTATAAGACAACCAGCGGTGGGGAATCCTGGATACTCGAGTACACAACACCGCGGATAAGAACCTTTCTCACCAATCTAACCCATCATCATGACGATGTGTTCTGGGTGTGTGGGTATCACAACACGCTTATGAAATATGATCCCGGCACCGGTATTGAATATCATACGGTAAGCGATGCACATGATATCTCGCTTCGGATTACACCAAACCCGTTCAGCACGCTGACTGAAATCAGCGTTGGCATGGGGCATAGTGCCAAGAGCATGGAGCTAAAAATCTACAATACTACTGGTCGTCTGGTAAAATCCTTTCCACTGTCTATTGCCTACTCCCTACTGCCTACTCCTGTCGTGTGGGATGGTACTGATCACACCGGCAGGAAAATGCCCAGCGGTGTATATTTGATTACCGTGAAACACAGTGAACATGTTCGCACGGAAAAAGTATTGCTGATCAGGTAGCGCGCGGATTTAGCCATTACGCCGGGACGCCTGATACCAAGCGGTGATCCCGGAGTATTCATCAGCACATGCGGCGCTGACCGTGCTGCTTCTTCACTCCCTATCGAGATACCCTTGACAACACGGTATTTAATGTTACAATAGATTAAGGAACGAAAATCAACGAGAGGAGGAGCCTATACCCAGAACGTCGGATATGCGGAAGATTCGCCAGAATGGTGTAATGATGCAGAGTAATATGCGGTTATCATTTATTCAACACATCTATGGCTACAGGAAACCACGCAGAGAACACCTTCATATAAAATCAAGCCAGAGCAATGATCATGGCTAAACTGATCGCAATCATTGATGACGAACCCGATATTCTGGATATCGTCTCATTCCATCTCAAAGAATCAGGTTATACTGTCCGTGAATTCCCCAATGCTGGTGGTCTTTGGGATTTTTTAAAAGTACATAATCCCAACCTCATCATTCTCGATGTAAAACTACCGGATGCAGACGGGTTCGATGTATGTAGATCCCTGAAAACCCATAAGAAATACTCCCACATACCGATCATCATGTTGACCGGCAAAGGTACTGAAGTGGACAAGGTCCTGGGCTTGGAACTGGGTGCGGACGACTATGTTACCAAACCGTTCTCAGCCCGGGAACTTACCGCACGCGTAAAAGCGGTTCTGAGACGGGGGAAGAAAAAAGAAATCGATATTCTGCAAATCGGTGGTGTGGAAGTGGACATGCAGAAATTTGAGGTGACATACAAGGGGAAAAAGATACTGCTGACTCCGACAGAATTTAGAATATTGAAAATACTGGCTCAAAGCCAAGGGCGAATTTTTTCAAGACAGCAGATCCTGGACGAGTTATGGGGGAGCGATAAGGTTGTAGTCGATAGAACAATTGATGTTCACATCAAGAACATCAAGAAAAAACTGGGTCCTGCGCGTACCTTTATTAAAAATGTTCGGGGTGTTGGCTACAAAGTGCAGGAATAAGCCTTTTTCGTAAATAAGCCACCAAATTTCGTTACAGTATAATTACCCATCTTTTTTTCTTTACATAAAATTCACTCTTAATTCATCGTCTCTTCACGAATATCCCCTAGGATATCATGTGTTATTCAGGTCTCGATAATATCGTGGCATATTTATTGAACATCTGAAAAAATCTCATGAACCAAGATACGACGCGGCAAAACTCATCACCTAACGTACCAAACAAACAAAAGATTGGTGAACATCATCGTGAAACAGGCTGCTACGCACTTGCATCATTCAACGATAATGGCATCATCACGTTCGAAAAGAAAAAAATAATAAACGCTAATTGGATAGCGAACGAATACCTGCACGTACACAGCCCTGATGATATAATCGGTCAAGAGTTGACGTCGATCATACCACCCGAATGCTTGGACGTCTTGACGGATGAAACTTCCAATACAAAACGGTGGGGAAAACTTATCCGGTGTGACGGTACACATATCGATGTCGAGATGATGGTAGTGCGTCCGCCCCAAAAAACGTGCCAGAGCAGACACCTCGTCTTCCGTACCATAACCGAGGCTCGTTCGAGCGAAAAAATCTTGATCAATGCCTCGAACGAATGGCGTACGACATTCGATACCATGCCCAATGCTGTGTGTTTGCTTGATGAGGACGGCATAGTGGTACGGTGCAACAAACGCATGACAGAAATTTCAGAGAAAACATACACCGAAATTATCGGGTCCTCGTGTGCTGAAATTATGAACTGCACCTTTGAGGATTCGAAGATCTGCCCTTTAAAACGCTTACGTAACAGCCATCAGAGAGAATCACTGGTTCTCCAGAAGAACGACCGATGGATACATATATCCATGGAACCGCTTCCCGGACAGGCGGGAAGTCTGAGAGGCGCGGTGCTTGTCATATCTGACATTACCGCCCACAAAAGAGCAGAAGACCGGCTCCTCCACCTGAATAAATTATTTCTCAACCTCACTCCCAATTACCGAAAAAACATAAATATGTTCACCCAGGCATGCAGAGAGCAGTTAAATGCAGACAGGATCATCTACAGAAAAAAAGGGGATAACACGCTGCGAGCGATCAGCCAGTGGCAGGATTCCCAATGCAATCACGATATCGAGGTCGCCGAGAAAAAACTATGCTGCGACATCATCCAGAGCGCACGTAAGGGCGAAAGTGTACACGTCGTAAAGGACTACACCGAACCCAGCACAGATCCAGACAATCCTCACATTATTCATACCTTTGTTGGTCATCCTGTTTTTTGCCACGATGAATGCATAGGTTCTCTCTGCATCTCTTTCAATAAAAAAGTGGATCTGGCTGATAACGATGAATTACTGATAAGCATTATCTCAACTGCTATAGGTATTGAAGAAGAGCGTAATGAAGTTGAACAACAAATACTCGTTCAAAAAACATTCCTGAATCACATTCTGGAAAGTCTCTCGCACCCGCTGTATGTCATCGATATCGAAGATTATACATTGAAGATGTGGAATGCTGCCGCCGATATATTCAATCCGGAGGAAAATCCTACCTGTTACGAGGCGATACACAATCAAAAGAATCCCTGCTCTGAGAACGGAATTCACTGTCCGCTCGAGATGGTAAAAAGTACCAAAAAAGCTCAGACACTCGAACACGTACATTTTGACAGAGACGGCAATCCGCGCGCGTTCGAGGTCCACGGACATCCGGTGTTTGATGATAATGGAAACCTTATCCAGGTTATACAATATGCATTTGACATCACCGATCGCAACCGGATGCTGGAAGAACTTCAGAAGACACAGAAGCTCGAATCGCTGGGCATACTGGCTGGCGGCATTGCCCATGATTTCAACAACATCATAACCGCTATTCTGGGGAATATTGAAATCCTGAAAGTATATTTGGAAACACACAAACACAGTGAACGCCTACTAAAGATCGAAAATGCGGTATTCCGCGCACGGGATCTGATCCAGCAACTGTTGACGTTTTCCAAAGGTGGAGCACCCATAAAGAAGACTCTCTCTATCATCGAATTATTAAAGGAATCGGCAGGATTTGTCCTGCGGGGATCCAATGTCAAATGTGACTTATCCATACAGGACGATCTGTGGGCGGTAGAAATCGATGGGGGGCAGATCAGCCAGGTAATCAACAACCTGCTTCTCAATGCTGACCAGGCTATGCGAGATGGTGGCACGATAAACATAACTGCTGAGAATCACATCATCTACAATGTCAATGGTCTGCCTTTGCATAAAGGTAAATATGTCAGGATTTCCATCGAGGACCACGGTGTGGGTATTCCAGAAGAAAATATTTCCAAAATATTCGACCCCTATTTCACGACCAAGGAAAAAGGCAATGGACTTGGTCTGACCACTGCTTATTCAATAATCAGAAAACACGATGGCTATATCATCGTGGACTCAGAAACGGGCAGAGGATCAACATTCAGCATTTATCTCCCGGCATCTGATGAAGTAAAGCAGCCTGAAGAGGTCGTCGAGAAACACATAGTTAAAGGAACCGGGAAGATTCTTGTCGTTGACGACGAAGAAACGGTACGGGATGTAGCCCTGCAGATGCTGAATCTTTGTGGTTACGAAGCAGAATGCGTCAACGATGGGGCTGAAGCCTTGGAACTCTATAGCAAAACCCTTGCCACTGGCAGACCTTACGATATTGTCATAATGGACCTCACGATCCCGGGAGGTTTGGGCGGCAAGGAAACGATCAAGGAATTACTCAAAATAGACCCCAAGGCCAAAGCCATAGCATCGAGCGGCTACAGCAGTGCTCCGGTCATGTCGGAATTCAAGAAATACGGTTTTTATGGCGTACTCACAAAACCCTACAGAATGCAGGAATTGAGTGAACTGCTGCACAGGATACTGAAAAATGATTAAGAACATCTCGAGGACACTTGTACCAGCAGAAATCGAATTCATGGTATTTTCACACTCCCTTTATGCCCAGTTTATAATCACCACTACTATAAGAAGATGGGAGGACATTAAACACAATGGGATGGATATCAAGTATTAGTATCGCCACCGGTATTGTCAGCTGGCTATTGGCCAGCATTGTTTGTTCTTCCGGAGTTTACGGGAACAGTATGGTACAGCACATCGTTCCAGCAAATCATCATGAATTATTCATTCGGCTGTTCATCATGGGGGCAATCATTGTATTTGGATTCTACGCTCAGAGCATGGCGAATAAATACACCCATGTGTTGAGCACGCACGATACATCCCATATCGCCACAAAGCAGGTATTCGATACAATGAACGACGGCATTCGAATCATCGACAACGAACACAACGTCGTTCAAACAAACAAGGCATTTCTGATCATGTGCGATTCTGAGGAGGATACGATTCTGAAAATGAAATGTTATGAAGCTTTTTCTGGTCCGTTCTGCAAAAGCCATGAATGTGCGCTCAGGCAGATACGCGGCGGTCAGGACCGCATCGATTGCCATATCGTCATGACGCGGAGCGATCATACGGCAGTACCGTGCAGGCTGACGGCGACGCCGTTCCGCAGACCCGATGGATCTCTGGCAGGGATCTTTGAGGAGTTCCGCGATATTACCTTGGAGCAGGAAGCAGAACAAAAGATCAGATACAGCCTGGAGAAATGGGAAAAGGTAGTCACCGGTACGATCCAATCCATGGTGCAGGTTGTCGAAACCATGGACCCGTATACTGCCGGACACCAGAGGAGAGTCGCCGAATTAGCCTGTGCCATTGCAAAGGAAATCGGAATCTCGAGAGAGCAAATCGATGGTCTTTTCATGGCTTCAAGTATCCATGATATAGGTAAAATCAACATTCCCACCGACATCCTCAATAAACCGAACAATCTGACCAAGTCAGAATATCAGATAATTAAAACGCACCC
>CP070834.1:2016521-2042079 GCA_020341755.1 Caldifarciminota bacterium | reverse complement strand
AGTGTACAAACGGGCAATAGGCGGCACCCCGGGGTTTGATGAAGGTCAGGATAGTGTGCAGATCATCGGCCATACAGGCGGGATACATGGGTTTACGAGTGTCATACACCGTTTTGTCGATGACAAACACACCATAATCTTGTTCGACAACACGGCATCCGGCGCACTCGGTAATATCACGCCTGCGATCCGGGCAATATTGTACGACAAACCGTACGAGTTGCCGCGTCGGTCAATCGCAAATGAAATCCTACCGATGATTCTGGAAAACGGTATCGATGCCGCGATCGATCACTATCAGACGCTTCGTAACGAACATCCGGACGAATATGATTTCAGTGAAGCTGAACTGAACAATCTCGGGTATATACTGCTCGGCATGAACAGGGTAGCAGATGCCATTGCGATATTCGAGTTGAACGTGGAAATGTACTCAGGTGGGTATAACACATATGACAGCCTCGGCGAGGCATACATGATTGCGGGTGAGCGGGAACTAGCAATAGAAAATTATGCGCAGTCTCTGAAACTCAATCCTGATAATGCCAACGCAGTTCGTATGCTGCAGCGTATATTTGAACAGACGGAGTAAGAATCCACAAAGATATAGTCTGTTGGAGGTATAATGATAGCTACAATTTTTTTCGTACTGGCGATTATAAGCGCATGGTGGGGGATAGTGTCGTCGATCGTGATCCTGTCGTTCTTGAAAAAACGCGGCATCAGGATAAATTATTTACTACTCAGGATACTGATACTGAAATATCTGCATCAATACCACCAGATCACACGGCAGGAGACCGGGAAACCAGGGCCGTGGTTCTATTCATATATCATTTCCATGCTCCTGGCGCTGACTTTTATGATAATCGGTATCGTGCTCATCAGCATGTAACACCGAACACTTGCGCTTGACAGCGTGTTATACGCTTATATAGTAAGGTAGTATATGGGCTGCGGAAGCAGCTGCAGGTATTTAAGGGGAATTCTGTTTGCTGGGTAGAAGTGATTAGGTTTATCTTAGGGGAGGTATTCATGACTCGGAGTAAAGCAATAACGTGGTTTACGGTTCTGATCGCATGTGTGTTCATCGCCAGCGTGCACTGTGGCACAGTCGCTTCAGTCAGACCCATGGGCAAGGACAGGAGTTCGTTAACCTTCTGTTCAGGTGGTCCGGTCGCACCCGTATTCGACATACAGATGCCCATACCCTATTCTGTTTTGCGCTACCGCCGGGGGCTGAATGAAAACACTGATTTTCACTGCGGCATACATCCGACTATGATGGTGCTCGGTAATGTTGCATTGGAAGTGGGCATCACGAAGCTCATTGTTGATCAAGGGGGATGGCGTCCTGCATTGGCTCTGGAAGGAAGCGCTTACTTATTCATGCATGTCTTTGATATCTCGACCACGCGAGCGTATCCAGAGATCGGGATAGTGGCAAGTTACAACCTGTCCTTACGCGGTCACCTAATTTATTTCGGATTTCAGAATATCATTCAATATGACGAACCATACTGGATATCCGCACCGCTTATAGGCGTGGAGCTGCCGCTGGGCAGGTTCAATATCAATCTCGAAGCAAAGTGGTATGCGCCACAGGAAAGAAGCGACAACCGCATTGTGGATTATACACTGATACCGGCTGATAAAGGTGCGATCGGTTTTGTTTGGGGATTGTCGTACCGGTTATAGGAGGGCGTCATGAAAAAAGGAAGATTGATACTTATGCTATTTTTTGTCGGTCTGTTCTGTACGCGACCGTTCAGTCTCGATGATTTTCTCTTTGACCCGAGCGAGATCGATGAATACCTGCGACCCGCTGACATGGATGAGGATTGGCATGTGCGATTCATTATTCCGAATTGGCAGTATCAGGGGCTCACATTGACATCGATGGACAATACGATTTACGCGTATTTTGTGTATGGTAATCCCGATTCAGTTACGAATAATGATGTTACCATACTGTATTGTCACGGACGGTCAGAGAATATCAACCGGTACTGGGGACGTGTGGAATATTTATGGGAAATGGGCTATAACGTTTTCATTTTCGATTATCAGGGTTATGGCAAAAGCGAAGGCAGTCCGTCTGGTGAGGCATTCTATTCTGACGGATACGAGGCACTGAGCTATCTGCTCTCTCGACCCAATGTTGACCCGTCAAAGATCGTATACTACGGTCAATCCCTGGGATGTTTTGTCGCTGCATATCTGAGTGCCGATGTTAGACCCGGTGCTGCCGTGATCCTTGAATCTTCACCGGCATCGGCTACTGCACTGTTGCACGATGGTGCGCTGGTGCACCTGCCGGCTGACTATGTTGTCGAGGCTGACTTTGACAATGAAAAACGGATCGCCGATATCGATTGTCCCCTGTTTATGATGCACGGCAGGGACGATGATTATGTGGTGTTCGACCGGCACGTACCGTATCTCTGGGATAAAGCGGTCCAGCCCAAGGAAAGCCTCTGGGTCGACGGTGCGGTGCACGATGACGTGCCAGAGGTCCTGGGCGCAGAATACCACACACGGATCATCCAATTCATCAACACGTATGTGAATAATTAGATAGGGGATCGACTCTTAACATTCGACATCTGCCAAAGAGCAGACAGTTCTGTTGACGCGGTGTTGTTTTCACCTTGGGGTTTTAGAGAAGCATGTCAAATATTTAGATGTGACCCCAAAACTTAAAGGGGGAGCGTCCATGTGCTCCCCCTTCATGGTGTTAATGGTATAAGACTATTCTGCTGATTGCTTCATGTATTTTTCTTTCAATTCTACAAACATATTCGTCGCCTTATCATCCAGCGATATCTTTGCGATAATATCCTTATATTTCTCGGCGGTCATGTTTTCCGCTTCGAGCATGTCCATCGCCTTTGCCGCATCCATCTCGAATGTAGCAGCGATCTTGGCTACCTGTTCTATTACCTTTTGGTCGACTGCTGCGACCTCTTTGGTCTCGGTGCAGGCAATACAGACCACGACACAGACGACGGCGATGAGAAATAGCTTCTTGGTCATGTTTCCCCCTGGTTACATACCTATTTCGGACCCTTTCCTTTGGAACCGGATTTTATATTATCTTCGGTCTCCTTTTTCTTCTTGCCCTTCTGTTTCTCGGTCTCGTCTGCCTTTGGTGCCTGGTCCTCGGTCTTGTCTTCTTCCATTTTCTTTCCCTTTTGCTCCTCTGCTTTTTCGCTCGGTTCGGTTTTGTGTTCCTGTTTTTGTTCGCCTGCTTTTACTTTGGTTTCGACGCCTTTCTCGGCTTCGCCCTTTTCCATTTCCTTTTCTGCTTTCTGTTTCGTTTCACCTTTCAATTCCTGCTCTCTGTGTCGGTGACGGTTCTGGAGTTCCTGCTTGATCGCCTGCCCCAGTTCCTCGCCGTGCAGTCCTTTTGCTTTCTGCTCGAACACGAATTCAGAAATACCGTTATTGGAAACTCCATCTTCTTTATTCTTTTTCATGGTCGTGATAGTACTGGCACCTTCTTCGGCGGTCACTTTGTCATCCCTCACACCCTTCACGATATTCTGAATTTCATCTTCTTCAGTACCTGCCTCGCGCGCGTCCTTTACGACCTCGGGCAGCCGGCTGATCTTTTTTAATTCCTCAGCCTCTGGTGCCCGGTCTGCTGTCTCGGTTACCGGTGCTTCGTCTGCACTCTCGACTCGTTCGGTTTTCAGTGCTTCATCCTCACTCTCGACCCGTTCGGCTTTTTCTGCAGCGGTCTGGGCGATAAGAGGTATCGCGAAAAAGAAGGCGACAAGCAGAAGTATATATGCTTTTTTCATAAATCCTCCTCTATATTATAGAGTATTATATGTGCCGTTACTAATAAATCAAGATACAAATCGTGCATGAAGTAGTCTGACGAGTTGAAATAGCTGCGTAACTGGAAGACTTCTGTGTATAAACCAGAAAGAACATATTTTTAGGCTCTGGTCAACGGTCGATCTTTGCCAGAGAAGAGCGACCAGCGGCTGATTCGCAATCGATTTCAATCTATCAATCCGTGAATTACCTGAATGTGAGAATGTGTCAGATTATGCCCAGTTCTCGACCAAAAACTGGGAGAATGCAAAGAAGTTGGTAAGGATATGTGCAATGGTGCAAAAAAGTAAGGATTTCTGCCGTGATACTCCCCATGCCCATATCGCGCCCATGATCAGTGCGCCGCCTACGAGTGCGGCAATTCCTCCAGTATAACGTATCCCCCGGTAAAAAAATAACGACACATGCCACAAAGCAAAATAAAAGGTGGGCATGAAATATGCAATGCGTGTGTCTTTTTCTGCAAATACCACAAAGTATGTTCCCCTCCAGAGAAGTTCCTCGATAAAACCGTTCAAAGCGGACATGATGATCAATACAATAAATATCGTGGTGGTGATAAGATGATAAGCTTTGAGAAACGCAACGCTGAATGTTGCGATCACCGGAATGAACGTTACGATGACCGATATCATGCCGGTTGCCGTAAGGTTTTTTGATCGTATCCGGTAGAGGTCGAAAAAGGCGCGGTTGCCGTAAAGAATATAAACCGACACCGATACACAGATAATCCAGTAGATGACCAATCCCAAGATGTACCCGCGCAGTCCGCCAATAACTGCACTGCAAAATTGAAATAATCCGAGCGTGACCGGGAACAGTGCTGGGGCAGCGATCAACAACACTCTTTCTCTAGTGGACATTACGTGCCTTTTATCGATTTTTGGGAGATAATAGTATGCGTACAAATAATACGGCAGTCGGTATTTTCATTGAGAATCGGATGACGGACGGTCATTCACTATTCCCTTTTCAATCATAAGTGCTTTGAGATTTCTCCCGAGCGTGCTGATGGAGACTTCAAAATGCTTATTTTTCAGCTTTTCTAACGTTCCCGCTGAGAACCGTTCGGTCGATACCTGATCGATAATCTGGGTGGTTTCCTTTTCGGAAAATTCACATGTATCTTCTATCCAGTCTACGACAGGTTTGTTGACGGGACATACTTTCTGGCAGAGCATGCAGCCGACCAGGGCATTGTGCCATTCCGGTCGAAGCCAGTCAGGGAAATCGCGTTCATGTTCATTGTGGAACGCTATACACCGTTCTGCGCGAAGCAGGAACCGATCATCAGGGATGGCACCGGTCGGACACGCGCGTTGACATAGGGTGCACTCATGGCACTCATCGAGCATGCTCATGTCATGCCAGTGATCCGGAGTGCAGGGCATGTCGCTGGTGTAGGCAAGCAGTCGGTGAAAGGATCCAAGACCCTGAATATAGCAGAGATTGTTCCTGCCATACCGGCCGAGACCGCTGCGGACCTAGATGCGTACCCGATACAATTCGCGCCTGCAATTTTTCTTCCGAAAGCCGATCATGCAGTTCTTGAACGATATTTTCTAACGACACCTACACCTCCTTAAACATATTCGGTAATTTGAATATGGGTCTATATTTCTTTAGCTTCTTCAAACACCACGTTATGGAATCTGCAGTACCGATCACATGCTTCTTTGCCGAACACAACCCTGCCATATTTAATATTTCTGTTTTTATCCAGGACTGAAAGCCAGACACATTGTGCATCAACCACGTCGAAATCGAGGGATTCTAATCGTTCTGCGTGGGATTTCAGCATCGATGTCTTCTCAATCGCGTCTCTGAATATGTATTTCACCTTTATACCGGCTTGCTTTTGTTTGGTCATGACATCACGCAATCTGCTAAATTCATCTTCACTGTCAACGATGAAGACCCTTCTGATATTTGCCTTGTTCACTTTTATCTTAGTGCGCTGGATTTCATGGATCAATTCACCGTACGATCTGCTCCAGCCTTCGTCAGGACTGACATAGCTGGTCGCGAGGAGTTCGTTTTCGACCTTCCAGAAAAGAGGAAGCATTGCATCGATGAACTGGTCGCGGGGAAAGGTGGTTACCCCGTACTGTAGGACTCGCGCGATATCGGCAGCATCTTGATAGCGCTCTGCGATCGTTTGTAGTAGATCTGCGAGATGGTGGTTCATTTTTCTTATATCCTGGGAATGGCGGTATGATTCGATAAGGTGAGCCACAACCAGCGCGCTTAATAAACCGATGATGACACTGAACAAACCAGCGAAATCGAATATGGGGGCAGACAGTCTATATGCTACATAACCTGCGATTACGCCTGCAGCAATTTCGACAATCTTGGTGATCAACTCAATTTTATTTTCCATAATATTCCACCTCCACGTCCATTCTATTTTATTATAACCAGGCTATTAAGACATGTCAACGGAAGCTGATTATAGCTATGGCATGTAAGGATGGTGCACGCTACACAGTTACCGGGGGAAAATAAACTAATGAAGATAATTATCTGTCATAGGTATTGTATTCATTTACATCACGTTGTGTCATGCTGAACAATGTAGGTTGCTTTTCCTGCCGCGGGAGATAAAATGATACCAATGACTCTCTGTGTTTATCTGATGTTCGGATGGCTGAACTGGCAGGTCATAAAGACCGATAATTTCACGGTTATTTACAAACCCGGCTACGAATGGGAAGCCCAGCAGGTTCTGAATAACCTGGAATACTACCGGAACACCGTCGTTGGTTTGACCGGTAACAACACCCGTACCGTGCCGGTCGTTATAGAAGATGCAGGTCTCATGAGCAATGGTTTTGCCGATCCCCTTATCTACACGATTCATTCTTACACGAATCCCGGCGGCATGGCAGGGTCCCTTGAGGGGATAGAAGACTGGTACCGTCTGGTCGGTGTTCATGAATACACTCACATTGCACATCTCACCAAAACTGGTGGGTTTGCCAAAGTTCTATCGAGTATATTCGGATTTCCCTTTCATATGAACAACCGATCCCCGGGCTGGATCATTGAAGGGATTGCCGTGTACGCTGAGTCCCAGCAGTCGCCGTATGAAGGCAGATTGAATGACGGCTATTACGATGCCCTGATCGGGGCAAAGGTGCACGGCGGCAGATTTCCTTCTCTGATGGAGACGACGAATTCACCGGTGGTCTTTCCTCAGGGAGGGTATTATGTATACGGCGGCGAGTTTTTCGATTACCTGGCACAGCAGTACGGCGAGGATAGCTTCAGCAAGTTCTTCAGGACATACGGCAGGAACCAGCTCGCCCTGCTCTCACCGATCCTGCCCGGTCTGGGTATTGACCGCAGTGCAAAGAAGATATTCGGTAAGTCGTTCCCCGCATTGTACGCCGAGTGGCGGTCGTATGAAGAGGCTCGTTTTGCCAGATGGCAGCCTGATGCAGAGCGTATCACGAATGGCGGATGGTATATTCCGTCGCTTGTCCGGGATGGCGACAACCTATATTATGTCCGTACCGTTCCCGTGAAACTCGATGCATTTGTCAGCCGGACTTACATACGCTTAATCGAATTGGATGTTCGTACACAAAAGGAGCGGATCATCGCTATGCTCACGAGCCCGATAGCCACGTCGATCAAGGTCAGTGATAACTATCTATACTACGCGACTCTGGAGATAAAACGGGCAGAGAACGTATCACAAGCGGGATACGGCTACACGGCGGTCATGCACAAGATGAACCTCGACACGGGCAGGGATGCGCTGCTGTTCAAGGACGATATCAGGAATTTCTGTATCATGTCTGACAATTCTGTCCTGTACACGAAAGACCGTGCTCATACCTTTGGCTCTGAACTCTGGTACTATAGCGACGGTAAGAGAGAAAAATATGCCGAGTCGAACTATCTTATTAACGAACTGGTCACAGATGGCGAACAGATTTTGTCGGTGGCGCGACCGAATGGAGCGAACTGGAGTATCTATCGGATAAACATAGACGAAGAACAGGACAGCATCCTGTTCGATCCATTGATAGATTCTCCCTATATCGAAGGCGCAGTTCAGCTTGCCGGTGACAGTCTGTACTTCACGGCAAATTATGAAGAAAAGTACCAAGCATACCTGTTCGATATACAGGAACAGGAATTGTACCACATGACCCAAAACGGTTTTGCGTTCAACCCCACGGTAAAAGAAGATTCATTATATTTTCTCGGGTTGTCCCATGAAGGACTGGATATCTTCAAAATGGCAGCGCGCTACGAACCGTACGTGCGTGCTAATCAAAAAGGCACATCCATGCCGGTACTCGATGATGTACCGTTCCGCCGCGGTAACTATTTCGATATCGGCAGGACCCTGTTCCCGGATTTTCGCTTGCCCTTGTTCTATCCTGCCGATACGACGTTGACCAACTGGGTGTTCGGCATGTTACTGCTGGGTGGTGATGTTACGTATGAGAATTCCTATCAGGCTTTCATTGCCTATGACCAGGCAGAGCAGTCGCCAGTGATCCAGGCAAATGCGACATCGCTCTTTTTCGTGCCGGTTACTGCTGCCCTGTCCTATGAATACGATGAGTCTTTCACCATGGGATTGTCTTACCCGGCATTTGTGAGTCTGAATCCTGGGATATCGCGCCTTGCTTTCTCTGCGGGATTCCGTTCTCATGATGGATTCAGCAGGAAAGAGTTGAGACCGGGTATGAGCATGAGAATGCAGTATCCACTGACCTCAGTCGGGTTCACGTTCGCCCTGCCGCTGGAACGTAAATCGTGGCGATCTGAAATCGATCGGACGGCGCAGGTCGCAGGCGTGCAATTGCGACAGATGATATTTGATGGCGAACTGAGATTCATGAATATCCTGTATAATGATCCACAGGAACCCGACACACCGAGCATCCAGATCCGCGGGGATACGAGCCTCACGGCATCTCGCGGGTGGAAGAGCACGGTCGAGTATTCGCATAAACTGCTGAACATACGCTGGGGTCTGTGGAACCCGAATATTTATGTTGAGGACCTGTTCGCAACGACATTTTTTGATTACGGACTCAGCAGCACCGGCGAAAATATCTACAGTACTGGTATTGAACTGAAGGTCGAGACAAAGACAGGTTTCGGTGCTCTGCAATTCGTGCCCGCGGTAGGGGTTGCCCTGACCAAAGAACGCGATGTCGTACCGTATTTCCGGCTGGGTATGGGGACTATCTTCGACCTCTATCAGTGAGGGCTGTTTTACTCAGGTCCGATATAGCCGGTACTCAAGACGACATCATCGAACCAGCATACATTTTCCTTGGGATTATTGTGGATATAGATGCCCAGGCTGACGCGCTTTATCTTGAGGTCGTCGGTCGTCCGCCAGTTGAACCCGGTGAGATGCATATACAGTTCTCCGTCGATCCAGGCAGCGATCTCACCATTGTCCTGTCCGGCATCATTCGCCTGAATCATCATTTCCATGCAGTACCAACGTCCGCGCTCGGGGATAATAACCGTATCCGGATAGAATACATTACCCCAGTAATTGCCGCTGTTGTCCGGCAGCATTTCATGCCAGTAAGCATAGAACTGCATCCTTCCGGGCGGTGTCAGGGTTTCCCAGTTGCTCCAGGGCTCAAACCCTGAACCGAACCGGTCGTCGCCTTCAGGTTTGATACCCGCCATGCCCATCTGATTCCACATGTTGTCGCCTTCGACCGCGTACAGCGAGCAGAAGTGCATACCCCATCCCTGGTCAAAGGTGGAATCGAACTTACAGTACCATCGGAAATACACGCGGTCATAGCCCGGGTGAAACCAGTATTTTATGCTCGAGGTGGATGATTCGCCATTATTATAGACAGCTGTGCATCGCAAAGCCCGGTTACCAGAATGAGCGGTCGCCGGATCATCAATGACCTCTGGAGGGCCATAGTCATCGAACCAATCATCGTAATCGCCGTCCTCGAAGCCATCTTCAAAAAAAACCGTGCCCGGCTCTTCCAGGATATCCTCGGGGTCATTCGTGCAGGCGTTATGCACTACCATACCCATAATAGCACATAGCAGCAGGTTGATATGAAAGCGTTTCCTCATCCTACTATTCCATAATTATGGTATTGAGTACAGGACCGGCGTCAATACAGTCTTCATGCACGTTGAAATACGAACAGGTCCATGTCCTCGTATACGGGCGTATCCGTACCATGTTTAAGGCAATACGTCTCGAGCGCCGTAAGACCCTCAGCAAATTCCCTGTCGGGTATGATCGCGAGATCGGATAGTCCTCTCATCCGTATTTTGTCGATGAGTTCACGCCGGGAGTGAGCGAACAGCTGATGTACGATCTCGTGTCCCTTCAAGGCAAAACCGTGCTGCGGGATGAGGGTGAGAATCTCGTGCCGTCCTGGCAGGAGCGTGTGGTCATCCCGATATGCCCGCGGAAAGAATTTTAAATGGAGTATCGAATCAAGATTTTCTACGGTCGAGTTGCGGATGCAGAAGAATCCATCCGGTTTGAGTGTACGTTTTACTTCATCGAGGGCTGCGTGTTCATTCCTGAGGTGGTGAAACACCTGAGAGCAAAAGACCATATCGACCGCATGGTTTGCGAGCGGAATCTGTTCGGCACATGCCTGGATGAGGGTTACGCCTTCTGTACTAGAGACTTTGTCGAGCATTTTTCGAGACGGGTCTATGCCAAAGACTGTGCTCATAAAACGGTTATGTAACGGCACCGAGAATCTTCCCGTACCGCAGCCGAGGTCCGCAATGTACGTGAGCGGTCTAACTCCAGTATGATATGCTATACGGTTCAACCATAGCGTTATCGTTTCTTCGGGAAGCCGTCGTGCTTTGTCATAGAACTCGGGTATACCGGTTGCATCGTACTTCATAGCGCACCTGCAGTTGTAAAGGCACACAGATGGTATAATACTACAGACACTGCACTGCGTGTCAATGTCCCCAGAGGACCCCGTCGTAAGTATTACATATCTTCACTGCCTTCGAATTCCTGCTCACCCTCATCGCGGCGGCGATCCGGTTTGTAATTGTTGAAATTGTAACTGAGATTGAGCATGAATATCGGTGATTCACGGGTCATGTACATATAACTGTAGAAATCCGCACCCTCTGACCGGAATTCACGACTTCCTGTCCTCAGTATGTCCCTCACCTGCAGGGTGATCGAGAACCGTTTTTTGAAGAATTCCTGTTTCAACGCAGCGTCGGTCATGAAATAACCCTGCCGCGTGCCCTGTGATGACACCGATGGGCTCCGGTATCGTCCATTGACCTGGAGTTTGGTTGAACTCGTCAGTTTGAATTCATTGTTGACCCTGACACTCCAGTTAAAATCCTCCTCAGTGTCATTGTCAAGATCGCTCTGAATGCGATAGTGATAAAAGTTCGTCATACAATTGACATTCCACCAATCGATCATCTTCATGTCCAGCATCAACTCCACGCCGAGGGCATAATCGGTACCCACGTTATCGACCGAGTGCAGGATCACATTGTCATCATACACCGAGCGGATGCGTTCCACCTTGTTGTCGGTGATCCGGTAATACGCCTCTGTGGATACGAGGCTTTTTCCGAGCAGGGTCGAGAATCCGAACTCGATGGAATTTTTGTACTCTGGTTTAAGGTCCGGGTTTCCCTGCCGAACATTATAGGCATCTGTCCAGGTGAGAAAAGGTTCGAGCCACCATTCTCTGGGCCTCTGAATGCGACGGCTGTAGCTTGCCATGAACTGCTTGCCGTCGGTGAGTTCGTAAGACAGATGGACGGTCGGAAAATAATCCCAGCGGTCTATCAAGAATTCCTGTGATTCATCGTCGAGACGCGTGATGCGATCCACATATTCGCCGCGCAGTCCGACCTGATAGCCCATTCGTTCATACCATTTCCCGGCATACATGGCATACAGGGCATGTATGTCACGGGCATAGTCGGTCGTATGACTGTACAGGGATGCGAATTCGAATACACCGGAGAGCGTATCATATACATACAGTTCATTGGTATCTTCTGAACGATCGAACCTGCCCGCATATCCTGCTTCGAGTTTATCATCTTCACGGAATGGTCGGGTGTAGTCAAGGTTAACACGAAGGGAACGACCCGGACTCGTCTCTGTACTTTGCTGACCACTCGTGATGGCACCGGTTGAATCGAAGAGCTGGGTAAGGGTTGACTCGCTGCCGCTGCGATCATGAAAATATGTCTGCAGCGTCACCCTATGTTTTTTCGGTGAGAAGTAATGCTGGAAATCAGCCGTGACCGATAAAAAGCGGTGCTGGTGCTCCTGGTCACTCTCGCTGAGATACAGGGTGTGTCCATCGCCTGGTTCTGACCACTCATCATAGTCGACACGGGAACGGTGTTCCATGGATCGTTTGCCGTACCGGGCTCCCAGGCTCACGTTATCGCTGGCGCCGAGGTCGATGTCCATGCCGGCACGAACGCCGTAAGGATTCCAGGTTCGCCACAGGTCACCTGTTGAAGAGGAGAATGAGGAAGTATCGTTCAGGAATGTCATGTTCTCAGTCTCACGCGTGCCAGGGAAATACCAGTGACGGTAATCCACGCCCATATAGGTCGTTATGCTGCCGGTCCGGTGACTGGTAAGCACATCGCCGCCATATTTTTCGTTAAGCCCGAGGTTCAGATTCGTGATGCCGCTGAAACCCACCAGGCTTTTCTTTTTCATTATAACATTAATGATACCGGCAATACCATCAGGATCATATTTTGCAGACGGGTTGGTAATGATCTCGATGCTCTCGATGGAACCCGCGGGGATCTGCTGCAGTGCTTCACTGGGTTCCAGGACCGTTGGCCGACCGTCAATGAGAACCGTGAAATTACTGCTGCCGCGCAAACTGACATTACCCTCGATGTCGACATCGACCGATGGTACGTTCTCCAGAACATCGACCGCCGTGCCCGAAGTTGCCGTGGTCTGTTTACTGACATTGATGACCTTTTTGTCTATCTCGTAGGTCAGTGCCGGTCGTTCGGCCGTGACCTCGGTGCCTTCCAGGGCAATAACGGTCGTTTCCAGCAGGATGTCATCGAGGTTCACCTCCATCGCGGTCGGGGAGATAATGATGTTATTGATAATTCTTGTCTGCAGCCCCATGAATGATACCTCGAGGTAATATCGACCCGGGCGTATTCCAGTAAGTAGAAAGTTACCATCATGGTCCGTGACGGTTCCGGTGAGTTGCATGCTGTCTGGCAATGCGAACAGTACGACGTTCGCGTATTCGACGGGGCGCCCGAGGTCTGCATCGAGCACGCGACCGGAAATAATACCGCCGGGGTTTCTGTCCATTGTTTGGGAAAAAATGACGTTTCCGCATATAAAAAAAACGGTACTTACCGCCACAATGATCTTCTGTATCATAAGCAGGGATCTCCTTTTAACGTACACTCTTGTATTTGATGCTCACAGTCAACGTATAGTTTACTGAGAAAACATGCGATGTCAATTATCACGCAGACGGTTCATTCCATTAAAAAGCCCTTGACATTTAACAAATTCTAGATTTAATTGTTAATTCATGTACGTGGAACGATTACCGGATACCGTGAACCATTTTTTACGGAAAAGAGGCGTATCGGATGTCAGCGTACATCCATATCTGATCGTTTGCGTGCTTAAAGCTACTATTTCATGGAGGAAAAATGCATACAATCAATAAAATAAAATCTGTTATCATGCTTTCGTGTATCATGGCTGCACTCGGTACGGCACAGGTCATTTCAGAAGCCGATAGTATGAAAATAGAGGAAGCTAAACAATATTATTCGTTCGGTCAGGAGTACCTCAGACAGCAGAATTACGAGAAGGCTATCGAGAGTTTTCAGAAGTCGGTGGAATTATGGCCCGAGTATTTTTCTGCATACATCGCTCTTGCTATGTCACATACAGCGGTGCGTGATATCATCGAAGCTGAATCGACATATACAAGGGCCAAGAGGATGTTCCCGGACAGTTCAAAGGCATATGAGGGCTTGGCACTGCTGCATCTGGACAGAAGGAATTATGATGCGGCAATCGCCGAATACAACGAGGGATTGAAACTGCACCCCAATAATATCAAATTGATATACGGTCTGGGATATGTATATATGCAGGAGAAGGAATACGCAACCGCTCTGCAATACTACAACAAGGTCCTGAGCATCGATCCTGAGTATTTAGAAGCCATGGTGGCTATTGCCGACGTCTATGTAGCAAAAGGAGTACCAGATAGTGCGACGGGTTATTTCCTCGATGTACTGGACAAAAAGCCGGAAAACATGATGATCCGCGAGAAACTGGCGGATGTCTATATCGATCTTAAACAATATCCCAAGGCAGCCGAACAATACACCTTCCTGACAACCAAGGACCCGGAAAACTATTACTACTATCTCCAGCTGGGTCTGGTCAACCAGTGGAGCAAGAAATACTCGAATGCTGAGACGGCGTTGAAGAAAGCACACGAACTCGACGCAGAAAATTCGGAAGTCCTGTTCCGGTTGGCTGATCTGTATATCGACTGGGGAAAACTCGGCGCGGCAGAAGAATATGTGAAACAGGCACAGGCACTGAGCCCGAGCAATCCGTACGGCAGCTATTTATACGGTGACATCTACCTGCGGCGCGGATACAGTCTTACCGTCAAGTGGCAGAAAGACAAGAAAAAAGCGAATTGCCCGACCCTCAATTCGGCACTCGGTTACCTTAATACTGCGGTGTCGTATTTCAGCAAGATCAAATCAGACCAGACGTTCGGACCGTATGCCCAAAAGGGAATAAGCAGCTGTAATAACTACATTAAAACTCTGAATGAAGACAAGTGGTTTTATTGTAAGTAATCGCTGAGAGAACATCACCGGAGGGACAAAGACATGGCGGGGACCGGGCAGAATCCCGTTCTCACATCACGACTTATCGATCTCCTTGAGACACGGTATGGACCATACTGGTGGTCTGAGGATTTTTATCCCGATGAGGTGCGGAGTGATCCCTTTAAACACCTGATAATCACGATCCTCTCTCAGAATACCACCGATATCAACAGCATACGAGCTTACAAGAATCTTTCCAGACGATTCCGAATCGATCCCGGGGTCCTCGCGACTGCGGACATCAGGGCTATTAAAAAAGCCATAAAGCACGGCGGTCTGTACAATATCAAGGCAAAGCGCCTGAAGGTAGTATCCCGCGAGGTCCTGGATAAATTCGATGGAGATGTGGGGAAAGTGCTGAAACTGCCGAGGAAGGCCGCAAAGCTGCGGTTGACAGAGCTGTCGGGCGTGGGTGATAAGACCGCAGACGTGGTGCTGACCGCCGTTCACACATACCGTGAGGTCATACCTGTGGATACGCACATGAACAGGCTCGCCACGCGTATCGGTCTGGTCAGAGCGAAGGCGAAGTATGGAGAGATCCAGGATGCATTACTGCGGTTCATTCCGAGGAAACGGAGAGACCGGGCATCGGGGCTCCTCTGGTTAATGGCAAAACATACGTGCCGTGCCCAGAACCCGAGATGTTATGAATGCGTATTGGTGCGAATCTGCCGGTACAAAAAAAAGGTTTTCAGGAAAGAACAGACGCGACATTGATCGATGCCGCGTTTTACTGATAGTTTACTCGCCGAGGAGTGCCCTCAATTCCTCCAGTTCCTGGAGGAGTTTGTCGTACTTTTCCTTGAGATCATAATACATGGATTTGTAATTCGTATGATCGGACTCAGCCGAGCCGGTATCCTGTATCTTCTTGCCCTTTATAAAACCTTCCTTCTTTAACCATATGCGCGGGTCGATATGCTGCTCGGCAACCTTGCTCGCTTTCCACATCTCTGAGGCGCTCGGCACATCGGCATTCACATCGGGGTATAGTTCCATGATGATATTGACATAGTGTTCCGGAAATTTTTCACTGTCACTGAACCGTATGAACCTGCACTTGCCGTCATACTTCTCGAGTGATTCGACGATGTTCTCTTCGCCGTCTCGGTAATACGCGAGCACTGGCAGCAGGTCGATACCGAGTTTCTTGCAGAAACGGGTGAGTATCTTGTTTGTCGTCAGTACTTTGAAGTTCTGGATATTGCTGACAAAAAGATCCAGATTGTCCTTGTACCTGATCCCAATTTCAAGGGCTTGCTGTGCCGTATCGACGCCTATAACCCGTTCCCTGACGAGCAGATCGCTGAGTCTTTTACGAGTGAGAATATCCTTTTCAATGAAGATAATCATATATAGTATGACCGCCGACACCCGACCCTATGATTTTCCTGACCCTTATTATGAACAGACGTGGGTGCCTCCAGCATATGTGATACTATAAACGCGTTTACGGTTTTGTCAAGATGATATGTTGACTGAACCGTTGACGCAGTACGCCGTTCAGTACAAACCAGGACAGGAAACACCGTTACACCAGATCGATGCATTGTGCTGAATTATCAGAATTTTGTCATTGCCTGCTGTAGTTTTTGACGTGTTGTTTTTGAATACCAGCAGGTAAGGAAGTATTCTTCTCGTATTCGTAATGAAGCTTGAATGCCAGAGAGCACCGGCGCGACGCGGTTCTGTTTGATCATGGCAAACGCCGTGTGCGCATCCTCGCCGAACGACAGGATTTTCTCGATTGCCTGAGTATGCAGGAGGTCAACGGGCACGACCCGATCAACGATCCCCATGTTAATGAGCGTATCGGGGAGGTAAAAATCACCAGAATCAACCACTTCCCGGTACGTGCGGAAACCGACGGCTACCCTAAGAATACAGTCAGCCGGATACGGGATCGGAACCCCGAGTTTTATTTCATTCAATCCCATTTTCCGATTGCCTTCGGCAATATAACGGTAATCGCAGCACAGGGCGAGTATGCACCCACCGGCTACGGCGTGGCCCGTGATGGCCGCGATCGTCGGTTTCGGAAAAGAGAAGAGCTGCATACACGTGCGGTTGAACGTCTGATAGAATTTCCTGAAATCCTCAAGGGGCAGATCGTAGAGCGAAGGAATATCAAAACCGATCGAGAAAAATTTCTCGTTTGCACTGGTCACAACGACGCCATGGGTGTCACCGTCCAGTTCCAGCTTACGCAGATTGGCAGATAGTTCACGAACGAGTTCAAGGTTCAGGGCATTGGTGACTTTTCTGTTTAGCGAAATGATCGCTGCTCCGTCCTTACGCGTGACGGTCATGTGTGGCTGACCCATGTATCCTCCTTATTTAATATATCTGAAATCGCGACCGATCGACATATAGAGTGCAGATTGAACATCCTCACCCGAGGACCGCTCATGAAGGTCGGCGACCCCGACTTTGAAACAAAACGGACCAATCGGTGTGTTCATACGCACGCCGGTTCCAAAACACAGATGAAAGTCCTCGAAGTCGATATTGTATCCGCGGTAATAATCGACTATCGGGACAAAGGTGACTGCGGTGACAAAAACTTGAAGAAACAGAGGGAATTCACTGACTCCGAGAGCCGTAAGAATCTTTATGTCAAATCCTGCATGGAAGAGCGATTTGTTATTGGTGGTAAATGTTTCGGTTCGGAATCCTGTACAATCATCACCTCCCGTGTAGAACTTATATGACCAGGGTAATTCACCGGACGAGTAGCCGATCTCAACATACGAATTCCATAAAAGCCATGATGTCAGGGGAGCGAGCTGCCGGGATACACCGAGGATCTTCAGGAATGACGGACGACGGCTCAATTTCTCATGCGCGTATAGAGCCTTGATGCTGGCTGAGAACCCGCGTGACGGCATATGCAGGTCATCATGGGTATTGATCTCCCAGCTGAAGGTTGGTCCGATGACCCACTCAGAACGGGGAATCGTGTCGAATACGACAAGCGATGGCAGGCGGTATAGAGATTGATGAGCCGTCATGCCGATCAGAAAGAAGGCATCACGACCGATATTCTGCCCCAGCTCGATCAGGACGCCTCGACTATCCACGTTGTAATCTGCGAGCCAGATATTGTCGGCATAATATGACCGGTCGATGGAGTTCCAGAAGCAGTCGAGCCGGAAACCGACCGGTATCATCGAGAGCTGCACATTCGTCAACCCGACACGGTACTCGTTCGGGTCGCCGAGCGTGATGGCTCCTCGAATGCCAATACCGCTGCCCTGTAGATTGCGCTGACCTATTTCGATACCAATGGCAGCATTATTGTCATTGTCATACCGAAGGCCCAGATAATAAAAACCATAATCCGTCTCTTCAAGTTCGAAGATAAGATCAATCGTATCAGTATGGATAGATTCTATGCGGTAGTTAACGTTGTTGAAGAGCCCGGATTCATACAGTGCTCTGATATCAAGAGACAATGTTCGGAAATCCAATTGTTCATCAGGTCGTGAACTGATGAGCTTCATGACTGTTCGGGGATTCGTAATGGTCAGACCCTCGAAGTAGATCGTGTCGACGAAGGGTCGTGGTCGACGTATCATGGGACTATAGCTACTGGCTACGCCTCGTTCACCCAGGAGTTCTTGCATCCGGGGTACGGCATCCTCGGTCGCTCGTTCTCCAGCAGCGATTAACTCACGGATCGGCGAGTAATCGTTCGCCCGAAATCCGGTCATAACTGGTTCAATGACGATATCGGCAAGTTCTTTTTGTTGTTTGATATTCTCGACGCCGACCATACTGGTGGTCCGGGAAATGACATCCAGGATCGTCGCAGCCGGCTTCGCATCATACTGGACGGTCAGCGAAGCAATGATGAAATCCGGGCCAAAGGCGGAGATGGGGTCTACTGGCAGGTACTGCAGCACTCCACCGTCGATCAGCGTTCTATCTGCCACCTGGCCAGGAGCAAACAATCCCGGGATAGCGATACTTCCCCGTATGGCTTTTTCAATACTGCCTTCTTTCAGAATCACCCGGCTTCCAGTGTTCAGATCGACCGCAATTATCCTGAGCGGAACGGCAAGGCTGTCGAAGTTGTAATACGCATCGTACTCTCTTTCTGAAAAGAGTTCTATGAGTACTAATTCTACTTTCTGGAGAGAGATTATTTCGCTCGGCAGAATGGGAAAAAAATTTTTGTGGGCGAGCTTGAAAATATATTTGTACGATTGCTGGCGTTCCGGAAGATATTGGCTCCCGAATGACGTGCCCGTACTCAGCAGATTCATCCAGTCTAGATTGACGGCAATACTCTCGATCTCTGACGGGCTGTACCCTGCAGCATACAGACCGCCGATTATTGAACCCATGCTGTTTGCCGATATGAAACTAATCGGTATGTTTTCTTTTTCTAGCACCTTGAGTACGCCGATGTGAGCAAGACCGAATGCGCCGCCTGCTGACAGGACGAGTCCGACCTTCGCCGGTCGGGATTCAGGAGATTGTGCAGATATCAATGTCAGTGACGCTGCCGTGAACAATAACAGCACCCGGCCAAAAATTGTATGAAATAGTTTCTTCTTCTGCTCATCGCTATGCGGTAGATAATGGCTGCGGCAGTATATGCTATGGTCCATCTTTCCCCTGAAGAGAGTATATACATTATGCATAACGGTGTCAATCGATACAGAAATCCAGGAACGAGTTGATAGGCTGCTGTGGCATAGAGAATATAACTGGATATAGTCATTCACAAACGATCGAGTAGACAAAAGTAGGCCATATCGAGAAAAAGATTGAGCAGTATTTTCAACTAGCGGATCTGCTGAGAAGTTCGAACACGGAGTCTCGTATAATTCGACAAATTCGTCGAAGGATACAATATTGTCGAAAATGGACGTTATTTGTTACGTGGTTTCGGGGACTTTTATGGCATAGATATTGCTAATTACTACGGTTAAGAAGGTGGTTACAACGCAGGTGATGGGGGCGGTGTATCATGTAATAAAGAACTATTCGTGCTCGGCATGACAGTGGAGGTAAGGTAACAAAGAGCCTTTTTTTTCCTTGTTCATGAATATAAATCTTTCATGAGTTTTTAGTAGCGCAGCATTGAATACCTTGCATGCTCTAGTGGAGGATCCAGATAATGCCGAATGCATAAAACATGGCACGATGCGCAGCATTGCCACGTGTTCATGCTAGAAAGTTCGAATAATAATACACCGCCCCCAAATATACCCATATACTATATGAGAACCTTTTTACACACACGGCACGTTATGTATACGTGCATTTTTTTTGGGTCATCACCACAGTAAGGCACGAAAAATACTCAACAAATCCGCCTATACCTTTGTATAGAGCGCTGTCTGGTGTTGACATGCTTGAAAATAATGGTAGAATTAGTCCCGATGGCAATATTGATCACGAACGCTTCAGAAATTCTCACGATGACCGACGGCATAGGTATTGTGAAGAATGCGGCGGTTCTGATCGAACACGGAAAGATCAAGGCGGTCGGAGACGTGAAACCCCGCAAGCGGGATCTGATGACCATCAATGCCCGGGGAATGGTCGTGTGCCCGGGATTCGTTGATTCCCATACGCATCTCGTTTACGGAGGATCTCGTGAAGATGAGTTTGCGATGCGTGTTGAAGGTATGAGTTACGAGGAGATCGCCAAGGCTGGAGGGGGCATCGCGCGCACCGTGGAAAGCACTCGTGCTGCATCTCGGGAAGAGTTATTTTCACTCGGCAGGCATAGATTACGGCGGCTGGTGCAACACGGTACGACGACCGTTGAGATAAAGAGCGGGTACGGCCTGTCGCTCACCGAGGAAATAAAGATGTTGATGGTGATTAAGAAATTGAAAAAACACTCACCCCTCGATATTATTGCAACTTATCTCGTACACAGCATCCCCCGTCAGATGAAACGCCGGGACTATGTTGACCTGGTGACCGAGGAGATTATCCCCGAAGTGACCAAAAGGAAATGCGCCGTGTTCTGTGATATATACTGCGACAAGATCGCATTCCGGAGAAAGGAGAGTATGAGAATACTCTCCACCGCACGTACCTATGGTCTGGGTCTCAAGATGCATGCAGATCAGCTATCGAACAGTGGTGGTGCACGGTTGGCAGCAACGTTATCGTGTACTTCGGCCGATCATCTGGAATATACGAGCAAGAATGCGATCAAGGCAATGTGCAAAACCGGTGTCGTCCCTACTCTCTTACCAGGAGCCACCTTTTATCTGCAGCACAAGAAGATACCCGATATCAAGGCATACAGGAAAATTGGGGCGCCGGTTGCCATCGCATCTGATTATAATCCCGGGTCATGCATGATATATTCCATGCCTACGATCATTGCCCTGGCATGTATCGTGTTCGGCATGCGGGTGGAAGATGCCCTGTATGGAGCCACGATCATGGGCGCGCGCGCACTTAATCTTGAGCATCGAATCGGGAGTATCGAACCTGGGAAACAGGCCGATATTGTCATTCTAAATGTCGATAATTACAAAAAAATTCCCTATCAGTTTGGGGAGGATGTTGTGAGGTATACCATAAAAAAAGGAAGGATACTGTATGGAGAAAATCGTTGAATGTATTCCAAATTTCAGTGAGGGGCGTGATACTGCAAAACTGAATCAAATACTCGATGAAATAAAGAGTACCGGTGTTGAATTGCTCGACCAGGAGATGGATGCCGATCATAACCGTGCGGTCGTGACCTTTGTCGGCGATCCCGAGGCGGCTCTTGAAGCCGCTTTCCTGGGAATAAAGAAAGCATCTGAATTGATCGATCTGAACAAACATAAAGGCGAGCATCCACGTATGGGGGCGACCGATGTAGTCCCGTTCGTTCCGATCACGAACATGACCACCCGCGAATGCATTGAACTCGCCAAACGCCTTGGTAAACGAGTCGCTGAGGAATTGCACATTCCGGTATATCTGTACGAAGAGGCCGCAACCCGCCCAGACCGAGTAAATCTCGCGAATATCAGGAAGGGAGAATTCGAGGGACTACGTGACGAGATCGAGACCAACCCTGCCCGCAAACCCGATTTTGGAGAGGCAAAGATACATCCAACCGCTGGTGCAACGGTCATCGGTGCGCGTTTTCCACTAATCGCGTTCAATATGAACCTTACCACCCCGGACGTCCGGATCGCACAGGAGATAGCAAAGGCAATCAGATTTGGCAGCGGTGGGTTTCGTTACGTCAAATCACTCGGTTTCATGTTAAAAGAAGAGAATTGCGCTCAGGTTTCCTGTAACATGACGCAGTACATTAAGACTCCACTGCATAGGGTATTCGAGACGGTTAAACGCGAAGCTGCGCGTCACGGTGTAGGAATTAAGGAAGCAGAAATTGTCGGTCTCGTACCTGAAAAGGCGCTCATCGATACGGCTATTTACTATTTACAGCTGGACCGCTTCGGCGAAGAGCAGATTCTCGAATACAAGCTTCACGGCAAGGGCACGAAACAGTCGATCATGGATTTTCTTCATACCCTGGCACTGGCAACGCCAACGCCCGGTGGAGGCAGTGTCGCCGCGCTCCAGGCCGCGCTGGGTACTGCACTCCTTAGCATGGTTACCGGTATCACCGTGAAGAAGACCAGAGATAAAGAACTCCTTGATTTCCATGGGTTTCTCAAACTTGAAACCTATGCATTCTATACATACGTAGAAAAAGATAAAGATGCCTTCGACCAGGTGCTGCGTGCCTTCAAGATCCAGGCAGAAACCGAACAGGAAAAGGAGGCTCAGGCGCGGTCAATTCAGGATGCGTATAAATATGCTGCGCAGGTGCCGTTTGAGGTTTGTAAAAAAATACTCCACATCCTGCCCTATGCGAAGATATTGGCGGATAAGGGATTAAAGAACGCGATATCCGATGTGGGAGTCGCTCTGTATTCACTCCATAGTGCCTTTCATGCCGCGCGCGTGAACATTCTCATAAATCTATCGTCGATTACCGATAAAGAGTTTAACGAATCCATTAAAACACAGGTTAATTCTCTTCAAAAACAGGAAGAAAAGTTATACGCCGAAATCGACAAAATATTCTTGACAAAGTTATGAATAAGATTATAATTTTATTGGAATATTTATGATCGAAGAAGATTATCTGGGCAAAAGCAGGCAATACATACAGGAGAACAAATTCGAAAAAGCGCAGATTATATTGCGGCGTGCATTGTCCGAGGATCCAAAAAACGCCATGGCAATTGATCTACTCGGAGATTTAGCCGGAAAATTGGGCAGGACCAAAGAGGCGATACAGCGCTTCGAACAAGCGAGTAACACTTTCACCGAGAAAAACCAGTTCATTGAAGCTGCTATGTGTTTGGAGAAAATTAGAATGATCGACCAGACGAATGAAGAGATATTCTGGCGTTTGGCGGATGTCTATCGTTTTTACGGACTGCCGAATAGAGCGATCATGACGATCCTCGATCTTTGTTCATGGGCACTGAATAATAAACAGGAGGGGATCTTTGCGGTCGGTTTGCGAAAGATCGTCGAATCTCAGCCGAAGAATCTCGGACTGCGTCTGGCGTTCATAAAAGTCCTGTATTCGCTGGTGAGAACACAGGAAGCCAACGATGAATTGAAACGGCTGAGGACATTGGCTGAGGAGGCACATGATCAGAAAATACTCGATGAGGTGGACAAACTGACCCCTCAGGCCGACGGTGGTGAAGAACTCGACCCGAAAAGCCGTATAGAACTCGGCAATCTCCTGTACGAGATAGGGTCCAAGGACGAGGCGATCGTCGAATTCCAGAAGGCAGTGAGCGATCTGCGAGCGCAGGGTGATTTCAACGAAGCGATTAATGTATTGAATCGCATTATCGAGATCGAACCGGAGAATGCGGACGCTCGGACCATGATTGAAGAATTGGAACGTCGGCGTGAAGAGGTTGAGGCAGTTGAGATCGCTTCAGTAGATGAGGAACCAGCAGTCCCTGCTACAGAGGATTCGATCCTGGCAGAGATGCCGTCTGAAACTGAAGAAACCGGTGAGGTTGAATCATTACAGGAATTGTCCGATCTGGTTGAGGAAGTGATCGAGGAAGAGCCCGAACCCACACCCGCTCCTGCCGACACAAGCGGAGTGCAGCCCGAAGAAGCGATCAAGATGTTCGAGGACCTCGGCAAAGAAATAGAAGGGTTCGTCGCTGCCAGCGAGAATGGTTCAGAGGATACGGGCCCTGTATCCGAAGATGAGGGAACCGTAACCGAGGCACCTTCAGAAGTACAGGGTCTCGAAGGCCAGATCGCAGACATTGAATTTCTGCTGAAAGAGGCAGAAGCACCGCCGGTACCGAGTTTTGAAGTCGCGCAGGAATTTGATAATTTCCGTAAGCACATTCTGTGGCAGGATGATGATAGCGCGAAACAACTGAGATTGGCAGAGATGGCATACCAGGCGGGATTATATGAGACAGCTTTGAGTTATGTATCCGACATAAGGGACCAGAAGAATACGTGGCCGCGATCACTAGAAATACACGGCGGTTCATTGGTCAAACTCGGCAGATACAGTGAAGCAATGAAGGCGATTGCGCCGTCGCTTCTACTCGAAGAGATTGGCGAGCAGCAAAAAATCGAACTGCGGTATATACTTGCGTCGGCATATGAAGGACTGGGCGATTTCCATAATGCGCTTCGGGAGACCGAACGCATACTCCGAATGAACCCCGCGTACAAGGATGTGAAGGAGATGTACGTGCTTATGGGCGGCAAGGAGGTGGTTGAAGAACCGGTTGAGCAGCCAGTCATTAAACCGGTACCAGAAGAACAATACACTATCGAAGAACCGATGCCGCCTCCTATTGAAGAACGGATTCCTGAGCCGATAGCAGAGTCGCCCCGGGAAGATGCCGCCGAACCCCTACAGGTGCCGGTCGAGGAGCCTATTCCCTTGGCCCCAGAAGGCGATATAGAACCACCGCTGTATCCGACAATAGTTGAAGAAACACCATCTTCAAAGATGCCGGTACCCGACAAGCAGGCGAAGCCTGTTGAAAAAATAGCGGACATTGATGAACAGCCAGGTGAAAACATTACTTTTCTCTAGGAGAGGAGGATAAGTGGGATACCAGGAATTCTACGGTCTAAAATTTGAGCCGTTCACAAATCATCCTGACCCAAAGTTCTATTTCAATTCCCCTCAACATGCACTCGCACGTGAGTACTTGCTTCATGCGGCTAGGGGGACGAGGGGACTAGCGGTTTTGCTTGGTGATATTGGTACGGGAAAAACAACGCTGGTTCGTAAGATACTCAGCGAACTGTATGCCACGGGGAAGTACCAGGTCGGGCTTGTCGTCTTGACGCATTCGGATTTCGCACCGGGTTGGCTGTTCACCCGGATCGCGAATCTCGTCGGCGTGAGGGATTTCAGTTCCTCGACTACCGAGGTGATAAGCAGGATCTCACAGCGTCTTCATGAAATTTACCGCCGGAACGAAAAAACAGTGATCATCATCGATGAAGCGAACAAGATACGGAGTCCCGAGATACTAGAGGAAATAAGAGGTCTGCTGAACCTCGAGATCGCTGATACGCGGTTGATTTCGTTCATCATGAGCGGGTTGCCAGAACTCGAGCCGTATCTTGCTTCGAACCGTGCATTGTATCAGCGGATCGCAGTTAAAATAAAACTGAAACCGATGGGCAGTGATACGATAAAGGCGTACATAAACCACCGGCTGCAGATCGCCGGATCAACCGGTGATTTGTTCTCACCGCGTGCCGTTGAACTCATCTGTCGCTATTCAGACGGACGACCGCGTTTGGTCAA
>CP070834.1:1998299-2016421 GCA_020341755.1 Caldifarciminota bacterium | reverse complement strand
CTCGATCCTGAGGTCAGCGGTGTGATGTTTACCCGAAGCCCTTCTGCCCATGAAGAACTACTCATTGAGTGCTGCCGCGGGATGGGAGAAAAACTTGTTTCCGGTGTGATCACACCCACACGCTATACACTGCACAAGAAGAGCGTACGCCGGCAGGGAGGGGATGATATACTGATCAAGCCACAGCTCAATCTATTACAGAAGACAGGAAGGAAGATCGAAAAATTGTTCGGACGACCCCAGGACATAGAATGGGCATTTGAGAACGGAAGGCTGTATATCCTGCAAAGCCGGCCCATATCAGTAGTTCAGGAGCAGAAACATACGGGGACAGTGTATTGCAACGCGAATGTGCGCGAAACCATACCGGATCCGGTATCACCGATGGGTTATTCTATCTTTGATACAGTGTTTTTCCCGAGCATCATCATCGACACCTTCGGCTTTCCGCTCAGCCGGGAACAGTACCGGCGGTTCCGTCCGGTCGAACGGGTCTATGGGCGTTTCTACTGGAACGTTAATAATACCGCAGGATACGGTAAATCGATAGGTCCCATTTTGGAATTGATGGAAGGAGATAAATCCATTGATCCGCAGTTAGCCGAGGCGCTTCGTAGTATCGACCCGGAGCAGATACAAACGCCCCTGCCTGTGCATACCATGTTGAAATTCAGTATCATCGCGATGTTCCGGCTCAGCTATTTTCTTGTCGTAAGTTTCATCCGGTACCGGCATGCCGCGAGAAAGGTCCATTACATCTCTACTAAAATCGATGCCATCGTTAAAACATTGAACACAACGGATGATTTCAGAAAGGGTGTTCAAAACGTGAAAGAATGGTTGACCGTAATCGGGAGTAAAATTTCGCGAAGGTACTTCGGAGGGGTGGTGATCAGTGTTGCTTATATGGTTTTACTTGCCCGGATACTGAACATGCGTTTGGGCAAGCGTGGCGAAGCGCTGGCGAGGATGACAACGGCAGGTTTGATCGATAAGACCGGCGAGATGGTACTGGCAATCCGATCGCTGGCTGTCCTTGCGAGGCGCAAATTGAAGCGTGTTACCAGAGAGAAGGTTGCCAGGCTGTGCGATAGAGACCCCGAATTCAGACGTGAATTCGATACGTTCATTCACCATTTCGGACATCGCGGTCCTGCTGAATTCGATATAGCGAGTATCAACTGGAGTGAAGATTATTCCATGGTCTATCAGCTCATAGCATCAGCCCACGCCTCTGAGATCACGACCGACCGATCCCGTATGGTAAAGGAACTTTTAGCTGAACAACGACCCATGGAACGGTTTTTTATCCGGTTATTCTTACCAAGGATTGAAGCGCTGACACCGCTCAGGGAAGATGGAAAACATCACATTTTCAGGATAATGGCTAAGGTAAAGGACCAGCTGCTCGTACTTGAAAAGCAATTGATCGAACGGGGATTCCTAGAAAAACGGCGAGATGTATTCTATCTCACACTCGGAGATCTGGAAAAACTCAGCGAGGGTAATCTTTCAGCAAATGCAACCAGACGTTTAGTGCGGGAACGCAGGAAGGAGTGGTATACGTTCCTGCATACTGACGTGCCGGATATCATTTATGCCGACGGAACGCATGTGACGGCGTCATCCAGTGCCGCAATGAACCTGAATGGAACTTCTGTATCATTCGGGACGGTCACGGGGCGTGCACGGATAATCAAGGACTTTAAAGACAGTCATCGATTGAAAAAAGGTGATATCCTTATCACGCATCACACTGACCCCGGCTGGACCCCATTGTTCTCGGTTGCTTCTGGCGTCATCATCGAAGTCGGCGGTGTAATATGCCATGCGGCAATGGTCGCGCGTGAACTTGGTATTCCCGCACTCGTTTTAAGAAATGCAATGACAATTATTGATGATGGACGAATGATCCAACTGGATGCGAATGAGGGACGTGTTACTTTATTTTAACAGGTTTTTTGCTTTGATAGAACGCAAAAAAGATTGCGCTGCCTTTTGTTCGGCTAATTTTTTGGTTTCGCCCCTCCCCTGACTTACTTTTTTCTTGTTGGTGAACAGGTCGACGTGAAAAATTTTTCGATGAGGCGGACCTTCTTCTTTTACTACCCGATACGATAATGATACCCGATGCTGCATTGCCCACCGGTTGAGCTGTGACTTGTGGTCTTTGTGACGTACGAGTTTTTTTTCGAGTAGAATTCGCTTGATGAATTTAGCAGTATAGGTGATGCCCCGGTCAAGATACAGGGCTCCGATGATCGCCTCAACACAAGCGGCAATAGTGGATTGCCGGGATCTGCCGCCAGTCGATTCTTCGCCTCGATTCATAAGCATGAATTTACCGAGCTTGAGCTGTTTTCCGATCCGGAAGAGGACCTGGGTGCTGGTATACATTTTCTTTAGTTCGCTCAGATGTCCTTCATCCGCATCGGGGTATTTATTAAGAAGGTATTCTCTGGTGACCAGCTCGAGTACGGCGTCGCCAAGAAACTCGAGGGTCTCGTTCGAGCGGTCAAATCCTCTGTGTTGTACCTGCAGATATGATGAGTGGGTGAGTGCACGCTTGAGATATGACCGTTTCTTGAAACGAATGCCGAGGTCTGATTGGATTTGTTTATAATTCAACGATTGCATCGATCTCGACCAGAGCATTCCTGGGTAGTGCACTGACAAAGACGGTGACGCGTGCAGGAGGCTCAGACCTGAAATAGGTAGCATACACATCGTTCATTGGTGTGAAATCATCCGGGTTAGTAAGGTAGACGGTCGTTCTGATTACCTGCGTAAGGGTGGCGCCGGCCTCCTCGATGATCGCCGAGAGGTTGTCCAGGACTTGTTTTGTCTGTTCTGTGATTCCACCCTGTATCATCTCTCCTGACTCTGGAGAAATAGCGATCTGTCCCGCGGTGAAAAGGAAATTTGCCGTTTTAACTGCCTGCGAATATGGACCTATCGCCGCCGGAGCCGCCGATGTTTTTATGATCTTTTTCATGGTGTACTCCTTTCAATGATGCCGTCTTTCATGGTGAACAATTGCCCGCCAAGAAAGAATGTTGTTGCTCCATATTGTTGTATTTTTCTCTGCAGGATGAACCATCCCGTTAGATCGGTCAATTCGAGGGCACTCATTGCCGTTTCTTTGTCATGAAAACCACCGAGTTTGATGCGGTACATGTCACTCGTATCGATGAATACCGGCAGGTTTTCACTTTTAAAGGCGGCATATGAGTCGAGGGCATTATCGTGATTTATGAATGCACCGAGCTGGAAGTACCAGAGCGAATCCTGGTGTCCAGTCTTTGGTGTTCGGGGCGGAACCTGTGCGACCATGGATATTTTTGAAATTGCCTGTATCGACATGGTTTCAGCATTAAAAAGAAACGGTGAAGAGTTCTCGTCCAGCAGGAGACCAAAACACTCCCGTGTGTCATTGAGATCATATAAGTGTGTGAACGTCTTATCAGTAGTCCTGAATGCCTTTGGCCTCACAGTATAAAGATCGAGAACGGTAATTCCATTCCCAGCCAGATACATGGATGCCTGGCTGACATCGTGATCTGTCAGGGGTAAGGGTTGAAAATCAATGATGCTGCCTGAGCTGTTCACGAGGAATACACCATGCCGACAATAGACTACGTATCCGTTTTCATGGAGGGCAAAGAAAAGGGGATCAGGCGGGACGTTTATGCGCCGCAGTGGTTTTAGATTCATGTCATAAACGGTAATAGTATTTTTTCTGTCGAGGAGCATGAACGTACTAGTATGAGGTTGGAACTCTGCGAAGAGAACCCGATCTGTATTCAGTCTCTTATCGAGGGTTCCCGTCTTAAGGTCGAAGACCTTGATTGTTGAACGTTCACCGGAGTTCGCCACCAAAAACAGATTGTGCTTGGATGACATACCCCTTTGTGTGAATGCTGCAATCGGTATATAGTCACCCTGCTCGATACCGATACCCGATCGAAACGCAAGATTGATCTTGTCCACGAGGATGACTTCATTCGTTCCGATCAGGATGATATACTGTTCGTTAGTTATAACATGATTGAACCGCTGGGGCAGGAGTATGCGATCTTGCACCGTGAGATTTGGATATTCGACCTTGTATAGATAGCGATCAGTGAGCACAAAAGCGTTTGCATCAACACTAATATCGATGACCGAACTGGGCAGGATACGTCTGTGCAGGGTGAAATCTGCAGGATCGATGGTATAGAGCGTAGAATCGATGACGCAAAACTGACCTGATACGCTGTGACAGAGAATCATGAGTGCGAGTATAACCATAGCATACTATATGCTGAATGCCTGAAAAATCAAGAGTTATTTTTCCAGTACTGCGTTTCACCTTGTTGTTGACTTTCGTCGAAAAATAAATAGAATTAAGATTAAGGAGGAATATATGAAGAGAATTGCTTTGCTGGGATTCATAGTGCTGTTCATTGCTTGTCCCTCTTCTCATAAGAATTCCGCGAGTATTTATATCGCCCAGGGTGAATACGTAAGAGCGAAAGAACAGGCGTTGGAAGGACTGAAAGCTACGCCGGGTGACTATGAACTGTATCTATTGCTTGGTAAGGCCGAGATAGGCTTGACCAGCTGGCTCGCCGCCAGCAACGCATTGCTACAGGGCATAGCGGTTGATTCAAGCCAGTCGATCAAATGGATGCTGGCGGATAAAAACAACATATCTGTGTACAGGCAAACCTTCTATAATTCGGGTGTTTCATTCGCCCAGGAGAAAAAATACGATAAGGCACTGGTTAACCTCGGGTACTGTCATATTCTCGATCCAGATGACGTAAGCGCATGGGTGTTGGAAGGTGGTATCTACGCTGAAGTTGGTAATGCGGAAAAATCAAGTAACGCATACAAACAGGCACTGGCAATCGATCCCGAAAATCCAGAAGCACATTACCGTGTCGGCAAAGCATACTATGATAACAAGGAATACGATTCAGCATCGAAGAGATTCAATGATGCGATAAAATATTATGAGATGCAGCATAATGCCGCAGCCAAGACCGTTTTTCAAAATCTGCCGGCTGTCGATAAAGCCCTGTCGTATGAAATCATAAGTCTCTTTAACGAAAAGAAGAAGGCTGAACTAGCAGAATTGATCAAGGTGAAACTTGGTTTTGATGATCCGGCTGCACAGGATCGTAACATTGAGAGATTCGTTAAAACAACCGAGGGGCTCAGCCGGACGTACTATTGGACGGGCATGACTCATTTGAATCTTAAGAACGACAGCCTTGCTCTAGCGTTGTTCCAGAAAAGCCTGGACCTCAAATCAGATTATTTTGAAGCGTTGTTCTATAGCGGTGAAGTAATGCTGAGGCAGGGTAAATACCAGGCTGCTCAGGGGTTTTTCGAGAAAGCCACCGAGGTGAGCGATGAACTCTATGCTTGGTTCTATCTGGCGGTATGTCATACGCAGTTGAAAAAATACCAGAAGGCAATTGAAATATACGAGAACGAAGTACTTCGTATGGATCCCAAGAATATTGAAACCATGACGAACCTTGCGTTTTGTTACCGTGAATTAGGAAATACAAAGAAATCGCTCGAGTATCTTATGAAGGCTGAATCACTTCAAAAGGAGAAGTAATGAGCATTAAGGGAAAAGAGAGGTTTCTCAATGTATTGATTTTAATCGGAGTAATTGGATTGCTCTTTATCGTCGGCCGGGAACAGTATAAACAATCACTACCTTCACATGTGAGGATCGGCGTTGACAAATCGTACAGTTCGATTCCCTTTTATGTGGCTCTCGAAGATACCTCGCGAAATTATTTTGCGCTCGAAAAAGTCGAAGCAGAGTTCATCGAAATTATCGGTGATCCCCTGCAGGGTATAAAAGAGGGGTTATATGACGTAGTTGCCGTCCCCTGGTATTCCCTGCTGGTCTCGCCGAGCATCAACGGTGATACGGTTAAGGCATTCGGCGGGATCGAGTTAAAATCTGGCAGGAATCTTGATGCCCTCATTGTACCTGCGGAGACGAAAATACGGAGATACTCTGATATTAAAAAGAAACGTCTGGGGTATATTAGCGACACTGAGTATCTCGTGAACCTGCTGCTCCAGAAAATGGCAGATGACGGAATCACGGATGTACAGAGGGTGGTACTGCAGCCAGAGGAAGTTGTCACAGCATTTGAAGAGGATAAAGTCGATGTTATGTTCCTGCTTGACCCGTACCGTGGTTATATGATCTATATGGGTAACCCGGTGCTGTTCGAGGGGCTCATTTCATATTATCTTGTCCCCTCGTTTCCCTATACTGCTATCGTCATGCGCAAGGAATATGCGAAAAAGGAAGACCGGTTGGCTGCAGTCCGAGTGAAAAATGCCGTTGAGGCTACCTTGAATTATCTATCCCGTAACCCCGAAGTCGCGAAGAAACTGCTTATAGACATGCACGGCTGGGCGGTCGAAGGAGCCGTTGTCAGCGCGCAAATAAGGACACCTGAGTTCTACAGACTGGCAGAGATAAACGTTAAGAATATTGAGATGTATCAGACCGAACTCGTGAGAATGGGGATCGGGACCTGTGGAATACGGCCGACGGAATTTCTTTTCGAAAAAATAGATTTCTTGAAAAAATAGCACCGGTCGTGCTAGACGGGGAGCTAGCGGTGCCTTGAAATCCCTCCGGGATGACCCGAAATCCGCTTATGCGGGGTCGAATACTCCATATGAGGCGATACTTCCAGGGGCAACAGTGAGGTTCTGAAGGATGTTGAGGACCGGGTCTCATGATGGTACCGACTACGAACTCCGTCAGGTCTGGAAAGAAGCAGCGGTAAGTAGGAACGGGCTGGTTGTGAGGGCGCCTGGTTTGAGTTCTTCGCCCCACTGTTCCTGAAAGGCTCGACAAAGGGAGCGCGCGCGACCGGTTTTTTTTACGTTTTATTATACTATGATACATACTCCAGTAATGCCGTTGCAGACGGATCTGGGATAGTTGAACTACTGAGGTATGAGGAATGCGGTTTATCAGACCAGACGAAACGAGGTAAGTGATGATACATCGGGTGATATCGCTTAAATACCGACCACAGACATTCGATGACCTGACCGGTCAGAAGCATATTATCTTATCATTAAAGGGTGCTCTGCGCACCGGTAGGATTGGACATGCATTCCTCTTTGCAGGGCCGCGGGGTGTCGGCAAAACGACCACCGCTCGGATCCTGGCAAAGAGCCTGAACTGCGTTGAGGGACCGACCGTAGAGCCGTGCCAGCAATGCCAGTCATGTAAAGAGATCACCCTCAGCAGAAGTATCGATGTCGTTGAGATCGACGGCGCATCGAACCGCGGAATCGAGGAGATCAGGAATTTGCGTGAGGGGGTCAAATATTCTCCCCTTCAGGGTCGATACAAGGTTTACATTATAGACGAAGTCCACATGCTCACACAGGAAGCGTTCAATGCCTTACTCAAGACACTCGAAGAACCACCGCCGAAAGTCGTGTTTGTGTTCGCTACGACCAATCCAACAAAAATACCCGGTACTATCCTTTCGCGTTGTCAGCGATTCGTGTTCAAAAGACTGACAGCAAAAGAGATCGTTTCGCGGCTTAGAAAAATCGCAGACGCCGAGGCTATTCATATATCGAACAAGGCATTATTCTATCTCGCTGCTCGAGCAGACGGAAGTATTCGGGACGGCGAGAGCATACTTGAGCAGTTGACGTCATTTGTCGAGGGTGAAATAACCGAACAGGATATCTTCAATCTCGTTGGATTCCTCGACAGCAGTTTCTACTTCGCGCTCATCCAGCAGGTTGCTGAAAAAAACCTTGGTGAGGTTTTCGCCACCCTGAACAACGGTATTGAAAATGGCGCTGATCCGATGGAAGTGTATCGCGGTTTAACCGCATACCTGCGGGCTGCGTTGTTGCTGCACGCTCAGGTGCCGATAGATATGATCGAACTGGATGAAGATGAGATCACGGTCTTGAAAAAGATGCCGTTCGATGAACCCAGAATCGTTTCCATGCTCGAGACATGCCTCGAATACGAAGAAATGATAAAGCGGTCAGTGAATGCCCGTGTGGCTCTCGAACTGCTGTTGAGTCAGCTAATATTGCCGGGTGATGAACATCGTGTGTACAAGGATAAACCGAAGAGCAATCCCGGTACGCATAACACCGTACGCGAAGCCGGTGGGATAAAAGAAGAGCTGTTCCGTCGGCTCCAGAAAAACGGACCAAAGCTTGCCGGCATCATTCACCGGGCTGATATACGCCAGGAGGGCAATGCCGTGCTTATCACGGTCGATAATGAGTTTTCGCAGAAGCAGCTTCAAAGGAGTATCGGACGGTTTCGTACGACATTGAAAGATATTACGGGTCAGGATGTGACAGTGACGGTCCGATTAGTTGAACAGAACCAGAAGGACGATAAGTTCATCGAGACCATGAAGGGACTCTTTGATGCTGAGGAAATACGATGACGAGCGGGAATGCATGGATATGTTGGTACTGTGCGGGTAAAGGAGGTATGTGGTCATGAAGGATATTCTTGGTCAGGCGAAGAAATTACAGTCAAAGTTGCTCGAAGAATTGCGGAAGATCCGTGTCGAAGGCTCTGCCGGCGGCGGCATGGTACGTATTACCATGGATGGAGAGCAGAACATACTCTCGGTCAAGATAGAACCCCAGCTCCTCGATGAAAAAGACATCTCAATGATCGAAGATTTGATATTGGCGGCGTGCAGCGATGCCAAGAAGCGGGTTGCCGAGAAAACTCAGGAAAGTTTCAAGAACATCACGGGATTTCCAATTCCCCCTATGTAACACTGCAGGACAGCAGTCCCTACTGTATCACGATTATCTTCCCGAATTCACGTTTACCATCAAATACAGCCCTGTAGAAGTATACTCCCCGGGCGAGCCGCTTCTGTCCATCACTGGAAACATCCCACAGTATGCGATGAGTGCCCTTATCCAGCATGCCATCGACGAGTGTCCGTTCTTTCTGACCGGCGATATTATATATTTCGATCTTTACGTTCGTCTGATCGGTGAGCAACATTGAGAACACTGCTTGTTCCTTTACCGGATTGGGAGTCATGTGCACAACGTGCGAAGATGTCGGGTGACCGGCATATTCATTGATTCCTGATGATGCATCGACCGCAAACGTATATACATGCACAGGTACATGACGCGGCGATGTGCGTCTGATGTCGTCCTCGTTCTGGACAACAATATAGTACTGCACGGTGTCACCATCATGCTGGGCAGGAATGTATCCCGCATAAAGGCCCGGACTTTCCATGGTGAGCGGCACCGAGGTATATGGATAGTTGTTAACCCGGTAGTAAACAAGGCTGGATTCGGCAACGAGCGTGTTCGATGTTGTAACATGGGCTTCGACACGATACGGATTGAGCGTATCGTCGGTATTAGTGAGTGGGTAATGTCGAATATGCAGGAAGTAGGAACTTGGGATCTGCATGGTGATGCAGTGAATAGCGCCGCCCCAGCCGGCCATGGACGCACAGTTGATGCCGATGATCTCATGATCGGGGAGGGCTTGCTGGTACACAAACAATGCAGTATCGTCTTCCGGCTCATCGTAAAGCGGCACCAAGACTTTATCATTGACGATAAGCGAATTGAGGTATGAAGGCGGAGCATCTGACATTGACCAGGGCATGGGTATCCTGACAATACGATAATTGAGCCCCTCGCGGTTAACACAACTCGCAATCGAATCTGCATGTTGGTTGAGCACGGTATGATTGGGGTGACCGCTTTCATATTCACCGACCATGACGAGCGTGTCATTGAGTATTTTTGTCCAGAGATCGATGTGTCCGGTATATTCGATATTGATGCGCTGGAGCACAATGAATTGTTCCAGTCCACAATAGGCGAGCATCAGGGAATCGATCTCCGCGTGGCTGTAACCAGAATTCTCCTGATAAATGAGCGTGCTGGAAAATCCCGTACCGAGACCATCGGTCATGAAATTCCCTCCGGCGTGTTCCAGTGGTGAGCCGAAGACCGGTATGTTCCATGCTTCTCCGATCCGCCACGGAATAGTATCGTCCTGCGGCCGCGGTCGGTTGTATTGAAAATCGACGATGCCTTCGCTGTCATCTTCCTGGCGCATGAACCAGGGTCCAAAGTCCCGGATCCAGATGGAATTGCGGGGCCAGATATAGAATTCAACGCTATCAAGGGAAATACCGTTCCCAGTCAAATAACTGGAGATCGCTGATTGCTCTGAACCAGACTCCACGATAATGAAGATACGCGAGACTTCGACGACCTCCCTGACGATCTCCCTGAATATCGCATTGCTGGTGCCATAGAACCAGGAAATAAAAACTCCTCTCAAGTTCTCGAACTCGCCAGGGGTCTCAACCCATACTCCTGGCGGTGATGTCACGACGTGACCTTTTCCGATGTCATCGACTCTGAGACTTTCTGCCGGTGTCATCCATTGGGGAAGGAACTCAGCCTCTGGTGGCAGTAACATCAGACTCAAACACAGGATTTGTAGCATGCTAACTCCTTTTTTGTTTTTGAGTTACGTATATTTTTTCAGTGTGTCGAAAAACAAATTTTTTATCTCGGCAAGCCGGGCTTCTGTTTTGGCTTCGAATCTGAGGACGAGAACCGGTTGCGTGTTCGAAGGACGGATCAGCCCCCATCCATCAGAAAAATCCACCCGGACGCCATCGATATCGATTACCATGTAGGATTTTTTGAATTCTTTTCGGAGTTTATCAACGATATCGAATTTCATGTCATCAGACGTTTCGAGCCTGATCTCCGGTGTCGAAAAATAGGACGGCACCCGTGCTGCAAGCGTGCTTACTGGTTTACCGGCACTTACTATCTCCAATAGCCGCAGTCCAGCATACATGGCGTCATCATAGCCATAGTATCGATCAGCGAAAAATATATGTCCCGACATCTCACCGGCGAGTGGTGAACCTTCAGCTTTCATTTTTGCCTTGATAAGAGAATGCCCCGTTTTGTACATGATCGGTTGTCCACCGAGTGCAGATATCCGTTCGATCAGTCCTTTTGAGCATTTGACTTCGAAGATGACCTTGGCGCCCGGCATCTTTTTAAGAACTTCTTCTGCATACATAGCCAGGAGCACGTCTCCCCAGATGATATTTCCAGACTCGTCAAGGACACCGATCCTGTCGCCGTCGCCGTCAAATCCGATGCCACATTCATAGTCGCCATCCCTCACTGTCTCGATTAGGACTTTTATGTGGTCGATCACAGTGGGATCGGGCAGATGATTGGGGAAGTTGCCATCTGGTGTTTTGTACAATATTGTACAGTCCGCACCGATCTTATCCATTATCCGTTCGACGAGGGGACCACAGGCACCATTCCCCGTATCGACGCAGACTTTGATCCCTCTTTTAATCCGGACGCGGTCTGTGATGCAATCGATATATGCTTGGGTGATATCGTGGGATTCGACAGTGCCCGTACCGGATTCGTATTTCCCGGCTTCTATGATCTTCATGATATTCTGTATTTCTTGACCGAAGATAGTTGTCTTATTCAGGCATACTTTGAAACCGTTGAATTCTTTCGGGTTGTGGCTCGCCGTGATCATGATACCGTTACCGATATTGAAATGGAACAGAGCAAAGTACAACACGGGAGTCGGTACCGTACCGATATCGATGACGGTACAGCCCGATTCGTTCAATCCCCTGAAGAGTGTGTGAGCAATGCGGGGTGACGACAAACGTACATCTTGTCCGATGATAACCTTCTTCTGCCCCTGTTTTCTATAATAGGTACCGAACCCCCTGCCGAAAGCATATACATTGTCATCGGTCATATCGGTTTCCGCGATGCCCCGGATATCATACTCGCGGAATATAGCAGGGTTGATCATGCAAGCTGCTCCTCGACATGGGTGATTACTTCATCAATGATCGTGATAGCCTGCTGGGCGTCGTCTTTCGTGATCATGAGCGGCGGGGACATGCGGATCGAACAGACACCGGCACCATACAGTATCAACCCACGCTTATAGCTTTCACCGGTGATGACTTCTTTAATGTTCTTTCCGTCCTTGGTGACCACGGGAGGAAACGGTTCCTTGGTCTTTTTGTCCTGCACGAGCTCGAGACCGATCATCAAACCCATACCTCTGACTTCACCAATGATGGTATGCCGCGACATGAGGTCTATCAGTTCCTGTTTCAGGAACGTGCCTATCTCATGGGCGTTTTTGATCAATTCTTTTTCGATGATGTCGAGCGAGGCAATGCCGGCTGCTGCAATTACCGGATTACCGCCGAATGTCGAACCATGGGCTCCAGGTCGCCAAGCACGCTGGTCGATCTCTGGATCCATGAGCGTTGCGTTTGCCACGGTCGCGCTCATCGGAAAGCCAGAGGCGATCGCCTTGGCGATAAGCATGATGTCCGGAGCGACACCGACATGATCGCAGGCGAACCACTTTCCAGTCCTGCCGAGACCGCACTGTATCTCATCGAATGCCAGTACGATGCCGTGTTTGTCAGCGAGCACCCGCAAAGCCGGCAGAAATTCTTTTGGAGGAACAATGTATCCACCTTCTCCCTGGATCGGTTCGACCATGATGAGGGCGACATCATCAGGATCGATCAACCGTTCAAAAATAACATCGGTAAGGTAGGACAGACAATGAACGAGCGGTATCCCTTCATATTCCTTTTCTATACAATCAGGGTATGTCTGTCGAAAAATACAGCGATAACAATAGGGGAATGGTATATGATAGACCTCCGGGATCAATGAAGAAAAACGGGCACGCTGAATTTTTTTACTGCCGGACATGGTCATACCGGAAAATGTCCTGCCGTGGAATGCTCCGATGAAGCTGATCATTCTGGGTCGGCGGGTAAAATGTCTCGATATCTTGAGGGTAGCCTCGACTGCCTCGGCGCCTGAACTGCCGAAATAGACACGTTTAGCAAAATCACCGGGTGTGATATCGATAAGTTTCTCGGCGAGTGTGATCTGCGGTTCATAATAGAAATCACTCCCGGATATGTGGATCAGGCGCTCGACCTGGGTGTTTACCGCTTGCAGTACCTTTGGGTGGCAGTGTCCGGTCCCGACGACGGCGAATCCTGCGCCGAAATCGAGAAACGTCTTTCCGTCGATATCAGTGACCCGGGCACCCCTGGCATGATCAACGACGAGCGGTATTTCGCGGGTCCTGGTATGAGCGCCGAACATGACCTTTCTGTCGCGGTCGATCATTTTCTGCGCTGTTTTACTAATTTCTGGAGATGAATATTTAATATGTTTCATGGTCCTCCTTTGCCAGTATGGATTGTCTATTATAGCGAATTTTTCACCCGTGTCAATTATACGTACGGCTGTCACTGCACCGCCGTTGGAATATGCTCTACTAACCGCGTTGTATAAAGGGTTGGAGGTATTACTGTTCTATAATCCTGAACTCGGTTCTGCGATTCTCTGCCATGCCTTCTTCTGTATCATTGCTGGCAATGGGCTGGGTATCTGCATATCCTCGGGCAATGAGGCGTTCAGGAGCTATGTGAAATTCGTCGATCAGGTATGCCCGTACGACCGCTGCGCGCGCAAAGGATAACTCCCAATTTGAAGGATATTCGGTAGTACTGATCTCCCTTGGATCGGTGTGACCGGCAAGTTCAACAGTGATGTCGGGGTTATCCTGCAGAATCTTTCCGGCTTTGTCGAGTATACCGAACGACCCGAGTCTCAACTCGGCTTTGCCGGTTTCAAAATTAACGCCTTTAAGGACTATTTTCTCCCTTTTCTTGATGAGATAAAATTCTCGTTCTGTCAATCTGTCTGGATGGATACTGACGGTACATGTCTGGGTAATATACGCCGGGTCTTTCCCCGACACGGTAAACATATACGCACCAGACGGCAGGTCCCGCAGCACAAAACTACCTGTTACAGGGTTGTTATCAATAGTGCCGTACGCCATGCCCCTGTATTCTGCAAACGCCCCGATCGGAAGTTTTGTTACAGCATCATATACAATGCCCCTGAACATGCCAGCTTTTGTGGCAAACAGCAGAATGGTTTTTTCTGTTGTGCCCTCTGGGTGGACATAGGCTGAATCCTGGTTTCCAGGATACCCGGGTGAGAAGGTATGGATGAACACCCATCCGGTGGCAGGATTTTCGAACTGCACTTGCCCTGATTGTTCGGTTTCAAAAACGCCTGTTTTCACGCCCGATAACGTAACGCTTGCCAGAAGAGGTTGCTGCGTCTCTCCGTCACGTACCGTGATCAGCAATGAATTTTCAGGATGGAGTCTATGCAGGCTAGTTGTAACAGCGATCCGATGCGTTACACCTAGTTTTCCGTAGGGCACAAAGGCATAGTCAAGTTTGAACACGCCGTAGGTAATACCAAAACCTGCGGTTAATCCTGAGTACCATCCGAGTTTCGATAGATCATAGGGGCCGCTGCGCCATCCTGTGCGTATTGAGAAATATTCGTGTATCGCATATTCAACACCTGCATGCATAGAAGGTACATTATCTGTTGGGAGTGTGAGATCGAGAAGTATGCGCATGTTATCGATACCCTGATAGCAGCATCCGCATTTGATGTCGGCAGGGACATCCCAGGTGTAACTGATGTTCCTGAGTGCTCCTCCCAGCATGATCTTATCACTCAGGTATACCTTGGCTCCGATGTCCATGGCAAAATCGTGCATGGATTCTTCGTACAGGTCTTCATAGACGGTCTTGAGACCGACGCCGAGGGCAAGCTTTTTTCCAATGCGCCTTCCGTGTGATAGACTGATGATCCCGCTCCACAAGTTCTGTGTTCCTTGCGGCTCATTGTTTTCATCCCATATTTCCACGCCGGGTATTGATGAATACACGCACCCGAGAGCAAAATATCCATTGAGTCCCGGCATGCCAAGTATGAAATACTCATCCCGTATATCGAGAAACCATTCATGATGGGATATATAGAACTGGAGACCACTCATTTCGTTGAGACCCGATGGGTTCCAGTACACAGCGGTTAGGTCGTTTGAGAGTCCAATATATGCCTCGCCGAGCGCGACCGCCCTGGGACCAGCACCGATCTTCAATAGCGGGTACATGGTGGTACCTACGTCATCGTTCGAAAATATCGCAAAGAGCGATGCAACGAGGAAGAGAATATTCATAACCTGTGTCTCAGGGAATGATCACGGCTTTTTTCTTTGCCGTGCGTTCTTCACCGTCATAGGCTCGGAAGTGCATGAAATAGATGTACGTTCCCGGTGCTAACCGTTCTCCGTTGTGATTGGTGCCATTCCAGGGGAAATAATGTACGCCTGCCGTGAAAGTATGATTGTCGATCAATCGGTTCACCAGTTCACCATTCCTTGTGTATACCTCGAGGATGACGCGACCATCCTTTGGCAGGCTGAATATGAACTGGGTCTGGGTCCTGAAGGGATTGCGGAAATTGTGAACGTCGAATGGCGGCATAAGTTGGATCGTAATTCGTGCACTGTCTGTTATACTTTCAGATATGCTGCATCGACCATGGACATAGAATGAACAGGAGGTAAGTGTGTCTGGTTGTCCTGCGAGATCGAAATCTCCCGGTGATTGTACCAGAACCTGGAATCTACGGGGAACCGCTGGTATGACATAGCCGAGATCGGTCAACCCATCCATGTCAGTATCGATGAGGGGGGCTGCGGTCGTGTCAGTAAGCACAATATTCCATTCCCCTGCGACCGTATCGCACCACACATCCACAACGTCTTCGCTGCTGCCGGATAATACAGCATTGATATCGAATATGATAGTCTGGCCCACCTCTACCGAACCTGTCCCATCGGGCTCCAGCGATAATGCCCATAAACTGCCGGTTACATGTGTTCGCAGCTCAGCATCGTCAAATACGGATGTGTTGACATTTGAGTGGGCTCTCACAATGACTGTATCGGTTAATCCCGGCTGTGCCGATGTGATGATGGCTCGGACTATGAGACTCTCTATCTCATATGGCGCGAGCCCGCCGATATCGACCATCCCGTTATTATTGTGATCGATGAGAAGCATACCGGTCATATCCAGTAAAGTATAGTTGAATACTGTGTTCAAGAGCTCTATGTCAATGGTATCCATGTCAGTTCCGAGATTCTGTACCTGGAGCACATAATCGATAGTATCGCCAAAGGCTCCGGAATCGGCTTGGTTCGGCCCGATGAGCAGATTCGCATATGTTCCGACGGTCACGACCAGAATAGAACTGTCTTGAATCGTGGTATCCTGATGCGAGTAACCCCTGAGTTCCAGCGTATCGATGGTACCGTTGGGTGTGTTGGGAGGAATGTACACGTTCACGGTGAAGTCGACTTCACCGATAAGTGCGGCGATGCCCGGGATGTCCACCATTCCATTGCCGTTGTTATCAATGAGTGCGTTGCCCAGAGAATCCAGTAATTGATACGTCCATCCATGCTGGTCAGTTAGCGCAAGGTCAACAGTATCTGCGAAGCTCTGCGTGTTGCGGCACGTTTGATCGATGCTCACCCACGAATCAGGTTGTCCCATGACCGATTGGTCGGGAAATATGAGTATGGAACCCATTTCGATGACCGTGATCAGTACTGCATCATCAGAGACAGCGTTGTTCAGACAAGAACGACCGGTCAACACCAGTGTGTCCGAGGCTCCTTGTTGCACAGAACCCGGTGGATATACCAGTGCATAGATCATCACCGAGTCATAACTGTTGACACTAACATCGGGTAGACCATTGCCGTTGTGGTCCTGCAGCGGCATGCTGCCGGTACTGTCGACCAGAGATACTCCCCATGGTTGGTTATGAACATATGAAAGATCGATGGTATCGGTATTCGTGCCGGCATTGATCGCCCACAGTTCGAACTGCGCAGGGAACCCGGGTATAGTATACTCGATCCCATCTGGTTCAACGAAAATGCTCACCAGTTTCTGAATCGTGGTGTAGACATACGCGGTATCGTCTTCGGTCGGAATGATGCTGGAGGTGCCGACGAGTGTGAGCGAATCGACATCGCCGCCCTGAGCAGTGAGTGGTGGTGTGACCTCGACAACGATATCTGCGGTATCGCCGCTGTTCATGATGACATCTACCATGCCGTTATTGTTGTGATCTACTAGAGGATTCATGTATGCTGAGTCCAGCAACTGGATGCCCCATGTCGTGTTGTGCTGGTAGGTCAGATCGACAGTATCAAGACCCATCTCTATATTGATGACATCCAGGGCGTAGTGTACGGGCTGAGCCGGGAGTGTGCTGTCGGCGCAATCTGGTTCCACCCGTATCTGCATGAGGGGACCGTAGTGAATCCGGACTTCGTAGAGAACTGGTTGATGAGCTGGATTGCTGTATGTGTGTTTCGTCCTGTATTGGATATACTGTGCATTGAGATAATCTGGAATACCATCACCGTTGCCCAATGAGTCCCAATCGCTCCACATCGAATCAGGACTGGGTGTGTTGCCACTCCGCACAAACATGAGTATGTCTGAATTTAACGAAAGACTATCGTCCCATTCGACGATGCCCCAATCGACTTCTTCTCCAGCATTGAAAACCGATGATACATAGTCTTCGTAATATTCTCTGTTATACACATTTCCGATCCCACGGAACATGCCGTGATGATCATCGACCACGGGAAACGGAGTATTATATATATGATAAGGACCCCAGAAAATGTAACTCTCAGATCCCGGCGTCACCACATTGGTGAATATATCAAGGTCACCGTCATAATTGAAGTCTCCGACCGTACCACCCGATGCCTCGACCGCAATGCCGAACCAGGTGACATTCCCGTCTGAATAACCCGAAGCACTGCCCCAGTAAATACCCTGCTGATGACTTCCATACCCGCCGCGATGGTACACGATGTCCAGATACCCATCTTCATTCATGTCCGCGACCGTACTGCCGCCATAACAGTATCCGGGATTCAATATCTGCATGTTTGTAGTGGAATAACCGGTTTCACTGCCCCAGTAGATATAGGATTGAGGATCGTACCAGAAGGTCTGTATCACATCGAGATAGTCATTGCCGTCCAGATCGGCAACCGACAGCCCGTGCAGACACATGAT
>CP070834.1:1989639-1998199 GCA_020341755.1 Caldifarciminota bacterium | reverse complement strand
TCACGAAGCCTTTCACCCGCAAAGATCAAAGAGGTGATCACCCTTGACGAGGGGCATGTACTGGCAGTGGTTCCCAATGACGATTACAGCAAAGCCATTGGTAAGAACGGTGTGAATGTCGATCTCGCATCGAAACTCTGCGAGGTGGAGATCGAAATAAAGAAGGCGTCGGAGTACGAGCAGGAATTGCAGGAAAAAGAACTTGCCAAGATAGAAATAAAAGATGTGAAAGGGATCAAGCCTGCTTTGAAGAAAATGCTTGTCGCAAAAGGATATACGAACGTACTCACCGTGCTAAAAGCTCCAGTGGAAGAGTTGAAGTTCCTGCTGAAACTAGATGATGAAGGTGTCGAACAGCTGCTTGCGGTTTTGGCACCAGAAGAAAAGGCCAAAGATGGAGAGTAAGAAAGTTCATAAAGTAGCAAAGACGCTCGGGCTCTCAAGTGCTGCTTTGATCAAACTTCTGACCGAGATCGGCATTAAGGCAAAAGGTCATATGTCGACCTTGACGAACGAGGAGATCAAAAAGGTCAAGGCACGCATTTCCGAGGAGAAAAAGCGTGTGAGGAAAGAATTCACGCGGAGATACACGAAGCCGAAGGTCAAGGAGAAAAAGAAGAAGATCGACCAGCAGGAGATACGGCAGACTGTGAAGTCGACCCTTGCCAAGATCGGGAAGAAGGATATAAAAAAGCATTACAAGAGAGTTGTCACCCCAAAAGTCAAGCAGATCCAGCCGACGGAAAAGACCATCGAAGTTGTCGATTTCATGACCGTTGCTGAACTCTCGCAAGCATTGAAACTGGCAACGAGCGAAGTTATTAAAAAATGTCTCGATATGGGACTCATGGTCAGTATGAACCAGCGTCTTGATCTTGATAGCATAACCGTGCTCTGCGATGAGTTCGGCTACGGTGTCAAGGTAATGTCCGTGGAAGAACAGATCGCGCACGAAGGGGAGGAGGCGGAGAGTGTCGAGCGTCCGCCGGTAGTGACCGTCATGGGGCATGTCGACCACGGTAAGACAACGTTACTCGATGCCATTACCAAGCTTCGGACTGTTGAAGAGGAATATGGGAAGATCACCCAGCGTATGGCCGCATACCAGATTCTTTACCATGATAAGAAGATCACGTTCCTGGATACACCGGGCCATGAAGCATTCACCGCAATGAGAGCACGGGGTGCTCAGGTCACGGATGTCGTGATACTCGTGGTAGCAGCAGATGACGGGGTGATGCCCCAGACCGTTGAAGCCATCGACCATGCCCGTGCGGCAAATGTTCCAATCATCGTCTGTATCAACAAGACTGACCTTCCCAATGCCAATGTTACCCGCGTAAAAACTCAACTCGCTAAGGCGAACGTGGTCATCGAAGAGTTTGGCGGTAAATCCATCTCGGTTGAAACATCGGCACTCAAAGGTTCCGGGATACCGGATTTGCTCGATGCGATACTGGTAAAAGCCGAAGAAATGAAGCTTGAAGCACCAGTGAATAAGACTGCTAAGGGTATTATCATCGAAGCACGGCTCGACCGTGGAAAAGGGAATGTATCGACGGTACTTGTACAGGAAGGGACCTTGAAAAAGGGGAATCCCTTCGTGTGCGGGTCACATTTTGGACGGGTCAGGGAATTGCTCGATGAAAAAATGAACAGGATCGCTGAGGCTGGTCCTTCTACTCCCGTCCTGGTGTTGGGTTTCAGCGGACTGCCGCAGGCAGGAGAGATATTCCTCGCGCTTGACAGTGAACGGCGCGCACGCGAACTGGCCAACCAGCGGCGTCTCATGGAGCGGAACATCAAACTGCGTGCGAAGTCCAAGGTAACGCTCCTGGAATTGCAGGATAAGATCAAAAGAGGCGAGACCAAGGAACTGAAGGTCATTCTCAAGGCGGACTCTGCCGGATCCGCTGAGGCACTCGATGAGAAATTGAATGAATTGAGCTCAGAAGAGGTCAGTATTACGGTTGTACATAAGGGAGTAGGCAAGATCAATGTGTCTGATGTTCTTCTTGCTGAAGTCACCGGTGCCATCTGCGTCGGCTTCCATGTCGGACCGGACGCAAACGCCCTTGAATCTGCAGAGCGGGAAGGTGTTGAGATTAGAACCTACCGTCTGATATACGAGGCTCTGGATGATATTCGCTCAGCAATGCTCGGCATGCTTGAACCGAAACTGCAGGAAATACTGATCGGTGAAGCCGAGGTTAGAGCCCTTTTTACGGTACCAAAAATGGGTCCTGTCGTTGGCTGTTACCTGCGTGATGGTAAGGTCATCAGAAATGCGGTCGCTCTCGTTTTCCGTGATGGAAAAGAGATACTGAAAACGAAAGTTATCTCCCTTAAAAGGTTCAAGGAAGATGTAAGAGAGGTTCTTGCCGGCTATGAGTGTGGTGTCGGTTTGGAGAATACAGAAGACATCCAGAAAGACGACACCATACAGTTCTATAAAATAGAAGAAACGCCGCAAACAAATGGCAAATAAACTCTTTGTCGGTCGGTGCGAGCTCGATCTCTATATCGAAAATTGCCATTCTCTGAAAGAAAAACGAAGGATAATAAAAAGTATCAAGGAACGGTTGCGGAATCAATACAACATAGCAATATGCGAGTATGGTGACCTTTCATTATGGCAGCGGGTACAGCTTGCCGTGATCACGTGCAGTAACAGTAAAGGAATTGTCGACTCGACGATCATGAAGGTTCGTGATTTTCTCGATCGTGCACATGCCGTATCCCTGTTGAATTTTAAATGTGATATCCAGTAATGAGAAAAGATAGAGTCGCATCGGTATTGGCACGTGAAATTTCACTCATCCTTGAGCATGAGTTAAAGGATCCAAGAGTTGATTTTCTTACCGTCACCAGTGTTGACGTAAGTCCTGATTTAAAACAGGCGCGTGTGTTTTTTTCAAGCCTGGGCAATAAAGCGAAGGATCTGGAGATTTTGCAGCGCGCCACAGGCTATATCCGGAGCCTTCTGGCGAGCCGGGTACGTCTGAGGGCGGTCCCGGAGATCGAATTCATGATCGATAACAGTTATGAAGAAAGGACGAAAATAGATGCACTATTCAGAAAAATTAGTAAAGATAATCCGCAGCAATAAACGGATTCTCATCGCTACACATATCGATCCAGATGCCGATGGTATCGCCGCTGCACTCAGCTGCGGTTATCTTGTCCGGCATTACAAGAAACGAAAACCTGTACTCTTCTGCCACTCGCCTATTCCATCCCGATATCGCTTCCTGCTGGAGGGATGGAAGTTCAGCAGGAAAGTGCCTGCCTTTGACGTCCTTCTGGCGGTCGACAGTGCCGGTATCTCGAGGATTTTTCCGGATGCGGCTCATGTTCGAGCAGCCCGCCTGGATGAGAAAATGGTCATCAATATCGATCATCACAAGAGTAACAATTCATTCGGCGCGCTGAGGATCATCAACGAGGATGCCTCTTCGGCGTGTGAAATTATCTATTATATTTTCAAGAAATTAAGAATACCGATCAACGAGGATCTAGCATCGGTTTTCTACTGTGGCATATACAGTGAAACAGGTGGCTTCGTCTACCAGAACACGACGCGGGAATCATTGGAGATCGCGAGTGAACTTATCGCCAGGGGGATAGAACCGAGTGAACTAGTTCGAAAGATGAATGCCAAGACACTGAGCGGAACCCTTCTGTTGAGCCGTGTTTTGAGTACCATCGAGATAGAAAAAGGAGTAGCGGTCATGCAGCTCACCCAGGATATGCTCAGGAAGAGTAAAGCCCGGATGGTCGATTCGGAAAATTTCGTGAGTTTCCTGAACGCGATCAAGAATGTCAAAGTCGCATTGTTCATCAGGGAAGAAAAACAGGGAGTGCGTATCAGTCTACGGTCAGATGGTTCGATTGATGTCGATCAACTCGCTCGCAAGTACGGCGGTGGCGGTCACCGTCTTGCTGCTGGTGTGCGTTTGTCGTATGATATCAAGACTGCCCGGACCGAGATACTTCGTGCAATTCAACGAGAACTCAAAAAGGTCTGATACTTACTAATCCTATTATGACCTATCGGGAATGCAACCCCTGCCTGGTCTGGTCATCAAGGAGTGAACGTTATGTGTACACAGCAGAGTGATATTGTGCTCGTGGATAAACCTGTGGGATTCAGTTCATTCCAGATCGTCCGTTTGTTGAAAAACAAATATGAAAAGGTCGGCCATGCTGGCACACTCGACCCGTTTGCGAGTGGTTTGCTCGTCATGCTAATCGGTTCTGCGACCAGGCGCTTCAACGAGTTCCAGACATATGAAAAAGAATATCATGGGCAGATGCTAATGGGGTACGTGACCGATACATACGATATTACCGGTCGTATACTTGACCATAATGAGCAATTGGGTGAATGCGCCGTCGAACATTTACAGAGTATCGCACAGGACTTTATTGGAAATATCGAACAAGTTCCGCCACGCTTTTCGGCGCTGAAGCTCGGCGGCAGAAAAATGTACGAACTCAGTCGGGCGGGCAAGACCGTAGACCCGCCGAAGAGAAGCGTATGCATACATGAGTTCACTCTTACCACATTCACCAGACGGGTTCTCGGTTTCCGAACGATCGTTGGTAAAGGTACATACATACGGTCACTCGCGCATGATTTTGGGCAGCGTGCTGGGTACGGAGCGGTACTGCTTTCTCTTCGGAGAACGCGCATCGGAAGTTACAGTGTGGACAATGCTCATTCCCTGGGTTCTCTCATGAACAAGACAACGGGGTGATCCGGATGCAGGTATTTACATCGTCCCATCTCACATTCACGAAAAACGCCGTATGTGGTATAGGGAGTTTCGATGGTGTACATCGTGGTCATCAGGAGATCGTCCGAAAGCTCAAGAAACGTGCCGGTTCCAAGAAGCGGACCGGGATCATAACGTTCACTCCTTTACCTTTTTTTGTCATACACTCGGCACCGGTATTGACCCTGACTCTAAAAAGAGAAAAAGAACGGCTGTTTGAGGAACTCGATATTGATTTCATGTATTATTTCAAGTTCACCCGCAGGTTCGCCGATATCCTGCCAGGTGATTTCACCTCGCTTATTGCCCAGCGTGTCGCACCTTCCCTCGTCGTCGTCGGCGAGAATTTCCATTTTGGTAAGCAGCGACGCGGTTCGGCGCATATGCTGAAGGAATACGCACGTGACATGTTCTCGGTAGAAGTACTGCCGCGTGTATCTGATGATGGGACTATCTCCAGCACCCGGATCCGCGAATTACTGCTGCTCGGACATGTACATGCAGCACACAAGCTGCTCGGGCGACCATACGCCATCACCGGCTTGGTAATACGAGGGAAAGGAAAAGGAAGCGAACTTGGCTTTCCGACAATAAATCTGAAGGTAAGCACAGAAAAACTCATGCCTCTGGATGGCGTGTATAAGGTGCGTGTGCATCTTCTTGGCAGAACATATTGGGGTGCTATGTTCTGCCGTCATGAATTACTCGAAGTTCACATCCTGGATTTTTCCGGAGATGTATACCGTAGACATGCAACAGTGGAATTGATCGAGCGTATACGGTCTGTTGAACGGTTCGACACCGACGAGGCGCTCAGACGGGCAATCTCCCGTGATGTCGAGACCGTCAGCAAGGAGTGAAATGGCACGCATAAAGACCCTTGATACTGATGTCAGAGCAAAGATCGCGGCTGGCGAGGTGATAGCAAGACCACTGTCCGTGGTGAAGGAACTGGTCGAGAATTCCCTGGACGCAGGCGCGAGCCGCATCGAAATAGATATACGGGCGGGCGGAAAGCAACTGATCGCAGTTAATGATAACGGCGCTGGCATCGCTCCGGACGAAATACTTCGAGCGGTCGAACGGTATGCGACCAGCAAAATCGCTACCATAGAGGATATCGGTCACATCACGACGTATGGATTTCGCGGGGAAGCACTGGCAAGCATAGCGCACGTTTCACATCTAGAACTAGAATCGTCGGACGGAACGCAGGGCTCGAAGCTTGAAATCATGGGGGGTGAGGTCACCGGAGTACATGAATGTCACCGTTCCCAGGGCACGCGCGTGCGCATAACCGATCTTTTCTATAATCTTCCTGCCCGGCAAAAATTCATGAAATCTGCACAGTGGGAACGGAGGCTCATCCTTGCTCTGATCAAGGCGTATGCCCTGATACAACCATCGGTCGCGTTCCATATACGGGAGGGGGATCGTCGGATACTCGATATGGTGGGCATTAAAAGTACTGCAGAACGACTTAAAACCCAATACCCGAGACAGCTAATAGAATCCCTGATCGATTTCGACAAAGAGGTATCCACAGTGAGGCTTGTCGGATTTTTTTCACGTCCGGATTTCCAGGATACCCATCATGTGAACTATCTCTACATCAATGCGAGGCCTGTGAAATATCCTCGTTTGTACCGTACTATCCTTGATACATACGAAAACCCGAAAAACCCACCCGCATTCCTGCTGCACATAATGGTAGATCCCGGCAGTCTGGACGTTAATATTCATCCTACGAAAAACGAAGTGAAATTACAGGATGAGCGTTATGTCGTCGACGTACTCAGGCAGATGATCAGGAAACATGTCTTTGGCAGCAAGGATTTGAAAGTTCAGGATACCGGCGATTACCGTCCCGGCACCTCTGCTTCGCGGGATACACAGCGTTTTGTACAGGATGGATTTGTATCCTACGAGCCCTCAACTCAGAAAGAAGCAGCTGTTATCCGTGACGGGCAGGAGTTCTGGCAGGCCCATGACATGTACATCCTCGCGCAGATGAAATCCGGTTTAATAATTGTCGACCAGCATGTTGCTCATGAAAGGATTATCTTTGAATCGATCATGAAGGGGCGGTCGAGTTCGCAGCGGTTGCTGTTTCCTATTACACTGGAACTCACGCCGGAAGAACACCGTGTGTTCAAGAAAACCAGGCGTTGTCTGAAGGAATTCGGTATCGATTTCAAGGAATTCAGTTCACGAACCGTCGTCATTGACAGCGTGCCGTCGGACGCCCATATCAGCCGGGAGGATCTGGAAGGCTTGTTCAGTGAACTGGACAGCCTGGGAAATCTCATCCAGCAAAAAAGCGAGGTCGCCAAGGTGGTTGCGTGCCGCAGCGCGATTAAGGCGGGTCAGAAGTTGTCGGTGGTTGAGATGCAGAGTCTCGTCGATCGGTTGTTTGCGTGCGAAAACCCCTATACGTGTCCTCACGGCAGACCGATCATTATCAGGCTCACGCTGGATGAGCTTGCTTCGAAATTCGGCAGAGTGTAATTCTCGAAAATTCAACATATTGCTTAAAACCATTATTAGAAGTCATGAAAAGGCGCTGATATTGACAAGAAAACATAATTTTATATAATTTACTTGTGTCAATGCAGCGTTTCATCATTGAGGGAGGTAAGAAGCTCTCGGGAAGTGTACGTATTTCAGGAGCAAAAAATTCAGCATTACCCATAATCGCCGCGTCACTCCTTACCGACAAAAAAGTCGTTCTGGAAAATGTCCCCGATGTCAGTGACGTAAGGACGATGATCGAACTCTGTACACATCTTGGTGCATCTGTGGAATTTGACCGGAATGTGCTTAAGATACACACCCCGGTCATTACAAGCATCGAAGCTCCGTACGACATCGTCAGGAAAATGAGGGCTTCTTACTATGTTCTCGGTGCACTCCTTGGTCGCGAAAACAAAGCCCATGTTTCCTTGCCCGGCGGGTGTGCGATCGGTCCGCGACCGGTCGACCTGCATATTAAGGGATTGAAAGCGCTCGGTGCGGACATACAGATAGACGGTGGATTCATAAACGGTCGAGTCGGGCGGCTCGTGGGTCAGGATGTGAACCTGCAGGGGCCCAAGGGAACATCAATAGGAGCGACGATCAACACCATGCTTGCTGCGGTCCTGGCTGATGGTAAAACGACTATCACACCTGCCGCATGTGAGCCGGAAGTCCTCGATGTTGCTGATTTTTTGAACGCACTCGGGTTCGATGTATCCGGACACGGCACCCATACGATTACCATTAAGGGCGAGACTTGCACGAATGGTGTTCATTATCAGATCATCCCCGACCGGATTGAAGCCGGTACGTTTGCGGTTGCTGCAGCCATTACCAGAAGCAAGATTGCGCTGACTCACTGTGCGCCCAATCATCTTTCGAGCGTTCTCGATGCGCTGAGTGAGATAGGCGTGAGTATACACCGAGGAGAACATGAAATAACCGTCGATGGTAAGCAGAGTTTCAAACCGACAAATATCTTCGTCGCAGCATATCCTGGATTTCCAACCGATATGCAGGCTCAGTTCATGGCGCTTCTTTCGATCGTTGCTGGAACGAGCACTATCAAAGAGACGATCTTCGAGAATCGCTTCATGCAGGCTCTTGAAATGATGAGAATGGGTGCTGATATAACGATCGAAGGCGATACCGCCGTTATACACGGTGTCGAACGATTATCCGGAACGACCGTGATGGCATCGGATCTCAGGGCTTCTGCATCACTGGTTCTTGCCGGGCTGGTGGCAAAGGGCAAGACAACCATA
>CP070834.1:1977701-1989539 GCA_020341755.1 Caldifarciminota bacterium | reverse complement strand
AGCACAGGAAATGCATAATCATAAATGCTCTTTTCTCCATCATCAAAAGTGATAACAATATCACTTCCATCCCCGGGCAACCCCACTGATACATTACTGGTGGAGAGCATATCCAGGAATACTCTGAACTGATCAGGTCGGTTCCAGGTTCCACACCACTGGAACTCAGGCGTTATCCTGTGAAACTGCAGTGCCTTTACCACGGGCGAAAATGAACCAACCAAGGATCGCGAGTACCGCAACCAGTATGCCGAATATCACAAAGAGGGTATCCTTCTTGGCGAACGTCGCAAGAGACCCTATCAATAATGCTCCAAGGACGAACAAACCATTGAATATCCAGTCTCGAATAGAGAACATGCGCCCCCTTACGAACTCGTCGGCATAATGATGAATGAGACTATCCTGACCTATGAAGACCGGTGATATCGCGAGACCGCCGAGGAAAATAACCACACCGAATAGAAATCGATTTTGCACGAACGGGAAAACGACCAATGCTCCACTCAATATTATAAAACATATGATGAGCAGTTTTTTTAATTCTATGTGATGACCGAATAACCCGACGAGATACGCACCGGCGAGCAAGCCAATGGCGCCGACCGCTGCCAACAGCCCTACACCCTGAGTACCCCAATTCAGTTCTTTCTGGACAGTGGGAATGACGAGTACGTACACGATACTGCCCACAATGATCATAAGCAGAATGGTCGCCATAGCAAAACCAAGATTCTTTTCCCTGAATATGTCCTTGACCGCGTGCTTCAATTCCCGCCATACTCTGGTCAATCCGCTTCGCATCAGTATCAGGAAACCACGCGCCTCCAGATGCTTTTCATGTTTCGGGGGTTCAGGTAGTTTTACCTTCATCAGATAGAGCATCACAGCTGAAACACCAAAGGTGATGCCGTCGAGAATGAATGCTACGGTCCAGCCCGCAACACCTGCGACCTTATACCAGAGTTGCCAGTCGACGATTAAGCCGCCAGCAAGCATACCCAGGAACGTTGCTCCCCTGCCCACGAAATTTATCATGGAATTCGCCTTGAGTATGTACTTTTTCGTGACGAGATTCGGGATGATGGCGCTTCGCGCCGCATTGAAGAACAGGGTAAACAGGAACATGAAGAAAACCACAAAAAACACCGGGTATAAATTGTGCGTCGTCAGATAAGCGACCGGGATCAAAAAGGCGCACAGCATACGCAGAGCATCGCATACGACCATCACCTTCTTTTTGTGCCAGCGGTCAACCAGCACGCCGGCAATCGGACCAAAAATAATCACCGGTGCCCCCATGAATATCGCCAATAAAGAAAGAAGAAACGGAGAACGCGCCTCCGGATATAAGCCAATGATACCGATGAGTGCGATATAGTCGAGTTTATCACCGAATTGACTGACCGTCTGAGAATATACAAATATAGAAAAATCCTTGTTTTTCAGCGTTCCCCACATGGTTTATTTCTCCTTTCCCAACACTTCTTTATAGTACGCAACGACCTGCTTGGTCACCAGTTTCCAATCATAGGTTAGCGCTTTTTGTCTTCCCTGTTTTCCCATTCTCGCCATCATGTCTCTGTTCTTGAGCATATAAATGATCTTGTCTGCCAGGGATCTAATATCGCACGCCTTGAAGAACAACCCTTCCTTGCCATCCTCCATGACCCGTTTATAGCCCGATATATCGGATGCAGCGATCGGTATAGTGGTAGCCATGGCTTCGAGCAATACGATGCCAAAACTCTCCTGACCCGTAGCCGGTGAACAGTAGATGTCACATGATGCATAATAACGCGGAAGATCCTCTGGACTGGCATGACCGGTGAATATCACATGTTCCTTGATATGTTCCTCGACGTACCTGCGGTAGTACCGTTCCAGAATACCCCTGCCAACCACGATCAACTTCACGCTCGGGAATGCCTCGATGATGAGCGGAAACGCTTGGAGCAGGTATTTCAAACCCTTACGCGGTTCGAACCGTCCCACAAACAATATTTTCGGCGAGTACTGCGATAGTTCGGGTATCGGTTCCAGACCCGGACGGAACCGGGATGTATCGATACCGTTCGGTATGATGCGATAATCGCCGTGAAAGTATTTTGATACGGAATCGCGCGCTACCTCGGATACCGCGATCATACCGTCGATCTTCCGGAAATATTGTTCAAGTACTGGTTCCCACATCACATACCCGAGACTGTCTTCGTGCGCCGAATGGAATGTCACGAAATTTTTCGCGTGTGAGTACTTCAGCACGAAATAGGGTAATACCGGCGCTACCGGACCGTGTATGTGTACGATATCGAAATTCTCGTTTGCGAGAAAACGTCTCAATTTCCACGGTATCATTAGTCCAAAGGTCAACACGGCGACCGATTTATTTTTCGGTATCTTGATCGCACGACCAAGCCGTATAATATCCTCATCGACATACGGATAATTCTTGCCATACGATGGTGCAAGTATCTTTACATTGTGCCCCAGCAGTTTCAGGTGCTTCCACAGGTACAGCATATGCTCTGGCACGCCACCCGTGTGTGGATAGAAAACGTCGGAAACAAGCAGAACCTTCATCGTCCCGTGTGGCCGAAACCGCCACTCCCTCGCTCTGTTTCATTCAGTCGCTCGGTTTTTACGAAATCAGCCTGAGCGACACGTGCAAAAACCAATTGTGCAATTCGGTCTCCCCGTTTTATGACAAAAGGCTTATCTCCAAAATTGAACAGAATCACCTTCACTTCACCACGATAGTCAGCATCGATGGTTCCTGGTGCATTGAGTATACCGATGCCGTGGTTCAATGCCAACCCGCTGCGAGGACGAACCTGCACCTCGTACCCATCCGGAATCTCAAGTCTGATCCCCGTTGGTACGGCGAGGTACTGCTGTGGTTCGATCATGATCTCATCCTGGACATCAGCATGGATATCACACCCGGCGGCTTTATCGCTTGAATAGCGTGGTATAAAATTACCGGTGAACCTTACGACGACTCGTGGTATTTCGTTTTTCATATCATATACCTTCTTCTCTGCAATCCCTTACCAGACCCGCCAGAATTAATCTATCAGCTGTCACTATTCGAGCCATTCCGGGTGGAATACCAGCCACTGATCAGGGTATTTCTTGATGCCTTCCTCGAATTTGCTGACCATTAATCGATTGAATTCTTCGGGCGTGCCTTCGAACACGATGTGAGGTTCGATCTTACCCAGATAACGATGGTTCTTGCCGGGCGGATTGAAAACCATATACGCAAAAACCACAGGTATCTTCTTTCGTATTATAATGTCTGCAAGACCTCTCGGTATGGCACGCCTTCCATTGAAGAAATCAACCTCGATACCGTTCTTCATGATATCACGGTCAGCAAGGACCGCCAGCAAATGATTCTTGCGTATCGTTTGCAAGAATGCATACGCGGATTTCTGAATGGAAAACGTTTTCATACCTGTCCGCTCACGGTTCCTGGTATACAGGTCGAACATCTCAGGGTCGGTCTCCTCGACCAGAGCAATGATGGGAACCCCGTCCGCCGCAAGGAATGCTCCAGCATAGTCCCAGTTACCCAGATGCATGGTGAGCAGTATGCAGCCCCGTTTTTCTTCGAGCGCACGGTTTGCATTTTCGATACCATCACGTTCCACATCAAAATCCTTTTTCTCCATATAACTCAAACGGAAAAAATCCGTCATCATACGGGCAAAATTAATGAACGTCCTTTTTATATAATGGTTTATCTGCTCCGGCTCTATTTCTTCGCCTGAAAAAATATGCTCGAGATTGTTCCGTATATACTCGCGTTTGTATTTGACAACATAACAGAACATAAGACCGATACCGGCAGCAAGCTTGTCGGCGAGTTTCAGCGGCATAATCCTGATTAATATAATACCGATTTTTTGTAATTGGACCGTTATGTTCATTCAGCACTATATCGATTTACTTCTGATATGCCTCGAGCGCTTTCTGCAGAACACCGATCGCCTGCCGCAGATCATCCTCTTTCAAGACATACGCAACCCTGACCTCGTTCTTCCCCTTATCCGCGGATGAGTAAAATCCGTTGGCTGGTGCGAGCATAACGGTCTTGTTATTGTCATGAAAATCAGTGAGTAACCACCGGCAGAAATCATCGGTATCAGCCACCGGTAATCTCACCACGGTGTAGAATGCCCCCTCAGGTTTTGTCCCATATACTCCGGGAATCTCATTCAGCCCCTCATAAAGTATGCTCCGACGCTTTTCATACTCCGCAATCATCGGGTCGATATATTTATGAATGTTCTTGTATGCAGCGATCGCTCCGACCTGTTCCAGGGTCGGCGGGCACAAACGCGCCTGAGCGAATTTCAGAATGCGGTCCATAATCATCTTGTTACGGCTGATGATACTGCCGACCCGTGCTCCGCACGCCGAAAACCGTTTGGAAATGGAGTCCATCACGATCACCTGATCACTGATATCGGGCAGCGAGAGTGCACTAACCTGCCGCTTGCCGTCGTATACGAATTCCCGGTAAACCTCATCCGAAAGCAGGAACAATCCGTGTTTCTTGCAGAGATTATTGACGATGAACATTTCCTCTTCGGTCAGGACGGTCCCGGTCGGGTTATTCGGCGTATTGATGAGTATTGCCCTGGTCTTTTTGGTGATCTTTGCCTCGATCACGTCCTTGTGCGGCAGGTGAAAACCGTCCTCGACGTGTGTCGTTATCGGCACGAGTTTGACCTGGGACATGATGGAGAACCCGTTGTAATTGGTGTAGAACGGTTCGAAAACGATGATTTCATCACCGGGATCGCATGCAGTCATCATGGCAAAGATGATCGCCTCGCTGCCGCCGGTCGTAATCCACACATTGTCGATGTCAATGTCAAACCCCAGATTACGGTGATATTCCACGACCGCAACCCGGAGATCGAGCAATCCGCCCGAGGGGCCATAGCTCAATACCTTTTCCCTGTGTTCGGCGATTGACTGAAATATCTCAACCGGCGTCTCGATATCAGGCTGTCCGATGTTCAGATGGAACACATGAACCCCGCGCTTTTTTGCTTTGTCTGCATATCCTGCGAGTTTTCGGATCGCAGAGTACGGCATATCCTCTGCACGGCGCGACACTTGTATAGTATTCATAGATGAAATTATATATATCCCCCCAGGAAAGTCAACAAGACCCGCCGGCGCGTTTTAAGTATCGGGGTTTCGGAGTAACGGAGTATGGGAGCAAAAGATATATAAAACGTTTATAATCGATAATATCTAGGCTTTTTAAATTCAACACGGTGCGTTTACCATCCCCTTTGCCCCTGGCTCTTTCCCCTATGCCATGAAGACTACCAGTAATACGTGTTTGACTTTTGGGGAATTAAGGGTATACTGTTTCTATGAAGATAACGGTACGACATAAATCGGCTAAAGATTATACAGGCGATGTTTTGATAGTAAATTTATTCCAAGGCGTCAAGACCCCCGGCGGTGCAACCGGTGTTATAGACAAGGCATTGAACGGCAGTATCTCCCGTCTCATCAAAAAAGGCGAACTGAGCGGAAAACTCGGGGAAACGGTCATGGTGCACACATTCGGAAAATTACGCGCTGAGCGGGTACTGATCGTTGGGCTCGGCAAAAAGGAACAGTTTGACATCAATGCCATCAGGAAGGCTGCAGCCGCTGCCATCCAACATGCTGAAAAGGTAAATGCACACAAAGTCGGGACTATCGTACATGGTGCAGGCATCGGCGGTATTGCTCCGGATTCAGCTGCCCAGGCGGTTGCCGAAGGTACGATACTTGCTCAATATCGATTCACCGAATTTAGAAATTTAGAAAAAACAGCCGTAACAGAATGCGCGATCATTGAGATAGATAAAAAGAAAATCCCCGTGATACAGAAGGGCGCCAAGACCGGTATTATCGTCGCCGAATCCCAGTGCGTTTCCCGCGACCTTACGAATACACCGTCCAATATACTCACGCCCAGAGCCTTCGCACAGAAAATAAAAGCACGTATAAAAAAAGAAGGACTGGTAAAGCGTATCCGATATAAAGTACTCGATAAAACGGCGATGAAGAAAATGGGAATGGGTGCGTTGCTCAGCGTATCCCAGGGCAGTATCAATGACCCATGTTTCATCACGCTGCGCTGTACCAATCCCGGAAAACCACTTGTTTGCTTGATCGGGAAAACCGTAACATTTGACTCGGGCGGCATATCCCTGAAGCCGGCACAGCACATGGGACTCATGAAGGGTGATATGTCAGGCGGCGGTGTGGTTTTTGCTGTGACCCTCGCCCTGGCACGCGCACGGGCAAGGGTGAATCTTTTAACCATTATTCCTGCGGTCGAGAATATGCCCTCGGGCTCTGCATCACGTCCCGGTGATGTGGTCACGGCAATGAACGGCAAGACGATCGAGATCATATCGACCGATGCTGAAGGCAGGATGACGCTTGCCGATTCCCTGTGCTATGCCGAAAAGATGAAGGCACAGACCGTCATCGATATCGCTACGCTTACGGGTGGCTGTGTCGTTGCTCTTGGCGATGTTGCGGCGGCGGTCATGGGTAAGGATCAAAAACTGATCGACGAGCTCATCGCCGTATCCGAACGCACGGGCGAGCGGTTCTGGCAATTGCCATTATTCGAAGAATATAAAAAACAGATCAAAAGCGATATCGCAGATCTCAAGAACTCAGGCGGCAGAAAGGCATCGGCAATCACTGCCGGGCTGTTCTTACAATCATTCGTGGATAAGGCACGGTGGGTTCACATCGATATCGCCGGAAAGGAAATAGCCGAAAATGCACATTTTTATACACCCAAAGGCGGTACCGGATTCGGTGTGCGGACCCTGTTCGAGTTCGTCCGGCAGGCTGGAACATAATCGTTTATTTCAGATATGGTTAGACCTTAATCCTCTCCTCATGGAGACACTCCTGATACATCGAAACGCATGACTGATAAACTGACAGAAATCGCAATCTGCGAAAAATGTGGATACGATAATAAAAAGGACGCAGAAAAGTGCGCTCACTGCGGGCATCTCATGCAGCGTGATTATTACCGGGGATTGTGGCTGCGCAACATCATTGTCACCATTGTACTCTTTCTCGTACCGTTCACTATCCTGTTTTACGTGGTCAATTTCGAGATCAGCGTCCATTTCGAGAATCAGGTAAAACGCGGGCTCGATTATTCTGTCGATATAACCGTTAAAACGGTTGTTTCCTTTCTCGATGAAAGAAAATCCGATCTTTTATCGATCGCCACGGTCGACATAACATCGCTCGACGACATTCTAACCCGGGATCCTTTTTTTCGTAGTTTTCTCGTTGAAAAACCATGGTTTGAATTTATAGCGATCGCCGATCTCAGGGGCAACATCGTATACACGACGAACAGTTTATCTGACAACATCAAGGGCGAAAAATATTTCACGCAGCCCCTGCGCGGACAGTGTTATAATACCGGTATTTTTTACTCAGAAATGCTCGACACGATTGCGATGATCATTGCCTGCCCGCTCATGAACAAGCATCACCAGACCATAGGTGTGATCCTGGCGTCGATCGATCTTGAAACGTTCTACAATCTCATGGTTGACCTGCGGATTGGCGAAACGAGCGAAATTTTCCTGGTGGACAGTAACGGGATCTTTCTGTCGACTTCCAAACTGGGCGGCACGGTTCTTCAGGAATACGGTCATTTCAAACAGGATCCGAATCCCCATACCGGGTCTGGCGGCGTCATAACCCACCGCGACTACCGGGGCGAGAAGGTACTGTGTGCATACCGGGAATTCGAGGGGTTGAACTGGTATCTCGTTTCAGAAATGGATGTTGAGGAAGCCCTTGCTCCGGCAACACGGTTGAAAAACGTCATGTACTACATATTCCTGATAGCAGGCGGTTTTCTCTTGTTTTCTACGCTTGTTTTCTCCAAGCAGATAACTAACCTGCTCAAACGATTGACCAGGCACCTGAAATCTGCGCTCGATGATGTCAGCGATAAAAAGAATACCATCAATACCATCAATGTCGAATTACGAAAACGACTCAGTGACTGTGAATCACTGAGCAAACAGCTCCGCGTATCAGAAGAATATATAAAGAATATCATCGATAGTATCTCGAGCGGACTCATCGCAGTCGATAAATCCTCTCGCATCACATATTGCAACGCATACGTGAACCATTTCACCATACACAAAGAGATCGGTATGCTGTCAGATCTTTATACGGCTTTCCCAGTTTTGAAAACAGAAGAAATCAGAAAAAATATCGAAAATATTTTCACAAAGAAAAAGGCTTTTCGAATACGCAAAATCCAGGTTGAAATAGACGGTAAATCCATGACCCTTGGCATTGCCGGTTTCCCCATCATCGAGAGCGACGAGATACAGGGTGCAACGCTCCTCCTCAACGATATAACCGAACAAGAGCAACTCCACGCTCAAATGGCAGATTATGAAAAACTCTCGGCACTGAGCCAGATTGCGCTGGGAGCGGCTCATGAGATCAACAATCCCCTGCTCGGCATAACCTCCTACATCGAACTCCTCATAGAAGATGAGAAAGATGTCGAACGCAAAACACAGGCGAAACATGTGCTCGACAGCGCATATCGCATATCAGAAACGGTCAGGGGGCTACTGAATTTCGCCCGACCGAGTCCGCCGAAATTCACCAAGGTAAGCCTGAATAAACTCCTGAGTGAAACTGTTTCTTTTCTCCATCATCAGCCGCTCTTCAGGAAGATAAGGATAGTAAAGAACCTTTCTGAAAGCGTGCCGCAGATCACCGCCGATGTCAACCAGATACGCCAGGTGTTCATAAATATCCTGATTAACGCCGCCCAGGCCATGCCGGACGGCGGAGATCTCATCATCGCAACCGGTAAGGTCAAATTCGAAGACCTGGTGCAGATTACTATCAATGATACCGGTACCGGCATACCCAATGAAATGATCAAGAAGGTTTTTGATCCCTTTTACACGTCTAAAAAAGGTCACGGTACCGGTCTTGGATTAAGCATCAGTTACAGCTACATCAAGAGTCATAAAGGAGATATCCGCATTGCGAGTACGGTCAGTAAAGGCACAACCGTGACCATCATACTGCCGATACGGCAGGCTACGGAAGCACATACAGAGGTGATAGCATAATGGCTGAATCAATATTGATAATCGATGATGAGGTATTGACCCTCAATAATCTCAAACGGGCACTCGAGAAAGAGGGGTATGAAATACTCCTTGCCGACAGCGGGGAAACCGGCCTTGAAGCATTCAAGAAACATCATCCCAACCTCGTACTCCTGGATGTTATGCTGCCCGGTATCGACGGCATCACCGTGCTGAAGAACATCAAGGAAACCGGTGCTCAGACCGTCGTAATCATGATCACCGCATATGAGATACTGGAAAAAGCGGTTGAAGCTATGAAACTCGGTGCATATGATTATTTACTGAAACCCTTCAAGATCAATGATCTCAAGGCAACGGTCGCCCGCGCCCTCGAATTACAATCCTTGAAGATCAGAGTATATGAAACAGTCGCAACGGAAAAAGGTAAATACTTTTTCGGCAAGATCACTGCAGAAAATCCTACAATGAAAGAGATCATCCGTACGGCACAAAAGGTCGCGGCGCTCGATAAAACAACGGTGCTCATTACCGGCGAAAGCGGTGTCGGCAAGGGAATCCTTGCCCGGGCGATTCACTACAACAGTCCCAGAGTCGATGAACAGTTCCTCGAAATTAACTGTGCAGCAATACCGGAAAATCTACTGGAGAGTGAACTGTTCGGCTTTGAACCAGGAGCGTTCACCGACGCACGCCGCAGGAAGATCGGACTCATCGAAAAAGCAGACCGAGGCACTATATTTCTGGATGAGATCGCAGATATGCCTTTACCACTTCAGGCAAAAGTACTGAAAGTACTGGAAGAACAGTCGTTTGTCCGTCTCGGCAGTACGTCTTTCATAAAGATCAATGTTCGCATCATCGCCGCATCGAATAAAAATCTGAAAAAGGCAATCCAGGAAGGTCTGTTCAGGGAAGATCTCTTCTACCGGCTCAATGTCGTACCCATTCCCATCCCGGCGCTGCGCGACCGTCCTGAAGACATCATTCCGCTGGCATTGGCCTTTATCCAGGAGCTCAATCAAGAATTACACAGAACGTATACCGGCATCAGCAAAGAAGCTGCCGATGTATTCCTGGAATATGACTGGCCAGGTAATGTCCGAGAACTGAAGAATGCCATCGAGAGAATCATGGCATTACATGAAGCAGATGAAATCCTGGCAGAGTACATCCCGCATGAAATACGGTCTCAGCACATACCCTACCAGGAACTCCCGGTAAAAACTGATGAGTATGAGCAGAAATGTGTTACCCTGCAGGACATGGAAGAGAAATACATTAAACAGGTTCTCAGGGCAACCGGTAACAACAAATCCAGGGCTGCTAAGATTCTCGGCATTCACCCTACGTCCTTATTCAGGAAACTCAAATCTATGGGGAAAAAGAAAACACCATAATATTTTTCTTTACTGCATTATGCAATAACTATAGCATAATGCTATAGTACTCACGAAATTTACCCCTAAATATCAGCACTTTCTCTTGGCACGCATCATGCATTATAAAAGGACGAAACGGAGGTTTCATGGTTAAAATAAATGATACTTTACTGAAAACAAAAAAATACGATCCGTTCATCGAAGCTACGCTTCAATATGAACGGGCGGCTAATAGACTTGACCTTGAGCCGTGGATATATAACCGACTGAAGTATCCGGAACGCGAGCTCACCGTTAACATGACGATAACCAAAGATGACGGTCAGGTCGCAACCTTTACGGGCTATCGTGTTCAGCATTCGACGCTCCGGGGACCAGGTAAGGGCGGTATACGCTACAGCCCCGATGCATCGCTCAGTGAATGCAAAGCCCTTGCTGCCTGGATGACGTGGAAAACCGCGGTTCTCGACCTGCCATTCGGTGGTGCTAAGGGTGCGGTGATCTGTAATCCACCTGACATGTCCGAGAGCGAACTGGAAAAACTCACCAAGGAATATACCTATTCTATAAAGGATATCATTGGTCCGCAAAAAGACATCCCGGCACCCGATGTGTGGACGAACGCGCAGACCATGGCATGGATATGTGATGCGTACAGCAGGTACGTCGGGCATTTCGAGCCTGCGGTCGTAACCGGCAAACCCTTGTGTATCGGTGGTTCAAAGGGACGCAGTGAAGCAACCGGGCTTGGTATGTATTATACGCTGCTCGAGGCATCGAAACATCTCGAATATCCCCTAGAGGGAAAACGCGTAGCAATCATCGGATATGGGAATGTTGGTTCTTCTATCGCACGGCTACTCCATGATTACGGTTGTAAGATCATTGCAATCACGGACATATACGGCGGTATTTTCAACAAAGCCGGAATCAATATCCACGAACTCGATAAATACGTCTCGCAGACCAAATCGGTGAAAGGTTTCAAGAAATACGATTCGATCGACAATGAGGAACTCCTGGCAACCAAATGCGATATCCTTCTTCCGTGCGCCATGGAAGGCATGATCCATGGTAAAAATGCCGATGCGATAAAAGCCTATATTGTATGTGAAGGTGCGAACGGTCCGACCACTGCTGAAGCCGACGAAATACTCAATGCAAAAAAGGTCTTCCTGATCCCTGACATTCTCGCCAATGCCGGCGGCGTGGTTGTTTCGTACCTGGAATGGGTACAGGATGTGCAGCGATGCTTCTACGAAGAAGATGAGGTAAAAACCCGCTGCTGGAAAATGATG
>CP070834.1:1974121-1977601 GCA_020341755.1 Caldifarciminota bacterium | reverse complement strand
TGCCGCGAAAACCAGGACGCCATCGTTTCATCGTTGGGCCCTCATCAACCTTTACTTCATGTATATAGAGATCTTTATCGTCGACCCGAACAGTGCCGACTTTGTTTTTAAAATTGGCAACGGCTGAATTCAGTGTTTTCAGAACGGGGATCTTGGTCCGTGACGAACTGAATTGGAGAAGCGCGCGCGCCTGCAGGACTCCCTTGCCGCGAATGACATCCAACATTCTCTTTACCTTTCGCGGTGAGACCCGTTCATAGCGTTTAATAGCACGTGCGATCATTTCTCGAACTCTCTCTGTTTCTTTTCTTCTTTTCGGGTTCCGGAATGTGCTCGGAATGTTCTCGTTGGAGCGAACTCACCAAGTTTGTGTCCGACCATTCTCTCTGTGATATAGACCGGGATGAAGCGATTGCCGTTATGGACGGCGATGGTAAAACCGACGAATTCAGGGGGAATCATAGAACCGCGCGCCCATGTTTTGATGATTTTTTTTTCGCCGGAATCTATCAGATTCGTGATCTTTTTCATGAGTTTTTTATCAACGAACGGTCCCTTTTTCAGTGATCTCGACATCATTTTCTCCTTTTAACGATGAACTTATCCGATGCTTTATGTACTTTCCTCGTTTTCTTGCCTTTGGTGAGCCATCCCCATGGCGAGGTAGGCTGTCGTCCGCCGTGTGATTTTCCCTCACCGCCGCCGAGAGGATGATCAATGGGATTCATAGCGACACCCCGCACGTGCGGTCTCCTTCCCATGTGGCGTGTTCTGCCGGCTTTGCCATAGGTAACGCTGGAATGAAGTGCATTCGACACTTTGCCGATGGTCGCACGACATCGTTGATCGAGCAGCCGTATTTCCCCTGACGGTAGTTTGACATGTGCATATTTGCCTTCTTTGGCGAGAATCTGGCAGGATAAACCCGCACTTCTGACGAGCATTCCTCCCTTACCGGGCGACATTTCCACATTATGTATTTCCACGCCGAGGGGTATCTTCATCAGCGGCATGCAATTACCGACCTGGATCGCTACATTTTCTCCGGACACGACCCTATCACCGATCGAAAGCCCTTCAGGACACACGATATAGTTTTTTACACCATCAGCGTACGCGATAAGGGCGATCAGGGCACTGCGGTTCGGATCGTACTCGATGGCTTGCACCACGGCCTGGATTTCATCTTTGGCTCTGCGGAAATCAATCTCGCGTACTTTCCGACGGTGGCCGCCACCGCGATGCCGTGCAGTAATCCTTCCGTCATTGTTACGACCGGCTGAGCGTTTCTTAGAGAACGTAAGGCCTTTCTCGGGTTTTTTCTTGGTCGTCGATAGTTTGTTGACCGTATAGTAACGTCTGGATGGTGTGTGAGGTCGGTATTTCTTAATTGCCATTATACACCTTCCGCGATCTCGATCGTTTGTCCCTCTTTGAGAGTGACGGATGCCTTTTTATAACCCGATGTGTACCCTGAAGAACGCCCCAACCTGCGTGGTTTTCCGGAATAATTGGAGACTTTGATATTTACGACCTCGACGCTGAACAGATTCTCGATAGCCTGTTTGATCTGTTTTTTGTTGGCGGTTCTCAACACCTCGAACTGATACACGTTCATCTCCCTGAGACGATTCGCCTTTTCCGTGATGAGAGCCTTCTTTATTATTTTTTCGTGCTGCATCGTTGTTCCAATTTCGTGAGTCCTTTTTTCGTAAGGAGAAGATAATCTGCGGACAGTATGTCGAGGCAGTTCAGGTCACATGCTCTTTTTATCCGGATGTTCGGTATATTGCGACAGGCAAGCCGTACATTCTTCTCCAATTTCTCGACGGCGATCAGCGTCTTTTTATCCTCGAGCTGCATATTCTTCAAAACTGCAGCGAATTCTTTTGTTTTCGGCGAGCCGAGTGTCAGTTCATCGACGACAATCACCCTGTTTTCGCTCGCAATAGCTGAGAGTGACGAAATGAGGGCTGTCCTTTTTTTCTTCTTCGGGATATCGACGGAATAGTCCCGCGGTTTCGGTCCGAATGTAACGCCGCCACCACGCCATATCGGAGACCGCGTGGTGCCATGTCGTGCCCAGCCAATGCCTTTCTGGCGATATGGTTTCCGCCCGCCGCCTCTGACTTCGTTCTTGCTCTTGGTTGAGGCATATCCTTTGCGCTGATTTTTTTGAAGCACCGTAATATTCTCCCAGAGAAGTGCCTCGTTCGTTTTCTGCTTGAATATCTTATCCGTGAGCTTCACCGTACCGATTTCTTTGCCGTTCATATCCAGTAATTTCGTTTCCATTATGCCTCTTTCGTTATCAATAGGTATCCATTCCTGGATCCAGGCACGGCGCCCTTTACATACAGTACGCTCTCTTTTTTATCGATTTTGACGATCTGCAGATGCTTCATGGTCACCTGTTCATTGCCGTACCGTCCGGGCATCGTTTTATTCTTCCATATTCTTCCCGGGAACGATCCAGGACCTGCTGATCCTATCCGGCGGTGCGACATCGAACCATGCGACCCGGGTCCGCCATGCCATCCCCACCGCTTGATACCACCGGCAAAGCCGCGACCCTTGGTCCAGCCCGTGACCGATATCGTATCCCCGTCATTGAATAGTGATACATCGAGCGTCTCGCCTACTTTGAAATCCTTGATATCATTCGTCGTGAACTCGAATAGCCGTTCTACCGAGGGAACCTTTGCTTTTTTCAAATGGCCGCTCATTGGTTTGTTCATGCGTTTTCGCTGGCCAAAACCGAGTTGCACGGCGGTATATCCGTCCTTGCTTTCATCTTTGATCTGAACGATAGGGCAGGGGCCTGCCTGAATGAGACTGACCGGAACGACCGAACCATTCTCAAGAAAGATATGGGACATGCCAATCTTTTTTCCGATAAGTCCTATCATCTTTACATCGCCTTCACTTCGATATAGACTCCTGCGGGTATTTCGAGCTTATTCAGGGCATCGATAATGTCGGGAGTCACGTCGTTCAGCTCGATGAGCCGTTTGTGTACTCTCAGTTCAAATTGTTCACGTGATTTTTTGTCGACATGCGGAGATCGGAGTACTGTATACAGCGACCGCTCAGTGGGGAGGGGGATCGGTCCGGATAAATTGACCCCGAACCGCTTCGCGGTTTCCACGATGGACTTCACCGATTGATCAAGTATGCGATGATCGTAAGATTTTAACCGTATTCTCAGTCTGTTCATTATTCGAGTATTTTAGTAACGACACCGGCGCCGACCGTGCGACCGCCTTCACGGATCGCAAAACGCAGTCCCTGCTCGACCGCGACCGGCGTGATCAACTCAACCTCAATATTCGCATTGTCACCAGGCATCACCATCTCGACACCCTTGGGTAACTTCACCACCCCGGTCACATCCGTGGTCCGCACGTAAAACTGCGGCCGATAACCATTGAAAAAAGGCGTATGACGACCACCCTCCTCCTTCTTCAACACATACACCTC
>CP070834.1:1969650-1974021 GCA_020341755.1 Caldifarciminota bacterium | reverse complement strand
AAAAGAACAGATAGAAGTGAATGACCTGCAGATAACCATTGAAGATATTCACGACCGGACGATCGAAAAGGTCATGATAAAGAAGACAGGGAGCGCGGATACATGATCATGCTGCTCGTACCCCTCATCCTTTTAATGATCGAAGGAATATTCACGGCGAGCGAGACCGGATTGGTGAGTATCGAGAACATAATGATCCTTAAAGGCCGACGGGAGAAAAAACGATGGGCTCTCCGGGCATACGAGTTTTTGCAAAAGCCGGAGCGTTTCTTCTCGACGATCCTGATATGCGAGAATTTCATCATTGTTATTGCCTCGACCTTTTTTGCCACATTCTTCATAGGACATTTCGGTGAAAACAGTGTTTTTATATCGACCATTATTCTATCACTCATTTCCCTTTCTATCGGGCAGTATATCCCGAAATCGATCGCACTATCCAATCCCCACCGGACTATGTCACTCCTGAGTGAAACGATTTTCATAATTGAAAAGGCGACCTACCCCGTAGTGGCATTTTACGCGATGGTGACCAGGGCACTCGCCCGCTTGATCACGGGCGGCGCACGTCCAGAGACGATACAGCGGCTGGATATCGTCCATGCAATGGGGGAGTATGAGAAGAAGGCGAGCATGCTTGCTGCCCGGCTGTTTAACTTTTCAAGGCGCGCCGTCGCAGAAGTTATGATACCACTGCCGGCATCCTTCGTCTGCAAGAAAGGTTCGGAACTGGGTGTTTTTTCACGTGAACATAAAAGATTGTACACGCGCATTCCGGTGTATGAGAACACGCCAGAAAATATCATCGGTGTTTTCAATATAAAGGATTACTTTTATACGAAGAAAATCGTTTTGAGAGAGCCGTTCTATGTCAACGCCAATGACCGCTGCATGAACGTATTTTCGATCATGAAACAGAAGGGAGAGCACATGGCGATCGTACGTGACGGAGATGTGCGGATCGTTGGAATCGTCACGCTTGAGGATTTGATCGAGGAGCTAGTGGGTGAGATCCGGGATGAGAAATAAACAGTGTCGAGGTATGCTCAGGAATCTATTAGTTTATCCTCAGCTTCCTCGACGCTTATCTTGCCATGTTCGAGATCGTTTAGAATCCGGTTCTTTCTGGACCTTCTGCGTACCCCCAGCAACATCAAAAGCCCGAAGACGATCAGTATAACCGGCCAATCACGGCCAAGGCTTATAATTTGGAGATTTGCCAGCCAGAGAAAAACACCGACGAATATGAATAAAAAGAACCATATCATGATGATACCTCGGTGAGTTTACGTATCTGGTCGCTCACGGTTCCATTGTCGGTATCGAATGATCTCAGCTCATTGATGAATATCTGCGCTTTCGCTTCATTGGACAGACGTTCATTGAGGATGAAGTAGGATCGGTCACGGAGCCGGCAAAAACCTCCCCTGCCGAAGAACCTGTCGTATTTCACGGTGATATCAAGCTGCTTGCAGATTTCTTCGATCTGGTTCAGCAGTGCCGTTTTTTTTATTTACCGCCTCCAAATAATTTACCGAGGAATCCGGTTTTCTTTCCACCCTGCAGCCGTGCCAGTCCTTTCTTGGCTGCAGCATTGTTTGCGTCCCAGTTCAGGGCTTCGTAGTAGGCTTGAAGAGCCTCTGATTTTTTCCCGACTGATTCGTATGCCAGGCCAAGGTTGACATACAGGATCGGATTGAACATGACCTTTTTTGCGCTCTCCTTGAGTTTTTCGAATCCCTCTTGCTGATACTGCTTCGTATACACGAGGGCAAGCCCCAGATAGGAGACATAGACGGGTTGCGGGTTATACCGGCAGGCAATGCGCAAGAGATTGACGGCTCGCCAGGGATCATTTTGCCTCAAGAAAGCGAGTGCCCGCTGGAAGGCGTTCTTTGCCTGCGTTTCCTTTGCTTCATCCTTGGGCTTTGCGCCTTTTTGCAGTGATTTGTCATACTCCTGGCGCAGCTTTTCATCGGACAGAACCCGGTAACTCTCCGTGATCTTTGAAAATTTCTCGTTAGCTACTCTTTTTTCGTCGGGATCGGGATAGCGGTCAGGATGATACTTTTGGGCAAGCTTAAGATATACACGCTTGATTTCATCCTGCGATGCGGTGCTCGAGACGCCCAGAACAGCATAATATGTTTCCATAGTATCCTCTATAATATACAGAATTGATAATTATGTCAAGAACGAGTCTGCTTCCTCCTCAGTTCTTTGAAGCGCACTGTCTTGCACCGGGGGCACATCCATTTTTTCTTTTTATGATGGGTCCCCCTGATTTCTTTCATTTTTGTTCGGCATCGCGGACAGTGCATAATGGATGGTTACTTGGCCGGTGGTTCTTTGGTCTTTAATTTGTTCTGTAGTTCATAGAGCCTCATTTCAGCATTACTGAATGTCTTATCCAGTTTGAGCGTCTTTTCGTACATTTCAATAGCTTCCTGATGGCGTTCTGCACCTTCATACGCAAGCCCGAGGTAATAGTACAGTTCTGGATCGTGAGGATTAATACGCAGGGCCTCACTGAATTTTTTTATGGCACGGTCATACTCTTTGTTCAAGAGATATGTCTGGCCAACTTCCAGCAAAACTTCAATCTCTCCTTGTTCCATGCTCCTTTCCTTTTTTTCCATACCATGCCGATGAATTCCAGCATGTCTGCGTCAATTGATTCACCAGCGTCTTTATCATAGGTCAATTGCTCACTATATTTGTATTAATGATTGTATCTTTTCCAAGGGTGCTGTCTTTCTCGGCGTATTCCGTGATGTAATGTAACCCACGCGATTCTTTGCGCCTGAGCGCGGATTCTATAATGAGCCGTGCAACATTGACGATATTTCTCGATTCCGCATTGATCAAATGTATGCCATCTTCGAACTGATCTTCAAGCCCTTGAATGACTTCCCGTGCATGCTCAAGTCCTTTTTGCGTTCGAATGACGTTGACATGCTGGTCCATGAGTTCCTTTACCTGTAGCGTGAAATTCGGTCCTGTCTTTCCGGGCATATCATGCTTAAGGATTTTCGAAGCAGTGAGGGTTTTCGTCGTCTTGAGGCGTTCGGCTGCCCGGGCGGCGAACACGAGCGCTTCCAGGAGTGAATTCGAGGCGAGCCGGTTGGCACCATGCACTCCGGTGCAGGCACATTCACCCAGTGCAAAAAGACGCGGCACCGATGATTCAGCCCAGGTATTCACGCGTATGCCTCCGCATGTGTAGTGTGCTGCCGGGACGACCGGGATCGATTCACGTGTGATGTCGATGCCCCATTTCAGGCATGTCTCGTAGATCGTCGGAAACCGGTTTTTGATGAAGTCCGCTTCCCGGTGAGAGATATCGAGCAGAACATATTTAGATTTCGTGCGCAGCATTTCCGAAACACATGCCCGGGCCACGATATCACGCGGTGCGAGATTGCCCGACGGACTGTATTTATCCATGAAGGGAGCGCCGTCTCTTGTTTTCAATATACCGCCTTCACCGCGTACAGCCTCAGAAATAAGGAACGAACGACCTTCGATCTGCAGGTTATAGACCGAAGTAGGGTGGAACTGGACGAATTCCATGTTAGCGATATCAGCGCCGGCACGGTATGCCATGGCAATACCGTCGCCGGTAGCAATGGGCGGGTTGGTGGTATGCAGGTAGACCTGACCAGCGCCACCAGTTGCGAGAACGGTTGCATCCGCGTAAATAGTGTCGATCTTCTTGGTAATGGCATCTAAATAGTATATTCCCAGGCATTCATTGTCTTTGACAATAAGGTCGAGGGCGATTTCATTTTCACTGATCACAATACCGCTCTTTTTTGCACTTTCGAGCAGTACACGTTCGATCTCATAGCCAGTGAAGTCTTTAGCATGAACTATCCGTCGGCGTGTATGACCGCCTTCTTTTCCGAGTTCAAAGGCACTGCCTTCGTCGGTCGAGAATCTACAGCCCAATTCATATAATTCTTGTACCAGAGGGGGTCCGCTCGTGACCATGATCTTGACCGCATCGGGATGCGATAGTCCTTCGCCAGCCTTTTCAGTATCGGCGATGTGACGGGCAAAGGAATCGTCGTCACCAAAGACCGAGGCAATACCACCCTGAGCATAGTTCGTATTTGAGTCTGCTTTGTTTTTCTTCGTTAATATCAGTACTTCGCCATGTGTCTTTGCTTTTGTCGCAAAGGTTAATCCGGCGATGCCTGAGCCAATCACGAGAAAATCGACCTTCCGAGGCATCAGAGAATTCTATATAAAACTCATGAAATGTCAACAAGAATATCATCTCACCTCAAATATAGGCCAACCAGCGATTGCGGGGAGGCTGCTTGACTGCGAAATCGGTTTAGATATAATTCCCTGTGACCAAAAATG
>CP070834.1:1952039-1969550 GCA_020341755.1 Caldifarciminota bacterium | reverse complement strand
TCGGGGGTTTCGAGGTCTCCAAAAAGTATCGAAGAACTTTTTGGAGAAAAGGGGGTGTCCCCCTTTTTCGGGGGTGTAGCTCAGGTGGGAGAGCGGTGCGTTTGCAACGCACAGGTCAGCGGTTCGAATCCGCTCACCTCCATAGCCCCGTATAGCGGGGCTTTTTCTTTTGGATATGGTCTTATTTTCCTGCTTTCTTGAATACCCGCAGGAAATTCCGGCTGAATATATCGGTTACAGTTTTTTTAGAATACCCTTGTTTTACTAGTTCATCACCCAGTTTCTTCAGACCTGCAGGGTTTTTGATCACCGGATCATTGATACCGTCGAAATCGCTCCCGATCGCAGCAAAGCGAACGCCGTGTTTTTCCCGGATATAGTTTATGTGCTCGACCACGCCGTGCCCGCCGAGATGATACCTGGAGAAATTCACCCCCACGACCCCGTCCTTTGCCGCGATGGCATCGAGTGCCCGGTCATCGATGTTGCGCAGAAATTTCTGTCTGTATGCCCTTATGCAGGAGTGTGATGCGATCACCTGATTACGCGTCCTGTCACAGATATCAAGAACCGTCCTGGTCGAGGCGTGCGACAGGTCAATCACAAGGTTGTATCCAGCCATCTCTGTTACATATTTCTTACCGCGCGCGGTCAGTCCTTTTTTGTCGGCATCGAGTGCCGAATAGGCGAGCTTGTTGGAATTATTCCAGGTGATGGTGAAGACGCGGACGCCCAGATCATAGAGCACCTCGACCTGCTTGAAGGTATTATCGAAAATATGCCCGCCCTCAACTCCGAGAATGATATTAACCCGGTCATGCCGGATATCATTGTATGAACGTACGATATGCAGTCTTTTCTTTTTCCGGACATACGCAATAGTGGATGATAGCATCCTGACCGCATCGACAAACGGGTACCGAGACTGCGGCGGCACGAAATGGGCGAACACGGCGCCGAGATAACCCTGGGCATAGAGTTTTTCCGGCAGTATATGTTTATACACGCCCTTTATGATGTTATGGGGTGTATCACAATGCAGATCAAGAACGCGCACCATATGACCTCCTGTGGTATATCATGTACACAATGCCGGCACTTACCCGAGCAATAATCTATACATACGTTGGAGATCCTCGGGCTGAAAAAGAAGGAGATAAATGAAAAGAATTACGATCATCGCGATAATACCGAGCCCGACAAAGCGAAAAGGTGGTTTATACTCTTTTCGGGGGATTAACCGGCCCTTTCTGAAATCGAATCGTGGTTTGAACAATTCCATAGCCTGTCCTTAGTACTTCTTTCCTGCTCCCCGGCCACCAGCAAGCGCATGTATGATATCTTCCTGCACCTGTTCAATGATTTTCCTGGAGCAGGTGAAGTTATTGAACATGAGTGAAAAACAGTACACGTGCCCGGTCACCCGCAGATAGCCGGACAAACAGGATACAGCATGAAGGCTCCCGGTCTTCGCCCTTACATTTCCGTCGAGATCGTTGAAACGATATTCCAGCGTACCTTCACCACTCGAAGGCAAAAGGTTGATGTACGTATCGGAATACTTGGAAAGATACATATACCGCAGGGTGAGTGACAGTATATACGGCGATATGAGATTGTGGCGTGAAAGACCGGACCCATCCCACAGGGAAACTCTGCTCGTATCCGCACCGCACAACCGCAAGAATCTCTTCATGATCATTATACCCTTATTAAAACTGCCTTCATTGTAATAACGGGCACCAAGTGTCTTCAGCAGGGTCTCGGCATAGAGATTCACGCTTTCGACATTAGTCTCGCGCAATATATCGACGAGCACTGGAGATACAACGCTATCAACACAGACTGGAGAGCAGTGGACTGAGATCGTCTCATCCAGCTCATCGAGCATGATAACCGCCCCGTGCACCATGATTCCGGAATCCTCCAGTGTTTGTTGGAAAAGATGACCGGCATAGCGTGCAGGATCCAACACCGAAACCGGGATCGTACGCGAACGTTTGTCCCCGATCCCACCGTCCACATGAATAACGTTCATCCCGGGTGTGCGGTAAATAATGATACTGTCCTTCCCCTGGATGGTCTTCATGCGGTTGACCAGCTGCATGTAATTATTCTTGGGATCGATGTACACCCGCGCATATTCCCCGGGCGAGGTCGGCTCCATTACCACGTTGACATAGTTCTTATTAACCGAGAGCGCGGATATTTCCGCGGCATACCGTGCATCAAGATAATGCCATGCCCATCCAACCGGCAGGCGCTCATACGTAAAACCATTCCCGTGCAGGCTGAGTTCAGTAAAAAAGCTGTCATCTATGATAATATTGCCGGTCACCGTTCTGATACCCCGTATCTTGAGGGTCTGCACGAACTGCTGAATGGCATCAGTGGTCAAGGTCGGATCGCCGCCGCCAATTATCATAAGGTTACCGTGCAGCGTCTGTCCTTTCACCGCCCCCTGTACGCAGAACCTCGTACGGTAGCGATAATCAGGACCCAGATAACAGAGACTCGCTGCCGTACTAACGATCTTCATGTTCGATGCCGGGATCAGAAGTTTCTGACCGTTCCGTGAAAATACAACACTGTCACTTGCCAGATCAATGACACATACGCCGTACTGAGCATTTGCCAGAGCGGGTTGATTCAGGATGCTGTCGATGCCGTACAGGGTAAGCAGAAGGAGTATCATCATGTCTTTTTCTTACCCCTTTTCCTTGAACGGTGTTTTATGACCACAGGAGTAAAGACGCCCACATGCTCTGCTGGGCACGTACATGTCTCTTTGTTCCGGTCCTTACCGCATACTGGACACAGTCCTCGGCATTCCTCTTTACAGACAATCGTAATAGGGAGGGATAAGAGAACCGCTTCGCGCAACCCCACCAGCACATCGATACAGGGTCCCGTGTAATAAATACGGTCGATATCGGTCTTTTTCAAATCGACCTTTTCGACATTCTCATAGGGATCTTTCCCCTTTACATAGGTAAGATACAGTTCGGTACTGAAATCCCGTGAAAAGTGTCCCAGACAGCGATTACAGGTCAATTGTGCGGTATAGCGAACGTCAAAATTAGCACCGATCCCGAGCGTTGACCGATGGAATCGTATTCTGGTGCTCGCTTTTTCTATCGTACCCTGGTCGATCTCGATGGCCAGTTCCTCGGCTTTCACCCTGTCAAGATCGAGCGTGGTCTCATCCTCGATTTCAGCAGTTGGGATCAGGAATTTCGATACTACTATGTCTTGAGCTCCTTTTTTCGCGCCGCGGGAAAGAGTATATTGTTGAGTATGAGACGGTAACCAGGTGAATTCTTATGGAGCTGTAGATTCGTGGGAGGATCACCTACCATATGCTGATAATCTTCGGGATCATGGCCTGCGAGATAGGTGAACGTCCCCTTCTCGTAATTACCATGTAGGTATTTTACCTCATCGGTCCCACGTATGTCCCCGAGTATAACCACCGATGGTTTGACAGTGCTGTGCCGAAAACCAGTGCACTGACCCATAAATTCCTTTACGAGTGCCGTATGATTCTGTACCAGCATGCTCGGCACCGGGTCGAACTTGGCAGAGAAATCAAAAAGAGAAATATATGTCTGCGGACCGCGAGCGGCAGCTTCGTTGGTAACATCGATCGTCGAGTGTTCGTACACGAGCGGCAACAGAATAACCCGGAAATCCTGGAATGCCAGGCATTGTGAGAAGTCAAGCTTGGCATTGGCGTCTTTATCAAAGGGGTCGCCGTCGAACACCTCATGGCAGATATCTATCCCCCGGGCGGCGAGAGCGATCTCGTAAGTGTCACATGCCGAGCACATGGAAAAAATGAACCCCCCTTTTTCGATGTAGTCTTTGATCTTTAGAACGACAGCGAGTTTCATTCCGGAGACTTTTTCAAATCCCAACTGCTGTGCCATGTCGGCATTTATTCTCACTTCTTCCTGATACCACTCCGTGTTGCGCTGGGATCCGTAGAACTTGCCATACTGGCCCGTGAAATCCTCATGATGAAGATGGAGCCAGTCGTATTTCGGGAGGATGCCGCGCAGTACATCATCATCCCATATCTGGTCATACGGAATACCGGCGTATTCCAGTGCCAGCGTTACGGCATCATCCCACGGTTCGAAATTTTCTGGAATGTAAACCGCTATGCGCGGTGCCTTCTCAAGGAAGATCGTTTCCATGTTATTCTCTTCTATGATCTGGTACAGAGAAAGGACCTGCCCCGGTTCGACACGCTCATACATCACACCGGACAGTGCACAGTCCCTCTCGACACGCTCACCATATTCGAGCAAAAAAGAACCGCCCCTGAAATTCAGAAGCCATTCGACGTTCTCTTCACGCTCCAGTGCATGATAGGCGACACCATACGCCTTGAGATGATCGGTCTGTGAAAGGTCCATAGGAATAAGCAGCTTGTCTGCTGCCAGGATACAGATGAATAAGGAATAGCTCACTACCAGCCAACGAAGCACTCGCTCTATTCCTCGTTCTGCTTAATCACGGTCAGGACTTCATCGGGGCTCTTCGCGTTCCTGAGTTTTTCCCTGACGGTCTGTTTTCGCAGTAGCCGCGATAACTTCGCGAGTGCCATGATGTACTCGGATTTCTTATTCTCTGGTGAAGCAATCAGAAATATCAAATATGAAGGTTTACCGTCTATCGAGCTGAAGTCTACCCCGTGTGGTGAACGTGCAAAGGCAAGCACGAGATCTTGTACTGCATTCGTACGGGCGTGTGGAATAGCGATCCCGTCACCGATCCCGGTCGATTCGAGATTTTCCCTTTTCGCTAAGGCCTTAACAAACTCCTCGCCATTTTTTACAAATTTATGCGAGACCATGTGTTCCACCAATTCGTTGATTACCTCGATCTTATCCTTCGCCTTGATCTCCATAACAATCGCCTTGGACTTCAGAAAATCAGATATTTTCAGGGCCATCTAACCTCCTTTCTGACACACGATAATGTTCATGATACGAATGAAATCTTTTTGTGGGAATGAGTTATACTGCACATACCTCCAATTTTCACAACCCCATTACGGCCACCGGTGACGCGGCAAACAGCCGCTTATGGTCATCTTTCCGTTTCATGGTTATGAGATCAATATCGTACGTCTCTACATATTTTTTCAGCGTATTGACCGCAAGTCCATCCTCGAAGTGCAGGGATGTCCACACACCGCTGCCCACTGCTGCATCTTCAACAAGGTAGAGCAACTGCCAGCCCTCTTCCTCTTCTTTGCGGTATACTTTGTCTGCCGTTTGATGCGTTAATCGTGCGAGTCTCGCAATCCGATGCGGATCAATAACGAAAAGAACGAATAACCTGCTCCGGAATTTCTTGCACAATGCCACCACCTCCGAAATGATCGATTGATCCATTCCCTCGGTGAGCACGAGCAAGATTTTCTTACATTTCATGAGATATGTATAAACAGGAATGAACGTTACCTTTTTTCATTCGATGCCTGTGAGATAAAATTCATGGAATGTATCCATCCTACCTACAAAATATAGCGAGACATATCAACATCACTCACGATATCCGCAAGTTTTTTGTTCACATATTCGGCCGTTATTTGTATTTCCTTTTCCGCCACATTTGGTGCTGCGTAAAGTAGTTCTTCGAGCAGCTTCGTCATTATGGTGTGCAGTCTCCGGGCTCCAATATTTTCGGTCGATTCATTGACCTGTGAGGCGATCTTCGCGATCATTTCGACGGCATCAATGGTGATATCGAGAGTTACACCTTCGGTAGCAATGAGCGCTCCGTACTGTTTGATGAGCGAATTTTCCGGTTCGATGAGGATTCTTTTGAAGTCCTCTTCGCTCAGTGCCGAGAGTTCTACCCTAATGGGGAACCGTCCCTGCATCTCAGGTATCAAATCCGAAGGCTTTTTATTATGAAACGCACCTGCGGCTATGAAGAGAATATGATTTGTCTTTATCATACCGTATTTTGTCATCACACTCGACCCCTCCACGATCGGAAGCAGATCCCGCTGGACCCCTTCGCGAGATACGTCTGGACCCTGTGCGGCTCCCCCGCCAGCGATCTTATCGATCTCATCCACGAAAATTATGCCGGAATTCTCGGTGCGCTTTCTTGCCTCGCTGATCACTTCATCCATATCGATGAGTTTTTCGGCTTCCTCGTTCTGCAGGTACCGGAACGCTTCCTTAACCTGCATCTTTCTCTTTTTTCGTTTTCCTTTGAGGCGACTACCGAATGCTTCTTCGAGGGCAACGGTCATCTCTTCGATCCCCGCCTGGCTGAAAACCTCGATCAGCGGCATTTTCTGTCTGGTGACCTCTAGCTCGACAGTTCGATCATCGAACTTGCCTTGTTTTAGAAGTGTCCTGAACTTTTCACGGGTCGTTTCGACCGGCTGTTCTCCACCCTGGACCTCGCTTCCCGTACGTCCCTTTTCCACCGGCAGGAGAATATCAAGCAGCCGTTCTTCGGCGAATTTTCTCGCCTTTGCCTCGACGTCCCTTGACATCTCCTGGCGAACTATGTTGACCGATATCTCAACGAGGTCTCTCACCATGGATTCGACATCACGACCGACATAGCCAACTTCCGTAAAGCGCGACGCTTCGACCTTAATAAACGGTGCGTGTGCGATGCCTGCTAACCTGCGGGCGATCTCGGTTTTACCTACTCCCGTAGGACCGATTAGAATGATATTGTTGGGATATATCTCTTCCCGTATTTTACCGATCACACGTTGTCTTCGCCATCGGTTGCGCAGGGCAATCGCAACTGCCTTCTTCGCTTCTGCTTGACCAATAACATATCTGTCGAGCTGAGCAACTATCTCTTCTGGAGTCGGGAATTTGATGGACATTACATCTGGTGTTAACGTCCAATCATCCATCGTATTAAATTATACAGAATATCCTCTATGTGTCAAGTATTCCTCATTACTGGCTCCTGTTATCCTTCGTATATTGACAAAATATGCATACTATGTACTATCTTATATGAGGGACTCTGTATTCATTATGACGCTTATACTTCCACAGATCCTTGCCGCACTCGATCCCTCGGCGATCACGCATAATCCCAGTAATATTTTTTATGTAAACCCGCCTTACGGTCTCGTGAGACTTAAAGCACAACCCGGCACTATCACCGAGGCGCAGTGCATCGTTAACGAACAGGTACATGCAATGAATCTATTGTATTCCGATGAAAACGGCGATTTTTTCGTAATGGCCAGGCTTCCTTTCGATACCACGGCGAGTTATTACTTTATGGTACAAGATGGCACCGACTCCCTTCGTATCCCTGAATCCCAAATGTATACTCCGCGTGCAGTGCCTTTCAATGTTCCGGATTGGGCATGCGGCGTGGTATATTATTCGATCTTCACCGATGGGTTTTTCAACGGCGATATATCCAATGATCCCGAACAAAAAGCATTATGGGGTACACCACCCAGGGAAGGCTTACATTTTGGCGGTGATTTCAGGGGTATTCTGCGCAAGATATCCCATATCGAATCGCTCGGCGTCGGAGCCGTATTACTGCAGCCTGTGCTCCCGTCGCCATCAAACCACAAGTTCGATCCTGGCGTATACAATATAGTCGATCCCGCGTTCGGAGATACCGTTCTGTTCAAACAACTCATCGAAGAATTCCACGCACGCAACATCAGCGTCGTTCTCAGTATGCCGGTTACCCACACCGGAGCAGCATTTCCGATCTTCGCCGATATTGTGAAAAAGGGTCGAGATTCGAAATATGTGAACTGGTATCGTATCAATACCCTGCCGATCACAACCGCCCCGCCAAGCTACGAATGCTGGCGCCAAGATCCGCGTTTTCCAAAACTCGATCTCAGTAACAATCAGGTGGTCAACTTTGTGATCGGTTATATAGATTACTGGAGGCGGTTTGGCGTCGATGGTTTTTATATCGGTGAAGATACGGATATGCCGGCAAGTTTTGTCACCAACCTGCGTTCCTACATAAAATCCAAGTATGATGATTGTCTGCTCATTGGCAGCGACCCGCGTCACTTCTCCGGACGCGGCTTTGACGGTAGTGAGCTGACCACCTTCAACAATCTCATCATTGCGTTTTTCTGTAAGAATTCGATAACTGCAAGCGAATTCGACCGCGCCCTCAACAGGCTGCTGTTCTTTAAACCACCGCAGGCGAACCGGGTCAACCTCTTGTCTGCGTCGACCGTAAATATGCGCATTGCAGCCCAGTCCAGTCCCGATATTCTCCGAAACCTGTATGCCTTTCTTCTCACCTATCCCGGCTCACCCGTGATCATGTACGGTGATGAAGTCGGCATGACCCAGGGTACATCGCTCAATCTTGGCAGTTTCCCATGGAATGAGCAAGCCCAAGACCGCGCACAACTCGAAGAGATCAAAACGCTCATTAACATACACAATACCCACAGCCAGATCGCGTCACCCACTGTATACACGCTGTATATTAATGACATCACGCGGGTCTACGCATATGATCGGGGAGGGTTCATAACGGTGCTGAACAACGGTTCGAACGGATCATTCGTGGAACTCCCGGCATGGGACGGCACGTATCTCGACGTCGTCAGCGGTGATACACTCGTTGCTTATTCCCAGGCACTGAGATTATCGGTAGAGCCGCGGTCGTATCGATTACTGAAGCGTGGATTTTAAACTCGTTTCATCCTTTTCCGCAAAGGGCGACCAACCCGCTGCCATCAACCGGCTTTCCGAAGGAATACAAACGGGCAGCAAGTTCCAGACGCTACTCGGTGTAACAGGTTCAGGCAAAACTTTTACCATTGCTAACGTGATCCAGCATATTCAAAAACCGACGCTCGTGATATCGCATAATAAAACCCTCGCCGCTCAGTTGTTTGGTGAGTTCAAACATTTTTTTCCTCATAATGCGGTTGAGTATTTCATATCATATTATGATTACTACCAACCAGAAGCATACGTCCCGGAAACCGATATGTATGTCGAAAAGGACGCCAGCATCAACCAGGAAATAGAACGGCTCAGGCTCAGGGCGACATCGGCGCTGCTTACACGCAAGGATGTCATCATCATCGCCTCGGTGTCATGTATTTACAATATCGGGTCACCCGAAGAGGTAAAGGAACTCGTCGTGTACCTCCAGAAGGGCTCGAACGAAAGCAGGGAGTCCCTGCTCAGTTCACTGGTCGCCATCCAGTACCGCAGGAACGACATAGATTTCGCCCGGGGGACATTCCGTGTACGGGGCGACTGCGTCGATATTCGGCCTGCCGATGAAGAACACGGTATACGTGTACAGTTGTTCGATGACGTGGTGGAAAGCATCAGCATGTTCGACCCGCTCACCGGACATACGCTCGAAGCACTCGAGAATGTTGTCATACATCCGGCAAAGCATTTTATAACAACACGTCCGCGCATCGAAGAAGCCGTAAAGAACATTGAAGCAGAACTCGATCAGCGTATCGCCGAATTCCGCCAGCAGAACAAACTGCTCGAAGCCCAGCGCCTCACACAGCGGACAAAATTCGATATCGAAATGCTGCTGGAACTCGGTTACTGTTCGGGCATCGAGAACTACTCCATGCACCTCTCAGGAAGACAACCCGGACAGCGCCCTTTTTGTCTTATCGACTATTTCCCCGAAGACTATCTTATGGTCATCGACGAATCGCATGTCACCATCCCCCAGCTCAATGCCATGTATGAAGGAGACCGCTCACGGAAATTGAGCCTTGTAGAACATGGCTTCCGCCTCCCTTCGGCACTGGAGAACAGACCCCTCACATTCAAAGAGGTGGTTTCCTTGATCAACCAGGCGATCTGTATATCTGCTACGCCCGGAGAATGGGAGATCGAACGATCCAAACGTCAGGTGGTCGAGCAGATCGTACGACCGACCGGCATCATAGATCCGAAGGTCACCGTGAAACCGGCTCAAAATCAGGTGGACGACCTCATCAACGAAATAAAACAGCGGGTTCGCCAGCATGAACGCGTACTCGTTACGACGCTCACAAAACGAATGGCAGAAGACCTTGCCCAGTACCTGAACGAGATCGATGTCCGGGTACGATACATGCACTCCGAGATCGAGGCATTACAGCGTGTAGAACTCCTTCGGGGACTTCGCTTGGGAGAATTCGACGTCCTCGTTGGCATCAACTTATTAAGGGAAGGACTCGATCTGCCCGAAGTCGGTCTCGTCGCTATTCTCGATGCGGACCGGGAAGGATTTCTCAGAAGTGAGCGGTCACTCATCCAGACCGCAGGTCGCGCTGCCCGCAACGTGAACAGCGAAGTCATCATGTATGCCGACGAGATGACCGATTCCATGGAACGGGCGATAAAGGAAATGAACCGCAGACGCGACAAACAGCTCCGGTACAATAAAGAGCATAACATCACGCCGACCAGCATTATCAAGACGCCTGAGGAAGTCATGCGAGCAACGTCGGTTGCAGACCGGCTCACGAGAGCCAGCAATGAAGAATCGAAAATGGATGAACTGGCGCAGCTGCATCAGGAAATGGCAGAAGCCGTTTCCCTTATGGAATTCGAGCGTGCAGCCGTGCTTCGTGACAGGATCAAATCGATCAAGCGAAAACTGGAAAACAGCAAAGCGAGGCACCATAAAAAAAAGTATTCGAGAAAATAGGGAAGCGAAAAAATTCCGCCGGATCGTACGGGCGGCATTAAAAGAGGATATCGGTCGCGGTGATATCACGACCGATCCCCTCGTGGGCTCCGATGAGCAAGCCCTCGGCATCATATTCCCGAAACAGGATGGTATCCTGTGCGGCATACATATCGCCGCTATGGTCTTCGACGAACTCGATGAACGGATCGTCTTCCGTAGTGAAATGCATGACGGTGATCGTTTCACACCAGGCATGACACTCGCCACGGTCACCGGATCGGCCGCCACCTGTCTCAAAGGTGAACGTACTGCCCTGAACTTCCTACAGCATCTCAGCGGTATTGCCACCATGACCAGGCAGTTCGTTGATGCAGTTCAGGACCGGATCAAGATCCTGGATACGAGGAAGACCCTGCCCGGGTTGCGCGTTATGGAAAAATATGCTGTCCGAACAGGCGGTGGGCACAATCATCGCCTCGGACTCTATGACATGGTTCTGATCAAGGACAATCATATTGAGATTGCAGGTTCTATCACCAATGCCGTGCATACCATTAGAAAAAAACACAGAAAAAAATTCATCGAAGTTGAAATACAGACATTCAAACAACTCGAGGAGGTCCTTGGTCTCCCAGTCGACAGGATCATGCTCGATAATATGACCGCAGGGCAGATAACAGAATCGGTGAAGATCGTCCGCCGGTCAAAGCCGAAACTCGAGATCGAGGTAAGCGGGGGCATCAAACTCGAAAATGTGGAATCCCTGTGCAGTTCCGGCATCGATTATGTCTCGGTCGGCGCGCTCACGCATTCGGCTCGGGCGGTCGATATCGCCATGCAACTGAAATTGATCCGAAACAGTGCGCGCTGAAACATTTCTCAATTCGCTCGTCGACTACGAGAAGACTCCCGGATATCACTACGACCTAGATGCCTTTCGCAGGTTTCTCGATACCGCACGTGTACCGTACCGAAAGCTAAAAAACGTCATACATATCGCCGGCACAAAGGGAAAAGGATCGGTCGCAGCAATGGTCAGCGCCTGTCTTACGGCATGCGGGTACCGGGTCGGGACGTTCACCTCCCCGCATTTAGTGCGCATCAATGAACGTATAACGATCAACGGTCACCAGATCGGTGATCGACAATTATCAGCACTCGTGCGGCGGCTCGCTCCTTTTCTGGGACACGGACGTTCGGCACGAACATTCTTTGAAGCGGTTACAGCGACCGCGTTCTGTCATTTCAATGCTCACCGGGTCCATTTCAATGTGCTCGAAGTAGGTCTGGGAGGAAGGCTCGATGCCACCAACGTCACCGAACCGCTCATCTCGGTGATCACCCGCATCGGTTACGACCACACCCATCTCCTTGGAAACACCCTCCCACAAATTGCCATGGAAAAAGCAGGCATCTTGAAACCTGGCGGTACCCTCATCACGACACAGCAGCGGTATTCAGTACAGCGTGTCGTTCACAGACATGCACGAGCGCTCGGAAACCGGGTCATCATGGCTAACAAGCAGCATTGCATCGCGGTACGCAGATACTCTCTTCGCGGTATGCAGCTGCGGATTTCTGGACGGCTTGGTACCTTCACGGCATCTATGCCGCTCGTTGGCCAGCATCAGATCGAAAATCTCTTGATCGCACTGTCTGTACTTGCCGAGATCAAAGACCGGGGATACTCAATCTCAACAGCGAATATCGTTCAGGGTCTACGCCACATACGCCTGCGCGGCAGGTTCGACCTTCTGGCAACACAACCGCCCGTCATTTTCGACTGTGCACACAATGAAGATTCGTTCAGGGCACTGCATCAGAATCTAAAAGCGTGCGGCATCAGGGTTTTTTTCATGATATTCGGCAGCAATCATCAAAAAGATTTCCGCTATTGTATTACGCACCTGTTTCCACTAGCCCGGGAAGTCGTACTGGTCAGAACACAGAGCACGCGGGCAATCGAACCCCATGCCATACTATCCCTGACAGGACGTCGGAAAAATATGTCAATTGCATCGTCGGTACGCACTGCTCTCGAGTATGTGAAAAAAGAGAGCAGCACCTCCGTGCCGATTATCATAACCGGCTCATTCTATCTCTGGCAAAACACGTGGAGTAATGAATAGTGAGCGAGGTCAGGAAATGGTCGCAACACTGATCGGTTCTTGACCACTCACGCAGATAGTATTTTTTCCTGCCTTTTTAGCATTATACAGAGCGATGTCTGCCCTGCGCAGCAGGGCGTCAACATCCCTGCCGTGATCAGGAAATCCGGCGATCCCGGCGCTTATCGTGAACAATTGTTCATGGGACTGGCTGTGCGTACGCATAAAGGTCTCGATCTGGATGCGCAGTCTCTCTGCAAGATGCACTGCCTGTTCTGTCTCGGATTCAGGCATGATTACAACGAACTCCTCGCCACCATAACGCGCAAGCATATCGGTTGAGCGTATCTGCTGTTTTATCTGCTGTGCAAATTCTCGTAACATTCTGTCACCCTGCTGGTGACCGTGCTGATCGTTGTAATCCTTGAAATCATCGATATCGATCATCAGTATGTGGGTCTTGTGGTTGTACCTGCGTGACCGTTCAAGCTCGATTGAAAGTTGTTCGAAAAAATAGCGTCGATTGCAAACGCCGGTCAGGCTATCGGTTACTGCCAGGGTGTTCACTCTGTCCAGCAGTCTCGTGATTCTATAGCTGTAGATGCCGTACAGCACACCGAACACGATCCCCAGCAGCGCAAAATACATTGCCATCATCAGGTGATGTCGGGAAAAAGACATCATGAGTACCTGGAAAAAAGACATATTCCGGTGTTCAAAATCGTAAATAATATACATCGACACCGGGTGCAGGACAAAATAACCGATGATCGCTCCGGCAAAAATATGGACGACTATACCGCGGAGCACATTGAAGATTGATTTCTTATTCTCCTGTGGGCATTTCATCGTTTCGTCCGTATAATTATAATTATGAATAAAAAAACGTTTTTGTCAATACGCAATATTACAATACGGTATGTGCGTCACTGCGATCGTGATAGACGCTTTTCCATAATCCATGAGTACAGGGTCGGGACGATAATCAGATTCGTGAAGGTAGCGGTGATCAAACCACCGATCACCGGTAATGCCATGGGTTTTATCACCTCTGAACCTGCCGACCGGAAGAACATAATCGGCACTAAAGCCAAGACTGTCGTCAATGCCGTCATCATTATCGGTCTGATTCTCAACAATCCAGCAGAGATTATAGTCGCACGGATTCCTCCTCTGTCGTCGGGTTTTCTCCTCACGAACGATTTCTGTAACGTTGCGAGGAGAACGACTGCGTTATCGGTGGCTATGCCGAACATGGCGATAAAACCAACCCACACCGCTGTCGAAAATCTAAAACCAAACAAAAATAGAGGAATGAGCCCGCCCGCCAGAGAGAACGGTAATGCCGTGGCGGTCAGGAGCACGAGCCACGTATCCTTGAAGGCCACGTACAGCAATATAAAAATGACGGCGAGGCATATCGGCAATACAAGCGATAGTTTTTGTCGTGCTTCTTTCTCGGATTCGAACTGCCCGCTCCATGTGATATAGTATCCCGCGGGGACCTCGAGTTCACCCCGGCTGATCTTTTCGGCAACTGCCTGCTGTGCCTGTCTTACGAAATCGATCAATCCCGTCGCTTCCTGATTAACATTTATGAATACCCGGAAATACGGCATGACGTTTTCTGAAGAAATCATGGCTGGACCAACCGTCTTCTTCATTTCGACAAGTAAACTCAGGGGAACATGCGAACCATCAGCCGTCGGTACGAATATCTTGCTCAACGCCTCAGGGCTGTCACGGAAATCACGCATATAGCGCACTCTGACCGGATATCGTTCCCTCCCTTCAACGGTTTCGGTGAGCGCCATACCGCCGATCGCCATAGCGATTATCTGCTGCACCGTATTGAGCTGTATTCCGTAGCGCGCAATTGCACGGCGGTTTATTTCTATTTCCAGATACGGTCTGCTTCCGGTCCGCTCGGCGTACACACTCGAGGCACCCTTCACCGATGCGATTATAGTCTCCAGGTCCTGGGATATTCTCTCAAGCGTATCGAGGTCAGGTCCAAATACTTTGATTCCGACCGGTGTCTGGATGCCCGTTGCAAGCATATCGATCCGGTTCCTGATGGGCTGCGTCATGATGGGACTCACGCCCGGGATTCTGGTTTTCGTCTGTATCTCCTGTATCAACTTCTCACGCGTCATAGTACTGCGCCATTTGTGTTGTGGTTTCAAATGGATCACCGTCTCGATCATCGTTACCGGTGCCGGATCTGTTGCCGTCTCGGCGCGGCCGAGTTTGCCCACGACCCATTCAACCTCGTCGGCGAATTCATTCTGTATGATACTATCCTGTTTTTGCATCACCTCCATGACCTGGGGCAATGTGGCACCGGGCAGGAGCACCGGCATGAACAGGAGATCGCCTTCGTCCAGGGGCGGCATGAATTCCTGCTTCATAAAGCCGGCCGTCGATATACCGGCGACCAATACAACTGCTGCTATTCCCACGACCGTCCGTTTGTGGTTGAGCGACCAGGTGATGACCGGATGGTACAGTCTTCTCAGAATTCTGGAGAGTGCATTTTCATCCGGCAGCCGTAGTTTACCTCTCAGCAGGTAATAAGCGAGTACCGGCATCAGGCATACCGCAATAGCGGCTGCGCCGATCATGGCAAAGGTCTTGGTATAGGCGAGTGGCCGAAACAATTTACCAGCTTGACCTGTCAGCACGAACACCGGTATAAAACCGACGACCGTCGTGAGCAGCGCGAAAAATACCGGTCGACCCACCTCCTGGGCACTCCGTATACACGTCTGCAGGCGTTCCTGCTTTCCGGATCCCTTTTTCAGTTCAGCCAGCCTGCGGTACATGTTCTCAACGAGCACCGAACCCGCATCGACCATGACGCCGATGGCGATGGCGATACCACCCAGCGACATGACATTCGCGTCGATGCCGAACAGGCTCATGAGTATGAACGCGATCAAGACCCCGATGGGCAACACGCTGGCAATGATGATGCTGCCGAGAAAATGAAGCAGGAACACGACGATGACGATTACTGTTATTACGATTTCCTGAACGAGTGCATTCTTCAAGGTTCCGATGGTCCGATTGATAAGGCCGGACCTGTCATAAAACGGTACGATGCGTACACCGGGAGGCAACCCGATGTTCAATTCCTCGATCTTTTCCTTGATACCGTCGATCACCCTGAGGGGATTCTCACCGTACCGCATGACCACTACCCCGCCGGTAACTTCGGTTCCGCTCCGGTCGAGTGCTCCCCGCCGGAAATCAGGACCCATCGTGACCGTACCGATATCCCGTATGTATACAGGTACGCCCTCGTGTGATTTCAGGGCGATAAGTTCGATATCTTCGATCGTTTTGAAGAAGCCCAGCCCGCGAACGATATACTCCACACTCCCTTCTTGAATGATTTTTGCACCAACATCGATATTGGAATTTTTCACTGCATTCAGTACATCAGTCACCTTAATGCCGTGGAACAGCATCTTGCTGGGATGGATATCGATCTGGTACTGTTTCACAAAGCCACCGACCGATGCGACCTCAGAGACACCGTCCACTGCATTGAGCTGATACTTGATATACCAATCCTGGAGACTCCGCAATTCGCCAAGATCAAGCCTCGAAGGGATCAGTGTGGAACCGTCTTCCGGGCAGGTTCCCGGCTGGTCGTATGCCTGTCGGGGATGCGTTTCACAATAATACCCATTCTCGACCGTATACCAGAAAATCTGACCGACCGCTGTCACATCCGGTCCCAGTGTTACCGCTACGTCATGAGGAAGGTCATCGGCAGCAAAATTCAGCCGTTCGAGTACTCTGGTGCGTGCCCAGTAAAAATCGACTCCCTCTTTGAAAATCAGATTGACCAATCCAAACCCAAAGGCTGCGGATGAACGCACGGCCTTGATACCAGGAGTCCCCATCAACTTTGTGGTCAACGGATACACTATCTGGTCTTCGATATCCCGGGGACTGCGGCCCGGCCACTCGACATAGACGATCACCTGCATTTCGCCGATATCGGGGATTGCATCGACCGGTGTCCTCTGCATGGCGATTATGCCCCAGAGAATGATAAGCGCAAAACCAATAATGACCAGCAATCGATTTTTCAAACATGCTTCGATAATTTTATCGATCATAATCCACCACTCTCCTGGGCTCGAAGGTTTGCGTTATTGTTCATCGACCTCGAGAGCACCGCCGTATCCGATTGCTGCAATACCAGTAATCTGACTTTCCGAATCAATAAGAAAATTACCGTTAACCACGATCAGATCGTTCTCGTCGAGTCCAGCAAGAATGGGGTATACCCGTGTTTCCTGTTCGCCGTTCTCGACAGTGCCTGCAGGACCAACCTGTACCAGCCGTGGTTCGAACGCCCCTTCGCCCTTGTATACCCATACGACCGTGCGTTTGCCCGTGTTAATGACCGCTGACCGAGGAACAGCGATCATGTCATTTTCAGCATGACCAGAAGTATATACCGCCTGAATCTTCACCGATACGTACATGCCGGGCTTTAGCTTGCCGCTTCCCTGTTTAAGGCGTATGCGTACGCGGACGGCGCGCGTCATGGTATTCAGGGTGGGATTGACAGAGGTAACGACTCCCTCGAACTCCTCGCCGGGAAAGGCTTGTGCCGCAACGCGAACCTGCTGTTTTTTCCGTATCCATGGAATGTCTGCCTCATAGGCATCAGCATACACCCACGCTTCGCCATCCGGTATGACAAGGGACGATGTGACCCTGCCCG
>CP070834.1:1942085-1951939 GCA_020341755.1 Caldifarciminota bacterium | reverse complement strand
GAGCGACGGACTTCGAATCCGTAGGTTGGGGGTTCAATTCCCTCCAGGCGCGTCCTTCGACGAGCTCAGGACTCGCAATGACGGAGAATTAGCAAATATCAGCTAAGACTCTTGTCATAACTGATGAAGGTCGGTATAGTGACAACAAAGGAGATGTTATGAAGATTAAACATTTGGTCGTATTCTGCATCCTGGCAGCAATGACGTTCGGATTTGCCCAGGAAGACGAAAAAGAAGAGACTGATGCAATCACCATGTACATGGTGTTCGTCGACGTCAATGCCTTTGAAGGCGATGTCTCCTTGATCTTTGAGGATGCCTCGGGTGAAGATGTGTGGTTTGACCATTTTGATGTTGACCTGGAACAATATGATTTCTATTCCACTACGGTCAAAGATGAACTCAGCCTGCCTGAGTATACGGTGAATGCGGATAAGGTAGGTCAGATCTACGAGATCACGTATGTGATCGAGACCGTGGAGGGCGAATACTCAGGCGAACCCGAAGAAATCATGATAGTAAAAGACATGGTTTTGAAGGAGCACCCGGAAAAAGAAGTTGAGGAAACAGAAAAATAGCAACCGGACGTAACTCTCGACAATTCACAAAATATCATAAATTATTCCTAACTGATTTCATTTATAACTGTTCGTTAATTCGCGAATTCCCAAATTAACGAACTATCGAACAGTATACAAAATTAACACAATTTTCTCGTACAGCCATTCGATAATTCTAAAATGATGGAATGATCGAATAGTGGGTTCTGCACAGAATTTGTGCAAGGGGTGAAAGTCACCCCTTGACAATAGCCATATTGTCACTATTATATAGCAGACTGGTTTGTATAACAAACTTGTTTGCAAAGGAGAAAATATGAAAAACAACACTGATTTGAAAAAACTGGAACGCAAGGCTTGGACATCATATCATAACGATGGTCTGGGGGATATATTCCTTGGCTGTGTAATAATGATGTTCGCTCTTGCTCCATTTCTCAGCAGGACAGGATTAGGTGATTTCTGGAGTTCAGCTGTATTCGTTCCTTTTTTAATCCTGATATATGTGTCAATTGTCGTAATTAGAAAGAAAATCATTATTCCACGGATTGGTCTGGTCAATTTTGGACGAGTGCGCAGGAAGCGGTTGCTCGCATTCAATATCATAATATTTTTCATACTGCTGATAAGTTTGATCCTGGGTGTTGTTTCTCTAAGGAACACCATATCACAAACATGGATGCACAATCTTCGTTTCATCGCAGTCGTGCTCATATGTTTTGGATTTGCCGGTTACTTCTTGGGTTTTCTTCGGCTGTACATTTACGGACTTCTTGTCGCTCTGTCCATACCGCTCGGTGAATGGCTGTATTCCCATATTGGTATACCTCACCACGGTTTTCCCATGACATTCGGGATAACATCAGGAATCATGATTGCAACTGGAATTTTTCTTTATATACGTCTACTACAAAAGAAACCGGCATTTGAGGGAGCGTAATATGCCGTTTCGTATAATCAGGAGGTATTTGATGTTTGCTAAGAATATGCATCATTTGATCATTCTTGTCATTATGGGAGTGACATTACTCAGTTCAGAAACCTCTGTGTCCTTTCAGGAACCGGATCCGGTCGGCAGGCTACCGGAGATTACTGTCACGGCCCCCAGGTATGACATTCGGGACGGAATATATTCGGGGATGTTAGAAGAAGTCATCGTCACGGCACAGAGACCATCAACCAGCATAAATAGCATCCAATCCACAGAAACACATTTTAACAATCCCACGTATTTGGTAGTGTTATTAACATTTATGCTGGCGACGCTATCGATTTTGTATATGTCACTCAACGCTTATGTTACCGCAAAGGAGAGAAATCATGAAGGCTCAAGACATTGATCTAAAAAAACTCGAGCGGAAGGTATGGACATCGTTTTTTGAAGACGGTATCTGGGATATATACCTGGGACTGCTCCTTATGGCACTTGCCGTCGGTGCGTTCTTCACAGATGTCGGACTGACCGAACAGTATTCGATCTTCGGACATATCGGGGTCGTGATACTTGCTATATTCTTTTTATGGCTGGGCAAGAGACTCATCACCCTACCCCGCATGGGTACGGTTCATTTTGGCCCAAAAGGCAAAGCCCGGATAACCAAAGCACAGATCATTCTAGCAATATCCTGTTTCATGGGACTGGCAGCGTTTATACTGGTTTCTTCTGCCATATCAAATGTATCGGCACGGCAACAGGTCATGGACTTCATCTTCCCCTCGTTCTGGGTGACGACCATGCTCGTCGTGTTCAGTTTCGCAGCGTACTTTCTGAACTACCGACGGTTGTATATAATAGGTATCTTGTATGCGATAACAATACCATCAGACAAAATCATGCGACAATTTCTGCATATTGATCTGACCGTACTCGCCTTTGGCATACCCGCCTTGGCTATTCTCATCATGGGATTCATTGTTCTCGCTCGCTTTCTGAAGAAGTATCCCCTGTTACACGAGGAGGAACAAAATGCCTAAATCTGATAGTCTATTTCGATTCGAACGAGATTCTCGCAGCATATTTCTGAAGGACGGTCTGGTCGATATGATGTTCGGTATATTCCTGATACTGATGACGTTCTGGATGATCAACCGATACATGATATTCCACCTCGTCTGGCTTTTCGTAGCCCAGATCATTATCGAAATTATTCGGAGAAAGATCATCTACCCACGGGTAGGTTATGTAAAATTCAGACACGAAGCGTTACTCCCTTTCATGCTTATCCTGGGATCGATCGCGATCATAGCAGTACTATTTGGTATTATTTCAGTAACCGCCGGTTTGCTGCAGTTACCACTCCGCCACAATACCTTCCATATCTTCATATTGGCAACCGTTATCTATATACCACTTATCCTCGGGGCGTTCGCATATCACCACAAAGCATACCGCTGGGTATTCTATGGATTCCTGCTTGCATTTCTTATGCTCTTCGGCATGCTCACGAACAACCCCTTAACGCGTTTTCTTTTCGTCATCACGGGAATCATTATCACGACGATCGGCGGTATTATCTTCGTTAAATTCCTGCACACCTATCAGCCTCAACGCAAGGAGGTGCATGATGATCGAGCAGTATGATGTAAAAGAAATAGAACGCAAGATATACACCACAATAAGCCAGGATGGATTCAATCAGATGCTGATCGGACTGGTCTTACTGGGATTCATTATCAACACGATCATCCCCAACGATTCATTCATAACTGGCTTGGTTTTCAGCCTTATTTATGGTGGGTACTGTGTTATAATCAGTATAATCATAAAGGGTTTGCGAAAGCGTTTCACATACACCCGTATTGGATACGTTAAGACAAAACAGGGTAAACTCGATTTGATGCTCATTTTTGTACTCTTTGCCGTGCTCTTTTTTGCTATCTTTTCGATCTTCTGCATAGAAATGAACCTCCGGGATCATCCCGTACGCATGATCGGATTTATCTTTCCATTATCCGCAGGAGCATTATTATATGCGCATCTCTATCATGACCGACTCTGGTTCAGACTTGCTGCCTTTTATCTCATCTATGGTGTTGCATTATTTCTGATTCCATTTCTTAATTATGAGACGAAGATGTTTCTCATGTATGCTGGTTTCGGAATTATTACTCTCTTTACGGGTATCGTACGCCTACACCGCTTCCTTAAAACCCACCCCGGTACAATAAGGGAGTCGGCGCATGTCACCTAAGAATAAGGAAACGCAACTAAACCAACCCATAACCGAGGTTGACCGGATAATACACGAGCCGGCCCGGTATCTGATCATGGCGTACCTTTATGTGGTCGAAAGCGCGGATTTTCTCTTTCTCCTGCGGCAGACCGGTCTGACCAAGGGTAATCTCTCTTCACATCTGGGGAAACTCGAAAAAGCAGGTTATGTCGATATCAAGAAAAAATTTTCCGGCAAGATACCGCAGACCCTGCTCAGACTCACAAGAGATGGTCGCGTAGCTTTCGATGCCTATCGCGCCAGCATGAAAAAAGCGCTTGCCGACCTTCCGAACGGCAGAAAGTAACCTTAGGTTTTTGATGATAACATTATAGCAATAACACTATCATATATTTTCACCACCCCTTGACAGCATGTTGCCGTAGTATATCATAGAGAACTTCCTATGACTAAAGTGAAGAAAAAACGACTAGAAAAAAAGTCCATTAGTCCCCGCTCATGGAATCTATTGTGCGCCGCAATCCTCATCGTCCTGACCATCCTGTTGTATCTGAACAGTCTGGGCGGTGATTTTGTATGGGACGATCGTTCACTCATACTTCAGACCCCTCAGATCCAGCATCCAGAACGGGTGCTGGAAACCTTTGCCCAGCCGCTCACTGTGTTTGGCAGCAATTATGGTTATTACCGTCCGGTTGCGATGATGAGTCTTGCCCTTGATCAGTGGACGTGGGGAGGCAATCCTCTTGGTTTTCATATCATGAATTTGATCCTGCACCTTGGCGTAGTAATCTGTCTTTACTTCTTTTTCACAGGTCTCGTGAACTGGAAAATAGGATTTATCGCATCGCTTCTTTTTGCCACTTTTGCCTGCCATGTCGAGAACGTCGCTTTCATCAGCGGACGGATGGACATTCTTGCGACACTGTTTATGGTCTTGTGTTTATGGCTTTACTTCCGGAAACAAAATCCTTCACCATTCATACTAGCCGTATGTGCCTTATTCGGTCTGCTTGCCTTGCTATCAAAAGAAATTGCTTTCGTACTACCGGTTGTATTCGTAACGGTTTTGATATTCTTTATACCCAGACAATATTGGAAAAAACACATTAGTCGTGGTGCCATATTTATCGGAATGCCACTCATCGTCTATGCTGTGCTGAGACTTTATGCAGTCCGTATTGTGAACCCACCGGTCAGTGACGTTTTTCCACTCGGCGAACGGCTGCTTATGATACCGCAAACCACGGTTTTGTATCTCCAGTTACTGATCTTTCCCTTTAATCTCAATGCCCGTCATGTGATATTACCGCCGCAGTACAGCGGTATGAGCATGTTCGTGATAATGCTCATTGTTGTGATTGCGGTCATTGCATTGGTCGTGTTAGCAGCCCGTCGTAACAAAACAATTGCATTCGGTGCTGTGTGGTTTTGTCTCGGCATACTGCCCGTGCTCAATATTATACCTTTACGCGGGCAGGTGATCGCCGAACGGTTTCTCTATTTCCCCTCGGCAGGGTTCGCATTAATGCTGGCAGGTATTGCCGGCATTATCCACAAGCAGAAAAAACATACGCGAAAACCATTGCAGATAGTGATATGGGTACTACTCACAGCAGTTGGTGTCAGCAATCTTATATTTACCGTTACCAGAAATCCAGTATGGCATAATGAACTACGTTTTTTCAGCAGAATGGTCGAGCAAACACCCGATTCACCACTGGCACATCATAATCTGGGCTACGTGTATTACCGGCAGGGTAATTACATCATGGCAGAACTGGAATATAGAAAAGCAATAGAACTCAATCCCACATTTCCTGATTCACGGGCAACGCTCGGTGATGTCCTAACATGCACCGGACGCTACGAACAGGCGGTTCACCAGTACAGGATGTATCTCAATCTTTATCCAGATGCTCCCAATCGTGCTAAAACGCTCGAGGTCATTGAGATGCTGATGGAAGAGATTGAGCGCGAAAGCATAGAACAATTTAAATAAAAAAGATCTTTATCTCCCAGACACCGGTACTCCCATACTCCGATACTTTCATCATAGGTAACCCCTCGTCATCTAGCTTGTACTGAGATATTCGAAGTATTCCTCGGGATGCTCAATATAACAGCCACATCAAAGATGTGGGTTAACATTGTAAGGTAACCCCTCGTCATCCGCATTGATAATTGCTGATTTTAAATCTCAAAATTCAAAGAACGAAAGGAACTAAAAAAACGAAACAGACCACAAGAACCAAAACGATGTGGGTTATATTGGCAGAACCCGCACTCTGCCTGTCCAAAAGTCACATGGTATAAGCAGCAGAGTGCGGGATTATATTTCCGTCTCTATTATTATGACAGAAATTATCTGTAAATGTTAAGAATTATTTTTTTATTACCTGCGCCTTCCCCGTCTCTTTCTTTTTCTTCCGCTCGAACAGGGTATAGATAACCGGAATGAAGACGAGTGTCAAGAACGTGGAAAGCAACAAGCCGCCGATCACTGAACGCGCCATGGGAGCCCTGATCTCGTTGCCCGCGCCAATTCCGAGCGCCATGGGGACGAGTCCAAAGCTCGTCGTGAAGGCGGTCATCAAGATAGGACGTAATCGTACACGGCCTGCTTCGACGACCGAATCAAACAGGCTGAATCCCTGTTCGCGCCTGAGCTGGTTCGTGTATGTGATATAGACGATCGCGTTGTTCACCACAATACCGCCGAGTAGAAGTACGCCCATCAGGCTCTGCATATTGATGGTCGTACCGGTGAAGAAGAGCATCCACAGCACACCGATTATTGCCAGGGGTATCGTAAACATAATAATGAATGGTTCTCGGAACGACTCGAACTGCCCGACCATGATCATATATACGAGCACAAGCGCCAGGATAATAACAAATCCCAGGTCCCGGAACGTACTCATCTGTTCCTCGAAACCGCCGCCCATCTCGACTACAAAATCAGCCGGTATCTGTGTTTCATCGATGACCTGCTGAACATCTGCCGCAACACTGCCCATATCGCGACCTTCGACGCCGGCGGTGACCGACACTACCCGCTTGTTGTCTTCGTGATCGATCGATACCGGACCGACCGAGATGCTGTCGTAAATGAAGTTCTGGATCGGTACGTCACCCATGGGAGTGGTTATCATCATCGTCATAACCTGCCTGAGTTCATCCCGGTATCGCTTATCGAACATGAGTTTGATATCGTATTCATTCCCCTGCTCCCGAAACCGACTGGCAACAACGCCTTCGAGACGTGAACGCAACTCGGCACCGATCTGGTACGGGGTCAACCCGAAATTTGCAGCCTTTCGTCGATCAATGATCAACTGATACTCGGGCTTCCCCTCACCGAAACTCGACTCAATATCGACCAGTCCCTCGATCCCTGCCATTTTCTCCATGAGTTCATCAACAATACCTTTGGCTTTTTCGCGGTCATAGCCAATAATCTTCACGTCGATAGGTGTTCCACCACCAAACATAGCAAAGTCATCACGGGCAAATGTTACTTTTAGTCCAGGAATGACATTCATGATCTTTGATCGAATATCACGCTGGATATCGAATACCGAACGCTCGCGGTTCTCACGAAAATCGAGTTCCAGCCATAGTTGAGCCGCGTGTGGACCGGCGGTGCTTGTGAACAGACTCATAAAACCGCCGGAACCGCTACCGATCGATGTCGACAGAGTCCTGATCTCGGGGATCTCTGCGAGCAATATCTCTTCCAGCTGCTGAACGGCAGTATCAGTCACCCAGAGGTTCGTACCAACCGGCATTTCTGCGTTGATATTGATCTCGCCCTGATCGACCTGGGGACTCAACTCTGTACCGATGAGCGGCACGAGCCCGAGACTCACCACGAATACCAACACGGTCGCAAGCACAATGATCAATCTATGTTTCAACGCCCATTTTATGATCCTGGTATAGACATTCTCGACGCCCTCGTAAAAACCCCTGACGCGGGTACTGAATCCTTTGCCGATCGCACTACGCTTCACTCCGCCGAAACGAACCGAGAGCATGGGTATGATCGTCAAGGCAACGACAAGCGAACTAACAAGGGCAAAGGTCACGGTCAATGCCAGTGGTCGGAAGAACACCGACGCAAATCCGCTGACCAAAAGCAGCGGTAAAAATACGGCGACCGTTGTCATGGTCGATGCCGTGATCGCTGCACCGACTTCCTTGGCACCAGCACATGCTGCCTTTTTTGCTTCTTCACCTCTTTCCTTATGCCGGAAGATCGCTTCGAATACAACGATCGCACTATCGAGCACCATACCGATGGCAATGGTGAGTCCACCGAGCGAGATGATATTCAGACTCATATTGAACATATACATGAAGAACAGAGCAAAAAAGACCGTAATGGGAATTGCCACCGCCATGTAGAGCGTCGAGCGAAAACTGGCGAGAAACAAGAATAGAATGATAATCGCCAAGATCGCACCCATGACCAGTGTTTCGGCGGTGCTGCGCACAGACCGGCTGATAAATTCTGCTTGATTGAACAGCACATCGATCTGAACACCGGGCGGAAGGTCTTCTGTGATGACATCCAGTTGTTCGACAACTGCGTTTGCTACATTGACCGTATTCGCATCGGTCCGTTTCTGCACAAAACCCCAGATCGAGGGCGCACCGTTGGTCCGTGATATCGATGTCTGTTCCGATGGAGCAGACCGGACATCAGCGATCTGCGATAGCAATATTGGAACGCCGTTATTGCTTCCGACTACGGTGTTTCTGATCTCGTCGAGATCCTCGTATTCACCGACCGTGCGGAGTATGTATATCTTTTTGCCGGATTCAATGTTACCGAGTGGATAATTGATATTCTGTGCCTGGATAATGTTCTGTACCTGATCAGGCGTAATGCCAGTCCCCTTGAGCTTCAGCGGATCGAGAATGATCTGGATCTGCCGCATTGTTTCGCTCATGGCATACGATGCTGCCACGCCGCCGACGCGCTGCAGACGGTCGGCAATATCATCTGCGATTTGATCCAGTTCCATTTGTTCGATATCACCGCCGATCGTATACATCACAACCGGCTGCTGCGATACGTCGAATTTAAAAATGAGCGGGTAGTCAGCATCCTCGGGCATATAGGGAGTGAGATACCCAAGCACGTCACGCACATCATTCGCCGCCGCATCAAGATCTGTACCCCAGTCGAACTGTAGCATGATCATGGAAAGATTCTCTGAGGTCGTCGACGTGATCTGATCGAGATTGTTGACCGTGCCGAGACTCATTTCAAGGGGATCGGTGATCTGTGTCTCGATCTCTTCAGGACCGGCACCAGGATAACTGGTCAGAACGATCATCATCGGAAAGGTCACATCGGGAAACAGGTTCACCGGTAGATTGGTCACTGATATGAATCCGAAGATCATTACACCCAGAAAGATCATCAATACGGTCAAGGGTCTTCTTATTGATATCTCAGTTAGGTTCATTATTCACTCCCGGGTATTGGATTGACCTTTTCTCCACCGGCCAAACGCTGCTGACCTATTACCACCACCTGTTCACCTGCCTCGAGTCCTTTCACTATTTCGACATAGTCATTGCCGATAAGCCCAACCTCGACATCACGGCGTTCCGTAGTACTGTCTTTCACCACGAATAGATACCCATCCAGTAGTGCATCCCGGGGAATAGCCAGCACATCATCTTTGGCGCCGAGGGTCAGAATCACACGGGCGGTCATGCCGGGTTTCAGCACTTTTTTCGCATTGGCAACGACAGCCTTCGCACTCACGCTGCGCGTCGCAGGATCGATGACCGGACTCACCTCGCTCACGGTACCGGTGAAGGGCACATCCGGCAGTGCATCTATTTCAACGTGCACTTTACTGCCCTTGTCAACACATCCCAGAGCATTCTCCGACATATCGAACATAACCTCGACACGGGAGTATTCCACAACCAGGGCAACCGGTGCCTGGGGATTCACCACGGAACCGACGTCGACCATGATATTCGCAACATTACCACTGATGGGTGCTGTAATATACGCCTCTTCATACTCGAATCCCACGGTCTCGTTCCGGAGTGCCATCAGGTTACTATTCTTGGATACGTATGTCCCTTCTTT
>CP070834.1:1933284-1941985 GCA_020341755.1 Caldifarciminota bacterium | reverse complement strand
AGCCCATACACTTTGGAGAACGTTCTAATCACGATGACCGGGTTACCGTCCTGTACATAACGGATGCAACTTTCATAATCAGGCGAGTGGATGTATTGATGATATGCTTCGTCCACGACAACGATAATGCCGCCGGGCAGTGTATGAATGAAATTTGCCATGCTGATTTTATCAATACAATTACCTTGGGGATTGTTCGCGTTGACCAGGGAAATAAGTTTTGTCTGCGGTGTGATGGCATTGGCGATCGCCTCGATATCGATAAAATGATCTTCGTCGACCGGCACAAATACCACCGAGGCGCCGTTGGCGACTGCTTCATTCGCCATCTGGGAATAGGTCGGCGTAGCGGTGATGAGTTCATCGCCCGGGCCGAGAAAGGCTTCGGCAATAAGATGAATGATCTCGGTTGCGCCGGCCCCCACGCATATCCACGAACTGGGAACGCCGTGGTTTTCCGCTATCAGCCCCTCGAGGTCCGAGCTGAACCAGTCCGGATACCGATTAGCTCTCTGGGCAGTCTGGTGGATGGCTTCTAGTGCCAGGGGCGAAGGTCCCAGGGGATTCTCGTTATAACATAGACGACCGAAATCACCACCCAGGTTTTTCATAGAGAACGGTCGTGCCTGTATCCTGCCGATACCCGGCAAATACATAAAACTCAATCCGGCTACTGATGCTTTCAAAAACTGACGCCGCGTGACCTGCCTGTTGTTATTCATTATGCTTCTCCACTATCATTATAATAGCTCGCTTCTGATTGTCAATGGTTTGACTGCTGTTCATGCTGCACGTCACAGAAAGACACCCAGTATGAGCAATACTGCAGATACCGAGAAGATAACCGGGCAAAGGCGGAACGGCAGAAAATTAATACGCGCACCGGTGAACAGGGACAGGATCGCCATTGCGAACAGCATTACCGCGGATAAGAGATGGATACTGTTCTGAAGGTGCATGCTGGTATTGACCAGTGTGGTGACCGTGTTTAGAATCCCGATAAAAAACAAGGTGAGACTTTCATTCAGCCATTCCATGCGGATGATCCTCTGATTGTCACGAGAGATATCACCGAATCCCCTGATAACCGAACCGGTCGGGAAAATATGGGTTAATCCCCACAGTATCGTCAGGATACTGCCAGTTATTATCAGTATTGTTGATAACACAGAACCTCCTTATTGTATGCAAAGCTACACTAATTATTTCTCAAAATCTTCCAGAGTTCAGCACAGAAAAAGATGATGACGGAAAATCCGAAGACAAGGGAGAGGTCGGCAATGCCTAAAGGTTGCGTCCGGAAAATAGTATTCATGAACGGTATATAGATCGTTGCCATTTGCAGACCGACTGCGATGACGACCGCTCCGAGTAAATACCGGTTGGCAAACATCGTGCCTCCGGTCAGCACGATTCGTTCAGACCTGACACTGAGGGCGTTCGCCATCTGGCTCAAACATAAAACCGAAAACACCATGGTCTGCCACGACCGACCCGTCCGGATCGCCAGTACCTGCATGCCGAGGGCAGAACCCGCCATGATCAGTCCGGCAATGAGGATGTACAAGCCCGTGCCGCGTGCAAATAAACCCTCCTGAGGATCTCTCGGTGGTCGCTGCATGACGTCCTTTTCCGGAGGCTGAGCAGCGAGGGCAAGCGCCGGCAGGCTGTCGGTCACCAGGTTGATCCAGAGTATCTGTATAGGCAGCAGGGGGATGGGTAAACCAAAGAACGGCGCCAGAAATATAGTTGCTATCTCGGCAAAATTGCAGGACAAAATGAACTTGATGAATTTACGGATATTGTTGAATATCCTGCGACCCTCTTTCACTGCCCGTACAATCGTGGCAAAGTTATCGTCAAGCAAGATCATGTGCGCTGCTTCTTTTGATACCTGGGTTCCGGTGATACCCATGGCAATACCGATATCCGCCCGTTTGAGTGCAGGAGCGTCGTTGACACCATCGCCGGTCATCGCAACGAACTGGTTTTTATCCTGAAGTGCTTTTATAATTTTAAGTTTCTGATCAGGCGCTGCCCGTGCATATGCCCGAATGTTCTCGACATCCCGCACAAAGTTATTGTGGGACATCAGCGCCAGGTCTTTGCCCGTGATCATTTTCTGCGACTCTGGCTGAAGGATGCCGAGTCGCTGTGCAATGACGCGCGCCATGAGCGGGTGGTCACCGGTTACCATCACCGGTGTGATGCCGGCATTTTTGCACGTTTCAATAGCATCGTGGACTTCTGGACGCGGTGGATCGATCATTCCAACGAGACCGAGTATCAATACATCATGTTCGATTTGATCGGGGAGGGGCTGCTCGGGCACTTTCTTTAATCTTTTCATAGCGACGCCGAGTACGCGCAAGCCGTTGGCGGTCATTTTTCGATGTGCCTTCTCGAGCGGTTCAAGATCGAGTTCAACGGTATCTCGGATTAAGACACCCTGCGCGTTCGCTATCAATGTTTCGACCGCGCCCTTAGTATAGGATACGATCTTTGCTTCGGGCATCCTGTGTATGGTGGTCATACATTTTCTCTCGGAATCAAAAGGGATCTCTCCTAAACGCGGGTATTGTTGGATCAATTTTTCTTTGTCATAACCTGCATCACGGGCTGCCGTGTACAGCGCGATCTCAGTTGGATCGCCAATGATATTGTTGTCTTTATCAACCGTCGCATCGTTACTCAGAGCAAGGGCAAGATAAAGATGATCGTGCTCCTTTGGTTTGTTCTCGCCGGTTGTAACTTCGGAAAGTTTGCCGTTCCTGTATAGTGCCGTGACGGTCATACGGTTTTGCGTGAGCGTTCCCGTTTTATCAGAACAGATATAGGTCACCGAACCGAGCGTTTCCACTGCCGACAGTTTCCGCATCAGGGCATTGTTCTGGGCGAGTTTTCTTGCGCCGAGCGCGAGGCTGACCGTGATGACCGCAGGCAGCGCCTCGGGTATTGCTGCAACCGCGAGACTGACGGCAGTGAGGAGCATCAGAGATAACTGTTCGCCGCGCAGGAGACCGCTTACAAAGACGACCGTACAAATAACGAGGAGGGCGACCGCCAGTTTCCTGCTGAATGTTGTGAGACGTCGCTGCAACGGGGTTTTAATTTCCTTTTCCCCTTCCAGCATTGCAGCTATCTTGCCGAGTTCGGTTGTCATTCCGGTTGCGATGACCAGCCCCGTGCCTCTGCCAGCCGCGATCACAGTACCTTTATAAACGATATTCGTACGGTCGGTCAAATCAGCACGTCTATCCTGGATTGTCTGGGTGTCTTTTTCTACGGGCATTGATTCACCGGTGAGTGCTGATTCGTCTACTTTTAAGTTAATGCTTTCAATGAGCCGCATATCCGCCGGTGCTATATTACCGGTTTCAAGTATGATAATATCCCCGGGTACGATCATCGATGCAGCGACACGTTCCATTTTATTGTTCCGTTTGACCATCGCGAACGGTTCTGCCATCTTACGAAGCGCCTCGATCGTTTTCTCGGCTCGATACTCCTGTGAGAAACCAATGATCGCATTCAGTACGACGATCACGAGAATCGCTATGGTGTCGATCATCTCGCCGAGCAGACCGGCAATGATCGCGGCAACGATGAGAATGAGTATCATGGTATCGGCAAATTGATACAGGAGTATTCGTAGCGGTGTCCGTCGTTCTGTGCGCTTTATCTCATTCGTGCCGTGTTGTTTGATGCGGCTGCCCGCATCCTGTGTTGTTAAACCGTCTGGCGATGAACCGAGCCGGTCGAAACACGTTTTCAGCGAATACGAAAACCACGGCTGGTGAAAATTTTTATATTCTGTGTTTTTTGTCATTGAGGAAGAAGGATTGATTCATGCTGCACACCCATAGTATACGGTCACTGCCACCATTTGTCAAGAAAATCCTGGACATATACATTGACACCCACTGCTATGCACGTATACTTCTGTGGAGGTGTGTATGGTAAGAAGGGTCTTGAGAATCGTTACTGCACTTGCCGTCGCAATTATCGGGCTTTCCGTGCTGATCTTCATCGTTGGATACGGCGTTGATTTTTTCTCTAGTGCAGCGGTCAGGAAGGAAGCTGAGCAAGCACTCGCTGAATTCGACCGGCTTGACAGAAGCGATGACGGGAATGCATGGGAATACTACCAGAAGGCGATACGGCTCATGGAAACAAGAACATATGATAGGAGGATCGATACGTATCTCGTACATTCCATCGCAGTTTCAAGCAGCCTTCAGATGGAACTGAACCGCCATAATGACATAAGCAATCTGATCCGGACAGGAGCAGCACAACCGTACTGCTGTATCCCCATTGACTACGAAAAAGGTCTGCATGCAGTCCTTCCGAACTATAGAAAGCTAATGGAGTGTGCGAAAATATTGAATGCCCAGATCCTGGTCGCTCTCGAACAGGGGCACAGAGGACGTGCGGTGGACAAGATGATAGATGGCTTCACCCTGTCGCGTCATGTTATGAATGGGACCCCTCTCATGCTGAACTTCATGATGGGCATGCGAATGGTGAATCTCTTTGCTGCGACCCTTGACATTGCGCTTTCAACCGGCGCCTTCGATGAAAACGATTTAGAGAAGATCGTCGCGCTGCTGCGTGAATATGATCAGAAGATACCACCGACGGTCTGGGTTCTCCAGGCCGAGAATAATGGGATGAAAATAATGATGAGGACCATTCCGCCTCTGTATCCGATGCTCGATCAGATAGAGATGCTAAAAGCCACTCTTCTGGATGAGATGGGAATGCGGTTGTTATTCTGGCGTCACGGATTCTCGGCAAAACTTGCAGCACTATCGGCCGTCCGGAATATCGATAACATCATTTCGGATATGCAGGATGATGGAAAACATAAGGGAAGTATTGAAGAGGATATCCAGCACGCGAACGACTTTGATGATTTCTTAGTGGCATATAGATCAAAGAATGAAATCATGAACATATATGCAACAAACTGGCGGGGTCTTTTCGTCAGCAGGACACGTTCGTTAGCATATATCAGGCTTTTGTACAGCGCCGCATTACTGTGGCTGGATCGCATAGAGCAGGGGGATTTTCCGCAGTCACTCACAGGATCCGAGGTATCAAAAGTGTTAGACCCCTATACGGGCGAAATATGGGAATACATCTGGACGGGTGATATCGTTACTCTGAAAAGTCCGGGTAGCGATCTGGTTTTTGATAATCAGGATGACCTGTCTATCACGCTCTTCAGGCAGAGTATTCAAGAATTTCTCGACCAGATACGGCCGTGAGGACCGCAGCGAGTTAACTACCGAAGCTGACTTATTTTTACGGATAGATTTTTTGCATCATGTGAACATCAATGAGTTTTCCGAATTTCTCTCCGACTTCACGCAAGATACCGATATGCTTGAACCCGGCAGATTCATGGAGACGTATGCTGACTTCATTGCCACCGGCGATCCTGGCAATAAGGGTATGTAATCCCACACGCTGACCTTCTGCTACTATTTCACGGATGAGCTGTCGGCCAATCCCTTTGCGGCGGTGAATCCTGGAGACATAGACCGATATTTCAGCCGTGTTCGCGTATGCACATCGACCCGACCACCTGCTTAATGACGCCCATCCGGTCACCGCTCCATCGATCTCTGCGACCATAAGGGGATATTTCATTCCATGCTCGCTGAACCACGCTTTCTGTTCGTCGAGGCTTTTCGGTTGTGTATCGAATGTCGCTATGGTATTCAGTACGGCATCATTATAGATCTCAGTTATTGCCGGGAGATCATCGAGTATAGCACGGCGCACGGTGATCATGATTACGTTCTTTCTGCCTCGACGATCAGAAGATCGTCGCCAGGGGTGAATTTCTTGAACTGGTAATCACTGTATTCGTGCACCACCTCGAAACCGGTCATTGCCAACACTTCATGTGTCTGTTTCCTGTTTACAACTGCTGCCTGGGACTGCTGTTCGATCCGCTGTGTCAACCTGCCGCGCTGGTATTTTTCGTATACCAAAAGGACCTCTATGCGATTGTCTGAACCGATTGTGCTTTTGATATAGCGCCTGTATTCGGTCGTGCCTTGTGTAATGCTACCTGCAGGATGGAGCGGGCTATTTTTCATTGACCCGAGAAAAACGTCGAAAACGATCTTGCCGCCTGTTTCCAGGTGACGGTGCATATTCGAAAGCGCAGCAATTCTTTCATCATCATCCATGAAATGATCATAGGCCCCGGAAAGAAAAGCAGCCGGGAACCGCCGGTCGAACTCGAACGCTGCCGCATCGTTTTTCTGGAGTGTGATCCTTCTACTGAGCCGGATGTCTTTTGCCAGTTTTTTTTCGAATTCTTTCAACATCGCCTCTGATGGTTCCACGCAGTAGACCTGTATCCCCCTTGCTGCAAGCGGGATCGCGATCCTCCCGGTACCCGCACCGATATCGGCGATGATGCCGGTGGGTTGTGCATAGTGATGAAAGAAATCGACGTTATCCTTGGTGTCGAACAGGTCATAAAATACTGCAGCCCTGTCATAGCCATCATGACGTATCATGATACATCGCACTTATCGAACAGACAGAATATCCAGTCTGCTGAATATTTTCATGATGTGATTACTGCAGGATGACGATCTTCTTGCAGAATGCCGAAGCCGCACTTTTCACAACGGCAAAGTATACGCCGCAGGGTACGTCAAGATCAATTGAAAGCGGTCTGCCGTTATCATAGGAGACAGTGATATTTCTGACCAGTCTGCCGCATTCGTCATAAATATACAACTGTTGGTTGTCACCGGCTGCAAGCGGCATGTGTACTGTGATATGTCCAGGGGTAGGGTTGGGGTAGACATTGAAATGTCGGGTCACCTGCGGGGTGAGTGCATCCTGCACACCGGTCAGCCTTCCGTATTGACGCAGAGCCGGATCTCCGAACAGGTTGTAGTGATATGCCGGCAGCCAGAAACTGGTTATATCCATGAAGTCGGTACGCGCCATATCATAAGCATTGCCGATCACACCATTACTCACGGTCGTATCCCTCATGAGCCATTTATAGAAATGATAGGGAATACCGCCGTAGTCAGCACCTGTTGCCCAGGAGATACGCGAACTGCTGATGACCGACGACGCACCTCGGTACAGGAGGGATGCACCAAGCCCGGTGGCTTCTGGTTTCCCGCACAGACATGATCGCAGAAAACATGTCGCGGGGTGGTCATTATCCAGCTGGTATACGTCACCGGAATACAGGCTCGTTGGCCAGGTAATCTCGTTTGTCTCGGGAATGCTGTCGCCGTCATCCCACGCCCATAGTTTGCGTGCATAAACGTCGACATTACCATGATGGCATTCGTACATGACTCCCTTGTTCTGCCAGTACGCGATCATGTTGGTTCTTCTCAGCGTATCTGTGCAGGAGAGCGTGCAGGGTCGTAATCCTTCCTTTTCGTAGAGTGAAACCGCGTTTGCACGATCGAGAATACTGTCAATCATAAGCTGTTCGCAGTAATCTGCGCCATCCATGCGCGCGTTTCCGGTATTATTTTCATTGGCATAATAATAGAGAGCACCGGCAAGAAGCGATGACGATTTGTAGTCCGTATCGGTATTGCAGTCAAAGGCGATCGTTTTCTCACAGATATCCTCGATGATTCCCTGATCACTGAAGGGGATTCTTCCGAGATGTATGTCTGCATGGTAATCGGGATTGTCTTCACCTACCAGCAGGAAGTTCTCGTTGAAAACCTCTCCGTAATACGCATCCTGATCGCTGTTCCACGACAGAGTATCGTGATCGGTTAGTTCTGCGTAGTACAGATCACTCGGTATGGGGGAGTAATCAGGGTGATTCCATGGACTGTACGGGTCGTTATTGAACGGCACCATCTGCCGCCATGGGATATCGGACGAGAAACCGACGAGTAGTGCGTAATTGATATCGGTCATATTCTGACGGAGATAATTCCGTATTTTTTGAGGGAGGTCATCACCCGTGATGTTCGATGCAATGTACTCGATGGTGATAAGCTGCACATCATATCCTTGGTTCTGACGCCAGGTTACGAGGGAGTTGACCGAATTCTGGAGGGCATCTGGTATGATGATGTAGTATCCCTGTGCCTGGCGCGGCGTGTCGGTCGAGTACCAGGAAATTGCATCCTCCCAGTTAAATATGATCTTTCTAGCAGCGGCGTCGAATGTAATATCATCGCGCAGTTGTGACCAGAGTTGTGCGCGCTCGCTTGGGGGATGGGGTTCGCGGTATTCGACCGTGACCGTGATCCGTGGGGCGACTGAAATCGTTTGAGTCGGCGGATGATAGGAAAAATGGAAGCAGGCAACCGTGACCAGCGAGTACTTTCTCATGCCACCCGATGAAAGCATCTTTCCGTAAAGAAAAGGATATTCCTGATCGGTCATGTATATATTTTGGGATTGTACGTTATAAAACTGCTGCAGTGGATCAGACGATCCTTTATCGGTCAGCGCAACAGGAGGTGCTGTTGGCAGGATGTCTGCAATACCGATTTTTTGACGGACTCCGAAAAAGGAAACGTTTGTAACAACGGCACCGGGCGGGAGCGCGATGGTTACGATCCGACACGGTATGCGTGGCGCTCCGATTTCATTGATGAACGCACACTTTTCGACAACAAACTGTCGTTCCTGTATGGTGTATTCAGGAGCCGGCACATCGACCGTTATCATACCT
>CP070834.1:1931360-1933184 GCA_020341755.1 Caldifarciminota bacterium | reverse complement strand
GCGTGCCATGAGCATATCCGGGACGTTCTGCTGGCAGCCGGCAACGAGGATGTCGTCCTGACGGTCATTCCCGGCACTGACCATGCATATGCATATGCGCAGGATAAAAGGGAAAGTTTTGGAAATTATCAAACCAGGAACTTCCGGGAGAATCCCGCGGCAAAAAAAGCGATCGCCGCATGGCTCGTGAGCACGTACGCAGGGAAAGACCAATGATATCCATTCAGAAAATTTGTACCACGCTATAGCTTTTTTACGATGAGCGCTAAGTCAAAAATCGCCGTCATCGCACCGGTTCTGGTACTGGTCGTCATGTATCCGGTCTTCCAGTTTCTCGCACACATCTTCCCCGGCAACTGGCGCATTGCCTGGCTGCTCGGTCTTTTCATATACTGGATTATCTGGGGTCTGGGTTTCTCATGGCTCATGATCGGGAAAAAGACCATACAGGCACTAATCACACCGCAGAGACCGACGTTCGGTATATTCCTGCTCGTCCTCTTTCCCCTGATCATGACCGCGATCTTCAAGTTCATTCCCGGCGGAACCGCGTATGATAAAACAGATACACTGATGTATCTATTTGTTTTATTAACGCCATTTTTCAATGGCTTTTTCGAGGAAACTCTGTGGCGCGGCGTGTACATGACGCTGTTCCCCAGGAACCTCTGGCTCAGGATCGTCTGGCCCGGCATCTGGTTCGCGCTCTGGCATTATGCGCCGGGATCGATCAGCCCGAACAAGGGTCATGTGCTGGCACTCATGATCGGCGCGCTGTTTTTGGGCTTGTATTCTGCTTTTCTGGCAAAGCGCACCAATACCATTTGGTGGTCGATCATCGTTCATGTCCTGGGCGGCATTATCATCGTTATATAGGAAGAGAAATGAATAACAAAATAATTAAAAAGTCGAGAACCGTGAATTGTTCTCTGCACGACGTATGGCAGAAATGGACCACGCATGAGGGTCTCTTAACGTTTTTCGGAAGGGACAACAGGATTGAACTGAAATTGGGCGGTCCGTTTGAAATCTACTTTCTGATGGACAATCCGCCCGGGTTAAAGGGCAGCGAAGGCTGCAAGGTTTTGAGTTTCCTGCCCCAGCGTATGCTCTCGTATACCTGGAACGCGCCGCCCGAATACCCGGAGATCCGCAACCACGACCATCAGACATGGGTCGTCATTTTCTTCAAACCGCTCGGAGACAACAAGACTGAAGTGGAACTCAATCATCTGGGCTGGCTGACCGGTGAACAATGGGACGCGGTGTACGATTACTTTGACGAGGCCTGGGAGTCTGTACTGGACCGGTTTGAAAAAAGCTGCGCCAGGTAAACCGGATCTGCAGCCCAGGAGGTGAGATGTGACCGGCGAAAAAAGAAAATCAGCCGTAAGAAAAAACAAGGAACTGGTGTTCACGTTCGTCGATGCCGTCAATACCGGCGATACGGAAAAACTCGCCTCCATGACGACAGACGGGTTTGCCTTTACCGACATTGCCGGCGATGTCTACACGGTCAAGGGTTTTTCCGAGAAGAAAAAATTCTGGGATGACTATATAAAAAATTATCCGAAGTATACGATCATGATACAGACGATCCTGTCGGGCGGTACTGACATCGCCTTCATCGGGAAGACGCGTGATTCACACATGCCGCGGTCCGTTGAGGTGAACGAAATCCTTATCTGGTGTGCAGGCATTAAGGATGATAAGATCGCAAAATGGAGAATATTTTCGACTGAAGGATTTGCTTTTTAATGTATTATAGAGCATAAAGGAGAAAAAAATGAGTGAACAGGAAAAGGGCATGCACTTCGTCAGCAC
>CP070834.1:1901321-1931260 GCA_020341755.1 Caldifarciminota bacterium | reverse complement strand
CGAGCGCGCTCACGATCTTGAGGCTTACGGTCCGCAGCTGTTGGTTCTCATGGTCGGTCAGGGTCTGACACGGTGCCGTGACAATACTCTCGCCCGTGTGAAAACCCATGGGATGAATATTCTCCATGCTGCAAATCGTGATGCAGTTGTCCTTGCTGTCGCGCATGACCTCGTACTCGAATTCCTTCCAGCCGAAGAGGTTCTCTTCGATGAGTACCTGATGAATGGGTGATCTGCGCAGTCCGGTTCCGGCGAGCGCTTCCAATTGATCCCAGGTTTCGGCAACGCCGCCGCCCGTGCCGCCGAGTGTATACGCAGGTCTAACGAGTACGGGAAAGGATATTGTCTCGAGGGCTTTTTGTATCTGGTCAAAGTCCTCGCATACAAAACTGAGCGGCGTCGGTTCGTGTAGCCGGTCCAGGAGGTCACGAAAAGCCTCTCGGTTTTCTGCCATCTCGATAGTCTCGAACGAAGATCCCAGGAGCACGACTCCATGTTGCTTCAGGATACCTTCCTGCGCCAGCCGGTATGCAAGGTTGAGCGCGGTCTGTCCGCCGAACCCAGGCAGTATCGCGTCCGGGCATTCCTGCTTTATGATCTGTGTGATGGTTTCGACGTCCAGTGGTTCTATATACACGACATCCGCCGTGTCCTGGTCCGTTTGAATGGTCGCCGGGTTTGAGTTCACGATTATGGTCCGGTATCCTTCTTCACGCAGGGACCGGCTTGCCTGTGATCCGGAAAAATCGAATTCTGCAGCCTGACCGATTATGATCGGACCGGATCCGATGATCAGGAGATTGTGCAGGTCAGTGCGTTTTGGCATGGATCGACCTCATGAAATCCTTGAATAGGAATGAGGTATCATTGGGGCCGGGTGCGGCTTCCGGATGGAACTGGACTGACCTGATAGGCAGGGAAGTATGGCGGAAACCTTCGACCGTACGGTCGTTTACATTCAACCATTCCGTGACTGTGTTGTTCGAGTTCTGCATATCGAGCGCGTACCCGTGATTTTGAGAGGTGATGTACACCCTGCCAGAGGGGATATGTTTTGCGGCATGATTGGAACCGCGGTGCCCGAATTTCAATTTGTATGTCTTGTGTCCGAGGGCCAGTCCCAGTATCTGATGCCCCAGACATATGCCGAACATCGGGTATTCACCTAACAATGTCCTCAGTGTTTTTACGGTCGTGGATAGAATGTCAGGATGCGCCGGGTTACCGGGCCCGTTCGATATGACAATAGCGTCGGGTCTGAGTTTTTTTATTGCTGCTGCGGACGTGTTGTATGGTACCTGTATCACGGTCGCATATTTCTTCAAAGATCGTATGATGCTGTGTTTCACTCCGCAGTCAATGAGCACGATCTTTTTCTTGTGGCGGGTCCGGTGTCGAATGATGGTACGGCATGATACCTTTTTTACCAGATTCCTGGAATCGGGATGGGGAGTCGCACGCACACGTGCGGCAATTGCTCTCGAAGAATCGTGTTTTGCCTTTTGTCCTATGATCGTGGCTTTCATGGTGCCGTATTTTCGTATGTGAAGCGTGAGCTTTCTGGTGTCGACATTGTACAGACACGGAATGTCGTAACGCGTGAGGAATTTCTGCAGGCTCATGCCGCGATATGCCTTAAAACAGGGTTCTTTCAATATCAGCGCACGGATCTGGACGTGTGCTGACTCGAAATCGTGAGTATACACACCGTAGTTACCGATCAATGGGTATGTCATAAGGAGTATCTGTCCGGCGTACGAGGGATCGGTGAACGCCTCGGTATAACCGGTCATCGACGTGTTGAATACTATTTCGCCAAAAATATTTTTCCGGGGACCGAAGAGTGGAGCTTCGATTGCAGTACCATCCTCGAGTATGAGGATTGCTCGTGGCATTCTAAAATAAAAGTATACCTACAATACTTTAATTGTCAAGATTCTAGTTTGTTTAGTCTGTTTAGTCTTTTTGGTTTATTTCGTTTGCGAATGTAACTCACATCTTTGATGTGACTGTTACATTCAGCATTCCGAGGAACACTTCGATATCCTCAGTACAGGCATACGTGACGAGGGATAACCTTAATTGCTATCAGACGTCTCGAACGTTCATTTAGTTTGTCTGGTTTCTCTAGTTTATATAGTTTATTTGGTCTTTCTAGTTTTCTGTTTTTTTTAGTTCTACATTTTACATTCTAAGTTCTACATTATCTGTGTTCCTAGTTCTTACTTCTTGGTTCCTATTGTATACTGCCTACTGTCTACTGCTTACTGCCTATTTTTCTTGTCTCGTGCATTTCCTCTATGAAATGCGTGGAGATCTCGCCTCTCTGGAATTTTTTATGATTCATGATGGAAAGGTGGAAGGGAATGGTTGTTGGGATGCCTTCGATCACGATCTCCTCGAGGGCATTACGCATGCGGGCGATAGCTTCGTTCCGGTTGTTGCCGTGGCAAATGAGTTTCCCGATCAGACTGTCATAATGGCTGGGTATGGTATATCCGGCAAAAATATGTGTATCGAAGCGTACGCCGAGTCCTTGAGGCATGTGGAAGAATTTTATTTTCCCGGGCATGGGGATGAAGTTGCGGTTCGGGTCCTCGGCATTGATGCGGCATTCGATCGCATTTCCCCTCAATGTTATATCTTTTTGCGTAAAAGGTATCTTTTCACCGAGCGCGACCTTGATCTGTTCCTTGAGCAGGTCGACACCGGTCACGAGCTCGGTCACCGGATGTTCAACCTGGATTCGTGTGTTCATTTCCATGAAGTAAAAATGCTTTTTATCGTCCATGAGGAATTCGATTGTCCCTGCGGAATGATAATTGATGCTCTTTGTGGCTTTGATCGCTGCCGCCAGGATTTTTTCACGCAGTTTTTTGTCGACACCCGGAGATGGTGATTCCTCGACGAGTTTTTGATGTCGCCGCTGTATCGAACATTCTCGTTCACCGAGCGCAACTATATTTCCATGGAGGTCACCAAGAATCTGTACTTCAATGTGCCGGGGTCTGGCGATAAATTTTTCGATATAGATACGACTGTCGCCGAATGCAGCCTTTGCCTCTGCCTGGGCAATACGGAAACCGGATTCGAGTTCTTCATTGTTATGAGCGATCCTCATGCCTTTACCACCACCGCCCGAGGCAGCCTTGAGCATCGCTGGGAACCCGATCGTTTTGACTATCTCCTCGGCTTCCTTCAACATCTCGATGGCACCGTCACTGCCCGGTATTCCCGGGACACCTGCTTTCTGCATGGTTTCTTTCGCCCGGATTTTGTCGCCCATTGCCCGGATGTGTTCGGGCTTTGGCCCTATGAAGGTGATTCCGCAGGACTCACAAATCTCGGCAAATTCCGGGTTCTCTGCCAGGAATCCGTAGCCCGGATGTATGGCTTTTGCTCCGGTGATCTCCGCGGCACTGATAAGCTGCGTAATATTGAGATAACTGTATCTGCTGTGCGCCGGTCCAACACATACCGCTTCGTCGGCAAGGCGCGTATGCAGGGCATCACTGTCAACTTCTGAGTATACGGCAACGGTCTTGAGACCGAGCTCTTTGGCGGCGCGGATAATTCGAATGGCTATCTCTCCGCGGTTGGCAATGAGTATTTTATTGAATCGCATTACTTAAATAAGTTATTATTTTTCACTGATGCACGGTATTTTCTGAACGTGAGAGATGCTTACTTATTTCTTGCTGAAGGAATCCCAACCGCGTTCGGCAGTTGCTTCGATCCCGACCAGCCGTAGTTTGAATTCATCGGGATTGGTAACAGCCTGTATCGCATCATCATATGCGATGAGCCCGTCTTTATACAGTTTGAAGATCGACTGGTCGAATGTCTGCATACCGTACTGACCATACCCTTCTTCAATAGCCGATTGGATGAGCATGGTTTTCACCGGATCGAGAAGGTATTCTTTAATCGTCGGAGTGGAGAGGAGTACTTCGACCGCGGGTATTCTTCCTTTGCCGTCAGCACGCGGCAGCAGTCTGAGCGAGACCACCCCGGCAAGCGTCGTAGCGAGTAGAACGCGAACATGTTGATGTTGGTGCGGGGGATAGAAAGAGATTATCCGGTTGATGGTTTCAGTGGCGTTCAGCGTATGGAGAGTCGAGAGCACTACATGACCAGTATCGGCTGCTTTCAAGGCAACATCCATGGTCTCCCGATCGCGGATTTCACCGATCAGAATGACATCAGGGTCTTGCCGCAGAATATGCTTGAGTGCGATCGAGAACGAGATGGTATCCATAAGTACTTCACGCTGGCAGATGATCGAGAGATTATCGCGGAAGAGATATTCGATGGGATCTTCGATCGTGATGATATGCCGCGCAGCGTTCTCATTGATATGTTCGATCATGGCGGCGAGTGTCGTGGACTTTCCACTACCGGTCGTCCCGGTACACAGGATCAATCCCCGCGGTCTCAGCGAGAGGTCCTTAAGCACGAGCGGGAGGTTCAATTCCTCTATACGCCGGATCGAGAACGGTATAGCTCTCATCGCGATCGCAACTGAGCCCCGTTGCAAAAAGATATTGACCCTGAACCTACCGATACCCCTAACGCTTATGGCAAAATCCATTTCCTTCTGGCGTTCGAATGCTTCCTGCTTTGACGGTGTCATAATCTGGTACGCCATCGCCTTCAGACTCTCTGGTGTCAGTGAATCTCCCTTTTCGATGACAAGTTTACCGTCAATACGATAAACGGGCGGTGAACCAGCCTTGAGATGGAGATCCGAGGCGTTCAGTTTCTGCATTTTCTCAAGTAGGTCTTTTAATTCCATGTTTGCCTCTTTGGTTTCATTTGTTATAACGGTTCGACCAGGAATAGATCTTGATTATATTCTACTGGATCTTCGTTTTTCAGGAGGATCTTCACGATCTTCCCGTTAATATCCGATTCTATTTCATTCATTAATTTCATTGCTTCAACAATACAAACGACCTGTCCTGGTTTAACAATATCTCCGACCTGGACGTACGGTGGTGCATCGGGCGCAGGTGAACTATAAAATGTCCCAACGATTGGTGATTTTATCGTCTTATGGGTCTCCGGTTGTTTTTCAGGAACTTCTTCGACCGTCGGCGAAGTTTTTACTGCCGGTGCTGTTTCGGGAATATTCACCGGTGCCGGAGCAGTATTAGTGGATTTGGAGATCTTTACTTTCCGTCCAAGGAGATCGGTTATTTCGATTTCATTAACAACACTTTTTTCCAGGATTTCGACGAGTTGCTTAATTGTCTTTATTCTCATTTAATCAATCCTGACAGCCAATCCTGGAAAGATTGGAAATCTTCTTCTTTCGGCTTTGGCTTTGGTTCTTCTTTAGCCTTTTCTGGTTCCGATGCTGGTGCCGGACGTGGTTCCGGTGCAGCTTCAGGCGCAGGGGTGGGAGTGATCTCGGGTGCTTGTGCCGGACTCGGTTCCGGTGCAGGTGCTGGTTGTGGAGCTGGTGCCGGACGTGGTTCCGGTGTCGGTGCAGGGGTTTCTTCTGCTGGTGTAGGTTGAGGTGCTTGTGCCGGGCCTGGTCCCGGTGTTGCGATTGGTGGAACGGCTGCTTGTTCAGGAGGCGTGACCGCAGGTTCTTCTTTAGTCGGTTCTGGTGCTGGTGCCGGACTCGGTTCCGGTAATTTCTCCCCAGGTGGCTGAAGGATGATCACCTCATCCTTTAGTGCTTCAGAAGGAGGTGAAGTCTGTGGTGTTTCGGCTGCAGCAGGCTGAGCTGAAGGTTCTGGTACGGGTGCGGTTTTCTCAGGACGTGGTTCCGGTGCTGGTGCCTGGACGGTCTTTTCAGGAAAAGGCGGTGGTGCAGGTTGCTCAATTGCAGGTTCTTTCGGTGTATCTGCCTCAACAGGTTCCAGTATATCAAGTTTTTCGACCTTATCAGTCGGTTCTTCAGGTTTGAATGGTTCGAGCAGATCAAGTTTTTCATCGATAATATCCGGGCCCGCTGCTCCGGTATCTGGCGGTGCCTCTTGCGCAGTCTTTGGGGGAACTGCGGGTTCTTCTTTGCTCTCAGCAAGAAAATCTTCCAGGGGCATCAGGTCTTCTTTGACATCGGGTTTTGGCGCTGCCGGAGGTGCGGTCGTGGATGGCGGTGTAGGTTGAGTTTCCGGCTGGGGTTTTTGCACTTCCTGCAATTTTTCTTCTATCTGTTCTGGTTTGAATACCGTTTCCACCTGCATACTCTCGATCTTTTTCGCTTCGATCGTTTTCTTATGCTCGGTGATCTTGTCTTCAATTGTCGTAATCTTTTGCTGAACTACAAGATCTGAGGGGTCGGTTGATCTAAGATGTTTATATATTTCAAGCGCCTTTTCCAGATTGCCCTGTTTTTCATACTCTTCAGCCATTGCCAGAGTGAACATCGGCTCTTTTTTATACTTTGCTTCAAGTTGCGAAAGTTTTTCCCTGGCTTGGTCATCAAAGGGATCGATGGTAAGTAAACCTTTGTAGGCAGTGATCTGACCTTCCTCGTCATTTGTGATTTCACATGTCTGTGCGAGCATGCGGAGGGCAACGACATTTTGAGGATCGAATTCCAGTGTTTTCTGGAACGATTCCTTTGCCTGGGCATACATTCTTTTGTCGAAACGGCATTTCCCCATGATCAAATGGGCAAGTGGATAATCCGGATGGTGTTCCAGCCCTTTCTGCAGGACATCTAATGCTTCCTCGATCATGTTGTTCTTCCGGTAGGCATCGGCAAGCTGGACAAAAATTCTTGATTTGGGGTCTTTGTTGTAGCGTTCACTCAGCCGTGCTATCTCCGTGAAATCACGTTCTGCCATTTTTATCCTCCAATATCTTTGTTTACAATAATATTAACCATATTCCTCTTATTGTCAAGAGTTAAGGTCATTGGAGTTCGATTTCACTGATTTCGAATGAGTTCAGTATTACCTCCAGCGTCATCAAGAAATCACTTTTTCGCTCGCCTGGATAAAAGAGGAGCGCATCGATAACGCGTAATGTGTCACCGCGCTTCAGGAAATACGATATGAACGGTCCTCCAGCGACGAGCGAATCGTTCTGCCAGACACCCCGCAGCCGAATACCGCTCATATCCTTGAATTCAATGGGCTCGGCATGTGTTAGTTCCTTTAATATATAATCGCCATTATAGTATTTACTGGTGATCGTATCCCGCTTTGCATGAGCATATGATGCGGTTATGGCTTCCTTCTGGTCCTCGGTATAGAAGAATATACTTCTATCGGGAAAGTGGGCATGAAGGTAAATGAAATTGTCTTCCTTGTGCGTGCTGTCGATCAACCATGCTTCACCAACATCAAAGGTAAATCCCATAGTGCTTAGTGCTGTTTTTGTCTTTTGGTCTATTCCTTTGCTGTAATAATTCTCTTTTATCCGTTGATAGAAGTTCTCTTCCAGTATCTCCCTGATGAGCGGACTGAATTTTTCGATACCTTGAGCAATATAACCCCTCTCCGAGGCTGCCAGTACCACACAGAGCTGGTTTCGTGCCCATACGTCGTGAAGTTTAAAGAGGTTGAACGTGTCTGAAATGGTCGCCTGTTTTGCATCCTGGCTAAGTAGCAGGTTCATGAATTCATCCTCCAGGCTGCCATAGAGAAAGATAGTGTGGAATTTGTCATAGGCGTGTATCGCGGTGTCGGCGGCGAACAGGAAATAGAACAGCCGTTCCCGCTGAGGGACGTAATTGTAGATCTGAATGTTGTGGGAAACGAGCGCTGTATCGACCGACGATGCTATGACCACGATATCCCGGCTTTTACCGACCGACGGTGGTGTTCGGGCACAGGTGATCGACAGCAAAATGACGGCAAGCGCTCCCGCGGACAATGCCATCTTCTCCTGCCAGCGATGATTCACCGTGAACATCTCCTTGATGTGCAGTATAATATGTGCCATCTGCTCCTCCTTACCCTATGCGCAAGAGCTGTTCCCTGCGCGTTAACGTATCTAAACGTTTTTTTATCATACCATATTCTTTCTTTTCTATTCCCGGATCCTCTTTGACGATACCAAAAGCATCGTCACGGGCCATATCCAGTGTCTGCCGGTCATCTTCGAGGTCGCCGATCACGATATCGGGGAGCCCGTGTTGCCGTTTACCGAGTATCGTACCGGGACCCCGCAATTTCATATCTTTCTGGGCGAGCAAAAATCCATCAGTGTTGTTTTCGAAATATGTCAGACGTTCAAATGTTTCCGGAGCTACATATGTGCTGAGAAAAAGATAACAAAATGATTTATCCGATCCTCTGCCGATGCGTCCCCGCAATTGGTGCAGTTGAGCCAAACCGAAACGCTCGGGGTGTTCGATTATCATGACCGTTGCATTCGGGACATCCACGCCGACTTCGATGACCGTCGTGGCAACGAGTATGTGGAGCTCGCCAGCCCTGAATGCGTTCATGAGCTTCATGCGTTCATCGTTCTTTATACGACCGTGTATCAGACCGACCGTATGGTCGGGGAATGCTGTGCTGATCTCATGATGGACCTCTTTGGCCGATCTCAAAGCTAATCGTTCGGACTTTTCGATGATCGGACATATCACAAATGCCTGACGGCCGCGTTCGAGTTCCTGCCGGACAAAGGAGAAGACTTTCTTTTTCTCCTTTCCTTGTATAATTTTTGTGAAAACCTCTCCTCGGCTCGGGGGCTTTTCCTTCAAGGTCGATATATCAAGGTCACCATACAGGGTCAAGGCGAGGGTGCGCGGGATGGGCGTTGCCGAAAGGACAAGAAAGTCTGGATTGATGCCTTTGTTCACAAGTGCTGCCCTCTGCATGACGCCGAAGCGGTGCTGTTCGTCGACGATCGCCAGTCCCAGACTGTGGAAATTAACGCCTTCTTCGATCAACGCGTGGGTGCCGAATACGATCTGTACGTCACCTGAGAGGATACGATCCTGCGCTTCCCGGCGTGTTTTACCCTTAATACTGCTCGTCAAGAGAAGTGACCGGATGTTCATTTTCCGGAGAAGGTCATCGAGGACCAGGTAATGCTGCTCGGCAAGAATCTCGGTCGGTGCCATGAGGGCAGCCTGGTAATCGTTCTCGATGGCAATAAGCATTGCATACAGCGCGACCACGGTTTTGCCGGAACCGACATCTCCCTGCAGCAGGCGGTTCATTGGTTGATGGCGAGCCATGTCATCGGCGATGTCCTGTATCACCTTCTTTTGCCCGTTCGTGAGCTGGAACGGCAGCAGCCCCATCAGTTTATCCGTATGCATGCCGGTTCCCCTCATTGCTAATCCTTGCTGCTTTCTGCTGTTTATTTTCCTGCGTGCCAGTACCAGTTCGAAGAAAAAGAACTCATCGTACACGAGTCTGGTCCTGGCACATGATGCCTGCTCGAGGGTCTCTGGTAGGTGTATGTTCTTGAGGGCTTTATTGATGTTCATGAGGCCGTGACGTTCCCGGATAACCGACGGCAATGTTTCTTCGATTTCGCCGAGGCAGGAGTCCAGCGCGATCTTCATGGTTCGACGAATATCCCAGACGCTCAAGCCCTCGGTCAGGGGGTATATCGGTATGATGGTCCCTGATACGCTGAAATCCTCCGCCTCGTCCTCGATTTTTTCGTACAACGGATTGACCAGCTGCATGCCGCGAAAAAAGGTGATCTTGCCGGATGCAATGAGGATGTCGCCGACCTGGAAGCGTTTTTTCAGATCCGGACGGTTGAACCACCGTATCATGAGCGCTCCGGTATCGTCGGTTATCACCAGTTTTATCATGGACCCGCGCATTCTCGTCCGCTGCACATCGACAGTTTGGATCCTGCCGATGACCGTGGCCTGATCATTTATCTTCAGGTCTTTTATTTTTTTGACCGTTGAGTAATCGACATACCGGTGCGGAACGAGAAAGAGCAGATCCTGGACGGTTTCGACGCCGATTTTTTTGAAATATAGAGCCCTCTTCGGACCTATCCCTTTTACATACTGGACTGGGCTGGAAAGTTTGAGAAAGGCTTTCTTGGTCACTAGCTGGATTGTGTCATCGATTCCATTTCCTTATGGAAGGTGTCCTGATTGAGCGCTTTGGATTCTGCTTCCTCCTTGGTCACAACAGCATTCTTGACCATGTTCGCCAGGCAGGCATCAAAGGAGATCATCCCGGATTGCTGAGACGTTTGCAATATACTTGAGATCTGGTGCGTTTTTGCTTCGCGTATGAGATTACGCACAGCAGGTAGGGCGATGAGTATTTCGTACGCTGCGACCCTGCCCTTGCCGTCTGCCCGTTTGAGCAGATTCTGGGAAATGATACCGACCAGGTTGAGCGAGAGTTGCATTCTGATCTGGTGTTGCTGATGGGGTGGGAACACGTCAATGATACGGTCGATGGTCGATACTGCGTCAGATGTATGCAGAGTTGTGATGACCAGGTGTCCTGTTTCGGCTGCAGTGATGGCAAGAGCAATAGTTTCCAGATCGCGCATCTCTCCGACCAGGATCACATCGGGGTCCTGCCGCAGCACATATTTCAGGGCATTGGCAAAACTGTGCGTATCTTTGCTCACTTCGCGCTGTGTCACGAGTGCCTTTTTATTCAAATGAATGAATTCGATGGGATCTTCAACCGTAACGATATGGCATGTATCATTTTGGTTGCGGTGATCCAGGAGGGCAGCTTGAGTGGTCGATTTTCCACAACCCGATGGTCCGGTCACGACGATCATCCCGCGTGGTCTCAGGGTCATGTCCTTGACATGCTGGGGAAGACCGAGTTCGTCGAGCGTCGGCACTCTGGAAGGGATGAGCCTGCACACGCCACCGAGATTTCCTTTCTGTTTGAACAGATTGATGCGGAAGCGGGCTCCCTGCGGGATCTCGTATGAAAAATCGAGTTCATGGGTTTTCTTGTACTGCTCGATCTGCTCTTTGGCGAGTAATTCAATGATGCCTGTTTCAATATCGATCTGCGTGAGCTGGGGCAGATCCGTGACCTGCAAGTCACCATTGATGCGCATGATCGGCGGTGAATTGACCTTCAATATGAGATCACTGGCTTGGTACTGGACCTGAGCAGTAAGCAGTTCATGCAGTTTCATTTTCCATCACTCTTTCTTTTCGAACTCGTCAGGATTGTTGCAGTGTGCGAGTGCTTCTTCGTACTCGACGACACCCTGGAAATAGAGATTCCGCAGGTAATGGTCCATTTGTATCATACCGAGTTTACTGCCAGTTTGTATGGACGTGTAGATCTGCGGCGTTTTTGCTTCCCGGATCGCGCTCCTGATGGCAGGGGTACATACCATAATCTCGAACGCGGCGACCCTTCCGGCTCCATCCCGCCTGCGCAGAAGTGTCTCGGTAATAACTGCCTGGAGTGTCGTGGAGAGCTGCAGGCGTATTTGCTGCTGCTGAGAAGGCGGAAAGACGTCGATGATCCGGTCAATGGTTTGAACTGCATCGATGGTGTGCAGGGTCGAGAATACCAGATGACCGGTTTCCGCTGCAGTGATCGTTTGGGCGATCGTTTCTATATCGCGCATCTCACCGACCAAGATGATGTCGGGATTCTGCCGGATGATCCGTCTCAGTGCTTCAGCATAGGAAAGCGTATCGATACCGATCTCACGTTGTTCGATAATGGATTTTTTGTCACGATGCAGGAATTCGATGGGATCTTCGATCGTGATGATGTGGCGGGAGGTCTTTTCGTTGATGTGCTCGATCATAGATGCGAGCGTCGTGGATTTACCGCTGCCGGTCGGACCCGTGACCAGGACCAGGCCGCGCGGCAGTTCGGCTATCTTGACCATGACCTCAGGAAATCCCCATTCTTCGATCGTCATTATCTTCAGCGGTATGATTCTCATGACCGCGCCCAAATGCCCCATATACTTGAAGCAATTGACGCGGAACCGGGCTATGCCCGAAATCTCGTATGCCATATCGAGCTCGAGATTTCGCTCAAAGGCAGCTTTCTGTATCGGCGTCATGAGTCCGCAGATGAGATCGTGCAAATCCTGGTCGTTGAGTTTGGGGCCTTCCATCTTCTCGAGTTCACCGGTGACCCTGATGATCGGCGGTTCACCAAAGCGGAGGTGGAGGTCTGACCCCTCCCGGAGCACCAGTTCTTCGAGAAGAACGTCGAGTTCTACTTTTGCCATGTGTTTCTACATACGATGCAAACGGATTATGGAATGCTTCGTATGAAAGGACGAAGACCAACCGATGTATCGGTTACGAATTCAAGTATTTTTGAAGAAGTCACCTTGACGACATATACCGAACCGGTCTGTATGAGGGTGTCGGCACCGGGAATGTACAGAACAGTGTCGGTGACGACCGTGTCGACGAGCGGATTCAAGAGTATTTCGACGAGCTCGTCGACCGGTGTACTCACGAGACTGTCCATATCCGAGAACGATGTTTCATAGAGCGCTACGCTGGTGCTGTCAAAATCCGTCAGCATGCTGAATATGATCTCGAGGCTGTCTCCCGTCGCGATATCCACGATCTCGGTATCAGGAGCAAAAAAGTGCTGGGCGTCCGGGGTGTTGAATGTTATGGTGAAGAACTCGTCCCGTGCCTGACCCGTAAGCAGGCTGAGGCGGTACGATACCTCAGTATCTGGTTGCAGCAATGTATCGGTATCAAAAAAGGTCATGAGTGATTCCACTGGCTGTACATAGGCTATGCTGTCGTAGTCGGTGTCAAGGCTGCGTTCTATGATAACACCGTCGCTCTCAGGGGTGCTCCAGACCCAGTACCAACTCAGGTTTACGATGACGTGTTCGATGGTACTTGCGGTGGTCTCCATGCGCAGGGTTTCCGCAGTGTGTTTCATGACACACTCGGTATTTATATGTAACCCCGTTTCGCAGGCAAGTGCAAACAGTATGACAAACATCACAAATATCTTCTTCATACAACCTCCATGTTAATAAAAAGAATAGTCACATTTATGATATTGTCAATACGGAAAACCACTCATTTTCTGCGGTTTTGAACATAAGACCACATTTTTAGCTTCAAACACGTTTCTTTGATCGGGTGGGAATGTAGTGTGTACAGATGGATTAGTAATTAAACCGCGTACGGGAAATGGAAAAGCAGATGCCGAGTGCCATGAACGTGGCGAGCAGGGATGATCCGCCATAACTTATGAACGGAAGCGGTACGCCGGTTATGGGTAAAAGCCCCATAGTCATACCGATATTCAGTAACATCTGGTAACCAATCCAGGCGAATACACCACTCACGAAGATGCTGGCGAATCGATTTTTTGTCTCTTTTGCTAGTACGAGCAAACGGTACAAAAGGTAAATGAACACGATCGTCGTCAGCAGAACACCAAGCAACCCGAATTCCTCGCCGAGACAGGAAAAGATAAAATCGGTATGCCGTTCTGGCAAGAATGCCAGTTTTTTCTGAGTACCCGATAAAAATCCTTTACCGATCAGCCGTCCCGAACCGATGGCGATCTTCGATTGTATGATCTGCCAGGACATACCTTGAGGATCCACCCATGGTGAAAAAAAGGAGATGATCCGCTGCTGCTGGTATGTTTTAAGCGAGCTCCACACAACCGGTGTGATGAGACCGGCGAGGAAATTACTGACCATTCCGTAGATGAAATCGACCATTTGTTTCTGGAAGTAGAGGAAGACCGCCAGCCCGGCGAAGTAGGCCACCCATATGTAGATATTGAAACTTGCCGCGATCGAGACGATCGGCGAGAAAAACACGAACAGTTTAGCAGCCCGTGTGCCCGACCAGTAGAGCATAAGGATCGCAATAGGAAAAAATATCTGTGCAGCACCAAGGTCCGGTTCGATGAACACGAGCAGGGCTGGTACGATGACGGCTGCGAGCGGGGCGAACATATCCCGGTATGACTGCATCCTTTTTTTAACCGCAAGGATATTCGCTAAGAAAAGGACAGTTGCGAATTTGGCGAATTCTGATGGTTGCAGGAATACGCTGCCGAACCTGAACCATCGGCTCGGATAGGCGCCGGGTCGAACCACGAGCAACAGAACGAGAAGGACGATTAACCCTGCGTAGATATAGGGCGCCAGATTGCACCATATCCGGGGTGAGATCCGAGAAAAAACAATAGCAACCAGCACAGAGCACAGCAACCATATCACCTGTCGATAGAAAACGGTGAGCGGTGCGGTTGAAAAGATCATCAGGAGACCGATCAAGGAGAGTACGGCAACGGCTATGATGATGCGGAGATCAATTCGCTTTTGCATGTTTGCGGGATTCCTGAGACTGGAAGAACAATCGCATGATTTTACCTGCGATCGGTGCGGCAACACTACCTCCATGACCGGCATTCTCTACGATAACGCAAACGAGGATTTCTGGATCGTCTGCCGGAGCATAACCGACAAAAAGGCTGTGATCGTCCCCGTGTGGATTCTGGGCAGTGCCGGTCTTGCCGCAGACCGCTATGCCATCTACACGGGCAAGCATCCCGGTGCCGGATGAGACCACGCCCTGCAGACCTTTGGCGACCAGTGCGATCGCTTCCTGTGAAAAATGTGTATCATGAAAGGTATTTTCATCCTGTTGTATGCAATGCGGGGTCGGTATGCGTCCCTGGTTCGCAAATAGGGTGAATGCACATGCAAGTTGCAGAGGGGTCACGAGGATGTCGCCCTGACCAATACTGAAATTTAAAATATGTCCTTCGGTCCAGTACTTACCGTACCGCCGTTCATACCATGAACGGTCAGGCAGGAGCCCGCTTTTTTCATTCGGAATATCGATAGTGGTCAATCGGCCAAAGCCGACCTCGCGGATTTTTGCATGCAGTGTATCGATGCCGACGAGCCGTCCCAGCTGGTAGAAATAACAATCGCAGGAATGTATGATGGCGTGGGTCAGGTCAAGCCGCCAGTGTTTTTTCCAACATCGGAATATCCTGTTGCCGAGCCGGTAGTAGCCCTGGCACGGTTTGAACGTTTTGTGTTCAGTGATCATACTCGCATCGAGTGCTGCGAGTGCTACGAACGCCTTGAAGGTGGAGCCGCAGGGATAGCAACTCATGGTCGCCCGGTTATACATAGGTGCATCGGGGGCGATGTTGAGGAGTTGCCATTCCTGTTCATCGATACCGTGCACAAAACGGTTTGGATCGAATCCCGGTTTCGAATATAGTACGAGCACGTCACCGGTCCTGGGATCGATGCACACGCACGCCGCCTTTTCATATTCCTCGAGATACAGGGCAACAGCCTGGGTCAGAGAGCAATCGAGCGTGGTGTGGAGGTCATTCCCATACATGGCGGGTATCGGACGTTTCTCGGAAATCGTGCCGACTTCCTTGCCCCATGCATCGACCTCGACGTATTCGATCCCGTCGACACCCTTCAGCGATTCTTCATAGTACTCTTCCAGTCCCATCCTGCCAAGATAATCGTCGATCGCATATTCCTGACGTTCGATCATCTCCTCCTGAGTGATCTCGCCAACATAACCGACAACATGAGCGAAAAGATCGTCGTACGGATAGTTCCTGAGCGGTTCAACGCCGACTTCGATGCCTTTCATACGGTCCCAGGATTCCTCCAATACAGAAAGTTGAGCATATGAGATATCATGGGCGATCTTTACCGGCAGGAAGGGATTCTTTTGCAGTTTGAACCGCTCCTGTATGATAGCCACGTCGATGTCGAGGATCCTCATGAGTTCTGCAAGTGTGGATTCATCAATGACAGACTGGATCGCTGAAACGTAGAATCCTGGTCTGGTGTTTGCAATTTCCACACCGTACCGGTCGAAAATCTTACCGCGTGGTGCAGCGACGGATTTTTGCCTGATACGGTTGTTCTCAGAGAGCCGGTTGTATTTCGCACCTTCGATTATCTGGAGTCTGATGCTGGACAAGATGATGATAACGCAGATGACGATCACCGCATTGCGGATGATCTTGAATTTTTTTACATTTTCATCCATGATCTCTGAGGCAGGGCATAGGTTATCGCGGCCATGATGCCGAACACGATGACCGTAAATCCGATCGTCTGCAGCGGCAGTTCGATCCCGAAGACAAGGATACTTGCGATATTTTTAGTAACGTAATACGCGAGAAACAGTGCAAGCATTATGATGAGCTGATGGGCAAGATATTTTCTTATGTATATCATGAACTGCATCAGGACGAGATATGTCAGCATATGGAAACCAAGCACTACTGGATGGTAGAGATCGAGCAGGAGTCCTGCAAAGAAGGCAAAGGGCAGTACAAAATAGGGATTTTCCTTCAAAAACGCTATGAACAAAAGAATGGCAATACAGTCGATTACATGATTAAAGGGAAGGAATATATACAGCAGCAGCACGTAGATGATGTACTTCACGGTTGGGTTCCCATTTTCTGCGCTGGGGAATCATCCTGGACCCCTAGCTGTATGTGTTCTTCAGCGGTCACTTCTGCCAGGAGGAGGTAGACGTAGGCAAGCTGGTTGATCTGAACGCTCGGCAGGAGTGAGACCGGCTTGAAGAACATTTCGCCGCTTGTTCCTATGTGCTGGACCGTGCCGATGAGAATACCGGCGGGATATATCTCACTCATACCGGATGTGTAGACCGAGTCACCGACATTGACGGCATCGGTCTTCCGTACGAAGTCAAAGACGATGTTATCTCTTTTCTTAACGACCCCGTGTACGTTCGTATTGACATCCACTGCACTGACGGCAAAACCTCGATGTTCAATGGTCTCAATGATGCTTGTTCCCCGGTCTGTATATTTGACGACACCGACCAGGCCCTGGGCGTTCATGACTGGTTGATTTACCCGGATGCCGTGCTCCGTGCCTTTGTTGACGTGCAGGTAGCTGTTGATGTCCGATGGGTCACGACCGGCAATGTACGCCTTGAGTATCTCGAATCGCGGCGGTTCCCAGTGGACCGTATCTATTTCAATCCTGGTTCTGAGTTCAGCGTTCTCCAACCGTAGTTGCTGGATACCTATCTCGAGTTCTTCAATGGTATTGTGGGAGATGAACAGATAGTGACCATACTGGCTGATCTTGTGTATCGGAAAAAGGAATGCCCGGGAAAGGTGTCCGGCTACGATTAATTTACTGGATTCATGGAGGCTCAGAAAGATGATCGGAATAATGAGTAAGATGGAAAAAAATATGAGCTGACGTCTGACCAACTATTCTCTCTTCATCTGAAATATTACTTTTTCATACTGGGACATATCCTCGAGGATCCTGCCTGCACCAATGACCACCGATTTGTGTGGTTCCTCGGCGATCGTGACCGGCAGATTTGTTTCTTCTCTGATAAGCGTATCTATCCCTTTGAGCTGAGAACCACCGCCCGCCAGGTATATACCGGAATTCACAATATCTGCGGCTAGCTCCGGTGGTGTGCGTTCTAACGTTAACCGGATCGCTTCGATGATCATCGATAGCGGTTCCTGCAGGGCTTCCCGTACTTCGTGGCTGGTCATTTTTATCGTCTTTGGTATACCCGACACCAGATCCCTGCCGCGTACTTCTATCGTACTCTCCTCGATGGTGGGGAAGGCATTGCCAATTTCGATCTTAATATGTTCGGCTGTCTGTTCTCCGATTATGAGATTGTAGTTCTTTTTAATGTATTGCAGTATTGCGTCATCAAGTTCGTCTCCGGCGATCCGTATTGAATTATTGGTGACAATGCCACTCAATGCTATGACCGCGATCTCGGTCGTACCCCCACCGATATCAATCACCATGTTCCCGGTCGGCGCAAAGACGGGAAGGTTGATACCGATTGCAGCCGCGATCGGCTCGGAGACCAGGAACACCTCACGGGCACCGGCGGCCTCGGCAGAATCACGCACCGCTCTCTTTTCGACTTCGGTTATACCCGAAGGAACACAGATGATGATACGCGGGCGCGTGAATAATCGTTTCTTTTGAACTTTTTCAATGAACGTATGCAGCAGGAGCTCTACCATTTCAAAATCTGCAATAACACCATCTTTCATCGGTCGTATTGCTTTGATTTCAAAAGGTGTTCTGCCGAGCATTTTCTTTGCCTCTTCTCCAGCGGCGAGACATTTTTGTGTTTTGGTGTCGATCGCTACGACGGTCGGTTCATTCAGAACGATGCCGCGATCATTGACATAGATAAGGGTCGTACAGGTACCCAGGTCAATCGCGACATCGGTCATGAACTGACTTTTTAGACGTCTGAATACCCTAAAGATTGAGCCAAGATTCGATGCCACGTTGATGCCTCCTTTGTAGAATAGTATCTAAATAATGTTGGAAGTCAAGGGATAAGGTGCGTCAATATCTCACCAGCACAGGCTCTGGAGGCCATCGGCAGAGCGTTAAAACTGTTCTTGACACGCACAGTGCACTCGTATACTATTATTCGAGGAGGTAACAATGACCACCGAACGACGGAAAAAAGGCGAGCGGAGGAAAACGAAACGCAGAAAACCCCTGGATGAAAAAGGATTTCGGAAAATAGTCGAAAAGGACAAGACATCCCCGGGTGATAAGCGTTCGTGGAATGAACGACGTAAGAAAAAAAGACGCAAGCGGCAAATGGGAATTTAGTCTTTCATAGAGAGGCTGGTATATGGTCTGTTTGGTCATTGACACGTTATCTATATTCGTTATAATCACTTGATTATGCCAATTATCGAGTTTTCTTGTGAGTCATGCGATCATAACTTTGAGGAACTTATATTCAATAAGCGTGAGCTCGAGAGCTTGCGGTGTCCGGCGTGTAAGAGCACAAAGCTCACTCGGCTCTTTTCATTATTTGGGCTACGAAGTAGTTCTGGATTTTCATCTACTGTTGGCTCATCCTGTACGGAGTGTTCCAAGACTACGTGCGCAGGATGTTCGAAATAGAAGGAGGAAACTATGAGAAGAGAACATCTGGTTGAAAAGATTGCAGAGAAATTTGGTCCTGCATTTACCAAAGCAGATATAGAGAAGTTGATCGATGCTTTCCTCGATACGGTTTTCGATACACTGGTGGTTGAAAAGAGAGTCGAACTCAGAAGGTTTGGCACATTCGAGCTGAGGAAACGACCGGGAAGGAGCGCACGAGCGCCAAAAAGCGGCAAGGTATATACGCTGCCCGATCGTTACGTACCGTTTTTCAGGCCATCTAAGATTTTTAAAGAAGAGATTTCCAAGAAGATTCAGCCTGAATAGTCACTCTCGTTGGGCATTGTCCCTGCAATCAGTGACAGGCACATAGTCTGGAAAAGCAGCGCATCCTCATGACGCCGAGATGAGGGTGCGTTGTGTGTTGTGGAAGCAAAAGTTATAATGGGACGCTCACGCAAGCGGTTATACCCTTGACATTCATTTTATTCTTTATTATCATAGTTCAATGGCCAGCGCAATATCGTACAGCATAACCATCGGCGCAGGCTCGGAACGGTGTACACATTCTTCATACAGTGAGTTCATGATCGTACGGGTATGGCTGCATATACGATGTAGCCATCGTATGAAAAACCTTTGAGGAGGTTGGTAGAAATGAAAAAACTGTTATTAATAGCAATCCCTCTATTGCTTATCGCAGGTACCGCAGGCAAGATCTCGGGCACGGTGGTCGATGCCGAGACCGGACAGCGGCTCGTCGGTGTAGACGTATATATTGATGAACTGCACATCGGCGGTGCTACCGATGTTGACGGAAATTACTATATACTGAACGTGCCCCCCGGTATGTACGATGTGGAGGTTTCGATGATGGGGTACCGGACCGAGATCAGGCAGGGTGTTGATGTCGTGGCCGACCGCACGAGTTATGTGGATTTCCGGCTCTCCGAAGCGGTGATCGAGATCGAACAGCCGGTCATCGTCATTGCTGAAAAGCCCATTATCGAGATCGATATGACATCAAAAGAAACGCGGGTGACCCGGAAGGACCTGGATGTCCTGCCTATCGACGAACCGATCGAGGTCATTACGCTGCAGGGCGGCGTGACGACTGATGCCGCAGGGGGTCTGCATATTCGGGGGGGTCGGACCGGAGAGCTGGCATATTATATAGACGGCATCGAGGTGTCCAACGCCTTGCTGGGAAGCACGCCTTTTCTGCACAAGGATATCATCTCGGAGATGTCGTTTCTGTCCGGCACGTTCAATGCAGAATACGGCAATATCATGAGCGGTGTGGTCAACATCGTCACCCCCGAAGGCGGCAGCAAATTCACTGCTTCGCTCGAGTACGAATCATGGATGTTCAATGAGTCGGTCTACCGGCAGGCTGACTGGATTGGCTCGGCAAGCGATGCGTATCGCGATTCGCTCGGCAATTCCCTGTACGAGCAGCAGGATATACTCGATTATGTCGATATACCATTTATGGGCGAAGTGAACGGAAATATTGCGGGTCCTATTCCGTTCGATAAGAGCACACGGTTCTTTGTCAGCGGGCAGTATCGCAGCGAGGAATCGTACCTGCCGTTCGGATATGATATCGCGCGTTCAGTGCACGGCAAGGTGAACCGCAGATTCGGCGGCAATTTCAAGATGTTCTGTGATGTACATTATCTCGACCATGAAAACCAGCATTACAGTCACCGGTACAAATACCTCTATGAAAACTATTTGGTCAACCGATCGAAAAGCATGAGGACGCTCTTTGGCATGAACCATGCGCCGACCGGTACATTTTACTACAATGTGAGGGGAGGGTACATCCATGACGATTTCAAGACCTCGGTCGCCGATCTACCCGACACTGTTCTCGAGGAACCAATATCCGATAATAATTCAGAATTCTACATTTCCGGGTATCCGGTTTACTGGCAGCACGCACTCACCGATCAGTATATCATGAAGGCTGATTTCAATATGCAGGCGTGGAAAAATCACAACCTGAAATGGGGCGCAGAACACAATATCTATGCATTCGAACTCGAGAAACGAGAGCAGATGTTTCCGCGCGCGCCGATCGCGTATCAGGATTATCAGCAGGAACCCATGGACGGTGCGATCTATCTCCAGGATAAGATCGAACATCGGTATCTCGTGATTAATGCCGGCTTGCGTTTCGATTATTATGATCCGCGTACCGATATGTGGGAGGACATCGAAGACCCGACGTCTGCCGTGAGCGAGGTCGGCATGCAGTATCAACTGAGCCCGCGTATCGGTCTCTCGCACCCGATCACCGAGAATGCCATGCTGCATTTTGCATACGGGCACTTTTTCCAGGTTCCTCCGTACAATGTCATGTATTTTAATACGCAGTACATATCAGAACCGGACAGCATCCCCCGCTACGGACTGGTTGGTAATCCCAGGATCAACCCCCAGACTACGGTCGCCTACGAGGTCGGTGTCAAGTACGCGATCAGAGAGATCTACGGGATCGACGTAACGCTCTTCCTGAAAGATATCAAGAACCTGCTGGCAACCACCGAGGTGCGTGTATTTCCCTACGATTATATCATATACACGAATCAGGATTTCGGCAGTGTTCAGGGTATCGATATCACCATACAGCGAAGGACCGTTCAGCATTTCGGATTTTCACTGAACTACACCTACCAGGTCGCGCGCGGCAACCGTTCGTTCCCAATGCAGGGTTTCTATGATGTCTATACCGGCCTGCCGGAACGGATGAAGGAATATTATCTCGACTTCGACCGCCGGCATACCCTGGCAGCGACCATTGATATCGCCGCCACCGCGTACAGCGGGATGAACATGAACCTGAAAGCTGCGAGCGGTCTGCCGTACACGCCGTACATCAGTGAGGGTGTGGTCGTGGAGGAAAATTCCGCACGCATGGATTGGGAATATTCGCTCGATGTGCTGGCACACTACGGCATAAAGGTCGGCAGAACTGTGCTCGATGTGTTCGTAAAAGGTACCAATCTTACTGACCATCTGAACCCCCGGTACGTGTATGCGCATACCGGCGAACCATGGGATTCGGGTGAAGAATTCGGCGGACTCATGGGTTCCCAGGATTTCATCATAGACCCCTCGAATGTCGGTCCCCGACGTTCGATCAAGGCTGGTATCAGAGTACGGTTTCAATAAAAGGAGTGAACATGATACTGATACTTTTTTTATTATTTTATCCTGAAGCCGATAAGGCGGTCGGTATCTCTGACAAAGGTGAACTCTCCAATGTATCATCGAACTTCGGACTGATCGCCAATCTCCATTACTTCACACCCGCATTCCACTGGCCGAATTCGGCACCGTTCCAGCACCAGTACTGTCCGGGATTTGGTATCCTTGCCGCGCGCAACGATACGGTCATTGAATCCTTCCTGAACCTGGCGATCCCGGAATGGGCGCCCCTCGAGGGTTCGTACGGCAGTCTGTATTCCGGTGAGGTAACGACTCCCGATGGAACACCTGTTGTCGCGACATCTGATAATACCGAAACCTGGCCCCGCGATGCGTACGGTGTGCCGTTCTGGCCCGGTCCCTTCCGTAAGGATACACTCGGTCAGGAAGTCGAGGGAGAATTTACCTCTGACCAGGATCTGTACTGTGTATTCAACGACCAGGATGTGTTCGGCATACAGGTCGATCAATCTGTGTATTCTTACGGCAGGATCTATGCCCAGGATTTCATCTTCTATGACTTTCATCTGTACTCTTCACAGCAGGTACCGGTAGAGGACGTGTATCTGGGCTTCAGGGGGAATTTCCGGGTCGATTACGATCTGAAGGACTATATTGGTATGTACCGTGACTCGGTCGTTACCTTTGTGTATTACTGGGACGCCGACGGTATACCGCAGGACCCCTGGGAATCGGTCGGTATGATCGGTGTTGGGTTCTTGAACATGCCTGTGAGTAATTTTCATTACTATGAAAAACAGCATGAACCGACAGATGATTTCAGATTATTCCCGATCATTGCCTCGGATCCGACGAGTCCCTATATCGATTCTTCGTTCTTCTTCCACGGTGACAATATCTACATCGACGACCCGTCACTCGTCCAGGTTCTGCCGCCGGAATCAACGACCGCATACAATTATATCGTTTCTTCCGGACCAGTGGACATTGGCGCAGCAGATACCCTGCAGTTTACCATCGTCGTGGTCTGCGGTGATGACTCTGCCGACCTCTTCGAGAATCTGGACATGGCACTTACCATGGAAGAGAATTATTTTCTGGGCAGCGGTCCGCCGACCGCACCGACCGTTACCGGTGTGGCGCATGACCGGATGGTCACCCTGTACTGGGATCCCGAGCCTTCCGAGTCTTCCACGGATATCATTACCGGGAAACAGGATTTTGAGGGCTACAAGATATACCGGAGCGAGGATCTCGGTTTGACCTGGGGTGATGAGATCACCAATGATAAAGGCGAAGTAGTCGGCTACGTACCGCTCGCTCAGTTCGATCTGATCGACGGTATCGAAGGTCCGGACCCGGCATTCCCGTATCAGTCGCTCGGCGATGAGACCGGATTGAAACATACGTTTGTCGATTCGAGCGTGTACAACGGGATCGAGTACTGGTACTGTGTGGCGGCGTACGATAAAGGCAATCAGGTGCCGGACTCACTGGAGGCATCCTACGAAAACCCGCGGGGCAGACCCGAAGCAGTGAATGTGGTTTCTGTCGTCCCGGCGCGACCGCCATCAGGGTATGAATCAGGCTTTGTAATGGGCGGAGATACGCTCGAACCGATCGGTGGTCCGTGTGAGGGACTGGCTCTGGTCAGTATCGTGAATCCTGCAGAGCTGGAGGCACGAACCTACGAGATTACGTTCAACGACACGGTAGTCAATGACACAACGTATACGACCTTCAACCTGCTGGATATCACGACTGCGTATGCTGCCGAGCCCGAGACCCTGCTTGCCGACCATCCATTGAGCGACAGTTCCCTCGACAATATACCAGTCATCGACGGTTTCCGGCTGACTCTGTTCAATTGCGGCTGCGGCATCAGGTCCATGGAATGGACCCAGGTAGCACAGGATACGTGTACGTTCGAGTGGTGGACCGGCTATCTCGGCGTGATGGCCGGTGAAACATATATAAGCGGCAGTCCTGATTTCCGTATCGTGGTCGATCATGCGAACCCGGCGACCGTCGGTATTATCGATGGCTTCGGCGGTACACACCCGCCTCTTGATATCCCGATCAGGATTTACGATATCACGGATTCGCTGAATCCGGTCGATGTCAGTGATTACGGCTGGCTGATTGATTATGCATATTCTGATACCACCGACACGATACATTACGGTCCTGCTGGCTGGGATCTGGTCCCGGGTGGTGCCGGTTTCAACCCGCATCCGGAGTGGGTCGCGGTCGGCTTCGTCGATCAGATTGGGTGCGAGACACCAGCCGGCGACGCCGTGTATTTCGCGACACAGAACGGTCCGGCAACAGCGACCCCACCGTCGGATGGCGATGAGTTCACGATCCGTACCTACAAACCGTTCTGTGCTGATATCTCGTATCAGTTCACCATTGTGCCGGCGTCCATCGATACGAATCTGATAGATCTGCATCTGGTCGGGGTCGTACCCAATCCCTATATCCTGCACTCAAAGTTCGAAACGACGCCGTATGATCGCAGGTTGATGTTCACGAACCTGCCCGAGCAGTGCGAGATTGATATATACAATATTGCCGGTGAGCATATCAATACCATTCACCACACCAATAATCTCGGGTATGAATACTGGGATCTGCGCACTAAATACGGGTTAGAGGTCGCATATGGTCTGTACGTCTTCGTCGTGCACACGGACAATCAAACTAAGGCAAAAGGCAAGTTTGCGATCATCAAATAGGAGAAAATACCATGAATAAGAGATCAACACGAAAAATTTTCTCTTTGTTGCTGGCATCGGTCTGTCTGCTGTTCGCTTTCAACAAGGTCGGCACGACCGCCGCACCATTCTTGAAGATAGAATACGGTGCGAGACCCGTGGGAATGGGAGGAGCCTATATTGCACTTGCCGATGACCCTGCTGGTATTTACTACAATCCGGCAGGCATTGCCGAATGTGATAAGGTACAACTGCTCGGCGGGTACACCGTATGGTTCGCCGATCTGAAGTACTCGTACGCGACATTCATCGTGCCGACACAGCGGGTGAACTATGCATTGTGGGGGTCGTTCCTCTCAGGAGATCCGGTTCCGGTCACTACCGTGGAATTCCCTGACGGAACCGGTCAGGAATTTACCTATGTTGACGGGTTGCTGGGTGTGAGTGCGTCGGCGTTCCTTTCCGACCGGCTGTCGATCGGTGCCACGCTGAAGTACATTCAGCAGTCTCTGTACAATGAGAGCGCATCGACGTTCGCCTTCGATGTCGGGTCCATACTGCGTACTCCGTTTCGAGGTATCCGTCTGGGTATGTGCATGGTCAACTATGGCGGACGTATGCAGTTATCGGGAAACGATCTCATCGTGCAGACCGATCCCTGGCCCGAATATGACGGCAATCCTGATGCCGAAGCACGATTGACCACCGAAAGTTTTCCCCTTCCGCTCGCATTCAAGCTGGGAATCGCGTTCGACTTTTTCGGTCCTGATGAGGCATTCGTTACCCTGAAGGATCACCGTCTCAGGATCGCGATCGACGGGATTCATCCAAATGACGGCGATGAAAAAGTCCATATAGGATGTGAATATGGTCTGTATGATATGCTGTTCTTGCGGGGCGGATACAAGGTGAATTATGATACGCAGAAGTTCACGGCCGGTGCCGGGTTCCTGGTAACGCTCGGTGCGCGTGAGTTGTGTGTGGATTATGCATTCGTGGATATGGATATACTGGATGCAACTCATCGGGTCTCATTGACCCTGGGATTTTAAACAAGGAGGAAGAGTGAACAGAAGGAGTTTTTTAAAGACCATGGGGTTTCTCGGACCCGTGCTGGTATTCTTCGGCAAGATACCAAGATTGCTCTGGGGCGGGAAATGGGAGCATTCGGAAAAGAATTTCTGGGAAGACAGCCGCTTCAAGCAGCCAACGGTTGACATGTCACGATACAACGAAGGCATTATTAAAGCAAGGATCGACGGAGCGTGGAAGGAATATCCTATCCGGACCGCGAGCGAAGCGTTCCAGAAATGGAATTGTGAAAAACGCATCGAGTTCATTGCGAATATCAAGAAAGGGCAGATGCCGGGATGGGGCGGACCTCATTCCGGCGCGGTTGCGACGTACGGTCTGCGCAGGCTCGATTCGGAATTCACACTGAACAATGCCGTCAAGGGAATTGGTCTCGCGCCCAAAGACGAGAATATCGATGCGGCGATCAAACAGCTTAAAGACACTTATGAGACTCCCATGCCGGAAAAGATGGATGTGCTCACGTCCTTTTATGAGAAGCCGGATTTCTTCGACTGGCGCAAGCAGACGTCGCTCGAATTGTATTCCACCCCGGAATTCGAGACGCACACGTTCCTCAATGTGATGGAAAATCCGATCTCGACCATCGTCTTCCTCGATGTGCCGTCCTACGAAGTACGGACCATCGCTCGGGTGGTACAGCCCAAAGACGATACGGCACTCGAGCACGAAAAGAAACTTCTGGAATTCGTCAACCTCGCGCACGAGTACATGCACGGCAAATTCTCCCGGTATTTTCCGCTCCTGTTGTTCTACATCATAGAGGAGTTTGATAATTCTCCAGGCAGACAGCGTGGCATCAGGACCGTACCGGTCAGGCCTGAAGAATAACAAGTAAGGAGGTCGTATGAGAATAGTACTAAGCATCTGTTGTCTGCTCGGTGTGCTTTCCGGGCAGATTCTGTACGAGGAATATTTTACCGACGGGAATATGGCGCTTGACTGGAGCCCCTGGTTCACCGATACATCCGGTGTGGGCGATAGCATGCAGGTCGTGAGTGATCCCACAACACCGGGCGGCGATTCCTGGGCAGGGTCAATATCCAATGAGTACATGGGTGTCTCCGGGCTGACCTATGCAGGCGAGAACGATATGACCGATTACTCTGTCGAGGCATGGATTTACACGGTCGTAATGCCGGCAATGGGACCGTACAATGGTCTGGCAATACGCTGTGATTCAAGTACCGGCTGGTATTACCGCTTTATTTCGGATTTTGATAGCGATGCGCGACTCAGGCTTGCCCTGTTCACCGGCGGTATGGGTGCGACCGTTATCCGGGACTGGGCTGCCGGCGAGATCCCGGGTGGTGTTCCGGCAACATCCTCATGGCATAAGTTCAAACTTCAGATGGTCGGTGACAGCATCTGGGCGTGGTATGATGATGTCCTGCTGCCTGATTGCCCCCTGCAAGACGACAGCATTGCGAACGGTTTTTTCGGGGTGTATGTCTTTAATATGGTGGATACTGCCTCGACCAGGTGTGATGACATCATTGTAACAGACGTCACCGGAATCAATGAATACGGCAATACTTCCATTAGGACGATCACGGCAGCCCCCAATCCATTTACCTCTCACGTGACCATACACTCGGCATCAGCAGAGCACGTGGTCCGTGTGTACGATGCAACCGGCTCAATGGTCAGAGAAATACCGGTGAACGCGTCGACCGCTATCTGGAATGGAAGGGACCAGCACGGCATCGCCGTTGTTCCGGGCGTGTACTTCATCACGGACAATGATAATATGGAAAAGGTCATCAAGGTTCGGTAAAAAAGAGAGTACAAAACAAAACGGGGCGTCCCTTCAAGGACGCCCCGTCATTTTTTTTACCCCGTTACAATTTTACGATCTTCCTGGAAACCGTATGGGTCGCAAAATGAGCCTGCAGAATGTACGCGCCGGTCGGCAGAACAATGCCGTGTACATCTTTCATATCCCAGGTGAAGTGATGATCCCCGCCATCGAGGGTCGAGTTGAACAGTACGTTCACCCTTCTGCCTGTTGCATCGTAGAGCGCAACACGAACGTGTTCTGGCTCTGTGAGCGAGAGAAAGGCGCGCATGGCGGTGCCAACAGGATTGGATACAACGTTGAAGCGTGAACGGGTGACGGTTGCTGGTTTGAACTCTGCGACCGAGACTTCATGCCCGGTCGGTTTCAGGAAGGGATCCCCCAAAAGTGTCATGCCGTAATGCCAGCAGAGTTCATCATGGGTAACACCATTGTACGTGATGTGACTGAACCAGTCCCGGAACGCCTCGCCGAGATTCGACGAATCACCGAGCGGTTGATAGAAGTAACCGAACTCGAGCATGCTGCCGGTCTTGGTGCTTCCCATCGATGCGAGGCCGTAGCTTTGATTGAAGACCGCACGGGCGCCGCCGCAGTTGGCTGATTCGGTGAAACGGCTGAAACTGCACGCAAAGAAATTATAGAAATTGCTGGGAGGATCCTGGGTGGTATATTCAGCTCCGTAGTAATAGTCGTGGTTCGCGCCGCCGTTGTACGAGAATTGATGCCCCTGGGGCCATGAGTGCGCGAACACCGCCACCCATGCCTGGACCGTGTCGAGGCGCGGGCGGTAGATCGCTGCACGCGTGGTTTCCGGATGCGAGAACTGCATGATATCCGCATACAGCATGCCGACATCGTTCGCCCACTGAGTAGCCCACGGATACCAGTCATCATCAACGAACACCAGCGCCCGGTCCGTGAGGTGGAGGGTATTCTGTCGGTATGCATGATTCTTCACAAAATAGTTTTGCAGGAGCAAGGTGTCGTCGCCGAGACCCTCTGGATAGAGCCTGCCGACGTATATCTCGGGTTCCATGTCACCGTCATGACCGTCATATTTCCCATTGCCGGTATTCATGGTGTCGAGCCAGGTACCATCCAGGTCCATGAAAAAGAGGTCACAGGGAAAATCTGCATAACCATATGAATTGAAATCATTCTGCACCTCATACCACGCGACCGGTACCGACCCGACCAGGAGTGCGCCTTCCAGGTCGAGGGTATCATAGAGATCGGTCAGCATGGTTTTAAGGTCTTCGGGAGTACCACCGGTCAAACCGTAACTCAACACGGTGTAACCATCCGTCACAAGATCGGTCTCGAGTTGTGTGAGCTGTGTGTTCAATGGCGTAACGATGTTCTGGTCGGTGATAACGGCAATCGTCCCGGTCCTGTGACCGTATCTGATGCTCCTTAATGTATACTCGAAGGGCTGCCCGGGATGCATCGCATGCCATTCTTCATACGTGCCCGGGTGCGATCCTTCAGGTCCAGCCCACCTGAGCAACGGTATATCATCTGTATTCGCACTCAACACGAGTGCAGTGCATAAAAAGATAAATATCACTTGTTTCATGTGTCCCCCTGACGCATTATACAGGGAATATGACAGTTGTCAAGCGATCCGTCCGTTCACGAGCGCTTGACTATCCAGACCGCAGATATATAATGAAGCCTGATGGATTTTGTTGCCGATCTCAATCCGGAACAGCAGAAAGCGGTCCAGATACAAAGTGGTCCCATTCTCATACTCGCCGGTGCCGGGAGCGGTAAGACGCGAGTGATCACCTACCGCATTGCCTATCTTGTGAAAAAGGGATACGCACGACCGCATAATATTCTCGCCATCACTTTCACCAACAAGGCTGCAGACGAAATGCGCAATCGTATCGCCGTTCTCCTGCGCGACGAACCGCCGGTATGGATACGAACATTCCATTCGACATGCGCCAAGATACTCAGAGATTCGCTCATCCATAACAAGGGATTGAGACACATCGTGGGCGTGAACGAAAAATACAGTATATATGACGACCAGGATCAGCTCAGCGTAGTCAAGGAAGTTCTGAAAGAGATGGATCTCGATCTCCAGGATTTCTCTCCCTCGTTGATCAGCGAGACGATAAACCGCTATAAAGAAAATCTCATCGCACCTGGTATAGCGCGGGATGAACCCATGGCCGAAATGTACCAAAGGTACGATAAGAAGCTCCGGGAGTATAATGCGTTGGATTTCGACGATCTCATAATGAAAACCGTGGAAGTCTTCGATAAGGATTCAGGCACCCTGGAGTACTATCAGGATCGGTTTCGGCATATTATGGTCG
>CP070834.1:1882016-1901221 GCA_020341755.1 Caldifarciminota bacterium | reverse complement strand
TCAACTGTCCTCCTTCCTCGTAGCCGACATAGCCGGGCGGCGCGCCAATGAGGCGCGCGACCGTATGCTTTTCCTGGTATTCGCTCATGTCGATGCGCACCATGGCTTCTTCTGTATCGAACAGAAATTCGGCGACGGATTTCGCAAGCTCGGTCTTCCCCACTCCGGTCGGACCAAGAAAGATGAACGAACCTATGGGCCGGCTGGGATCTTTCAAACCGGCACGCGAGCGTCGTATGGCATCACTCACAGCTACAACTGCTTCGTTCTGGTCAACCAATCTCAAATGAATGCGTTCTTCCATTTTCAATAATTTATCCATCTCGGTCTCGACCATGCGAGCCACTGGTATGCCGGTCCATGATGACACGATATGAGCGATGTCCTCTTCGGTGACGCGATCGTCAATCCCCCGTTGTTTCATCCAGGCACCTTTCTTTTCCGTGAATTCTTTCTGCATTTTCTCAACGGCATCCCTGAGCTCGGCTGCCCGCTCATAATTGCGCGTATCGACCGCTTCCTTACCTTCCTGATTAAGATGTTCGATCTCACTTTCCATTTTCTTGAGTTCGTCGGGCATCGAATAGATCTCGATCCGCGCATGAGCACATGCTTCGTCGATAAGATCGATCGCTTTGTCAGGCAGTTGTCGGTCTGTGATGTACCGATCCGACAGTTTTGCCGCTGCTTCTATGGCACTCTCATCGATCGTGATGCCGTGATGCGATTCATAACGGCTTTTGAGCCCCTCGAGTATCCTGACCGTATCATCCAGACTCGGTTCGGCGACGAAGACCGGGGCAAAACGCCGTTCCAGTGCCGCGTCCTTTTCTATGTGCTTGCGGTACTCATTCAGGGTGGTTGCACCGATGCACTGCAGCTCACCGCGGGCGAGTGCTGGTTTAAGCATATTCGATGCATCGATAGCTCCCTCTGCGGCCCCGGCGCCGACGATCGTATGCATCTCATCGATAAACAATATGATCTCCCCCTTGCCTTTCTTTATCTCATCCATAACGGCTTTCAGGCGGTCTTCGAATTCTCCCCGGTACTTTGAACCGGCGACCAGGGCGCCCATATCCAGCGAGAGAATGCGTTTTTCTTTCAAAATCTCAGGAACATTCTTATCGATGATCTTCTGGGCAAGACCCTCGACGACCGCGGTTTTTCCCACTCCCGCATCACCGATCAAGACGGGATTGTTCTTGGTACGGCGTGACAGCACCTGAGTGACTCGTTTTATCTCATCATCCCTACCGATGACCGGGTCGAGTTTGCCCTGACGTGCCAGCGCCGTGATGTCCCGGGCAAAACGTTCCAAAACCATGTATTTATTCTCGGCATCCTGGTCGGTTACCCGCTGGCTGCCGCGAATGATCTGCAGTGCCTGGTATGCCTTTTCCTTGGTGATGGCGAATTCTTTAAGTAGTTTAGTGGTTTCTCCTTCCCGCTCCTCGGTGATGGCCAGGAACAAATGCTCACACCCGACGTATTCGTCCTTGATGCGCTGAGATTCAGCCTGAGCAAGTGAGAAAAGCCGCTTTGTTCTCGGGGTAATGTACATCTGAGCCGTTGAACCACCGTATACCTTGGGTCGGACTTCAAGACCGGCAATCAATCTCCGCTGCAGCGTTTCCGGCATAATATCCATACGTTTCAGGATTTTTCCGACCAGTCCGTCATCCTGTCGTACTAACGCGAGAAATATATGCTCTGTGTCCAGTTCCTGTTGATTGTATTCGTCGACAATCTCCTGGGCGCTCGTGAGCGCTTCCTGTGCCTTTTGTGTAAATTTATCGTATCTCATCGCGATTTAGACAAACAAACAGCTGAAATGTTTAGCATTTTCGTACGGTATTCATAGAGAAATACGTCCTGAAGGTAGGGAGCATGTATTGACAAAGCGTCAATTTTCCATATAGTATATAGGATGGTGCCATTCAGCATCTATGCTGTTTTATTATTGGTCGTTTTCATCTTCGTCGTTTACCGCCTGGAAAAAGTCGGTCATCAAAAACGGCTGAGATCGATCCCTGTGCGCGTGTGGGTGAACGGCACGCGCGGTAAATCCTCGGTCACGCGACTCATTGCGGCAGGTCTCAGGACAGGGAACAAGACGGTCATTGCCAAGACCACAGGAACGAGCCCGCGTTTCATACTGTCACACGATGCAGAACAGCCGATCAGCCGGCTGGGCATGCCTAATATAAGTGAGCAAGTACGGATGATCAAGAAAGCGTTTTCGCATAAACCTGATGCCGTTGTGCTGGAATGCATGGCACTAAGACCGGACCTTCAGGCGATTGAATCGGTGCAGATCGTCGACCCTACAATTGCAGTCATCACCAATGTTCGACCCGACCACCTCGACATCATGGGACCGTCGCTGCAGGATATCGCCCGCGTGTTCATCGCGGCTGTTCCTGATGGTCGTACTGTCTTCACCTCTGAACAGGACATATTCGAACCCCACCAAGCGTTCATCAAAAAAAAGAAGTTGTCTATCCATGCGGTCAGCAGTGATTCCATCGATGACGAAACAGTAACACGGTTTTCGTATATCGAGCACAAAGAAAACATTGCGCTCGCGCTCGCGGTGTGCGAGCATGCGGGTATCGAACGCACCGCTGCTCTCGAAGGCATGCTCCGGTCAGAGCCTGATCCCGGTGTACTCAGGAATATCCACCTCCATACCGCCGGCAAAGACATGACACTCGTGTACGCCATGGCCGCCAATGATCCCGAATCAACGTACCGCATATGGCAGAGCACCGGTAAAAATTACCCGCAGATCAATCTGTTGGTCAACTGCCGCGATGACCGGATCGACCGTTCATTCCAGATCGCAGATCTCATCATTCATCGGCTGCGCGGGATCGATAATTATCTCGTGACCGGTTCCGGTACCGATATATTATTGAAAAAGATAAAAAAACACGTTTCTGCTGGCAACCTTATCGACCTGGGAGGAAAATCCGTCGGTGAGGCTGCGCAGAGCATCATCAATTTTGTTGCAGCGGATTGCCTTATATTTGCTATCGGCAACACCGTCGGTTATGGCGAGGAACTAATTAATACATTACAAAAAGGAAAGGAAAGGTATGCTGATTGAAGCAGTCGGTATTGGAATGGTGCTGAGCCTCTTTCTTACCGAAACAATAGGGATCGCAGCCGGTGGTATCGTCGTGCCGGGCTATATTGCGCTCGTATTACACAACCCCATACAGGTCATTACGACTATCTGTGCCGGTATCATCACCTTTCTCATTATAAAATTTCTGTCCGTGCATATCATACTGTACGGACGCCGTTTGCTCATCTCGTCGATCCTGATCGGCTATCTCATCGCATATCTTACGAGAGTATCCCCTGCGATCGCCCTCGATACCCTCAGCATAAATATCCAGACAGTGGGATACGTCATTCCCGGCCTTATCGCGTACTGGATACACCGTCAGGGGATCATCCCAACACTGTGTGCCATGATCATCGTATCCAGCCTGGTCCGGCTGATCATCATTATCGTACATAACGGAGCGGTCCTGCCATGAAAGTACGCCACGGTAAAATATCAACGCTGGTTCTATTCATCGTAACCTGTATCACGGTCGTGTTCGTAGTGGTCGAGATGCGCTCAAAAATGAGAGTTCGGACATCCGGTTATGAGAAGAAAATTGCCGCTGCCGATCTTGCAATGCGAGCATTCCAGGAGATGAAATGGGCAAGCGACAGTCTTCACATACCCATGGATCGCATCAATGATCCTAACGAAACCGGCCTTATCGGTTTACAATACTCTCATCTCACTACACAGCGTGGAGACCTCAATGCAAAACTCACCTCGACCAACCCCAACTTTGCAGCGCTCATCGTGCAGTTGCTCTCGCAGGCAAAGGTTCGAGAGCGGGATGTCGTTGCAGTTTCGTTCACTGGATCATACCCGGCCCTGAATATCGCTGCTTTGTGTGCGTTTGAAGTCATGAACGTGGAACCGATCATTGTCACGTCCGGCGGAGCTTCGATGTGGGGCGCGAATTTTCCTGATTTTACCTACCTGGACATGGAGAACATCCTGTATCAAAATGGTATTGTGCGGAACAAAACCACATCCGCCACGATAGGCGGTGAGGATGATGTTGGACGAGGTCTCAGCCCCGAAGGCAGGGAACTCATCGAAACCGCGATACAGCGTTGTGACGTTGACCCTCTTGCGCCCGTCAATCTCGAAGATGCCATAGAAAAGCGCATTGATCTGTATATGGCCCATGACAAGGTCAAAATCTTCCTTCACATCGGAGAAGGATCTTCCTGGGCAGGCGATTATTCTTCGGGCTTGTTCAGACCACGCCAGGTACGGTCGGGCAGCGGGCTGTTGGAAAGAATGTCGAGGATGGGCATCACGGTCATCAATATCATGGATGTACCTGCACTCGCAGCTGATCATGACCTGCCGGCGGCACCAACTCCTCTACCCCTGCCGGGTGAGGGCAGGTTGTTCTATGAATACCGTTATTCGGTACCGCTCGCCATTGTTTTCCTCTCCGTCCTTCTGTTTATTTTGTTTGTCGTACTCAGGTATGATATCGATTATTATCTGAGAAGGAGAAAAAAATGATAATATTCTTGAGTGTACTCTGTATTTTTTCACAGATCAAAGATATAACACCAGCCAAGACATGGAACCTGGAAATCGTGACAAAAAAAACCGACGAGTATTATCTACTTACCAAAGACACGCCGATCACGTTCACGGTCGAAGGCCCAACATATATACGAGTGTACACACGCATTTTCTGGCCGACCAAAGTATCAAAAAAGGAATTGTACAAGGTAATCTTGCAGGAAAATGCAATCGATGAGCGGCTTATTACGCTTGAAAGCGAGCGGTCGGACGTAACCACTGACATGCGCGGCCGACCCGTTAGCAAGTGGCGGACATTCTATATCGAAGTTCCAGAGGGCGTTAACCGTTACCAGATCACCCAGTGGTCATCGCCGAATGACAGCATGCTCCTCAAGTTCACGTACGAATCACCAAGAGAATGGCATGACATCCCGGCGGCTGGATACAGCGCTCTTCTGGAAGCGGTCGAGGAAGAGAAACTGGTCAAATACTATGAAGTATTGCGCGACAAAAAAGTCACGCTGCGACTCCAGGGACCGGTCAGCCTCAAGGTAATTGCGAGACTGAATTACGACATGAGCATGTTGGGTGAACAATCATATTCTTTGCTGGTCAGTGATAATGGACGCACTGAACAGGAAAATGTGAAATGCTACAAATCAGATGTCATCACCTATGAGAACCGTCCTGATGTTGTACCATCGAATGCTCACACATTCTACATCCGAGTGGATGAAGGCTGGCATAATCTCGAGTTCACCCTCAAGGGGACTACTGCAAAAAGCGCCGCCCTGCGGTTTCAACGAGAAAAATGATGATACTACTTCTATTTTCCCTCAGCCTCTGGGATTATTCATATAATGTATCGGCGACCAGCCTCTATGATAATAATATCTTTACGTATTCTCCAGAACGGATCCAGGAATTCATTGACTATTCGGCGCCCTATAAATATCCCTTCGAGACATATGATGATCTCAGAACCAGTGCTTCGGTATCTTTGAGACTGAGAAACAAATTCATTGAAGACCGGACAACCACGTTCAATCTCGGACTGGATGTTCACCATTATCTAGTGAATCAAGAAAAGGATTTTCAGAGTATAGCGATCGGGATACGTCAGTCATTTAAAACATTCGCAGTTAAAATAGCATATACGCACATACCAGAGTATCTTATCAGATACTACAGGGAGCCAGCAGGCAGTTCGACCGATTATATTGGCTGTGATGTCCAGTACCGAACGCTGAGCGGAAAGATATCACTATTACGCCTTCTGCCGTTCGCGGTCCATCTAACCTATGCGCGCCGGTGGGAAGACTATATTGAAGAATTCGATCTTTATGATGCTCGAGCCCATCTACTGGGCATCGACGCAGATCTAAAGCTGGTTCATTTTATAGCATTGGGATTGGGTTATCAGTTCAGGACGCAAGAGAGTGATTCGGCACATTCGATCGTTGTTTTTGATGACGTCCCTGACGGTTCATTTTTCCAGCATGCTGCGCAAGCCCGTCTCGATGTCATGTGTAAACTGCTATTTCCCGGTATGTTGTCTCTGGGGTACGACTATGCGTTCAGAAATCACAGGACTGACGATGTACAGGATATTTACCATTATGGACGGCAGGATCATGTGCATACGGTCAGGTTCGAACGAACGGCGAGAATTTTTACGGGCATAGAACTCGTTGTATCGTACATGAAAAGGTGGCGTAACGCCACTTCGGAAATCTATCCGGCACTGAGCAGTATCAAAGATTACGATAAATACCGTCTCGGTGCTGGTTTAAACTTTTACTTTTAGGAGGTTCGATGAAAAAGAGCACCTTATTGGCCGCCTTCTTCTTGTTTCTGGTATGCGGTCGTCCCGACGCTCCAAGCGATGGCAGTGTGGTGTTCAGGACGGTCAGTATTTGTCCTCTCCCCGGTTATGCTGAAGAAATCGATATTGCCGGGGATTACGCATACGTTGCAGATGATCAGGGCGGTTTGCAAATCGTGGATATCAGTGATCCTGAGTCTACTTTCGTCGTTGGCAGTTACTTGAGTGAAAAGAGTTATATCGGTATCGCTGTACGGGATACGTTCGTGTATTGCGCCGTACTGCACTCGCAGGGCGGGATACAGATATTGAATGTCAGCGATCCTGCAGCACCATTCTATATCGGTGAGGATAACTGGTATTACGGCTATAATGTATTCGCCCCGCAGGATGATACCATGTATGTCTACGTTGCCGGGGGTTACTGGTTTGTCGTAGAAAATGTCAGTAATCCTCAGTACCCTTCATTCGTCCGAAGATTCTCTTCTTCAGGGGATTTTCGTGGCGTGTTCGTTGTCGACAGTATTGCTTATCTTGCCTGCGAGCAGATGGGGGTGCAGATATTCAACCTGGCATTGCCGGATACTGAAGCTCTGGTTGGCTGGGCTGATACACCGGGTAATGCCCGGGATATTTTTGTACACGATGATCATGCCTTTGTCGCAGATGGACGGACGGGTGTCGCCATCGTGAACGTCGCCGACATCGAGAATCCGGTGCTTGTTGCCACGTATGATACACCGGACTATGCGAATGATGTGCATGTAGTTGGAACCCTGGCATATATTGCCGCCGGTTCAGGTGGACTGCATGTCATCGATATCTCCGACAAGACCAGCCCGCTTTTTTATGGAGAAATTGAGACCTCGTATGCGAACGGCATCTACGTAAGAGACACACTTATCTATATAGCTGACCGGGACATGGGACTGGTCATCCTTACCGAGGAGGCACCATGATAGGCATTTTACTCTACGTAACACTCTCTGTTTCTCCACAAATTCAGGTTCTCAACGAAACACCAACACAGACGCGGGTGAACATAAATTTTACGGATGATGCACATACGGTACAGACCAGCATTACACGTTACATACTGAGCCCGTATGCTCCTGACTATTCCTTCACTATAGAAGAAACCCGGTTATCTGAACAGGTAATAGACGCAGATCTGAGCAGGAGCCCCGTGGAGATCGGTACCCCGGTTTCTTTTCACGGACAGACCCTATATCCAGTTAAGGTTAATACCCGGTACACCTCCGGCGCTGATGTGTATTCATGTAGAGAGATCGAGGTTGTATTGGATCACGCTCAGGCGCATCCACTCGATCTGACCCCCGCCATGCAACAGGTGTTCAAGAATCTCATACTGAATTTCCCGGAAAGCGGTACAGGAACACCGCAGGGATATCTCATTATCACCTATGATGCTTTCTATGATTCCATACTCCCCCTTGCCAGATGGAAAGAAAAGAAAGGTTGGTCGGTTGAGGTCAGAACGCTTTCTCAGACCGGCAGTTCACCGACAGAAATAAAAAATTACATTGCCAATGCATACCAGACATGGTCGCCGCGTCCAGAATATGTGCTGCTCGTCGGTGATGTTAACCAGATACCGCCGCATTCGACTATAACCCCGGTTAGTCGCACTGATTATCCATACACCATGATTGAAGGTATAGATTTCCTCGCTGAACTCCTTATTGGAAGGCTGCCGGCGAACAATGTGAATGAACTGAATACCATGGTCGCGAAAATACTCGGCTACGAAATGAATCCGTACATGGACGAAACCGCATGGTTCGAGCGTGCGCTCATGGTCGCAGCGAATTATCCGCTCGATACCATGACGACTCCGATCGCAACCAAACGCTGGGTACGCGATAAATTACTCGACAGCGGATACAATACGGTTGATACGGTGTTCTATCCACCTATTGCTGGTGCGTCCGAGATCACGACCGCTATCAATCAGGGAGTATCATTCATCAATTACCGTGGTGGAATTGCGGATCCTGATGGCTGGGTTTTGCCGAGTTTTCACAATACGGACGTTATCGCCCTGAATAATGGCTGGAAACTCCCGGTCATCACCAGCATTACCTGCTGGAATGGGAATTTCGGACAGATCACCTGCTTTGGAGAAGCATGGGTACGGTATGGCAGTCCAATAGCACCAAAAGGCGGTGTGGCATTTTTTGGTGCATCTGCCACCACGACCAGCAGTCGATGGAATAACTGCCTTGATTATGGAATATACTGGGGTTTACTTGAAGAAAATATTTATAATTTAGGGCCAGCATTATACCGGGGCAAAATGGAAGTATACGTTAATTTTCCGCTTGATACGACCTGGGAACACGGAAGTTCGTTCTATTTTCATACCTATAATCTCCTCGGTGATCCATCCCTCGATGTATGGACCGGTATACCTGACACGTTTCAGGTCACGTATGACAATACCCTACCGGTCGGTACGAATACCATGGATGTGCAGGTGCACAATAGTTCATCCCAGCCTGTCGAAGACGCGCTGGTGAGCCTGTATAAAGATGGTGAAGTCAAAGAAGTCAGGTACACCGATGCTGGTGGATATGCAGATTTCGAATTTCTCGCAGCGACCCCTGGTTCCCTGTTCGTGACCGTGACCAAGCATAATTTCAAACCGCACCTGGGCTATGCTATGATGAACAATCAAGCCGTATATGTGGGATACAATGCTCATACTATTGACGACGCTGCAGGCAACAATAACGGCGAGGTCAATCCCGGAGAGACTATCGACATACAGGTCACGTTGAAAAATTACGGCACATCGACCACGGCAACGAATATCTCAGCCAAACTCACGAGCGACGATGCCTATGTGACTATCACAGACTCGGTCAAGACATACAGTAATATCGTTCCTGGTGCTACGGCAACCGCATCAGCCTATACGTTCCAGGTATCGACGAATGCGCGGCACGACCATATCCTGAAATTCGATCTGGAGATCACCGCAACGCAGGGAACCTGGTATTCCACGGTCTGGATCCCTGTTCAGGCACCTGATTTCGCCTATGTCAGGAAGCTAATAGACGGTAATGGTGTGATTGAACCGGGCGAGACCGCCAATATGACGGTCACGATAACGAATCAGGGTGGCTTGACCGGAACGAATATCAACGGTATCCTGAGATCAAACAATCCCGGTATCGTCGTGACTGATTCGATTGGCACGTTCGGTTCGGTCGCCATTAATGATACGGTAACCAATATTTCAGATCAATTCATGATAAGTGCCCCTGCGTCGATATCGCCCGGACATCCGATCCGTATGCTTATGCGTATTACCGGTGATGACGGTGTCGATCAAACAGTAAATTTCGAGATCACGATCGGTGTCGTGAACCAGACAAAGCCGCATGGACCTGATGATTATGGATATTTTGCATATGACGACACGGATACTGATTATCCTGAGCATCCTACCTACGACTGGGTGGAGATCGACCCAGAACTCGGTGGTTCCGGTGACAGCATCAGCCTGGGTAATGATGAAGCGCAGACGATCTCTCTGCCCTTTAACTTCACCTATTATGGTGATACCTACAACAAACTTTCCGTATGTTCGAATGGCTACATCGCTATGGATTCATCATGGATCGCTGACATGTACAACTGGCATATTCCGGCTGCCGGAGGACCTCCTCTGCTCATAGCGCCTTTCTGGGACGACCTCGATCCCACGGCCACTGACTCCAGCGGACACGCATGCTACTGGTATGATGCATCGAACCATCGGTTCATCGTGGAGTTTTCCCGTGTGCAGCATATCCATGATCCTACGAATCCGACTCCGGCTGAATTACAGACCTTTCAGGTTATCCTCTTCGATCCCGCGTATTATTCAACCGTGACCGGCGACGGTGAGATACTCTTCCAGTATAAGGACATTACCAATGACGACGAGTGGCATAATTATGCTACGGTCGGTATCGAGAATGCAGACCATACGGTGGGTCTTGAGTACACGTATGCTGATGTATATCCTGCTGCTGCCGCACCGCTTGCCGATAACCGTGCGATAAAATTCACCACCGATCCACCGGATACGTTCCCCGGTGTCGAGGAGTTTACGAACTTGAGCGGTGATGTCGATATGTTCATACTATTTCCCAATCCTGCCCGAGGCAGGGTGGTCATGAGATGCACATCACCCGCGACCAATGTGCAGACGAATATTTATGACGCTGCCGGTCGGCTGATCAGACAGTGGTATCATGCATCCATGCAACCATCAGACCAGATCGCATGGGATGGTGCCGATACGTCAGGTAAACGTGTTTCACAAGGTGTCTACTTCGTTGCGATCGAAAGCCCCGATAAGACGTTACTCAGGAAGATCGTCTTCCTGACAGATTGATCATGAAGAGCGCAATCATTTTTCATAATTATTACAAGCGCTACCAAAGAGACAAAGGAGGTGTCGTGAGATACGGTATCGCATTGATGTGTATCATAACAGGTCTTTTTGCGCAAAATTATCACGGGTGCACGCTCGCTCCCAACAATATGCACGGCTGGGTCGTGCGTCTTGATACCGCGTTAATATACCATACGACAAATGGCGGGACGACATGGTGGCATACCCAGTCAGTACCGGAAGATACTAAGCGATTTTTCGATGTCGAATGCATCGACGAGAACCGAGTATGGACGGTCGGTATTCTCGGCGAAATATTACATACTGAGAACGGCGGTCTAGACTGGTACCGGCAGGTCACCGGTCTTTCAAAATACGGAACACGGCTTACGTTTGTAGACAGCGACTATGCCTGGACTTCCATGGGTGACGGCACGGTTGGCAAGACCGTCAACGGCGGCGGTCGACACGTGAACGAGCTGCATGTCGGTTACCGCACCAAAACCGGTGGTTCCTGGAATGCACCGGTGGAGTTGAAATTATATCAACGGTCCATCGATGTCAGTTTTGCCGATTCGGTCCCCTTTGATACAATGGTGAACCAGGCGGAGAGTATCCGGGTTTATTACTACTACACGGATTTCGGAACCGAAGCATTCTACACCGGCATCGACAATGTAACGATCGTTGCTCACACTGACAGGGGAACGTCGCTGGAACGTCAGTCATGGAATTTTGAGTCCGGCTGGCAGGGATGGTTGCATACGAGCGGTCAGACATTTCCTGCTGCCTGGGGAGTACGGGCTTCTGGTATTCACACACCGCCTCCCAATGCCGGCGATTCGACCCTGTGGATCGATTCTGACGCTGCTGGTCCTGGTGCGGTCATCAACGACACTGCCTGGTCACCTGCATTCGCACCGGTCACCGACGCAACCCAGTGGCTCAGGTGGTCGGTGTCAATCTATGGTGAAGGGACATTCTGGGAACAGGTATTCACGCCGTACACATCTGCCGAATTCTACGGTGTCAGTTTCGTCAATCAGAACGACGGCTGGATAGTTGCCGGGTACCCGGATTCCATGCTCACGGGCCAGGGTTTGATTCTCCGGTCCACTGACGGCGGTATTATGTGGGATTCACTGTACCAGGCACCCGGTTATGAGGATATGTTCGACGTTCACTTCTTTAATCTTCTGAATGGTGTGGTCGTGGGTGGGGATGAAAGCGATACCTCAGCCATCATCATGAGAACGACGGACGGTGGGAATAACTGGATCAATGTAACTCCACCTGCGAATACCTGGTACTTACGTGCACTCGAATTCGTCGGAAATGAGGGCTGGGCAGTAGGTCGCTTCGGATGCATCATCCACACGACCGACGGCGGTGCTTCCTGGTCATCTCAGACAAGTTCAGCGACCAATACCCTGTTCGATGTCGATTTCTCCGATGAAGACCACGGACTTATCTGCGGGTACGACATCATCCTGCGCACCACCAATGGCGGGAATGACTGGATCGAAACCGGGGTCGAAGAAGTCGGTGACAACGAAATCCAGCAACCGGCTCTGACCATACGGCCGAACCCGTTCCAAACAAATACTGTGATTTCCCTTAACATAATGTCGGGTGCGGCGGTGTCGGATATCAGCATATACGATGCCACCGGTCGTCTTGTTAAATCTTTCCTCCCTTCGCTCTATGCTCCTGGCTCTATGCTCATATGGGACGGTCGTGATCTCAACGGGACTTCGGTTCCTGAAGGCGTATATTTTGCGCATATAAAAACTAGTGAGGAAAACGAAACCGTAAAGATTATACGTGTAAGGTAAAGGATTTTTCACATTTTTTTCACACGCTGACCATACGATATATATCTACATCGTGGAGGAGTATGGTTGCAAGATATCTTGTCGCGTTTCTATGCTCAATATCCTGCACTCTGTATGCACAGGAGACGGGCGCGCGGTATCTCATCATAACCCATGATGATTTCTACGAAGCGATCGAACCGCTTGCGCGTTGGAAGACCCAGAAAGGTCTGAAAACACGGATTGCTGCGTTATCAGAAACCGGCAGCGATTCAACCGAGATCCGTTCTTATATCATGAACGCTTATAACACCTGGCAGCCCAGACCCGAATATGTCCTGTTCGTCGGCAGCAAATATCACATTACCTTCCCCTATTTTCAGATCGCGGGTTATGTGGTCAGTTCTGATAATTACTACGTTAATGTCACCGGCGATTTTCGTAATGAAATGATACCGGGTCGGTTCTGGGCGAATGATACGCTGCAGGTTCAGACCATTGTCCAGAAAGTACTGTCGTACGAAAAAAATCCTACTCTTGAGGACAGTTTTTGGCTCATCAAAGGTACGACGATCGTGAACGAAGATAATTATCCGCCGTACGATGATTCCACATACTGGGCTGATGCCCGCTACGCCCATTCCCTGATGATCGAGGCAGGTTTCGCGCACATCGATTCGTTCTCAGAATACCGTGGCCACAATAGTATCGATGTCCTGAACGCCATTAACGATGGACGTTCGTATATCCTGTACCGGGGTGGCGGTCTGCAGGTATGGGACTGGCCTTTCTGGGATATCGATACGAATTATATGTTCAACGGGTATAAACTACCTATTGTTATCTCCGCTACATGTGCCACGATCGAGGGCATCGGTCAACAATGGCTGACCGCGGGCACGCCTGAAGACACGAAGGGTGTCGTTGGTTTTCTCGGGACGACGACTGCGCTTTATCATGCGGCACAGTTCCGGAGCGCACTCGCCCGCGGAACCTTAGAAAGCATCTTCCATGACAGAACGAGCACCCTCGGGAAGGCTGCCGAAGCCGGACGATTGAATTACTATCAACTGTTCGGTGATCAATTAGAATATCACAGCTGGAACTGTCTCGGTGATCCGGAAATGACACTGAGAACAATGATCCCCCAACCGATGAATGCCGTTATCAATTCTGAACTTTCCACAGGGATCTGCACCGTGTTCATGCATGTCACGTGTAATGCCGTTCCCATTGAAAGTGCCCTGGTATGTATCATGGCTGAACTGGACACCAGTTTTTATCATGTGGGGTATACTGATGCCGACGGCGTGATCCAGTTCATGGACACGCTGTACGTTCCTGTGGATACTGTTTATTTCACGGCGTCAAAGTACAATACGATTCCCTTCCAATCATGGCGGCATGTTAACTTCAGCGGAGGACCGTATTTGATACTTACATCCGTCTCCCAAAGCGATTCGATCGGCGGTAATGGAGACGACGTGATCAATCCAGGCGAAGAAATCGAAATGTCAGCGTGGATAAGGAACACGGGTGATGTAACTGCCCATGATGTAACCGGTATGATACGACCTGCTGTTGTGGATACTTTTTACGCTCTGATCGATTCAACTTCAGTATTCGGAGACATCGCGCGCTATGATTCGGCATACTCGGTTGATGCGTTCGACATAGCCATCGCGAATAACTGTCCCGATTCCCATGAAGTTTTGCTGGAGCTTACTATTGCTGACAGCAGCGGTCAGCAATGGGTAGATACGATATCCTTGATGTGCCGCGCACCTTTTCTTGACCTGCATGATTTCTATTTCCCCGGATTTTTAAAATATACAACTGCCGGTGACACGAACCAGCTGTTCGTAGAGCTGATAAACAGCGGTTCATACAACGCAGAAAATGTCTCAGCAACACTGCTGTGTGACGACTCGTTCTACACGTCAATCGATTCGGTCGCAGTATTCGGAACCATCAACTCCGGCGAAGTAGGGTCAAACAACACGAACCCGTTCATCATTACCAGTCATGAACAAATACCACTGTGTTATCCTGTTGAATGCATGCTTGCGATCAGTTCTGGAGTCTACACAGACACCATGCCGTTCACGTTCTATGTTGGTGCAAAAGATTATATGGTCTGGGATCCAGACCCGAACCATTCAAGTGGACCGATACTATATCAAATCCTGGACGATCTCGGTTTCACTGGTGAATATGTGACTGATTTTCCTGCAGGGCTGGCATCACTGAACCGTTCGATATTTATCTGCTGTGGAGTATACCCCGAAAATTTTGTCATAGTGGACACGAGTGATGCTGCCATGGCTCTGGAAACGTACATTACACTGCAGGATGGTCGGCTTTACCTTGAAGGTGGAGATGTCTGGGTAGCTGATCCCCAGGCATTCTATGGATACGACTTTTGTCCGTACTTCGGCATTGAACCGGTGAGTAATACCATCGGTCTGTTTCCGGCAGTGATCGGTCAATCCGGCGCCTTTACCCAGGGCATGGAATTCGTCTATGACGGTGAGTTCACCATGCTTGACTACATAGACAGCATTATCGGTTCATCCCTGATTTTCGAGAACACCTATAATGATCACGGCTGCGGTGTTGCGGCAAATAACCGCACCGTGGGTTTTTCATTCGAGCTCGGCTGTCTGGTCGATACGGTTCCACCTTCGACCCGACAAATACTTCTCGATTCGATCATGGATTATTTCGGTATTGTACCGACCGGCATTGAAGAACACAAAACATCAGAGTCCATCATGTCACCATATATGCATATAACACCAAATCCGGGTCGTCATACGGTCAGGTTCATTATCTATGGATTGTCATCCTCTACCCCATCCTGTATCTACATATATGATATTTGCGGCAGGCTGGTAAGGGATATCGCGATACCGGCAGCGACCGCACAACCGGTAATCGTACTTTGGGACGGTAAGGACATCAATGGCAGGGCTGTTGCTCAGGGTGTGTATATAGCGTTCTTATCCACTTCTGATAAAACCTTGAAAGAAAAAATCATTCTCTTGAAATAAGTATCAAACGGCGTATACTGGTTTCATGACAAGATACATGCTGGACTTACCACAACGTACTCAATCCATGTCACAATTTCGCTATTTTTCACAGATTTTTCACAGGCGGCTTCTATCATGATACGTAAACGAGGAGGCGTATGTTCTATAGATATCATGTGATAGCGTTGTTTTTGATGTTCTCTGTGTTATCAGCACAGGAAACCGGTGCGCGCTATTTGATCATTGCACCTGACCAGTATGTCCGTCATCTGCAACCTCTGGCGCAATGGAAAACACAGAAAGGTCTAAAGACACGGATCGCTGCACTATCTGAAACCGGTAGCGATTCCACCGAGATAAAGGCATTTATCGCGAATGCATACAATACCTGGCAGCCACAGCCCGAATACGTATTGTTTGTCGGTAATAAATATCAGGTTCCTTTCCCTCTTGTCTGGACATATTATTTATATGTGCCCTCTGATAATTATTATACGAATGTGACCGGTGACTTCCATAATGAAATGCTACCCGGACGATTGTGGGTATCCGATACCTCAGAACTCAAGACCGTTGTTACCAAGATACTCGGGTATGAACGAGATCCGTACACGGTCGATCCATCTTGGTTCCGGAAAGGAGTTACGATCGTCAACGAAGACGAACCCGGTCAACCGTCGTCTGCTGAACTGTACTGGGCAGATGCCCGGTTCGCGCATGAACATTGGTTGGAAAATGGTTTTGTGCACATCGACAGTTTTTCATTTAACGCCGGGCATGACCGATATGATGTCCTCAACGCGATCAATGATGGCCGTTCCTGTATAGTCTATCGCGGCATCGGTTTCAATGACTGGATGTGGCCGTTCGACAGTATCTACCCTCCATATATGAACAACGGATACAAACTGCCCATCGTACTATCGGGAACCTGTGCAACACTCGAAGGGATCGGTCAACTCTGGCAATGCGCAGGAACTCCTACTGAGCCCAAAGGTGTTGTAGGCTTCCTGGGAGCATCAACCGCAATAATGGCCGCGGCTGAAATGCGTAGCGCACTGATTCGCGGCACGATTGCTGGCATGTATACGGATCATAGTGTGACCCTCGGTTCGGCAACCGAAGCCGGTAGGCTTTGGTATTACGATGAATTCGGCGACGACCAGGAATACAACTCATGGAACTGCCTCGGTGACCCGGCAATGACAATCTGGACCGACACACCACAGTCCCTTCAGGTCAACTATAATCAGGAATTATTTATTGGTGCGTGCACGATATCGGTCAACGTTATGCACAATAATGCTCCTGTGGAAAGTGCACTGGTGTGCATTATGGCAATGCAGGACACCGCGTGTTACCATATCGGGTATACCCACAACAACGGTAGTGTCACATTCGAAGATTCACTGACGATTCCCGGAGACAGCGTCTTCATCACGGTCACAAACCGCAATTGTGTGCCGTATGTCGGGCTTATTCGGGTGCTCTATCCGGGCGGACCGTATGTGTTACTCAACGGATTCCATACGGTCGATCATCCAGCCGGCAATTATGATTCGATACCCAATCCCGGAGAACAACTGGAAATACCGTTCTGGCTCAAGAACTGGGGTGATATGACGGCGTATAATATTACGGCATCACTCAATGAAACAGAACCGGATGAATTTGTCCTGTTGAACGATACGACCAAGGTATTCGACACCATCGGACCTTTTGACTCGGTTTATTCATCTGATAATGGATTCAACGTGATTATCGCTTCTGATTGTCCTGATTCCCATATGGTGGAGCTCAGCGTCATTACCTCCGACGGATATGGCACCGAATGGACCTCTCCCCTCGTTTTCATCGTACAGGCACCGGTACTCGGTGTTGTTGATTACTATTTTCCGAATACTGTTATGTACGCCAGCCCGGGCGATACGGTCGAACTCTATATTGAACTCTGTAATATCGGTTCATACCCGGCAGTAAATACTGAAGGAAGGATATTTTGTCCCGATGCATTCTATTGGCCAGTCGATTCGCTCTCAGGTTTCGGCACGGTCATGTCCGGAGATACGGTCAGCAACAGTACAAATCCCTTCCTCATAGCGACCGACCCATCAGCACCCACAGGTTATCTGCTTGAGTTGTTGCTTGAAGTCACCGCCGGTGTTTATATTGACACATTCCCCGTGTCAGTTTATATCGGTCAAAAAGACGCGTTTGTCTGGGACCCGGATCCAAACCATACAAGCGGTCCGGTCATCAAAGATGTACTCGACTCGCTCGACTTTTCCGCCGATTATGCTGTGGAGTTTCCCGAAGGTCTTGTGTCAATATACCGTTCGATATTTATCTGCTGCGGAGTGTATCCCAATAATTTCGTCATTCGCGATACGAGCCGTGCTGCTTCGGATCTCGTATCTTATCTTGAAACCCAGAATGGTAAGGTATATTTAGAAGGCGGTGATGTCTGGGTCGGTGATCCCCAGGCATTCCACGGGTATAATTTCTGCCCATTGTTCGATATAGAACCGGTAAGCAATACGATCGGCCTCTTCCCGGGGACATTCGGTCAGCCAGGTACCTTCACCCAGGATATGGAGTTCGTATACCAGGGTGAATTGACCATGCTGGATTATATCGACAGTACAGCGGGTTCGTCGTTGATATTCAGGAATATCCATAATAATAACGGCAGCGCAGTCGCGGCGAACAACCGTACCGTTGGCACTGTCTTCGAACTCGGCTGCCTCGTCGATACGATCAGTCCGTCAACGAAATATGCTCTGGTCGATTCGATCATGGATTATTTCGGTATCCCACCTACCGGTATACGTACGGATGAACACCGTAACATCGTCATGCCTATGACGCTTGGTATTAATCCCAACCCATGCAGGCAGCACACGACCATCCAATACAGTCCGGGAAGTAAGCCAGATGAAGGACTGACCATCACGATATACGATGCCGCTGGTCGTTTGATTACACAATGGAACGATATAGCCGCAGGCTCGGACCGTATTGTCTGGCAGGGGACTGACCAGCATGGCCGCACAGTGCCAGATGGTGTGTATTTTGTATGCTTATGTGCGCCAAAAAGTGAATCGAAAATACCTGTAATTACCAGGAAAATAATCCTTCTGAAATAAACGCTTCTGTACCGCAAACCTGTGTTCCCTATTGATTAAACGTCATTATTGGTTATAATTAGGGTTAAAGGGGGTTTGTCCATGAAATATATATTTGCTGCGTTGTTAATCAGTTTCAGCCTGGGTATTAGCCAGGAACCAGGAGCTCGTTATCTGATCATCAGTTACGATGCCTTTTACGATGCAATAGAACCGCTCGCCGAGTGGAAGCACAAAAAAGGCATGATGACCAAACACGTGAAACTTTCCGATGTCGGTACTTCTGCCGATCAGATCAAGAATTACGTCGCAAATGCATATAACACCTGGCAGACACCACCGGAATTTCTCCTGCTCGTCGGAGCACCCAACCT
>CP070834.1:1864237-1881916 GCA_020341755.1 Caldifarciminota bacterium | reverse complement strand
TACGCAGCTGGCCCCAGGCAATACTGATATTTACCATGGCGGTCTTTGGTGCCCTGGCGTTCAGCAACGTGGTCCAGGGCTGGTTCATCATCAGGCTGAAATGGTATGAAATGCCGCTCTTGCTCATTGCTTCAGTCGTCCTCTTTTTCCCGGCGGTCATTACGAAAACATTAAACCTGGACTATGGTCTGCGCTACTACATGTATTTCATCGGACTGGCACTATACTGCAGCGCATACGGCATCCAGAAACTGCGTCAACGCCGACTGCAATCATAACACATTATTTTTAGGTACTTTTACTGGATTGACTTTCTCATATTTTCGGGTATAGTAGGAAAATTCATTATTTCGTTAATTTTCATTATTTTTAGGTTCTTTCTAAGGAAGTCCCGCTTTTAATGGAGGATGAGCTATGAAAAAAGTGCTACAGTTGTGCGTTCTGGTTGCATTCGTCTTGATTTCAATCCATGCAACCTGCGGTCCGAAGAAACCATTGATCAAAGATCCGGTACAGGTCGTCAAATTCAGGGACGAGGTTTATTTCCATAACATGTCCATTGCCTTTGACGGTGACTACTATTATACGATAAACGGCGGCAATGATGCGTACTGCATGATCAACCAGTACGATATGGATGGAGAATTGATCGATGAATACGATGTGGAACTCGACGGACGGGCGATATTTTTTAACCCTGCAGACGAGGAATTCTATATTAAGATCTACGGTGGTGACCTCTACAAGGTCGATCTGAATGTTGAAACAACGGAACTCGTCCATGAAGGGATCTTCAAGGACGACCAGAGCTCACCGGGTATGACACCGGACGGCAAATACCTGTATGAATACTATGAAGACAGAATACGCGTCCTCGATTTCAAAACCGGGAAAAAGGTCAAGGGATACAAATTCGAACCCGGCTTCAATGAATCAGGCTATTACGCGAGCCTTGCCTGTTCCGATTATTACCTGTTTGCCTGGGGCGCAACCGATGAGATAGTCGTGTATGACCTCGATGGTAATTACATCACCGAGATCGACCTGCCGCGCGATGGCTATGGATTCTCCCTTTCATACTGCAATGGCTTACTCTGGATCGCCAGGGACGCAGACGGCAGCACAGAAGGAGACACGGGCTACTGGTACGGATACCGGCTCTGATGTTTTTTAAGAAATTCTTGTAATTGAACCGGTGCTGCACTCCTTGTGCAGCACCGGAATATGTAACTAAACCATAACCCACGTACTTCTGTCAAAAAGGAAATAACGGTTTAAATATCGAGACTTTCTAGCCGCTGTTACAGCGACACGTGATGCATTGAGGAGGTGATGATGGAAGAAATCAAAGATGAGATTAAGAAGATCAATGAACAGATAGAAAAAGAAAGCATTATCGTTCAGACCATTACCCAAGAGGTACACCGGGCTATCGTCGGTCAGAAATACCTCGTCTCCCGGCTGCTCGTCGGGCTTCTTGCCGACGGACATATCCTCATCGAAGGTGTGCCCGGACTCGCAAAGACCTATGCGGTCAGGACCCTTGCGAGCGCGATCAAGACAAAATTCCACCGCATACAGTTTACGCCTGACCTCCTGCCTGCCGATATCATCGGTACCATGATATACAATCAGCGCACCAATGAGTTTTCGGTCAGCAAAGGACCCATCTTTGCCAATATGATCCTCGCCGACGAGATAAACCGAACGCCGCCCAAGGTCCAGAGCGCATTGCTCGAAGCAATGCAGGAACGCCAGGTGACGATCGGTGATGAATCCTTTAAACTCGACGAGCCGTTCATGGTCCTGGCAACACAGAATCCGATCGAACAGGAAGGTACCTATCCCCTGCCCGAAGCGCAGGTCGACAGATTCTTGTTGAAAACAAAGATAACATATCCCAATAAAGAAGAAGAAAAAGAGATCGTAGAGCGCATTGCTGTCGAGGGCGAACCCACGATCAAACCGGTCGTCGATCCCAAGGCGATCATCAAAGCACGCAAACTCTGCAAAAAGATCTATATAGACGATAAGATAAAAGACTATATTCTCGACCTTGTCTTCGCCACGCGGCAGCCGGAACAATACGGTCTTGATGAACTCTCAGGTCTGATCCGCTACGGAGCCTCACCCCGCGCATCCATATACCTGACGAGTACGGCGCGGGCGCTCGCATTCCTCAAACACCGCGGTTTTGTGATACCCGAGGACATCAAGGAACTGGCACCCGATGTTCTGCGCCACCGTATCATACTGACCTACGAGGCAGAGGCTGAAGAAGTAACGACCGACGACATTATCCAGAAGATCCTTGCGGGCGTCGAAGTTCCGTAAATTGACTCCCGTCTTGCGGTCAGAGGGATCAGGATATGCTTTCGACTGAATTCCTGAAAAAAATACGACAGGTCGAGATCCGCACCAAAAAGCTGGTCAATACCATGTTCGCCGGCGAATACAAATCGTCCTTCAAGGGAACCGGTATCGAATTCCTCGACGTGCGCGAATACCTGCCGGGCGATGACGTCCGGACCATCGACTGGAAAGTGACCGCACGCATGGGCAGACCGTACGTGAAAAAATTCGCCGAAGATCGCGAACTGACCGTTATCCTGTGCGTCGACGCATCGGGTTCGGAACGCTTCAGCACGCGCAATCAGTATAAACTCGAGCAGGCAGCCGAGATCGCTGCGACCCTTGCGTTCTCTGCGGTACGCAACAATGATAAGGTCGGACTCCTCTTCTTCACAGACCGCATCGAAAAGTACGTGCCGCCGAAAAAAGGCAGGTTTCACGTACTGCGGTTAATCCGCGACATACTCTTTTTCACTCCCGAACACCGGGGCACGAACCCCTCGCTCGCCCTGGAATTTCTCATGAACATACTCAAGCGCCGTGCCATCGTCTTTTTTATCAGCGATTTCACCGGACGCGGATTCGAGGAAAAAATAATAAGAACACCGCTTGGCGTCATGGCCCGTCGGCACGACCTCGTGGTCATCACGATCACCGACCCTGCCGAAGAATCGCTCCCCCGGCTTGGCATGATCGACCTCGAAGATGCCGAGACCGGTGAGATCATGACCGTGGACACCTGGGATAAAACGCTGCTCCAGCAGTACCGTGCATACCGACTCCAGCAGGGTGAAACACGGCAGAATATCCTGAAATCGCTCGGCATCGACAGCATTGACCTGCTCACCTCGGAAAACAGCACGCCAAAACTCCATAAATTCTTCCGGGAGCGGGCACGCAGATACCGGTGATACCATGATACTCATCTTTTTTTTCCTTGCTCAGATCGAGATAAACACCCGGATCACAAAGGAATACCAAAATAAAGAACTGACGATCGGCGATCCGTTCGAGATAGAGGTATCTGTTACCCATCCGCAGGACGTAAAGATATCGGCTCCATTCGTCGATTCATTGGACCCGTTCATGATTCTCAGCCAGGATAAGACGATCGTGCAGGAAAAGGGAATGGAAACGAATACGTACCGGATGCGCATGGTCCCGTTTAACACCGGCGAGCTGAATATACCTGCGTTCAAATTCGTACACACGCACGGAGACACCACAGATACAATCACGAGCAATACACCTCCCTTAACCATTACCAGTGTCCTCCCTGAAGATATGCAGGATATTAATGACATCAAAGATGCTGTTGAGTATCCTGATTACCGCCCATGGATCATTCTGGGTATAGTCATTGCGCTCGGCGCGATCGGATTCTTCGGCTACCGTTTTATAAAGAAATTTCTGACCCGTCGTGCCGAAGCAGTCCCGCCACCACCTCCCTGGATCGAGGCACTGGTAGCGATCGAAAACATTCCCGTGCAAGAGTGGATAGAAAAAAGATTGATCAAGAAGTATTACTACACGCTCTCCGAGATATTAAAATGGTATATCGAACGTCGTTATGCATTCAATGCCGCGGAACAAACGACCACCGAAATCGTGAGTGAACTTAAAAGGAAAAAAGTAAAACTGCGTGATGCGTTCGGCACGTTCTTCCATCACGCCGATCTCGTGAAATACACTAAATTTATTCCCGAGGATGCACAGATGTTCCAGGCAATTGAAACTGCCAGAGACCTGGTCACAAAATCCAAGCCTATAGAGGTGAACGAGGAAGCATCATGAGATTCGCTCATCCTCTTTATTTTCTTCTCTTATTACTATTGGTACCGCTCGTGTATTTTGAGTTAAAGAAAAAAAGAGCGGCAGTCAGATTTTCCGACCTCTCCTTCTTCAAAAAGGTTGGCAGCCGGGGACAGGTGCTGCGGTACATACCGTTCGCAGCAACGGCTATTGCCCTCCTGCTCATTACGTTCGCCCTTGCCCGCCCCCAGCAGGGCAGGATTTTCGAGGAGATAGAGACCAAGGGCGTGGATATCGTACTGTGCATGGACATATCAACCTCGATGCGCGCAGAGGATTTTACGCCGAACAACCGGCTCTATGTGGCAAAACAGCGCGCAAAAGAATTCGTACGGAAACGCCAGGGTGACCGCATCGGGCTCGTTGTGTTTGCGGCTGATGCGTTGACACAGTGTCCCCTCACGTTTGACCATACGATAGTCGAGCAGCTGATCGATTATGTGGATTTCAACATGCTCGAAGATGGCACTGCCATTGGCATGGGTCTGGCAACAGCCGTAACCCGGCTCAAGGATTCTGAGGCTGACGAAAAGCTCATTATACTGCTCACCGACGGCATGAACAATCGCGGCGAACTCGATCCGGTCAGTGCAGCAAAGCTTGCACAAACATATAATATAAAGGTGTACTGCATCGGTGTCGGCAGCCGGGGAACTGCTCCCTATCCGGTCGACCACCCGATTTTCGGACGACAGTATGTGCAGATTGAAGTCGATCTTGATATGGAGACCCTGAACGAGATCGCTGTACTCACAGGCGGACACAGTTTCCGGGCGACAGATGCAAATGCTTTGAAGACAATCTATGATGAAATCGACGAGATGGAGCCGACCACATTCAAAACCACACAGCACACCCTGTATGCAGAAAAAAGCGGTAACTGGATGCTCTGGGCGACCATCATATTGATCGCAGGTATGCTGTTCAGCATTGTCGTCATGAGGAGGCTGCCGTGATCAAATGGGCAGCGCCACAGTACCTGTATCTTTTACTTGTCATTCCGGTTCTCCTAACCGGTATCATCGTCTACATCGTGCGCAAACGCATGCGCTTTCGACGGCATGTCGACGAGGGTCTTATCCCCCGGATCACCCAGACGGCGAGCCGCAGACTGCAAATATTCAAACTTATCCTGCCGGTACTCGGATTGTGTCTGCTCATAATCGGTCTTGCCCGACCGAAATGGGGCGAGAAACTCCAGATATACGAAGGTAAGGGTATTGATGTGGTCATTGCGCTCGATGCCTCAAAGAGCATGTTCGCCCAGGATCTTGCTCCTAACCGCCTGTCCCGGGCAAAAACCGAGATCGCCCAGTTGCTCGATCATCTATCAACCGACCGGGTCGGTATTACTGCGTTCGCCGGTGAATGCTTTGTCATGTGCCCCTTGACCACGGACATCGAGGCGGCAAAACTCTTCCTGGATGTCATCTCACCGGCAGTCATACCCAAGCCAGGCACGAATCTGGAAAAGGCAATGCGTGTATCGAGCTCTCTATTCAATCCCAAGGAAGAAACCTATAAAGCGCTTATCATCTTCACGGATGGTGACAATCTGACCGGGGATCCTGTTGCGGCGGTCGAGCGGTTGAAAGACCAGGGTATCAAACTCTTTACGATCGGCGTCGGTACGATAGAAGGTTCACCCGTACCCGAACTTGACAAGGCTGGCAATTTCGTGGAATATAAAAAGGACAAGGATGACAAGATCGTGATGTCGAGACTTTCTGAACGGCTTCTTATTATCCTGGCAAAGGCAACCGACGGTAGATATTTCAGGACCGAAGGATTATACATGGATAAACTGGTTTTGGAATTGGATAAGATAAAGAAGAAAGAGATCGGCGGTGGAGAATACGTTGAATACGAAGAACGGTACCAGTATTTTCTCCTGGCGGCGTTCATACTTATTATCGCTGGCGTCGCCATCAGTGACCGTAGAGGAAGATGGGTATGACGCAAAAACGCCGACCTAACATTGTATTGCTTATGGTGTTGTGTCTTTCCTTGATGACTATAGCATTTGCCGATGTGGGTGAAAGCATGCGCCGGGGTAATCGCCTGTATAGTGACGGTAAATACGACGAGGCACTGTTGAGTTATCAGGACGCGCTTGTGCAGGAACCGGATAATCCCAAGATACACTATAATATTGGTCGTGCTCTTTATAAAATGGAACGGTATGATGAAGCAATCAGCGAATTTGAACTCGGGTTACTGGAAAAGGATGAAAAATTCCAGGCAAATACCTTTTATAATATCGGGAACTGTCAGTACAAAAAAGGACAGCTGGACGCGGCGATCCATACATACAAGACATCGCTTTTGATCGACCATACAGATATCCCAACCAAGCAGAATCTCGAATTCTGTTTGAAAATAAAGGAACAAATGGAGAACCAACCGCAGAGCGACTCAACGGGACAGCAGCAGCCCCAGCCGCAAACACAGCCACAGAAAACCGAGATCAGCAAAGAAGAGGCAGAGCGTATCCTGCAGGCTATGCAGAGTCGGGAAAAGGAAAACCAGAAAAAGGCAAGAGAACCGGAGAAACCCGAGCGTGTTGAGAAAGATTGGTAAAGGTCTCCTGCTGATACCTTTCATCCTTGTAGCAGCAGAATTGAATTTTTCCGCCAGCGTCAATAGAACGCAGGTAGGCGTGAATGAACCACTCACACTCACGGTCACGGTACAGGGAGAAAATATCGGCCAGGTCCCGGCTCCTCAACTGCCGGATCTGCCGGACTTCACTGTTGCCGGGAGATCGTCGTCCCAGTCCACCAGCATACAATTCATCAATGGAAGACTCATCCAGCAGGGTTCGATCACCTACATCTACACGCTTTATCCGAAAAAAGAAGGTACGTTCAAGATTGGCGCATGTACCATCGCGTTCAAAGACGAGACATACCAGACCCAGCCGATATCGATAACGGTTGTCAAAGGAACTACTCCTTCACAACCACAACCGCCGTCCACTATGACACCGGCAGAACCCGGTATGCCGATCGATGCAAACATAAAACTCGTGGCGAGCACGGACAAACGCACGGTCTTTGTCGGAGAACAGATAATCGTGGAATATGATCTCTACACACGTGTGAATATTCAAGGAGCAGAGGCTGAAGACGCCCCCTCTTTCAGCGGGTTCTGGGTGGAACCTATTTTCGAAGCCCAGCGATTCGATTTTCACCAGAAGAATGTCGATGGCGTGCTGTACAACGTTTCCGTGCTAAAAAAATCTGCTCTCTTTCCGGTAACGAGCGGTAGCGTTGAGATACCATCATGGGGTCTGAACGTACAGACGATACAGCAGTCACGTGATTTTTTTGATTTCTTCGGAAGGACAAAGACATCCCGTATTTCTTCAAAACCCATCACCATCACGGTCAAACCTCTCCCGGATGTGAATAAACCCGCTTCTTTTGCCGGTGGAGTTGGTGAATTTCACATGAATGCAGAGCTCGACCGTACAGTATCCGACGCTGCCGAGCCTATCAATCTTACTGTCAGCATTACCGGTACCGGTAACCTGAGATTGATGGAGAAACCCGCTGTTCCATCCATTCCCGGAGTGAAGATCCTCGACCCGGAAGTTCAAGATGATATACAGGTCGTAAATGATGTGGTGCAGGGTACTAGAAAATTCCGCTACCCGCTCATTCCCCAGACCGATGGCGAACATCTCGTTCCAGCCATCGAGATCGCTTATTTCAATCCCCGTGATAAAAAGTACTACACCATACGTACAGAGCAGTTGAAATTTACTGCTCAGCAGACCGCGGCAGCAACTGCACTGGTAGAGGAAGATGGTCTCAAGGTCCTCGGCTCTGATATTCGGTTCATCAAGCCAGACGCATCACGGTTGACTGCTGAAACAGGACCCCTGGGCTGGGGACTCACTATCTGGTATGTTGCAGCCCTTATCATGATCGCTGCTGCTGTTCTGTACAGCCGGCACCAGGCACGGCTGCTCACAGACCGCGCCTACGCGCGCAAAACCCGGTCGAGTGCCATGGTGAGAAAACGCATGAAAGAAGCCGAACGCCATCTTAAAAAGAACGATGAAAAGGCGTTCCATGCTGTTCTGTCAAAGGTGATACTCGGATATATCGGTGACCGATACAATCTCGATGTCGGTGCCCTAACCAAGGAAGAGATCGTACAGGAGATGAGGACCCGCAATATCCAGGAAGAACACATCCAGATATTCATACAACTGCTCGACCAGTGCGATGTCATCCGCTTTTCACCGGGCATGACCTGTGATAATCCAAAAGACCTTCTGGAAAAAACCAAGAAACTGCTGAGTATACTATGATAAATATTTTTCATGCTTGCATTTTCGTTTTTTCACTTAACCAGGCAGCAACCGAACTTTACAATCAGGGCAATTGGTATTACACACAGGCTGATTATCACGAAGCCATCCATGTATATGAAGAGGCTGCACGACGGATTGAAAGCGTACCCCTATATTACAATCTCGGGAACGCGTATTTTAAAACCGGCAGGATCGGCATGGCGATCATCAACTACCACAGGGCGCGTTTTCTCTCCCCGCGTGATCCAGATATTACACACAACATTGCCTATGCACGGAATTACCGTGTCGACAAAGCCCGATCTTCCAGCAGTCCGATCACTGCATTCTTATCGGCTGCCTTCACATCATTGTCAATGAAAGAAGCACAGATCACTGCTACTATATTTTTTGTAGTGATGTCTGTCTTCGTGTCGCTGTATATCATGAAGCGCAAAAAAGCATTCGTGTATGCAGCGATAGCCGCCGGTATGCTCTTCGTACTCACCTTTATTTCGTGGCAGGCATGGATCAATGTAAGAAATAGCAGAGGGGCGGTCATCATCGTTCCCGAGGTTCATGCCATGAGCGGCCCGGGCGAAGAATACAAACATATCCTGACACTGCATGACGGCGCTGAAGTGAGGATACGGGAAGAGCGCCAGAATCATGCGCTCATACAACTCCCTGGAGGCCTGGGCGGCTGGGTTGAAAAGGAAAGTCTTGAGGAAGTGCACTGACGTGCAATTGCAGAACGTAGAACGTAAAACGTAGAATGTAAAACAAATAACAGATTTTAATCTCCGAGACACCGGCACTCCCATACTCCGACACCCTCTTCATAGATGTGAGTTATATTAGTAAAGGGACGGGCACTTTAAAAAAGTAGCCCGTCCCTCAGTAGGAGGAGTGCTTATTTTATCTCGACTTCTATCTGTTTCGGTTTTACCGATTCTGGTTTTGGCAGTGTGATATAGAGAATGCCGTCTTTATAATTCGCTTTTATATTATCGGCATCGACGGCTACGGGTAATGATATACGACGGCTGAACTTACCGTAGGAACGTTCGATGCGATGGTAGAGTCTATCCTTTGTCTCCTGTTCCTGTTTCCGTTCTCCCGAGATTGACAGCACATTATCCCGGACCGTTACTTTTATCTCCTCTTTTTTCAACCCGGGGATCTCTGCTTTTACCAGAATGTTATCCTTGTCTTCCTCTATATCAATGACCGGTGCCCAGATCCCTTCATACTCTTCTGGATAGCCGGTAAAAAACGTTTTGAACAGACGGTCCATATCCGCCCGCAGATTCACCATATCTCTAAACGGTTCCCATTTGCCTGGATATTTGTCCGCCATACTTCACCTCCACGTCTAACACTATGACATGGTTTTTGATAATTCGGTTTAGTCGGGACATTCTGATAATTTCGTTAAAAATCCATTGTTTTTCATACTTTTTATGCACTCTGCTCTCCGCCCTCTGCCCTATGCCCCTGCGGGGGCTTGACACCTTCCGCATTCTCTAGTATCATGGTATACATTGTCATCCCATACCGATGATGGTGATGAGTGAACCTAAGGTGTTCTTTCACTATCCGTGTTCTGTATAAAAATCAATGGGAAGGCATTGTAGTAAAGGAGGTGCTATGCGCACGATATCCCTTTTGTTACTGTGTGCCATGACGGCAAGCGCAAGCGTACTGCTGATAAACGGCGACTTCGAAGAACCTCTGGATGCCGGCTGGGAAGAAGCCCTCAACGGCTATTATGCTTCGATCGGGGTGGCGACGTATCTCGACCCGGATCCTGATTACGAAGCATGGGCTACTGATTCCTACGGCGGTTACGCAAAGATCTATCAGACCGTCAATATTCCATGCACGGATCTTACCTTCTCGGTCGATGCGAAATTCTATGCATACGACAACAACGAAGATACCTTGTGCTGGGCCGGTGCAGCTGTAGTGTTATCCTATATGGACGAAACGAACACTGTTCTCGGTCAGACATACATGGGCATGCACACCGAGCCGTGCCCATGGGATGATGTAACCAACAACCATGTGATCCTCGCACCAGATACAAACTGGAACACCTATGCATTCAATATAAACTCCGAACTCGGGAATATCCCGATAAGCCCCGGTGATATAACAAAAATCGAGGTTGCCGTCTACTCGGTGACCGACCATACGTGCTGAGGGGCAATAGAACGGGCGAAGGTCTTCGCCGATAATATTGTCCTCAACTACGAAGGTACCGATTATTACCTTGCCTCGATCGACAATACTGTCTACGATACGCTCGGTAATAATAACGGCAGGCTTGATCAGGGTGAAAGCGCTGAATTAACCGTGACCATGAAGAATATCGGTGGCGTTGATTTCACCAATCTATCGACCACGATAGAAACCGACGATCCCTACATAACCATTACAGATGATTCCGGATACTTCGGTACGCTGATGGTCGACAGCACCAAGGAAAACACAGACGATCCGTACACGCTGTCGGCAAGCGCTGCTGCTCCTGACGGTCACGTCGCGCAGCTGCAGGTAATCGCAACCGACGGCTCATTCTCCGATACATTGAACTTGTACCTGGTCATCGGTCAGTACCACTACTATGTCTGGAATCCTGATCCCACTCCATCGTCCGGAGAAGCGATCCATACCATTCTTTCATCCAGTGGTTATGCGGGTGCCGAGGGATTAGATCTTCCAATAGCTGACCTGGATAACTACACGGCTCTGTTCGTCTGCGTGGGCATATACGCGAATAATTATGTAATCCTCTCAGGCAGCCAGGAAGCCGCAGCGATAGTTTCATTCCTAAACAACGGCGGCCGCGTGTATCTCGAAGGCGGCGATTTATGGTATTATGACCCGCCATACCAGGGCGGATACGACTTTGGACCCCTTTTCGGCATCAATGCAATCGCAGATGGAACTTCTGATCTAGGACCGGTCATTGGCGAGGAGGACGCATTCACGCTGGGAATGATCTTCAACTACGGTGGAGAGAACAGCTTTATTGATCACATCAATCCCACGGGAACCGGTTTCCTGATCTTCCATGACGGTGATCAACTGTACAACTGCGGTGTTGCGAACGACGCTGGTTCGTACCGGACCGTTGGGACATCGTTCGAACTCGGTAATCTCATCGATGGTACCGGTCTTTCGACACGGGCAGTGCTGCTCGCTGAGATCATGAATTTCTTCGGCATCACGACCGGCGTTGAGGAACAGACAAAAACGACAATACTGTCCTCTACGTTCGAGATGTATCCGAACCCGGTGGCTCATGTCCTGACCATAAACTGGCGGCTTGCAGCAAACGAGCATGTTAATGTGCGGATATTCGATGCCGCAGGCAGACTCGTCAAACAATACCCGTCTGTGTTCTGCGAGGGAAGCACAAAGCATACCGTCACGTGGGACCGCACCGACAATCAAGGACTGCGCGTTCCGCAGGGCATCTATTTCATACACCTGCAGGGTACTACCTCGAATTCTGTCAGAAAAGTAATCGTACTTTAAAAATATGTGGGGTGCACAGAATGACTGTGCACCCCACATCGAATACCAGTCCCCCCAATACACTATCTTTTTTGGTTAGTCTTTAATTCCCTATTACAGCATTACTGACTTTTTATTCGCCTCAGCAAAACCGACAACCCGAAGGATCCGGCGCGCGCGCGTCTCGGGCTTTTTTGCATCATTGATCCAGTAAATGTACATTGCTTTGTAACTGGGTGCAAAATTCATGAAATTATCATATGCCTTCTTTTTTTTCTTGAGCGCCTCTTTTAGATCGACCGGCACGGCAAGTCTGGTCTTAATATCTCTTGCACGCGGTGCGATCCTGCCCCTTTTCTTTACTGCATTGAAAAGTGCCAATCCACTTCCTGTCATCAGTCCCTGCTTGATCATCTTCCGGGCGCGCCGGATATTTATCTGAGACCAAACACTGTCCGGTCTTCGTGGGGTGTATTTCTGCATGTACCGCTCGTTGTCGACCGTCCGCACTATGCTGTCGATCCAGCCGAAACACAACGCCTCTTCGACCGCATCGTTGTAGGCTACGGTCGGTTTGCGAGTATGTTTTTTATAATATACCAGCCATACTTCTTTTTTCTTTTTGTGATTCTTATTCAGCCAGGCACGCCACGCTGCCCGTGATTTCATATATACCTGGGTTCGCTCAATCACACCTGCCACTCTCCTCCAACTCCTGATGTTCAGTGTTTTCAAAGAAGGTCGAAACGTAGTTAAAAGTAATATCTGTGAACATCTGCACCTATGCCTCACCGACCGCGATTAGCCGCTGGCTTGTATCGGGATCGTATACAGACATATCATGCCCGCCAAATATATGGATATTTTTATACCCGGCAGATTTCAACAGTCTGCGGTAATCATCATCGAGCAGTATCCGGTAGACAACGCTGTAATGCTCGAGGCAATTTGCCAGATCATTATGGTAGATATCGATAATATGAATGGTCTGCATATTCTCTTCCACATCTTTCACGAACATGCGTGTAACATCTTTGTTGTTGACGATCAGTTCAAAACGTCTATCCGGTTTGATGCTGCTGTGCGTGGTCCCCTGATCGATGATGACGATACCACCGTCACGTAAGACACCTCTCATGGAGGTCAGTGCCCGGATGAGTTCTTTATCCTTGTGAAGATGCGGCAATGATGTCGACAAACATACGACCGCGTCAAAGGTATCATCGAAATGTTGCTCGAGCTCCCGAAAGTCACATCTCTTCAGCGAGATGTCCATCCCGAGTTTTTGGAGATTCTCGCGCGCCTGAGACAGCATTGGTTCGGAAATGTCAGAAGCCTGTACCTTATACCCCATTTTCGTGAAGAGATAACAGTGTTTACCCGTGCCGCACGCGCAATCAAGCACGGTTACAACCTTATGCTGTGAGAATAACTGTCGGTAAAATGCTTCTTCATTTTGATCGATGTCGGTAATATCACCGAACAGATCATAGGATTTAGCAAATTTCTCATAAGGGTCTGTATACGCGGTCATGACCTACCTCGCACCGGCAACTTCCTCGAGTATCGTCATGCGTTCTCCCAGGCTCTGCAGCGGAGATTTCCCCCCTGAAAGTGCCGCGGTTATCGTCTCACGAAGGTTCCTGAACGAATAGACTTCTTCACAGGTCACAAACGAACCATTATCAGCAGGTTCAATCAGGTAGCTGCCGTATACATCGAATTCCTCACACCTGCCGACAAACGAATATTCACGAGGCTCGTCCCATTTTGTTATTATGCATTGAAGCGTAAATCTTTTTTCATTTCTTTCGCCAACCAGGTAATATACGCTCCCCTCACGCTCATGCGTGATTTCGGGAATGAAGTACTCTGTGAAATCAGTATTCCACAGGATAAAATGTGACGGTTCCGCGAACCATGTCCATGCAGCCTGAACCGGGATCTTCAGCATGACCGAGCGAGTATCTTCGACGGTGTCCGGTACGATTGCGAAGGTATTATTAATGAGTACTATAGAGAAAAAGACCCCGCATAGTGCCATCACCGCGCCGTGAAATCTCCACCATGCTCCCGTCGAAGGAGAGGTCGCCGGCTGGGTATCACATGGCTTTTTTCTCAATAAACAGGCCAGACGGGCAAACCCGGGTCGTGCATTGAGGATTTCCATACAACCGGTCACGCAAAATAAAAACGATGCCGAACCGAGCGCCAATATTGGGAACCGGTATGCAAAACCCTGCTGCATGCTTGTAGATATACTGAATGCTGCGACAAAAAGCAGCGTGCTTAAAATATGAGAGAAGAGTACCTCTGTGCTCGGGGGATATCTGAAGAGCAGCATGACCAGGATTAAGATGAGCAGAACAAAACCGCCGGCTGTAAGTATACCGCCGATACGGTATGTGCCTGGTTCAGTGATCAGGCCAAAGATAACGATACCAAATCCTATAATACAGCTGATGATCCAGAGCAATAGTGCCGAGCGCAATCGCATGTGCCCGCGACCGGGTGGGAACACGAATGTTCCGAGACCCAGGGTTATCCAACCAAGCACCCATATCACGACAGGCACGACAAAGAACCAACCCGGAAGAGACCTCTCCTGCACCCCTGCAGTCTGGACATCGAACGCCAGCCAGGTATAGGCGAACCAGCCGAAGACGCACATCACCACAACGAGCATAATACGCCAGAATTTCATAACTGTGGTATTGTCATCTTTGTCCACTTTCCCTCCTTGTCATTTTTACATTATCACAAATTTTCCGCTGATGTCAACGTACTATTCGGCTCAAAAAAAACAGTTGACCGGGGCGGCATCAGCCGCCCCGGCTGGTGAACGTGAAGATCACGAGCGACCGAGCATTTCCTTCATCCGGATTTTCATATTATTGCGTATCTCTTCCAATCGCTCGGGACTGATCTTCAACTCCCGCGCGATAGCATCATCGGTCCTGCCATTTATCGACAATTCTGCCACCTCCAGCTCCATTTCACTGAAATACAGCATCATATCGTGCATGGCAAGATGAGGATCATCACGCTCGTACTTCAACCACATTATATCGCGCATATTCTATCACCTCCTTTGCACTTCGTGCAACGATTACAGCGATGGAAGAAAGATGTCGGAGATATTTTATCACTGTCATCATTTTTCCGTTACAAAAATATCATCTCTGTAATCTTTCCTAATATCTCTGATATCAATTTCCCCTATGGGAAATAAAAAACGCCGCGGGTTAGAGCCCACGGCGTCCAGAAAAAATTCTTAAATTCACTACGTGAGCCTCACCTCCACACGATCGAGACAAAATGGTACACCGCGTGACACGCGGACGGCACCACTGCGCTGATACTCTATCATAGTCTTCTTCATAGCCATACATGATATTGTGAAAATGAGAAATGTCAAGGGGTAACATGCTACAACACTATCGACATCAGGATAATCATGCATATACTTTTTCAACATATTAATATACACACAATAACCATACAAGGAGGCCTTCTATGGTTCACATGATTCTTGCGGTTGGTCTCATGATGTATGCACCAACCGGTGTGCAGGGTTACGATACCCCCAATGACGAAGGTCAGTCAATTACCATAACGTGGCAGCCATCCCCAGGAGACTCGGGTCACCTCGGTTTTTTCCAGGGGTATGAAGTGTACCGTTTCGAAAAGACAACCGGCGAGTACAACAATATCGGGTTCGTGTCACCGGGCACGACATCATTCCAGGACAATACCGGCGTTGACGACGGAAAGGAATACTACTATTTCATACGGAGCCTCACGGCTGCGGGTAGTTTTGATTCGGAAATCACCGGACCGTTCGTTGCCCGAGCCCAATGGTTCAACACACAACGCCTGAACGTGCTCGTCGTTATGCTGCTCGTTTCGATCCTCGTCATTTATTATATCCGGCGCGCCCGCGCGGGTGACCGGTTGTTCATACGCAAGATACCGGGACTCGACGCAATAGACGATGCGGTCGGACGCTCAACCGAGATGGGCAAACCCATAATATACTCGATCGGACTCGGCTATCTGAATGAAGTATGGACGATCGCTTCGCTCTCGATCCTCTCACGGGTGGCAAAGAAGTGCGCTGAATATTCAACACGGCTGCTCGTTCCCCACTGCGACCCGCTCGTCATGTCCGCTGCCCAGGAGACGGTCAAAGAAGCATACTCGGAAGCGGGCAGACCCGATCTCTACGACGAACGTGATATCCCGTTTCTGACTGCTGACCAGTTCGGGTATGCCGCCGGTGTCGATGGCATGATGGTTCGTGAAGAACCAGGAGCGGCGTTCTGGCAGGGATACTTCTTCGCAGAATCCTTGATCCTTGCCGAGACCGGTCATTCGGTCGGTGCGATCCAGATCGCAGGTACGCCAGCGATCGACCAGCTGCCCTTTTTTATCGCAGCATGCGATTATACGCTCATCGGCGAAGAGATGTATGCGGCATCATGTTACCTGAACCCGGAACCCCAGATGCTCGGTAGTCTGAAGGGAGAGGATTTTTCCAAGGCGGTCATCCTCATATTTCTTGTTGCGGCCGTGACCCTTGGTACGGTCGGCGTGTTTCTACAGCAGCTGAGCAATATCAATGGGGTTGGGGATTTTTTTGAACAACTAGTGCAGTGGTTTAATACATTTTAACGGGAGGAATAGTGAAACGACAGATACCAATCCTCATAACGTTTATCACCGGCATTGTCTGTGTGATCGCATTCTTTATCCCCCACAGGCCGTTCGGTGACCTGCAACAGCGCTTTCTTGTGTGGTATGCTATCGTTGCCGGATTCACCATGGTCCTGGGGCTCGACAGTCTTATTAAATATAACGTCAAGAAAATACGGCAGCGGAAAAAAGGATGGCCCTATAGTTTTGTACTCCTCTTTGGCTTGGGACTCGTGCTCGTTACCGGGTTTCAATCATGGTTCCGGTACAACACACCGGTGGAACTACAGTCTTCATTCATGTGGGTGTACATTCACATGATCGTTCCTTTGCAGGCAACCATGTTCGCCCTGCTCGCCTTTTTCATTGCCTCGGCAGCATACCGTGCATTCCGGGCGCGAACCTTCGAAGCCACCTTACTGCTCATTGCAGCAGCGATCGTAATGCTCGGCAGGGTACCGATCGGCAAGATGATATGGGACAGAATTCCTGAAATCTCAGACTGGCTCCTCAACGTGCCCCAACTCGCAGCAAAACGCGGTATTTATATCGGTGCCTACCTTGGTGGTGTCGTTATGTCCCTGCGAATCATTCTCGGCATCGAACGGACGTACCTGGCATAGGAGGCTGCATGAAACTACTTGATAAGCTTGCATCGATCGACCGCAGGATCATATATTTGTTGATCGGAATCGTGGTCATCATACCGCTGATCCTCAAACTGCGAATGCCCATACGCATCAGTCAGGAGGTCCGGTCGGCGTACGAAACCCTGGAAAATCTGCCACCGGGATCGGTCGTACTTGCCTCGATTGACTACGATGCTACCAGCGCTCCAGAACTCACGCCAATGTTTCGGTCGTTTCTGCGACAGTGTTTCCGCAATAAACTGAAGGTCATCTACACCGGACATCTCGCCATCGGTCTACCGCTCGCCCAGTTCGACCTCGATCAGATGACCGAGGAAATGGGTGCGGTCTACGGCGAGGATT
>CP070834.1:1857955-1864137 GCA_020341755.1 Caldifarciminota bacterium | reverse complement strand
AGCAGGTGAACCCGGACCCGTGATACCCGAGGAACCGACCGGAGGCGAATGATGTTTGCGGTCATCAAGGCAAAGGGATATCAATACGTCGTAAGCAAGGGTGAGGTCATCACCATTCCCGCGGATCTCGGTGAACCGAACTCGGAGGTTCAGTTCGATCAGGTACTCATGATCAAGGATAATGGTAACACCATCGTCGGCAAACCGTATGTAAAGAATGCTACGGTAAAGGGTGTGATCAAAGAACATGGTAAGCTTCCCAAGGTCATTGTCTACAAATTCAAACGACGGCTTAAATATAGACGGAAAAAGGGACATCGGCAGGACTTCAGTGCCGTGCAGATAACCGAAATCATCAAACCCTGAGAAAGGAGACCTATGGCACATAAGAAAGGTGTTGGTGCATCGAGAAACGGGCGGGACAGCGTCGGTAAGAGACTCGGTGTGAAACGGTTCGATGGCCAGCAAATCAATGCCGGTACGATTATAATCCGGCAGCGCGGAACATCGGTCCATCCCGGTACGAACGTAGGCATGGGGAGCGACTACACACTGTACGCCCTGGTGAACGGAAAGGTAAAATTCGGCTACACGCGCGGTGGTCGCAGGATCGTATCGGTCCTGCCGTAAAACAGATACACCGGCGACGTTCAGACAAAACCGGGAATACCCCGGTTTCACCCAAAAAAATCAGAATTATAATACCGCAAGGAGCATGACACATCTTGACAAATGCTCTGAAGGGGTGATAATACTCTCAACATACTTTTGAAAGGAGTACGTATGCTGATAATCATTACATCACTTTTATTGACGATCCCGTATCCCAACCAGCCGGACTGGGAATCCATAGATGATGATTATTCGACCGGTGGTGCACTCGTGGATGTCAACCTCGATGGCCTCATCGATTTCATTACCGGTAACGGCAATGATATGGACCAGGATCCGAACCGGGTCTACTACAACACCGGCGATTCGCTGGAGTATACGGCATCATGGGTGTCGGGTGACCTCGGGTATAATGCCAAGGTCAGTGTGGGAGATATTGACTACGACGGTTATCCAGACCTGGCGGTCGCGAACTATGGCGATCCGGGTGCGCCCCAGTACGATAAATTCTACTATAACATTTCAGGAACCTATGAATCGACCTCGTCGTGGCAGCCGGCTGATCTGGATAATTCATTCGGCTGCGCATTCGGCGATATGGACGGTGATGGTGACCTCGACCTGGCAGTGGCGTGCGGCGAAGATTACACCAATCAGGCACAGCGCGCCAAAGTGTATCTCAATAATGCCGGTGTGCTCGATACCGTTGCCGCGTGGGAATCGAATCTGCTGTCGTATTTCTACGATGTGACCTGGGTCGACATCGATGCCGACGGCGATCTCGATCTTGCCCTGGCAGGCATGCATGTTCAGAACCTCATATACCGTAACACCGGCGGCATGCTCGAATCATCGCCATGTTGGCAATCACAGAACTCACTCGGCACTATCGAATTCGCGTTCGGCGATGTCGATAACGATAATGACGAGGATATGGTGTGCGCCAACAACGCCCAGACCGGTGGCCAGAGCTACTGCGAACTCTACTTAAATAACGGTATTACCCTCGAAACCACTCCGGTGTGGACGAGCCAGAGCCTGAATTACTATTCCTGCGTCGCACTCGGTGACGTTGACCGCGACGGTGATCTAGACCTGGCGGCCGGCGGCTGGTGGGAAACCGTCAAGGTGTTCGAGAATACGAGCGGTACGTTTCCACAGACCCCGGATTGGGAATGGCAGCCGGGTAATCCCTATCAACTCGTATGCGAGCATATCAGTTTCGGCGACGTGGACAATACGGTCCAGGCACAGGTCGAGTCTGAGCCGCATGTCGTCGACTCGTTGAATCGGGTTTTTTATCTGGCGAATCGCTGGCTCCGTTCGGTCGACTCGGTGAGGACAGGCTCACATACATTCGGTCTCGACGAGTACTGTTTTTCCTATGCCGAAGGCTGGGTATCATTGGGCAATACCGTCACGGTGGCGGAGACCGTCTGGGTCGACTACTCGTATTCGCTCGATCTCGATCTCGTGGTCACGAACTGGAGTGAAAATCCAGGTAATTTTCTTTTTTATAACCGGTACAGTTCGGGAGCCGCGGAACACATCGCCTTGGAGACGCCGGCGCGGGTGATTATTCCAACACCGACGCGCGGATCCTTCCATGTATATGCACCGTTCACAGACATCCGGCTCAAGATATATGACAGTATGGGACGTTTGGTGCGAAGTCAGACCGGCAGTCAGGTCGACCTGCGAACAGCCGGTGTTTATTTTGTGCGCGTATATGACGGCATAGAACTCAAGGCACACAAAAAGGTCGTTATTGTCGATTGATGACGTTGTGTCATGACATTGACATAGCGTTCGATTATGGTATAATCTCGCGAGGAGGCACGGATGAGGTTGAGTTTGCTTGTTGTTACGGTATTCTGTGTATGCGGGCTCTCTGCAGATGTTATGTATGAGACAACGGTAACGACCGCCACCACCAGCGAACTGGTCCAAGGCACCGAAGTACATCACAGGGTGTTCATCAAGGACGATGTTGCCCGGGTCGAACGCTCCATACTTCACCCCGAGCATGGTGAAATTACGCAGGTCATGATATATCGTTTTGATCGGGGCGTGGTCTGGACCCTGGATATGGATAACAGACAGTACACCGAGATAGTGCTCGCGGATACGGTCCAAGATATCGAGAAGGCACCTGGGCCACAACCATTAATGGATGATCCCGAAGTCACGGTCACAGAGACCGGCAACACAAAGACGATCGTGGGTAAAACATGCGAAGAGGTGATTATATCGATGGCAGAACTGTCCGACAGCATGAAGATTGAAGTGACCGTGACGATGTGGGTGACCCAGGAACTCGACAGCTGTGAGGAACTGATTGCATTTAACCAAAAACGAGGAGAAATAGATGATCTGCTATCATATCCATTTCCCGCTGGAGAAGGCAGGCAGCAGACAACTACTGCGAAGCTTCCCATAGAAATGAATGCGGTCAAGGGTTTTCCTTTGCAGGTGAGTGACCAGATGACGATGACCTTCGGCGATATGAGTATGTGTATGAAAACAGAGTCCGTATTCACGAAACTTGATGACAAACCGATCAGCCAGTTGGTATTCGAAATCCCCTATGGATTCACACTACAAGAATGACCCTGGAATAAACAAAGGTTTTTCGTGTATAATAGTGTAGAGAATGACGATGTCTTGATCGAGCGGGTGCAGGGCGGGGATTGTGAAGCATACAATCCCCTGGTCGAACGGTATAAACTACCGCTCTACAAGGTCATGTACCGAATGATGCATAATCGCGATGATGCCGAAGATATGGTTGAGGAGGCATTCATCAAGGCGTACAAAGCGATCAAAAGGTTCGAACGTGGCAGGTCATTCTTTTCATGGCTGTGCCGTATCGCCGTGAATAATGCGATCAATTATCTGAAAAAAGAGAGGCGTGGCAATGCGGAATCGATTGAAGATGTCAAATACCGGTTGGCTGCCCGGTCGGGAAACCCGGTCGAGATGACCAGGCAGAAAATGCTCAAGGAGCGTATCACGGCAGCCATGGAGCATCTGCCCAGTGAGTACCGCACCATTCTCGTCCTGCGTGTGGAAGAGGAATTCTCCTATGACGAGATCAGCAAGATCCTCAAAATCCCGCGCGGAACCGTCATGTCACGCCTGGCACGAGCGCGGGAGAAGTTGCGAACACTGTTCAAAGAAATGGAGGTGAACAGGACATGAAATGCGATCTACCGATAGAACTGTTGAGCGGTTATCTTGACGGAGAGCTCGATAGTGAGCAGACCCGCATGGTCGAAGAGCATCTAGAGGCATGCAAGGTATGCCGTAAGGAGCTCGAGGATCTCAAGCAACTCGACGGGTATATTCGATCCGTAGAGGTCGAGGAACCGTCGCGTGAATTCCTCTTCACCGTGAACCGAAGGGTCATCGATCGCATCAAGAAGAAGCGCAGGGTGTCTTTTTTCCGATTTGCACCGGTTCTGGTGCCGGTAGCGGTCGCAGCCCTCGTCCTCATCGTACTGGTGAAGTCTCCGGAGCCGACACAATTCGTGGATATCGATCATCTGGTGTATTTTGTTGAACCAGAAACACGGTACACGGAAACAACCGCTGAGGTTTCTGCGGTTGATGGCCGCAGTGTGCCTGCGGAGAAGAGCGCAGAGCGGGTACGGGCACCGGTGGTCATGAAGGATGAAGCAACCGAGGAATTGACCGCTGCAGGAGCACCTGCGCCAAGCGCACCCGAACCCGTGATGAAGAAGGCAGCGGTTGGATCTGAATACCGGCGAGAGGCAGAACTCTCCGAGGATGCTGACATGACCGACATAGAGGGATTGTTCCAAGTATATGAACTGCCTAAAGGCCAGGTGGTCCGCGCTATTGTTGATACCACCGGACGCGTCGTCAAGGTAGCGACTGGGAATACCATCATCCCGGAACGTGATACCGTACTTGAGAACCGTCTTCAGGGTCAGCAACTGGCACCGGATCGGTTCAAGGGAAAACGGGTGCAGTTCTATCTTGATTTCATCAACGAGGACCCAGAAGAAACATCCGAACCGTGTACAGAGTAATCTTCGCTGCGGGTGCCCGTCCTAATTTCATGAAGGTAGCGCCGGTGCTCCTGGAAATCCGGCGTTACCGTAGTATAAAATCATATCTGGTACACACCGGTCAGCACTACGATAAGAATTTAAGTAAGATCTTTTTCAATGATCTTAACCTTCCCGTGCCTCATTTTTCGCTGGGTATTGGTTCCGGGACACACGGCACACAGGGTGCGCGCGTCATGATGGAATTCGAGAAGATCGTGCAGAGGCACGACCCGCATGCGGTCGTGGTTGTCGGTGATGTCAACTCGACGCTCGGCTGTGCACTCGCGGCGGTGAAAACCCGCTGCATGAATGCCAGGTACCGTCCGCTCATCGCGCACATCGAAGCGGGTCTTCGCAGCCATGACTGGCGTATGCCCGAAGAGTATAATCGCAGGTTGACCGATGCTGTTTCTGATATGCTCTTCACGACCGAACCCACAGCACGCAAGAACCTGATGAGGGAAGGAATCAATCCGCAGAACATCTATTTCGTAGGCAATGTCATGATAGACAGCCTGAAGCGTTCTCTGAAAAGAGCGCAGGAATCTCGGGTTCTTTCACGATTGAAGCTGCAGGAGAAAAGCTATGCCATTTTGACATTGCATAGGCCGACCAATGTCGATGAACGACAACGATTGAGAAATCTTCTTGCAGTTCTGAAAAAGATAACGAGGATCCTGCCGATCGTGTTCCCGGTTCATCCGCGGACCAGGAAAATGCTCGTAGAACACAATCCGGAACATAAATTTCTAACGACCGTACCTCCTCAGGGATACCTCGATTTCCTTAAGCTCATGATGCACGCACGGTTCGTGCTTACGGATTCGGGAGGCATACAGGAAGAAACGACCGTGCTGCGCATACCATGTTTGACCTTGAGAGAGAACACCGAGAGACCGATCACGGTCACCAAGGGGACGAATATCCTGGTTGGAGCTGACCGGGAAAGGATCATGGATGCGGTTGGAAGGATCATGGAAGGGAAGGTGAAGAAGGGAACAATACCGAAGTTCTGGGACGGCCGTGCCGCGCAGAGGATCTGTAAGGCGCTTCACAATCGTCTCGTGAGTTCCTGGTGAGTGCATGCTCATCAAGGTGACCGTAATCCCCGGTACAAAGAAAAACAGCATTGCTTTGGTCGCACCGGATCATTATCGCGTCCGGGTGAAGGCGCCGCCAGTAAAGGGGCAGGCAAATAAGGAGCTTATCAGTCTGCTGGCTGATTACTTTAATACCACCGCGTCATCGATTGTCATCAAACGCGGTTTGCATTCACGAAATAAACTCATCGAGATAAAAGAATAAAAATACTGTTTGACGACCGATCCGGTTTACTTACTGTCCAGGAACCGGCGGAACTTCTTCAGTGCCCGCGCCCGATGGCTGATACGGTTCTTTGTCTGCTGACCGAGCTCTGCAAAGGTTCGCTTATAACCCCGTGGAATGAATATCGGATCATAACCGAATCCGTGCGAACCGCGCGGTTCATGGGTG
>CP070834.1:1847245-1857855 GCA_020341755.1 Caldifarciminota bacterium | reverse complement strand
ATCTGTAATCGGTGCCCGCGGTTGAAGAGGTTGAGTTCCTCGAGTGAGTACGAGATGAGGAAACTGATGGGGATGGAGACACCGATACCAAAATTCATAATCCGCGATTTGAGCTCCCGTAGTTGGAAGAGTATATCGACGCTATCAGGTTCGTGGCGTGTCATATCGATATTGACCGTACTGAAAAATCCCAGACTGTAGATCCGGCGCTGGCTGCGCACGATCTTTGTTTTGTTATACTGATCCCCCTGGTTCAGCTCTATTTCGCGAAGAATGACATCCGGACGGCATCGTTTAAGACCGTCGACTTCGATAGTGCGGATATAGTATACGAGCCCGCGGTCGACCGTAAAGATGAGTAAGCCAGAATCTGGTTTCATCTCTGACTTCACGGCGACGTAGGCAAAACCTCTATCCTTATAATGGTTGCTGATACTGTCTTTTGTGTATTCGACCTTAGCTCCGATAAAAAAATCGCCAGGCTGGACCAGGAAAAATTCGGCAAGGATTTCCTTGCGTGCTCCGTGGACACGAATATCTTTGATACGCGGACGGTCTCCTTCTTCGATGTTGTAAATGAGCTTCACGCCGTCGACAACACTGTCGACGCCGGCGGTTATGATGGGCGTGAAAAATCCCTGCGTTCGGTAATACCGCGCCAGGCGTTCAATATCGAAGTCGAGGTTGATGCTGTTGTATTCCTCTCCCTTTTCTGATATGAGTTCCTTTTCCAGGTGGCGCTGCGGTAGGGTAGTATTACCGATGAATTGGATTTCCATAATCGGCGCACCGAGCAGTAATGAGATGAATACTAGGTTAATCAAGTAAAGAGTGATTTATAACAGAAATTTACCTTTTTTAATTATCAACGTTTCATCAATATAGATGGTTGGCTTCCTGATGACACCGTCGAGGTGTATCCTTGCCTTGTTCCTGCCGCCAAATCCAAGGTTATTTCCGAATGCGAGGTGAATGCTCCCCAATGTCTTCTCATCTTCGAGAACATTACCCGTTATCTTCGCACTGGGATTCGTGCCGATCCCGAGTTCGCAGAGTACGCGTTCGCGAATTCCATATTTACCAAAGATCGTCTGGAGATTTTTATTTCCGGTGATCTTCATGATGCGACCTTTCTTCACATGGAGTGTTACGGGTTTTCTTAGGAATCCAACAGGTGCAAAACTACCATCGAACACAACCTTCCCATTGCTCTGTGTTTCTTCAGGCGCGATATACGCCTCCCCGCCCGGCAGGTTAGAAAATGCTCCGGGTGTATGGAGCAATCCGGTATCGATATATCCCTTTCTACGCATCAGTGATAATTCCAGATGTGCACCAGTGCCTGTTTCGATACGGGCTTTGCGTCCTCGTGACAGGATTTCTGCGAGGCGTTCGGTAACGCGTGCAATGCGGCGATAATCTGCATTGAGGGATCGTGTCATTATTTCTGGGGTAATGCCGGGCATGGTTGCTCCTCGTGCGCCGTGTTTGTTCGCTTCAATGCGGGCCCGGGTATGCGTCAGTGAACGACTCGTCGGCAGTATGAATACATCGCTTTTTCTAATGACTTCGGCGATCAGCGGCGGAGGTTCTTCACCATGTATGCTGCGCGGCGATATCTCGATGATGATAGGATCGACAATCTTTTTAGCAGCATCCCACAGTGCCTCTCCGACCAGCCGGCAGGGTTCATCAACGACGATTACAACTTTTTCGTATTTTTGGATTTTTAGACAGTCATGAATGACGGTATGCGCAGCATTCTGCAGTTTTGTCTTCAACGAACGTTACCAGCGGAAGTGAGCAAACGCCTTGTTCGCCTCGGCCATCCTATGCACTTCCTCTCGTTTTTTTATCGCTGTACCTTCGTTCCGACTTGCCGCGACGATCTCTTGTGCAAGTCGTTCCTCCATACGGTATTCAGAACGTGCGCGTGCGGCTCTTATAATCCATTTTATAGCCAGGCTCTCCTTGCGGTTCGCCCGCACTTCCATGGGAATTTGATATGTCGCACCTCCGACCCGACGCGGTCTCACTTCCAGTACTGGTTTTACATTGTTGAGCCCGCGCTCGAAAACGGTAAGACCATCCTCTTTGGTCAACTTCTCGATACGCTTCAGCGCTCCGTAAAATATCCTCTGTGCAGTACTCCTCTTGCCGTCCCACAAAAGATTATTAATGAATTTGCTGACTACAATACTGTTGAATTTCGGATCCGGTTGTATCCTACGAACCTGCGCTCTTCTTCTTCTACCCACGTAACCTCCTTCAGCCAGTCGTTGGTGCTTCCTTTGGTCGTTTCACTCCGTAGAGGGATCGGCTTTTCTTCCGACCGTCAACTCCCGCCGTATCGTATTTGCCGCGAACGATGTGATATCTGACACCGGGCAGGTCTTTGACACGACCTCCCCGCACCAGGACGATAGAGTGTTCCTGTAAATTATGTCCTTCTCCCGGTATATATGCAGTGACCTCATAGCCATTGGTTAGACGGACCTTGCACACCTTTCTGAGCGCTGAGTTGGGCTTTTTTGGCGTCGTTGTATAAACGCGCGTACAGACACCACGCCGCTGCGGATTTTTCTGGAGCGCCGGTGCCTTACTTTTCGTGGAGACCTTTTTTCGTCCCTTTCTTATCAGTTGATTAATTGTCGGCATTATCCTCCTTTATTATCATAGACAATTAGTATATGCATATTAAACCTTTTGTCAACCTCGAAAATGCATTCCTTGCTGTGGTTAGAGGATCAACATCGCATCACCGTATGACAGAAACCGGTATTTGCGCTCGATCGCAGCCCGGTATGCACTCATGAGCACGTCCTTGCCGGCGAATGCACTCGCCAAGAGGAGCGGTGTAGAGCACGGGAGGTGGAAATTCGTGATGAGACGATTCACGAGCTTAAACGTATGGCCTGGATAGATGAATATACCTGCGCTGCCCGACCGGTGCTCTGTGACGGCATATGTCTCGAGTGCGCGACACACCGATGTTCCGACAGCAGTAATGCTGTCCGATTTTTCCAGTACCTGTGCAACATCATGAGGGATCTCATAGTATTCAGGCTCCATTGCATGGTCTTCGATCTGTTCTGCCCTTATCGGTTTGAATGTTCCAGGACCTATGTGCAGCGTGATTTCTCCGATAGTTATGTCCTTTTTCCTGAGTGTAGTCAGTATTTCTGTAGTGAAGTGGAGACCGGCTGTGGGGGCGGCTATGGATCCCCTTTTTTTGGCAAAGACCGTTTGATAAAAATGTGTATCGGATTCATCCGCGGTGCGCTTAATGTAATGGGGCAGCGGTACGGATCCATGCTCCTTAATGATCGTATCGACCGGAACATTGAATACGATCGTGCAGCGCGAACCTGTTTTCTGCCGTACGGTCGCATAGCGGTCCTTATCGAAGAAAATTTTTGTACCAGTCCGAATGCGTCTGGCAGGTGCGATCATCGCAAGCCACTTGTTGGCTTTTTCGCCCTCTTTCAGAAGTAGCATCTCTACCTGTCCGCCGGTCTCCTTTCTACCTAACAGGCGCGCACGAAAAACTTTTGTATTGTTAATAATGAGCAGGTCACCGGGTTTGAAAAACCGCACTATCTCGTGAAATCTGAGATGCTCCATGCTGCCCGTCGTTCGTTCGAGGACGAGCAGGCGTGCCGCACCGCGGTCTTTCAGAGGATGCTGGGCGATCAGATCATCGGGTAGACTGTAGTTGAATTCTTCAAGCTTCATCAGAATCGGATCTGTGCCCCGAACCGAAGATTCTGCCGATAGGACTCGACCGGAGGGAATTCCAGCCGGTATATGAGATTGAAGGTCGTCTTCCTGGATATGTTCAGTCGTGATGTGACGGTTATCGATCTGGTCAACCCCGGCGGTGCCGCGGCAGAAAAGAAATATGGAATTTCCGGAATACTGTACAGCCGGTAAACAAGCTCACCAGTAAATTCGATCAGCCCGCTTTTCATGAATGGTATTCCGATGAGCACGTTCCCGCGAGGTTCCTGCAGAAAGATTTCAAGTCCCGAGAAGAAATAAGATGTGAGCCGGCTACGTTTGTACGCAACGAGCGGTCGTATGACCGGTCGTGATACCAGCCGGTATGCTGCCTCTGCGCTATAACTCGTACGTCTTTCGCGAACCTGGTCACCTTGCTCATCGAGGCGATCACTCCACTCAATACTACCAGCAAACGCGCGGTATGAGGAATTGATGCCAATAGACCGTTCTCGGTCTGACAGTTCGTACAATGCATATCTTCGATCCCTGATTATATCCTGCCGCGCGAAGAGCTCGACGTTATATATATTGTTGAAGAGACTCATAAGACCGTCACTTCGGCTGCTCGAGTAGTCTTTCTCGTGGACATTTGAGAAGCGGATTCTGGTATCCAGATGAGGGAAACCGAACAATGCTTCGATGCTGTACGATCGGTTGAGTATCTGCTCGAACTCCTGTAATAAAAAGACCTTTTTAATAAAGTCTCCGCCTTCTTTTTCCAGGTAACTGCCGGTAATCGAATCGTACACATAGTTACCCTGACCGCTCTCCACCTGGATGTACGATTCGTCCCGTTTTTGCGAATAGCGCTGGCTCTGATGGAACGTGCCTTTAAGTGATGCGTTCCTGTACGTCACCGAGACTTTTGCATCACCGAAAAAAAATGTGGTATCATTGTACAGCCGATAACCGAGGTTCAGCACGATCGGCCTGGAATGCAGGTACCCCTTGGTTGTGATACCTTCATCTGTTGAATCGCGGTCATACCGACCGGTGAGACCCACATACATCTGCTGGCTGATCCTGTACTGACCTCGGTATTTGAATAACTGTGCCTGCTGCGCATGTTCATAGCGGAGGTCGGTACTGAGTTTCCCAGTTTCTTTCTGAAATCCCGCATAATATCTCGTCAGGGTGTCGACCCGGTCATACCCGAGTATGAATAACCACGGTTTCAGTACGAGAGCCGTACGCGTATGACTGCGATTGAGATTAGCATAGTAGACCTCGGCACTAACAAATGACAAAGGCATAACGTTAAGATTGAGGTACCCAGCATCCCGGAGCCGTTCGTCGGTGTTCCATATGGACCGATGGTCGATAGCTTCGGTCCCGGTGGGTAGGGTAAGTCTCTCATCGTAGTGTTTATAATCGGCATCAACAGTAATGATCCCGATTGTTTTTCCCAGATGGGCGTGGTAACCGAGTCCCTGATTGTCGTCATCATCGATCGGCGACAGAACATTCATATCATTGCGCGATCCGAAAACCGAGACACGGGCAGCCTCGAAGGCATCGATCGTGAATCCAAGAAACTCGTTCTCGACAGGCAGGGGCAGTTGTTGTATTGGTGTATAGTTACCGAGCCCAATTCCCTGATATACAAAACCATTCAACAGTGGATCATAGATATACTCACCATTCCCCTCGCCGACGTGAAAGAAGGTAACGTCGTACTGCCCATTGCCGAGACCAACGTAAACGAAGCGGTCGTCCTCAAAGTTATAGCTGCCCTCGGAGGATGTATCGGCAAAGGTATGAAAGACCGTGGCACTGTCTCCGGCGAGTGCCAGACTCTCCCTTTCGGCGCTGCTCATCGAAAAAGTTAAAGGAGAGTTCTCATCATCAGACTGCTTCTTGTAGAGGCTGCTGAACGCAAGAACTCCGATGGTCATACGGGCATCGGCTTGGGAATATATATTCGGATAATCCTCGGTCACTTCCTGGTACTCGACCTCAATACGAGTGTAGCGCGTTATTATGTGATTGTTGGTGAAGGAAAGTATTGCCTGTTCATAGTCAATGGTATAATCAAGGTCACGCGCCAGCCTGACCGGTGATCCAATACCCTCGGTGATGTATACCTGTTCGCTGCCCGGGAGTATTCTTCCCTGAAGAAAATAAGGACTCTGTTTGCCTTCTTGACCAGAGAAACGCATGCGCTGGTATTTGCCGCGGTTTATCGCATAAGATACGAAAAGACCGGTGTTCTGATCGGCAGTCTGCATACCCACACGCCCTCCCAGGATCTCGTCACGGATGCCGAAGGGGAGATCGAGCGAGAGATTACCGATGCTTCCGTAAAAATGTCGTGTCCATACCTTGAGATTGATCTTGTCGACCTCAGAAAGCGTAACCGTCGATGATGAAGTAGCCTTATCAGATACATTCCCCTCGACCTGGACACCCTCGACTCGACCGCGTAGATATACTTTGAGCCCCTGATTGAATCCTTCATCAATATCAAAGGAAAAATCCTTTGCACCCCGGATTGAGAGACCTTCATATGCCGATGTATCGTACGGTACGGCAATGATAATCGTATCCTGGACCGTATCGACAACTGCCTGGTACCGATAATATACTGAATCGAGCGTAAATTCAGGGATTTCTTTATCGGAAATTTGAAAGAGGATAATTATAGAGAACAAACCCATCATCGCCGAGTATATAGACCATGGAATCGCTGCTGGCAATATCCTGTATGGTATGAGACATACTCTTCTTCTGCCATGCAGTGGAAAAAATATGGATGCGATTCCTTCCCGTTAAATACACTGCTGGTTTGCCGTCGACTATGAAGATTCTATCGCAGGAAGCAGGGATGGGAACAGTCATCTTTTCATTGCAGAGCTCATCGCAGATCAAGACCTCCTTGTCCGTGAGTACAAACAATCTGTCGCCGTTCATGCAGATATCCTTGATATTCAGGTCGAATATCCGATATTTCACGTCGTAGGTGAAATCAAGAAAAATGAGTTCTCTTTTTTTTCGATCGGCAATTATCAATTCCTCCCACGGAGTGACCAAAAACGTCGAGATGTCCCGTGAGCCGTATACCGGTTCTTTGTCTCCGGAAGCCAGGTAATATTTATCGATCGTCAGCCCGTTGTATAAGTAGGCGGTGAATGGCGTCACATGGAATTCAATGATTCGGGAATTTTGGTCATCGGTGAAGGTGATGGGCACGAGGGAATCATAGCGGATACGTTTGAAAAAACTGGAACCCGAGAAAGGAGCACAATACACATATCCATTCCCTAATGTTATGGTATTGCACTGTACATCGAGACTATCAGCCCATGCCTGTGTCAGCACAGAAAGCGTGAGGGCAAGAACCATATCTCATAATAGCTCAAAATAACGGTATGTCAATGTAAGAACGTTACGAAGAAGGGAATGCGATATCAAACGTAGCTACAATCATATCATTATTTTTTCACATGCCGGGTGCCATGCTGGATCGACAATGCATAGAAATTCGAGATTTTCCTGACCGATATTCTGGATACTCTGGACTGCGTGGGGAGGGATGTAGACGGTGTCATGTTTCTCCAGCTGTTTTTCTTCATTATTTATATACATCCTGCCCGAACCTGAAATAATGAAATAAACTTCTGTGCCCGTGAGGCGATGGGGAAGGGTTTTTTCGCCCGGTCGTATCATTGCCCAAGCAAGACTATATCCCGTATCGATTTTCTCCTTCGTGGGATTGAGTATTTCTCGTAAGGTTGATTGATCCCCGGCGGTAAATTCGCGACAATCTTTCAGGTGGATTACCAACATTGCAAGTACTATAGCCCGATTCCTGGCGATGTCAATCGGTCAGAGACGTGGGATGGAAAATGGTGTCTTTTTTCAGAACAAACCAGCTGGCTGCGACCTTGACAAAACATGCTGTTTGGATACAATGGTCTACATGCGGATACTTCTCTGCGGAATGGGCAATACACAGAGGGGGGATGACGGTTTTGGGCCCTACATTATTCAACAACTCAGCACCACGAATACGGTCAAAACCGTGAACTGCGGCATGCACCCAGAGAATTATCTCAATAAGATGATCTCCGAGTGTCCGGATGTAATCGTATTCTTAGACACGGTCAGTAAACAAGGTTGCGAGACCGTTTTCCTGACGGATGAGGAAATCCTCGAGCAGAGCACACTGTCGGTATCCACTCACAATATCCCGATGAGCGCGTTGTACGGATACTTGAAAGAAAACTGTCCGGCGCGCATATGTTTTATCGGGGTTCGTCCACACTCATACGAACGCATGACCGAGAATGTGATCACCATAGCTCATCGTATCATTAAATATTTTGATTCGCTTGACAATAAAAATAATATCAATATAATAGGCATCTATGAAAATCTATCTTCTACCCTCAGATAATCTGTTTGATTTTGTATTAAAACTGGCAGAAGATGGTTCGGTTTTTTATCCCAAACTTGAAGATCGCGCGACCCACCTGGTCCGATTCGATAAGGATAAAAAATTCGAACCCGACTTCACGCATATCAGAACCGCTGAGACAGTAAAACACATACTCTTTCCGAGCCGCGATGTCGTGGCGACATTTCCCAAGGACGAAAAAAGAAAGGGTGAAAAACAATTTCTCCTCGGAGTGAAGGCATGTGATCTGCGAGGCGTTGAGGTCTATGACAGGGTTTTTCTTAAGACCGACCCCGTCGATCCCTTTTATCGACTGAAAAGAGAGAATACCCTGATCATTTCTGCTGACTGTCCAGAACCGGATGATTACTGTTTCTGTAATCTTGTCGGACTGCATCCATATGGCGAGACAGTCTGTGATATTAATATAACGGAGGTGAGTAACGGTTTTGTGTTTGAACCGGTTAGTCCGCAGGGAGAAAAACTTGTTCAAGCACATGCAAAACTTTTCGAAGAAGCATCCGCGGATGACCTGAAGGAAAGGGAGAAACTGCGCCGTGAGGCTCAGAAAACCCTCGGTAAGGTCAACGAGAAGGAGTTCTCCAAGGATCTTCCAGACCGCGTCGAGAGCAGCGACCGACGAACGATGCACAAGGCGCGCGAGAATTGCGTCGAGTGCTACGGATGTTTACACTGCTGCCCGACGTGTTACTGCTTTCTGCTGAGTGATTTCAAAAAAGCAAAAACGGTCGAGCGGGTAAGAACGTGGGATGCGTGCTACTATCCTGCTTATGCCCGTGTCGGCGGAGGCGCGAACCCGCGGAGTAACCTCGATGAACGGTTCTGGAACAGGTTCAATTGTAAGTTCAACTATTTTCATAAATATGAAGGTATCTATGCGTGTGCTGGATGCGGTCGATGCTATCGTGGGTGTTCAGGTAAGATAGACATAAGGGAGATCCTATGGCAATGGTAAATCCATATTATCCAATCCCCATAAAGATCAAGAAGATCATTCCTGAGACACCGACCATTACCACTTTTATCCTCGACGGTAAGCCCATGCAGTTCGAGGCAGGTCAATTCATGGAATTGACCGTACCGGGTATCGGTGAGGCACCGTTCACCCCATCGTCTTCTCCATATGCGGATGATCTGGAGTTCACCATCATGAAGGTCGGTCGGGTAACGAGTTCCCTGTTTTCATGCAAGGAAGGAGACACGGTCGGTGTCAGGGGTCCTTTCGGTAAACCGTACCCACTCGATAAATTCCGTGGAAAGGAGATTTACATCGTAGGCGGTGGTGTTGGGTTTGCACCGCTGCGGTCTTTGTTCCTCGCACTACTTCACAATATTAAAGATTACAAAAAATTATACATACGGTACGGAGCACGGACTCCCGAAGATATTGTGTACCGACGGTTACTTCCTGAATGGGAGAATACGAAAGGGGTTGATATCGTACTCACGGTGGATGTTGGGAATAACAGCTGGAAGGGCAATGTTGGTGTTGTGACCGTCATCCTCGATGATATTCCCGTGGATGTGGCAAAATCTCCGGCGATCGTTTGCGGACCACCGATCATGTTGAAATTCGTAACCCAACGGCTCATTGAAGCGGGCTTCAATCATGACAGTATCTATTTATCCATGGAAAGTAATATGTCCTGCGGAATCGGGAAATGCAATCACTGTCGTATCGGGGAATACTACGTCTGCAAGGATGGTCCGGTTCTTACATGGGATGAGATAAAGCATATTGAGGAGCCATTCGTATGAAGAAAATTGATGCGACCTATACGACAATTCACAAAACCGTGTGCCCCTTTTGCAGTTATGGTTGCGAATTCGGTATCGTTGTCAACGATTTCGGCATCAAGGGGGTAGAGTACTTGAAGGATGGTAGCAGCCAGGGCAGGTTGTGTCCTAGGGGCAGTGCTGCCGCCATGTTACTCAATCATCCCCGTCGTCTGACAGCACCCAGGAAAAATGGTGCTGTGGTTGACCGGGCACGAATGTTCAAGGATCTGAAAAAAGTTTTCACTAAACCAAAACAGGTTGCAGTCACCTTTGATCGTAATCTGACCGTTGAAGAGTACGGGATGCTTTCAGGCTTCTGCCGAAACGCAGGGGTACAGTACGCCTCATCTGCCTACCTGGAGCCGGAAGCGCATCTCAGCAAATTCTTCAAGGATTCGTGCTCTCTCGAGGACATCCAGAGAGCTGAGGTGATCGTTGTGGTCGGTGATCCGTTCAATGTTGCTCCCATGATCAGCAAAGAGCTCATCACGTGGCGGCTGAAGGATAAAAAACACCGACTCGTCGTCATCGATACACTGACCACACACACAAGCGGTTTTGCTACGGATTTTCTGAAAACAAACCTGGGCAGTGAACCGTTTGTACTCTATAGTCTCGCGCAGGAAACGAT
>CP070834.1:1842449-1847145 GCA_020341755.1 Caldifarciminota bacterium | reverse complement strand
AGAGATCATGATCTCTCCATTCCGGAAATGGTAGCAATCTCCTCTTTTCTCCGGACAGATAACCGGTACATCAATCCCCAGTTCCTTTACGTCCGACGCGAACTGTTTGTACTTGTATTCCTTTTTACGATCGTGCATGGGGAATAGTATTGTTGGCTCCAGCGCATGTATCGACTGCATATATGGTTCACCGGTCCACGCTCCGATGAAGAAAATGTCGACAGAATCTGCGTTGGTCTTGAGATACTTCATGTCGTCGAGGACATTGGATGGTGCGTCTCTTCCCATTCTTCCCTGATAGTCACCGCCGTGGTAAAGAACGAGCCCATCAACTTTAACCAGGTACGCTACTTCTGGCACCTGTGAATGATGGGAATTGACCGTGAATATCTCTATGTCATCGAATAGTTTCTTTGCCCTGGGGCCCTCGAGATAGTAATATTTCTGATCGTTGCTCAACTGCCATCCGAAGAAATATCTGACCGTATCTATTTCCTGTTCCCACGTGAAGATACTTTCATCGAAATGATCGATGTGGCTATGAGTGACCAGTACGCACACGTTCATGTCACGCAGTTCGCTGGGATCTACGAAACCTCTCGACAGACCTCTTTCCTGAGGGTCTTCTTCGAGTTCAATATAATCGAATATCAGGAGATGATGTACGGTTCGAATGGCGTAACCGCAGTGTCCGAGATACCATATTACCGCCTCGCCTTTCTGAACCTCGATATCCATCATGGGAGCGGTCTTATTCTGATGCATACCACTACCCGAAATCAATGCGGCGATCAATCCATATAAAAGTATGCCATGTAGTATGTTACGAATTCTATTATACATGCTTTACCTCCGCATCATTACATTTTTTGTATTATCATGATTTCTTGACAGATGTCAATAATATGGTCGGTCATATGCTCCCAGTGCCGATGGAAGTAAGTTATGTGATGTTACAAAAGGATCTTCGCAGAGATAGTTCGGCTTTGCTCTTATAGATCAGTTCTCATTCTTTGTTTGCTCTTTGCTGTATTCCTCACGTACCAGATCCTCGGCTTTGGAAAAGTGCATTTGAAATATACGCCATTCACCATCGACCTTTTCCAGCACTCCTGTCCAGCGCACGTTTTCCCAGTTTGCCGGTTTGCCCTGGAATTCGTTGTAATCGTTGAGAATACATGCATACCACGCGGTGTGCAGGGTGGGAGACATATGTATCCTCATGTCTTTTATTTCCACACGGATCGCCTTGAAGTCGTCGCGCATAAAAAAACTATCGGTAACTTTCCGAAAAGCATCTATTCCCTGTATTGTATTTCTCGAATCCGGTTGAAAGAAGAACAGTTCGTCGTTTTCAGCAACAGTAGAGTAGAGCAAATCAGTGTCTTTCCCTCGCACTGCCCACTCAATGCTCGCTTTGATCGTTTCCTCGATTACCGTAAGTTCATCGTGTGGATTGTCGATATTATTAAACGTAATGGGTATATCCATACTATCCTCCTCAGCAATCTCAATGTCCAACGCCATTAATATAGTTGTTTGCATAATGAACACATATAAACCTACAGATACCAATCGTCCTATTTTTTTTATTATGCCATTCATGATTCATTACCTCACCTTTATGATCTTTATCGGCACGGTACTATATTTCTCCGGGAAAAGAAAATAAACTCCTTCCTTAAGAGTATTGCCTATGCAATCACTTGTGCATGTATTCATGAATTTTCCGGCAATATCGTATACTCGGTAAATTTCTCTCTCACGACCAGGAACGGTGGTAAACAAACGAAACGGATTTGGAATCGGTACGTACTCATGCAGGTGCATCAGTATTGCTTCGCTGGTAGCTCCTATGCTGCCTTTCGGGTTATTTCTGTAGTATATTTCTTCATTATCGTCCTGCAGATCGGTCCATACGACATGCACATACTCCCCGGATGTCGCTACTGAAGGGTGATAGGACATTTCAATTTGGTTAGTAAGCCTTTCGTCATTTTCCCAGTACGTTCCATTATCCAGGGAGCGTTTATAATATATCTCGTAATTCCCATTACGATAGTCACTCCACACGATGTGAACATTATTGCTGTCTGCAGCAATCGACGCCGTACGTGAATCATCGACCGTATATGTCAATCTAATTGCTGCCCCCCACGTTACACCCGCATCTGTAGATTGCATATAGAAAATCTCAGTGTTATAGTCTGTTTCGTCCTGCCATACAAGATGAACGATATTATCAGACACTGCGATCGAGGGATATCGGGCAATATCAGTAACATCAGTGAGGCATGTATCTGCCGACCATGTTATGCCATTGTTTGTAGAATGCTTGTAATGTATAACGGATATTGAGTCACGGCTGTATGTCCAGGCAACGTGCACAGTGGAATCAGAAACACCTATACAAGGTTTGGTTGATGCACCATAGGAATTCGTGAGGCGCTTGTCCAGACTCCATGTAATTCCGCTATTTGTTGAATGTTTATAATAGATCTCTGGATGACCGTCACGAAAATCATACCACGTGACATGGATATCGTTATTTGAGACTGCGATCGACGGCCAGCCAGATATACCTTCATAGTGTGTGAGTCGTATATCGCCCTCCCAGCTCATGCCATGATCTGTCGAACATTTGTAATATATTTCAGAATTGCCAGCATAGTTGTCCTGCCATACAACGTGAACAGTATATCCCCATACTGCTATCGAGGGATCCACTGGAAAACCAGAAGAACTCGTGAGCCGATCATCTCCATGCCAGGTATTCCCCCAATCTATGGAACGCTTATAAAATATCTGGGGTCCTCCAAAACGGTAATCATGCCAGACAACGTGTACGACACTTCCGTATGCTGCTATACACCGTGCATTGTTCGTTGATGTACGAGAAATGCTGTCGTCATCCGTCAATCTCATGACCGGGCGCCATTGACCGTAAAGGAGGATCGGCAGAAGGCATACCATACAAGAAATGAACAAAAATTGTTTTACGCAGAACCGCTGAAATAAATACGTGCGAAACTCCCTATCAGATCGATATTTTTTGTCATTAGCAGCACGATGTTTAATATGCTGTATCATTATATACCCTTTTAAAATGACATTTGAGCGCACCCGTCTTTTCATCTTCATAATAGGTATACTTTGTGAAATTCTTGTGAAAAATCGATATATGAGGTGATAGTGTATGCACTGTGCCTCGAGAATCTAAGAGGTTAAATATTATCTGTATCTCATGTGATGGTTAACCCATTTATCCGTTTACACCGGTATTTTATATGTTTTTTCTCTTTTGTGATCTATAATCTTATTACAACGCCCCCGAAGAAGAAATTGACCCAGGTAAAGCTGTACACTTCATCAACGTCAGAACCTCCTTCAAGCACCCGATATCCGAATCTGAAGGCTGCCCGGTCAGTAACGTCACCTTGTACTGCAATGGCGATATCTTCTGCCCTGCCCTGCGGTGCTGCGAGTGCGTCGCCGTCAAGGATCAGTGTAAAGGGATGTAGAATACGCCAGGCAAGGTTGAATCGGATCAGCGGCACAAAACCAACATTGGTCTTCTCCGCAAAATGCGTCGAATCGGCAAGACGAATAGCAGCATCACGTATTTTTGCCGTGATCCCCAATCCCACATCCACCTTATCGCCGAGAAACCAGTAATGTTGATACGAAATTCGATATGAATTGAAGCTGAACGTACCGGATAATGAGACATTGGGTGGAAATGTTTCACTTTCGAATATCACTTGTCGATCGACACTGCCTGACGCGTATAATTTCAATGGTGCGACCAGCAGTGACAGCGAATTACTTCTGTCGAAAAAATACGTAAACCGTCCGCGTATGAATATTGTCGGTTCGGTTTCCAGTTCTTCAGAGAACGATATCAGGGTACCGGTCGTACCGGGGATACGGATATCACTATAACCTGCGGTTGCCAGACCCGTTTCAATATTGCACTCGAACTTTTTAAAGGAATGACCAGCTGCAATGCCGGCACACAGTAATAAAACACAATATCTACCCCAAATCCGAGATCTTTTTCCCATTGGCAACTCCTATCGGTTTACCTTATATTGTTCATTTTTTAAAGATACTGTTTTTTGCTCAACTAATTCCCGGTAATCGTGAAATTGATGTCATTCGAGGGTATGGTGACTTTCTGGACCATCAGAGTTTCTTCATCAACGAAAATTTCAAACTGCAATGTATCAATGACATCTGGCCCATCTTTGTGAACGCTGCCCTCAATCACATCGTTTTTACTGATAGTAAACATGTACTCACGAGGTGTTGACCCATCCAGGATCGTCGTATCGCTGGTCTCGGTGTCATAGTAATAGCCTGTAAATGCAACCGCGATCCCCTGCGGATTGGTCAGGCTGAGAACAACGTCTTTGCTGGAGGTACAGGTTACAACGAGCAGGCATGCAATGAGTAAAGTCAGCTTTTTCATCTGTCCTCCTTTCTCCTATTATCTAGAAATTGAGAAAAATGTCAATACCCACACGTAGCGTAGAGCAAAGTGCGTAGGGCGTAGATAGTAAGATACTAAGAAGTAGGAACTAGAAACCAAAAAGTACAAAATATACCCAATATGATGCTAACCCCTTACCAAATATGCCCTTCACATTATGGTTTTGCTCCCAGACCCCGATACTCGCACACTCTCACACTCACT
>CP070834.1:1734497-1842349 GCA_020341755.1 Caldifarciminota bacterium | reverse complement strand
ACGGATAATGATGTATCGTGCTATTGTTCTCCGAGACACCACATAACGGCATTTTCCATGATATCCCAATCAGAACCACGGTCATCGAAGCTCTCACAGAAATCCACGCCGTCACGGTCATCATCCTCTTCAAATTCAGGATGCGGTCCGATCACAAAGACCCTGCCTGAACCGTATGAGAAGGCGACCATTGCCGGTTTCTGGTTTATGTGGTACACTCCCAGTATGTCGATATCGGATCCACTGTGCGGCTCGAACGTGGGACCATAGCAATATACTATCCATGCAGTATCCGGTTCTGCATGGGTGATGGGATGAAGCGTATCGGTCATACCAATCTTACACATAACACAGTACGGATACGGAGCGATCTCATCGAGTGGTCCGCTCGTATTACCGGGGAAAATGCCAAGACCCGCCGCGGGCAGTTGCGTGCCCTGCCAGTATATTTCTTCTCCTGTAAAATATGCACCGCCGCATATGCCGATATATGCTCCGCCGTCTGAAATGAATGCACGCAGCTGATCCTTGCCCGAACTCGAGATGTCCCGTGTATACTGGTACATATCTCCTCCGGGAAAACATATCATCCGGAAATTCTCCAGAGTCGCGCTGTTGATATCGTTCGGTCCTATCAGATCCACCCGAAAGCCAAATGATTCAAGCATTGCCCGGGTCGCGGTTATGCAGTCGTCATCAGCACCCCTGCCGCTGTACAGGGCGATATCGCCCGATTTCATCGAACAACACAGGACCGACATAACGAGTAGCATCCAGCGCAGGCAATATATCGATTTCATTGTCACCTGTCCACAGTAGGGATTTTTCTCCGAACCTTCTTTGACCGCAGGAGCTCCTGCTGCATGACCATGCTTACGTACTCATCAGCTCTGGCGGTCAGCAGCGTCTTCAGATCGTCGGTGAGTTTCTTTGCCTTGCTGCCTGTCCAGCGGGTGTGCAACATCTCTTTGGGCAGCATGGGATCATCGAGTACAATATCGATATACTCGGTCATGACCCGGAAACGTTCGGCAAAACAAAAATCAGGTTTCAGCCGGTCCCCGCTGGTTATCTGCTCTTTATATGCATCGTATTTAGCATGGTATTTTTTTATGAATGAACCATACCGCGTTTCCAATCCTTTGATATCCCATATCCTGGCCGCCAATTTTGGCAGATTCAGGGATCCGGTGTAATGAGCCCTGAATGTCTCGATATATTCTTGTGCATTCAGTTTTTTTATGCGCTCAGCGAGTATATTAGTGAAGCCGTACGGCGAAATCCATAAACCGCCCAGATTACCGTAACCAAGTCCTTTGAGTACCGCCCGCAGACTGTCGCGTACGTATCTCTTCTGTTCTGGCACCGTGTACACGACACAGTACCACGTATTATCCCAAGCTCTCTTCTCCACTGTGCCCGTGTGTTTCTTCCCGGATTGTACCACGATGTTTCCTTTGGTGGTGAGCGAGTAATAACTCAGACGACCTCGCCTCGACCCCCTGACATATCCGTGTCGTGCCATTCTCGAGAGGACGAGGCGGATTGCGTTCTCAGAAAACCCCAGGGGCTTGAGTAATTGCATTAATCCACGCACACTGATCTCTCCTGCCCGCGGTGTAATGAACGTATCGAACAGCGTGAAGATCACGTTCGAAGTGCGGGCATAGATTTTTATATTTCTATATTTTATATTTCGTTTTAAATACGACATATTTTATTATAATGCCCTCCGGCACAATGTCAAGAGAATACTGCCTCCCTGCTGCAGATGTATATCAATTACAGGGATCTATTATGCATCCTGCAAGATTGTATAGGATCTGACATTCCCGACACTCTGGCAACCCAGCGAGTGCCTCCATGGCACGGTTTGTATATCCCCTTGCCTCTGCAATAGCCGCTCTTATCGCACAAGAAGACCGGATATCATCGATCGCGTGCCGAATATGCTCCGGTGTTCGCTCTCCGTTCAGCACGGCATCCAGATAGGAGCTCGCACCGCCGTTCTCCAGGTAGAGTATCACGGGAAGGGTGACCACACCCGAGGCAAGGTCACTACCGACCGGTTTGCCGGTGTGTCTTTCGTCACCGACAAGGTCGAGTACATCATCCATGATCTGGAAGGCAATGCCGAATGCATATCCAAATTCCTTAAGGCGTTCGATCTGTTGACACTCAGCCCTTGCCAGAAGACCCGACATCTGAACAGCGGTACCGAACAGTGTCGCTGTCTTTGCCTCGATGTTCCTGAAATATTCATCGCGTGACATGAATGCGTGTTCGCCCATCAGTTCCTCTATCTCACCAGCGCATATTGCACTGATAGCCCCGGTCGCCATACCCAGGAGCTGGGGCTTCCGTAAGTCCGCGATCATTCTGACCGCCTCGGCAAACAGAAAATCACCGGCAAGAACTGCGATCTCGACCGACCATTTTGCATGCGTGGACTCGTATCCGCGGCGTATTCCTGATCCGTCAACTACATCATCGTGGATCAAACTCGCTGCATGGAGTAATTCGACGGCACCTGCAAGGCCATAAAACTCTTTGAGTGGACGCTTGAACATACGGGCAACAAGTATGACGAGTCCTGCCCGAATGCGTTTCCCCTCACCCAGGACTTCCCTGAAGATCTTTTCCATATATCCGGTGCCACCCGTGTAGGTGCCGGACAGGATACGGTTGACTTCTGTGATATCATGCTTAAGGGGAGCAAGTATTGATGGTATAGTCTCGGTCATGTTTTTTCCCCGCTACCATTCTCTGCGTGAATAAAACACGACGGATCTTCAGCAAGGTAATCGCCGGTCACTGCCCATGCCCGTCCCCGGCAACCGCCGCACAATCGCCGGTATGCGCACTCTCCGCATTGTCCCTTCAACCGATATTCACGGTGTCTCAAGTCATCGAGTACCGGTGAGGTTCGCCAGATATCGCAGAATCTCATCGTACGGATGTTTCCGCAGCTCACCTCGATAAAAGGACAAGGCCAGACCTCGCCGTTGGGTTTGATGTATATGAACCCACGTCCTGCCGAGCAGCCATGAAATACCTTTTCGGAAAGACGCAGAGTGGGCCCGCCGTGTACACACGCACGCTGTAGTAAAAAGGGCCAGTACTGCGGTCCAGCTACCGGCTCCATGATAGCACTGGTGTATCTCTGAGCATGAGCCATGAACCGGATCAACCGTTCATTTTCTGAGAGATCAAGTGCTGCCGTGTCGATCAACCGCCCCCTGCCAACGGGAACGAGCTGGTATATTAACAGAATCCCGGTATCGAGTTCTTCGACGAGCTTCGCGAGCGGTTCCATTTGTCGCATGTTGTACCCCATTGCCGTGATGTTGATATGCAGCAGGATACCGGCGCGATGGAGCGCATGAATCCCCCGGACCGCTCTCTCGAATGCCCCTGATTCGCCGCGGACCATATCATGGGTTTCAGCGGTATATCCATCAAGGCTCACGGCGGCAATGACAACACCATTGCGTTTGAGCTGCCGAGCGACTGCATCATCAATCAGCGTCGCGTTCGTCGCGATCGTGTTCGTGAACCCCAGTTCCTTGGAAAAGGCAAGCAACTCATATAGATCGTGACGGACCAGTGGTTCGCCGCCGGTGAATGCCATCATACGGAATTGCTCTACCCGTGCCAGTTCCATGAGCAGATTTTTTGCTTCACCGGTATCTAATTCATCAGCCATACGTTCACCGCCTGACGCGTGGCAGTGAACGCACCTGAGATTGCACGCCGTTGTCATTTCCCAAACAGGATGGGACGGGAATCCGATGCAACCCATTCCCCGTGATCCGGCAGCACCGGGCAAGCATCTGAATCCGGATCTCACGAACCACTTTGGCATTTCCTTCCAGCGAGTGAGCAATCCAACGAGCAATGCGCTGCCGGCCTGCCGCATTATCAGACTCGGTGGCCACCAGAACGGCTGCACACCACGGCGCAGTTTACTTCTTGTCCCCTGCATAGTCTTATTTTACCTCGAGCCACAGATACGCCACCAGGAAAACTGCGGTCGTGGCGAGATTTATGAGTATATTCACGCCGCACAAACGTTCCAGCACGCGCTCATCTTCCCAGCGCTTCTTCACCATGTTCCAGACCACTACCAGCGAGGCGATCAGGACAGGCATATACAGTATACCTGCCCTGGGGTCAATACCCTGATACAGGGAGAACCCAAATGCTACCCAGCTGAGTAGTGCAACGCCAGCATATAGGTATACACCGGTCTGAGGACCAATACGAGCCAACATATTCATTTTCTGTGCCGACCTGTCTGCTTCACGATCAGGATATTCATCAAGCAATATCACATTGAATATTGTCAGCCCGATCGGTACCGAAATGATGTGGATGTACGGGTTCAAAGTGCCGGTTTGGAGGTAGTATCCCACGGCAACAGGAAGCCAGCCATAACAAAAAGCGATCCATACCTCACCAAAACCCGTACCGACCCAACGGATCGGTCGTGTTGAGTAGAAAAAACCTCCCAGTATACCAAGCAGCCCGAATGCGAGCGTCCATGGTCCCGTATGCAGGAAAAACTGAAGGACTATCCCAACCACCACTGCGCAGCCGATAGAGACAATCGAGGCCACCAGAGCTGTATGCCTCGACAGTAAACGTTTCTGCAGCACCTGGGATCCACCGGCAAAACGACTGCCTTTGGACAGTGAATCTTCCCTGAAGTCCCAGTATTCGCCTGCATAATACGTAGCGAGCATAATGAAAATGACACCGACGGTACCAATAAAAAAGACTGACCAGTAGAATACCTCTGCCATGCGCCAGGCAACGACTCCGCCGAGTATGTACGGAAGTACACCGACTGAATGGAATGGCGGTCGAGATAATGCGATCCAGGCTTTGATATCCTGTGTGGTCATATGTCCAGCATTAAAATATAAATTATTGTCGCTTTGGTAATTGTGGAATCAACCATAATAAAAAGGCATCGGCACTCCGCGACTGTATGAATATCCTGCCTGGTCCGGTCAGTTCACACACCAAACCCTCACCGCTGAACAGTGTCGATTTCAAACCACCGACCTTCGTTACACGGTAATCAACTCCCTGGGCAAAGGCGACCATATGACCGGTATCGACGCGATATGTCTCCCCGTCCCTGAGCTCGATCTCATGTATTGCCCCATAACTCGAGAGGAATAGCGTCCCGCTGCCGACTATCTTCAACAAGAACAGACCTTCGCGTGAAAAGAAGGTCTTGGCACCGCCCCATTTGGTATCAATTTCCAATTCCGGTGACGATGCGATATAGGCGCCGGACTGCGCATAGAATGTCTGGCTCTGCATTTCGATAATCGCAATATCACCTGGTAGAGACGGTGCAAAGAGTATTTCCGCCTGCTGCTGTGCACGGAAGGTATTGAGAAAGAAACTTTCGCCGCCGAGCATGCTCCTTTTCAGGGCACCGAACAATCCTCCTTTCATCTTCGTCTCAATTTCGATGCCACCCGACATACTCACCATGGCACCAGCCTCAGCTTGAACCGTTTCACCACGGGATAAATTGATTTTCAAGAGCGAATACGCCGGCCTATACATAGTTTCATGCTCCATAGTATATCCTCCTTATAGTCTGAGTATATACGCCGTCTTTACCAAAGTCAACGATGCCGGTCAGCATGTAATACACGGCTGTCCGACAGTGCCTTGACAGTACGACGTTCTTATATATCATGACGGAATTATAATCCATAAGGAGGTACAAATGAAAATATTGAAATGGATACTCATCGGTCTGGGCATAGTGATGTGATCGACCGCATCATACAAGTTCAATCACCTGATGTCGATGCCGTGACCGGTGCAAACGGCAGCAGCAAGTGCATCATGCTCGCAGTCCAAAAGGCATTGCAGAAACAATAACGTTCAATTCTGTTTGCATCTATTCGTTCCCGGAGAACGCACTCGACTATCTTTGTTCTATGCTGAACTGATAGATCCTTATGTGATTTTCTGTGAACGTTATGAATTTATCTTAAAGCAGCAAGCCATCTGGAGAACTCGCGGTAGAATTCATATTGCACTTCTTTACATTCATCAGACATGTATGCTGTTTTTGACTGAACGTAATCCATTCGTTTCCGTACATTCTTATGCAGGATCTCATTCAAGGGATTGACCGCATTGAACGTATCACTCTCCCCGTCCCAATCTTCATTGACCACGAACCCGCCAGACTTCAGAGCACGGTCCCATGTTGCATCTACCAGCACCCATTTATTATCAATATATGCCTTGCAGGCTACATGGTATTCGACGGGCATATTCTGGACAAGCGTTCGCAACTGATCAGGGTAGTGGAGTTTAAGATCATGCCACAAAAAAGGATAGGTCGCATACTGCACGGGTATATTGAGCATGGTCAGCATTGTACCAAGAAGAAAATGCTTTGGCGAACACGATCCCTCATTGCGCACGAGCATCTCCTGAGGTCCTGTTATCGGGTCGATGAGCTCGGGGATGAGAGCATACGGAATGTCCCTGATATGCTCGAATACACTTACCCGAGACTGTACCGGATTTTGACTCTTGGCCCAGCGACTGAAGGTCTCGAGGATAATGTCGTCTTGTTCTTTCATAGCCTACTATGAATACTACCACTCGCTACACGTGCAGCGGACATTCAGATGTTCTAACCTTTTTCTATCATCTCCTGTGCCGAATCAGACATGTTCGGGTAGAGATCGGTAGGCACTTTTTCACGTCCGAGCACCTTGGCTACCATATACCGTGCACACTTTGAATTATCATCCAGACAATATTTTTTTTTATAGAGTGCCCCCAATCCCTGATCCGTTGGCATTTTATCCCTGAAGAACAAACATCCGTCCAGCAGTTCACATTTTTTCATTGGTCAAACCTCCTCATACAGTTCACAACCAGGTTTTCACTATAATACCATTATTCCTCTATTTGTCAAGACTTCGGTCTTCAATCTTGACGAACAGGCACTGCACCGATATAATCTGTCCGTGCCCAAGCCGATCCTCGCCTATCTAGAGCAATTCAGAACTCCCGCCGATATCAACAGACATCATTTTACCAGAGTTGCAGAAATAATAGAAAATCTCCTCTCGATTGCCCGTGAAAAACGGAGAGAGCCCATCCCTGATGCCATCACCATTGCCAGAAAATTCCGCGATATCGGTGCTCCGATGGAAGCGTACAAGCTACTGAAGGCAGAAAGCGACTATTATGGTGACAACAATTCGATCGAGAAGTGGCGTTGTCGTTTTTTTGCCTATGGAGTGGTCAATATCGGACATCCTACCGAGAGTATCCGGCTGGAGCTCGAGGCGCATGTGCGTGTTTTAAGAAAAAGTGATCAACTGATGTGTTTCCTCCCTCTTTTCCTCAATTTTATCGGTAATATCGAACATGTGTATAAGGAACGCTATGACCGGGCAGAGCAACTGTATAGTGATGCACAGCAGTTGATTAAGAAAATAACCAGCAAAAATAAATTCAAGAGCACCACCGGGCTCGACTACGATCTAGCTGTGAACATGATCATGAATAATTATGTCGAGCTACTCACCCATATCGATCGCAACAAATTACAGGACAAAGACCTGGTTACCATGCTGCGGGTGCTCGCCCGGCGCACCAGACAGAATGAATACGGTCATTTGCTATTCCGGATCAACATGGCGCGTGCCGATATCAGCCGAGGAGATCTGACGAACGCATCCGCAATCGTTGATGAAATCATCAAGTATACTCCTGATAAATACAGCAGACATTCACTTCCTGCGGTCAATAAAATAAAGGCGCTCATACACACGGAGAAAGGTGAGATCACCGAAGGGGTAAGATACGCTCTGGATGCTTTCAGCAACTCTGCGTACTATGGAAATTCGCTAGAAGAGACCGATATACTCTTCACTCTGCTCAATATCTTCAAGGAATTGTCAAAGGATATTAAAAAGAATGCAAAGATCGATTTTTTCAGAAACAGTGGTCTCATCGATGCGTTTATTAGAATACTCAGTTACAAAGACTGGCACCTCGGTGCCGAGCATTCAATCAATGTTGCTCATCTTGCACGACTAATCACCGAGCAGCTGCATTTTTCAGAAAGCAATAAACAACTCATCAACCTTGCCTCGCTGCTTCACGATGTCGGCAAGATCATGATACCGTGGTACACGCTCAACAAGGTGACACCACTCGATGACCTCGACTGGGAGCTCTTTCGTGACCATACAATAGAAGGCTGCAGGATCTTGAAAAAACTGGGACTCGATGCAGAAGCAGAGATCGTGCTGAGACATCATGAGAGGATCGATGGTTCGGGTTATCCTCACGGCATCACGAATCCTTCAATCAAAGCGCAAATTATCGCCCTCAGCGATGTATTCGATGCAGCAACCTCAACGGGCAGGAGATACCGCGACGCCAAATCGACGCGTGAAATGGTCTCAGAGATCGAAAGAAAAGAAGGTCATAGGTTCCATCCCACGGTCGTCAAGGGATTGAAAAAAGCCATCTCTTTTCTGTAAACCACCCCCTCACCGCCCGAACCACATCTGTTGAATGCCATCTCCATATACGTCCTCGGGATATGCACACGATGCGATCGTGCTGAATCCAGCACGCGAGAATACATCCTCCATTTCATTTTTGGTATAGTAGGCAAAAAACCGTGGGGAGCCTCTATAGCTTCTGGGATTTTCCTCCAGACCTTCTCCGCTTCCGAGTTTAAAACTGACGGCAATGACTCCGTGACGTTTCACTATACGTTTAAAACCCTGGACAACCTGTCCCACGGTACTTTTCGGTACGTGGTATATGCTGCCGCTTGCCCAGATGCCGTCAAACCATGCGCTGCGGAACGCGAGAGCACACATATCCATGATAACGTAATGACCACGGGCATAGTATGTCCGTGCCTCGGCGATCATCTTCCGTGAACGATCGATGCCGATCGCGCTGCCGCCCAATTCTTCGATGATCCTGCAGTGTCTGCCGTCACCACAACCGACATCGAGTAAACGCGGTGCTGGCTGTCTGATCGAGAAAAAGAGCCGTTCAATATATCCCCTTTCCCAGTCCAGAAATCTCTGTTGCCGGGTCTTTCGGCAGTACTCAGGAGCGATCGTGTCATACGTACGGGCAGTGGTTTTCACGACGTATCGAAGGTCATCATTGACCAACACGTTCACCTCCTGACTGACTCTGTGTGAGCATATGTCTTCGCCGCTTTGACAGCGGTCGGCGACTATTTCGTTTTCGACAGGTAATCGGTTGCCTTCTTGATATACTGGCTTTTTGAGAGCAGGAATACCGTATCGCCCTCTCCGACCGTGGTGTTTCCTCTGGGAATGAGAAAATCACCTTTCTCACGGTAAATACCGATAACAAGACACTCTTTTGGGAAATTTCTTTTCTGCGCTATATCCTTTATTGCCATGCCAGCACAGTGCGCTCGTTCTGGAATTCGTGCCGCGTAAATATCAGCCTCGCCACCGCCCAACGTCATTATCCTTCGAACCTTCGGTTGTTCTATCTCCATGATTATCTGATTCACCAGGAGGTCCGCCATGCGTACAATGCTCGTCGCTCCCGCAAGATGATATGCCTCTTCGTAACGGGGACTCCTGAGCCGCATCACGATGTTGGGTATGCCCAGACTTTTTGCCAGAAGGGCACAAGCAATATTATCCGCAGCGTTGTGCATAAGGCATACAATGGCATCAGCCTTTACTGCCCCGGCTTTTTCAAGGACATGAATATCGGTAGCATTACCATGAACGGTCAGGGCCCCAGTCTCGGCATAGACCGCTTCACACACATCTGCATCCCTATCAATGACCACCACATCATGTTTGTTCTCAACGAGCATCTTGGTTATCTGCAATCCTATGATACCTGCACCAGCAACAATCACATACATGTCAAACCTCCTTCTGGAAAGATCATGAACGCCACGCCCGCATGCTGAACAACAGGAGTACGGGCAGTATCTCAAGACGTCCTGCGAGCATACCGAGAATGTAGACAATTTTAATGACCGGATTAAGTGACGCCATCCCATTCACGGGAATATAACAAGGACCAATATTACCCAGGGCGCTGAACATCCCGGAAGCAGACTCGAGCGGACCGTAGTGAGACAGCAGGGCAGTGACCGCACCGCCGATAATCAGCAGCACGATCCATGCGAAGAACAGACTGCCGACACGATACACTTCACTTGTATCAAGAAGTTTGCCATCGATAATGATATCGGACAGTGCACGTCGGGGCACGCGCAGCCGGTATAATTCGCGTTTGATGAGTTTCGTGAGAATAGTGATTCGAAAGACTTTCAAACCTCCTCCGGTCGAGCCGACACAACCCCCGATCACCATCATCACGAGGAAGAGCTGACGAGCTACGTGTCCGAAAAACGGACTTCCGATATCTTCAGTACTAAAACCGGTCGTTGTAATGATTGCGACGACTTGAAAGATCACTGTCCGAATCGCGGCTTCTAATTGCTGCCAGAAACCACCATGGTTCACCGACATTTGCACAACCGGTAGTACATGCATATATCGTTCGACTAAAATGATGAGGAAGAAAATAACTATCAAGGACCACCAATATCTCATCTCTGTCGTGTCAAAAAGAGCCTTGATATCGCGTCTAAAGACCCGGTGATGTACCAGAAAATTCATTCCGCCCATGAGCATACCGAGAACCAGTATGTATTCGATCGCTCGGAAATACGGATAGCTGGATATCTGGTAATAGGCGATACTGGCATCATGGGGCGAGAATCCACCGGTCGACAGAGCGGTGAAACTGTGACATACACTGTCAAAGAGCGACATGCCGGCGAGGACGAGCAGACCTATGATCACTGTCGTGAAACTGGTATATATCAGCCAGAGTATTTTCAAGGTATTTGCCAGTCCGGGTACAGGACGCTCCATGCCGATCTTGTGACTTTCAGCTCCGAAAAGCGCGTGTGCGCCTCCACCCCGGTATGTAACCGCGAGAAAAAAAGTGAGAATCCCGAGTCCGCCTATCCATTGGGTCAGACTGCGCCAGAACAGTATGCTCTTCGGCATAGCGTCGAGGCCGCTGAGCATCGTAATACCGGTAGTCGTAAAACCACTCATTGCCTCAAAAAAACCATCCAGGATCGGTACATTCAGCGCGATGACAAAAGGCAGTGCGCCGAATGCGGAAAACAGTATCCAAGCCAGACTGCAGATCAACATTGCCTGAAGACTGGTCGGATTACCTGGACGCAGCAGGCTGCGGCATACAATACCGAGCACCATGCACAAAGAACTCGGAACGACGAACGCGGCCACGGTCAGATAGGACTCATTCAGTTCACCCGACAGTATCGCTACAGCGATCGGTAATAAGAAAAAAATACTCAAGATAACAAGCAGGGAACCGATAAGATTGAACACGACCCGGAGCGTAGTATAACGATTTCTCATGGCTGTTATTCCCAGAGCAACGAATCCCCTTCACCTGTATCGAAACGGTAATCCGAGTAATGGTCTTCGATTACAATATGCTTATCGGCAAAGGTTATTATGAATTTCACTTTCACATGTAATTCCATCTCAAAGGCTGCGGGTAAAACGTATCCGTTAATATCTGTATAGGTGTATACCCGATCCATTTTCTTTATCACCGACGGTAATTTCGACGACGTCGCTTCCAATCTCAGAATATGAAAATTATCCTGCCGTACATATGCAGTACCATCGATATACTCGTCTGCATCCTTTTTTGCCTCGAACACAATGCGCCACACGCTTCTGCTATCCAGCGTGTCGGTACCCGCAAGGATGAAGTTATATGCTTCCTCCCATGCAGGGTCGAACGGCATCTTTGTACTTCCTCGACGCTTTCCCATTTTTTGCCATCGTTGTATCTCTGATTTCATCTCTTGTTCATCCAGATCATATCCGTTTTTGTTCATGGCGATATACTGTTCTCGTTCCTGATCACTGTCATGCGTATGAATTCTGCGCAGGGCGATGATCTCTTCCACTATTTCACCCTCTTTATTCAACTCTCGGTATACAGACTTGGCCAGGTACATCATGTTCGGTATTTCCGCTAACTGGGATGAATACCATGAATGTATGCCTTCGAGAATCGCATCGACTCCGGCATCATCACCCTCAGCGTATCCCGTAAACAGCATCAGTACAAAGAAGAGCAGGTGATGAATTTCCTTCCTGCTATGTTTACCGAAGAAAAGTATCTTGATCAGTAACATGCTGATGGCGAAAGGAACCGCGTGTAGTACGGTTTCAAGTACTTACGCATAGTGTAACACAGATGGCATTCATCGACGAACGCCTGTGTACCGTCATAGCCTTTTCTCTTTGCCAGTTCGTAGAGACCAATCGGACCTGTCTCTTTGAGTAACGAGATGACCGGGTGTGTTCGCATATCATAGCGGTCGAGGATATCGGTCAGCGTTTCATCGCGTGCATTACCAATACTCAAACCCGGGCACAGGGTGACATTCCCTGCATGATCGATTTCAACTGTCTCCGGGTTCGAGAAATCACCCCCGAGCCAGAACCGGAATGGACAACTTCCAGAGGGAATTTCGTGTTGCGGTTTGAGATAGGACGATAATGTATCGGCTCCACGGCCCTCGAGCCGCAGCGTGTACTTCGAAAAATGAACACCGCCGATTGTCTGCAGGTCCATCAGTATTCGTTCGGTCTCCGCGTTATAATGATTATCATCTTTCTCAGAACCGAGATAATAACTGTCAACTGCAACAGTCTCGAATCCCAGTGCACATGACCACTGAATCGCCCGTTTGGCATGTTCGATCGGTACGTACTCCTGGTGAAAGGCATCGATGCTTACGGTAATACCTGTAAGACCCATCTGTTTCAATCCCTGCAATTTTTTCTCTGTGCCGCGATCTTCTTTCGCCCAATACCCGTTCGTGATGATATGAATCTTTGGTATATTTAAAAGCCTTGCTTCGTTCACGATGTGTTTTACGATATCCATGTACAGAAAAGGCTCGCCACCGTGTATCGTCACGATCTCCAACTGATGCCGTTCATGTATTGCGCGCAACCAGGTGGTTACGTGAGCAACATGAATGAAACCGGTCCTGTGGAATCCAGCTTTGTAGCTGCAGTGCTTGCACACCGATGGACAGCGGAATGTGACGAGGAAATCGACACCCTTAAGCTGCATACACATACTCCGGAAATACGCTTTCGAATAATAGCAAGGTATTTGTGCACATCACCGGACACACAATCACCGACTGAAACACTTGACCTCCTCTGCTACTCCCTTCTTTTGTGCTGGTCTTCTGACGTCGCCGTCAAAGAATTGTATATGAACGTGCGTATCTGTCAATATCCGTATTACAATCGCGCACGCTTTGCAGTAATACCGACCGCCCAGTCCGTTTCATTTCGGAGAATCTTCCTGCCGAGTGCATCGCCGAATGCGGTTAGGACAGGTATCTTGCTTGCATCATCTGCTTCAATGGGTTCATCGAAATCTATTTGAAAACGACGAAAATCAAGTTTTTTAAAAAACGTCTCCACGAGCCTCACCTGCTGGTCATCAGCCGATTTCAGAAATGCACCGAGTATGGGTCCGAGCCACTGCCAAGCCATGAAGCGATTCGCATCACCCGGTCGTAACGTATGGGGATTGCGTCCCGTGCCGAGGCTGATCAAGGTCGTCTCTGACGGTTTCCAGTTAAGGCAGTAGAGCAGTTCGTAGGCAGCAATATAACAGGGATTAGCATAGGACCCAACGCCACCATCGACATACCGTCCCGCGACCGGCGGGAAATAGGTCGGTATGGAACACGACCCGAGAACTGCGTGTACTGCCGGCCAGGTCTTGTATTTTCTCTTCCATGATTTCACAAAACGTGTACGGTTCTGCACAAGATCGAATAAGGTGATAACGACGTCGGTCCCCCTCTGGCGATCCCAGAATGCCCCCATTGTGAAACTGCCTAAATATGGGTTCAAAGCGCGCCTCAAAGGACCATGCGGATAACGGTATTTACATAAAAGCCAGAGCCTACTTCTTAAGCCCTTCCTGAATACATTACTGCCCAGCTCGCAGTATAATGCATGCATCTTTGCCGCACTCATGCCCGCTCCGATCGCGGCAGAAATAATCGATCCCGTAGAAGTCCCTGCCGCAAGCCGGAATACATCACTCACCGGTTTGCCTATATAATCCTCGAGGATAGACAGGGCACGTGTCACCATAACCCCTTTGATGCCACCGCCATCGACCGCAATGGCGACATGCTTACGAAAAGGTCTCATCGTGTATCTACGCATATACTCCTCCCTTATGTTGAAAACTGGTACGTTACTTTTTTACGATCTCGACGAAGGCGGTCGGAACCGCCATCACCTTCCGTTCTTCATAATCGAAGAAAACAACGCCGGTTTTTGCCAGGGCAATCTCCTTCCCGGATTTCTTATCCGTCAATCGAAACACGAAATCGCAACCGGTCCGAGTCAAATCCTGCACTGCGACATCGATACGAAGAACATCTCCGTAGAAACTCTCATGCCGGTATACGATAACCGCATCGGTCATAATAATACCGACACCGTCAATATCTGCTTCCGTGAATCCGAATTGCCGCAGGCATTGCACCCTCGCCTCGTGAACCACAGAGAGCACTGAATCATTGCCAAGATGTCCTCCGTAATTGATATCGGTTATCCGCACCGGTATTTCGGTTGAAAACAAACACGTACCGGGGAATAATATCTTCACACGCGCCATGTATCCTCCTTATGAATCCTTCTCACCTATCTACTGACGCAGTACTGCAGCAGTCTGCTCTCGCTTCTCAACGATTATCATACGAATCGGTCCGAACGGTACGTAGTAGCCTTGTTCCCGCAACTGATCCTCCATATCATATTTCATCTCAGTGAATTTTTCATCATAGAGTCGCCGGTCGCAGTGTCCCCGGTGCTGGGCGACCCAGCCTTCAGCATATAATGCAATCGCCCGTTCGGCAATACCCCGTTCCCACCGTACGTCGATCCGTCTTTCGGCCCGTTCGACCTCGATCACCGGCAACTCATCCAGTATCTTCTGGAAATCACTGAACGGAAACTCATCGATGAGCACCATTACACCACGGTACCGCAGTACGCGCACGGCTTCGCGTACTGACTTTGCAACACCCGTCTCGCCGAATCCTATCTTGATATCCTGCAGTCCTAGAAAACAGCTAACCGATCTGAACGTTTCATCTTTGAACGGCATGTATTGCGCATCGGACTGGACTAGTGTCGCAACGACCCCGGCTTCGTCCAGCAGGGATTTGATACACGCGTGAGGACCGGAATAATCGATGTTCAAGCCCACGAGATGTATGTCGGGAAAACGCCAGCCCAGCTGGGCTGTGAACGTTCCGTACCCGCACGCAAAATCCAGATGTAAACCAGCGATCTCGGGCATGCGTGATGTTGCCCATCGCTGAACACCACCCCAGCCGATATCGAGACCGTCGATAATTTTCATGATAGATTCCTTATCCCTCGTGAACCAATCCCGCAGGTGTTGTTCACACCTGACAACAGCACTATCCGGGTTCATGCCGGTCGAATCCTGCTGACTATGAGCGCTTCTTCTTCGGTCTGTATTTTTCGAACCACGTGAATCCAGATCTCTTTATCGTCCGGATGAATACTTCATTATCGGTCGGCATGAGGTCGGCAACATAGTGCAGTCCGAAGTACCGTTGTACCATATTGATATAACCGTTCTGCTTGATGGTCTCTATACATTTCTTGGCAAAGGCACTGCCGTGCACCCTGCTGCATACCGTTCGTATTCTCGTCAGACGGTCTCTGGTCACCTCTAACCTGACATTTGGGTACTTCTTTTGGAATACCTTCTGCAGCGTGCGGTCGCTCATCTCGCGATAGCGTTCGTCATGCACGACCGCCTCTACCCCGAGTTTACGTCGTACGAGTAGTTTTATCGCCGGGTAACCCAGACACAGCAATACCACGGGTAAAACTCCTTTCGGTAATTTGAACATTACCCGCGTCTCCGGGATGAATTCCATTATCGTTCCTATATATACAGAACCCAGTCCCAGCGAGTCGGCGGCGGTGCAGATATTCTGCGCCGAGATGATGGTATCCTGGAACGCTATCCAGAAATGCCGGAAACTGCTCGTTGCCGAAAAAGGCGCGATCTCGATCTCTGCCCATCGTTGCAGCCGATGATAATCGATGCAGAATAGAAGATGCACCGGAGCCTTTGCCATGAACGACTGCCCGCACATCTTGGCAAGTTTTGCCCGTTTCCTCGTGGACTCGATCTTTATGATAGAATAAGGCTGGAGATTGCCGCCGGTCGGTGCGTGAGTACCCGCTTCAAGAATCCGTGAGAGTACTGTGCGGCTTACTGGACGTTTAGAAAAATTCCTGCAGCTCGCCCGTTCCATGAGCAGCTTCATTGTCGCATTCGGGTATCGCCCATTCTGCTCTCCCTTAACGCCGTGATGTGAGGGTGTCGTTTTTGCACTCATCATGCCTCCTTTGTTTACTCAGGTATGCCACAATGTTATGCACTGGCGATGTCCTGTCAATTGGGTACCTATTCGCCCGTGAGCATCAGAAGCGGAATCGAGTAACCCGGTATGCACTACGCGTCAAGTACGGAAGACAAATTTTATAAGTGCATAACACACGGCACGGTCAATGCAGTTATTCCCCCAGTACAACCAATTTTAGAACGTCCCGGTACTGCTGCGTGCAGCATTCCAGGAAATAAATCCCCCCCGCAAGGTCAGAGAAATCCCACGGGAAACTGCGTACTCCGGGATCGAGCCGGTAATCCCCGATACGCTGCAAAATCCTTCCCGATGCACTATACAGGGATACAGACATATCTATATTTTGAAGAGAACATGCCGCGGTCTGGCTGAACTGAAAAACAACCTGGCAGCGATCCCGGCATGGATTCGGATAACCCAATACTTCAAAGGTCACGAATCGGTGCCAGTCAACTGTCGTGAAATACCACGGCACTGCGCATACCTGCCATGATACACTCCGGAAGAAATCCCCATCGGTCACCGTAACCGTGACCGTATCGACCGTAACCCATCGTGCCGCATACACGAAAAATGAATCGGTAAATGTCGAATCGACGATCCCGTTGACACTCCATGTGTAGCTCATCGTATCCTCGACATCTGGATCATGGGCATCAACGATGAGTGTCAGAAAATCATCGACACAGACGCTACACGGCGAGGACGGGATAGTTCTGATGATGGCGGGCGGGTAATCCACTGGCTCGATCTCTATTTCGAAAAGTTCGGGCCATAATTTCCCGGTCACGAACAGACGTGCATCGTGCGGATCGAATGCAATGCCGTTGAGCACGTTCTGCGTCGCTCCGTCACTATCACCGAGAATGCCTTTGAGGTTCACCCAGCCCACGGTCATGCCATTACTTGGATCGATGATCGCTACTGAATCATGGAACCAGATATTCGCGTACACCATGCCCTGGATGAATTCCAGTTCATTTATATTCATGAGGGGTGCTCCGTTTACAGTCACTTCGATGGTGTACACCTCATCATAGGTCACCGGATCGAGGAAATACAGTGTTGGGGTTCCATCGCTCATAATAAGGAACGTATCATTGTGCGTCAGCCCCCACCCCTCGGTCGGATACGAGAAACTGTCAACGACCTGGAACACATCGTGCTCCTCGTATACGAAACCAATATGCTCGCGCCAGGTGAGCTGGAGGATGGTATCGCGGTACATGGTTATGCCTTCCCCAAAATACATCTGCGGCAGGTGAAATATCTTGATAACCGCACCGGTGGCCAGTTCCACCTTTCTTAACGACGAGGCACCGTAGAGACCGGTGCCTTCATACAGGTAACCGTTGTGGTATATCAACCCTTGTGTGAATGCCGCAGGATCATGGGGATAGGTGTTCACGATAGCATAATCGTATACCGGAATGCTATCCTGAAACCGTGCGTGCCCGATAATCTTCTTGGCGTGCGGTCGGCCTATCTGGGCAATCCCGATACAGCATGCAAACATGACTGCGACAGCACGCACTATGAATGACATCCGTGCCATCATCGACTAATCACCGATACGTCATAGCGGCTGATCCTGCCTGCCGCCATGGTTTACTGCACAATAATCAGTTTGGTCCTGCTTGCCGTCACTCCATCCCGGGCTTCCACAAAATAGACTCCAGCAGGAACCTGTCTGCCCTGGTCATCTTTGCCTTGCCATACCAGCGTGACCGGAACCTCACTGCGGATCATATCCCTGAACGAACGTACCAGGGTGCCGGCTGCGTTGTAAACAGTTACAGAAATATCGTGTCCGACACCACCGGCAAAGTGCACGTATGTCCTGCCGTTTGAGGGATTGGGAAAGACTTGCATGCCCCTGATCCACCTATCTGTGTGAACATCCTGTTCATGAATACCGGTCGGATTCTTGACCCAAACCAGCATGCTCTCGGCAACGGCATTGCCGTATTCATCGGAGGCAATGATCTTAATCCAGTAGGGGCCGTTGATAACGCTGCCCGTTTGCCACGACCCCTGTATATCGGTCGCCTCGATCAGACTGTCACCATCTGTGTTCGTCACGATAAAATAGTAGCGGCGCTGATTATTGTTATAATCACAATTACTATTGCACGTGGCATCATCCTTGTAGGCTGTAGTCACCTGTGTACCGTAGTACGATTCGATACTATCCGAGAACTGAATCCCAAGCGATAACGGTACAACAATGGTCCCGGTGGTATCGTAGATCGTATATTCGAGCCTATAGACAGCGACCCACCAGGTGGGATGATTGATCCTGTCCTCGACCCGACAGATGATATCGACGTCACCGTACACACTATCAGGATCCAGGTATGTACTCGTGTTGTTCGTACATATGGCAAAGATGTCGTTGGCCACCGCATCGCTGAAGATCGGTGCCGTGGAGTCATCATCCGGCACGAATTCGGTCAGCGGATTCAGGAAGAACGCACCATAGCTATTCCAGTATGTCCCGGAATTATGGTTCTTCGAAAAATGATTATGATGAAAGTTCGCGGTCGGCCATGTCACGATCTGTGCGATCGTATCGCCCACGTATACACTGTCGCCTTCGGTGACCTGGACGGTTGCGGGATCTACGTGATAGTACATATAACCCTCGCAAAAAGCAGCTCCAGCCGAATCAGCGACCGAGATACCGGTATAGAGTTGACCGCTCTGCCAGACACGTTTCACGTACCCATCCTTGATCACCGTTACCGGACACAATGGTGTGGTCATAATATCCTGACCGTTGTGTAGATATGGTCCCCCACCATAGTCCTGGAAATTCCCCCACGAGTTCCCGATCGGATGAACACTATCCTGAGGTGGATGGGGCCATGAGATCTGAGAGAATCCCAGTACAACATAAATCGTCAATAAGAGCATAAATACGCGTGTCATGATGCCTCCTCTAATATTCATAGTAATATACCTGATCGATGGTCGAGACCGTAAACTCGTTTTCACTCTCCACCTGAACGGAGGGCACGTGGATATTCCATTTGTCATACTGCATCTCATCCTGCCACAGGAGTGTTCCATGATCATCGATTACGTAGAGATACCCCTTCGTATGACGATCGGGAATCCCTCTGCCTCCATCCACATCAAGACCACATACAAAACCGCTATTGTCGTGTAAGATATCGAATGAAATAAAATAGCGATCTCCTGGCTGAGCCTCATACTCGAACAGGTGAGTGTGCTCTGAGAGATCATACATGGTGAACGTCTTGCTCGTGATGAAGCCGAACAGGTTATTATCCTGCGAAAACTTCATCTGCCGCACAAAAGGAGATGTCAAGATGAACGTATTGGTCCTCTCGCCGTTTTCGTACACATGGATACCATCGTCGCGTGCGACCGCGATGCAACTGCCGTCCGGAGAGACCGCGATTTTATTGCATGTACTCAGACGATACAGTTCAATGCCATCGCTTCTGAACACCCGTACACCTTCTGTGCCGTCATTAACGCAGTATACAGAACCGCCATGTGAAAACATTCTTTCCAACAGGAATCCGATGAGTGCCGTCCCTACCTCCTGTCCCTTAGCATCATAGAAATGAAGGCGGGCTTTCCCTGAAACGGGACCATCGTAGTCGATCCCGACCACGATCCCATTATCGGAAATATCCAGCAGTGTATGTTTGGTTTGTGTCTTTTCATAGACCAAAGCATCGGTCTTGGTCCTGACGGTGAACCGTTCGATCGTGACATATTCGGTATTACCCCTACCGTACTCAAAGGATAGGGAGTATTCACCTCCCGGAGACATTATTTCAGTCGGTTCAGCGGTCGTCATGGATTGACCCACCAGGACCGGTTCAACCGCCATAACCGCCAAAGGTATGATCATCAATATTTTTCCCATGCAATCCTCCTTATACACTCTGTACATACATCACGCACCAAACCACCACTCGTGCATTTTCCCCACACCCGGTCAATCCCGTTTTTTCAACAGCATCATAACGATATCGGCCGAGGTTTTTATTTCATTCTTAATGGTGAAATGCGATATATGTGTTTCCCAGTATGCGCAACCGACCCCAACAAGCACACAGATCATCCCGATCAAGAACGAAACCAGGGTTATGAATCCGATCCGTGCGGTTATGATAAAGGTCATTCCTATGAATGCCGACGCAATGACAAAAAAAAGTATCCCAAGCAGTGTCAGGCCGCTAGAAGTCTTTAATAGTTGGGCCCGGTATACGAGCATGCGAATTTGATCCTCTATGCTTCCGATACGGTGGTGTTCAGGATCGCCCAACTCGGATGTTTTCGCTATGCCGATCATCTCCTGGTTCAACAGACGGATACGGTCGAGTACCCGGCTCAGTTTCGGGGTCAGAGACAGTAACAAGAGACCACAGCAGGATATCATGACCGCCGGTGCAAGCATTGTCTGTATCACTGAAAAAATGCTCATTGTGCGTCTCTACTCATCCTGCCACTATATGGTCCCTGGTTCTGTGATATCATATTTCTCCTGCAGGTCATAATTGCTTCCCATTATAGCATTAAACGCCGTATAAATCAAGTGACCATGTTCCACCTCTGGTTTCGGAAATGCGGATGTCCTTCTACCCAGGCTGCTGAATAATCATGGGCTCTCATCTTGACCGGTCTTGACAACAGACCGGTTTGGTATATACTCTATATAGATAAAGGATCTTGAAGGATACACATTCGACAATTCTGTCGAATCATACAGGTTTGTCGAACGATATCGTGAGAAAGTTACCAGATTACGGTGTTTTTGTTTGGCATGCATATTGCGATTATACTATACTAAGGAGGTTAGGATGAGATTATTATCGATGGTAATTTCGTTGTTAGTAGTTCTTAGTATAGTATATGCCGATGACATCGAAATCAGTGGTGATGTCATCAGTGTCGATGAAATATCAGATCCTGTGAGCAACGCCGATATGATGCGGGTACAACTCCGGCTCCAGAACCGGGCCACACTCACGGTCCATCTCTGTCCATCATGGTATCTAGACGAGGATATTGCACCCGGTGATGAACTTACGGTCAATGGTGAGATTGATGGTGATAGTTATCTTGTTGCCCGTGAAATGACGCGTAATAATGTGCGGTATGAACTCAGGAATGAAAACCTCGAACCACTCTGGTTGAGAACACGTTTGCAATCGATAAATCAGTTCTATAACCCGTTGAAAGAGACGCAGTTGAGTGGAACTATTGAGGACATATACATTGACAAACACACCAATATCATTGAATCCAAGGTCCGGAAAGAGGATGGTTCCGTGATCAGGGTTCAGCTCGCACCGGAGTGGTACCTACAAAGCCGCGTGCGTCTTGGCGACGCGATCGAACTCCGCGGATCAGAAGTCGTATCTGACGGACAGGTCATTTTCCTTGCGCGGGAAATGCGGGTGCTGCGCACCAATATCGAGATTGCGCTCAGGAACCGACAAGGATTCCCTGATTGGTGTGGAAAAGGCGAATACTATAATAAGAAACAGAATTTACCACCGTGCTGTCAGGACGATAAAGAAGGTCGTGGCAAAAGTCAGAATTAGCATCAAGGGGATATTCAGCGGAGGGGCTCTGCTTCTCCTCCCTCTTGTGCTCTTTTCTGACCACTCAGCTGGACTAACACTTGCGTTCAACGCCACCGATAACCTCCAGTTCCTGAACATCAAAGACCAAGGTGCAACCCTCACGGTCGATCCTTTCATACAATTTCAGGGCTTTGTGACATTAACCTACGATGGAGCGATCAGTGTGATTGGGCTCGACCGAAATAATCTTTTTTTCGGAAATGACATCGCCCTCCTGAAACACATCTTCCTCCCTGGTGTCGGGAATAAGAATACCATGTATATTGATGCCTACCTGTTACTCACGTCCGACTATGATATATATCGCATGAACGAATATTCTATCGGTGACAGCATTTCGTTTTATGTAGCAAAAAGATATTTCTTGACGGCTGACCTGCAAGGCATTTATACCGATTATCGCAATGACAGTCTCACGGATTATCAGCAGGCGCATATTAGAACATCTCTGAGCATCCCCATGCCCTACTTTTTCCTCACTCCGTTAGTGCGCGGCGGCATCAGAATGTACGATGAACAGTCACTCCCGTTCTATGGCGGTTCTGTCAGTATCGATCTGCCGCTTACGATCGATTTCTCCATGACCGTCTCTGGTTCATACCTCCGTCATAGTGAACCGACTTCCCACATCACGACACTCACCTATGCGGACGATCCATTTTTTGAAAGAGAGAACCTCGAGCAAATAATGGACGCCACGATCGAATGCACAAAGATCTTTATGACACACCGCTCGCGGCTCAACCTGAGTGCAGGATTGTTCAACAAACGTTTCTTTGAAATGGATAACATGGACCGTGAGGACGAAGGATTCACCGGGCAGGCGACGCTGACCCATACTATCGACCGCACTACCGTGGTCAGTGTCGCTTATTCGTATCTGACCAACTCCTCAACACTCGGAGCATTTACATACGATAAAAATACGATCGACCTTTCACTACAATTTCTTTTCTGGTAGACGTAGCATGATAATCTAACCGAAGATGAAGAAGACATACTATCTGCTCATCGCTGTCATCTTCTTTGTCATGGTCTTCATATTTGCCGTGGTAAATGTCACCAACTGGCATATAGAACGGATGTACCGTCGCGGTCACGAGAATACCTATTTTCTGCTTTCGTATATTGTTCATTATAATCTCGAAAGTGAAAAAAAACTTGAACTGCAGGAGATTGAACGATCACGCTCTCATGCACACCTGCTGGCAACACAATCTGAGAACATTGCCACCTATCTCGACGAAACGATACGCGGAATATGGCTCTTCTCTACTCAGCGTACGCGGAGTGCAACGGGGTTCCCCGAAAAAGAACGCGAGATCATCGAGTTCTATGATCAAAACCTCCAGCATCAGAATACACATACACTGGTCCAGATCAACGACCGCCCGTTCTATCTCGTGAATTCGATCGTCGGAGATTACGAAGTCTTGATATTAACAGAAGCGCGGGGGCTGAGCGCTATACGGCTTAACCAGTTGTTGGACTCGCTCATTCTCACTTCGGATTTGCTCTACTTTTCCGTTCTCGACCGCGACCAACGACCCATTGTGTACAGCTCATTATATCAGAGTTACTTGCCTATCAAAGGAACAGGTGTCCATATCGTCGATACTCCGGATGGTCAGATACTCCATATAGAAAGGGACATGTCAGAAAATCTCATTATTGCCGGGTTCTCCATGAGGTCTCTGGAAAATATCACTTCGACGAGCAGGACCTTCCTGGTCGTCGTGGTCATCATCTTCGTTTTGCTCGAAGTTGGCCTTGTCGTGAGTCTCGTCCTTTTTGAACGCTACAAGTTGAAAAAGGATAAAGAAATAGGTATCCTGAAAGAAATCGGTGCTCTATCAGCCGGCTTTGCCCATGAATTCCGTAACTCGCTCCACACTCTTTCGCTCATGGCGCAGGAAATCGATGAGGAGAACAGGCAGATACTCACTGCTGAAATCGACAGAATGAAGGCAGTCATGGATTCTCTTAAATTATCCGGTTTCATCGAATCAGAAAAAGAGCGCTTGCTTATAACAGACCTCATCGACGAAAGTGTGAGCTTGCTCAAACATGCCGCCCACCAGCAGCGTGTCGAGATAGAAAAACACATCGATACAGGGCTCCACGTCTTCGGCAACCGACCCCTGTTCATTACCGTATTCACGAATTTAATAAAGAACAGCATCGAAGCACAGGCCAGCCACATCCAGATTGTGACGAGTAAAAAGGGGACCCACGCGTATATTGAAATTATCGATGACGGCAAGGGGATCACCCCGGAAGATCAGAAGAAAATCTTCGAACCATTCTATTCATCTAAAGATCAAAGCGGTCTTGGTCTGTATCTCGTGAAAAAAATCATCGAGCTACATGACGGGTCGATAACGGTTTTGGTGAACAAGCATACCGTCTTTCAGATTCGGCTCGCATCATCATGAACAGCATACGCATATTGATCGTTGAAGACGAACGCAGCCAGAGGGTGCTTCTGAAAAAGATTCTCGAGAAAGACCGATATTCTGTTGACACGGTGGATACCGGAAAGCAGGCGATCAAGGCGTTCGGTGAGCGCGATTACGATTGTGTCCTGCTCGACCAGCGTCTGCCGGACATGAACGGCCTGGAAATATTAGAGCGGTTGAAAACGACCAACCCCATCATCCCGGTGATCATCATGACGGCATATGCGAACGTTACCGATGCCGTGAAAGCCATGAAACAGGGAGCGTTCCACTATCTCACAAAACCGGTCAGCACGGAGGAACTGATGGTCATTATCGGCAAAGCCGTCGAGACCATGGAGCTCAAAAGAGAAAACATCGAACTCAGAAAGTCCCTTGAAGAGAAATATCGTTATGATAAGATAATCTATACCTCATCACGGATGGAGCAGGTCATGTCTTTTGTCCTGCGTGCCGCCAAGAGTGATGCGAACGTTCTCATTACGGGTGAGAGTGGAACCGGTAAAGAACTCGTAGCCGGGGCTATCCATCATCTATCGAACCGAAGGCAACAGAATTTCGTAACGGCTCATCTCGCCGCGCTCCCGGAAACCCTCATCGAAGCTGAACTTTTCGGTCATGAACGCGGTGCATTCACCGGTGCCGAAAAACGCAGAATTGGTAAATTCGAATTTGCTACCCGGGGAACGCTCTTTCTTGACGAGATCGGCGAATTGCCACAGTCTATACAGATAAAACTACTGAGGATCATACAGGAAAAACGCATCGTGAGGCTCGGCTCGAATGAAGAGTTACCGGTAGATACAAGGTTGATCTGCGCAACCAACAAAATACTGGAAGAAGCGGTGAAGCAGGGAACCTTCAGGGAGGATCTGTACTATCGTCTGAATGTCATACAGATACACGTCCCGCCGCTGCGGGAACGGAAAGAGGATATCCCCCTCCTGATCGATCACTTCATCAGGACCCATGCCGAAAAAAATCGAAAAAAGATCAAGGGTATAACTGCAGAAGCCATGAAGTATCTCATGAAGTACAATTTTCCCGGTAATATACGGGAACTTGAGAATATCATCGAACGTGCGATCGTTTTTGCACGTCGGGAGCAGATATCGATCGATGATATCCCGGTTGTGTTATTCTCGAAGACCACAGGACCCCCAGTCGGTGGTCTCGAGGAAACGGTCAGCACGATTGAAAAACAGATGATAACCGAAGCGCTCAAGAAAAACGGCGGCAATAAATCCAAAGCAGCCGTCGATCTCGGAGTCTCGGAACGTGTACTGCGGTACAAGATAAAAAAATACAAAATCACGCCATAGATTCCCCTTTTTTTGAAGGTCTTGAAAACACCGCCACAATACATATACTATGCATCCATGAAATTCCATCCGGTGACCGCACCTATCATTGAGTCATTGAAGAAGATTCTGGAACCATCGCGTGTCATAGTCGACAAAGATACGCTCGAGAATTACGCCCATGACGAAACTCCGCTCTATCACACGCTGCCTGAGGTTGTAGTGAAGCCCGTCTCAACAGATGAGGTTTCCCGCATCATGGAACTTGCCCATGAGCATGTCATACCGGTAACTCCGAGATGCGGTGGAACCAGTCTCTCCGGTGGTGCTGTGCCGCTCAGGGGCGGTATCGTCCTCAGCCTGGAACTGATGGACAGAATTAAGGAAATAGACGAAAAGAACTTCATGGCGGTCGTCGAACCTGGTGTGATAACCGAGCAGTTCGATAAAGAACTTGCCCGCCACGGCTTGTTCTTCCCGCCCGATCCGGTCAGCAGCGATTCCTGTATGATAGGCGGAAACGTCGCTGAATGCGCCGGCGGACCGCGTGCGATGAAATACGGGGTGACGAAGAACTATGTGGTTGGCATTGAGGTCGTGCTCGCAGATGGTACTGTACAGAAATACGGTGGCAAACTGTTGAAGAATGTGACCGGCTACGACATCATCGATCTGATCGTCGGCAGCGAAGGAACCCTGGCAGTCATAACCGAAGTGACGGTAAGGGTTCTTTCCCGACCCCGCTACATCGTGGCTCTCCTCATTCCATTCATGTCTATCGAGGATGCATCGGAATTCACCCTGCAGGTCCTGCGCCAGGGTATATCACCGGCAGCAATAGAATTCATGGACGGCGAAGCCTACCGGCTCGTCCAGAAGTACCTTGGACGTACACTCCCGCATTATGAGGCGGGGACCCATATCATCGTGGAACTGGACGGCGATGAACACGAACGCATACGTCAGCAGTACGATACAACCGGTGAGATCGCCTTGAGATGCGGGGCGCTCGATGTGTATGTCGGAGAAACATCTAAAGACAAGATACGCATCTGGGAAGCACGCAAAAAAATGAGCGACGCTCTGAAAGCCGAAACATCTCCCATCGCACGCGAGGACCTGGTAGTACCGAAAGACAAGATCCCTCGGCTCATCACACGGTTGAAGACACATGTCCAGTCATACGATGCATGCCTCTACGCATTCGGACATCTGGGCGACGGTAATATCCATGCTGATATCGCCGCGAGAAAACACGAACATCCTGACCAGGCGACCATCATGAAGCTGCGCAAAGAGATTTATGAAATCACCGTATCTCTCGGCGGCACCATCACTGCAGAACATGGCGTTGGCTTATCCAAAATAGGATTCTTGAGCCTGGCCGTGAGCAGTGAGCAGATCGAACTCATGAAAAGGATAAAAATGGCCTTCGATAAAAAAGGTATTTTAAATCCAGGCAAGATATTCCCTGGAGGAGACAGAACATGAATGTCATAAAACTAGACAGACTTCAGGATCAGGATTCAATGCTTATTTTCCACGTCCTGGCACGTCTCGGTTACGAAGGACTCGTCATCGTCTCGCCCCAAACTCCGCTTGCAAGTGTTGGATATTTCCAGGATGCACAAAAAGAAATCGATCTTGAGTACTGCAAGAAAGCCGGCATATCGGTCATGCGCAGAGAGGTCGGCGGCGGGGCAACGTACCTCGACGGTAATCAGATATTCTATCAGATGATCTGGCACAAATCCAACGACAGATTCCCTACCAACATAAAGAAGATCTTCGAACTCATGTCACAGCCGCCCGTGAACACCTATCGTCGGATCGGAATCGAGGCGTCATTCCGTGAAGAAAACGACATCATCACGGATGCCGGGAAAAAGATCGCTGGTGAAGGTGGAGGTGACATCGCTGATTCGATGGTATTTGTCGGTGGGATACTCCTTGATTTCGACTACGTCACCATGAGCCGGGTGCTGAAGGTACCTGATGAGAAATTCCGCGATAAGATCTATAAATCCATGGAGGAAAATCTGACCACGATCAAGCGTGAGCTGGGCACGATCCCCCCGCGTGAAGATATTAGGAGAATACTCATCGAAGAATTCGAACGGTTGACCGGGAACCTCGAGCCCGTGGAACTGGACACGGCCACGATCAAGAAGATGCGTGAACTCCAGAGCCAATTTATGTCGGATGAGTTCCTCTTTAAAAAGACACCGCGCATACCAGAAGGGGTGACGATCAAACAGGGTATCGATATCCTGTACGGTCTGTACAAGGCTCGAGGTGGGCTTATCAGAACGGCTGAAGAGGTCGAGAACAAAAAAACCTTGAAGGACATCGTCGTATCCGGTGATTTTAATCTCTTCCCAAAACATGCACTCCAGGAACTGGAAAAAGCATTGAAAAATAAGGACTTTGACCGAGCGACCGTGCTCTCAGCGATCGAGAAGATCTACACCGAGCATCAAATCCAGTCACCAGGTGTAGACCCGACCGATATTACAAAAACGGTGATCGAAGCAAAAAAATAAGCCGCACAGACGCCCAGCGTTCCCTCGAGATACCTCGGGACGCCATTACGCGCTGCCACAGTCATGAGTATTGACATGACCCATGTTATCATTATAATACTCCGTCTGTTAAACATGATATATGGGCATGTTGCATAGGTACCGTCTCGTTGGAGACGGTGCGATGTGGATTCATCCGTGCACCAGATTATATGATTTTTTGATAGAACTCAAATCAAAGGAGCATCATGATAGATTTAAAGAATGCCGATGTGAATTTTAAATGGGAAATAATAAAACACGAAGGCGGAGAACAGCTCCTCAAATGTTTTGGCTGCAGTGACTGTGCTGCAAGCTGCCCTGTACGATACTTTGATGAACGTTACAATCCCCGAAAAATCATCAGGCTTACCTTGCTCGGACTGAAAGAACAGGTGCTGTCATCACCGTTTCTGTGGTTCTGTGCTCACTGTCATGCATGCACAGAGCGCTGTCCCCAGGGCATCCCGGTCGCCGAGCTTATCAATGCCATTAAGAACTATGCGGTCGAAAACGGATTCTGCCCCGAAGGGTATAAAGTCCAGTTCGATCTCCTCAAGAAATTGGGACGATTGTACGAGGTCGAGGATTTCGACCTAAAAAAGCGACAGAAACTTGGATTACCACCCATCGATAAGACCATCCCCGAGGTCGTGAAAATACTCGAGTACACTGGTATTGAAAAGGTGGTGAAGCGATGAAATATGCACTTTTTTTAGGCTGCACAGTACCCGTTCGGGCACAACATTACGAACTGAGTGCACGAAATACCGCTCACGCTCTCGGCATAGAATTCGAGGAAATGTCAGGCGCATCATGTTGCGGCTTCCCGATGAAGGCGGTCGATGCCGAGACGTCGCTACTCATTGCGGCACGCAACATCTCGATTGCCAGCGCCTTGAACCTCAATATTATAACGCTCTGCAATTCCTGTACTGCCATGCTTTCAGATGCTCAGCTCGAACTGCAGAACAATTCCTTCTACAGAAAATGCAAGGAACTGGGGTTTGCGTTCCCTCATGATGTAACGGTTAAACATTATGTGAGAATGCTCTACGAGGATATCGGTATCGCAAAAATCAAAGCCGCCGTAAAGAAACCGCTCTCAGCCCTGAACGTCATCGCCCACTACGGATGTCACTACATGAGACCGTCATATCTCTATGGATTCGACGATCCAGAAGTCCCGCACACCTTTGACGAACTGGTCACGGCAACCGGAGCAACATCCGTAAAATACCCCGACAAAAAAATGTGCTGCGGTGGTTCGGTACTCGGTGTAGACGAGGCACTTGCGGTCACCATGGCGAATCACAAACTACAGATCGCAAAGACAGAGGCTGCCGATGCCCTCATTTCCATTTGCCCTTTTTGTACGGTCATGTATGAAGACAATCAGCGTAAGGCTGAAGAAAAATTCGAAACACAATACAACCTGCCGGTACTCTATTACCCGCAGCTGCTCGGTCTGAGCTTCGGGCTGGACAAAAACGCGGTCGGTTTCCGTTTCAACAGAGTACGACCAACCGCTCTCCTGGCAAAAGTAGGGGGTGAATCGTGAGAGTATTAGTCTGCACATGCAAGGGTAAGATACAGTTACCGAAAAAAGACCTCGGTCCGAATGTTATCCTCGAACAGCATGATGATCTCTGCAAGAAGAAGTTCCAGATTAAACCCGATGAAAAAGTCGTCATCGCCGGCTGCAGCCCGACCGTAATGGAAGGTCTCTTTCCACACGCGACCGCCGAGTACGTCAATCTGCACGAACACGTTGTTCTACCCGGGCACGGGATTGAAAAAGCGTGGGATCTTATAACCGCTGCCGTGGCAAAATTGGAGCACGTAACACCGGTTACCACCAGGGTCTTTCCCATTAAACACAAAGAGGTGATCGTAATCGGAGGAGGTATTGCCGGTATTGAAGTAACGTCTCAACTGGCGCGCAATGGCATTACGGTCACTATGATTGAACAAAAACCATTCCTCGGTGGTACCGTCGCACAGCTCGACCGGCTCTATCCCGAGGGCACGCCCTATGGCCACACCCTCATGCCCCAGATCGGTAACATGCTCCAGAACGACACGAGCCGTATTTATACCAATGCTGAAGTAACCGGTGTCACCGGCACGGTTGGCAATTATACGGTTTCCCTCCACACCCATCCGCGCGGTGTGATCGAGTGTACCAATTGCGGCAAGTGTGCTGATGTGTGTCCGGTCGAGGTCGATGATGCCGGCAAGATGCGGAAGGCGATTTACTACGAACCGACCTACCCTGATATATATGCCATCGATTTCGATACGTGTACGCGCTGCGGCGAATGCGTCAAGGTATGTGAGGGTAAAATCTCGCTCGATGAAAAAGGTATCGATAAAGAAATACAGGCAGGTGCAATTGTCGTCGCGACCGGTCTTGCCTGGTACGATGTTGCCCGAGTAGAGGAATATGGCTATAAAAGACTCGATGGTGTCATGACGACGCTAGAATTCGAACGTGCGGTCACATCCGGCAGGCTCAATCCAAAAAAGATAGTGTTCATCTATTGTGCAGGTTCCCGTGACAGCAAACATCTTCTCTATTGCTCGAAGATATGCTGTTTTCTCGGACTGAAAGAAGCCAAGCTGGTAGTCGACCGTTTCCCCGACGTACAGGTATATATCGCTGCCATGGATATGCGGAGCAGCGGTACGTTTGAATATTTGTACAATACCCTGCGTGAACGCGGCGTGTCCTTTATCAAAGGAAAACCGTCAGAGGTTTTCCAAAGAAATGGCAATCTCGTGGTCCGGACAGAGGATCTCTACACCAACGAACTGCTCGAGATCGAAGCAGACACCGTGGTATTGAGTTCCGGCTTCACGCCTGATACGCAAACGTTCAATAAACTCGGCGTGCGTTTAGAGCATGATTTCCCCATACTCTTTGAAAACGCAAGTCTCGGTAATATGGAACTGCCGAGGGGTATCTTTACTGCTGGTGCAGCGACCTTCCCGGCCGGCGTACGGGATGCTCTGATCGATGCGCGTAAGGCAGCCTTTTCCGTCGTGAATTTGTTCCATCAGGACAAGATCGAAATGCAGCAGCCGAACGCAGTTGTCAACGAAGATCTCTGCAGTGTATGCCGTATGTGCATCGGTACATGCCCGTACGGCGCCATATCGATCGTCGAAGACAAGATACATGTCGACGAAACACTGTGTATGGGCTGCGGCATCTGTGCGATAACGTGCCCTTCGTACGCCAGTCAATTAGAAGGGTTCAATCCGGCGGCTTTGAGCAGTCACATCCGTGCACTCGTCAGGCAGGGCGATATTCTCGCGCTTTTGTGTAAGTGGTCTGCGTATAATGCCACAGACCGGGCGGCATATGACAGGGTTGCGTATCCACAAAACGTCAGGATAATCCGGGTACCGTGTAGCGGTGCCGTCGACATTTCACATGTGATGGATGCACTGCAAAATGGTGCCAAAGGAGTGCTGATCGGTGGATGCTACCCCAACGCCTGTCACTATGCTCGAGGCAACTTCCGGGCAAAGGCACGGGAACAGATTTTACGGATCAATCTCGATCTCCTCGGGTTCAACAAGAATTCAGTAAGACTGGAGTGGATCGGCAAGGATGAAGCACGTAAATTTGCTAGTATTGTCAAGGAGATGAATAAGTAATGATGTATCACGTTGCTATGTACGTTCCCATAAAAATAAACAGTTCGTATTATTTCCTGCCCGTCATCTCTCGACGACGGTTGATAGGTTCCTTTGAAAGGAGGAAATAAATGGCAAAGCCATTAGTCGCATTTTACTGGTGCGCCTCATGCGGTGGATGCGAAGAAGCAGTTGTTGATCTCGCTGAAGATATTTTGAAAGTTGTTGATGCTGTTGACATCAGGCTCTGGCCGGTTGCTATGGACTTCAAACGAGCCGATGTCGAAGCGATGGAGGATAAATCCATCGCAGTCAGTTTCATTAATGGTGCCGTCAGGACCGAAGAACAGGAAGAAATGGTAAAACTCCTGCGGAAAAAGTCTCAGCTGGTCATCCCATTTGGTGCCTGCGCACACCTCGGGGGCATTCCCGGTCTCGCCAACATCGCGAACAAGAAGGAGATCTTCGAAACCGCGTACAAACTTACCCGTTCAACACAGAACCCCAAGGGTATATACCCGCAGACAACAACCGATACACCATACGGCAAACTCACTCTCCCGGAATTCTTCGATACGGTGAAGACCTTGGACCAGACGATCGAGGTAGATTATTACCTGCCGGGCTGCGCACCTCCACCCGAACTGATCATGCAGGCCGTGACCGCCATACTCGAAGGCAAACTACCCCCCAAAGGCTCTGTATTGACCGTTGATAAAGCGCTCTGCGAGACCTGCGAGCGGAACAAATCAAAACCCGATACGCTTGCTATAAAGGATATTAAGAGAATATCACATGTGATCGCCGATCCTGAAAAGTGCTTTCTCGCCGAAGGCATCATCTGTCTGGGACCGGCAACGAGAGGCGGCTGCGGCGAACGGTGTATCAATGCCAACATGCCGTGTCGTGGTTGTTTTGGCCCTACCAAAGAGGTCAAGGACATGGGAGCGAAGTTCCTCTCGAGCCTTGCATCGATCATCGACGTCGACGATGAAAAGGAAATTGAAAAAATAGCAGAAAGTGTCATTGATCCGATCGGATTGTTCTACATGTACTCATTACCGAGTTCGATACTGAAAAGGAAACAGGGGGTTTAATCATGTACAAAGAAATAAAGATCGATCCTATTACCCGCCTCGAGGGTCACGGCAAGATAGAAATATTCCTCGATGATAAAGGCGATGTCGCGCATGCCTGTCTCCAGATCCCCGAACTCCGCGGTTATGAACGGTTTGCCGTAGGGCGTCTTGCTGAAGAAATGCCACGTATAACCGAAACGATCTGCGGTGTTTGTCCAACGACCCATCATACCGTTTCCGGCAAGGCGCTCGATGATCTGTACGGTGTCAAACCACCGCCTGCCGCACAAAAGATACGGGAATTTATCTATAATACCTTCATGTTCGAGGACCATAATCTCCATTTCTATTTCCTCGGCGGTCCGGACTTCGTGGTCGGTCCGGATGCACCAAAGGCACAGCGTAATGTTGTCGGGGTCATCGGTAAGGTCGGCGTCGAGATCGGCAAAAAGGTCATAGACATCCGTAAACGCGCACGGAACATCATCCAGACAATGGGTGGCAGGGTGGTCCATCCGGTTCACTGCCTGCCCGGTGGCGTCAGCAAGGCAATGCCCAAAGAGATGCACGCCGAGTTCAAGAAGACTGCCGAAGATTCTGTCGAGTTCGCCAAGTTCAGCCTGCAGGTGTTCGAGGATATCGTCCTGAAAAACAAAGCATATGTCGATCTTATCGTCGGAGGGATATACACCCACAACACCTATTACATGGGACTGGTTGATGACAACAACAAGGTCAATTTCTACGATGGCTGGATACGCGTAGTCGATCCGGATGGAAAGGAATTCGCCAAGTTCAAGGTTCATGAGTATCTGAATCACATTGCAGAAGGTGTCGAGTCGTGGACGTACATTAAGTTCCCTTACCTGAAAAATGTCGGCTGGAAGGGCTTCGTCGATGGTAAGGACAGCGGTGTGTACCGGGTAGCGCCGCTCGGCCGGCTCAATGCGTCAGACGGTATGGCAACCCCACTTGCCCAACAGCAGTACGAAAGATTCTATGAAACCCTTGGCGGCAAACCCGTACACCACACGCTCGCAACGCACTGGGCACGGCTCATCGAGGCACTTCAGGCAGCAGAAGCAATGGTCCAGCTCATCAACGATCCCGAAATCCTCGACCCGAACGTGCGCAACATGGATTTCCAGGTTCCCAAAGAAGGTATCGGCGTCATCGAAGCGCCGCGTGGTACCCTCTTCCACCATTATGAGACCGATGAAAATGGACGGCTGCATAGAGCAAACCTGATCGTTGCCACCGTGAACAACTCAGCAGCCATTAATATGTCGATCGAAAAGGCGGCACGAGGTCTGATCAAAGGCGGTAAGGTAGATGACGGCTTGCTCAACATGGTCGAAATGGCATTCCGTGCCTATGACCCGTGTTTTGCATGCGCTACCCACACCGTTGACGGACGTGTACCCCTTCAGATAGATATACTGGATGCCGACCGAAAACTGATAACTTCCGTCAGGAACACGTAGTACGTTCTCTCAGAGAACGAACGAAAAAATATGAGAGGCACCCGCAACCAGGTGCCTCTCTGTGTATGTACGTTGAACCATGAATGCGAAACAAAAGATCATCATCTATGGACTCGGCAATCCGTATCGGTGCGATGATGCGGTTGGTATTAAAATCGCCGAGCAGCTGAAGAATATCCTCAGCGATCCCCGCGTGACGATACGGTCCGGAAGTATCGATGGCCTCACCATGCTCGATGAGATTCTCGGATACGAGAGGATCATCATCGTCGATTCCATAAAGACGGCAGAAGGAACGCCCGGGGATATTTTCCGGACGACCGTCGATTCGAGCGATGTACCATCGTCCGTTTCCCTCAGTCATGGGATCAGTTTCCTCACTGCTCTGAAAATGGGCGCCCGGTTCGGCTATGATATGCCTCACCAGATCGAGCTGTTTACCATCGAAATAGCGGACAACGAATCGTTCACCGAAGAGTGTACACAACCGGTCAAAGAAAAGATCCCGGTACTCGTGGAAATCCTCAAAAAGGAGGTCGATGAGTATCTCACATAGCGTAACACATCTTTTCTATTGAGCGACGTGATGATACGGGCATTAATAGAGACATCACTCATTGACTGGGATGGTAAGATCACGATGGTCCTATTTTGCGATACGTGCAATCTCAATTGCCCGTACTGCCAGAACTGGCGGTTACTCAGTGACCCCGGGGCACACGATATCATCCCCTGGAATTCCATCGAACGCATCATCGCGGACAAGGAAACGTGGCTCGATGGTATCGTGCTCACCGGTGGCGAACCACTCGTCTGTCTGTCCGAGACCATCACCCTCTGCCAGCGCATTAAACATCTCGGTATGCTGGTGAAGTGCGATACGAACGGTACCCTTCCCGATGCGTTGAGATCCCTTATCATGCAAGAGCTCGTCGACTACGTCGCCATGGATATCAAGGCGCCACTCGATGAGCGTTATGCCCTCGCAGCCGGTATGTCCGCACCGATCGATACCGTACGGGAATCCATCGATCTGCTCATGACGGGCACAGTCGAGTACGAATTCAGGACCACGTGCGTGCCCGGCATAATTGATACAGACGGGATACATGCCATCGGCAAAGCAATACAGGGCGCTGGAAAATGGGCTCTGCAGACATACGTACCGGAACATGCTCGAGAAGAAACCTTTCGTGCACCCCTGCCCAGCGGGTATCAGGATATGATGCATAGATATCTTGTGATCGCGCAGCGTTATGTAGTGAACTCAATACTGAGAGGGCGCATATAGGACAGGTTCTATGATTGACGTCATACCTATTTTTTGTTATAATAAACAACATACCTTTGCCTAACCACGGCACCAGAAGGAGGAATCGATAGATGGCACTGGATCCGAAAAAACAGATGGAAATAATCAAGAGCATGACTGCTGAGATCATATCCGAAGAAGAACTGCTCAAAAAACTCAAAAAAAAGAAACAACTGCGCATTAAACTCGGGATAGACCCGTCAGGACCCGAGATCCACCTCGGTTTCAGTGTCGTGCTGCGTAAACTCCGCCAGTTCCAGGAGCTCGGTCATACAGCGGTCATCATCGTCGGTGATTTCACCGGCATGATCGGTGATCCCTCCGGTGTCTCTAAAACACGACCGAAATTGACGAAAGAACAGGTCGAAAAAAACATGGAACAATACAAAAAGCAGATCTTCATGATTCTCGACAAAGACAAAACCACCTTCACCTACAACAGTACATGGCTTGGCGCTCTCACAATGTATGACTTCATCGAACTCGCGGCAAAATACACGGTCGCCCGCATCCTGGAACGTGATGATTTCGACCAGCGTATGAAAGCAGGGCAACCGGTGTACATGCACGAGATCATGTACCCTTTGTGTCAGGGCTACGATTCGGTTTCCGTGGAAGCAGATGTAGAACTTGGCGGGACCGATCAAAAATTCAACTTGCTCGTAGGCCGGGAATTGATGCGCGAATTCAAGATGGAACCTCAGGTCGTGATGATGCTTCCCATTCTAGAAGGAACCGATGGCGTGCGTAAAATGAGCAAGAGTTACGGAAATTACATCGGCATTACAGAACCGGCTGGGGCTATGTTTGGGAAGATCATGTCGATACCAGACAACCTGATCATAAAATATTTCGAGCTGACGACCGACCTGTACGCACATACGATTGAAGAGTACCGTAGTGCTCTGGAAGCAGGTACGGTCAATCCCAGGGATATTAAATTCGAACTCGCCAAGGCGATTGTCCGACTGTACCATTCGCCCTCAAGTGCCGAACGAGCAGCAGCTGATTTCGAGAAAGTATTCACGAAGAAACAAATGCCCATGGACATAAAAACACACATGATCGATGCAGCCGAGCTCTCTGTCGTCGACCTGCTCGTCGTCACCGGTCTCATGAAGTCACGCGGTGAAGCAAAGAGAAAAATCCGGGAAGGTGCCATTGATATAGATGGTGTCTGTGTATCCGATATCAATCATGTCGTAAGGCTCACGAAACCGGTCATCGTCAGAGCCGGCAAACATAAATTCTTGAAGGTAGTTTCCAAATAACATTTCTTGTCACCCTGCTGTGCCATTATTTCCGGGAGCACGGCGGCGGTTTCATTGACTTTCATTATCTCGTTACTATAATTGCATGGTGAAGATTGACGTCGCAATCCCGAAGACAAGATTCGATATGCTTACATACGATGCACCGGATACGGTAGGCGTCGGCGATCTCGTCCAGGTCCCGCTTCGCGATGCGGAAAAATACGGGATCGTCATACGAACATATTCTTCACGCAAGGTGAAGCATATCAAGAAAATCCACGATATTATCGAGCATCAATTCCTTCCTTCGCCGCTCATCCAGTTGTATTCGTGGATCGCCGATTACTATCTTGCGCACATGGGTGAAGTACTCCGGCTTGCCATCCCCCAGAAAATACTCAGGCGACATGAACCTACCCTGCAGCGTGCCGAACCGCTCGTGGTGCGAGAACCCCTGATCCCCAACCCTGCTCAGGCAGCCGCGATACAGGACATCCAGGCAGCACTGAAGCAGCGAACATATGGGACTTTTCTTCTGTACGGCATAACCGGGAGCGGAAAGACCGAGGTGTATCTCCAGTGCACGGATAATGTCCTGGCACGGGGAGGTCGGGTGCTCGTACTCGTCCCTGAAATATCTATGACCCCACTCCTTTTCGACCGATTCAAGGAGAGGTTCTCAGGAAGGGTTATCACCATACACTCATCGCTCAACCAAACGCAGCGCAGAAACGTCTGGTATGCGATCAAACGCGGTGAATACGATGTCATTATCGGACCCCGCTCGGCTGTCTTCATTCCGGTCCCCGGACTGGAACTGGTAATCGTCGATGAAGAACATGATCACTCGTACAAAGAACACGAACGGGCACCGCGCTACCATGCCCGGGATGTCGCCGTGATGCGCGCGCGGCTGGAGAACATCGTTGCCGTGCTCGGAAGTGCGACACCGCAGATCGAGTCGTATCACAATGCAATGGCCGGTAAATACCGCCTCCATACGCTTGACCAGCGTATCGACGCTAAGGCACTACCGGGCATCCAGATGATCGACCTGAGAAAAGAAAAGGGGTACCTATCCCCCCGCTTGGAGCGTTCGATCCAGGAGGTGGTCGAAAGAAACGAACAGGTGATACTGTTTTTGAACCGCCGAGGATTCGCACCGCACCTCATGTGCCCATCCTGCGGTTTTGTCGCCAAATGTCCGTATTGTGGCCTGCCGTTGGTCTATCACAAACCGGAACAGAAAAGACGGGCAAGTCTTTCGTGCCACATCTGTAAGTACAAACGCGAAAAAATATCGATATGCCCCCAGTGTTCACGGACGACACTCCTGTACCGTGGTGCCGGAACCCAGCGGATCGAGGAGATCGCCACACGCATCGTCCAGCGAGTCAATCCCACGGCAGCGGTCGTGCGCCTCGACCGCGATATTGCCAGGAAAAAAGGGAGAACAGAAACCGTACTCTCCGCTTTCCAACAAGGTGAAGCCTGCGTACTGCTCGGCACCCAGCTTGTGACAAAAGGATTCCACTTCCCGGGTGTGACACTCGTTGGTGTAGTCAATGCTGATCTCATGCTCCATCTCCCGGATTTCAGGAGCAGCGAACGGACCTTTCAGCTCATCACCCAGGTCGCCGGACGTTCGGGACGCGGTGAAAGACCGGGTACTGTACTCATACAAACCTATCACCCTGACCAGTATGCGATCATGTGCAGCCAGCTGCAGGATTATCCAAAATTCTATGCAGAAGAAGTACCGGTGCGCAGGGAACTGCGCTTCCCCCCCTTCTCCAGGTTGATACTCCTCCGTATCAAGGGAACTAATGAAGACTCGGTTTGGCGCGAGGCTCGTTCGATCGCCGCCAAACTCAGACCCCTGTCCGGCGTGCAGATCTTCGGACCGAACCGGTCATTATACTACCGGGTCAGGAAATACCACCGCGTATTCATCTTGCTGAAAGTGGCAAGGACATACCGGCATAGCCGGCTCAGATTTTTGCTCTCACACAGGGCTAAAGGCTGTGCCCTGGAGATCGATGTCGACCCGCTGGAAACCTTTTAATAAATAATGGTAAATGGATTTGACCCATGGCCGGTTACCATAGTGATCTCAAGAAGATCTGGAGATCGGTAATCAGTGACTGGTTTTTTACATAATACAGATTATAGTAATCCTTTTCTTCACGGGTGAGTGCCTTTTGCTTTTCCCGGGATTTCAACTGGACCAGACCGGTCAAACCGGGTTTGTATGTTGCATGTTCTTCGTTCGTAGTATACTCCTGGATCTCTGACCCGACCAGGCTCAATGTGCCGGTGAAGATCGAAAAATACAGCGGTATATGTCTGAATAACGTAATACCGCCATCGAAGATACTCATCTGGACGGGTTTGCCCCCCTGTCCGATTATCAGCCTCTTCTTCAGCCTACCGCCTGCCAGCACATTAACGAGCAGGAGCGGTGAGGTCAACACGACGACGACTGCGGAAATAAAAATATCGAATATGCGCTTGAACATAAGATCGAGCGGGTCGGCAACTCCAGCAATATCGAGTAGCGGTATACCCTCTATATCATCGACGGATGATTTCGCAACGATGTATTCGAGTTCGTGCGGTACTATTCTGAAATTCACACCACTCGCCTGCGCGCGCACGATCGTCTCCAGAATCTGAGCATTGGTAAGCCTGTCAGACGAGAAGATAACATCATTGATCTTTTCCACACGGATCACTTCCCGTATATTATCGATGGAAGCCAGGACTTCAGCGCCGTCGACCGCCTTGCCGATACTCTTTTCATCGAAATCGACAAAACCACACACCTCGTATTGCATGTCAGGACGCTTCTGCAGTTTCTTCAGTATGCGTTTACCTTCTTTGCCAGCTCCGATGATAACTGCCCGTCTGACCCTGGCGAGCGGTCCTTTTTTTGCCATGGGGCCGATGAACCGATACAGGAAACGCCAGAGACTGAGGCTCAGCGTGATGAGGACGAAGGATATGAGCACGACGACCCGTGAATAGGCAAACTGCTTGAAAAAATATGTGAATGTCGAATTGATCAATAATCCGGTAATGCTGCTGCCGAGTATCGGCTTCAGCCGATAGCGTCGTTTCTTGTGATATGCTCCGGCAAAATAGAGGCATACCAGCCAGATAAAGGTGTATATGGGCAGGACCACCCGAAAACGTTCCAGCGCGATTCCGGGCAGCCATAGAATGATTGCGACATAAATCGAAAGGACAATAACAGCAAGGTCCAACCCGGGTGCCGCGATATACTTCAACATCCGCCACAGATAGGAAACCGCCGCCCGACTGAAGATACCAATAGTTAAGAGCAGGCGGAGGAACAATGAATACCGGTTGTTGAAGTGCTTGCGCGAAAATATGAGCATCGCGTTGTAGAAATGCGTCACGAAGGACATCTCGCCCTTTTTCGTACTTTCGCCCTTGTAATGTATTGCCTGAGTTTTCGGTATGTATACAATACGCGAGCCAGCCTGTTTGATCCGGTAACAGAGATCGACATCCTCTCCGTACATGAAGTAATCTTCGTCAAAATAGCCGATCTCTTCGAGCACTTCTCTGCGTACATACATCAAGGACCCCGTCAGCACATCAACGTCAGCCTCCGTATCTGGATCGAGGTACGTCATGTTGTACCGTCCGAATATTCGGCTCTTCGGGAACACCCTGCTCAACCCGATGATGCGTGAGAACGCGACCCACGGTGTAGGTAGACCGCGCCTGCTCCCGATCTGAAAACTGCCATCGGGATTGATGAGTTTCACTCCCGCTGCTCCGACATCGGCATGCGCATCGAGATACGCTCTCAGGACCGTCAGGGTATCCTCCTGAATCAGGGTATCGGGATTGAGCAGTAGTACATGTCGACCCCGGATCTGACGTAAGGCAAGATTGTTCGCTTTGGAAAATCCGACATTCTTGCGGTTCTCGATCAAACGGACGTGGGGGAATTTCTTCTTGACCATGGCTTGGCTTCCGTCTACCGACGCATTGTCGACAACGAATATCTCCACCGTGAAATCCCGCACTGCTCGCTGTATCGCCATCAGGCATTGTTCGAGGAATGCCTTGACATTATAGTTGACGATTACGATCGATATATCGACTTTCACGGCATGTGTATTATAGTGCTCATAGGGTCCACGTCAAGCACAGCCTCCTTGCGCAGTTTGTGAGGCTCGTGAACCAGCCGGGAATGCCATGAGAAGGAAACGCAGAATACCAAATGGCAGTATCAAAAGGAAATATTTCTCCCACGCCATGTAGGCAAAGGGCATGATGATGAGGTAACATATGATAGACAGATCGAGAAATAGGCATAGATCGATATTGTTACGGTGTATTCTCCAGTAAAGGTCACGTACGATACACCATATGATCGGGAGCGCCGCCATGAAAAGCAGGAAATAGACGGTATGCACCAGCAAATCGTTGATTAGCATGTTCTTCAAAGCACGATGGAAAAAGCCGGTAGTGTGTCTATCTATCATAACCGTATACGGTGAGGCGGAGACAGGGAAAAGCCAGTAGCCCCAGGCGAGAACGAAACTCGCGACCAACACCCGCAGCTCCCGGTACAGCCGCCAGTTCACTATTACAAAAGGCAACAGATACACACAGAACATGGCCATGTACAAGATGAGATGACTGGGATTATAGGAGAGTCCTGCATCCAGATACACGGTCCGCACCGCATTGTCCGGGATCAAGCCTCGCCACAATACAATGAGCGCGGCGTATGGTACAATGGCACCTGCGCAGGCAGCTATCATAGCGAGAACGCTCCTGTCCCTTTTTCTGGAAAGAACAAGCATAAAAAAAATGAACATCGCAACGATCAAAAAGAGCGTGAACTGGCGGCAGAGAAGCGCTCCGGCAAGCGAAACGAACAACAGAACCGGTTTCCTATGGAGTAGTGCGAAGCATGACATGATGACAAAGAGAAGCGTGAGCATATCCGTATACACAAAAATGCTCAGACCTATCATATAGGGATTCAGAATCATAAAAGCAGCACTCGCGAACACAATGCTCTTGCTGCCGATTACCTCGTTCAGCAATCGGTATAATAGCGCATAGGTTATCACTGCGACGAGCAGTGAGAACAGACGGAGTACGTGCAAATGAAAACCAAAAATCCTGCCCCAGAGCGCGTACAGTATAAAGGGCAGGGGTGTTGACATCTCATTATACGTTTGGAACGTCGACAGTCCCATATCCCGAACGAACAACTCGACTGTTTCGACGAAATGACACTCATCGTGATAGCATGGACGATCAAGACCGACAGACCAAACGGTTACCAGCATCACGATGACCACAAAACCGGCATATACTATGGACCAGGATTTGGGATGATTTGGTCTCATATCAAGAACATGGTCGCAGCTACCTGATCAGATACAGATATATCCTGTCATCGACCAGGCACGCCTCCCTGTCCCATCCCTCGAATTGCCAAACATAACTGACGATGCGTGTTCCCGGGTTCAACTCGTTTTTCAATTTATCCTTCAATCGTTCATTCGCCGTTTTGTACAAAAAGAGCGTCACCACGGTCGCATCGCTGATGTGTTTCTTATGAAAATTCCCGAAATGGAGGTGCACGCGTCCTGACTGACCCGATAGCAGCACCCAGCACCACGAGAACAAGAACCTGAATGGATCGGCCTCGATACCATGGGCTTGTGCACCGAAGTGCTTTGCAGCCGCGATAACGATCCTGCCGTCGCCACTTCCCAGGTCATACACGATATCATCCTTTGTAGTCCGGGCTATGTTCAGCATTTTGTACACTTTATCCATGGGCGTTGGATCATATCCGGCACCGATCAACAGCGCCCAGTATTTCCACACGACATAGCCAATGAAGACAACAGCCAGGATAACCAGGTATTCCATTTACACTACAGCACTGAAGCATGGGCACCGTGTCATTTCTTCAAGTGCCGGTCCATGAAATTCACAATGAATTCCAGTCTCTTTTCTCGGCGCCGCGGAGACCCATGACGTGATAGACCGTGCGGTTCTGCAGGGAACCGGACCATCTCGACCTCCCGACCCAGTAGTTTCAGGGCAACGAATAATTCTTCGGCCTGGCCAATGGGACATCGGTGATCCTGTTCACTGTGGATGATAAGCAGCGGTGTCTTTATATTCTGCACATATTTTAGCGGTGACATATTCCAGTAGAAGCTGTAATTATTCCGGTCCCACCAGTTGCCCTTGAACTCCCACGGGAAGCCCCAGCCGAAATCATTACTGAAAAAAGATATCATGTTCACGACACTGCGCATGGTGATGGCGGCTTTGAACGTATTCGTGTGGCCTATTATCCAGTTGGTCATATAACCGCCATAACTGCCGCCCATGATCCCCACGCGCTTCTTATCGATATAGGTCTTTTTCCTGAGCAGACTCACTGCCTTCAATATATCTTTGGTGTCTGGAATGCCCCATCGATTGTGGAGCGCCCGAGCATAGCGCTCGCCGTAGCCGATACTGCCGTGCGGGTTCGAGTAAAACACCACATACCCGGCTGCCGCCAGGACCTGGAATTCATGGAACAGGGAATTGCCGTATGCAGCATATGGACCACCGTGTATCTGCACGATGAGCGGGTACTTCCTTCCTTTTCTGAAATTCGGCGGTTTCAGGATCCAGCCCTGTACCATATCTCCTCCATCTCCCCGGAACGTGAACTCCTCGGGTCGAGCCAGCCGCCGTGATGTTAGATACTGCTGATTGAACTTCGTAAGCCGTGCGCACTTCTTTTCCTTGATGAGATACAGGTTGCCAGTATCACCAGGATCTGCTGCTGCGATCGCAAAGGTACCCTTGCCGTCATGGTCAAACGCATACACGACCCGATCTTCACCCCACAGAGTGACGGTTTTATGCTTGGCGATATCCACGGCAAACAATTTGCTGTCTCCGCGATCACTGACAATATAATAAACGAATCTACCGTCCTCGGAAAACACGGGCCTGTTCTCTGCATAGTGACCGAGGTCGTCGATTATATATCCGGGGACCGACCGATCGAGCCTCCGGGTCAGGTTCACGGGTTTACCGCCATCACGCCCGACCAGGTACAGGTAATCATTGAGCCATCCGAACCACTCATCAGGTCGTTCCCGTCCTACATAGCATATTGAGGAACCTTCCGGTGAAAAAACAGGTGAGGATTTCGGGCCTGCAGGTGTCTTTATCCTATGCTCTTTTTTCCCATCCATCCGTATGACATACAGGTCCTGGTGCAGGAATTTTTTCAGCCAGTTACTCTGACGGTTTGAGACAAAGACGATCCACTTCCCGTCGGCTGACAGGGCCGGTGATCCGTCGCCGTGTTCGCCAAAGGTGAGCTGCTTCATAGCACCGGATCGTACATTCACCCGCCAGATATGGGGTTTTTCATCGGGCAACATGCCCTTGCCGTCCAGTTTATACCACATCTCCCGGTGATGATAATACAGGGGTGGTTTGTCCCGCTCTGGCTCCCTGTCTTTGTCCTTCTGTATATGCATATACTCACAGACGATGTCCTTGCTGTCCGGTGCCCATACATACGTGCCGAACATCCCGTCAACGTCGGTCAGGGCGAATGCCTCGCCGCCGTCCGATGGGATGAGCCAGAGATTCTGTTTTCGTTTCTTCTTGTCCGGATCGGTCAGGATGAACGAAATCCACGCACCGTCCGGTGACCATTGGGGGCGTTTAATATCTTTCTTACCGCGTATATAGTGCCGTAGAGTACCTTTTGTCGATACCACATACAGATTAGAATAGTACTTGTTTTTTTTCTTATCGAGCCATTCCACCGTAAAGGCAACTTTGGTACCGCACGGTGATAGGGTGATCTCTCTCAGGAATTTCATCCTGTAGAGATCCTGGATGCTCACTAGACGTTTTTTCATACTCCTCTCCTCGCATGCCGTCTCATGGAATCACCAGTTCGTTAAGATCGTCACCACGAGCAGTTCGGCAGTTTTTTTCATTGCTTCATCGATCGCGCCGTCTTCATCGGCATCGGCTGCATACGTTGCCCATTCCGAAACCGCACCTTCCCAGAAAATATCGTTACGTGCTACATCAACACATCGTACTTTGAATGTGATCGCGATCTTATAATCGATCACGTTCTGGTCACTGGTGTACGTATACGGGGTTTTGGAAAATCCCGACACGTCCCCTTCGATGACAAGATCCGCATTCTGTTTATCCGTAATACGAAGGTTGCTCCCGCTCCCGAATGCACGTATGACCTGGTTCGTGGCCAGCTCATCTAGTCCTGCCTTCAGGGTTTTATTGGTGAATAACGAAATGTGCACGGTCTGCAGATGTGCGGGCAGTAATGACCTGGTCGAATAACCGCAACACGACATCCACCATGAGAATACGAAGCACAAACCTACTATACCAACCCATGTTTTAAAAAGAGACATGCGCGTCATGTTCAAATATCCCTTCTTCATATCACTGCTCCATGTACTCGATACGGCGTCGGGCTTCAACGCCCCAGGTATCAGCCGCACCGCGGGTTTTAATGATATGACGGTACACAGCCTTTGCTTCATCCTCGGCATCCATGAATTCAAGCACGATGCCGGTCTTGTACCACGCCGTGGGTGTCCACATCTCATCACCCGGGAATACATCGACTATCATCCGGTAGAAATATAATGCGTTGCCGAAATCGGCTCTCGCAAGGTAAGCCTCTGCAAGCCAGTAATAATATTCTGGTGAGGGGTGAGTACGGGATGCGGTCAGCAAATGCTCGACAGCCCGCTCTGGGCGTCCTGCCCGCAGCCAGGCATACCCGATATCGAATCGCGTTTCATGTTCCTCTTCGTACAATTCTGCAGCCAGTATCTCCTGACCGGTCTTGACGACCTTGAACCACGAACCGGATTTCTTGTAGCAGATGAGTTGATTGCGCAGCGCGTCACGGGCGAGCGTACTATCTTCTCGGGCTGTGCCATAAAGAACTGCAGCAGAATCGAATTGCTCTTCAAGATATAGCATCGTCGCAAGCTTGAACGCAGCCCGCTGATAATCTTCAGAACCTGGATAGTTCTCGAGAAGGAACGTGAACCGTGCCTGTGCAGTATCCACAGCACCCTGCATGAACGGTACAAGAGCCCAGTTATACAAAAAAATTGGAGACCTGCCTGTTGCTTGGACGAGCGAGTCATAATAGACCCTGGCTTTTTTAAAATTCTTTGCCTCGATGAGATATTCACCGTAGTCACTCATCAACACATCGTGGTCATACGTGTCCTGGATAAATTCCGAATAGACCATGTCGGCCCGCTCCAGTTCCCCCATTCGTGCTAGACTGCGTGTGTACAACCCGAGTACCCAGGCGTCATCTGAACCCACCATAAACATGTTGGGATCATAGGCAATCACCCGGTCATACGCTCCACGAGTATACTGCCGTTCGATCAATTCCCTGGTTGCCGCCGCCCTGAGTATGGTATCCTGTGGCTGCGCCACATGCAGCACCTCCTCATACAAGTATTCAGCATCCATGCCCAGCCTAGTCAGAGCCTGTGCCAGCATGAACCGAACATGTGGTTCCTCGACCTCGGCGAGGATAAAATGGGTAGCTGCCCGCCGGTAATCATTTTTATTAAATAATTCCATACCCTGGATGATACGCGCATACCTGGACGTATTCACATATCCTACATAGGGAGCGATCATGCGTGATGCTGTGGTTGTATCGCCCAGCATCAAAAGCCTCTCGGCGTGCAAAGAATCCAGCACAAAATGAGAACCGTACTGTGATTTCATGACGAGTATGCTGTCCAGTGCTATGCTGTCTCCCGGAAATCCTGGAATGGCTTCTTGCTGGAATGTATCCTGCTGCATGGCTGCAACATATAATGAGCATTCGTGATAATCTTGCGGTATGATCGACCGGTCGAATGTCCCATCCAGCAGCGCTTTTAGCAGTACTGCCTTTTGCCGATACTCTGGCATTTGTTCGAGACGTTCACAGAGAGCAGTGAAATACACCTTATCGTACAACAGCGCGACAGGCGCATACCTGATGAGTACATCATCGCGGATGTTCTCTCGATCGACGGTGCGGAACATATCGAATGCCTGCAGGGTATCGCCCTGGGCAAGCAGCATTTCGATGATGTACAGGCTGCCTTTCGCTCCGCCCACGAGTTCGTAATAATGCCGTCGCTTTTCATCCGTATCGGCGAGGCGTGCCCGCAGGATGTGTATGGTGTCAGATGGCACGCACAGAGCGAACACGCTATCAGCGAGTTCTAACTCGTTCTGCTGCAGGAGTCCAAATCCGATGTCCTCGAGCGTTTTCTGGTCGATCACGAAAAAATCATACTGCTCTATGAATTCGCAGGCAAGAGTATGTGCGCTACGCTCAATAAGTTTCTGAATGACACGCGTGAATACGTCCTGGCGCCGTTTGTCGTACGGGCATTCATTGAGGAAACGCTGTGCCCAGGCGAGAAAAGCGGGTATGTTTCCACGATATTGGTGAATGTTCACCAAATAGAAAATGGCATCGGGCACATGTGCATGATGGGGATCCTCCCTCAAAATATTCTGAAAAAAGACTTCAGCGCTTCGATAGGCACCCTGCTCGTATGCCGCCTCCCCCCGATCGAAATCCCCTTCAGCTGCACCGAGCACACCAGCAATAACGAGAATAGTACACACTGCTATGCTGTATCTCACGATACCTCCCTACGGTCGTTTGCTGACTATCTGTTCGAGTATGTTCTCGAGTTTTCGTGCCGAGCCGTCCCAGGAGAAGTTCTCAGCCCACCTGGCGGCGGCACGGGAAAATCGCTTCCATGTCGCATCATCCTCGAGTAATACCAGGATGCGTTCGGCCAGGACTTCGATATCACCATACGGATAGAGATACCCGGTGGAACCGTTGACGACGGCTTCGCGCAGTCCGGGTGCATCGGCACATACGACTGGTGTACCCAGTGATTGCGCCTCTATCGTGGTCAATCCCCACCCTTCTTTCATGGATGGTTGCACAACGACACGAGCCTCTTGATATATTCGACATTTCTCTTGTTCGCTGACAAAACCGGTGAACGTAATTTCAATATTGCGTCTGGCAGCATAATCCATAAGATTATGCCGGGCATCGCCGTCACCGACTATCATCGCACGTACGTTCTTGTGTTTCCGGACCAATCCCAGGGCTTCAATGAAATGATCGATCGATTTATATTTTTTGACGCGACCCACGTACACAACGAGATTCTTCTGATGTCGGTACCTCCTCGCGGATTTCACCGGCAGAACCCCGCTGTGCACAATGTGTATCTTGTTGCGGACACCGATCGCTTCAAGGTCTTCGGCAGTGCTCCGCGAAATGGCAATGAATTCTGAGTGCGGATAACAGACAGGGATGATCCTTTCGGTCAGGAATACATAACTGGCAGACAGAGGGTCAGCTTCCCGGTAAATAGCATCACGGAAAAGATGCATGATCATCGGTACGACCTTCTTCTTCGTGAACAGTGGTGAATAGAACGGTATTTTATTCAGGTCGTCGATCACAACATCGACCGGATATTTTCTGAGGAGCCAGCGGAGAGCGTACGGCACATAGAAGTTGAAATTTTGTCGTTTGCCTATACGGTATATTTCAAATCCATCACGGGTCTCATACCGCTTTTGGCCTTCGGCTCGGCTTGCCAGCAGCAGGATTCGATGCCCGCGTCGTGCGATGCGGGAAAATATCTCGTACAGATAGACCTCAGCACCACCGGCATACGGGTTCTCCCAATCCTGCCAGTTGATAACCAGTATTGTCATTGAACGGTGGTCATGCATACTGCATAATAATGAACGCGCTAGGGAAAGATGAAACTATACTTTTGCGCGCCAATAATTAAGAAGATCTTCAATGGTCTTTTCAAATCGGTACTGTGGTTGCCAGCCGGTCGCTTCCATGAACCTCTTTCCATTACCGATCAGTCGAGGAGTATCATTCGGACGGATTTTCGACGGTTGTGTCTTCACCTCGAACGGTGTCTTTGCCAGTTCCTTATATATGTCAACGGCAGTACGTATGCTGTATCCCTGTCCTGAAGCTACATTGTAAACCCTCCCCGCCTCACAGACATCGATGGCCTTCACGTACGCGCTCATTACATCCGCGATGTTCATGAACTCCCTCATTACGTCGATATTGCCGAGTTCAACGAGTGGCGGTCGTTTGTTTTTCTCGATCTCTGCCACCTGGGCAGCGATATGGGGCAGTACGAAACCGCGTGCCTGTCCTGGTCCGGTGTGCGTGAATGCCCTCAGGATAACGCAATCAAATCCCTGCCTGACATAATCCCGGCACACTAATTCCGCTGCATATTTACTGACGGCATACGGATTATTGAGAACGATGGGTGCATCTTCTGTGATATCTCCACCACCATCACCGTACACCTCACACGTCGAAATGAATATGAAGCGCACTTTCTTTTCCAATCCTTTTACAGCTTCCAGGAGGTTCACGGTCCCCATGATATTGGTATCGTAGGTTAATGCCGCATCCCGTATCGATTTGGAAACAGAACTCACCGCAGCGAGATGGAATACTACATCTGGCTCTGACTCCTTGAGTGCTTCCTTCGTCATATCGGGGTTCAATACGTCCAGTGGTTTGCACGTTCCTTCCTTGGGCAGGAGTAAGGGATAGCATGTCGCCTCGACCTTGTAGAGTGATTCACGCAATGCCTTGACCAGATATGACCCGACAAAACCCTCGCACCCTGTCACAAAGACGACTTTCACGATATTCTCGCCCGCCAATAGTCCAGTAGGTCCTGTAGTGTTTGCATGAATGGGATTTCCGGTTCCCAACCGGTTGCCTGCCGGAATTTTTCCGATGATCCGACGAGCAGTTCAACGTCTGATGGTCTCATCCGGGCAGGATCCTTTTCTATCTTCACCTCTACCCGTGAGAGTGACAATAGTTTCTTGAGCATATCTTCGATCTTTATGCCCTCACCGCTGCAGATATTATACACTTCACCGGGGGAACCCTTGGAAAGAGCAAGCGCATACGCCCTGACAACATCACGAACATCCAGGTAATCTCGGACAGCATTCAGGTTTCCGACATGTATCACCGGGTCCTTTTTGCCCTTCTCTATCTCGACGATCTGCTTGGAGAACGTGGAGGTTACAAACACCTCACCCCGCCGAGGTCCTTCATGATTGAATGCCCTCGTGCGGATAATCGGTAATCCATAACTTTTAAAATACTGGTACCCGAGGAGATCCTGGGCTACCTTGCTGACGCCGTACGGACTCAGTGGACGGAGGGCATTCGTCTCCTTGATAGGTATCTCTTCGGGATGCACCAGTCCATACTCTTCGCTCGACCCCGCAATATGGACCAGCGATTCCATCTTGGTCTGCCGGAGCGCTTCGAAGAGATTCAGCTCACCGAGTATATTGGTACTCAGCGTCTGATGCGGAGCACGCCAGGAAAAAGGTACATAACTCTGTGCCGCCAGATGGAATATCTGATCCGGTTTTACCTGCAGGATAACGCTCTTCACAGCTGATGCATCAGTGATGTCGCATTCATGCAGCACAAGGTTCCGGCGTATATGTACGATATTCTGGAGATCGGAACGCCACCGTATGGTCCCGTGCAGCTCATCCTGCCCCTTGTTAAGAAAATATTCAGCAAGATGACTTCCGGTGAAACCCGATATGCCGGTTATGAGTATTTTCATCTTCACTCCTTACAAGGGTACTAGTAATTGCAGGTAACCCATGGGATCGACTGGCTCACCGCGGAAACGTACTTCATAATGCAAGTGCGGGGATGTCGAGCGACCGGTCGAGCCGATCGTGCCTACGACCGTACCGCTGGTTATCTTTTCACCCTGTCTGACACCTATCGAGTGAAGGTGTCCATAGAAAGTCGAATAATTCGCGTCGTGTTCGATGACGACATAATTGCCATACACCGCGTCCCATCCAGCATCACCGACAAAACCAGATGCCGCAGCAACGACCGGCGAGAAGCGCGGAGCAGCAATATCGATACCCTCGTGTTCAGGGCTGTAATTCCTTGATATCTGACCAAGGGTCGGAAGTAGCGATGGTATATTTTCCTCTTTTTCTACGATCATATTGATGGTATTTGAATAATCCGGGATAACGCTGTCGATATACGGTTTAACCGATGGCGGCGTCTTGTCGATCCCCAGCATGACCTTCAGTTTACGATTATTCTGCTCAACGATCTCCAGATTATCCTTTATCTCCTGAAGTTTCGCGAATTCCTGTTCTATCTCGGCATTTCGCCTGCGAAGCATGACCGACTGAAGCGCCTGATAGTACACGACCGAGTAATAGGCAGCCGCGATCACTGCAGCAATGACAAGAAGAATCCCCACGCCAAGTATGATCTTGAGTCCCATGCGTGAAATAAAAATATGCCTTGACGCCACCGAATCTGTCGCGGTTATAATAACCGAATACCCTCTCTTCATGATCCTATGCCTTTCTCGCATACCCTGGTCAGGACCTTGATGGCTCCCTCGACATCAGCGAGGTCGCACATTTCATTGACAGAATGTATGTAGCGTCCCGGGATGCTGATGACCCCGCTCTGTACGCCTTCTTTTGCGAGTTGAATGACGGACGCATCTGTAGTTCCTCTCTCAAGAATCTCCAGCTGAAAGGGAACCTTCAATGCCTTCGCGTGGTCGACCAGGGCATCTTTGATCTTCGGGTGAGCGATGAAAGCATAATCCTTTATTTTAATGGCAACGCCTTTTCCGAGTGCCATTTCCATTTTCGGACACCCGGGAGTATCTCCGGTGATCGTCATATCCACAGCAACAGCGTATTTTGGTCCGATGCTGAATGCCCCCGTTTTTGCTCCGCGGCACCCAACCTCTTCCTGTACCGTGAACACGAAATATAGATCATCCGAAGGCTTTTTTATCGACTTCATCACCTCAATTAAACAGTAACAGCCGAGTCGATCATCCAGCGCCTTGCCGATGAGGCGATTATCGATGATATGCGGCTGCTGGTAAAAAGCAGCAATATCGCCAATCTGTACCATTTTGAGTGCCTGATCTTTACTCCGGGCGCCGATATCGATGAACATATTATCCATGCGCGGAGGTATGGGTGTTTCTGGTTTCGTCTCGACACCAATAACACCGACAACATCATTTTCAAATATCACCCTTTCATATAAGATCCGCTGGGGAAATACACCACCAATACTCGTAAACCGACAGAAACCACTCTCATCTACATGGGTAACGATCAGACCGATCTCATCCATATGAGCGCACAGCATGATTTTTTCGTCTGATTTTTTTCGCGGCTTCGGAGAGACGTGCGCGATGAGATTGCCCAGCCGGTCAACCTCAATATGCTGGCAGTAGTTCTTGATCTCCTTCTCGATGATATCCCGAACGCGGTCTTCACGACCCGCCGGACCATAGGTATTGCATAAGTGTTTAATTAGTTCCATCGGGCTCCTTCAGCGTGTATGCGTTCCACCGTTGCCCTAACCAACGAAATATTATCATTAATATCCTGCATCGAAGCAATTGACAGCGGCGAGTGTATGTATCGTGCCGCAGTCTGAACTACTGCCGCACGTACCCCTTCCCTGCTGACATGTATTGCGCCCGCATCAGTACCGCCAATACCCGGTTTCTTATACTGATAGGAAATATTATTGTCCTGTGCTGTCTGTTCGAGCACAGAGACCACTTCTCTGTCAGCAATGATCGAACGATCCGCTATGGTCAGCACTGGACCCTTACCGATTTCGGGATACTTCGGTATATCCTCCTCGGCAGGCCACTCACCTGAGGCGGTGGTATCGATGGCCAATGCTACCTTTGGCGCTGCAGTGTATGCCGCGATCCGCGCACCTCGAAGACCGACCTCTTCCTGGGTCGTGAATGCAAACATACACGGGCACTGTATCGTTTTGATAATCTGGATCAATATATAACACCCTATCCTGTCGTCAAAAGCCTTGCCATAGATCCGATCACCCTCCTGGCTGAATGCGGTATCGAACGTTCCGTGCGTCCCGACCTGGACCATTTTCTGGGCATCGTCTTTGCTATGAGCTCCAATATCAATAAAGAGAGTATCGATCGCAGGCATCTTTTTCCGCTCGTCATCGGTCATTTGATGTATGGGCTTATGGCCAATAACACCCGGTATTTCATCTATTCCCACGATCACCTTCTTAGCAAGGAGTACGTGGGGGACGATCCCGATCGTCCGAAACTTCAAAAAACCTTCCTTGGTTATACCCGTAATCATGAAACCGACCTCATCCATATGCGCAGCAAGCAATATCTTGGCAGCGGTGTGTTTGCCACGACGTGCTATCAGATTACCATAGGCATCTTCGACAATATCGTCGACGTCAGGCTCTATTATAGTCCTGACTAGGTTCCGTACCTTGCTCTCAGCACCGCTGACACCAATACATTCACTTAATTCCTGCAACATAAAAGTAATTATATCTAATAACGAAATATTGTCAACATGGTCCTCTTGACATCTATACCGCGGCTGTTATTATATACCAGAGGAGGAAACATGCATTTTGTATTATTGGTGTTCATTGCTCTCTCATATGTGTATGAGGATACGGACAGTTTGATCGTGGACAACGACAGCCTCACGATCTGTGGACGGCATCAATACAATGTACTGGTCGATATACGCAATAATGGAATACTGTATGTACGACCATGGAGCATGGCAGCCGACAGTTTTGGGGTACTCGAGCTTATCGCACCCCGCATCATGGTCCATACAGCATCGATAATTGGATCGACTCGCGGTCCTTTTGGTGGCTACCTTAACGCACACCCCTGGGGTTACGGCACGGGCGGTGGAGGTGCCGGTGGCGTGAGCGGCGGTGCAGGCGGTGGCGGTGCCTACGGCGGCAACGGCGGTATGGGCGGTGATCTGTATGGAGGAACTGGAGGAACCATCTATGGTAACTTTTCAGATACCCTGATCGAACCTGGCTCTGGCGGCGGTGCCGGACGGTTGAGCGCGGTCGATGGCATCGGAGGCAATGGTGGCGCTATGATTTCCCTTTATGGCGTCTGTGTAATCATCGATACTGCACAGATAAAAGTATCTGGTGAGCGCGGATTTGACGGCAGCCTCGAAGCGGGCGGCGGTGGTTCAGGTGGTGGAATACGGATTAGTGCCGACTCAGTTACGATACGTTACAGCGGATTGCGTGCTGACGGCAATGCAGGCGGTGACGGGAGCTTTGGTGGTGGTGGCGGCGGTGCCGGTGGCCGCATCAAGATATTCTATGTACAACAGCTCGATACCATTGGAAACTGGCTTTCTGCATACGGTGGTTATGCCGGTACTGGATCCTATGGGAATCCTCAACCGGGTGAGGCAGGTACCGTGCATTTTGAGCAGATCGTCGGTATGGAGGAAATCAGTGATGCTTCAGTGTCTTGTATCCGCGTACTCCCGAATCCAGCACGGACACGGCTCTCCATAGTAACCGAGTACACAATGGGTATATGTGATATCTACGATGTGACCGGCGCTAAAATTTTGTCCGTGGACCTGCTCCAGCGCACGGCCTGTATCGATGTAGATGACCTGCCGAACGGCGTATATCTGTTGAAATCAAGGAATCATGGCACTCTGCACCGAACCTTCATTGTCCTGCATTGATGCATAAAACCCTGCAACCCGACCTGACCGCAAATATAATGGTGCATAGTGACCAGTGGAAAATAAGGATATAATACATCCATGCTCACGATAAAATGCTCACGGTGCAGGAAAAAAGTCTTTAAATATCATAAGATCGGTAAGGGGCGTGTACTTCACTGTTGGAAAGACCGTATTATCAAAGATTTCAGTGTACGCGATGGAACGCGGGTACTCTGCTCATGCGGTAATCTCATTGGCACAGATAAGGGTAGCCGTATCAGCATGAAACAGAATGCGTTCACCTTCCGGGGTACAAAAACACACAAATAGCATTTTTTACTTGCCTTTTTACCTAATATGGATATAATACTCTTTGCGTTTCGATGCTTACAGTAAAGACTCTTTATCCAAGTATTTTAGTATGAATCAGTTAAGAACAATACTGTTGTGATTATATTAAGGAGGTTACAAAGATGGACGACAAGACGAAGGGTGTCTTACAAAAAAGATTAGGGGACAACGGTTTCGCCAAACTCATGAAAATTAACAGCCCCGATCTCCATACTTTCATTGCAAAATACATTGAACACTGTAGTCCTGAGACAGTCTTTGTGTGTGCCGATACGCCGGAAGATGTTACGTACATCAGGGAACGAACCATCACGAACAAAGAAGAACAAAAACTCGCTACCGACGGTCATACCATTCACTTCGACAACTTCCATGATCAGGCACGGGACAAGGAACATACGGTGATTCTCGTTCCCAAGGGTGTTGACCTGGGACCCACCATCAGAACCGGTGACCGCGACGAATGTCTGAAGGAAATTCACGAAATCATGAAAGATATCATGAAAGGAAAGGAGCTCTACATCCGTTTCTTCTGCCTGGGACCAACGAATTCCATCTTCTCGATCCCGGTCGTTCAGCTCACAGATTCTGCATACGTCGCACACAGTGAAGATCTGCTCTATCGTCGCGGATATGAGGAATTCATTCGACAGGGGGCTAAGGCTCAATTCTTCAAGATGGTCCATTCAGCCGGTGAATTAGACGAACGGAAGACAAGTAAGAATCTCGACAAACGTCGCATCTATATCGACCTCCAGGGTAATACGGTCTACAGTTCCAATACACAGTACGGCGGGAATACAATCGGATTGAAAAAACTGTCCATGCGTCTGGCGATCAACCGTGGTTCAAAAGAAGGATGGTTAACTGAACATATGCTCGTCATGGGTGTGCACGGACCGTCGAACCGGGTCACGTATTTCACCGGTGCCTTTCCTTCTCTGTGCGGTAAGACATCGACTGCAATGCTCGACAACGAAACGATCGTCGGTGATGACATCGCCTATCTGAGGAAAAAAGATGGAGAAGTCCGTGCCGTCAATGTGGAAAAGGGCATGTTCGGGATCATCCAGGGCATCAATTCGAAAGATGATCCGATACAGTGGAAAGCACTCCGTGATCCCGGCGAACTGATCGTCTCCAACGTACTCGTCACTCCGGAAAAGGGTGCTCATTGGATCGGCAAGGATGGAGAAATACCTCCGAAAGGCTACAATCATTCAGGCGAATGGCACAAGGGCAAGAAGGATGATAAAGGCAATGAAATTCCAGTATCACATCCCAATGCTCGTTTTACCATTTCACTTGAGAATCTTGAGAATCTCGATCCGGCGCTCCACGATCCAGATGGTGTTGCAGTCGGCGGCATGGTCTATGGTGGTCGCGATTCTGACACCTGGGTACCGGTCGAGGAATCATTCGACTGGACGCATGGCATCATCACCAAAGGTGCATCTCTGGAATCAGAGACAACCGCGGCGACCCTGGGCAAGGCAGGCGTGAGAAAATTCAACCTCATGTCGAACCTTGATTTCTTGTCGATCCCGGTCGGCGAATATATCCAGAAAAATCTCGATTTCGTAAAAGATCTGAAAAAAACTCCGCTTATTTTTTCCGTGAACTACTTTTTGAAGGACAAGGATGGCAACTTCCTCAATGAAAAAACCGACAAGAAAGTCTGGTATAAATGGATGGAACTACGGGCGCACAACGACGTCGGAGCGATCGATACACCGACTGGGCGCATCCCGAAATACGATGACTTGAAGAAATTGTTCAAAGATGTCCTGAACAAAGACTACAGCAAGGAAGCATACACAAAACAATTTACGGTACGCGTACCCGAGAATCTTGCAAAGATTAACCGGATTAAAGAGGTCTATGAAACCAAGGTCACTGATACGCCCAAGATACTCTTCGATGTCCTGGAGGAGCAGCGTAAACGATTGCTCGAAGCACAAAAAACACACGGTGATTATATCGATCCCGACAAACTCGCATAATACACGTAACATAATGAGAAAGGGTCGGCTCATGCCGACCCTTTCTCATTTCCGCTGCTGTTGACATACACAGACACTACGATATAATACATACGCCGTAATTCCACAAGGAGGTATAACATATGCCCATCAGAAAACCAGAAGAGTTCACAGTAGACCGCGAAGCATTGATAAAAAACATGTCGAAATACTGTGGACAGGATGCAAAGAGGTTTTTCTACCTCGATACCCAGGTCTATAAGGAAGGTACGCTGCCCGCCACAACAAAGGAATTGATTGGATTGGTTGCCTCGCTCGTCCTGCGTTGCGAAGATTGTATAGTTTTCCACTTAATCAACTGTTACGATAATGGTGTCAGCGATAAACAACTTGCCGAAGCCCTGACCATCGGGCTCATTGTTGGCGGATCGATAACCATACCTCACCTGCGTCGTGCATATGCTACCTGGGATGATTTGAAAAGGATAAAGAAAACATGATTCCCGAATACAGTGAGTATGAAACCTGGTATCACGAAACCAGGCTGGCAGCCGTGGCAAAGGCGTTGGAAAAAAGAGCGTTTCATTCGACATATGCCGCTTCTATCGATGATGCGCGGCAGGCATTGCTGGACACTATACCGGTGGATGCAACGGTCGGTGTCGGTGGGTCGGTCACGATACGTGAGATAGGCATATTAGAGGAACTCGAAAAAAGAGGCAATTCCGTCGTGCATCACTGGAAAAAGGAAATCCCTCTTCTTGAGAGCCGTGAGATCAGGCAGAAAGAAGGACGGGCTGATTACTACCTGACAAGCGCAAACGCCATAACCAGGCACGGTGATATCATCAATATCGATGGTATTGGCAATCGTGTCGCTCATATGATTTACGGTCCAGATAACGTGATCATCGTTGCCGGTTACAATAAGATCACAGACGACATTGACAGCGGTATCAAACGGAGCAAAAACATAGCCGCGGTCATGAACGCCAGACGGGTCGGCAGCAAAACACCATGTGCGGAAACAGGACAGTGCAGTGACTGTAATGCTCCGGCCAGGATTTGCCGGGTGACTTCGATTATCCAGTACCGTCCATGGCAAACAAACATCTCAGTGATGCTCGTTAATGCTCACCTGGGTTTTTAATCGATCATGAAGGTCGGGTTCCTGCAGTTCGACCCATCGTTCGGGAATAAAAAGAAGAATCTCGAATGTGTCGAACGTATGATCAAGGGAATATGTGCCGATCTCATCGTGCTCCCCGAACTGTTCAATACCGGGTATGCATTCCTGAACATCGATGAACTGGCATCACTCGCCGAACCGGCAAACGGTGAAACGACTCATTGCATTATGACTCTCTCAGAAAAGACAGGATGTGCTATTGCCTTTGGCTTTGCCGAACGGGCGGGCGACGACTATTACAATTCCATGTCGTTCGTTGCTGGACCAGAGATCATCGCGACCTACCGGAAGTCGCATCTGTACTTCGAGGAACACTTCTTCTTTCGTCCCGGCGACACCGGGTTTCACATCTTTGAATACCGCGGTGTGAAATTCGGCATGCTGATTTGCTGGGATTGGATATATCCCGAAGCGATGAGGACACTTGCTCTGAAAGGTGCTCAGGTCATCCTGCAGGCAGCGAATCTGGTTACTCCCTATTGCCCCGATGCCATGAAGACGCGCGCGGTCGAGAACCGGGTATTCATCATCACTGCCGATCGCACAGGCGATGAAATACGTAATGGTAAGAAGTACCACTTCATAGGCATGAGCCAGGTTGTATCACCCGTCGGAGAAATTCTCATAAGAGTCGGCGAAGAATCTTGCTTGAAGGTAATCGACATTGACCCTGAGCACGCCCTGAATAAGAAAATGAACGATCACAATGATCTCTTTGTTGACCGCAGGACTGATCTGTATTTCAGGTAGTTTTGATGGTCTGTCTGGTCAGAACGATACCCTGACGAAGGATATAATCCTGGACATGTTCATCAGTGTGATACCCTGATGTCTTGGTGGTACGCTGTCTGATAACGACCACATCGACTTCACCTGTCCGTTTCTGCTCGATGACAAGTTTGTCGGGTTCCTTGCCGGGGAATTTTTTGAAAAGACTGAATGCGTGCTTCGCGATGAGCACTACATAAAGGTATGGATAGGGCCTTCCTTTAACCGTATTGATCGAGATCTGGGCTTGCAGACCGATCAGATCATCGGGTGCATCCTTGAATTTCAACAAAAAACGGACATCATTGGGAAACGTCCCGGCACCTCCTTTTCCTATCTCAATATAGGGGACTGCCATGACTCCGGGTTCGTTCTTGAACACCGTTGATGCGAGCATCCGCTGCACAATCTTCGCCTTGATATCGAGGGCGTGCGGCATCCAGGCAGATTTTCGTCCGCTTAAACCCGTTGCGGCAAAGAGGATTACAGCATTTATAATGGTCGCAACGAGTGCAAAAGGACTCGATGACAGCAGGGAGAAAAGGACCGGAGCACCGAAAGAAAGACCAAAAACCAAGAGGACAGCGATCACAATACAACCCGTGTTACTGCTCCTGAACCGCTTGATCTTTTTGCACTGAGTGATCACGTCCTCTATCTTGGCAGGAGTCACTTCCTGCCAGGTTAATTCCTTCGGTACAATTTTCTTGATACTGATACCGCGCAGCATATTGAAGACTGCACAGAAGATAATAAATGGCAATCCGGCAAGGATATTTTTAGTGGCAAGTTGTACAAGGAAGCCCACGGCGACAAGCAGTACGGAAAAGAACATACGCATGCCAGAACCGATCCTGTCAAAGATAAGGTATGTCCTATGCTCTTGCATCGAGTTCTCCCACACCGCATGCATGCCAGTACAGGGGGCATGCTCCTTTACACACATCTAAATGCTCGCACCTTCGGCACTTTTCTGGTGCGTATTCAACGTTCTCGAAGTAACTCAACATCGGGGTCTGCCATATATCCTGAAAACTTTTTCGGAGCAGCGACCCGATCGGCATGGGCCATGACGAACAGGGAATGATATTCCCCTGCGGGTCGATGCTCAGCAGACCGGTTAATGCGGCACACGATTTATTACCAAAACCATGGGCAATGGGATTGAATGTGCACAGGGGTACGGGTGAATACCAGAGAAAATCGATTCCTTCCTCGCGGGCTCGTCGTTTGAGCCTCAGGATATGATCACCGACCTCAGAATATGAGACCCACAGATCACTGCTCTGTGCTGCACTTCCGCATGGGATCAGCAGGTTCATCGATACCCTTTTCAATCCTAATCTGCGCGCGAGACACAGTATCTGCTCTGCGTGCTGAATGTTTTCCCGGGAAAGGGTCGTGTTCGTGTGTACCCTGACCCCCGTATTCTGGAGTATGCGGATGGCCGTGAGGGTCTTCTTGAACGATCCGCTCACTCCGGTCAACCGATCATGAACCAGTGCTGCATGTCCTTCAATACTGACCTGCGCACTTTTCAAACCCGCTCCTTTCAGTTCATCAGCTAATTCTTGTGTGAGGAGTGTGCCATTGGTGATCAAATTCGTCCACATGTCGATGCCGGTAGCATACGCTACCAGTTCACCAAGATCCTGTCTGAGCAGCGGTTCACCGCCGGTAAAACTCACCGATGGCACCTGTGCTTCGTGGCGTATGCGCAGCAGTACTTTTTTCATATCATTCGTGTTCATCTCCGGGCTGCGCTGGTGCCCCACGTAACAAAAACGGCATTTGAGATTACATCGGTACGTTACTGCAACTTCGCTCAAAACAGGGTATTTTCCGACATTCCCGTTGAACTCATAATAGGCGACTGCTTCCCGGTGATCGTTCTCACGCAGGCAGCCATTGATTACCGCTCTAAGGTCGCAGAAGAACATGTGGAGATCCCGTCGTTTGTCGGAGGTATCACCGATGGTCTGGAGGAACTCCTGTATGCTGTATCCCTTTAGCAAGAAAGACAGGACCGCAATTCCCGAAGGATTCAATTTATAAGCCTGATTTGGTATGAGTATCAAAAGACTGTCTAGTTCTCGTACAAAGATATACGGACTGATCTTCTTTACAAACTCATCCACCCACCCGAGGTCAAACTGCCCGGATTCTGCATAATTACCTGTATGATATTTTTTTATTTGGCAGTCTTGTGCTTTGAGTTCTCTTTCTTGTATCATTTCTTCTCAATTTGACATTTCAAATTATCAATTATAAATTTAAAATCAGCAATCATACATGTCTTATTTCGCATAAAGATCTCCGTAATCTTTCTGTTTCATCACTGTTCCGCGAAGCGAGAATCCCGATTCCTTGAATATGCATATTTTTTAATAACATAACCGGGATCATCGATGCAGTCGAAGACTGCAATATTCTGCCTTCTGCATTCAGCGTTCTGCATTCAGTGGGCTCCTCCACTCACACACGCCGAATGGCACGCCGAATGGCATGCTGAATGGCACGCTGAATGACAGGCCGAATGACATGCTGAATGACAGGCATCATGGCATGCTGTATGCACATAGCATGCGCTATGACATGCATCCGAACGTACGAAAGCAGAATAGCTCTTGACCGCTTCCCCCGGTATGACAAAACCCTGCTCCCGTTCGCTGTAATAATGGCGCCGCGTGAAATCCCTGTTCATGAGGTAATCATAATATTCACGTTTATCGTATTCTTTATCGAGCGATGTTTCAGGAACATGGGCACCGATCTTCTCTTCATAATACAATTTCGTTGCCTCGAGATCGCAGTCCCAAGCCTTCTGGGAAATCTTCTCAACGACTTCCGTGACCACTCTCTGTAGGCCTGCTTCATCGAAAGTGCCATCCGGTTTTACTGCATCGAGAAATGCTGCTTCATAGTATCTCACGGTCGGTCGCTGCAGGACGGTTATCTTGACCGGTGCCGTAGATTGTACTTTGATGATACCGTTATCTTCTAATTTCGATGCCAGGATGGTCAAGATCTTATTGACCGGATAATCGAGCAAGAACGCTGCCTCTATCAGATCAAGTTTGGCGACTTTACCCGATTTCCGGAATTGTGCCACTTCGATCTTAGGAGGTACCCAGTCGTCCCGAAGCCACGTCAGGCTTGCTACCTGGCTGTAGGTACCTTTTATCTTTTTCGCCTTCCGGTTGCCATACATGAGATAGGGGACGATGTACACAAGCATCCACAAAATCTCCAGAGGAAAGCCGAATCCATCGCGGGCTTCTGGAGTGATCGTTATGGTTCCGAATTTCTCAGCACGGAAGTATTCGGCAGGTACGTATTGTTGGATGAGCATTTTATACGTCGACGGAGGATCGTTCTTGTGAATACGAACCGTGAACCACTGCTCCCCTTCGTATTCCTGACTGAAATACGAAAGCAGGTACTCTTCATTCATGAACCGCTCTGTCCGGAATCCGTATTCAGCAGGGTCCACCCTCCCACGCGCTGATTTGATCGGATAGTACACGTACACTGTATAGTGTTCAAGAGGCTCATCCCATTGAGCAGGTGCCCAGTGGAACACGACGAGGTCACCGAATTCACTCTCGGTCAGCGCCAGATTGCCACTGCTGCCGAGGTCTCCTCCAAAGTGGAAGATATAGGTGATTTCTCCGGGGCCGAAGCGTTTTTTGTCTCCCAGTATGATATCGTACTTGTTGCCGAGGTCCTTGATCTCGATCCGGTACTCGTTACCCCAGTCATCGACTGCATAGGCGCTCTCGTATTCAAAATAGGGATCGACGGTCTTTTCCTGGAAGTAGAACCCGCTCATCGTCCCGGACATAACGTTCCAGTGCACCCGGTACACGAAATCCGCCCTGCCATCCTGCCAGAGTGCAACATCGACCTCGACCCAGCGCAGGTCAGCCTGCAGGTTGATGAGAAACAGAGCAGTTAAGAAGACCATGTGTTGCTATATAAGGGGCTGGGAACGCCCGCATCCTGCATGCAGCACGTCAGGTGCAGGACTATTCTTTCGATGCCTCGGTACGAGCACGCAGCAGATCGGCTTGGGCAGCTATGAAGGATGCGTACGCCTCTTTGGCTTGGGACCAGGATGCTTCATCGGGGAACGATGCGATGATACCCTGCCACACGAGTGTATACACTTTCTCGAGAGTGTCCCGGGTATTGTCTTTGCCTGTATACACGAACTGTGCCACAACCGGTACTGGCTGGAACACCGGTGTCGGCCCGGCAACGATCTCGGTCTGGGCACCGAGGAACATGACGCCGAGTTCTTCCAGGACGTCTATATGTACCTTGATCGCGTTCATGACCGATGCGATTGAATAATCCGCCGTCGAAAACTTCATGCTTAAAGTGTTTCCTTTTATATCACCATATGGCAGTTCCATGATACCTCCTTTTGTAGCATATTGTATACACATACACCGGCAAGTCAATTCTGCATGCCGAACATGAGTACGGTGATACCACAGCGGCAGAGTTTGCCAAATAACTACAGTTTTATGTATGGTGCGATACGACTGAAAATTTTTTCCCCAATACCTTTGACGTCCTTAAGGTCGTCGAGACTCCTGAACGGTCCATGCGCTTCCCGGTATTCGATGATGCGCTGTGCACACAGAGGACCGATCCCGGGGAGTGTTGTGAGTTCTTCTGCACTCGCATGGTTAATGGATATGCAAACCGCCGCTTCTTCGATGAGCAGGGTATACTGCTGCCGTAAGCGCTGCCTCTGTACATAGCCAGCGATCGTGACAGCGATCAGCACGGCTATTACCATACACAGAACAATAATGGTACGTCTCTTCATTTCATGTTCCCATCACGCACAGCGGTTTTTCCTAAGATCGATCACCATACACAAGAGCGAGGAGAAAAGCATAGACTTTGTGCAGACTTTCTTCACTGCACTTGTCGATCGTGTCATCTCGGGTATCCCAGTATGGGTAGTCAAAATCAATCACGTTCACCGCTCTGATACCGTTGGTGATAAGGGAAACATGATCATCGATAATGAAGTACCGTACTGCCGGTATGAATGCTGAAGGTGCCGCCTGCATGGCGATCTCCCACAAGCTGTCGACGAGAAGAGGAAAACTCCTGACCGAGTATCCTTCCTGGAAGATCTGGAGATCCTTGTCGCCTACCATATCGATCACAACGATAAAGGAATATTCGTCACGGCACTGCTCGGCAAAATGCTGGGAACCGATACGATCCGCTTTGCCGACGTCCTCGCCGTCAAAAAAAATAATATCGATACCCCGCTCAGCCGGGTTTTTTTCAAGGGTATCTGCGAGACTTAAAAGGAGAGCGACACCCGACCCTCCATCATTAGCCCCGGGACAACCGATATCCGAATCCCAGTGTGCCGCGATCCCGATCGTGTGCTCACCGGGAAACCTTTTTAAAATATTATAGAACGTGACCCCACGCGCGTAAAAGGAATCGATCTGGGGATTTTCAAGATTTCGTATAATGTAATCTCGTGCTTCTCTGTGTCCCGCCGTGCCGGGAACACGCTCGCCGATCGCACAAAACTCCTCGAGGACAACATAAGGACGCCTCGCCCCGAGAGGTGACGCAGAAACACCTGCGAGCAGCACGAGTAACCAGATCGACCATCTGATACGGAACCGGCCTGACATAAGAGATGTTAGAAATTAATATTGACCCAGAAATTCATACCGACGCGTCGCGTGTCTTGATCGGCATTATAGTCTCTGTTCTGCGTATAATCGACCGTCGCGCCACCGGTTATGCTGGAGGAAAAATCATAGGATAATCCCACGTTTACACCGAGTGTACTCGAATCATTGATGGGATTAACCAGATCGCGTGAGTAGTTCCTGGTGCGGCTGTAACTCCCCCCCAGGTTCAGGGACATGTTCGATGAGAATTTCAACCCCCTGAGGAGCGGAATCCCCAATCCTCGTGGAGCACTGAACCGGTAGGAAAAATTCACCGAACCACCCATGTTCACTCTCTTCGAGGGCAGCGTGTCAACGACATCATACTCCTTGGCGTTTGTCTCTGAATAGGTGATATCGAGCTGACTGGAAATCCCCTTGAGCCAGGTTGTCTGCCAGCTCACCAGGGGGTTCAAATTGAATGTCTGAGATTCAGAGAGAAGCGAAGTACTATCATCGATGATCTCGAATTTCTTGTCATACAACTGGTTGAAAGACGCCATGAGCGACGAGTTTCGCGTATATTTCTTCAAAAATGGAAGCGCATGAAGATTACTGATCCGGAGCGATGCGTTGGGGTAGGCAACCGATTCATTTCTTATTTCTTTGTCGTAGTAAAATGTTCGACCTACGGCTCCACTGTAACCCCCTGAAAGACTGAATAACTGTGCGATGTTGATACCGGAATTGACACCATAGGTATCGGTCATACCCCTGCCAGGATAACTACCCTCGGCAACGATATCGTCGGGCAGCGAATCCACCCACCCCCACTGGTAGGCGATATCCGGCCGCTGTCTGATCTGCAGGTAGCTCGAGTTTCGCTGCCGTGAATAGTTAAAGGTCGGATTGGTAACGTATTTTGCCAGGTCATCGATCTTCTTGGCGAACCAGGCCGGCGATCCGGCAACAATGAGCGAATCCTGGGTTTCGTCGCGAAGTCGCCCGATGAGTCGCAGCAAGGTCGTGATATTGAACGTAGCATCGACACCGTATCGTCCAGTATTCGTAACATTCCGCAGATCCTCTTGCTGTCGCAACTCAAAACTGTGATTTTCAGTATAGGTGGCATTATAATAAAATCGCGGGCTAACGATCTTAAAACTCTGGGCCAGGGAGGCATTGATGGTTTGATTGCGCTGCACTTCTTCTCCGAATCGACCGCGGGTTTCTACCGAATCACGCACCTGGTTGAAGGTGTACGTAGCATTTACAATCTGATGCGGGCTCATGGCGATCGAAACCGATGGTGTCAGTGTGCGGTTATGGCGTGTCCCGAGATCAGCCTCTCGGAAGGTATCGACAACCGTTTCACGGAAGAATGATTCGACGAGGTTGTCGGTATACGTGGCGTTCAGACTTACATTCCTTGGAAGCAGAAAAAATGTCTGACCCAGCATCTTCAGGTTCCACCTCGGATCAAGCGTATACGAGGATCGATAGACCTTGTTATCCGTAGAACTGGAATCCTGTTCTGCACTCGAAGACTGCTGTGTCCGATCGTACGATAGCGCAATGCGGTCAAGAGTATTCTTCAGCAGCCAGTGTTTTGAGTTCGTTTTGGAAAACCCGGTCGAGTATGACTTGATAATGACCGCTCTCCTCAATAAATCCGCATCTGCTCCGCTCACTTCGATATCATTCGCATTATACCAGAAACGGGGACTGGTCTGGGAGTTGCGATAGCTGTACGTAACAGGAATACTGAAATACCAACTGTCAGGCAGGAGTTTATTGAGCGACACCGTCGTACTGACCAGATAACTCCTGCTCGCGCCCGACGTCGAAATCTCCTTGGATTCTGATAATCGTTTGAACCGGCCGTTCGATTCATCGTAGGCGAAGTTAACATGAGCAAGATCGGCAACGTTCAGTGAACCATTGCTGCGCAATATCCTGCCGACGTCTGATTTCGGGGATAGGAGCATGACATCGTTGAACCAGAAGGTATCGCTCAGCGGAGTGACGAATGCATTGGTCAAACGGATCTCCAGAAATTTATTCTGCGCAAGGGATGGATTCCCGACGACGATATATTCGCCGGCGATCATCGTATCGACACCTGCTTCATTCTTCTCTTTCTTTAGATCGAGGAACTGCACCATCGCCACCCTGAACAGCCGGTACTGGTTGTACCCGATCTCTCCATTTTCAAAATCCGTTGTATACTCGTAGAAATTCAAACTGTCACTACCGATCCTCAGCGATACCAGCGGATTGGAATTGTTCGCGTGCAGATAAAATGTCAGTGTGTCATACGCCCGGTAGTCCTCATTGTCATCGGTCCTGCGATGCGCCACGCACGTATGGTTCTCCTCGATATCTGTGAGCCTCAGCTCCAGACCGCCTTCGGTCTTGACCTGTCCGAATTCATCCCGCTCCACCGGATAGGGCGGTAGATAATTCGTGTTTGTCTTGGTATTGACCGGTGCCAGACTGAACGATTCGCTCTGAAGAGGCGGCTGTCTACCTCCGACAATGCCATAATTCTTCCACCGGCTGCCGGTCGCGCTGAGCCTGAAGAGCAGAAGGGTCTCGGGCTGGGTGAAATTGTCGAACCATATGCGTACGTATTTGATATTGTGCCAGTCCGGCACCCCGACGACCGTATCTTGGTTCAGCGTATCCTTGATAGGAACACGGAACATCTTCCACCCTTCTCGCAGACCAGCATCGATCTGGAAACTATCACTGTCAAGGTCTATGACATAACTGAAATACCGGTCTTCTCCATTGAGCGTGCCGTCCCGGTTGAGGTCCTCGGTGTCCCATATCCTATTCCCCTCCGTACCGTTGACGCGACCGGTACTATCATAGGCAACGTAATCGTCATTGCCGTCGTCCAGCGCGTCCTGGTTTGAACCATCGTCGCCATACACACCGTCAAGCCCCGTATCTTCATCATTTTGGGTCCAGACATAATTCTTGTTCATATCCTCGTCCTGGAACGAACCATACCCGACAAGTGCACCGTCTTGATTCCTTCGCAGCTGATCTTCATTGATATCCTGTGCGAAATCAACATGCATCCGCCCGCCCTTACCATTGATGATGAGCTCGAGATTTTCGATCTCGTCAAAATCCTCGGTGTAAATATACTGGGTCAATCCAGCATACGACAGGCTGTCATCCGGTGTAAATTTAATATTCAGCACATCGGCGATCTCGTTCTCATCGATCGGATCCTCATAGATGTCGTTCGCCTGCAGCCGTTCCCTGTCCCGCGGATTGTACCACACCAGCCGCGTCTGCGTAAAATCATTCGTATCCCGGTCCACCGGTTTTGAACACGGGAACCACGATGTCCGGTTGATCGAGACATCATTGCTGACGATGGTCGTCGACTCCAGGTCATCGAGAAAAACTTCGCCTTTCGCATTGAGATTAGAGATCGAATATGCATTTTCAAAGCTGAAATTCAACTGGGATTCGGTCTCGGTACTCACCAGGGGAAGCCAATCCACGACCCGTGTTATGAACGGTAGTTTTTGCGGCAGCGTGAAATCGACCTCCCAGACCATACGGTTGAACGGCTCCTCACGCAAACGAATATGCTCAGCAGGGTATGATTCATTACGCCAGAAAAATGACGAACCGAGCATGGCATCACCAAAAGGTCGCAGTGTTCCGCGCACGCCGACGAGCGACTTCTCGGCGGCCGAAAAGAACGGCGCGTACTCCGCCTTTATCCGCACGCGCTGATTGGGTTGTATGGGCCTCATGAACTCGAGCTTGCCGGCGTCATAGTCAACGTGATAATCCTCACCCTGGGTCTGGAGCTGTTCGTCGACATAGACGAAAACGGTCTCCACGTTCGTCGGCAGATTGTATACCGGCTTTGCCTCGAGCGTCTTCGCGAACAGGTAATAGGAACCCGTACCGGTGAATGTTGGGTCGCGGTATATCTCGGGTATAGGATTGTTTAAAACAGATGAAGCGAACGGCTCGGGATCAGGAAAGATCAGAAGTCCGCGGCTCGAATAGTAAACATAATTTTCGTCCACGCGACCATCGCGCGGATTGACATCGAGTCCGAGCAGTTCAAGATACGTTGTATCGCCCTGCCGGTCCTGATGGTCGCCGCCGGTCGTCAGATAGTATATCTTCAGACTATCGAGCCGTGACCCACGGCTTGCCACCTGATAATAATTTTTTTGTTCATAGTCGAACGTCGCCGAGGTCGTGTCCCGGTATTCAGGACAGAGCAGTTTCAGTTGTATCGTTGTATCAGCGGTACTGGGCAGCCTGCCGACCTCGAACGTATCGATGCCGATGATCTTTTTGTAATACACACCCAGCACCTGTTGCTCAGGGATCGAATAATTCAGTTCAATGACCTGGCGAGCGGGATCATATATATAATAATCATTGGTGCCCTCGGTCTTTCGGGAAAAATACCCCGAATCAGAATTCGTCGGGTTGCCCTGAAAATCGGGGATATTATCATCATTAATATCGAGATATGCAGTTCCGGAATACGTGGGTTCAACATTATTATTCTGCGGGATGTTATCATCAACATAGACCCGCAGGTCGCGTATGACGGCATCGGGCTCGGGCAAACCGAGCGAGAAAAACCTGCGCGTCTGGTATCTACGCGCCCAGATAGTATCGATCTCCGCCTGTATCGAGCCTTCTATCTCTATCTCCTCGGTCTGGGTCTGTTCTTTACTGGCAATGGCGACCAGGTCGAGCGGTCCCAGTTTCGCGGACGATTTTATGCCGAAGAGCCCTCGATGCGATGGGATATCTCCGGTATAATTTGTCGCCGGAATGGAGAGCTGCGTGTCACCACCCTCGATCTCCTGTATTATCTCATCTTCCCTGCCCGTATAGGTGACGGTGATCTTGTTCTGTGACTCGTTAATGCGTTCGGAGTTATGGTCGATAAAAACACGCATCCGATCGCCGACCTGGCCATCCAGATTCACCGCCATCTCCTGTTTCATCTCGAGCTCGGGCAGCCAGGACGACCCCTGGGTTTCAGGCAGGTTCTCGAGGAAGGTCCTGCTTCCGCCCATAGTGATCTTGACATGGCCTCCGACATCGAGTTTACCGGTCTCACCCATGAACTCGCCGAACGTTCCCTTGGGCAAGGGTATTTCAAACGTGCCGAATAATCCTTTGTTTGCATATCCTCCCTGCTGTACGATATCCTGTTTCAGCCGTTGCAGGAGGAGTTCCCGGTTGTGCGTCTTGATACTCTCGTCGAGGTAATCATTAATGCTCTTCACACTATCGATGCTGATTAGCTCGCCGCTGAAATAACGAGCGAATACGACCAAGTCACCCTCTGAAGTGAAGAGTATGCGATGTTCATAGGGATTCAGCAGCTGTGTGAAGAGGAATATCGAAATGATGAAATTCATCTTATATTCAATAGCCGTCGAGCGACATTTTCCGCCGTGAGTCCGGCAAGAGCGAGTAGCTTATCGCGTGACCCGTGCTCGACGAATTCATCGGGAAGACCGATGCACGAGACCTTGACCGGAAGATCATTCTTCGAACAGAATTCCATGACCGCAGAGCCGAATCCACCGAGTACCGTATTCTCTTCCACCGTGACGAACGTCGTGACCTTCTGTGCCAGGCGCCTGAGCATCTTCTCATCGAGGGGTTTAATGAAACGCGCATTCACCAGCACCGGGTCCACTCTAGACTTCCTCAGCACGGGCAGGGCTTTTTCCGCTTCCGCTACCATTGAACCCACTGCCAGAACCGCGATTTTCTTGCCGGAGTGCAGTATCTCCCAAGTCCCTATGGGGATCCTGGAAGGAGCCTTCTTGCCAAAATCAGTGCATGACCCACGCGGATACCGTATCATGAACGGACCTTTCCGGTGGGCGACGGCAGTACTGAGCAAAGCGATGAACTCATTTTTATCTTTCGGAGCGCTGATGATCATATTCGGTGCGCAGCGGAAATACGAGAGATCGAACGGACCGTGATGGGTCGGGCCATCCTGTCCGACAAGACCCGCCCGATCGACCGCAAATATGACCGGCGCGTTCTGCAGGCATACATCATGTATTATCTGATCGTATGCCCGCTGCAGGAAGGTTGAATATATAGCACATACCGGGATGAACCCTTCCAGGGCAAGCGCTGCTGCCATGGTCACGGCATGCTGCTCAGTAATACCGACATCATAGAACTGTCGGGGTAATTCCTCACGGAATTTCTTGAGCCCGGTCCCCAGACACATACCGGCCGTAATACCAATGATCTTTTTGTTTTTCTTGGCGAGCCGTACGATCTCTTCGCCGAAAACACCGGTCCATGATTGACCCTTTTTCTTCACAGCACCGCTCTCAACGCAGAACGGTCCGATGCCGTGGAATGTCTCAGGGTGTTCCTCGGCGGTCCGGAATCCCTTGCCTTTCTTTGTAACGACATGTACAAAACGCGGTCCCCGCATATCTTTGATGCGGGCGAATGTATCGATCAGTTCATCGAGCCGGTGCCCGTTCAGCGGACCGATGTACCGGAAACCGAGTTCCTCAAAAATGACCGCGGGCGCATAAAGACCCTTGAAACCCTCCTGTATCCTCTTTGCCAGATTGCGGCTTCGGTCCCTGAAATACGGAGGAAAACGTCCGAGAAATTTCCAGAGATCGTCCCGAAACCGGTTATAGGTGGTGGTCGTGATGACCCTGGTGAGATACTGACTCAGGGCGCCGACGCTCTCGCCTATGGATCGTTCATTATCGTTCAGCACGACGATCACGTCTTTTTTCAGATGCCCGAGATGGTTCAGGGCTTCGAACGCTATCCCGGCACCGAGCGATCCGTCTCCAATAACGCTGATGATATTATGGTTTTCTCCACGTGCATCACGTGCCAGTACGAAACCGGTCGCTGCAGAAAGGGAGGTCGAACTGTGTCCGGTATCGAATACATCATACTTCGACTCCTTCCGCTTCGGAAACCCACTGATGCCCTTGAACGTTCGCAGGGTATGGAATCGGTCTCGACGTCCGGTGATCAATTTCTGTGCATACGTTTGGTGCCCGACATCCCAGATGATCTTGTCACTGGCGGCATCGAATACCCGGTACAGGGCGAGGGTCAATTCTACGACGCCGAGTGAAGGAGCAACATGCCCCCCGGTATCGGCACAGGTATGCACGATCTTGTGTCGTATCTCCCGGGCAAGCATTTGAAGTTCATCAATGGAAAGTTTCCGTAAATCTGCCGGTTTGTTAATTCTTTTTAATACCGACATACCCAGTTTGCTCCGTAAGTGATCTTCATTCTCCCGCTCATCAATATGTCCTTTTCAACACGAAATCTGTGATCTGAACAAGTTCCTGAAACTGCTTGCCGCAGGCCAGGAACCCGTCGGTCGCACGCTGCGCATACCTTTCCGCCCGAAACCGGGCACCATCGAGACCATACAATCCGGCTGCCGTAAGTTTACCCGCAGCTGCGTCCTTGCCCGGTGTCTTGCCGAGCCGTTCTTTTCTTCCGGTAATATCGAGGATATCATCGGTGTACTGGAACAGCATACCAAGATATATGCCCGCATCATGGAGTGCATCGGACTGTTTTTGTGATGCCGAACCCATGATCGCGCCGCATTTCACGGACGCCGCGATGAATTTTGCAGTCTTGTTCAGGTGTATCTTTCTCAGCATCTTTGGCGACGGCACCGGTCGGTCGGTCGTATCCAGCACCTGACCATAGACCACGCCCCCAGGACCGACTGCTTGGCTGACGTGCGTGATTACCGCGGTTTTCTGTTCGGGAGAACCGCTGCCCTGGGTAAAAAGCTCAAAGGCATATGCGAACAGCCCGTCACCCGAAAGGATCGCGGCTGCCTCGCCGTATTGTTTATGCGCCGATGCCTTACCACGCCTGAAATCATCATCGTCCATAGATGGCAGGTCATCATGGATCAGTGAATAGGTGTGGATGAGCTCGAGCCCGCAGGCGATCGGCATGATTACCCCCATATCCGAGCCTCCGCAGGCTTTGAATGTTGCGATCACGAGTATCGGTCGTATCCGTTTACCGTTGTCGAGCGAGTAATACATCATGTCGAATAATCTATTTTTGCCTGAAAAATAACTATAAAGAGCCTTATCGATAAGGACTTTGTATTCACCAAGTGTTGTGTTGATATCTGTTACTGTCATAAATGAGTTAAATCACATTTTAACCTAAAATCAATCTCTGTCAATACAGGGTTACTCTCGGAAAAAGAAGATGATTTATCGTTATGGGGCATCAAACATCTAATGGGTCGTTATATACCTCCGTTATCACAAAAAATTATACCGATATATCCAAGTGTGTCAAGGGCAGAGACAGGGTATGCCTGTTGGTAGCCTTTGGCCTGCGACGATATTGACTACAATCATGGCGGGGTTATAATTGACCCATGGAGCGCAAAAAAACCTTGAAATGGACTTTTGATCGATATCTTGATCATGGTATCAGGATTATGAGCTCTCGAACTGGGATCAGCAGCATCATCGTACTCGGCATCGTGCTGAGGATTGCACAATTTCTGTTCAATCGTTCCCTGACCGAAGGCGAGGCACCGCTTGCGCTGAATATACTCGAGCGATCATACGCGGGACTTCTTCAACCGCTCGGTTATGTCCAGGCGGCACCGATTGGATTCCTCATCTCAGAAAAATTTGCGAGCACTATGCTGGGTACCGGAGAAATGGCACTGCGCCTGTTCCCCCTTATTGCCGGGATACTGGCGTTAGTTCTGTTCTGGCAGGTAGTAAAAAAGACCCTGGAGCGTTCAGCGATCCCGGTTGCACTGCTGCTCTTTTCCGTGGGCGACCATCTCATATATTTTGCATCCGAGGTAAAACCGTATTCAGGCGATGTCATGGTCGGTCTCCTTATCATACTTTCGTGTTTATGGGTATTACAAAATAAACTACAGCCGCGTTACGTTCTTCTCCTGGGAGTGATTGGTGCGGTCGGTTTCTGGTTCTCCTACCCAGCGGTCTTTGTGTTTACTGCCTGTATACTGGTGAGCGTGCTCTGGATCCTGCACACGAAAAAGTACCGCATGTTCTGGTGGCTGAGCATTGCGTGCCTTGCCGCCCTGACAAGTTTTCTGGTTCAATACCTCGCCGTACTCAGGAGTTCAAGCACCAGTCCAGAACTGCTTACGTTCTGGCAACATGCATTTGCTCCCCTGCCTCCCCGGAGTCTCTCAGATATCGCGTGGTATGGATATGTGTTCCTGCGCATGTTCAAGTTCCCGCTCGGGTTGTGGGAGTACGGACTCATCCTTGCGGTCATCAGCTTTTTCACCGGGTGTGTTGTCCAGTTCCGAAAGTGCCGGGCCGTGCTGGGCGTGGTCATGTTCACGCTCATATTTACCTTTTTCGCCTCGGGACTGCAACTCTATCCTTTCGAGGGTCGGCTCCTGCTCTTTTTGACGCCGCTCATGCTCCTGCCGCTTGCTTTGGGCATCGTATACCTCGCAAAGGCGATCGCAAATACTTCACGCCTCCTCGGTGCGGTAGTGGTCTTGCTTTTGATCGCCTACCCGGTTGCGAACGCAGGCTACCGGCTGATCCAACCGCGCGCGCCGGAGGAACTCCGGCCCGCGCTCGAGTACGTCGTCAGTCAGTATCAGGATGGCGATGTGCTCTATGTATATTACGGTGCCTACAATGCGTTCCGGTATTACCAGGGACGAATCGGGTATACGGGTGATCATATTGTCGGAGCTGAATCACGGGATGATTGGTCAGGCTACAATAATGAACTTCAGGGTTTACAGGGTAAAAAACGTGTCTGGATCCTTTTTTCGCATGTCGCCACTGCCTTCGGCGCCGATGAAGAACAGCTGTTTATCTCATATCTCAATACCATGGGTGAACGTATTGACATGAAACTGGAACCCGGCGCTGCGGCATACCTGTACGACTTATCCCCGTAAACCGAATTCTTATATCCAGCCCAGTTTCTTGTATTCTTCGTAAACTCGTGATATGATCCTGTAGGGGTGTGGAAAGGTGCGCACCCACGCTATCCCGCGTTTCCGTTTTTTCTGCCGTAATGCTTTGTCACGCAACAGCCGGTACAATATGTCTTTGAAATTCCCTATCGTCGCTTTGACGAACGGATGCCCGGGCAGGAGCGGTTCGTACTCGTCCGGGATCTCCGTAATCGTCGGAATACCGAGCGCAAGAAACTCCAATCCACTTCTGCCATAACCGGTTCCCGCATAATTCCCGATCTGGTCGATCCCGATATCACAGGAGCGCTTCAAATCCATGCATTTCGCGTGGCTGACCCCTTCGATGAGCAGGAATTCGAAGTCGATCTCCTTTTTGAGTTCCTGGACTGCCGTGATAATATCAGCCGTACCTTTGGCGGTCCTGCGCGTCGGCGAGTGGCCAACCCTGAGTACCGAATTCTCTTTGTAACGGGGGGTAATAGCGGTCGCATCATAGGGTATGGGAATGAAGACTAATTCAGGATCGATCTTCGTATGATCGAGTTCCGATGTGATCCGCAGTTGTGCATATTCACGCAGAAACGGATTCATACCCCATTTCCGCAGCTCCGACCCAAAAAAATGCGTCACGATCTTTTTGTGTTTAAGACGACGGAGCATCCGGTCTCCAAAGATAAAAGGAAGGTCACCATCAAAGTGATATACATCAAAATCACCTAATCCGTACCTGCGCCACAATGGATATAATCGGGTTAGCCACACTACATCCCGCATTCTATAATATCCTCGCGCCACCCTGTTCTCTCCGCGGATCTTGAGCTGCAGTTCTTCCACGAGTACATTTACATTTTCCCGACCAGCGATCCTGCGCAGGATCCGGATCGATGGTTCATTGAATAAGGGGTAATCAAGCGGAATGCCGTTGGGAAAACCCAGCCGTGACCGGGCCAGGGTTACGAGCGTACTGTCATCACCGAACACACCGTGGCTGCGGCAGAGCAGTCCGGGCACATCCTGGAAATTCTCTATGGCGACGTGGAGTATCTTCACGATTCCCTGCCGCGTGGTGCTGCCAAAATATCCCTCATATCGATGGTGTCACTCGGACAATGGCAGAACTTACGTGCGGTCTCCGAAGCTCTGCATTAGTGCTTCCTTGAGTGGTGTTTCGCGGTAATTAAGAAGTTCCTTTGCTTTTTCATTACTGCCGGTCAATCGCACCGACCCTGTGTTGATCGTCTTGGGCTGGCCAGAACTCACGCTCTTCAGCATTTCGATGAACCCTTCAACCGCTATTGGTGCACCGCATGCATTCACTTTTTGATGACCCTTTACGCGCGCCAATTGCAGCAGGGGACCGGAAAGGTCGCATGCATACGACGGGCTGATCATATGGTATTCGGTATCGACACTTTCACCACGTCTGACCGCATCATAAATACCGAAAACATACCCGTCCGAGTAATTCTTACCAAAAGGGAAAAAGACCCTCACCACCTTGACATCAAAGAATTTAGCATAATACTTCAAGAGCGTCTCTGCCTGGCTTTTGGTGGTGCCATAGAAACTGCGGGGGCGAAACTCGGCATCTTCGAGTATATCTGAACCATCGCCGTAGACATCACCGCTCGAGATAAAAATAAATTGCTGCACCTTTATGGTCCGCGCCCAGTCGAGCAGTGACAGGGTAGCAGTCACATTCGCTCGAAATACCCGGGTAAAAGGACCTGTGAACAGGTCATATATGTGAAAAATGTTCACCACTTTCCTGGGCAGAGCCTTCTCGACCCTGTCATCCTGGTCAAAACGGATGAATCCGTATTTCAGGCTCGGCTTGCCGAGATACGACATAGGGACGTTCTTTGGTGACGGGAAGATCGTGTAAACAGATTCCCCTTCCTCGAGCAGCGAAGCGATCAATGATTCACCAAGACCATATGGGCTGGTTACCAGGTTTGTCATATCCACGAACGATTATACACAGGATAATAACCAGCGTCAATCGAAATAACGATGCAGATTCTGCTGTATGAACTGCACCAGCACATCACTATCTCGGTGTACGCATGCGGGAACTTTTCCTTCTTCGTGGAGTAGATTCACCAGATTGAATTCCTTTATCCTCAGAAAAGGTTTGAGGAAATAATGATCAATAAAAGAAGGTTTGTGTACGAATATCTGTGGAACATGCATGAGAAATGCTTCGAGCGATGCTGTACCCGATGATACAATGAGCAGGTCACAGTTCTTCATGACCGCATAACGGTCTTCTGTTTCTATCGCAGTCCTTTCCTCTTCGACCTGCCGGTTCAGCATGTCGGTCGTCTCCCGTACTGCCCGGTGCAATGATCCGTTCTTCTCTGGGATTATGAAAACACACCGCATATCTGGTCGGGAACCCAGCACCCGGGCGGCTACACGGCTCATCATAGGAAGCTGCCGTCGTGCATCGCGCACGCGCGAACCCGGCATGAACCCGATGCATGGTTTCCTATTGGTCCGACGGTATGCTCGCAATGTTCTCTCGAGCGGGTTTTGTATCAGCACGGTGTTTACACCCAACCTTGAGTACAATCGGTGCTCGAACGGTAAGATACTGATCACCGTATCCACCCATGCCCGCAGGAAATGCTTTCTGAACATGCCCCATGCCCAGATCTGTGGCGGTATGAAATAGTAAACTTCTGCTCCAAGTTTCTTTGCATAACGGCATACAAGGAGGTTCATCCCCGGATACGCTACCGGGATGAAGATCCGGGGTCGTATGGTCTTGAGTAACTGTACAATCTCGTGATAGGTGCGAAGGGATGCACATACAGACACGAGTGCTGATGCGAATCCGAATACCTGCATGTCGTGATACGGTTTCACGATTGTGATCCCTGCCTCCTGCATTTGTCGACCGCCCACGCCGAACATCCTGGCATGCGGATGAATGCTTCGTATATGCCCGGCGAGTAATGCGGCATACATGTCGCCGGACGGTTCACCTGCGCAGAAAAAAAGTGGTTGGCGCATCTTGTGCCCCAGTTCGCCGAGAAAATCCTGTGCTCTCATCTATCCCTATTTTCTGCCGAGGATATTCAGCAGGATGGTAAGCAGAACCGACAGGACGAGGCTGGTTATGATTGGAAAGTAAAAGACAGCATTATTACGTCTTATGACAATATCACCGGGGAGGTGGAAATTAGCGAGTCCGGGTAACAGATATACAACAATACCCAGAGCGATGAACAGAACACCGAGTACAATGAAAAAACGTGCCACCATATACATGACAGGTGATTGTACAATACTTACCCATTATAATCAACACCTAAAAAGCGCCTATTTCAATCCCATGCCGAGTATCTATGCGCTTTTTCAGGCTGGTTTGCTATCGTTTTTCTTTGGTGTTTCTGCCGGAGGTTTTGGGGGCTTTTGTGACTCGGTCAGGTCTTTTTTCTTCTCCTCATGCTTCTGAGGAAGATGTGATTTTTTATAATCGGTTACATAGAAACCGCTTCCCTTGAAGATGATACCAGCACCACCGGTTATGAGCCGTCGCAGTTTGCCTTTGCACTTGGGGCAACTGGTCAAAGGTCTATCAGTGATCTTCTGGAATTCCTCAAATGTATAACTGCACTTTACACATTCATATTCGTATGTCGGCATGGTAATGAGTGGTTGTGCAAAGGGCTGGAGCCATAGTGGCTCCAGCCCCTGCATGACGTATTAATAACCGCCGTATCCACCGCCACCGGGTGGCATAGGTGGAGTCTTTTCTTCTTCAGGTTTCTCGACGACGACGGCTTCAGTCGTTACGAGCAGTGACGCGATACTCGATGCATTCTGAAGAGCGGTCCTGGTGACCTTGGTCGGGTCGATAATACCAGCTGCAACCATGTCCTCGATCTTTTCACTCATCACATTATAACCATGTTTGAGCTGGGCTTTCTTGACATCCTCAACGATCACCGAACCTTCTTTCCCGGCATTTGCCGCAAGCTGTCTGGTGGGTTCTTCGAGCGCACGCTTCACGGTATTCACACCGATCTGCTGGTCACCAACCAGTTCCATTTTATCGAGCGTAGGCATCGCCCTGATAAGTGCAACGCCGCCTCCCGGAACAATACCTTCCTCGACCGCGGCGCGCGTAGCATGCAGTGCATCCTCGACTCTCGCCTTCTTTTCCTTCATCTCGACTTCAGTCGCAGCGCCAACATTCAGTACTGCGACGCCGCCGGCGAGTTTCGCGAGCCTTTCCTGCAGTTTTTCCTTATCATAGTCAGATGTCGTCTGTTCCATTTCGTTCCTGATCTGCTGAATGCGCGCCTGGATGTCGGCTTTTTTGCCACTGCCCTCGACAATCGTCGTGTTCTCCTTGTCTATCGTTATGCGCTTTGCCAGTCCGAGATCCGACACCTGAACGTTCTCGAGCTTCAAACCGATGTCCTCGGAGATCAACTTACCGCCGGTCAGCACCGCGATATCTTCCAGCATGGCGCGTCTGCGATCGCCGTACCCGGGTGCCTTGACCGCTGCAACATTGAGCGTACCTCTTATCTTGTTCACCACGAGTGTCGCGAGTGCTTCACCCTCGACCTCTTCCGAGATGATGAGCAGTGGTCTGCCTTTCTGTGCAATCTTTTCCAGTATCGGCAGAAGGTCCTTCATAGCGCTGATCTTTTTCTCATAGAGCAATATATAGACGTCCTCGAGTACGCATTCCATGCGATCCGGGTTCGTGATGAAATATGGAGACAGATAGCCGCGGTCGAACTGCATACCTTCAACGACGTCCAGTGTCGTTTCCATGCCCTTAGCTTCTTCGACAGTGATAACACCGTCTTTGCCGACTTTGTCCATGGCATCGGCGATCAGCTTGCCGATCGCCTCGTCATTGTTGGCCGAAATAGCGGCAACCTGTGCGATATCCGTCGAACCCTTTATGGGTGTCGATATTTTCTGTAAATTATCGACGACGCTCTCGACTGCCTTATCAATACCCTTTTTAACTTCCATCGCATTAGCCCCAGCAGTGACGGTCTTCAGACCTTCACGGTAAATCGCTTCGGCAAGGATGGTCGCGGTCGTTGTGCCATCGCCCGCTACATCAGATGTTTTCGAGGCAACCTCTTTTACCATCTGGGCGCCCATGTTCTCGAATTTATCCTCGAGATCGATCTCCTTTGCTACTGTCACGCCGTCCTTCGTGATCGTCGGTGCGCCGAATTTCTTCTCAAGCACCACATTTCTTCCTTTTGGACCAAGAGTGACTTTTACTGCATCTGACAGTATCTGGACACCTTTCAGGATTGCTCTCCGTGCATCTTCGTTAAACTTTATCTCTTTTGCTGCCATCTTCATTCTCCTTTGCTATTTTTCTTTTTCGACGATGCCCAATACATCATCCTCACGAATGATCAGATAGTCCTTATCCATGAGCTTAATCTCTGTGCCGGCATATTTACCGAACAGGATGATATTCCCTTTTTTCACATCGAGTGGTATCTTGTTACCCTTTTCATCCCTGCGTCCATCTCCCACGGCAATCACTTTTCCCTGTTGAGGTTTTTCTTTTGCCGTATCTGGTATTATAATACCGCCTTTCTTCATCTCTTCCTCAACACGTTCCACAAGAATATGATCATGAAGTGGTTTTATCTTCATTATTTTGCCTCCTTCTTGTTTCTCAACCAAATTACCCTTGCTAACTTCTGATCATCAGAAAATTTATACTCGACACTACCACCATACGAGTGGTAGAGCATACGACCTAAGTGGACTGCCAAATTCTCAGAGGTTGTCTCTACCTGTGCCCAATCATCATGTTCTTCAATCGTCATGATACGATCCAGGGGATTGTGGAGTAACTCTTTTTTTTCCTCATTGCGCATCATATTGAGGATTTCATCTCGTCGCTGGGCAAAAAATCCGCCACGGATCAACACGATACCCATAACATAATGATCCTCTATCTTGCGACAGGCCGGGCATTTCTGCTTGCCGACTTTTCCCCGGGGCTGAAAATCCGGGTTGTATTCCCACCGCCTCCGTCTGTATACCAATCCGCAGCGTGGACAGACGGCCGGCTCTTTTGGGCTTTTTCTGGTTAGATAGGGATCATCAAGATGGGGTTTCAGTCCTCCTCTAATACCCCTCTGACCTTTCGGCACAACCACTCTCCTTCTATATTTTTAATACAGGGGGGATATACCCCGACATGGGCGAAACCCGACTTGAACGGGTGACCTTCTGCTTGTAAGGCAGACGCTCTCGCCAACTGAGCTATTCGCCCTTTAGACATCATATTATACGGAAAAGTTAAATAATGTCAAGTAATTTGCTACATTCTCGCAGAGTATGCCGCGGGACTAACCATCGGTGGCTATGGTATAGAAGGCACCTTTCTGCTCCACCAGCCGCTCTTTTTTCAGTTCTTTCAGAACGCTGTGCAGCCTCCTTGTTCCATTACCGGTCATCTGAACTAGCTCTGGAACGGACTTGCGCGTCCTGGTAAGCAAACGGATTATCTGCCCGCGCAGGTATCGGTTCGATCCCTGGAAACGGCTTTGTTTCGTATAATGGGCACTTTTTCGGGATGGGTTTCCATATATCCGTTTTATTTCTACTCCCAGATCCATCAATGCCCAGTACCACGTACGGGGATGCCTGCGGTCCAGAGTCGCGGCAATTAAAGGCATCACCTCCACATCCCGTACATTATCACGCTCCGCGAAAAAAAAGTGTAGAAAAACCGTACGAATATTGGTTTCAATGAACACGACCGGTTTATTGAATGCAAATGCCGCGATGGCTCCAGCCGTTGCCATGCCCACACCAGGCAGACAACTTAATCGCTCCTGATCTGCTGGTACTAGCCCTTGCCACTCATTTTCGACATGACGGGCAATCATCTTCAGACAGCGTGCACGTCGGTTATAACCGAGTCCTTGCCATAACCGAAACACAGAACGCAGGGAAGCCCGGTTAAGTGCCGAAAAATCGGGATATCTCTGTATGAACGCATGATATTTCTCCATCACCCGGTCGACCTGTGTTTGCTGCAGCATGATCTCTGACACGAGAATATTATATGGATCTGTAGTTTCTCGCCACGGCAGGATTCTGCCGTAATGCCGATAGTATGATCGAACAGTCCGTCTCAAAACTTCCTTTGATCGTGCTGACAGCCCCTCCTTGCATATCCGTTCACAGCGCTCCAGGCTGGCCTGCCATCGGTCTTTCGCAGTCATACCCATACTCTATATGACAATATACAACAATCAACGGTAAACCGTGAATTCCGAAGTTTTTTTCTATTCTTATATTGACATCGACCAATTTTTCAGATATAATAGGGGTTGAAAAGGAGGTTTTTTTATGCAATCACGACGTGTTGTCATCATGGGTGCGGCTGGAAGGGATTTCCATAATTTTAACGTTTTTTTCAGAAATAACAGAAGATTCAAAGTAATTTGTTTTACTGCGACACAGATACCCAATATCGAGGACCGCAAATACCCAAAAGAATTAGCGGGGAGATTATACCCCAGCGGTATCCCCATACGACCCGAAAAGGAACTGACGAGCATTATCAAGAAAAACAAAATAAATGTGGTTGCATTTTCATATTCTGATATATCTCATAACTATGTTATGCATAAAGCCTCCGAGGTCATCGCGGCGGGTGCCGATTTCTGGCTGCTGGGATTGAAATCATCAATCATCAAATCAAAACGCAAGGTCATATCAATCTGCGCCGTAAGAACGGGTGCTGGTAAGAGCCAGACGACCCGTAAGGTTTGCGACATTCTGCATGAAAAAGGCGTGAAATTTTCCGTGATACGCCACCCGATGCCGTATGGTGATCTTAAAAAACAGATCGTCCAGCGTTTTTCGAAAATGAAAGACCTGGATAAGCACAAATGTACCATTGAAGAAAGAGAAGAGTATGAACCGCACATAATGCGCGGTAACACGGTTTTTGCCGGTGTCGACTATGGCAGAATACTGAAGCAGGCAGAGAAAATCTCTGATGTCGTGGTATGGGATGGTGGCAATAATGATCTGCCGTTCTACCATTCCGACCTGCACATCGTCATCGCGGATCCCTTCCGTGTCGGTGACGAAAGCACCTTCCATCCCGGTGAAGCAAATGTCAGGTTTGCCGATGTTGTTGTCATCAATAAAGTCGTTACTGCCAGGCGTAAAGACGTCAAGGCACTGCGTGAGAATATAGCACACATGAACCAACGCGCTACGATAATCGAAGCAGCATCGCCCACGTATGTTGACCGACCCGCGATGATAAAAAATAAACGGGTGGTCGTTATTGAGGATGGTCCCACGCTTACGCACGGCGGAATGTCCTTTGGTGCCGGTGTGGTTACGGCCGAGAAATTCCGGGCAAGGAAGATTGTCAATCCGCGGCCATATGTGATCGGCACCATCAAAAAGGCATACACGAAGTACCCGCATCTCGGTAATGTCATACCGGCGCTCGGATACGGCAAAACCCAGGTCCGTCAACTGGAAAAAAGCATCAACAACACACCGGCAGATACGATCGTCATGGCAACACCGGTCGATCTCAGGAAGTTCATGAAACTCAACAAACCGGCAGTAAAAGTTGATTATGAACTGCAGATAAAATCCGGTCCGAAATTAGAAGACCTGATAAAGAAATATCTCAAAATTTAGACGGTACGACCGTCGGTAAGATTATCCGTACGTTGTGTTAAGAAAGGAGCATTACGATGGCAAAGAGATTGGTGTACAATTTTGGCGGTAAAAAAGCACAGGGTAACATGAAAATGAAAAATCTACTTGGCGGTAAGGGGGCAAACCTCAGCGAGATGACCAATATCGGGATACCCGTCCCCCCGGGGTTCACGATAACGACCGACGTCTGCACCTTCTATATGAAAAAGAAAACACTGCCCGGGCAATTAAAAAAGGAAGTATCCTCTTCGATAAAACGAATAGAAAAGATCATGGGTAAAAAATTCGGCGACGCCCGTATTCCTCTTCTCGTCTCGGTACGTTCCGGTGCCAGGCAGTCAATGCCGGGGATGATGGAAACGATCTTGAACATCGGTTTGACCAAGCGGACGATTCCCGGTCTAATAAAACAGAGCAATGATGAACGTTTCGCCTACGATGCATACCGCAGGCTCATCATGATGTATGCAGACGTCGTCATGGAAAAGGCAGCAGGCATAGAACCCGCGAATGAGGAATCCGGAATTCGCAAGCAGCTCGAAGCGATCATGGGCGATATTAAAAATCAGATGGGCTATTCACTGGATATCGAACTAACTGTTGAGGACCTGAAATTGCTGTGTGAACGATTTAAATCAAAGATAAAGCAGGTTTTACATAAAGAGTTCCCGGACGATCCGGATCAGCAACTCTGGGGCGGGATCAAAGCGGTATTCGCATCATGGAACGGAAAAAGAGCCGTCAGTTACCGTCGCATCGAAGGTATCCCCGATGACTGGGGAACCGCGGTCAATGTCCAGGCAATGGTTTTCGGTAATATGGGTGAAGATTCGGCAACCGGAGTGGGATTCACGCGGAATCCGGGCAATGGAGACAACAAGTTCTATGGCGAATATCTCGTGAACGCCCAGGGAGAGGATGTCGTTGCGGGCACAAGAACCCCGGCACCGATCAACGAGTACTCGCAGTCTGATCACAACCGGGATCTGCCGACGCTGCAAAAGATAATGCCCAAATTGTACCGGCAATTAGAGACATATCGGAAAAAACTTGAAAAGCATTATCATGACATGCAGGATATCGAATTCACCATCGAGAATAATCGGCTCTTCATGCTTCAGACACGTGTTGGAAAACGAAACGGTCCGGCAGCCGTAAAGATGGCACTCGATATGCTGAAGGAAAAACTCATTACACCAGAACAGGCAGTCATGCGCGTAAGCCCGTCACAGCTCGACGAATTGCTGCACCCGATGATCGATCCCAAGGTGGAGATGACGCACAACCCTATCGCAAAAGGATTACCAGCCGGTCCGGGCGGAGCCACTGGTCAAATCGTATTCGCATCGAGCGAGGCGGTCGCATGGAAAAAAACCGGTAAGAAGGTCATACTCGTCCGGGAAGAAACTAATCCTGAGGATGTGGAAGGCATGCGTGCTGCCCAGGCGATCCTGACTGCCCGGGGAGGTATGACGTCACACGCCGCACTGGTCGCCCGGGGATGGGGCAAGTGTTGTATCGTTGGGTGCGGCGCATTGCGCATTAATTACGAAAAAAAGGAACTCATCGTCGATGGCAAAACCTACAAACAGGGCGACTGGCTCACTTTGAACGGTACCAAGGGCTGTGTGTACGAGGGTGAATTGCCTATGATGGAATCCGCAGAAGAAAATGTACTGCTCCAGAGCTTCCTCAAGGTATGTGACAAGGTAAAAAAACTCGGAGTTCGCGCAAATGCCGACACACCCGCTGATGCTGACCGGGCGCGCAAATTCGGTGCCCAGGGCATCGGTCTTATGAGGACCGAGCATATGTTCTACGGTAAAGGTTCTGAGGAACCGCTGTTCCGGTTGAGGAAGATGATCATGTCCAAGTCTCAGGATGAGCGCAAGAAGGCACTGCAGGAACTCTACCCCTACGTGAAAAAAGACATCAAGGACGTTCTCGAAGCAATGGACGGTCTGCCGGTCGTCATGCGGCTGCTCGATCCGCCGCTCCACGAATTCGTCCCGCGTGACAGGAACCGTCTCGAGCAGCTGGCAACAGACCTGGGCATCTCACATGAGGAACTCATGGAACGTGCCGATTCTTTGCACGAATCAAATCCCATGATGGGACATCGGGGCGTGCGGCTTGGTATTACCTATCCGGAGATCAGCGAAATGCAGATACGGGCGATCTTCGAAGCGGCAGCAGAACTCCTGAAAGAAGGGAAAGATCCTTACCCTGAGATCATGGTTCCGGTCGTCGCCGAGGCAAAAGAACTCGGCATGCAAAAGGAGCTTGTGAAGTGCATATACAAAGAGGTATGCAGAAAATACGGTCTGAAGAAAATAAAACACCTCTTCGGCACCATGATCGAGATCCCGCGTGCCTGCCTGACCGCGGATCAGATTGCCCATGTAACCGATTTCTTCTCCTACGGGACCAATGATCTCACGCAGATGGGTTTCGGTTTTTCCCGTGATGATATTGGCGGTTTTCTTCCTGCATATATTGAACAGGGCATCTTACCGCAAGATCCGTTCCAGAGCATTGATCAACCCGGGATCGGTGAACTGGTCAAGATCGGTATCGAGAAAGGACGCAGCACCAAACAGAATCTTGAGATCGGCATATGTGGTGAACATGGTGGCGAACCTGTGTCTGTCCATTTCTGCCACCGCGTTGGAATGGATTATGTTTCATGCTCCCCATTCCGCGTTCCTATAGCACGATTATCTGCAGCCCAGGCAGCAGTTCTCTATAAAACGCCGAAACGGAAAAAGAGACCAACGACGAAGAGAAAAATCAAAAAACGCTCCAGGAAATAGAACCTCTCTTTAGGGAAAATTCTATTTCTGGCGCACACCGATACTCTTCTTTTTATGGAGTATTAGTAACAAATATAGATCAGATTTTTTCTACGGCTTTTCAGTAAGTTTACGTTTCAATTCCTCGAGGACTGCGATCGCATCATCGATCTGATTTTTATCGATTAGGTCATTGATCCGAAATTTAAACTCCGCTTTCATGACAGCATCGCTCGACGTTCCCAGACTATCGAGTTCAAACTCATGCATACCTTCGGTTCTGAATTCGCGGACAGATTTCTCCTCAACCATTTCCATATCATAATCCTCAAGTACTTCCGCTTTTCCACCACCCGAAGGATTGAGTTCCCTGACCTCAACGTCAAGATCGCTCGGTTTCTTCGGTGGCTCGTTCGATTCAGGTTCCTTTTTTTTCGTAAGGGCGTCGAGCACTGACTCCACCTTTTTCCCTTTTTTCAGTTTGTCAATAATGCTCATGATCACCTCACTTTGCGCTATTATTATTCAGTACCGATCTTGCCTTTCTTGTAGAGATCGATCGCTTCTCGTGCTGCAGCATTCGCAGGATCTATTTCCAGCGCCTTCTCGAAGGCTTTGATCGCATCGTCGTATTTTTCCGACTCAATATATGCCTTACCCAGGTTTACGTACGCACGGGCATAGTTCACATTTTTCTTCACTGCTTCCTGGAACGAGACGACGGCATCATCGAGTTTTTTCATTTTCAAATAGAGCAGCCCGAGATTGTTATGTATTTCGGCAAGATTACTCTCGAGCTTCAGGGCTTCTCCATATACTTTCTTACTATCATCAAAACGTCCCAGCTCTGTCAACAGTACGCCCTTGAGGTTCAAGTATTCTGCTGTTTTTTCAATCTCGAGGGCTTTATCGATCTCATTGATCGCAAGTTCGTAATTGCCTCGATAGAAGTACAGCGTTGCTCGATCAAAATGATCGATCGCCTCCTTCTTTTGTTTCGTCTCATGTTCTTCCTTATAGCGCTCTTCCTGCTTCTCGAAATATTCTTTAATATGCTCCAGTATGGTCTTCGTATGTTCAGAAAGTTTTGCCTGACGTTCAAAACTGTCCTTGAACTCTTTTTCGATCTCAATAGTCATTTCCTTGAGCCTTGTGTTCAATCCTCCGAACTTCTCGGCGAGTTGAGCGATATCGCCGAAGGTTTTCTCATACTGTTTCTCCAGGCTCCCGATCTCGTTCTTCATCTCCTGAACCAGATCCCTCACGGACATCTGCATGCCTTCTCCGACCTTATCCACACCTTTGCGCATACCCTCGGCAAGCCCGGCTATCTTCCCTAGTGATTCGAGATAATTAGTATTAAGGTTCTTGATCATATCGTTCATGTTCTCCAGATTCTCTGAGGATGATCTGAACAATGTGTGCAACTGCATTATGGTGCCCTGCACATTCCCCAGACTTGCCGCTTGATCAGATCTGAGCGTACCGACTTCGGATTTGAGTATCTCCCCCACCATCTGGATATCGGAAGCAAGATGCGTGATCGATTCCTTTATCTCTGCCTTCATTGTTGATATGATCTCGATACCGGGTTTCAGGGTCTCAGCGAACGATCCTTCGATGCCATCGACCTTACCGGCGATCGCGCTCAAGGTATTGAGCGTTTCAGTTTTCAGGCCTGCGATCTCGCCCTTGACGAGTTCGTTCAGATTGTTCAACTGACCGATCATCGTATCCATTTGCCCGAGCCCAGTCACCACAGCCTGAGCGGTCGAAATGATCCGCTCCATTGCTCCACTAATGGTTTCCATGCCGATCTGACTGGTGGTCATGACCTTATCGAGGCCCTGCTTCACCATATCGAGCCGTGAGCACACGTCATCGTTTCGCCTCACAGCGCTGTCTTTGAGTTCACCGAGCTGCACGAGCAGTGCTTCAGAAAATGCTTTAACATCGGTCGAGAACTGTACGTGCGTTCCCTGCACCTCGTTGACGATACGCTGCAGCGACTGTATGGACATCCTCACACCTTCACTCTGATTCACGAGCGTATCCCTGGTCGTGTTCATATTCTCAATGACCATATCCTTGCTTTTCTCAAGCGTACTGCTGAGTGCGGTCACTGCCTCAAGAAGTTGATTAACATGTGCATTGAGCCCCTCAAACCGATTGCCAACAGTCTCACCGATCTTGTCAAATCCGAGCGCGATAACTTCATTCTGCTTCTGGAGCAGATCAAACCTTCCGAGGACAGCATCCTGCAGTGTCTGAACGGTCGTGGACAGGGTGACACTCATGGCTTCCGAGCGCTGGTATATCTCCTCCTTAACCTCCTTCATCCCCTGTTTCAAATCGTCTATGAGCACACCGGCCTTCATATTCGATGCAAGCAACGAACACAGTTTGGTTGCGCCGTCAAATATCATACAATCATTCTTGATGCAATCCTGTATCTCTATTTCCTCGCCGGTTTTGATCCCATCCTCATCCAGGGTATCTCTTTTAATAATAAGAAAGGGGCATTTCATCAACTCCTCCCTTCAATAATATATCTTCCTTTTGTCAGCCTTCTTTCCTGGGCAAGCTTCTCGTAAACAGCGATCTTATGCCCAACATCGTGAGAACCTGCTTCTCGCAAAACTTGAGCAGCCGCTTCGAATGAGCCCAGTGCTTCATAGATATCTGCGTAGACAGTCGCGGTTTCTTCATCCGGAGTATACGTTTTCATGATCTCGAGCGCATCAAGAGGACGGCGCTTGAGGAGACAGAGCCTCGCTTTTAATATGGAGTGTTTTTTCATGGAAAAACGGTTCTGAGGTACAAATTTCAATTCTTTTTCCGCCATGGATGGTTTATTGACCATCAGATACAGGTGTGCCCTTTCCAGCCGGCACCGGTCATCATCACCTTTTATAAGAGCGATCTTTTCCTTGAAATATCTGTCACGGGTATTTCTGATCAACCGGTATATCGATTTCCTGTCTTTGGTAGTCGTCAGAAGCTCGGTGTAAAGTTGTATCGCCTTTTCGGGATCGCCCATGGCATAGTATGTTTGACCCTCCTGGAGTATGACTTCTTCCTTACCGATGTTTAATTCCTTTGCCCGCCTTATAGCCTCAACAGCTCTCTCATACTCCTTATTGTACATGAAGATCTTGTGAGCCAGCAAGTACGCATCTCCTAGGTTCGTGTTTTTCTTGAGTATTTCCTTGATGTGATGATTTATCGCCGTACCGTATGTTGGGTCGAGTGCAAAGAGATCGTTAAAGAGTGAAAGGGATTTATGCAGTTCACCGGTGCCTTTATAAAGAGAACCGAGAAACAATAAAATCTCTGCATCCTTTTCTTTTATGTTATTCAGTATCGATATGACCTTAGTTGTTTCTGCGGGCGTCATCTCGAGCAAACGCTCGTGCACTTCAACGGCTTTTTTGAAATTTTTATCATCTAAAAAGATCCGTGCGAGGAAGTAATATGATGGGATATGCTGATGATTTTTCTGCAGTATTCCGGCAACAAAATTCTTTGCCCACATACCCTCTTTCGGATTGACCGAGTATATCTGATTAACTAGATCCAATGCATCTTCGTGATTACTAAAATCAAGATAGAGTTGCGCAAGTCCCTTGGCAGACTCAATATCGCTCTTGTCCTCGGCGCATATTTTCTTTATTTCCGAAATCGCACGTTCGCGTAAATTACGGTCGTGAGACTGTGCTCTGATATAATAATTTACAGCGGTGTTCCGAAAGTTGGCTATATGATATACCTTTGCCATGGCGAACTCCAGCTGCGGCGAAGGTTCGTTCTGAATAAGGCGTTCAAACAGCGGGATCACGTTTTTGACGAATTTATTGTCGAGTTCACATGATTGCTGCAGATGTTTTATTGCATCGCTGTATATTTCCAGAATCAGTTCGACCGTACCCATGGCGAAAATGACACCAGGATTGGCAACAGATTTTTCGGCAAGATTCTTGAGTTCGTCGAGGACATATTCGGCGCGGGCCGGCAGTATCCGGACAGTAAGGAGATATTCCTCGACTGCCTCCTCAACGCGATGGGCACGGCTCAGTGCCCGTCCCCGTGCGAAATGCGCGGGGACGTTACTCTTGTCGATACTCAGAATCTTACCCAGATACTCCAGTACCTCGCCGGAATAGTCTTCATCTCCATCCAGCGAAAGCATGAGGGGTCTGACCGCATCGCTGAGATTCCCGTCCTCAACGAGCGCTTCTCCCAATTTCAAATTGAAATACTGCGCATCACGACCAAAAACCTCAATAGCCCTTTTCGTTTCTTCGACCACTCTGTTCCATAACTTCCTGCTGAAAAATGCATCCACGAGCAGGGTGCGGACTTCCCGGTCCTTGGGAAAAGTTTTCAACACATCGTAGAACTCGTCGACTATTTCAAAAAATGCCTTGGGATCGACCATCTGAGCGGTCTTGAAAAACCGCGTGGCGATCTCAACCTCCCCCTCTTTCATAAACACACGCGCTGCTGCGAGAAGCAGCTGGACTGCCTTGGGACGCTCCTGTATCGTCTCGATCAGCGCTCTTTTAACAGCACCTTTATTCTCCTCGTCGTCGAGCATCTGTTCGAAGAGTTTGACCGCCTGCTCGTAGTCTTCTGAAAAGGCATATGCCCGTGCTATCGCCAGGTTGCTTACGAACGGCTGTTCTCGCGAATATCGCTGGTATATGGGCAGTACCCTCTCTCCAAGATCGGGTTTTTCCCTGACGATGGCATCCAATGTTGGCAAAAACGGTCCGGTTTCATCGGGATTCTGTTCGATATAATCCTTAAGCACCTCGAAAGCGGATTCTGCCTTACCGAGTGCGATCATGCTGCGTGTACGGAATTGGAGATAATGGAGATCATCCGGTTGATATTTTTGAATCTCCTCAGCGGCATCATACACATACTGGTATTCACCCTCATCGAGCAGGCTCTCGAAAATAACCGCCGCATTCTCATGATCGTTCTTGCGGGCGTAGCACAATCCCATGAGATAGAGTGCCTTCGGGTTATCTAGTTTCTTTTCAAGGATCGTATTGAGCTGGGCAATGTACTCATCGACATGTCCAGGATCTGCCTCATACGACTTTCCCACGATATCGACCGCACTCTCATAATCACCATGTTTGAGGTATGTGCCGACCAGTCCCTCGATGACCTGGGGATTGCTCGGTTCGGTATCAAACGCTTTTCGGTACCGGGATATGACTTCATTGTACTGGGTACTGTCGGCTTCGAGTATTTTGTCCAGCTCACTGACCGCAAGACTGAGTCGGTTTGCGCTTATATAGGTGTCCGCTAGCGCGTAAAGGATACGGATATTATTAGGATTAATCCTCTCGAGCTCACGCAGACCCTTTATGACATCATCGACTTTTTTCTTGTCCTTGGTCTCCAGACTCAAGAGCAGATCGATCGACGTAGTGAGATCGCCCTTCTTTATATGCAGGTCGGTGATGAATTTCGTATACTTTTCTTTCAGATCTTGTGACGGTTTTGCGGCGCCGATCAAGCCAATAACAGAAACTACACTCTCCGGAAATTTATCTGTAGTCCTCTGTGCCTGGTTCAGCGCACCATAAAAATCTTTACATGCAAGCTGGAGTTTTATCAAGAGAAACTGCGCGCGCCAGTCAGCATACCGCTCCCGGGCGACCACGCGAGCCCATTCCAGAAGCGGTCGTATGAATGTCTCTCCTTCAGAGATCGAATCTAGGGCAACGATGGCGGCTTCGCTATCGTTCGCATAGAATCTCGCCGATGCGAGCATGATAAGTTTATTGGCATCTTCCCCCGAAATAATTTTCTTCTTATCAATTGCCTGCCTGTATTTATCATACCGGGTTATTAACAGCTGAATCTCGCGTTCACTCAGCATGCGGAGTACTTTCGAAATTTCATCGAAGCGTTTCTGTTCGATGAACATTTCAAGGAGAAAATCAGCGGTGTCGATGGAGGCATGTTGGTAATACAATTCCGACACCAATGCTGTGATCTCATCGGTTCGCGTCGGTACAATCGACTTGGCGATCCGGACTACCTGCATAGCCCTCTCCCGCTCTTCGTTATCGAAAGAAAGACGGGCGAGAAGCAGATACAGATCGAAACTGTCTTCGGTTTCCGTAAGGTTGGTTTCAAGGATCTTTATAGCAGCATCTATACGCTGTTCCCTAATATATTCTTGTGCCTTCTGATAGGCTCTTTCCGGATCTTTGCCGCCAAAAAAATCAAACATATACTACCTCAACCACGTACTCCTTTGGACGAACATCTATCCATATACCAGACTACCGACGCGCGAATATCAGAATGTTTTAGCGATAGAAAATATACTCTTCAACTGTTCATCGGTCTTGCGCAGACGTGCCGAAAGGGTCTTGGTGAACACCCACAAGAGTTTGTATGCGATACCGGTTTCCTGGGCAAGCAGTTTCCTGAAATCATCCTTCCCGATCATTAAAAGGATCGTATCATCGTTGGCAATTGCAGATGCGGAACGCGGTGCGTCATCAATGAGTGCCATTTCACCAAAATACTCACCTTCACGCAGAACAGTAAGTGCTTCTTCTCCCACGCCTGGAACAATGGTCGAGATCCGTACACTTCCTGATACGATGAGGTAAAAGGCATCACCGGTGGCACCTTCTTTGAACACAACCTCATCTTTTTTCACCCGCTTCTCGGTTGATATGGAAATCAGGATATCCATTTCACTCGGCGTGAGTTCTCTAAAGAGATAGACTTGACTGAGCGCGTCTTTATCCCTCACCGGGCCTCCAGCGCCAACCGTATCTTTTCGCCTCTCTTTACCAGGATTGTCTCTCTATCCCTCAGGAGGAGACCGATCGAAACATTCCGAAAGGTACTTATTACCTGTATCTTGGCAATATTGAAATCGGGCATCTCTTTACCGCCAACCTTTCTCGTCTGGTATACGTCAAACATATCACCGACTGCCACGCCGGAATCTTCCCCGTGATCGATGTAAGCAAATACCTGACTTTGGGTCATGAGTTTCGACGCGTTTTTGACCTCGACGATATACCCTTCCACCTCTCTTTCCGTCGGAATCAATTCGACGTGGTCAGGTGCAAGAATAGGATCATAAGGAATGACCCGGTCACCGTGCTTGATAACATCGTAGCTGGCGATCACCTTGCAGCGCGAACCTTCATTCCCGATCGCCTCGACCTCTGCCTTACCGAGCACGATTATCTCTTTACCCAGAAAAGCACCGGTCTTGGGATGTTTGATGTCCTTACCGGGACGGTAAATGGTGAGCACCTCTCCGATATTCACATCCTCTACACGGTCGATGTACACCTTTTTATGACTCGTGATCCGCTCTTCACCGGCGGGTTCAGTACCGGTAATCTTAGCCCACAGCGGAAGATCTTCCTCGATAATGAAACCAGCCCGATGAATCATCTCCTCGCTGAATATTCTTCGTTCTGGAGTAACGACACTTATGATCTCGGCTTCCTTTTTCTTCGGTGGAGCTGTCGGTACAGTCATATCTGGATAGTACTCCTCTACCGGAGCCTCAGTTGGTTCAACATACCCCTCTGGTGATGGAGGAATGATGAACTCCTGGTCAGGATATATCCAGTGTGGATCCTCAATCTTCGTTAAATTGGCGCGCCATATATACGGCCACAGAAATGGATCCTGATAATACCAACCAGCTATATCCCAGAGTGTATCGCCTTCTTTTACGACGTGTGTTGTCTCCTGCGCAAAGATCGAGACAAACACCAGCAGGATCAACATTTTCCTCATACATGCCTCCTTTTTCGGAAATCAGATATTACCAATTTCCTATTGTGTATTCTCAAAATCATGTTACGAGACGCCGTATCTCCAGCGTCCCAATAAATTTCTGACGCTCAAAGAACGTCCGTTATATTGGAATACCCGCGCAACGCGCGGTCCAATACCGGATGTGATTTCATAAACGATCGTATCTGACTTTTTTGCACATTCCTCGGCAGTAACCTCTTGCCTGCCGTCCCTTCCGATTAGCGTCACGATGTCACCGACATGTACCCCCTCGATGCCCGTTACGTCGATCATGATCAAATCCATACATATAGTCCCCACGATCCGTGCGCGTTTCCCGTGAACCAGTACCTCACCGGTATTCGACAAGGACCTCGGATACCCGTCACCATACCCGACGCTGATGGTGGCGATCTTGCTACGCTTATTCGTAGTGTAGGTATGACCGTAACTTATCGGTGTACGGGCTTTTACCGTGCGAATGTTTACCACCCTCGATTTCAATGCCATGACCGGCTGGAACCTCCTGTCATAGCGGATCGTTGGTGACGAGGTCAACCCATAGAGGGCTATTCCCGGTCGGACGAGCTTCATATGGGACTCCCGGTGACTGAACATCCCGGACGAATTGGCGATATGTACATAAGAAGGCTGGATTTTGTATTTTTTCAGGTCTTTGATAAGGTGCCTGAAATCGCCGATCTGTTTCTTGGTGAAGACACCATCGGCATCGGCACAGGGGAAATGTGAGAAAATCCCTTCGATCTTGACGTACGGTGAACGATTGATCTTGCAGATGGCTTCGCGTGCTTTTTCATAGGCGATGCCGGTCCTTGTCATACCCGTATCGACCTCGACATGCACGTGAATAGGTCTCCGAATGTCTTTTACTTTTTTCTCGAGTGCGCGAAAGAACCTGAGTTCTGACACCGTCGGGATAAGATTGTATTCCAGCGCAAGGTCGATCTGGGAATACATGATCGGACTCAGTACCAGAATTTTTGTATTGATACCGGCCTGCCTGAGTTCTATTCCTTCCTCAATGCTTGCAACACCGAGCATGTAAACGCCTTCATTTTCAAGGGTCCTGGCTATTTCGATCGCGCCGTGACCGTACGCATCTGCCTTGATAGCCGCCAAAATTCTGGTGTTTAATGCTTTCTTTTGAAGTAGTTTGAAATTATTGATTAAACGATCAATATAGATTTCCGCCCACACTCTGCCTTCGGTGATGCTCATTAAAATAAATATATACATGATTCTAAAAAAATCAAGAGGAAATTTCGGATAGGTTAAGGAATTGCTTAAATGTCTTGGTTTTGCAGCTGGTAAGCCTGCGAAACAATGACTGTACACTAAATCAGGGTAAAAATGGTCAGGTATGCCTATACTTTTATCATCGCATCCCGGTCCGGTCCAACCGAGATGTATTTCACCTTCAAATTGGTATATTCCTCGACGAGATGTACATAATCCTTTGCCTGAGCCGGCAGGTCTACAAACTTACGTATATGTGATATATCGGTCATGAATCCTGGAACTTCCTTATATACCGGCTCAAGCCGGGATGCAAGAAACGGATCGAATCCGTCTGCATTCTTATAACCAATACTGACCAGAATGGTTTTAAGACTCCCCAGAACATCGAATTTCGTGAGAACGATTTCTGTTACACCACTCAGCCGTGCTGCATACTTCACAACCTCTACATCAAACGGACCGCATCGCCTTGGTCTGCCCGTAGTTGCTCCGTATTCCTTCCCTACATCCCGTAGATTCTTACCCATAGCATCCTCGTTCTCCGTGGGAAACGGTCCGAGACCGACACGTGTCGTGTACGCCTTGGTTATACCGTACACCTTTTCTACACATACGGACGGGAGACCGCAGCCAATGCTGACACTGCCGGCGATGGTATGTGACGATGTAACAAATGGATAGGTGCCGAAATCGATATCGAGCAGAGACCCCTGCGCTCCTTCGAAGATTATATTTTTTCCGACCGCTCCGGCAAGAATAGTGGTTTCATCCGCGATCATCGGACGAAGTTTTTCTGCATACTCCATGTACTGCTCGTAGATCTCGGTCTCGGAAAGCGGCTCGGCATGATATATCTCCATGAGGATGACGTTCTTGCGCGATATATTTGCCTTCAATTTTTCTTTGAACTGTTCAGGATAGTACAAATCGCCGACCCGGATACCAACGCGGCCGTACTTATCCTCATAGGCATTGCCGATACCGCGTTTGGTCGTACCGATACCCTGCGTCGTTTCTTCGCGGATCTTGTCGAGCAGGACATGGTAGGGCATGATGAGATGGGCGAATTTTGAGATCTTGATGCGCTTCTCGACATCCGGGTCATAGGTCTTCAGATCGCCCAGTTCACCGACGAACACAGCGGGATCAAAGACACAGCCGGTACCGATTACACCGATGACGTTTTTATTGAGCAAACCGCACGGGATGAGATGGAAAATGTATTTTTTGCCCTGGTACTGTACAGTATGTCCGGCATTCGATCCACCCTGGAACCGGACATCATAATCAAAATCCCTGGCAAGATAATCGACCACCTTACCTTTACCTTCATCTCCCCATTGCAGTCCAACGATCGCTAATTTCATATTCCTCTCATAGCATTATTCATCACGCCAACGTTAATTTTACATAAACAACACCTAAAGTCAACACACAAGACATATTGAGTATCGGGGTACGTGAGTAACGGAGTGACCGAGCAAAAGCGTAGTAAGAACTAAGAAGTGGGAACTAAGAGCAAAATCCCAATTTTACACAAATCTCGGATTTGTTCGAAAAATTGAGGACCCCACACCTTGTTTTTCTAAAGATACAGAACAGGCACTCACTTATTTGTGTTAATCACACGATATGTGTATCGAAATATTTATCGCTCAACAAAGAACAAGGTATGTGGGTAAATCATAGAAACTAATTGACATACCTGTGAATACAGGCTATTATTGTGGACTGATTGGAGGTAATCGTGGCAGCATTAGCAGAAAAAATCAAGCATTTAGTGACACGGGTTGAAGAAAATAACCGGTGGCGGCAAAAGGAATGTATTAATCTCATTCCGTCGGAAACCACGCCGAGCCCTTTAGTCAAATTATGTGAGATATCCGATCCTTCTGGTCGGTATGCCGAACATCGTACCATGAAGGGCAAGGAAATATACTTTTACCAGGGCATCAATTTCATCCGGGACGTCGAAGAAGAACTGCGTGAGGAAATGTCCCGATACTTTGACTGTCCCCGGGTCGAACTGCGCACCATCAGCGGACAGATGGCTAACGAAGTCGTGTTCAAAGCAATGGTTAAGTTCGTAAACCGCGACCGCAATGAAGGCGAGCCCTTCCGTAAACTCAAACTGGTCATGAACAATGAACTAACCAAGGGTGGCCATCTGAGTTCCCAGCCCATGGGTGCATTGTTCAATTACGTCGAGGAAGACCCCCAAACCGGCAAGGAGCATGTCATTAATTTCCCGGTGCGCAAAGATTGTCTGTATAAGACCGATACCGATGCACTCGCAAAACTGCTCGAGCAGCACAAACCAGAATTGATCGTCTTTGGCAAGAGCATGTTCTTACACAAAGAACCGGTCGAGTTCGTGCACGGTATTATCAAAGACTGGGACCCCAAACCCGTGGTCATGTATGACATGGCGCATGTCCTGGGACTGTATGGCGTACTCCAGGAACCGTTCCGAGAAGGCACTGATATAGTAACCGGCAGTACGCACAAGACCTTTTTCGGACCCCAGCGCGGGGTTATTGCCTCGAGCATTCCCAAGGGTTCACCTTTAGTCAAACTGTGGCTCGATATCAAGAGCCGCGCTTTTCCGGGATCCACGAGCAATCATCATCTGGGCACGCTCCTTGCTCTCCTCATGGCAGCCTATGAGATGAATGAATTCAAAACGGACTACCAGACCCAGATACGAAAAAATGCCCATGCGTATGCTCGGGCATTGAAAGACCACGGCATACAGGTCGAGGGTGACGAGGCCGACGGCTTTACCGAAACGCATCAGGTCGTTATTCGGGTGAGTAAGCACGGCAATGGCATGGACCTTGCCCAGACCCTCGAGGACAACAATATCGTGACCAATTACCAGGCACTGCCCGATGACAAGACCTTTCTCGAGGCGAGCGGCATCAGGATGGGTGTACAGGAAATGACGCGTTTCGGCATGAAGGAAAATGATTTTGAAAAACTGTCAGAATTCGTTGCCGACGTGCTCATAAAAAAGGCAAACGTAAAAGAAAAGGTCAAAGCATTAAGGCAGCAGTTCCTAGAAATGCATTACTGTTTGCCTGCCGACGAAGCAGCCGATCTCGGGGCAAAGGTCTTGGCGAGCATTTTCCCTAAAAAGGAATTCTTCACCCGACTCGTGAATAACCTGGAGCAATTCGTTAAAGTACAGTAGGAAATATCATGTTCTGTTGTCGTATTTGTATAAGATACAGTTAGCAGAAATATGCTGTCCGTGTGTGGACAGCCGAGACCATATCTTACTGCATATTCCTTATGCGCACCTCGATGTCCTGTTCATCCTTGAGCAGTTCGACCAATTGCGATATATCGGTCTCACCGTAGTGATACGGGTACAGCATTTTCGGTCGGAATGCCTTCGCTGCGTCGCAGACCATTTCCGGGGTCATGGTGTAGGGCAGGTTCATGGGTAGAAAAGCGACGTCGATATTTTCAAAGGCTTTCATCTCCGGCGTATTTTCCGTGTCACCAGCAATGTATACGCGGGTGTCACCAAAGGTCAGGATATAGCCGTTTCCTTGACCCTTGGGATGAAACACCTCACCGCTCTCGCGCGTGTGCACGAGATTGTATGCCGGCACTGCCTGAACGTGAAACTCATCGAACACCTGCGCATCGCCGTTGTGCATGACCAGACCATCATCAACATTCGGCTGGCAGAGCTCGGTAATCACGATTACGGTATTATCAGTACGCACTAAATCCAGCGCGTCACGATCGAGATGATCACCGTGATGATGGGTAATGAGCACGTAATCAGCTTTGGGCAGTTCCGCATAGTCAGCCAGTCGTGTCCAGGGGTCGATGTGTATGACCGTCTCACCGATCTGCAGCATAAGGGTGCCGTGACCGATGAACGTGATCTCGAGGTCACCGGCAGATGTCGCCATGACATCCTTTTCAAATGCTTCCTGTGCCATGACCGTGAATGTACCACAAAATATAAGTGAAAATATTGCCAAAACCCTCATGATACCTCCTTCCCATAATTGCGAAAAACATCCTCTACCTCTCACGTGCTATCTATATAGCGCTATTTACCAACGATGCGCATGCGATTCGGACGCCGCGCAAAGTAGTAAATTGCGGCACCAATAAACCCGGTTAAGACAATCACGAGTATCCAGACGATCTTATCATTACCTTCGTTCGGCTCATTATTGGCGCAATCTATGATCATCCAGATCCAGAATGCAGTACCGAGGAGCCCGACGGCAATGGTGATCAATGTGAAAAACGTCATGACCATGAATTCCATATTATATTATAAACATCAATTCCATAAAATCAACCGGACAAACGTGTCCTTCTTGATATTTCACCCTATGCGTGTACAATGTGTTCATGCGCGCCCTCCTCATCAATCCCTGGGTCCATGATTTCAAGGCATTCGACTTCTGGAACAAGCCAGTGGGGCTTCTCATATGTGCGTCGGTACTCAAACAAATCGGGTTTGAGATCGACCTCATCGATTGTATGGACCGTTTGAGCCCATATTACAAGACCGTAACCAAAACCGATACCTGGGGACGCGGCAAATACCGCTATGAGGAAATAGAAAAACCGAAAATTTTCTCACATATTCCCCGAAGATACAAACGGTACGGCATGCCCCGCAAAACGTTTCTCGATGTGATTGAACGGATCGAAATACCGGATTGCATTTTCGTGACATCGACCATGACATACTGGTACAGAGGCGTGTTCGAGGTTGTCAAGACCGTGCGAAAACGATTTCCAGATGCAAAAATCATACTCGGCGGCATCTACGCCACACTCTGTACAGAACACGCAAGAAAATATTCTGATGCAGATATGGTTTTCACGGGTGCCATCGAAGACCGCATACCTGAACTTAGCTCCGTCCTCGGTTTACCTGATATGACAATCGCCGAAAAAAAATTCGCACCCGACTACTCGTTTTACGATAAACTACATTATGGGGTCGTAATAACCTCACGCGGATGCCCGTTCGACTGCACGTACTGCGCAACCAGGGTACTGAGCGGTTCTTTCAAGAGCATAACGGTCGATGAGGTCATCGAACAAATAGATATGCTTCGCACGAAAACAAAGAACATCGCCTTTTTCGATGATGCACTACTGTACAATACATCATTTCCGGAATTGCTGAAAAAAATTATCGAACGTAAGTATGATCTCAACCTCCACGCATCGAACGGTCTGCATTGCCGATATATTACAAAAGACATCGCCCGGCTCATGTTCAGTGCGAATTTCAAGACCATTTATCTAAGCTTGGAAACGACCAATCCCGCGGTACAGAAAAAAACCGGCAATAAGGTGAACACCGATGAATTCAAGACCGCGGTACACCTGTTGACCAGCGCTGGTTTCACACCAAACCAAATCCACGTGTATTTACTCTACGGCATGCCCGGTCAGGGTTACGAAGAGATCATCGATGCCATCAAATTATGTCATGATCTCGGGACAAATCCCCATCTCTGCGAGTTCTCTCCGATCCCCCATACGCAGGAGTTCGAGAAAAATGGTTTGAGTGAAGATACTGATCCGCTCTACCATAACAACCTCTTTTACACCTGGTACTATCCCCAGCCAAAGCCTCACATTTACCGCACCATAAAAAACCTCCTGTCCCAACACCCATCACAATCCTCTACATAGATATACATGTACTTCGTCACTTCGCCAATTGGCATATTGACGAAGTGAAGCGTATGAAAAGATTGCGAGAGTGAAGTTGTTGATTATTTGAGTTTGATCACCTTGGCTGACTTCTGATAATCGCCAGTCATAACATGTACAAAATATACGCCGGCAGGCAGAGCGTGTCCAAGTATGAATGTATGGATTCCCGGTCCAAGCACCGGTTCGTTTATGTCATCGACCAATCTTCCCTCTACATCATAGATCATGAACTTCACCGGGCTGGCTGATGGTAACATTATCTCGCAGGATAGCGCACCAGTGAACGGATTCGATGTTGTCACATCCACTGCGAAAAATCTGAGTATCTCTGATTCTTCTTCGATACCGTATTCACCGATCTCGAAAACATTATCACTCACATCAGAGCCTGAATTTCCTCCTGCATCATAGGCGGTCACACGGACCCTGCAGGCACTCGATACGATCTCTGGCACCAGATAATCGAACATAGAATCATTCCCAGCGATATGCGCAATCACTATCGGATAGGTGATGCCTCCGTCGAGCGAGAGTTCAACGTTAAGGCTGTCTATGCCGGCATTGTCTGACGAATGCCATTCGACCGTGTACACGTTGTTCCAGAACCAGGTCTCGCCACCGTTCGGCTCGATCACCAGCACCTGAGGCGGTTCGGCGTCGGCGAACATAGAACTTGCGTAAATATCCCAGTTGCCGTTCCTGTCGGTCTGGAACAATACCCAGATATTACCAGAATCATCCAGGGTCGCCGAAGGCAAGATATCAATGAAAGTACTGTTGCTGACGTTCATGACTTCCTGCCACCCTGTTCCGTAATAAAAGGTCGCCAGCACTTCCCAATCTCCGAAGCGGTCTGACTGCCATATGCACCAGACATTACCATCCTGATCTACGACCAGTTCGCACTGCTCATCGCGCCCCGGATCCTGGGTCACGGCATGCGGCACGGACCAGGTACCATTACTATACGTTGAGGCGTAAATATCCGAGTCATTGTTGCGCCATGTGGTCCAGGCCACCCAGATAACACCACTGCCGTCAACACAGATAGCCGGATCCTGATCCTGGGCAGTATGGCTCGTGATGCCATAGAGATTCTCCCAGTGACCCGATACCGCGTTGTAATCTTTAACACAGATATTAGCATTGTCATCATAGCGATCGCTCGTCCAGACCGTCCATGCTTTGCCCGTGCTGTCCGTTGCCATACGGGGTTTGTAATCGTTGCCTTCACCCACGGTCACGGCGAACATCGGCTGCCATCCCCCCTGAAAAAATTTGCAGTATATATCACCGTTCAGATGGTTCCAACGCTCAAACGTTACCCATAAGCGATTACCACCGTCTACGGTCATGGATGGTTGGAACGCATCGGTTGCCCTGCTGCTCAGCCGGTACGGAATTACCCAGTGTGAACCGTTGTAGGACGATAGAAAAATGTCGTAATTGCCTTCATAACAACGTGCCCAGGATAGTATTGGAATACCGTTGTGATCACTGATCAATGCCGGGAAAAAATCCCAGTTAGCATAAGGATTTACCGTCTCGGGTGATATCCAGACTCCATCCTGGCGGTACGACGTGCAGATTTCTGTCCTGCCGTTTGTTTGTGAACGACCACTGACCCAGGCAGACCACACCCTACCGATCCCATCGGTCATTGTCGCCACATAGCCATCGGTCTCAGGGTCTGTATCTACCGGCTCTGGTACAGACCACGACAATGAATATTCATACGATACTGGATTAGCCCTTTGTCTGTTTCTATACGCTGTCTCCAACGGTTTCAGCAACGGGTCGCCGCAAATGCACATACCATAGAACCAAGATGGATCGGTTATGCCCCACTGCGCAAACCACTCCTTGAACGCCTCGCCCACAGACATCCCCTCACCCAGTGGACTGTAGAAATCGCTTAAATACAACATACTTCCTGCCTTTGTCGACCCCAGTGTTAAGAGTCCCATACTGGGACCGTAGAGGTAGGTTCCAGCAAGGTAATTCTCCTCAAAAAAACGGCTGCTGCCGTATCCAAATATATTCACAAATAGAAACGAAGGATCAGAATGCCATATCTCAAAATTGAATACAGTCCCGGCAAAACCGCCGGATTGCGCGAACGCACTTCCCCATGCAGAACCATGACTGCAGACATGAACCCATTCGTAAGGATCAATGAACCGTGCACGAAAATCACTCGCGGTAGTTACATCGAAATCGATCACCACATCGACAGTATCGTACAAGTCAGACAGGGAACAGTCACCAAGATCGAACCAGGGGTCATCCACATAAGCAAGTGCTTTGTGGGGTATGGTGTATCCGCCGTTTCGGTATTTGTGTATTTTTGAGAGATAATTATTGACCAGTGCGATCTCATTGCCCCAGGTCATCGAAGACGCATATATACGACCCACCCATATCTCGGGAGCCCGATCTCCTGTATGGTATTCATACAAACCATTGGTGTCGGCATCAACCCAGATGCCGTTCAGGTCCATGAAATACAGATCTATGGGAAATTCTTCACGCTCCTGTCCATCATCTTCCTCATACCATGCGAACGGCACATTGCCAATGAGTACTGCTCCGACCAGATTGCTGCCGGATAACATAATGAAGTGATTGCGTACGTCGAAAGCCGTCGCGCCGCGCACCGTATCGACCCGGACGGTATACCCCTCGGATATGAGGTCGCTGATATAAACAGACAATGAATCCATTATTCCTGTATATATCGGTGCATAAACCACGATATCCACCAGGCCGTCCCTGGCGCTTGCGCCATCACTGAGAAAACAGGCTCCGAAAGAAAATGGCTCTGCTGTCTGTCGTGCATGCCACTCAGCATACGACGTCAGCATTCTATCACTGTGGTCGATATATTGCAAAGGGTCAACAGATGAGCCAACAAGGAATACCAGAGGTAAAATGCTCACAATCATGTATTTTTTCATCGATCGTTCACGGCAAAACACAGTATATTCTCTCATATTTCATAAAACAATTTAACATAAATTCTATTCATACATTTTATGGTACTGTAATATATATTAAATATTATGTCAAGTCTCAGGTTTCTGCCCTGAACGTCTTTACTGCTTCTCGTTTGTGTGTATAGTTATCCTATGCATTACTATGGTATGGTCATACGACCGCCGAGTGAGGCAAAAAGCTTGATACTTCAGGTCACGTATGGCTGTTCGCATAATAAATGCACATTCTGTCCTACGTATCTGGATAAACCATTCAAAATTAGGAATCTCGATGATATCTTGGATGATATACAGAGTGCACAGAAAGTCTTACCGCACGCACGAAGAGTGTTTCTCGCAGACGGCAATGCCCTGGTTTTGAAAACTGAAATGCTATATACGATACTCGATAAACTCAACTCTTCGTTTCCCGATCTCGGCAGGATCGGTATTTACGCTAACGCCTCCGATATCCTTCACAAACCAGACTCTGAATTACAAAATCTGGCAAGCAGAAAGTTGAGTATCATCTATATCGGACTTGAGAGTGGCAGTGATAAGGTTCTAGAACGCGTAAACAAGGGCGCCACGGTTCAGGAAATGGTCCAGGCAGTAACAAAGGCTCAGGACAATGGCATTAAGGTCTCGGTGATCGCCCTTCTTGGGTTGGGTGGAACTGAATTGTGGAAAGAACATGCAATAGAGACCGGTAAGGCTATCAGCGCAATGAGTCCCCGTTTTTTTTCTGTGCTCACGGTCATGGTCGTGCCCGGTACCCTGCTCCATGAGCAGATGATACATGACGATTTCGTACTACCAGAACCGCTCGATATGCTGCAAGAACTCCGGCTTATGCTCGAACACACCGATGTGAAAAAGGGTTGTATTTTCCGTACGAATCATGCTTCGAATTATCTGGCGCTGGCAGGAACACTGCCCAAGGATAAAAGTCGATTGATCGAAGAGATCGACGGCACACTCCGCGCAGGTGAATCGTGTTTGCGTCCCGAAAGACTCCGCGGACTATAAATGTGATAACACTATCTCCAACAAAGCGGGAGACCTATCTGCAGTTGCGCAGCCGCAGGTATTCTCATGCCGTGCTCAAATATGATCCAGGACATCCTATCCTCTCAATACAGCAGGAAGAAGAATTCTGGAAAAACGAAGTTGCCAAAGGACAGCATATGATCTGGGATATCATTTTTAAAAAATCTGCTACCATTGGCTTTGTTCATGCGTTCAATTTCAATGACAACACATGCGAGACTGGCATCAGCATCCTGTTCCAGAAATATCGCAAAAAGGGTTATGGCTACGAGGCATACCGCATTTTATTTGAAATTCTAAGACAAATGAGTATTTCCACGACATTCATATGGACCACTGCCCTCAACATCTCTGCAATTGCATTATACAGAAAATTAGGTTTCACATTAGCTGAGACACAAACAGATAACGATCTTACATGGGTCAAATATATGAGGTGTCTTTAGAATAAGATTACATACCTACTTCAACCACCCAAGAGCTTCTTCAACACTATTGAAAAACTTGAGCCGGTAACCGCGGTTGACTGCAACATTCTCGAAAAACGAATACGCTTCTAGATTTTCTTTAAGATCAACCACAGCGGCTTGTTGAAGCACTGTCCGGTACCGTAATTTCTCGAAATGCTCAGTTGGTATGGAAAATGAATCGCTCGTTCTGAGCTTGCCCTCAAGTTTCCGAACATCAACCAGAGCCTTTTGTATATTTTTCTCTTCACAGACTTCAATAGTACGTTTAGTAATCCCCAGCACCGTTTCCAGGTTTCGTTTCCCTGTGGCATCGACATATACGATACCGCCCTTTATTTCCGTCTTTATATCAAAGGGTATGTTGTTTTTCTCTTCCACAGTAACCTCCTCAAGCGCAATACGTGCTACAATTTCCTCGAATCATATGCCCAGTGCAGGAGCGCCTGCCGTTGTTTTCTTCGGCAGCTGATATCCCCTGCCTTACAATGCTTCTTAATGGCATTAACATGCCGTTTCATTGCTCGCCAGCGTTTAATCTGGCGCTCATCCTCGCCAGCGATCCTCCGTCCCATATAGTAACGGCAGTACCACTGGAACCATCCTCTGGGGTCTTCGTGATAAATCCAGCCCTTTTCCCGCCAGACTCTCAGGGGCAGTGATGCATCGACTCTGAAGAAATTCAATTTTGGATCCTTGCGACCATATGATAACTTTGCTCGTTTAAACCAATTTTTCGGAAATTCCTCTGTACAATCTGTCATATATTTACCGCCGAATACTCCGAGCTCGAGCATCTGTTCTGGTGAGAGTTGTGGCTTGAAATCGGGGTGGAATTTTTTACCTGCTGGCGCGGTTAGGTAATATGTATAGCCGTGCTGCATCTTATCATTCACCGTAACCTTCTTTTTCATTGAGACGATACCCCTTTATTTATTATAATATGTCTCAGTATATTGTCAAGCTTGTCGGGGAAGTCTTCTTCGAAGCGATTCACTTTGCAACTCTCTCAGGGCATCGCGGGCTATCCATCGCGCTGCTGGTGAATCGATCTTTAGCAACACCTCAGCGCACTTTATTGCGGAAGTGTTTAAACTACTATTCCTCTTGCCGATATTTCTAAGTGCCCAGTTCACTGCCTTTTTCACGTAATTGCGTTCATCAGTTGCCCCGCGTTTGATTACGGCAAAAAAGTTAGTAAATTTTTTATCTGCGGTCTTTTTGTCATGCCACGCCAGGCAGGCAAGTAATGCATAGCCTGCACGCTTTACGAATTCCTCTCCGCGTTCAGACCAATCACGAACCTTTTTCCAGGCAAGCGGTGATTTGTCGAATAGATTCATACATACCTGGTCGCAAACATCCCAGGAGTTGAAATCCTTCACCCAATCTTCCATCTGCTCATCGGTCACCAGTCTGGATTCATCTATCATTGATGCCAGAATCATTGCATCCGGTATGCTTGTTCTCCATAGCCGAATCGCCAAACGGTGGTCCTTTCCGATCTCTTTCGCCAACCTGCGCAAGTCGGGTATGGATACGCCCAAGCGTTTCTTCCCTACGATCCCAAAGCGCGCCATGCCTTCCAGCTGGTCAGGTCGTGCAAGGTCCCTAAGTCTTTTGATGACGGCTCTTGCTGATGGCAAATTCTACTCCATTTTTCCTTCTATAACTAACGATTATGCCGCACTTGATTTCTCACTAATTTCAGCTTTTTGGAGCGACTGAATTTTTTTATCTCAATTTCGCGTTTTGTTGCAGAGCTGCGGCTGTCATGTTGTTCACTAAATAGCAGTTTTACTGGATGCCTACCTCTGGTATAATGGCAACCTTGACCAAGATTATGGGTTTTTATTCTTTCTCTGACATCACGTGCAATCCCTGTATAAATGGATCTATCCTTGCACTGAATGATATACACAAACCAAGGTTGTTTTTCTTTCACGATGTTTGTATTCGCTCTCTCACCAATTTCATGGGTTCGAGATTATATTTTTCTAAATTCGCTTCGCTTATTAAGATCTTTTTCTTACGTAACCTCTCACCCATTCTATGGGTTCGAGATTATATTTTT
>CP070834.1:1721255-1734397 GCA_020341755.1 Caldifarciminota bacterium | reverse complement strand
GCCGTACTCATTCTCGTGAACGGCGCGCGCTTGAATTCTCTGCCGACACGTTTGGGATTCTCTCCGAGCGCCGCCTTGATACCTACCGGATTCTTTATCACCATATTGTCGATAACCGAGCCAAAGGTTTTAATAGCAGTGACGGCGCCGCCGATCGGATTTGCGCTTCCCGGTGCCACGCCGACGGTCGTCACACCGCCACAGCGCGCATACTGAAACCCGCGTTCCAGAGGGTTTATTGCATCGATGGCTCGCAGCTGTGCACTCACCGGCTCGGTGATCTCGTTGTAGTCCCATCCTTCTTCCCGTATCCCGACCTCGTGGATACCAAGATGGGTATGGGCATCAATCAATCCCGGCAGTACGAATTGACCTTTTGCAGACAACACCATCGCTCTGGCTGGGATCTTAAGAGACGTTCCGACCGATGAGATCTTATTTCCTTTAACGAGTACAGTTCCTTCCCGTATTGTTTTTTTGGTAACCGGCACGACCGTTCCGCCGACAATAGCGATCATTACTACCTCCTTTGCACGTTAACACCGACAGCCCGGTATTATATATGCGATTCTACCGGGCTGTCAATCGTTATGGAATGGTAAACGAGGTTATTGTTTTCAGCGGACTACGGTAACTTTGTTTATCGCCTCCTGCTGTATGCCGTTCCAGGCACGCACGAAATAAATACCGTTCGGTACGGGACTACCTGCATCACTCTTCAGATCCCATACCAGTTCCAGCATGCCCGATCCCGATGCTCCGCGGTACAGTGTTTTCACCAGGCAACCTGCTATATCATAGACCGCGACACTCGTGTTTTCATTTGTTTGGTTGCTGAACCGGATAATCAGACGATCAGCACACGGATTCGGTATCAGGGTCAGGAACGTGGATGATACCCTGTCATAATCGTTTTCTTCCACTGCAACATCGGGGTCAACACGCTGCGCAAAAATATCTGCGACATATGCTGCATTCCGGTAATCCTGCCAGACCGCAATGATGCCGCCGCAGGAATCCGCGATCATCCGCACGCGCGACTTGCCAGATACGACACTCGACACATACATATTACTCGTGTCCCACAGGCATGTCCCCATGGTGTCCAGTGCCTGAGCTTTGATGTACTCATCACTGACACCGGGCAGTTGTTCAGTATACACGACGGCCATGTCACCGCTGCTCAACTGAACTGCATCCATAAGTTGAAGCTCGTTATCGCCAGATGCAACGAGCACACCGCCGTACTGCCAGAGATGATTTGCTTCGTCATCCAGGAGTTGTGCGTAAATATAATCATAGTAATCACGCCAGGCACAGAATATGCGCTGTTCATCGAACATCAGGATCTGCGGGCTTACTTGATCAAGCACTGTATCGCAGACTGCGGTACCATTGACGGTCCATGATATTTCACCCTCTTGTGAGAGCCCCTGGGCATAGATATCGTGCGAGTTATTGCGCCAGTCCTGCCATGCGATGTAATAGCGCTCAGCGTTATTTGATACCATCCGGGGGAAGAAACTGAAGGGAACGCTTCCCAGGCCAACCACACAGATGCCGGTATCTGCCCAGCAGAGCTGTCCGAGACTGTCGACACGCTGTGCGTAGATGTCCTTGAAATCGTTCCAGTTCGGCCAGTATCGGCCGTCAAGCCAGCAGGCAATGATCCCGCCACAGCCGTCAGATAAGATCGTACTGTTCGTCGCGAAATCTGTCCCTTCCGAAACCTCCACACCGAACGTCCCCCAGAGCTTATCACCGGCAGCATTCAGACGCTGGCACTGGATCGCCTCATGGGTGGTCCATTCGTTCCATGCTACGATGCACCCGCCACTGCCATCCGGTATGACCCCGTTTATGAAATCATCCTGACTCGTGGAAGAAACCTGTATACCGTTCGCAGCCCAGTACGGAGTACCGGTACTATCGATGCGCTGCACATAGATATTATGATTACCTTCGCGCGGGTCCTGCCATGCAAAATAGGCACCGCCCGCACCATCCGCGCACATGAAAAGGTAAGAAACCCACGTGTAGCTCGGTGTATCGGTCAACTGCAATCCCCCCTGTGTCCAGAGTTCCTCTCCGTCTGCACTCACTCGCTGACCGTATACATTAATGTGGTCCATACCGTTACGCGCATCGTACCAGATAATGATGCAGCCGTCATTTCCGTCCCTCACGATCTGAGGTATGTACTGGTCAGACGGATCATCACAGACTGCCAGATTCTCGTGCACGCCGGGCCATTGTGCCCACATCGGTGTCAGCATGATCAGACAGCACGTTATCAGCATACCTATAATATGGTAACCTGTACGTTTGTGCAGTGATGATATGTAATGTATCATAATGTACCTCCTCATTTGTTCCTCTGTTACCGGGATAGTATACGCGGCAGGTGTGAAAAGTTTGTGAAATGTGTTTTCTTGTTACAGACAGATAATGAAACTATGATATAATCATTCTACTGCCTGGAGAATGTAACATTTCAAATAATATGTTTCCGGCATCGCCAGCAGTATCGGATGATCCGGAGCCTGGATCTCATGTCCTGTAATCCTCAACGTCCGACCAGCTCGGTTTCCCGCTTTCTCGATAACCCGCAAGAACTCATGGTCTGATATGTGGTAGGAACAACACGTCGTGACGAGATAGCCGCCCGGTTTGAGTTTTTTTATTGCCTGCAGGTTCACGTCACGATAACCACGCCGCGCCTCTGCGGTTTTCCGCCTGGAGCGCGTGAACGATGGCGGGTCGAGTATGATGAGATCATACAATTCATTATCGCTTTTCAGGAAATCAAAGACATCGGCTTTCTCGAACACGACATTTCCGCATTCGTTCAGGACAACGTTTTCCCGGGCTAATGCTAACACAGATTCAGAAGTATCGACCGCCTTCACCGAGGCGGCTCCTCCGCGTGCTGCATAGACAGAAAACGCACCGCTGTAACAGCACAGATCAAGCACATTTCTGCCGTACGCGAGGGCTTTCACGCGCTGTCTGATCGTGGCAAGGTCGAAGAAAAAGCCGGTCTTCTGTCCATGCTCTATATCCACGAGAAAACGCATATCATCCTGCTGGATCTTTAAGGATTCTGGCAGGGTACCTGTGAGCAGCCCGCTGTGAACATCAATCCCTTCGAGCGAACGCAAATACGGATCGTTCTTCTCGTAGACAAAGGCCGGTGTAAACTTATTCAGGGCATTGAGGATGAACTCCTTGTGACGGTTCATCCCCTGAGAATTTATCTGCATCACATAACCGTCACTGTATTTATCGATAATGAGTCCGGGAAGACCATCACTCTCGCTGAATACCATCCGGTAACTATTGTTATGGACGACCTGCTTGCGGTACGCATCTGCTCGGACGATCGCACGTTCGACAAAGGCTGCAGTGAAATCCTCAGAGATAGTCGAGTATTTCCGTACGGCGATGAGCGAGTGAGGATTGTAAAACCCACTTCCTACAAGAGCTGTGCCTTTGTATATCTCGACAACGGAACCCGGCGGTATGTCTTTGCGTGCCCTCACCTCGTTCGAGAATATCCACGGATGACCCGGTCGGTGTTTTCGTACCGATATCTTCTCCATAGTTATCACCCGATTATAAATGTCATGATGATTAAGTCAATCCGGGGCGATCAGTCCTGTGTGAACGATTTGTGAGCTTCTTGCAGTGATTCGATGATCGGTACATTCTGCGGGCAGCGCTCTTCACACGTGCCGCATTGTGTACATTTATCCGGACGATTCTCGGGTCTGATGAAAACCCGGTATGCCCGGCAAGAATCATCGTGGGCATTGTACATGTAGGCGTCATTATAAAGTTCAAGGATGAACGATATCGGTATCTTTTGCTCGCACGGCATACAGTAACCGCACTGGGTACAATTGATGCGGGTTCGTTTTCGGTATACTGCCCGCGCTTCGGCATACAACTTCATTTCCTCATCGGATATGGTATCCCTATGGTCGTGTGACGCGAACTCGATATTCTCCCTGACCTCATCAAGCGAACTCATACCGCTGAGCACGCAGCACACCTCGGGTCGGTTAAAAAGCCATCGCAGCGCGAACTGTGCCGCGGATTGGTCGCGATCTGTCCGCCTGATTATTTCCTGGACTTCCCGGGGCACACGCTGCGCCAGTTTGCCACCGCGCAGCGGTTCCATGATCTGAACTGCAATCCCCTTTTTGTATGCGTACTCTAATCCGCTTAATCCTGCCTGGTAATCGCAGTCAACATAATTAAGATGGATCAGACAGACAGTCCAGGGATATGCATCGACGATCTCCTTGAACAATGGTAGCTCGTCATGGAACGAGAATCCGGCATACTGTATTTTGCCCTTCTTTTTCAATCCGTCGAGAAAACTCAGGACATCATACTCTTGCACGGTCTTCCATGAACGCTTGTTCAGGGCATGCAAAAGGTACATGTCAATGCGGTCGGTCTGTAAACGCTGCGACTGTTCCTTGAACAACCGGTCACAGTCGTCTGCGCTCTTCACATGCCACATGGGGAGTTTGGTCGCGAGGCATATGCGGTCCCGGTACATACGGGAGAGCGTGCTGCCCATGAAACGTTCGCTCGTCTCACGGTGATACGGGTGTGCAGTATCGAAATAATTGAGACCATGCTCTACGGCATAGCGCAGCATTTCTACAGCTTTTTCCTCGTCTATTGCGGTTGGATCATAGATATCGGTAAGCGGCAGCCGCATGCAGCCAAAACCGAGCTGCGATATACTGACGTCGGTGTTCTGTATCTTCCGGTAGACCATACAGCCGTTATTGTATGTGAGTGATCGCTAATGTCAATACGCTGTTGCCGATGCAACGATTTGCTGGCAGACTATTGATCTCTGTGGTGGTATATTACCTCAGGAAAACCAGTTTACGGCTGCAAACGGTACCTTCACCCTGCAGGTGCAAAAAGTAAATACCGCTTGCTACAGCCGCGCCGGCATTGTCCTTGCCGTCCCAGTATACCGATTTAGAACCTGCAGGCTCCTGTTCCCGGTTAACGAGTATCCTCACCTCACGACCGCTGGTATCGAATATTTTCAAGGTGACTGGTCCTGCCTGCGAGGTTGTATAGGCGATAGTGCTGTATCCCCTTACCGGGTTCGCCAGGCTTGGAGAGAATCCGAATCTGTGATCGGTACGCTGTACGATTCTTTCCTCTGTTCCGGGTATGGTGCGTGTGTGAAAGACTCCATGACAGTTAGCGCTCAATTCTCCTCCGCAGATGTACACGCCCAGGTCATTGAGGGTTGTGGTCGTTATAACGACCGGAGTCACGCTCACGACCGAATCCGGCTGCTCGTCAAACCAGTTTGTCCAAACGTCGGTGTACGGTGAGTACGACCATGTCTCACCGCTGCCGGCAGCACCGGTCCACCCGCCGACAATCCACAATTCCTTATTATATACGTCAACCGCACTGGCACAGCGCGCACGACCGGTCATATCGGGTATTTGCTGCAGTGAACTCCAGTCGATGCTCGAACAATCGTCAGCATCGATGATACCGACCGCATAATTATTGAAGTAGTTCGCGTTATCATAACCGCACGCAATGATCGCGAAGGTATCAATAACACCGCCGGCAAGGCAGCCCCGACCTGGTCCAGGGAATGATGTCGCCTGCATCCATGTATTAGTATATACGTTGTAGCAATACACGCCATTATGGGGCAGCACATTACTGAACCAGTTCCCGCCGCCGAACGTGTAGATAAGACTGTCTCTGAAAACCCCGCCGACACAATCGGCATTGACAATGGGACATGATGTTCCGGATGACCATATGTAGGTTGAGGGATCGTAAATGTCGACCCGTGAATTCGCAACGAAAGCATCGTTGTCATAACCGCCGATACGATAGTATTTCCCTAGGACCCCGAAGGCGATGCCGAGATGACCGACACCATAGGGGTTATCAGGACCACTCGACCATGAATCATCATCGATGTCATACACGAGTGGCGTCGGGCTGAATAAACCGTACTCGTCATACACACTAAAGACCATGTATGTTCCGTCATGGAGCGTCGCGGCGCTGTGACCGTACCATCCGTCAAATTCTGGCGGCAATGCCTGCCAGCTTGAACTGCTGAGGAGTACTGGTTTTGTGAGTGTATCATTACTGTGATTCATGTCAGTACCCAGTACCGTGAACGCGGTGACCGTATATGTCATGGAACCAACGACTGCCGGTATCGTCCACGAGGAAAAGACCATGGTGGTATCGATACCCGCACCTACGGTCATGGTCGTGGATTCGTTGTATATGGTGACGCCTGCAGAATCAATGAGCATGTATACGCTAAAGGTCTCGGTAGATTCGCCAAGATTGCTGAAGACCACCGTTGGCAGAATCACGGTATCCGGGAAAATCACATCATGAGGCTGCACGATCTCTGACGTTCCGACATCGTGTTCCAGTATCGGCATAGTACCGTAGACCGTGATATTATCGAGTGCCGCATACCAGCCCCAGGAATCCCAGTCGCTATAATAAAAATATATCCTTATAGAATCGGCATCATTATAGTCAGATACGGCAATTGAATCATAGCCGTAAAATGCTGTGTCCGGTGGATAGTGTTTGAGTTCCACCGGTGCGTTCCAGTTGCTATTATGATATATCTGTATACCGACACAAACATCATTGAAATGACCTGCCCCTGCGTCATCATACATAAGGAGGGAATAGTTCACATAATTCGTTAATTGTGAATCGGGTAAAAATATCGGCGACCAGGCAGTATCAGATGCTGTTCCTGCAAGGTCTGCGGAGATCCAGAGGCTCGAATCGCCTGGGTCAGGAGCGGTCAGACCATACCCGATGTCGGCAGGTTCAACATCCCAGGCAAAGGGAAATGACAGACCATTTGTATTATACCACCCCTGTTTACCTGTCTCAAAATCCCATACTAGAGTATCGATCCTTTGGCACATTTTTTCTAATTCAATCCTGGACGTTGCAGTACCAGGTACAACTCCACGTATCCCGGTTATGCTGGACTGCACAATTGTTCTTTCTGTTAGAAATGTCTCTGCGGGTACGTGAACCGATGATACCTTTCCCGAAATATCAGCGGCACCGAGCAGTGCCGCGGCGGTTACGAGTGTAAAAAACACCTTCAAACTATTCATGCTTTGCTCCTTTACTACACATACATACTTATTCGTATTGGGGTAAATACGCAGAAATCAGGCGTACTATGCTCCCCCAACCAACCGTATAAAACAGTGTTTTTCTTAACACACCTTCGCAGGTATTACGTAATTATACTGACTTTTTGCTATTTGTCAAGTACTTAAGTCTAGTTTGATGAAAATCGAGGGTTTGTAATATGCTTATATGTGATAACCATCGCAATTGTGGACTTTTAGAGGATCAGTATACTTCCTGTGAATCATCATATGCGCGGATATTCACTCTCCTTGTTTCCAGGATACGCACCGGTGCGGTTAATATCTGGTCGATTGCCGGCTGGGTCTGAATCTTTCGCACCGTTTCCATACCGACAATGACCCGACCGAACGCTGCGAAACCCCGACCGTCTGGATTCCTCTTTCCTTCGTAATCGAGTTCGGGTTGATCACCGATACAGATAAAGATCTCAGAATCTGCAGTGCCCGGTTCTGCACGGGCCATGGATATCACTCCGTCCTGGTGCCTGATACCGCTTTCTTGTGTCGTCTCATGTTCGATCGCAGGAAGCCTCAGTTTGCTGTCGATAAAACCAATGCCGCCCTGAATGACCTCGATCTTTATCTCATTCCCTGGCTGATTATCAAGTGTCACCACCCGGTAAAAATGACCATGTTCATATCGGTTGTCGTCTACGTACCGCAAGAAATTCCTGGCAGTGACCGGTGCCCTCCTGACATAAATCTCGACAATGATGTCACCGAGTTCTGTCACCAGCAACACCTGAGGATTCGCGTACGGCCTCTCTTTACGCGGCACGTCACAACGAACGTACAGTACTGTAAAAAGGACAAGTACCAATGTGTAGTACTGCCAACATTTATGATCGTGTTTTTTCATGACTGATTATAAAGACCATTGCCTGCATTGTCAATGTCGCCTCTTGATGATGTGCCGTGTACCTGGTCAGGTTTTCCTGCGCTTGGTCCAGGGGATCAGCATCGGTACCTCCCCCATGTAGTCTTCATACTCGCTGCCGAACCGCGCCAACAACAGTTTCTCTTCATGCCGGGAAATGTAAACATAAAAGGCAATGATGATAAGCCAGACAAGAACCGACAATAACGACAGTGTGAGCAGCAGGCAGGAAAGGTATAACAACAGGGAGCCGAGATAGATAGGATGGCGCACGAGGTTGAAAACTCCTTTCTTGATAACACAGGGGCGTTCGCGCTCTTCACCGAACACGATACTAAGACCTCTCTGTGCCAGTATCCCTGCCAGGGTTATGCCGACCAAAAAAAGCACGACACGGACTGAAACCGGCACGTACTGTGTCGCCATCGTACTCAATTTCAAGATAAAACTATCGCCGATCCACACTATCAAAAATACAAGGAGAAGTATAAGCTGACCCGTGTCGCCGAACGGATGTTCACCTACTAGATCCTTTCTCTCCCGACCTCTATGATGCCCCATGATGTTCTATGGTGCACACATTAAACTGCCTGTCAAGATGAATGGAATGCACGGTCAAAAAAACATGGATTGACGCACACATACGGTTCGGGTATACTTCACCTGCATCATTACGATGTCACAACAAAGGAGGCAGTATGCATGGATTCTGTCATATCGAAATTCCGACCACCGATCCTAAAAAATCCAGTGAGTTCTACAGTAAACTTTTTGGGTGGAAAATGGATACGGGAATGGGTGATTATGTACAATTCAGCACGCCTGACAATGAAGGCGGAGGATTCACCACCACGAGCAAACCGGTCACTGACGGCGTGGTATTGTACATTATGGTCGAAGACATCGAAAAGAAACTGTCCGAGATCGAAACAAATGGCGGTCACATGGTAAAAACCAAAACCGGCATCTCCGAGGAATTTGGGTTCTATGCGCTCTTCACTGATCCGTGCGGCAACATCATGGGTTTGTGGAGCAAAAAGTAAATAGATGATAACGTACAGCGAACACTCGGGATCTTCGATGAAAGATGCCATCATCATTACCGGTGCTCAGACGCATTATGACAGCGTGGCTGCAGAATATGAGTATCTGGAACGGCTTTTCGGAAAACGAGGTGTGGACTTCTGTATTCTCGAACAGGGACTCCTGCAAGCCGGTCAGAAACACTTCGATGTCGTGAAAATCCGCCTTTCTGACGACAGCCGCAAGACTTTTTTCTTCGACATCACCGAATCATATGACCGGTTCGTTATCTATCCGCAATAATGGAACAGGGTTCTGGCAGTATATCTGCCAGATAATTTATACTTAAGTCTTGACTTATGTGCAAAAATCTGTATATATAAATCATAGAAGGTGACTCTGAAACAGACAGCCGTTATGAAAGGAGGTTCAATGAAAAGAGTTGCTGTGTTCTTATGTGTGTTTTTCACGATACTGATCGCACAGACCTGGGAGAGCTACAGCCATCCCAGTATTAATGACGACCGGATACTCCACGCGACGGTCTATGATCCGGACAGTGATATGATTTATATGATCGGGGGGTCTCCGAACAATATCTGGACCAATATGAATAATTACGTGTACCGGTATGACCCTGGAACCGATACCTGGAACACTTCACTCAGTAATATGCCAACCGCCCGGGCATTTATTCAGGGTGCGTACTGGGATGGAAAGATATACGTGATCGGCGGCATGAACTCAACCTACGTGATACTGAATTTAAACCAGGTGTACGATATTGCTACGGATTCCTGGTCATCCCTTGCTCCCATCCCTCAAGCCAGAGCCGCACACGGTACAGTCGCCCACGACGGCAATATCTATGTAATCGGCGGTTCGAACCTCATGGCTACCGGCTTTACATCCGTCTCTCGCTACAATACCGCCAGCGGAACCTGGTCACAGGCGACATCGCTGCCGCAGGCGTGGGAAATGGGAGGATGCGCGATATGGGATAATGTCATTTATCTGTGCGGCGGCTATGACCGAAATGCAATGTCGACCTATGGCCATATTTGGAGCGGTACCATTGACCCGGGCAATCCCGATAATATCACCTGGGCACAGCGTGAGCCCCTGCCTTTTCTGACCGGTTATAGCGGAGCGACCGCTATGGATGGGAACGTTTACATACTCGGCGGGTTTGATGAATCCTTTCGGCTGGGGACCAGGCAATTCCTGGTGTACCAGATATCCATACTGGCTTTAATGGAACTGGCACTCTATCCGATCGCGATCACCCGTAATCATATGGTAATTGCCCGTCGCGGGTACAATCAGGTTTACGGTGTGGCCGGCGATGCAGATGGCAATTATGTTGAACCCAATAATTATTACTACAAAATCGATGATCCTATGGGTATCAACGAAACGAAAAGTGTGAAGGTGATAGCGGATAACGCGCTCGCCATATACCCGAGCATAGGACAGGGACAATTCACCATCTCATTCTCGCTACCCAATGCGGGACAGGTAACCCTGGACGTTTACAATGCTCTCGGAGATAAGATCTCCACTCTGTATAACGGAACTGCGGAAGAAGGTACTACCGTGGTGAGATTCTCAGCCGACGATCTATCGAACGGGATATACTTTGTCAGGGTTTGCAATAACGGAAGCCAGGTGACGAAAAAATTCGTTATCTCGCAGTAAACTAAGGAAAAGGCTACTTTTTCTTTACGTATGTTCCCGAAGTTTTTCGGACAGCGTTTTTCGAAGTAGCCTTTTTTCTATCCACGTAATACCGCATAATGGGCCTCGTTTTCGAACGCTGAGCAGCAATGGAGAAGCCTGCCGAGGTAAAGGCTGAAACCGTACCCCGATACATTTCAGGACGAGGATCATGTATCCGTTCCGGCCGTATCGGGTATGCTTCTATGATCTTTACCCCCTGCTGTTTTGCATACCTGACCGCGGCTTGTATCAGACTGCGCATCATATTCCCGTGCCGATAGTCTTTCGAGATGAAAAAACAGATTATGGACCAGACCGGTTTTTTGTCGATCCTTTTCAGCACGGGTGACCGGTCGAGTACGGGGAAATCCTCACGTGGTGCGACCGAACACCAGCCCACGGGTGTATCTTTATGAAAAGCAAGAATACCGGGTATCACGCCCGACATAATAAGACGTTTCATCGCTCTTTTATTGGCTTTTCCGTACTGACGCTGGAATTCCGTCCGTCTGATCCGCCAGTACATGCACCAGCATCCATTCTGCACACCGGGCTGTGAAAACAACATGCAAAAATCATCCCACTGTTCCCGTGTTACTGGTCGGAAAGACAATTTCTTTGCTGCCATGGAGCGATTAATATTTAATTTTCCAGGATCTCAGCCCGTTAATCGCTACATATCAATATGGACAGGCTGGTTTTGCCGTTGCGAACGCTGAATCGATATCCTCGACCGTGATCTCAGCTCGACCAGATGCCTTTACCCTTTCTCTCAATATCCTGGCAAAATGTATCACGAACTCGGAAATATCATTGCGTGTCACCGTACCTTTGCTAACTTTATCATTGATGTCATTAAGAGGAAAATACTGTTCAAAGTGCTGCAGCACTTCTTTGCTCATGAACAGAGGGTCTACCAGATTTCTTAACTGAGCCATAATAACATCCTGACTGAGCGTTCTTGCGTCTGTGCTTTTTTCTGTCATGTAAACCTCCGCTTATTCATCTTCTATAGTTCCAAAACTTCTATTGGAAGCCACCCCCGTGTACCGTCGGTCTTTTCACATAGTGCCCACCCGCTCTCCGTTGTGATAACCACGATCGTTTCTCCTTTATCGACATTCAACTCGGTAGCATCATAATCACAGACCATAACAGGGTATCCTCGGTCAGTAGAAACATATGTCTTTGGAATCCAACCTTCGGTTCCGTCTTCCGCCTGGCACCATACCCATCCCTTCCATTTAGTCTCACGTTCCTCACAGGAAAACAGACGTTCTCCCTTACGTACACGAATGGGCACCGGGCTTGATGCGCGGTGTTTATCTGTACTCGAAGTTTCCTTCATGGTTTCTCATTTCCGCATCATTGTGCAACGCAGGCAAAGTATACGTACACGGTTAACCATGTCAATCCTATTTATAAATGTTGAAGGCAGAATGTAGAACGTAGAACTTGATAAAAGAAAGAAAGTTAGAGAAAAGGAAAATAACGACAGCGTCACGTTACCCCCAGCCATCCTTCCCGTCATTGCGAGGTGTCCGCTTGGGAGCGGGCAACGAAGTAATCTCATAATTATCATGGTTATCGTTCTTTTATATCACCGTCCCGCTTTGCGGGATCTGCGATTTACTTATATGAGTATGATAAATGTAAAAAATCGGGATAATCGATACAGTCGTAGACTGCAATATTCTATCCCGCTTTTGCTCGAATTTTATATTCTACATTTCAAATTCTGCATTCATGAGGGTGGGGGTCGATTGACTTTTCTCCTCTGTCTGCTATACTGATAAAGATGAAGGACATGAACCGAGGTGACACAGAAAAACAAGCCTGTATCCGGGACCGTCTGACCAGTGCGACCGATTCTCCGGTGGAAGATAGATATGTTTCAGTCATCAATGCCAAAATACAACCGGGCATGAGAGTACTCGATATTGGCTGCGGTACCGGGCACGTCATCGCGCAGATCGCACCTTTGCAGCATCGTGCGTTTTTCTATGGACTCGACATCTCTCCGGCCATGATCAGGAGAGCACAGGGACGTACGAAAAAATACAAGAATGTCTCGTCTATCCTGGGGGATGGACTAAACCTACCTTTTGCCGACGGTGCCCTTGATATGGTCGCGACACGGCTGGCTGAATTCGCTCCTGCTGAAGCATACCGTGTGCTTAGACAGGGTGGATTGTTCTTCGAATGCGGTCTTGGTCCTGAGTCTGACAAAGAAATCCGGGAATTCTTTCCTGCTCGTATCATTGAAGAGAATTTTTGCCTGCCGAAGCATCCGAACCGATGGCATG
>CP070834.1:1711574-1721155 GCA_020341755.1 Caldifarciminota bacterium | reverse complement strand
TTACAGATCCGACCGCAGTTCAAAATCAATATCGATCGTGAATGGGAGGCAAAACTGGAAGGACGGTATATGATCCCCTATGTCAGTCCATGGAGATTTTCCATCTCTGTCCTTCCCTTTCTGTGGCATGAAGAGCAAGAAGGGTTCACCCGCCAGACGAGGGGCAATGAGTTTCGATTGAGTAAACTGTTCACCGAGAATATTCAGTTCAGTATCGCCAATCAATACAAATACGTGGACCTGCGGTTGAAGCCGGGTGAAACACTGAGCGACACGATACGGGGAGTCACCAACAGTATGAGATTTCAACTTATGTTCGATTACCGAAAGGAATTCTTCAACCCCCACAAAGGGTATTACCTCTTGCCTTTTATCGAGTACGCAGGTGGGTTTTTTGGTGGGGCTAATCATTTTGTACGATTGGAAACCGAAGTCAGATTGTTCATCCCGGTATACAATCACACCATCGCACAGCGATTCAGGATCGGCACTATCAGGCCTACGGATGGCTGTGCACTCTACGAAAAATATTTTCTCGGCGGTCAATATTCGCTCCGTGGGTATTCTGACAAATCTATCGGACCGGACAGCATCGCAGACGAAAAATACGGTGAGATCATGGCTAATTACAACCTCGAGCTCCGGATCTCACTGCCCCTGGACTTCGGTCTCGTAGGTTTTTTCGATGTTGGCTATGTCGACAACGAAATCAACCTCATCCGCAGCGACTATTTCAAAGCAAGCAGCGGCGTCGGACTCCGTTACTATTCACCGATCGGTCCCGTGCGAATGGACATCGGTTTCGGTCTTACCGATCCCAACAGGGAATTGTATCTGGGTATTTACCATATCTTCTGATGAAAATAAAAAAAAGAATACTCCTGCCCCTTATCTTCCTTGCGGTCATTGCTTCCGGGATTCTCATTATTGAAAAGACCGTCGACGTCGGCGGACTCATGATCTCGCTGCTTGAACGTGCCGCCCACATAACCGTGGAATACAGAAGCATGAAGGGCGGTCTCTTCAGTGGATACAGATTGGAAAAATATGTCGTGAGATTATCCGAGACCGACAGTATTAGTGGAGAAGTTGCAGATATCAAATATCGCTTCCGCCCGCTGACATTCAGACTGCCGAACCTTTTCGAAATCAGTTTCGTCGAACCGACTGTCTATATCAAGAAAAAAACGGGTAGCGGGGAAGAAAGGACGGAATTCAGGCTGCCGCGACTCAACATGGGTTTACGGGTGAATTTACGGAACGGACGGTTGGTATATGATGACGAAACACCGCTTGTGCTCGAACGGATCTCGGGTCTTGTCTTCATCGATCTTATCGGCTCTAAAATATACCTGAGCACCATGAATCTCTCGGTATCGGCTCCGGATATCCCCTTGAATATAACGAGCGCCAACCTGGAAATGCGACTCAGCGATGAGCTCATCCAGGCCCGTTCTTTCCGGATCAAAGGCACCGGTTTTTTACTTGAAGGTAACGGTTCATTTGTATTCGCGACGGAAACCGGAACGTTTACATTCACGCATGCGCGCATCGTACTGGATGAGCTCGGCATACATCGCGGTACTATTGATTTTTCCGGGGATATCGATGTGCAGAACGGTATGTTTCTGCCAAGGATAATTGGTACGGCATACGATATCGAACCGTCCGAACGCTTTAATTTCGAAACGAATGTTTTTGCCGATACCATATGGGCAAACATCTTCGATGCACGTGTATGGGGAGGAAATCTGTTCGCGCAGGTCAAATTTCTGAATATGGACCAATGGGAGTTCGAGGCCAATTTCAATCGACTCGACCTTGCGCAATTATTTGATGCACCGGAACCCATGAGGATCGATGGTATTATAGGTTACCGGGATAGCCGATTCATGCTCCATATTCATTCTCTGGAAACCAGGGGGCCTGGTTTTGATAGTCTCATGGCTTATGGGACCTTTGATGGTTCGAATATCGAGGTCGATTCTCTCTTTGCAACATATGGTGAAAAGATTCTGGAACTCAGCGGACCGCTTTTCCCGAACTGCAATATTACCATGGGTTTTAGAAATTTCGACCTCACGCATCTTGCGCAGTACATTCCTGTTGCTGGCGTGATCAACGGATCATGCACCGTACAAGGCGATCTCATGCAGCCTGAAGATCTTGCTATTACGACCGATCTCATGTGCGACAGCCTTATATGGCAGGATATCGCAATACCGTATCTTTCACTTTCCTGTGACTCGTTCATGATCGGACATTTTTCTAAACGTGCTTCTGTATACATGGAACACCCTTCGTATAAAGGGATTACTGTAGGTCAACTGAAGGCAACGCTCGATGACGTTAACTTCACGCTGTCGGCGGTGCAGGAAGAAAACTCTCTGGAGACACACGGAACCCTGGCGCCAGATTTGACCGGGTCAGTACTATCGCTGGAATTACTGTACAACGGGACCGTCACGACGAACAACACACCCCTGACATTCGATATTAACAGACGGGAAATCGGTGCCTTTGATCTATCCTCCCTCGGAGGAATACTCGCGGGTACGATTTCACCCCTTGCTGTCGAGATGACTGATATTTCCCTTGCGGAGATCAGTAAGGTATTCCGTCTAGGCGAAGAGATAAGCGGGAAACTTGACGTTACCTTTGCCGATGATGTATTCAGCCTGAACGCAGAAAATATCATGTTCATGGAACTAGAAAACGGTCAGGTGTCCATCGACGGAATCTACAGAGACAACACGCTCATCGTCGAACACCTGGACATCACTGATGACCGAGACCAGAAATGTACTGCCTCAGGCACATTGTCGCTCGAACGTTCTGACGTCACCGCGACCTTCAGTAATGTCGGGGTATGGATATTCCCTTTCTTGAAGAAAAGCCTCATAGATCCGCATGGGTTCATGACCGGCGATGTTAGGTTTCAGGGTACTATCGAGGACTTTCAGTTCTCCGGCGGTGGTGAAATCAGTCACGGTAGCTTCGGGATCAAAGCGATCTCAGCACAACTCGACAGTCTGCACGGATTGGTGCGGTTCGATAAACAACATATCTTCTTCGAGTCGGTTACCGGCAGGATACTGTCTCCAGGACAAACAGAACTGGCTGGAGCCGACGGTGCGGAGGTGACCGCTGGTGGTGTGGTCAAGCTCGAGCCGCGTTTCGGCAGTAGAAATCTCAGGTTCGACATCAGTTTCCAGGATGCTCCTGTTCAGTACTTACCATTTGCCTACGGCATCGGAAGCGGTAATTTCTCTGTCGGGGTGGAAGACAACGTTCCTTTTTATCTAGGTTCTATCACGGTCAAAAAGGCGATTGTCCCGATTGAATTCGGTATGGAACTGGAGCAGGAACCGACCGACGAGGTCAGTGAGAACTATCGAGCGAACATACGGATCAAGGGAGAGAGAAATATCTGGCTGCGCAACCGTGATGCCGATATCGAATTTGGGGGTGAATTGTACATCGTAAAGGAGGAAGGACCGCTGTACCTGTCCGGAGAACTCCAGACCGCTCGCGGCAACTATTACTGGCTCAATCACGTGCTTTCTATAACCGAAGGCAGGGTGACATTCATACCCGAGGAAATCATCGATGCCGAGCTCGATATCTGGGCGGAAATGCAGACGCGCGACCGTGATCCGATCAGTAACAAACCGGTCACTATCCGGCTGCATATGTTTGGCATGATGACAGAACCAATCTTTGAATTTTTCACCGACCCTGCCGGAATTTACAGCGAACAGGATATCATCACGTATTTGAATCTCAACATGACCTGGAAAGAACTGGCATCCATGAAAGAAGGTGAACTGGCCGGTGCAGCACTCCCCTATGCCCTGGTTTCGTGGCTCGAAAGTGATGTTTCTCGCCGTATCCGTCGAGCCACTGGTCTCGATTATTTCATGATCGAATCACGGCTCTTCGAACCGGAAGAGAAAATACGGCTCACGGTTGGAAAGTACATATCCAAAGATCTCTTCATCACCTATACATCTGATATGATGACTTTCTCAAACGAATTCAATGTCGAGTACTTTATCGACGATAAGAACGAAATTCTGATACGACGAGACGAAGAAGGTGAATTCAGCCTCCAGTACCAGTACCGGATACGGTTTTAATGATTAGTATTTGCTCTTGACAAACATCGCATTTTCTCTATAATATAACATGTTTACCGCAAAAGACATACAGGAGGTTCATAGCGACTCATAAGATGTATTGATGTTTCCCACATGTTTGTTACATAAGGATAATGAAATCGTTACCAGAATGTGCTTAACAAACACATCCTGCTGGTCATTTACTATGGAGGTATACCATGCATAAAACGATATTGTTGGTACTCGTCGCGAGTACGATGCTGTTCGGTGCTCAGCGTCCGGGTGCCGTTTTTCTGATGATCTGGCCCGGCGCACGCGCAACGGCCTTGAGCGGAGCGTTCGCCGCGGTCGCCGATGATGCTACGGCATGCTATTATAATCAAGCTGGGCTCGCGTTCATGGAGCAAACCACGATCACACTCCAGCACGCCAACTGGCTGCCCGGACTCCATCCCGACATGTACTACGAATATGCCGCTGTTGCCAAACCCTTTACCTTTGGCACGCTCGGGCTCAATCTCATCTACCTGACCACCGGCGAGACCGATGTCTACAACTCAGACGGGACCTATCAGGGTACCTACACGACCTTTGATATTTCCATCGGCGGTAATTATGGAGTGGAATTGAATCCCCGGCTCGGGTTCGGGCTGGGCTGGAAGTTCATCTATTCGTATCTGGTGCCGGAGTGGGTATTCGGTCGTTTGCCCGAGCTAGGCATCACGTCCGGTGGTATCGGGGTCACGTACGGTTTCGATGTCGGTATGCTGTACAAACCGTTCTCGTTTTTGACGGTCGGTGCGGCGCTGCAGAACATCGGACCGAACATCAGTTATACGGAGAGCGGTTCCTCAGACCCCCTGCCCTATACCCTGCGGCTCGGCGTACATACTCAGCCTATCAACACTGGTATGTTCCGGGTATCGGTCACTGCCGATGTCACCAAGATTCTTGTTGGGATGTTTGCTGATGAGGACAATTCCTTTTTTGAGAATCTTTCGTACGAGTTCGAAGAAGCCTGGAAGGCGGTTGGCTTAGAGGTCGATTACTACAATTTCGTGAAAATCAGATTCGGATACTTTCATGATGAGGAAGGTGAGAGAAAAGGTATAACCTACGGCGGCGGTATCAGTGCCGGCGGATTTTCTCTCGATGTCGGGGTCGATCAAGCGATATACGACTTTACCACGACGAACCGTAAATTTTCATTATCATATATATTTTAACGAACTGCAAAAAAACCTACAAAATATTTTGAGAGTCTTGTCTCAGTTCCGAGGATTACCTCTATGCTACTCATAACCGGCGCCTCCGGTTTCATCGGGAAAAATCTCGTTCCAGAACTCAGCCGGCATCGGCGGATCAGGATAATGGTCAGGAGGACTTCGAACCTGACCTGGCTCAAACGATCGAAGAACATCCAGATAGTATATGGTGACATCGAAAAAAATGAAGGGTTGCTGTACGCTCTTGATGGTGTGGATACGGTCGTGCACTGCGCCGCCCGTACCATCGGTCAGAATTTTTCTGAGTATTATGCGACCAACACACTCGGTACCGAGCACCTGGTGCGGGCGATGGAAGGCGCCGGTGCCAGCAGGATAGTCCTCTTGAGCACCCATGCAGTGTGCGGACCGACACGGACCAAACAGATCGTGGACGAACACACACCTCCGCGTCCCGTATCCCATTACGGAAGATCAAAGTTACTCGCAGAACATATCGTCAGGAACAGCGGGTTCAAATACATCATACTCCGCCCGGTTGCAGTATACGGGCCCCATGATGTGGACGTCCTGAAATACATAAGACTGATGAACACCGGTTTATGCCCGGTCGTGGGTTTGGGTGAGAAATATGTGAACCTGATCCATATCAATGATCTGGTGCGGCTCATTATTGATATTACCCATGCCCCTGCATTCACCAACAAAACCTATTTTGCCCATGACGGGCACTCATATTCATACAGAACTGTCTTGAATAAGATCGCCGAGATACTTGAGAAACGGATCAGGATAATACCTGTACCGGCTACCATTGCGCTCATGACCGGTCTGCTCAGTGATGTATTTATGCACGGAAGCACACGCACGGTCTGGCGGGATAAAGTGAGGGAACTCGCAGGCACCAGCTGGCTCTGTTGCCAGGATGAAGTACGCAAGGATTTCGCATTTGTGCCGCGTTATGATCTGGCACGCGGCATGCAAAATACTATTGAATGGTACCGCAGTAATCACCTGCTGTAGTTCGCTCCCTGCAATCTTGACATCGTCTGAAATAATGCTATAATAGACCAGTATGAGCTGGTATGCAGCATATACGCGTTGTAATCATGAACGGGTGGTACACAAATTACTCCACCAGAAGGGCATTCATACTTTTCTTCCGCAGATCACCGTACCGAGCAGGCGCCGGGACCGGAAGATCCTGATCAAGCGACCTATTTTCCCGAACTACCTCTTTGTTGAACTCGACGATATCCAGGATAACTGGATGAAAACCTTCAGGACGCCGGGGTTGGTGAGCATCTGCGGTAATGGCAGACCAATGCCTGTGCCCGACGAGGACATCGAATCGATCAGGATATTCATAGAAAGTGACAGAAATCTGTATCCTCTGCCGTATTTGCAGGTCGGCTCGCGCGTCCAGATCATATCCGGACCGCTCACCGGTGCCATCGGCATACTCGTAAAAGAAGACCGCAAAAAAAGACGCCTCGTCGTGTCCGTTGAGCTCATGGGACAGTCAGTCGCCGCCACGCTCTTCGATGACGAAGTAAAACCGTACTAAATTTTAAATCTCTAATTTCAAATTGCTAATTTATTAATAAAAACGCAATCACAAGATACGATGTTCGTTCAAGGATAACGCCGCCTGTTTCGTTACTAGGTTATTAAGTTATTGGTTATTAACGACAACTTCTCCAGTGTATTTGTACAATCAGAAATTATACATTAGCAATTATAAATGAAAAATTCTACCTTCTGCATTTTTTATCGCCTTACGAATTACGACTTACGCTTAGCGCTCTGTTTAATTGTGAAAACGTTTGATGCCAATACGCTCGTAGACCTCTGCCATGGTCTGCTGGGCGATCTCTTGCGCCCTCTTCTTGCCGTCGCTGAGCACCTGATATACATAATCTTCCTTTGCCCTCAGTTTGCGCTGCCGTTGCTGCAGAGGTTCCAGCGCCGCGACCATGTGTCCGAGCAGTGTCTTTTTACAGTCAATACATCCTATACCGGCTGACCGGCATTCACGGGCACACCGGTCAATATCCTCTTTGGTCGAGAAGGCTTTGTGCATGGTAAAAATGTTGCATATGTCGGGATTACCAGGATCGGTCCTGCGTTTTCGGTTCGTATCGGTGACCGCAGTCGATAGTTTTTTCCAGATCTCATCTTTGGTTTCATCGAGATAAATACAATTATCCAGGCTCTTGCTCATCTTGTTTGTCCCATCGAGTCCCAGTATCCGTTTGACCACACCGAGTTTTGCCTTTGGTTCGGGGAACGTCTCGCCGAAATACCCGTTGAACCGGCGCACGATCTCGCGCGTCAGTTCCAGATGGGGAACCTGGTCATCACCCACCGGCACCACTGCTGCCTTGTACAATATAATATCCGCTGCCATGAGCACCGGATAATCGAACAGACCCATATGTACGTAATCAGGGTTATCCCGCTTTTTCTCTTTAAACGTGGGGACGCGCGACAGCCAGCCGACCGGAGTGACCGTATTGAGTATCCAGGCGAGTTCTGTATGTTCGGGTACAGTCGACTGCACCATCAATATGCTCTTTTCCGGGTCGATGCCGGCTGCCATATAGTCGATGGCTGCATTGATTATATTGCGTTCCATCTCCTCGGGTTTGAACCGGACGGTCATGGCGTGATAATCCACGATACCGAATATGCAGAGGTATTCATCCTGCAGGGGCACCCAGTTGAATATCGCGCCCGCGTAATTCCCGATATGCAGCCTGCCCGAAGGCTGTACACCGCTGAATACTCTCTTCTTCTCGCTCATGATCCAATGATACCCAAAATTGGGTACAAGTCAATATGGTGCTTGGGACTATTATTTGACTTTTACTACTTTATGTACAGAATGTATTTCATCACCTGATATATGAATGAAATACACGCCCGGTGCGAGGGCATGCATATCTACACTAATGTGTTGTTGTATTTGTCCTTCTACCACATACGACATCTTCTCTCTCCCGCACGCATCGTAGATAATAATTCTTACCGATTTGTTAAAAAATTCATTCGGCAAGAAGATATTGAGAAAATGTGTGAATGGATTAGGCCTGATCTGGATACGCGAAGAAATCATAGCAGAACGGTGTTCGGTCACCGCACTGCCTGTATATTTACACACCCACACGGTCGGTTGCCAACCTGCATAATTTGAGAACATCATATCATCACGACCATCACCATCCACATCACCAGCCGAGGCAACATACCAGCCGATGTTCTGACCACCGTATCCACCGCGCAGGTAGGCATCGGCAATTGTGTCCATGGGCATACCACCTAACCATACATACCCGGTGCCGCTGAGATCAGAATCATGAGGGGCACCCACCAGGGCATCCTCAAATCCATCGCCATTCACATCACCGGCACTTCTGGAACGTCGTCCCAGTGAGCATGTGTCACCCTGACCGATCATCCACAAATCAGGCAGGGTATCCATGGGATCTCCACCATAAAGGATGTATATCTTACCAGGATTGTAACCAGCTGGAAATCCGTTTGGGTATGCAGATGTTCCGGTGATCATCATGTCATAGTCGTTATTAACCTCCATGATATCGCAGCCAAACCAGCCCAGAAAATGGTTCACACCCTCACCATGCAGCCAGCAATCGGGTATCGTGTCCATGGGATCACCGCCAAAAAATACGTACACCTTACCCGCACCCCAGTACGCCTCATGGTTCTCATCCGCGCCAATCACAATATCCTCATAGCCATCACTGTTCAGGTCACCACCCGAACCCACACTCGCACCCATTGCCTCATCATCATGACCGTTGATGATGATATCGGGGATAGAATCGAGCAGGGCACCGCCATAAAAGACATACACCCGACCATCAAGACTCGAGCCATCATACTCGCGCGCGCCCACGATGATGTCATTACACCCGTCACCGTTAACATCACCACCAGTAATGACACCACCAAAACGTCCATAGGACATGCCCCCGAGATGGAGATCAGGCACCGTATCCAGCGGCGAGCCTCCAAAGAACACCCATACTTCACCATAACCTCCAGAACCTCCGTAGTCACCGACAACGACATCACCAATACTATCACCATTGACATCACCGATCCATAAACCACTGGGCGAGTGACCAAAATGCTCTGGACAGCGCAGTACCACATCATACACCGTATCCATGGCCGGGCCACCATAGAACACATAGATATCAATACC
>CP070834.1:1692052-1711474 GCA_020341755.1 Caldifarciminota bacterium | reverse complement strand
TGCGCCGCTCGGTCTCGTGTTCCTGCGCACCGCGACGTTCATCCTGACCATCGCCTCGCTCGTACAGCTCGTCGAGATGTTCCTGAAGCGCTACTACCGCACGCTGTATAATGCTATGGGTATCTACCTGCCGCTCATTACCACGAATTGCGCGATACTCGGTATTACCTTTCTGAACATAGACAACAAATTCAATTTTCTCGACGGCACGATCTTTTCCATCGGCACCGGCTTCGGCTTCACGCTCGTGATCATCACGTTCGCTGCGATCCGTGAACGGCTGGATGCGGCACCCATCAATCCTTCATTTCGAGGATATCCGATCTCCTTCATCGCCGCCGGGCTTATGGCACTCGCCTTTCTCGGATTTTCCGGGCTGTTCGGCCTGACCTGATACTGTTACGATTCCATATTAATATTTACGTACATGAAAACAATGTCTGTATAATTGTTCCTATTCGCGAAATATCTGGATTGACAGCATCACATGCGATGGTATAATGCTGGTATGGCGAAGCGGAAAATGCTGGAGACGCAGTACCGGGCGTCGCGGCTCTGTCGTGTGCTCGGCAACCCGACCGCGTACCAAATTGTCGTTCAATTACGAAGATCGAGCATGACACCAACACAACTTTCTAAACGCATCGGACTTTCACTGAAGACCATATCGAGTACTCTGCGGCATATGCGCGAGGTGAACATTGTGAGGTATGAGACGAAGAATAAAAACAAGATATATTCTCTCAAAGATGATTCTCTGATGCATGTTCTTAATACTATCGAGCACTTCGTCGATACGATGAGGTCCAAAAAGTGGTAGTCTCTCAATCCGAGAATTACCGGAATGTGAGAGTGAGGAGTAGAGGATTGTGGATTTTTTTAAGTTGATTAAATGGCGAAGGAGCGTGCGGAAGTTCGCACCCCGCGCGATCGAGCGTGAGAAACTCATTCAGATACTCGAAGCAGCCCGGATCGCGCCGTCATCGAGCAACCGTCAGGCTTGGCATTTTGTCGTGATCGACGATAAGAGGTTGATCGAACAGATACCGAAGCAGGTCGTTCTGGGCGAGAGGATGGCTGCGGCATTTCTCAAGGACGCGCCGTGCGTTATCGCCGGCTGCTATACCAGGGCACTCACCCATCACCTGGCACGACTCTTCAAGCACGAGAATTATCTCGTCGACGTCTCCATCGCTATGCACCAGATTTCTCTCGCCGCAGCCGCTCTTGGCATCGGTTCGTGTTATGTCGGCTGGTTCCATACCAGAAAACTGAAGAAATTACTGGGGATCCCACCGCATTACAGCATTGCCGTACTCCTGGGTCTCGGGTATCCTGCCGAGCCTTCAACCGAAGAGGCGATCGGTGGGGTACCGGCACGGGTACGGAAAGCGTTCGACGATGTCGTTTCCCATAACATCTACGGCAACAAACTATAAAAAAGGCAGCCCCTATGTGAGGCTGCCTTTTTTGTAATGGTGAGCTTTATATTAACGGGAATACCGGTCTAATAGAGCTCGAGATATGTATCGTGTTCCCATTTAGAGACCTGTATCGAGTATTCTTCCCATTCTTTCATCTTGGTATCATAATAGCGCTGGAACAGAACATCACCAAGCGCTTTTTTGGCGAGTTTGCTCTTCTGGTAATAATTCAACGCTTCCCAGAGCGATCGCGGTAACAGGTCGATACCTTTGGTCTTGAGCACATCCATTTCGATCTGAAAGACGTTTTCCTCGACGGGCTTGGGCGGTTTCAGACCTGCCTGTATGCCATCAATACCGGCACGCAGGACCGCGGCAAAGAGCAGGTACGGATTTGCCGAGGGATCGCAGGACCGGAGTTCGAGCCGGGTGCTTGTGTACTTTTTCCGGCTGATCCTCGGCACGCGCACGAGCGCCGAGCGGTTCATGGTACCCCAGCATATGTAGACCGGTGCTTCAAAACCAGAAACGAGCCGCTTGTAGGAGTTTACCAGCGGCGACGTTATGGCGCAAATCTCCTTGATATGTTTCAGGACACCGGCGAGGTATCCGTATGCGGTCTGGCTGAGACCGTAACTGTCCCGGGGGTTGCTGAATTGGTTTTTCCTTGTCCGGAAAATGCTCTGATGGACGTGCATGCCGTTGCCGGCTGTGCCGAAGATCGGTTTTGGCATGAAGGTCGCGTAGAGACCGTTCTCTTCTGCCACGCGTTTTATCACCATCCGGGCAGTCAGGATATTATCGGACATCCTGAGAGCGGTTGTGTACAGAAGGTCGATCTCGTGCTGGCCCCGGCCTACCTCATGGTGACCCGCCTCGACTTCGATGCCGAATTCCTGCAGGCGCTTGCACATTTTCTTGCGGATGCGGAGGGCGAGATCGCCGCCCAGGTCAAAATAGCCGACCCGGTCATGCGGCAGGGCGATGACCTTGTCACCGTCGCGCCGGAACAGGTAGAACTCGAGTTCAGCACCGACATAGAATTCCATGCCCTGCTTGTGGAGGAGTGCGAGATTTGCCTTGAGCGTTGAGCGGGGATCGACCGGAGCAGGTCGGTGATCGGGTGAGTATGCATCGCAGATGAGCCTGGCGGTCTTTTCCTCACCCCACGGTATCACGGCGAACGTATCAGGATCGGGTTTCAAATACATGTCGCTTTCGAATATCCTGCCGAAACCTTCAACCGAGCTGCCGTCGAACCAGATTCCCTCGTTGAGCGCCTTTTTCAACTCACCTATCGGTATCGTGACGTTCTTGACCGCTCCAAGGATGTCAGAAAACCAGAGATCGACAAACTTTATCCGATCCTTTTGCGCTTTCTTGAGGACATCGGTTTTGGTCATGAGTTATTTCTTCCTTTTGCGCGACTCTTTTCTCACGGTTCTTTTCTTCATACTTTTTTTCGATTTCTTTCGTGATGGCGCTTTTTTCTTTGTTTTTTTCGGCTTGCCGAGGTATTCGGTGAGCGATTTTGCCTGCGTAAAGAGGAGGAGGTAATCAGGGCCGCCTGCCTTGGAGTCGGTGCCGGACATGTTGAACCCGCCGAACGGCTGTATACCGACGAGGGCACCGGTGCACTTCCGGTTGATGTACAGGTTACCGACGTGGACCTCTCGTTTCGCGCGTTCGATCTTCTTTCGATTCATCGTATACACGGCACCGGTAAGCCCGTATTCTGAGTCGTTGGCAAGTTCGACGGCATGATCGAAATTCCGCGCACGCGTTACCGCCAGGACCGGTCCGAAGATCTCTTCCTGGAAGATCCGGTGATGTCGTTCGATGTCGGTAATGACCGTTGGTCGTATGAACCATCCATTCCCCGGCGCCGGTTCACCGCCGCACACACATGTACCTTCGGATTTACCGATATTGATGTATTCGAGGATGGAATTGTACGCCGATTCGTTGATGACCGGACCCATATAATTCTCATGTTTCTCGACCGGACCGACCGTGATCGCCTCGACCGTTGGGATGAATTTTCGCATGAACTCATCGTAGACCTTATCGTCCAGGATGAGCCGCGAGCATGCCGAGCATTTCTGCCCCTGATATCCGAATGCCGATGTCCTGACGCCGGAAACGGCGCTGTCTATGTCAGCTTCACTATCGACGATAATGAGATCTTTGCCGCCCATTTCTGCGACGACCCGTTTGATCCAGATTTGTCCTTCCTGCGTTTTGCCTGCCTGTTCGACGATGCGCAGACCGACTGCTTTGGACCCGGTGAACGCAATGAATCTCAACTTGGGATGCCGCACGAGATAGTCACCGGCGATTGCTCCGGGACCGGGCATGAAATTCACGACACCGGCAGGAACCTTCGCTTCTTCCACGATCTCCATGAATTTCGCCGCGATCGTACAGGATTCGCTCGACGGCTTCAGGATGACGGTATTGCCGGCTACGAAAGCCGCCGTCGTCATACCGGCGAGAATGGCGAGGGGGAAATTCCAGGGCGGGATAACGACACCGACACCGAGTGGTATGTAGACCTGTTTGTTGATCTCATTGGGATAGGTGTACAGCTTGGGACCCTTATCGTAACGCAGCGCCTCGAGCGCATAGTAGTCGCAAAAGTCGATCGCCTCGGCAGTGTCGGCGTCTGCCTCGAGCCAGTTCTTGCCTTCCTCGTAGACCATCCAGGCACTGAGTTCGAGCTTTCTCCGGCGCATGATATTCGCCATCTTGAAGAGATACTGCGCCCGAACCTTTGCCGGTGTATACTGCCAGGATTTAAAGGTCTCGAGAGCGACCCCCATGGCTTTCTCGGCAATTTTTTCATCTGCCTTCTGGAACGTACCGATTATCTCACGCTTGTTCGAAGGATTGTATGAGTGGAATTTGTTGTCCAGACGGATCCGTTCGCCGCCGATTATGGTGCTGTATTCCTTGCCAAACTGTGACTTTACCTTGGCAAGTGCCTGTTCCATTTTCTTGCGTACTGCTGGTTGTGCAAAATTATCGTATTTTTCAGTTCTGAACTTTTTCATCGAGCCTCCTTCATGATCTATTATATTCGGCACTTTACCAAAGTCAAGAAAATCGGGATTCTTAATCCCGCTAAATCCTATTCGCACGGTTGTTGGTTGACTTTTAGCTATCTGTATATATAGTTCTGGTATGAAAGCACATTCTTTAGTCGCCCTGATCGTACTTTGTTGCATTTCCTGTGCGGCAATACAAGAACGGCTCGCCGTCAGGGAGTGCACGTTTGCTCTTGTTTCGGTCAAACCCCACGATTTTACCTTCAATAACGTACAGGTCGATTTCAAGATCGAGGGTAAAAATCCAAATAAAGTGGATGCCGTGATCGATAAATTCACCTACACGTTCTTTGTGAATAATACCGACGTGTTTGCCGGCACGACTGGCAAGGGGATCACCATACCGAAACAAGGAGCAACCGACTTTGTTACCTCGATACTGCTTGATTATTCGAAGCTCAGCCAGACGATCATCGAGGTTCTGAAGACCCAGCAGGCGTCATATACGGTCAAAGCACGGGCGTACATCAGTACGATACTCGGCGAGATCAGTTATCCGGTAGAAATCACGCTGGATTAACAGATCCAGCCCAGATAAATATACGATTCGTTTATATCTGGCGATGCTTTGTACGCCTGCACAAATATTGTGCAAAAACCACAAATTTTGTGCGTAAGAATACAAAATCTTCCGTAATTTAATCATATTCCCCTGGCACAGACCTTGCTAATTATACCAGCAGAGGTGAATGATGAAAAGCACAAAAATACTTATCTTCATATCGTTGCTCCTGGGCATACTGGCTTTCACCGGGTGCTGTTTTGATGAGATGGACAATCAGCCGCCGGCTGTACCACGTGGCGTGCGGTCAGTCACCGGTGACGAAGAGGTCATGCTGGTCTGGTATCACAACACTGAACCCGACCTTGCCGGTTACCGGATATATAGAAGTCTCGAGCCGACCGGATACTATTACGAGATCGGAGAGACGAATCTCGACTACTTCCTCGATTACGGATTACAGAACGGTGTTACGTATTTTTACGCGATCAGCGCGTTCGATAACAAGGGCAATGAAAGCGACCTGTCGTACGATATTGTCTACGACACGCCGCGCCCAGAAGGATATAACGAGCAGTTGTTCGACTATCACCAGTATCCAGACTATGCAGGCTGGAATTTCAGTGCCTATACCGTGGTCCGCTATGATAATCTGGCATGTGATTTTTACTTCGGGTATGATGCCGGTACCGAGGCGCACTATTTCTACGTCGGACGACCTGACGGCGACATCCAGGATTTCGGGTATACCCAATCGCTCGATGACATCACGTACGCGCCGCTCGACGGCTGGTCCACGACCGGTGTCGTGGAGGCGATAGTCGGTCACACGTATATATTCTGGACGTGGGACTTTCATTTCGCCAAGTTCCGGGTAACCGCGCTCGGCGCCAATTACTGCATGTTCGACTGGGCGTATCAGGTAGACCCGAACAATCCCGAACTCATAGGGAACAAATAACATGCAGACCGCTCCGTTACGATCACGCACCTTTGCCCGGACGATCGGGCACACGCACTCGGCTGACTACGAGCATGCGCGGAACCGTGCACTGATCAGATGCCTGAAGATCGTTGCCGATCTGAAGCAAAACGCCATCATGTTCAGATCGGACGAGCTCGTGCCGAAAATGCTGGCAGTCGGCGAGTCACGGGGCACCAAAGATTTCGAGGGTGCGGTCATTGACCTGCTCAACACCCTCGCCAAGAAAATACCGTCCGGAGAATACGGACGGGACGTTGAATCTACTATAAAAGGAGGATAACATGAAACGCTTGCTATTGGTATTACTAGCCGCCATACCGCTGTTCGCGACCGGTGCTGGTTTCATTTACTATGATTACGATTATGACGATGGTGGATACTGGGAAGAAGAATACTGGCACGATAGTTACTGGTATGACGGCGCATGGGTGTACTACCCACACGGGTACTACTGCGTGTACTATGTGTGGTGGTATCCGTGGTGGTGGGACTGGTACTGGTACAGATGCCACTGGCATCACCACTTCCACTGGGATTTCTTTTATGCAGGATACTATGTCGTGTGGTATGATGCGGGTGTGTGGTGGTTCAGACCGCGCTACGGTCGCTGGGTCCAGTACCGGCTGCCGTATGCCTATCATGAGATACGGTACCGGGCTGTTTCCCATGGCATATACTTACCGGCAAAACCGCCCCGTGAGATCCATGTACCGTACAAGGAGACCACGATTAAGAATCTTATAAGGGAAAAGGACCCGCAGGCGTACCGGACAATTGAAAAGGCACAAAAGGACGGAAGCCTGTATCGCATGCAGACACAATACCAGACAAAGACCCAGAACCAGATACTGCAGAAGAACAAACAGTACGGCATCAAAGACACGAAACAGTCATACAATCAGGCGATCAAGAAAGGCGTGAACGTCAACCATACGAAAAAGACCTATACACCGCTCTCCAGAGAAACCAAAAGTTCACAGGTTTCCAGGGATAGTAAAAAGGCTGTGAATACGCAACCACGCTATAATGAATCGAAGGAACGGAGTATAAAGCAGGAGCCGCAGTACAAGAAGACCACCGAGCAGAAACGAACCACTAAGAGTACAAAACAGGTACCGCGCTACGAGGAGAGAAAATCGACGAAGAAGGTGACGAGCACGAAAACAACAAAGCAGACACCGCGCTATGAAGAGAAAAAATCGACAAAGAAGGCAACCAACACAAAGGTAGAAAAGACACCTCAGTACAAAGAGAAAAAGTCAGAAAAGAATGCCGAACCCCAGGACAAGAAATCCACGAAGTCATACCAGAAAAAAGAATCACCAACGAGAAACAGCAAAGAAAAATCGACGAAGACACCGACCAAGACACGCAATGACGAATCCGCCAAACAAGTGTACACAAAGACGAGGTAATCATGGCACTGGCAGTTCTCATATCACTCATAGCAGCACAGGGGTTGGGTCTCGATCTATGGCTCGACCGGGAAGAGGCTGAATACTATCCGACCGAGCATCTCAGGATCTTTTTCCAGACAGATGAGGACTGCTTTGTTGCAGTGTACAATGTCGAGGTAGGGGGAGAGGTGATCCGCCTCTTCCCCTCCGAGGAAGAAGATGGCTGGGTCCAGGCGGGTCGTATCTACGAATTACCGTCACCCGATGCCGATTATGACTACGTGATCAGCGGTCCTGAAGGAGTAGAACAGGTTATCGCCGTTGCCTCGGCCGAACGGCTGCCCGATATGCATGGCGAACCCGATGTGGATAGGAAGGTCGTCGAATTATACATACAAGAACCAGAACCGGCGACTCTGAGAATCATTACGACTCCGGAAAACTGCCGCGTCCACTTGACCGAAATGGCAACTGGTGAAGAACAGTATATCGGCAAGGCACCTGAAACCGTCGTCATCCGACCCGGTGAATACATGGTGGAGATCAGCAAGTTCGGATACCGAACCATGAGGCGGAAAATCTGGCTTGATCCTGGTGAACGCAGAAGGATTTTCGTGAAGCTGTATCCATATTGACATCATGGAGAAAGTTTTTATAATAAGGAGAGTATGATCATGAAAAAATTCATCTTGTTCATCTTCATCGCAAGCATAGCGTTCGCCGTCACGCCGGTCCCTCGTGACAAGAAAGAGGTAAAGAAGACGACACCGAAAGCAGTGTATGTACAGCATGATAACAAAGATGATAAGGATACGAAAAAAGACGATGACCGACGCAAAGACCGTTTCATTGACAACGACAGTAACGGGGTCAATGATAAACGGGAAAAGGATTTCCAGAAGATCAAGGAATCAAAGACAAAACACAAGACCAAAGAGCGCTCGGAACCGGAAAAACCTAAGAAATCTGAGAAAAAAACCGAGAGCCCTACGAAGAAAAAGAAATAACCGGACGAACGTTTTAATTTTTGGTTAACAGAACCGATGCAGACAGTATACTAGCTGTCTGCATCTTTGTTATCTGAACAGCAGTTTCAGAGCCGATTTGAAGATAAGGGGAGAGAAGATCATAACCTCCCTGGCGATCCGACGTATGCTGACGCCGCTCACAGCGTGTCCGGAAAGGATTCTTTTCGCAATCCGGAATACATGTTCGTATTCGCTGTCCATCAGTTTCAGGTACACGTTCCGGATTCCTTGGTTATATGCGATCTCCTTCAATACTGCCTTCTTGAGTTCGGCATGAAAGGCATCTTTTTTGCCTTTCATGCGTGCAACCGCGCTGCGGCCGGCGATGACCCCGGATTTGATGCCGTTCGCGATGCCTGCTCCGCTCAGCGGATCGGTGAGCCGCGCCGCATCACCGACCAGGTAAAACCGGTTTCCGGAAAATCGTTCCAGGACCTTCGCGGATACACCGCCAAAGATCTTCTGTTTGACGGTTGCGCTTGGGAATTCTCGCTTGATCCATTCATCGAGTATTTCCCTGGCTCTGCGGCGTGTTCTGACCGGTGATACCCCCAGACCGACATTCGCCGACGAGGATGATTTTGGAAATATCCAGGCATACGCGCCCGGAGCATACCGTTCTCCAAAGAGCAGCTCCACATATGAAGGATCTACGTTGATGTCCTCGAGCAGATACTCGGCACAAACGGTGATTTCATCGACCGCGAGCCGGGTGTCGACATCGAACCAGGTACCGACCCTCGACTTCATGCCGTCGGCACCAATGACAAAGTTGTACCCGTACTCCGCGGTACGTCCCTCATGGGCTACCGTGACTGCTCGATCGTGTATCCCGACCACCTTGCTGCGGGTCTTTACCTGTACACCGGCATTCTCTGCCATACGGGCGAGTGCCGGGTCAAAGGTTGCGCGGTCGAGTATCCACCCGCAGCCGGGGTAATCGATCCGGAACTCCTGGTCATGGGGTCCGCGTATTATTGCACCGTTTAAGTGCTGTGAGATCCAGCCCTGTTCGATATCCAGATAGCCGGCAATCGATTTGCGGGAAATACCTTCTGCGCACACGACCGGAATGCCGATCTTTGGATGCTCCTCGAGGAGGAGAACCGAAACACCGTGCCGTGCAGCAGTATACGCCGCAGCCGAACCTGCCGGTCCGGCACCGATGACGATGATGTCGAATCTCTCCATGTTTATTCTTCGGGGAGATACTTTTTACCGCGCAGGCTCTCGGGAAAATACTCCTGGTCGACGTGTGCGTCCGGATAGTCGTGAGGATACTTGTAACCCTTGCCGTATCCAAGTTCCTTCATGAGCCGTGTGGGTGCATTGCGAATATGCATGGGAACCGGTTCGGCGATCGTATTCTGTGCATCTTGTTTTGCCTCTTCGTACGCACGGTATATTGCATTACTTTTTTGTGCCCGGGCAAGATACACAACGCATTCGGCAAGCGCAAGGTCACCCTCAGGTCTGCCAATGAAATGGACGGCATCTTTTGCCGCGACCGCGACTACCAGGGCTTGCGGATCTGCCGCACCGACATCCTCGACCGCGAACCGGACCAGTCGGCGTGCAATGTAGAGCGGGTCTTCGCCTGCTTCGAGCATGCGTGCTAACCAGTACAGAGCGGCATCGGCATCCGAACCCCTCAGGGATTTATGCAGTGCCGATATCAGATTGTAATGTTCTTCTCCCTGTTTATCATATTTCAGCGCTTTCTTCTGGATAACGTCCTCGACCGTTGCCAGGGGTATCGTGTTTTCTTTTGCTGCAAGGGCTGACAGTTCCAGGGCATTGAGGGCGACGCGGGCATCACCATCCGAAATATTGGCGATGAAATCCATGGCCTCGGGTGCGATCGTGTGGGTTGCGGCAAGTCCCTTTTCCGACGAGAGTGCATGCTGCAGTATTTGTTTAATATCATCGAAACTCAGGGGATGGAGCATATATACCTTGAGCCGTGATACCAGACTGGAGTTTAATTCGAACGATGGGTTCTCGGTGGTCGCACCGATCAGTACAATGGCTCCTTTTTCCACGTACGGCAGGAAGGCATCCTGCTGGGCTTTGTTGAAACGGTGAATCTCGTCGATGAATACGATCGTGTCACGATTGTATAATTTCTTGCGGTTCTCCGAATCCTGCATGAACGAACGGATCTCTTTGATGCCACTGGTAGCCGCGGAAAAGGAGACGAAATCCGCGGAGAATTCTTTTGCAAAAAGCCGCGCGATCGTTGTTTTCCCGCTGCCTGGTGGTCCGAATAAGACCATGGAGAACGGGCGTCGCTGTTCGATCTGCCTGCGCAGGGGTCCGTTCGGTCCGAGTAGATGCTGCTGACCGAGTATCGCGTCGAATGAATCCGGCCGTATTCTGTCAGCCAGGGGCGGGAGATTCATGGAATTACTTTTGCAGGATCAAATAGAGATAAAAGAAGGGTACGGTGAGAATGAGTGAGTCCAGGCGGTCGAGAAAACCGCCGTGCCCGGGAAAGACTTTCGAGGCATCTTTAAGACCGACCTCGCGTTTCATGCCTGACTCGAAAAGATCGCCGATGGTCGCCATGACACCAATGCCTATCGTGACCAGGAACATGTCAAACAGATTAAAAGAATCGATCCACAATTTGCTCAACAGGAACGTGAAGGGAAAGGTCAGGGGAAAGGCCAACAGGGTGCCTTCCCAGGATTTGTTAGGGCTTATGGTCGTCGCCATTTTGTGCCTTCCCAGGGAAGAACCCGCGAGATAGGCGAATGTATCGTAGAGCCAGGTGATCAGGAGCGGCATCAGGGCGACTCCGAATCCGAGCTTACGCAGGGGGATGAGCGACGACGGCAGAAGCGAGAGGTAGATGATACCGAAGAGGGCGGCGGTGGTCTCGGCGAGGAAATTCGGTTTCCTGCGGGAGCCGGGAAAACGCATGACCGCAAGGAGGCAGATGAAAACGAAAAAGATGGAAAAAGGCAATAAGAGAGGCACTTCGTAATAGACCAGAAAGGGTATCGCATAACCTGGCAGAAGCATTGCAAGGGTATGAGGATAGATATCCTTGCGATGCCAGAATCGGAAGTATTCATTGTTCGCAAAGGTGATGAAGATGACCAGAAGCAGGGGCAGGAGTATATGATCCAGCCATAGGATAGCGATAGTAATGGTGATGAGTACGAGCCCGGTCAGGGAGCGTTTTTTCAGTTCTCTAGACGCGGCCAAAGAGACGTTCCCTCCGTGAAAATGCCTGGATTGCAGCGGTCATTTCCTGTTCCCGGAAATCAGGCCACAGCGTTTTGGTGAAATACACCTCTGCATATGCGATTTGCCAGAGCAGGAAATTGGAAATTCGTTCTCGGTGTTCTGCACCTGTTCTGATTAACAGGTCAGGATCAGGTAGCGCGGGATCATACAGGTACTTCCGGAAGTCGTCATCGCTGAGGCGTGACAGGTCGAAATGGTGCCTGCGGTCCTCTTCAACAATTTTCTTTACCGCATCAATGATCTCACCCCGTCCGCCGTAACTCAGACAGAGTGTGAGGACAAGACCATCATTATTTTTCGTTGTCCGACGGGCTTCATCGAGTTTCTTACGTGCATTGGGATAGAGATCATCCACCCTGCCGATGGCATTGATCTTGACCTTGTTCTTGTGCAGCTCTTCGACCTCCTTGATGAGCATTTCCTCGAGCATGTTCATCAGTGTCTTGACCTCCTCCTCAGGGCGGTCCCAGTTCTCGGTCGAAAAGGTATACAGGGTAAGGTGGTCGATATTCAGTTTGCGGCAGGTTTTGACAGCGGCACGTACGGATTCGACGCCCTCCCGATGTCCGATGACCCTGGGAAGGCCCCGTTTTTTCGCCCACCTGCCGTTTCCATCCATGATAATGGCGATATGGTGAATGTCCGACATGGGCATATTATAGTGCAAAACCAGGCTGCGTCAATACGGAACGGTCGGCGAGGGCATGCAAGGATGGTCTGCTTAATGGGTGAACATACCTATTGACAACCTGCGGGTTCTAGCTATAATCATTAGTCATGAGGGAATCCGCACACATCATTCTTGTAAGCCAGCGCTTCAATATACTCAGCACCAAACTACCGCGCATCGCCATACCGGTCATTCTGGGAGTCATTGCGTGCATGATCGTGGTCACGGCTACGTTATTTTTCATCAACACCCGCGATATGCTGACCGAATTGACCATTCAGCGGAGTGAACGCGAACATCAACAACTGGTTGCTCAGCTCGACAGTCTGCACGGATACGTCAGTACTATGGATATGGATTTCGATGAGAAGATCTTCAATGACAACCGTCAGCGTACCTATCTCCAGATGTCATGCATTCACCCGGACATATGGTCGATGGGTATCGGTGGTTCCAAACCCGCACCGGATTATGACAACCTATCGTCTGGAACTGCTAACCTTTTGGGCGATCTGAATGAAACGTTCGATGCCATGTTCGGAAAATGCTATCTACGAGAAGCCAGTTTCGAGGAAATATCCGCCCGGATCGAGTCGAAGAAATACCTGTGGGCTCATATTCCTTCAATTCATCCAGTACCTGGACGCCGGCTCGGTTCAGGATTCGGGTATCGTGTCGATCCTATCAATAAGAGGACGATACGGATGCACTGGGGTGTGGATATCGGCGCTTCGCGAGGCACACCCATCTATGCAACCGCCGACGGTGTGGTCAGCTATACTGGCTGGAATGGCGGATATGGACTTTGTATCGATGTTGCTCATGGGTATGGTTTCAAAACCCGTTATGCGCACTGCAACAGCATCCTGGCGAAAAGGGGTGATATCGTGAAACGCGGTCAAATGGTCGCGACCGTGGGAAGTACTGGAAGGACTACCTGTTCCCACCTTCACTACGAAGTGATCGTATCCGGGATCAAGGTAAACCCGGTTCCATACATTGATACCTCCGGCATCATTTTTGATTAAAAACACACTTCGTTTTTTATCCATTTCGATCATACTATGTTACATCGGTCTGCACGCTGATTCGCTTACTGTCACCTGCGTGGGTGATATCATGATGGGTTCATCCTACCCGTCGAACAACCTGCCGCCTGATAGCGGATGCAATCTATTCAAGGACGTCACATATCTCATGCACACTGCGGATCTCACCCTGGGAAATCTTGAAGGGACACTGCTGACCGGCGGTGTCTGCACGAAGAAGATTGAAAAGGGTCGGTGCTATGCGTTCAGGACCCCTCCCGATTTTGTCGATAATCTGGTGAATGCCGGGTTCGATTATCTGAACCTCGCGAATAATCATATGAATGATTTTGGGCAGGGAGGCATTACTGCTACAATGAACACGTTGAAAAACGCTGGGCTGTCATACGGAGGTCCTCATGGCAGTATAGGCGAGTTCGTGGTTCGGGGTATGAATATTGCGATCGTTTCCTTTGCCACGTCACCCAATGCCCATACCGTTTTCAAGATAGAGGAGGCTCAGCGGATCGTAGCCGAACATGCACGCAGTCACGATATTACGATCGTCTCGTTCCACGGTGGCGGTGAGGGTTTGAAATATTTACATACCAAGGATACCTTTGAATACTTTATGGGATGGCCGAGGGGGAATGTCGTGAAGTTCGCTCGGGCGGTTATTGACAGTGGTGCCGACCTGGTCTGGGGTCATGGACCCCATGTACCGCGGGCACTCGAGCTCTATAAAGACCGGTTGATAGCCTACAGCCTTGGTAATTTCTGCACGTGGGGATTCAATCTCGGCGATGAGCGTGGGCTCGCACCCATCCTGGAAGTGAACATGGACACAACCGGTATGTTCCTGTCCGGACGCGTACATTCAGCAGAGCAGCGGACATACACGAACCTTCGCGTCGATACTCTGCACAGAGCAGCGCGGCTCATCAGAAGGTTGTCACTCGAGGATTTTCCGCAATCAACACCTTCGATCTCCGAGAATGGATTAATCTCCGTTCCGGAAAAAGAATAACCCGCAGTTGTATTCATTATCGATAACCACCCTGAAAACCAAGCGTCTATTCACAGAATTCACTCGATGCCTTACACTTGTTATGATTATACTGTGTACATGTACGAGACAACCCCGATCAGGCGTGGGGCCGGGTGCTGCTGAGACCTTTACACCACCGCCTGGGTCAGTGGTCATGTTCCGGGGCAATCCGCATCATACGTTCAGCGGCACGGGAAAGGTACCGCGCAAGGTGATGCTGGTCTGGAAATTCGAGACCGGTTTCATCCTCGAAGGAGAAAAGGAAAATCGAGGCGTCGATCCGGAAACGATCTGGCGGGGTATCGCATGGACAGGTCAGCCTGCCTTCTGGGGCGATACAATGGTGATCGGCTCATGCGACAGCTATCTGTACTGCCTCGATAAGAACACCGGTGAGTTATTCTGGAAGTACAAAAGCGGTCACAGCATCAAGGGTTCACCGACGATCTACAAGCGCAGGGTGTATGTAGGATCGAGGGATAACCATCTGCATTGTGTATCATTGGATGACGGCAGTCTCATCTGGAAGACGAGGATCGGCAATGATATGGATTCATCACCATGCATCATACACGATTCAGTCTTTGTCGGAGGTGAGGACCACCATGTGTACTGTTTCGATGCTGACAGCGGTGCCGTATTGTGGAAGACCCGAGTCTGGGGATCGGTCGAGGCATCGGTCGCCGTCGCTGATACCTGCCTGTATGCAGGTTCGTCCCGCGGCTATTTGTACTGCCTGTCGAGAACTACCGGGGATATTCTTTGGAAATTTTGGACCGGCTCTGATACCGATGTTTCACCCGTGATCAGCGGCGATACCCTGTATGTGGGCAGTGAGGGGGGCAGATTATTCTGTATCGATCGGCTGAAGGGCAAGCAGTTGTGGCGGTACAGGACCGCTGGTCGGGTCATTTCGACACCGGCGCTCGTGGACGGACGGTTGTATTTCGGTTCAGGTGATGGAAGGATGCACTGTCTTACCGCAGATTCGGGGAAGGTCGTTTGGAAATTCCGCACCGACGGTGGCATCTGGAGTTCACCGTGTGTGACCGATTCGATGATCGTAGTGGGTTCCCGCAGCGGTAAAATCTACGGCATCAGTATTGACGGCGATCTCGTTTGGTCGTACCCTACCGGTTCTTTGATCAATGCCACGCCGGTCGTTCTCGATGGTCGCATCTACTGCGGTTCGCACGATGGATTCGTGTACTGTTTGGGTGAAGATACCTCAGAAGTTAGTCCTGAGTTTCCAGAAGACATCGAGCAGTAGTTCTTTTTACGACATTGACTTTCACCAGGATAGCCATATAATAACGGCATGAAGAACGTCGTGATACTGGGCGCTACTGGTCTTGTTGGCGAAGAGGTGTTGAAGATACTCGAGCAGCGTAATTTCCCGGTCAAGGAATTGTTCCTGTTCGCATCTGAACGCAGCGAGGGAAAGTCTGTTATATACAAGACCGATGAAGTGGAGATCGTGAGCGAGTATGAAGAACTGATTCAGAAGGCGGATATTGTGTTCGGATGCCTGGATGCACCTTTCGCACGCGAGATCGTGCCGAAGTTCCGTGGTCACGCAGTGGTGATCGATAACTCTAACGCCTTTCGCATGAGCGCCGATGTACCCCTGGTCGTTCCTGAAGTGAATCCAGAAAAAATAAAAGAGCACACAGGAATAATTGCCAATCCGAATTGCTCGACGATCCAGATGGTGGTGCCACTGTACCCCCTACACCAGGCAGCCGGAATTAAGCGGATTATCGTATCGACGTATCAATCGGTGTCTGGTATGGGACGGGATGCGGTCGACGAGCTGCAGTACGAGATTGAATGCCTGGGGCTTGGTCAGACTATAGCAAAAGAAGAAGCGAGTGCGTTATTACATCCGATTGGTGGTAATATAATACCCCAGATCGGAGAGTTCGAGGGTTCGGGATATACGAGCGAAGAGATGAAAATGGTCAATGAGACGAGAAAGATATTTTCTGACGATACGATCGCTGTCACCGCTACCTGCGTTCGCATACCGGTCTTCGTAGGGCACAGTGAGGTTGTATCGGTCGAGCTCAGAAAGCCCATGTCGGCAGCGCAGGCGTGTACGCTCATGAAGGACGCGCCCGGTGTTACACTCCTCGAAGACCCGCAAGCCTATCCCATGCCCGCGCAGGTTAAAGGAACCGATGCGGTGTTCGTGGGCAGGGTAAGACAAGACGCTGCGTTCGAGAACGGACTCGCGATGTGGCTCGTTGCGGATAACCTGCGCAAGGGAGCAGCCTTGAACGCCGTACAGATCGCCGAACTCCTCGTGTGATCTGTATTTCTTCCAGTGAACCATTACGGATCAAATACACGAAAGATAGTAATGAAGATACAATTTCCTAATTATTAAATAATGATCATAGATGGAGATGGTGGTTCATCATGATACTCTCCTGGATAGGTCTGGTCGTCAGTATCGCGGTCATCCTCGGTCTCGCCCGTAAGCATCTACCGCTCGCCCTCGTGTGCGGTGCCGTTGTCCTCGGTTTGTTCACACTCGCACCGAATGCAATGCTTGCCACTATCGGTCATACCCTTACCGACGTATCGATCATCCTGCTTGCCGCAGCAATGGGCGTGATCCCCATGATCGGCGGTGTCATGAAGGAGAGCGGGCAGATGGATGATCTGGTTAATAACATGAGGATCAGCAGAAAGGGTCTCATGGGGCTCTCACCAGCGATCATGGGCCTGCTGCCCATGCCGGGCGGTGCGTTACTGTCCGCCCCGATCCTGGAACGGGGGGGCGTTGGCGTACCGGCTGACCTGAAGGTGGCGATCAATGATTGGTTCCGGCATCTTTTGGTCATGATCTATCCCTTAAGCTCGGCGCTCATCGCGTCCGCCAAGATATCGAATCTCAATGTATATACGGCTGCCCTGTATGTCCTGCCGGCATGCGTGTTCGCCCTGTTTCTGGGATATATGTTCTTCGTGCGTAAGGTCGAGGGAACCATCACCTACAGCGGTGTCTTTCAATTGAAGAATTTGTTGCTGCCGCTCGGCATCGTTCTGAGCGCACCGATCCTGGAGTTCACTCTTAAAAAGGTGTTTGCACTGCCCATTCCCGAGATAGCGACGTTGTGCGGGGTCTCGGTAGCATTTACGCTCGCATTGGTACTGAGCAGAAAAAAGCTGGCACTGGGAACGATCGCCCGGAAGATGAAACCATGGAACTTCAGTCTTATCATCATCGGCATGTTCATTTTTTTGAACATCTTCAAGGCTTCAAGCGTAGCCAACCTGATCGCCACCATTCCCTTGCCGCCGGTTACCCTGGCGGTCGTCATGGGGTTTGCACTCGGCATCGCGACCGGTCGGGTACTCCTGCCTGCATCGATCATCATTCCCGTGTACCTTACCATGGGCAGCATGACGCCGGTGGTATTCGCAACAGTATACACGAGCATATTTTTCGGATACGTGATCTCACCGGTCCATCCGTGTGTCGGCGTCTCGCTGGAATACTTTTCCGTATCGTTGAAAGACTTTCTCAAGTTACTCGCAGTACCCACGTTCATCGTGTTCTTTGTCTGTCTGGTGGTTTCCTTCTTTATATAATACGACCATATGGCAGGTTCAGGGGAAGTATCAGTACGTGAAACTCGCCGGGTGCTCGGGATACTGAAGGATCTGATCAGCATACGGTCAGAAAATCCACCCGGAGGTTCCCGGGAAATCCTCGGGTACGTGAAGTCATTTATATCGACCCATACCCGCGCGCGGGTCGTGTACCAGCGTGTTTCAAAAACAAGGGGCAACGTGATCGCGGTATTCGGCAATCCCCACATTCTCTTGAACGCGCATCTCGATACGGTTCCTGCTGCCGGTAGGTGGAAGCACGGTCCCTTTCATATGGTGCGTACACCAAAAAGGGTGTACGGACTGGGCGCGACCGATGTTAAGGGCGCGGTTGCGGCAATGCTCGCCGCGCTGCAGCAGCGGCCACCACAGAATCTTATGTTTGTCTTCAATGCCGATGAAGAAGACGGGTTGGGCGAAAGTATATCGTATTTCCTTGACAGTGCGTATGCCCGGAGGATCGAACATGCGATCGTCACCGAACCAACCCGCTGTAACATCGTAACGTCACATAAAGGACTCTACATTTTCCAGACCGTATTCCGAGGCAAGGCAGCGCATGCCTCAGAACCACATCAGGGTGTAAACGCGATAGAAAAAGCCGCTGGGTTCATCCGCGTGCTCCAAAAATACCATGACCGGATCAAAAAACGCAGGTATGGAAATTTACGGAACCCGACGATCAGTGTCGACGTGATCACCGGCGGCACGAAGTCGAACATCGTTCCGGATACCTGCCGGTTCGAGATCGATCGGCGCACACTGCCGGGTGTTGACCACAGACAGGCTGCACATGAAATCAGAGTATTGCTCAAACGGTACGATCCAACGGCACGGCTCAAGGTACTGTGCTCACAGCCCGGTTTTGCTTCGACCGTCTCACAGAAGTTCATGGATATGCTGGTGTCATGCGGGGCACACACTGGGTGCAGCGTTGCCAATTTCTGGACAGAGGGCGCACTGTTCGCGGGAGCAGGAATGAAAACGGTTGTGTGCGGACCGGGCAGCAGCAGGCAGGCTCATACGACCGATGAATTCATCGAGCAGAGGGAATTGAAGAAGGCGTATCAACTCTATCACAGATTGTTCGCCTTGCTGTGAAGTCATTGGTTGACAGGGGATAAGCACAGGTTTACAATGATCCAGGTATGAAGGTCGGTGTTACGAGCGACACGCACAAATATCTAAAGAATTTCATTCGGGCGATCGACTCGTTGAGAAGGCACGGCGTCGATTTAATCATACATCTCGGAGATGATTATACTGATTGTGATGAGATCGGCGAGGAGGATATCGTGCGCGTCCCCGGAGTCTACAGCGAGCAGTATCAGGATCCCGGGATACCGAACCGGCAGGT
>CP070834.1:1666610-1691952 GCA_020341755.1 Caldifarciminota bacterium | reverse complement strand
TACGATGTGATTGTTATATTCAGTTCCGTGCCGTTACCGGCACGAGAATTCTCGCCTTTTAAGGCGGAACATCCTGCTTTTTATGATGTGTATGTGTGTCCGCCTCAGGCGGAAGGAATGGATATGACGTAGGATTACCTTAAAAATTTGTGAGTTCTACATTTTCATTCTACCTTCTACGTTCTACATTGTTTTTATTTTTTTGGTTTGTTTCGTATGTTTAGTTAGTTTGTTCCTACTTATTACTTCCCAGTTCCTACTATTTACTGCTTACTGCCTACTGCATACTCTTTACTGTTTTTTCGCCCTACGCTTTTCGCCGTACGCTCTATTCTAATAATACCCATATCTAAGATATGGATGTATTATTGAATCCTGAGCGTATCGAAGGGGAATACCGAGCTTCTTACATAGTTGAGGGACGCCTTTAGCCAATCAGAACGCCTCGCCGATCGCAAAATGCCAGGCACCCGCGGTTTCTTCTTCTCTGGGTGCAATTTTCCATCCATAGTCCAGCCGTATACTGCCCAGCGGTGTCTTTATTCGTATACCAACGCCGCTGCCCCAGCGCAGAGATGCGTTGAGGTCATCATAGGTCTGCCATGCATTGCCCCAGTCAATGAACACAGCGGCACCAAGGATACGGTACAGAGGAATGCGGATTTCGGCAGAGCCCTCGTACAGTATATTCCCGCCCGTTGGGTTCCCGTCTTCATCCCTCGGCCCGATGGTCCATTCGCCGTAACCGCGGACCGAAGTCGTTCCACCGCAGTAAAATCGTTTGTGGACAGGTATATCGATCGAGGGCGATACCGGTTCGGCGATCCCGGTTTTCATTGACAATCCTGTGATCAGGATACCGAATGGTCTGAATATGCGGAATTCTGCAGTCGGTCTGACATAGTGCACATCAGCCGGTAGCATTATGCCGCTCGTCTCCACTCCAAGTATCACATACTCACCCCGTCGGGTAGTCAGAGGATCGTTGCGGGTGTCTTTGAGCCAGTTGAAGGATACTCCGTGCAGCCATGTATCCGTGCTCGGCGTCGTGTCGTTGTACGAAGTATGCGTTCTCTCGACCTCGTACTGTGTGGAAAAATCACCGTTTAGAACCATGAAATGGACCTTGTACTGTGCGCCGATGGTCCGCGTGGTGAACCCTATCTCTTCGCGGACCTGAAAAAATGCTCCAACACTGTGCCTGACCGGTAACACAAAGAACCTGGGAAAAGTCAGACGCGTACTGACCCGGTATTCGATGAAACTCAGTTTGCCGTCAATCTGCGCCCGCCACACGCGTCCGAAAAGATTATTGTGTGTAACGCCTGCACCGATCCGCACGCGATCACGCGTGCCGTAACCGAGCCGCAGGTCGGCATGGATCGCATCACTTTCAGTAAGAGTGAACTGTACTATTTTTTGATTGCGTATGGGCGCATTTCGTGCGTCGACGCGTATTGTCTTGAATATGCCGAGATTGTACAGATTACGCTGGCTCTGGAGTACGAGTGCATAACGGAATATATCGCCAGGTTTCAGGATGATCTCCCGCAGTACGCTGCTGCGCCCTGTTCTGGCAAGTCCCATGATCTCAATGCTGTGAACGAATTGCTTTTCACCTTCAGTAATGTCGTGTGTGATACGCGCGCTGGTATCATCGACCTGCCTGCTGGTGAGCACCGTTGCATCCGCATAACCCTGGTCGTCATACAGTGACGTCAAGACATAATTGTCAAAATCCATTTTTTGCTGATTGAATGGTTCTCCGGGTATCGTTGTTACTGCATCAAGCAGTGCTGCGTCGTCGAAGAGCGTATTACCCTTAAATGTAATATCACGTAAGAATGTCTGATTGTTTTCTGCTATGGAGATATCAATTGCGACCTTGCCGGTTATACTGTCAAAGGCAATATCGTATGTGACGTCAACGTCGAGAAATCCGCTGTATTTGTAAAGATTCGTGATCGCAGTGATATCACCTGCAAAGATTTCCTGTTTGAACGCTCCTGAACGAAAGAGCGCCGGCGTCTTCGTCAGCATGATCTGTTTGATCTCTTTATCGCTGAAATATTCGTTATCATGTATCTCGATGAGTCCGACCTTGAATTCGCTGGATGCGGCTAGTAGTAAAATTAAGATGATCATCTGGCTTTAAAGCGAAAATTCAGGTCCACGCTTGAATTTTCGTTTTCCTGGTCATGGAGCGTGCTTACCCAAACATTATCATTTATCTCGTAATTCACGCCGATCCTGCGCAGTTCCCATGATTCTATGCCGGTTCCATACACGACGGTCAAACGCCGTGCGATCCTTTTTTCCACACCGATACCCAGTTTTCTGGGGTCGAGTAGATCGCCGGTGATCGTTAATTTATCCAAGCCCAACGCTCTTTCTCCAGTTTTCTCAATCTGCCCCCTTGCTAGGTTCATAGCATAGTCCATGGCGGCTCCTTTCAATCCTGCGTTTTTTCCTGCAGAGGCAGCGGGTATACCCGGTCGTCTACGTCCGAGAATGAGCAGACTGATAATGTCCTGCTCCGGCACCGGCGGCGCGGACTGCAGCCGGAGAGACCATTTTTCGGCAGTCCCCGTTATGTATAATCGGATTTCATAATCTCCATCGTCAGCCGATACAAAACTTGTTGCTTCGAGGTCGAGCACCGGATCTATTTTGTACGGATCATCGAATTGTATGACAGCACGCTCGATGTCGAATTTTTTTCCTAGATACTTCAGCGCTCCCCTGCGCGCCGTGGCGATCGTGCCGTATACATTAAGACGTGACAGGTATCCCCGGATCTGGAGGTCGGCGTCGACCCCGATATCCGCTATGTTATTTTTAATAGCGATGCTTCGTGTTGATGAAACGCCGATGTCGCAGTACGTTCGTTTAACGAAATCGGTCTGTTCGGGCGGCGGTTGATTGACCCTGGTGAGGAGATTGATGATCGTCTGGTGATTGAACGGTACGTCATACGTGCCTTTGTCGAGTGTGACCTCGCCCGATAGTTTAATACTGTCCATGCGCGCGATGGATCTGATGTCGGCACTGACGACGCCATTACCAACGCTCGGATGGGCAATATCGACCCCACGTATCGTTGCCGTGACATTCATGGTGTCGATACCGGTCTCTGCGATATTAGCGAAACCTTTAATGCTGAACCTGCCTTTGTTTATTTTTCCGCTGATGTCATCTGCCACGACGTGACTGTTCTGGAAACGGACCAGCGCGTTCACAGAATCGATGACGACATAATCAAACGTAAACCCCAGGTGTTCGCCAATAAGCATACCATTGATGACCGGGTTCTGGACAGTTCCACGAACAGTAGCGTTGATCTCTATCGTACCATTTATATGGGGAGCATCTGGTATCATGAGTAAAACATCCGATACTGTAATCTTCTCCGTATTGAGGTCGAGTGACAGGTCCTGACTGTCTTTGTTTATGGGCACGGTTCCGCGCGCAGTAACAAGATGGTTGTTGATACTGAGATTGCATGTATCCAGAGTGAGTATTCCATTGTTCATCTCAAGTACAATGGTGCCCGTATTACGGATCACGGTTTGTTCCTTACGGACGAATACGGTATCGACAGTCAAGTTCACGACTGCATTTTCAGGGTGGTCGAACCTGCTATGTGCTGAGAGCCTGGCAGAGACAATGCCGGTATCCAGCGGTACAAAGCGTGTTAGGTCGAATCGATGCAAGATAAGTTCTGCATCGAACTCAGTGGTTTCGTCTAGTCTAAGAACTGCCACCAGATCTATCGAACCGTCAACACTCTGCGCGTTCAGGCTGAGAACCTGTTGTGCAAGCACGGCGTGCACCTGGAGATCACCAGGAACGATCGTATCGTATACCACATTTTTGAGAAGCAGGGTGATCTCTGCTTGCGGTTGATATACCGAACCGCTGCCCTGCGCCTGGAACGAGGCAAAACCGTTGAGCGGTATCGTATCGCCACCGAAATAATATGGTATAGACACAAGGAGGCTGTCGCTCTGAACCGATGCGGAATACTTTTGTTCGAGAACGTCGTAGCTGCCGTCAAGCAGTATAACGCCCCGTTCGGCACGTATCGAGCCATTGGTTACCTCTATGCGGGAGTTCTGGTGCAATACCGTAACCCGGGCTTCGCCTATGTACTCTCCATACGCTGTGACATCTTTTAATTCGATCTCTGCCGAGACCCTGGGATCGGGCAGGGAGCCGTTGACTTGCGCGGTGACCGATACCCTGCCTGCTACTGGCAGCGTGTCCCGGAGAAATGTGTTCAACCGTCCGACGTCGGCGATCTGTACCTGTGCCTGTACTTTTATTCGCTGTGCTTCAGTATCTACGATACCGTACCCTGTCACAACTGCAGCATCGGTTTTTACCGTCAGTGAACGGACGTTGAGGCTGTGTTCTCTATAACATCCGGAAATATCCACCGTTCCTTTCATTCCTTCATACAGCAGTGATGCGGTGACGCGCGCCTCGACATCCGGGTTCGTGAGATCACCTTTTGCCAGACCCTCTATCCTTGCTTGAGCAAGCGAGGAGGTTACTTCACATCGGAAAGTTTTCTCCTTGATGTGCACGACGATGTTGAAAGTGCTGTCGGGTACATGTTGGAAAATATGCGGAACCGATCGTGCTGTAACATGACCGTCTATTTGGATGCTGTCGAGCATAGGCAGGCGCCAGTATGCATCGATCTCTCCGGCGATCAACATGTTCTGGTAGTATCCGACAATGTGCGTGGAGTTTGTGATAATGGGCTCGGTAATATTTCCCTGAACATATCCCGAGTTAACGATCGTTCCCGCGAGACCGTCGATACCAAGGTCTCCGAGGGCAATATCCAAATTATACATAATGTCGGCGGCAAATGTGCTGTCAAGTAAAAGTGTTCCCTGGAGAGCACATGATGAACTGTCAGTGGCAATGAACAGGGAATCGATCGTGACTTCATTGTTTGTTAATCTTCCAACGAGGAATACCTGAGCATGAACATCCGTGAGGTCGAAATCTCCATGGAGATAGCTGTTGACGATCGTGAAGTTCCGGATCTGCAGTTTAAGGGGTGACGGCTGTGCCGTTGCAGTATCGGGGGAGACGTCCCGTTTACTGAAAAGCGTTTGTATGCTGTCAGCATTCAAGTTTAATCCTTCGATCGATACCGAGCGTATATCGATCTCGCCGCGCAGGATTTTTATTAGATCATACGATATTCTGAGTTTTTGCACGGTGGCAGCATGACCGATCTCAATGTCCGATGCTTCGATCGCGTACAGGATGTTCCCTCGCAATGACGTGATACGCGTCTGGACGGCGAGTTCTTGCTCCAGCATGTGTTCGACCCGGGCCTTTACCATATCAAGAACGAACGGCATACCTGCAAGCACAACCACCAGCAGTACCAGTAGCACGATACTCAACCCGGCTGTGATCGCAATTTTCCTCAATTTTTTCATAAAAAATAATCTAGCCCAGTTTGTTTCTAGTCCTTACTTCTTAGTTCATAGTTCTTGCTGTTTGCCGCTCGCTGCCTACTGCTTAGTGCTTACAGCTTACTGTTATGTTGCTCCGTTACTCCCTACACCGATACACCCGTACTCAGTTATTTCACCATCAGCACTATGCTTTCGATACTTCCATTCTTACCGGCGACAGGAATGATGCAAAGAGACCTTTTTTTCAGATCGGTCTTTTTTATTCTCGCGGTGAACGTGATCAATTCTTTTGGCATCGATTCAGATAGACGCTTGCCGATTAACCTGTCAATCGCAGGAACGTCCTTCACCTTTTTATGGACTGAAGCTTCTTCTATCCCGAGTAGTTCTGCGGCTGCACTATTAAAATACGTGACCTCCAGGTCGCGGTTGATAATGACGACCGCTTCTTTAACTAGTTCGAGGGTCTCGGTAAGCTGCTTTTTCAAATGGATGATCTTATCCGTCTTGAGATCGTTGTATAGTTTCAGGTGACGGATCGCCTCCTGGAAACTCTGGAATAGCTGCCAGAATTCATCTCCCTTTTCAAGATCTGGTAAGGTTACTTCGGTTTGTCCTGTACCGATAACCTTGAGTGCACGGGTAATGCGTCTGAAAGGTATCAATATCCTGTTTGGCAGGTAGTAGATCAAATACACCAACACGATCCCGGTTACGATGAAAATTATCAGCGCATTGCGCTGGGCACGCAGGCCCGATTTCACGCCTTCTTCACCATGTTCGATTAGTGATGCCTGTGCTTTTGATGCTATCTCCTCGGACAACGCTAGGACCATATCACTGCTTGCCCTGAGGTCGGTAAGCAGCCGTGCCTTTTCGGTCGATACTTTCGTCGCCGCGGATGCCATGAGAACATTCAAATCGGATATCCATGACGGCAGGCTGTCGCGTTCGATGTTTCTGGCGCCCACTGTTTGCTTGAGCCGCTTCTCGTAGGTGATTATCTGTTGCTGAATGGATGACAGGGCACGAGGATCTTCCTGGAAGATATCGCCGAGTAATTCTATATTAGCGCTGTAGCGATCTATCTGGATCATCATTGAATCGAGCGGAACCACATATTCCGGTGCTATCTCGCGAGCGGTCTTGATATTGTCCATCACCTGGATGATTATCTGTCGCGTGTTGACGATATGCGTCGAATCGAGATATATGATGAAATTCTTTTCCTCCCTGCGAGCTTCCAGCATTTTTATGGAAATACCGCGAGCGACCGCTGCAAGTGCCGCGTCCTTCTGTGTGATATCCTGTATGCGCTGCATCATGCTGTTCATGAACACGAGTGACAAAAACGATGTGGCAAGTGCCAGAAAGCCGACCCCGAAGAGTGCAAACCTCATTTTATTCTTACTGGTGAGTGTCATTACTTTTCGCCTCTTTGTGGAATACTCATTTTCTCGATATTGTCGTCTGCGCCCACAACGACCAGCACATCGTCCTTTTCGATTTTATCATCCGGACCGGGTACGTCGTTCACCGTGACCGCGTATGTGACTTTTCCTTCCTCGTTGACCTCGGGTATCCGTTTCTGTATAGCAATGACGTTGACGCCGTACCTGCGTCTGAAATCGAGCTGTTTGAGGGTTTTCCCGATGAATTCTTCGCGTACGGCAATCTCGACGAGGCTGTGACCGGTGGTCAGGACGACATGCTGGTAGACTTCGGGTGACAGCAGACGTTTGGCTACAGTTTCACCCATCGATTCTTCGATGATGATGACCTTGTGCGCCCCAACCGTTCGGAGGATATCTGCATATTGACCGTTGATCGCCCGTGCGACGACATGAGAGATGCCCATCTTTTTCAGTATCGCGGTGGTAAGGATTGCCTCTTCCTGTTTATCGCCCAGGGCGACGACCGCAGCATCAACGTTACCGAGTTCGGTTGCCTGCATTGCCTGTTCGTCGGTCGAATTGAGTATCAAAGCGGCAGAGACCAGGTCCTTTATTTCTTCAACGCTTTCTTTGTCCTTATCGATGACGATCACGTCCGCTCCCTTATCGACGAGCGTAAGCGCGACCTTTTTACCGAATGCTCCGAGTCCAATTACAGCGTATTGCGGCATATCGCCTCCTTTATCCTATCATAACCTTGGCTTCCGGATATCTCACCTTACCGCGGATAAGTACTCTGGTGAGTGCGAATCCGAGCGTGAGAGGACCTATCCTTCCTGCATACATCAGGAAAATTATAAGAATTTTCCCGGGGGCTGTCAAATCAGGCGTTATGCCGGTGGATAGACCGACCGTGCCGAATGCCGAGACTGCTTCGAACAGAAGCGGCAAAAAAGGTTTGTTCTCGACCGCGAGCAGTATCAGGAATACCGCTCCCAGGAGAAATGTCGAACCCACGACCAGGGCAATTGCTTTATATACGACCGACTGCAGTATCGTTCGCTTGAAGACCTCGATATTCTCCTTGCCTCTCATGATGCTCCGCAGGGAAAGGATGAGTATTGCCGTGGTCGTTGTTTTAACCCCGCCGCCGGTTGAACCGGGTGAGGCTCCGATGAACATGAGAATCATGATGAAAGTGAGCGTTACCGGCGAAAGCAGTGCCATCGGTACCGTGTTGAACCCGGCGGTCCGGGGGGTGACTGCCTGGAACAGGGCAGACCAGACTTTGCCCGAGAGCGGTAACACGATGAATGAACCGTCGAATTCCATGAATAATATGACCAGAAATCCTGCCATGATCAGTATCCCCGATACGCTGAGTACGAGTTTCGTGTGTGTGCTGACCGTGTACCGAGGATTTCTTAGTCTTCTCTGCATTTCGTACACAGCGATGAATCCGAGTCCTCCCAGGATGATCAGCGCCATTATCGTTATGTTGATGACCGGATCGTTTACGAACTGCTCTAGTGAATCGCTGAACAGGGCAAATCCGGCATTACAGAAAGCCGACACTGAGTGAAAAATGCTCATGTAAAGAGTTCGTACTGGGTCGTGAAAGTAAAATATCCACCGTAGAAAAAGGATCACCGCGCCTATCGCTTCGATCGCGAAGGTCATCTTGAATATGTAGAACAGCATGCTGAGTATGTTTCGGTCCTCATCCATCATATCCTGGACCATTTGACGCTGTCCGAGCGTAAACCTGCCGAAGACGATCGCCAGAAATGCAGAATACGTCATGATCCCGAGACCGCCCATCTGCATGAGCGTGAGTATGACGAACTGTCCGAATGTTGAGAAATACGAAGGAGTATCCTGAACTATGAGTCCGGTTACACATGTCGCCGACGTCGCCGTAAAGAGTGCATCAATAAAATTCGTGCCGACGCCATCAACCGTAGCTACCGGAAAGGTGAGGAGTATGGTTCCGAGAAGAATGGTCGCGCCAAAGCTTATCGCGATGACCTGTGCTGTGTTCAACCTGACGCCGCGTATGAGGTTGGCGAATTTTCGCGTTCGGGTGAATGTTTGTATGAGCACGATGATGTGGCGGATGATGATAAGACCGATTCCCGAACGAGGCGAGACGATCAACAGCACAAATGGGGCAAAGACGAGCACGTCCAGCCAGTTTTTCCTGAAATAATCGCGTTTCGGATAGGTGAAATAGAAATTCAGGAAGGCATCGACGAGATACGAAAAGAACACGAGGTAGTCGAGTACCCGGGATATGACCGTGAGGAATAGCGGCAGTTCCCACTGGAGCCCGGATTGCACGATGATCAGGGCAAGTGCGAGGAATGATACCGTGTATACGCCTTTTTTGTATGTCGATACCCAGGCAGGTACGGGACGACCTGTTTTGAGTGTTCTGTACCACTGCCAAAATCTCACTGTGAATTATAGTATAGTAGTAAATAATGTCAATGAGAAAAGAGCGTAGAGCGTACGGCGAAGTGCGTAATGCGAAAAAACATTCAGTGATTTAAATGTTTTTAATTACTCAATAACTTATTAACATAATAACCAAGCAGAGCGCGGTGTGTCTTCAGTCCGCTAAGCGGATGTATTCTCACCGAAGCATGACGTCAGGCACACGTTTTCGCCCTACGACTTACGTTCTACGCGTTTCGGTTTTTCTCCGTCACTCCTTGCACCGATACACCGATACTCAACCATGCAGTCGAAAACTGCATCATCCTTGACTTTTTTTACATCGACAGTACAATAACACAGTTACGTTACCAGGGTTTGGTAAGGAGGTGGGACAATGCCCAGGTTAACTAAGCGCCGTTCCCATAAAAGGGGACTTGCACCCGGGAGCCTCGTATTCATCGGAGATAAAGCAACCGAAATCACACAGATGACCGTCATCGATTACAATGAAGAGACCTTTCAGGAACAGAAACTGGATACAGTGGAGAAATGTCAGCCGTTCAAGAAAAAACCCACGGTCACCTGGTTGAACATTGACGGTTTGAGCAATGTTGAGGTGATCCGTAAGGTTGGCGAAACCTTCGATCTTCACCCGCTTATTCTCGAGGATATCGTAAATACCACGCAGCGACCAAAATTCGAAGATGTCGATAAGTATGCCTTTGTTGTGCTCAAGATGCTGACTTTTGATGAAGAGAAGAATCGGATAGGTATTGAACAGGTTAGCCTGGTACTCGGCGATAATTTCGTCATTTCATTCCAGGAGAGAGTTGGGGATGTCTTTGAGGCGGTGCGGGACCGGATTCGCCAAGGCAAAGGCAGGATCAGAAAAGCGGGCAGTGATTACCTGCTGCATGCTTTAATCGATGCGGTCGTCGACAATTATTTCATCATTCTCGAAAAGGTCGGCGACAAGATAGAGGAACTCGAAGAAACTATCGTGACCGATCCGAAACCGGAAGCCATGCGTACGATCCATGCGCTCAAACGTGAGATGATTTTTTTACGTAAATCGGTCTGGCCCCTGCGGGAGGTGATTAACAATATGGTACGTTCCGAGTCCGCGCTAATCCAGGATTCAACTCACATATACCTCAGGGATGTCTATGATCATACGATTCATGTGATCGACGGGGTTGAGACATTCCGCGATATGCTGTCTGGCTTGCATGATACGTACCTTTCCGGCATCAGCAACCGCATGAACGAGATCATGAAGGTTTTGACGATATTCGCGTCGATATTCATTCCCCTCACCTTTATCGCCGGGATATACGGTATGAATTTCAATTACATGCCCGAATTGGGCTGGCGCTGGGCATACTTCGGCGTCTGGGGGTTATTCGTCGCCGTTGCAGTCTTGATGATACTGTATTTTAAGAGAAAAAAGTGGCTGTAGCCTACGGCCGCGTAGGGCGTAGAGCGTACTGAGTAGTGCGATAAAACATTTGTAATTAACCCAACAACTAAATAAAAGCGCGGAGAGACGTCAAGTACATATCGCTCTACGACGTACACCCTTCGCGTTACGTTTTTTCTTTGTCACTCCCTACTCCGTTTCTAAGTAACCTCAGCGCAGCATGTTTTCAATCCGCGCAGCGGATGTGATTTCAGTGAAACGTGTCTTCAGCAATGCGTGACTTCAGTGAAACGTTATTTTTTCACGTACAACGTTCTGATCGGGAACGGGATATTGATACCTTCCTGGTTGTATCTTTTATGCAGGGCCTTTATGAATTCATGTTTGACCAGGTACTGGTTCACGAATTCATGTACGCGCAGATAGACCGAGAAATTGATGCTCGAATCGCCGAACGTGTGATACCGCATAAACGGCTCGAACTTTTCCTGTCCGCCTTCAATGTCTTTCAGCGCACGTCGTGCGACATCGAGGGTCACCTGCTCTACTTTGTCCAGATCGCTGGCATAACTGACCCCTACCTCAACGATAACCGACATTTCTTTTTGTGGCTGATTGAAATTCGTGACGATTGCATCCGCAAGTTTCGCATTGGGGACCACGATAAGGTTGTTTGATATCTGCCGGATCGTCGTGTTCCTCCATGAAATATCCGTCACATAACCTCGCTGGCCCGAGTCCAGTTCAACATAATCGCCCACCTCGACTTGCTTCGAGATGATGACCTGAAGTCCGGCGAAGAAATTCGAAAGGGTCGGCTGGAGCGCAAGCGCGACGGCAAGTCCGCCCACGCCGAGCGCCGTAATAAGAGGCGTTATCGAAATACCTAGACCCTGAAGTATGATGAGAGCACCGATTATGAGAATGAGAATGCGCGTCAGGTTGACGAAGAGCGAGGCAGAGGGTAATGCCTCGGTTTTCTTACTGTGTATGTGCATGAGACCCGCGGCAATATTCCCGAGCACCAGACTCACCGAGAGTATTATGATGATAAACAATATTTTTTGCAGGATATTATTGACGGATGGCGTAAGAGGTAGGGTAAGCAGAGCTCCGTATATACCGGCAAGACAGAACCACAGGATAGCCTTGCCCCGGATCGCAGCGATGATGATATCATCACCCTTCCAGCTCGTACGGGCGGTGATCTTCTTTAATCTGGTGAGTATCAGGCGTTCGACGATTATGCCTACAACAAATGCTCCGGCGATAAGTCCTATTGATACAAAAAGGTCCTGCCATTTTAAAAGCTCAGTAAACATGTTCAGACTCCTTTTATAGTTCAGGATGCATTAAAAGATAGTGTACGCTACGGCGTTGGGAGACGTATAGTCACTGAAGTTCCTTCATTGATCCTGCTGTTTATCGTTATCCGTCCATGATGTGCTTTGATGATCTGCCTGGCAATCGAGAGCCCAAGACCAACGCCGCCACCGTCACCGGTTTTGGTTGTATAGAACGGATCAAAGATTTTAACCAAAGCATCTTCTGGAATACCTGCTCCGTTGTCTTGAATATCCAGATATACAAAACACTCGCTTCCTCTTGTTCCTTTGGTCGTGAGTTTGATATCAATCCTACCCTGATTATCAACGGCCTGTATAGCATTCATGATGAGGTTCATAACCACCTGCTGGAGCTGGTTGAAATCACCGAGAATATCAGGAATGTGTGAATCATACTCTTTTTGTATCCTGATATTCTTTATGAGGAACTGATCATCCAGTAGCGAGAGGCTTTGTTCCACGAGTTTGACCGGAGACACTGGTCCAAGGTCCGGTTCTGTCTTGCGTGAGAAATTAAGCAGGTTTTTTACAAGTCTGCCTATCCTGACGGTTTCACGTTCGACAAGTTTTAAATTCTTCTTCCACACCTCCGGGTCGACATCATTGGCATCCAGTTTTTTAAGCAGCAAGTGTATGTACGTAATTATGCCGTTGATCGGATTATTGATCTCATGGGCAACACCGGCTGCCAATTGTCCCATGACTGCCAGTTTCTCAGACTGCAGGAGTTGTTGTCTGAGATTCTGCAATTCGGTGATATCACGGAATATGACTACCACGCCTCTCTTTTTTCCATGGATATCCTTAAGCGGGAACACTGAGCGGGAAATGACGACGTCGATACCCTCTTTGCTTTTTATTACCGATTGTGCGATATTGACGGGTGTGCTTTTTTTTATGACTTTGTTAAAAGGACATATGTTGTCGCAGATATTACCTTTTAGAATGTCGTAGCAGTGTTTTCCAAGGACATCCTCGAGACAATATCCAGTAATCCATTCTGCAGCCTTATTAAAGGACATGATTCTTTTTTCGAGATCGATCGTAAATACACCGCCTTCCATGTTTTTGAGCAAACCTTCGAGAAAGGGTCTCATTACCGAGAGATCTAATCCTGGATTATTTTTCTCCTTCATGGAGTATTATAACATGACCTGGGGCTTTGTCAATACTGTGAGCAGAATATACGTACGACGGACTTTGCTTGTAAAAAAATATGTATTGTATGCAATATCATGAGAAATATGTTAAAAAAATTGACATACTCAGGATAATATGTATAATATTCATAGATGAAGTATTTCTATGTTAAGTCAATGGGAACGGTTGATATTCATCTCTTGCAGGAATTGTGTGAAGGTCTCCAGGCTCTCTTTCCATATCCTTTTAGAATAGTACAAAATATGTCCTACCCATTGTATGCCTTCGAGCCAAGAAGAAGCCAGTATTATGCCAAAAAGATAATTGAACAACTCCTGTGTGAGATACCCGGGGATTGTGAGAAAATGCTATGTGTTACGGATGTTGATCTATGCACACCAGTTCTTACGTTTGTGTTCGGTGAAGCACAACTCGATGGGAAGGTAGCTATCGTATCCTTGAACAGGTTGCGGCAAGAGTTTTATGCTTTGCCATCAGACTGCGCGATGTTGAAGGATAGATTAGTGAAGGAGTGTATACACGAATTAGGTCATTGTTATGGTCTGTATCATTGCCACGATTCGCAATGTGTTATGTTCCTCTCAAATAATCTCATAAGTGTCGATAATAAACAAAGAGATTTCTGTGATCAGTGCAAAGAATTTTTTAGGACAAAAATCATAAAGGAGACACATGGGCAAGAATAGAATCTTAGTCGTTGATGATGAAGAAATAATGAGGAGCTCGTTGAGCGATTGGCTGAGAGAAGACGGGTATGACGTGTTAGCTATTGAGGATGGTTATAAAGCAATAGATCTGGTCAAGGAGGAAGAGTGGGATCTTGCTGTGGTCGATTTGAAAATGCCTAAAATTGACGGACTTGAGGTTTTGAAACAGATAAACAAGATCAAACCAAAACTGCCGGTTATTATTATTACTGCATATGCAACAGTCGACACCGCTGTAGTCGCCATGAAAGAAGGAGCAGCTGATTATATAGTGAAGCCATTCAATCCCGAGGAAATCAGTTTTGTAATAGCCAAACTGGTTGAGCACCAGCGTCTTGTTAAAGAGAACATTCGCCTGCGAAGGGCACTTGCCAAACGGTTCCAGTTCCAGGACCTGGTTGGCAAAAGTGCGAAGATGCTGGATGTGATTGAAATGATAAAGACTGTTGCTACTACGAAGTCAACTGTACTCATAAAGGGCGAGAGTGGGACGGGTAAGGAATTGGTCGCGCGTGCTATACATGAACTCAGTCCGAGAAACAAACATCCGTTTATTGCAGCCGCATGTGGTGCGATACCTGAAACCTTGCTAGAAGCTGAACTGTTCGGATATGAAAAAGGAGCGTTCACCGGTGCAACGTCACAGCACAGAGGAAGGATTGAACTTGCTGACAAGGGGACACTGTTTCTCGATGAGATAGGAGATATATCCCTGAAGACGCAGGTTGACCTGTTGAGATTTCTTCAGGAAAGAGAATTCAGACGGGTCGGTGGTAAAGAAATCCTCACGGTGGATATTCGTATTATCGCAGCCACAAACAAGAATCTTGAAGATATGATAGCCAGTGGTGAGTTCAGGGAGGATTTGTACTACAGGCTCAATGTAATAAACATTGTCGTTCCGCCGTTGAGGGAAAGAAGAGAAGATATTCCCTTACTGGCAGATCATTTTCTGGAAAAATACTGCCTGGACACCGGTAAGAAGATCGATGGAATTTCTGAGCAGCTCATGAAGGTTATCATGGAGTATGATTGGCCGGGAAATATCAGGCAGTTAGAAAACACGATTGAGCACGCGGTTGTCGTTGCGAAGGAATCAGAGATACAAAAAGAGGACCTTCCAGAGTATTTGACGTTAAGCAAAGCGGAAGTAGATAAAGGGGAGGCGTCTCATTCCCTTGAGGATCTGGAGAAAAAGCATATTTTACATACACTTCAGACGAATCGATGGAACGTAAAGAAATCCGCACAGGTGCTGGGGATAAACAGGGTAACCCTGTACAATAAAATAAAGAAATATGCTCTTAAACAGGACAAATGATTGTGAGTGTGTATATATTATAAACTGCCTGTTAAAATATATACATAAAAGTCACATAAAATAATGCAATTATAAAAAGTGTTTAAAAATAAAACATATTCGAACACTACGTAAGAAATAATTCTTTGTAAAATCCATGTAATTTCAATCAAATAGTATAATATGTTCTGGCATGTGTTTTGCATAATATTATATCGGAGATGAAAATGAAATGTCCTTTTTTAGAAGAAATCATGGTAGCCTACTGCAAAGGATGCAGTGTGAAAAAAATGCTGCCGAAAGACCAATTGGTCTTACAAAATCCGTGTGAAACGGATTATTCAAAATGTCCGATATATCAAGATTTTTTTGCACAGAAAAAAAAGGAGCCAAAAATGGTACAAGAAGTTCATATAGACGAAGGTGTTGAGAAAGAGAAACCCTGTATATGGATGAAAGCTGGTGTTGTCGCCTATAGAATGTGTGTTACAAATTACGATTGTAAGAACTGCAATTTCGATCAAGCGTTGGTGGATGGAGAATCAACCGAATCACCTCTCGTCGCGCAGGCCATTGCGAAGTTGAGACAGCTTCCTGCTTCTGAAAGAAAGTGCCGATACATGCTGACCGGTGATTTTTCGTATAAAATATGCCCGAACAACTACGAATGCTGGCATTGTGTTGTCGACCAATATGTTCAGGATGCGATATCAAGCCATCCGTTTCTCCACAAGAGGAAGGAGCGCGTTGCCAAACAAGGGAAAGCCATTCGCGGCTTCACGATCAGAAAAGATTTCAACTACTTGCCGAATCACATATGGATCAAGGTTGATGGCGAAACGGCAACAGTCGGTGTTGATGATTTCGCAGCTCGTATCATCGGTGACATTGAGTCAGTTGACATGCCGGACAGAGCAAATATCACCAGTGGCGAGCACTGCTGGGGACTCGGCAAGAACAACAGGATTGCCCGTATGTCTTTGCCGATAGACGCACAGATAATTGAAAGAAATGCTGCAATTCAATCAGATCCAGGCATCGTAAAAAGAGATCCATACAATAAGGGATGGTTATTGAAAATCAAAACACCAGACAAATCACTCAATTTGCTGAAGGGCGATGAAGCGCTTGCGTGGTTTGAAAAAGAGATCGAGAACTTGTTTCATGAAGTCGAAAGCAATGCGAATGTTATGATCCCTGACGGTGGTGAAGTTCCACAAGATCTCGCCGGACACCTCAGCGACGATCAGTGGAATGCAGTTGTCAAACGGTTTCTTCACTGAGATCGTATACGTGCTGTCGTCAACCTGTTGATCGACTCTACGATAACCTGAAAAAATCAAGCCCCTGTTGGTCAAGGAACTGACAGGGGCTTCTATTTTTTACGACCCGAGAACGGCCGGTGATATCTACTCCATGATGCTGTATTAGTCATATTTTAGAGTGGTTTGCGCATGGTCATATCTATTGACTTACAATATTGTTTGTATATAATATAGACTTATGAATACAAAGGTTTTGACGAATCCAAGATTTATCAAGAAAATTGAAGAGATCAGTGAGCAGAAGATCTCTGACTGTTATCAGTGTGGGAGATGCACTGCCGGCTGTCCATTTGCACGGTATATGGACGTACCTCCGAGCCAGGTCATACGGTTTATACAGCTGGGACTTAAAGATGAGGTGGAAAAGGCCCAGGGACCATGGTTCTGCGCTGCATGCCTGGTTTGTCAGACACGCTGCCCACGAGGCGTCGATATTCCAAGACTTATGGAAGCAGTGCGGGTACTCCATCTCCGTGCGAAAGAGGGATTACTCGACGTTGAAACCATTAATAAGGACCTGCTCATGGACGCGCCGCCCCTGGCTATCATGAGCGCATTCAGCAAATTCACATATTAACCATGAAGATACCATATTATCCTGGCTGCACACTATACACCAAGGCAAAACCGCTGAACGATTCACTCCATGCATCTTTTAGGCAGCTCGGTGTGGAGCTGAACGAACTCGCTCACTGGTATTGCTGCGGCACGACGTTCACTTTGGCCCGGGACAACCGCATGTCGCTCATTGCACCCGTTCGTATTCTGGCGAAGGCACAAGAGGAGGGTGATCAGCTCATCGTCCCGTGTTCAGTATGCTACAATACACTCAAACGCGCAAATTACATTCTCAAAGAAGATACAGAAACGCTCGACATCATTAATGAGCATCTTGAGGAATCATATAATGTGAAAGAAGAAGTAGTTCATCCGATCGAGTTTCTGGTAAAGAACGAACAACTCGTGAAAGACAATATTAAAAAGAATCTCGCCGGCATGAAGCTCGGGTGTTATTATGGCTGCCTGTTGCTGAGACCGCAGGAAGAACTTCAATTTGATGATCCCGAGTCACCAAGTATCTTCGAAAATCTCGTACGTCTACTGGGCGCCACGCCAGTTGACTTCCCGCTCAAGGTTGAATGCTGTGGCTCTTATTTGGTTGTGAACTCACCTGATGCTGCTGTAGAAGCTTCTTACAAACTCCTCAGGAATGCACGCGGTAATGGTGCTGAGGCTCTTGTAACATCATGCCCTTTGTGTCATTATAATCTTGATGCTCTGCAGGCAAAGATGAAACAGGCGCATTCAGATTTCCAGGAGTTGCCAGTTTTCTACTTCAGCCAGCTTCTAGCTATTGCACTGGGTGTTGAAGAGAACTATGTAGGATTAGAACAGAATAAGGTTTCACCAAAGACTGTTTTGAAGGAGCATAATCTACTATGAAGAATATTGGAGTATTTATATGTCATTGTGGCATTAATATTGCCAAGACAGTTGATGTTGAGGCGTTGACTGAAGAAATTAAGAAATACCCCGGTGTTGCACACGCTGAGAATTATAAATATATGTGTTCCGATCCAGGACAGAACATCATCACAGAAGCGATCAAGAAACACAAATTGGATGCTATAGTCGTTTCAGCTTGTTCCCCTACTTTGCACGAGAACACGTTCAGGAATACTACCGCTCGCGGTGGTCTCAATCGGTACGTGTGCGAAATGGCAAACATACGTGAGCACTGTTCATGGGTTCATGATGAAAAGGATATTGCCACAAAGAAAGCAGCAAAGATAATAAAAAGCATTATCGAGAAGGTCAAGTATGATGAACCGCTCGATCCAATCCTTGTGAACGTTACAAAAAGATCATTGGTGGTCGGAGGCGGTATTGCCGGGATCCAGGCGGCGTTGGATATTGCTAATGCTGGTGTCGAAACGATCCTCGTCGAGAAGTCACCGTCCATTGGTGGACACATGATACAGCTGTCAGAGACGTTTCCTACACTCGATTGCTCTCAGTGTATCATGACACCAAAGATGGTCGAAGTTGCCCAGCATGATAAAATTACGTTGTTAACATACAGCGAGGTAGAAGAGATTGCCGGCTCGGTCGGCAATTTCCATGTGAAGATCAGGCAGAAATCTCCGTACATTGATTGGGAAAAGTGTAATGGTTGTGGTGAATGCGACCAGGTATGTCCTGTAACAACAAATGATGAATTTGAGTGCAACCTTTCCGACCGGAAGGCGATATACCGACCTTTCCCGCAGGCAGTGCCGAATCGGTATACGATATCGAAAAAGGGTCACCCTCCGTGCCGCATAGCCTGTCCAGCAGGAGTGAATGCTCAGGGATACATCGCGTTGATCCGCGCAGGTAAGTACAAGGAAGCGCTCGCGCTCGAGAGGGAAGCCAATCCTTTTGCCAGTGTCTGCGGTCGCGTATGCAATCATCCCTGTGAATCCGACTGTGTAAGAGGAGAAGTCGATCAACCGGTCGCCATAGCATCATTGAAGAGATTTGCGGTCGAAAATGGTTCCTACGAGTTTGAACAAAAGAAACCCACCGGAGAAAAGATTGCAGTAATAGGGTCCGGTCCCGGGGGATTGTCATGTGCGTATTTTCTTGCGAAACAGAACTACCAGGTGACCGTCTACGAAGCGGAAAAAATCGTCGGTGGAATGCTGGTCCTGGGAATCCCCGAGTTCCGTTTGCCGAGGGATTCGATCAAGCAAGACATTGATTTCATAAAATCCTTCGGTGTACAGATCAAGACCGGCGTCAAGGTTGGTGAACATGTTTCCCTAAGTGAATTGCAGAAAGAATACCGAGCAGTATTTCTCGCCACGGGCGCGTACGAAGAAATGAAATTGAATGTTGAAGGCGAAAATCTCGAAGGTGTTCTGCACTGCATTGATTTCCTGAAAAAGGTTAACCTCAGTGAAAAGGTCTCTCTCGGCAAAAACGTGGTCGTGATCGGAGGCGGTAACGCAGCGGTCGATGCTGCGCGCGTGGCAAAGAGAGAAGGAAGCAATGTTACCATTCTTTACCGAAGGTCACGGAGAGAAATGCCCGCAAACAGCTGGGAAGTTGATGAAGCTATAGAAGAGGGCATAAAGATAGAGTTTCTTGTTGCTCCCACAAAAGCTATCGGCAAAGATAAGATAGAAAAAGTAGAGTGCATCCGGATGGAACTTGGGGAACCGGATTCGTCGGGTCGAAGACGGCCAATACCGGTAAAAGGAAGCGAATTCACGGTACCTGTTGATAACATGATCCTGGCTATTTCCCAGCGACCGAAAACAGACTGGCTCTCCAGCGAGTTTGAGAGAACAAAATGGGGTACGCTGGTTGTTGACGCAGACACACTGGAAACTACTGTGAAAGGGGTCTATGCTGGTGGTGATCTTGTATCTGGTCCGGCTACGATCATCGAAGCGGTTGCAGCCGGTCAGAAAGCAGCTGAAACGATCGACGCCAAGATACGGGGCATAAAACTTGAGCGCAAAGAATACGCAACAGGTCGTCCTGACCCTGAGGAATTAAAATCCATTCAAAAAAGGCAGAGAGCACAGATGCCGACACTCGATGTCAGCAAGCGTAAAGGATATGACGAGGTTGAACTCGGTTTCGACAAGGAAAGCGCTGCGAAAGAGGCTGACCGGTGTCTCAATTGTGCGATCTGTTGTGAATGTCAGCAGTGTGAAGAGGTCTGTGAACCTGATGCTATTGCGCATGATATGAATGATAAGATCCTGGAGTACGATGTTGGCGCACTTGTGGTTGCTACGGGGTTCGATATCTACGAACCGGAACGACTGAAAGAGTATGGATACGGGACTATACCCGATGTGGTTACGTCATTACAATTCGAACGGCTGCTTTCTGCCTCGGGACCGACTGCCGGTGATGTCAAGCGCCCGTCTGACGGCACCGTGCCGAAACGCGTCGTGTTCATCCAGTGTGCCGGTTCGCGCGACAAGGAAAACCATCTCGAATACTGCTCGAAGATATGCTGTATGTACACGGCAAAGCATGCTCTGCTGTACAAGCACCGTGTGCATGAAGGCGAACCGATAATCTTCTACATCGACGTGCGGACAGCCGGTAAGGGCTACGAGGAATTCTACAACCGTGTGACCGACGAGGGTACGACCTACATTCGCGGTAAAGTCTCCAAGGTCTATCAGGATAACGGAAAGATCGTGGTTATGGGCGCCGACACGCTCTCCGGCAAGCAGGTCGAGGTGGAGGCTGACATGGTCGTCCTGGCCATGGGTATAGTTCCCACGCGGGGCAGTGAAGAATTCGTGCGCAGGCTAAAAATTCAGTGTGACGCAAACGAATGGCTGACCGAAGCACACCCGAAATTACGCCCCGTTGAGAGCAATACCGCCGGAATATTCCTCGCCGGTGCTGCTCAGGGCCCCAAAGACATTCCTGAGGTCGTCTCTCAGGCATCGGGTGCCGCGAGCAAGGCGATCGCCATCCTTACTCAGAAGGAGATCACGTTTGAACCGACCATTGCCGGCGTCAATGAAGATCTCTGTTCAGGCTGCAGTATATGCGTTGGTGTCTGTCCCTATAATGCGCGTGAACTCGATAAGGAAGAGATGGTCGTAAAGGTTACCGAATCACTGTGTCAAGGATGCGGTTCGTGCAGTTCGGCATGTCCGTCTGGAGCTGCACAGCAGCGTAATCTTATAGACATACAGATCGAAAAAATGGTGACATCTGCATTGGAGGAAAAATGAACAAGGAAAACTTTGAGCCGAAAATAATTGGGTTCTTCTGCAAATGGTGTACATCTGCTGCTGCCGATCTTGCCGGTACATCCAGGAAAAAGTATCCTCCCAACGTGGTTCCAATTAGGTTTTTCTGTTCATCCCGTATCGACCCGCAGCACATACTCCATGCGTTCGAACACGGCGCCGATGGTGTGCTCATTGGCGGATGTCATTTCGGTGACTGTCACTACCAGGACGGCAATTACAAGACGGCACGCAGGGTCGCATTATTGCATAATCTGTTGAACGACCTGGGTATTGACAAACGGAGATTGCGTTTAGAATGGATCTCAGCGGCTGAAGGAGAGAAATTCACGAAGGTGATTCAGGAATTCACCGATGAGATTAAAAAACTTGGTCCAATTCGAGGAAATGGCGCATGAATAAATACGAAGCGATGTTTATTTTCAAACCCGATCTCGCAGAGGAAAAACTGACAAAAGAAATCAAAAGCCTGGAACGGAGCATCAAAACACGAGGCAAAGGCGAGATCAAACATGAAATTCTGGGAAAGAAGACACTCGCGTACGAGATAAAAAAATATAATGAGGGAGTGTATGTGAATTACCAGTTCAGCGCTGAACCGCTTTCCATAGCGAAGATCAAAGATGCGCTGAAACACAAAGAGGATATATTGCGGTTCATGATACTGGTAAAGGAAAAGGAAAAATGAATCCGCTGAGACTTGGTTATATAAATTCGGTCACACTCATTGGTCGGCTCGTGGCTGATCCTGAACTGCGCTACACGCAAAAAGGTGCGCCGGTCTGCGATTTTCGTATCGCGAGTTCGCGTCGCTGGAAGAACCGGGAGACCGGAGAATGGCAGGAAGAAACGCTCTTTATCAATGTCGTGGCGTGGCGGCGACAGGCAGAGCTTGCCAATGATTTCCTGAAAAAGGGCAGTGCCGTACTCATCGAAGGCAGCCTTCGGTCACGACAGTGGGAAAATACCAAGGGTGAGAAGCGTACGACCATCGAAGTTGTTGCACGCAGGATCCAGTATCTCGACGCACAGCAGCGCGAGGGTGAAGGAGATGCAGATAGTTCAGACGTGGATGTTGCAGTAGACAATTCTAGAGAGACAAAGGATGACGGAGGGATCGATACTCCCTTCTGAGGTGCTATTGAACTCGTAACAGAGGAAAATATATGAGAAAACGAAGAAGAAAATGTCGGTTTTGCTCGAACAACGTGGATGATATTGACTACAAGGATACGTCGCTGCTTAAGGGATTTGTCAATGAACGGGGCAAGATATTGAATGCCAGGATCACAAAACTGTGTTCATATCATCAGCGCAGATTGGCCCAGGCGATCAAAAGGGCACGCGAGATCGCCCTGCTACCATACGAAACACGATGAAAGTAATACTTCTAAAATCGGTTGAAAAACTCGGCAAAACCTTCGATATTGTAGAGGTTAAGGCGGGATATGCGAGAAATTACTTGATGCCGAGAAAATTAGCGATGCCCGCGACCAAAGCGAATATCAATGGACTGGAAAAGACCAAGAAACGGTTCTCGAAGACGATAGACAGACTCCGGGTCCAGAGTATGGGTCTTGCTGATCAGATCGCCAATACGACCATCAAAACGACCCTCAAAATGGGTATTGATGGTAAGGCATTCGGCAGCATCACGTCGGCGAACCTGACCGATCTTCTCAAGGAACAGGGGATCGAGGTCGATAAGAAACATGTCGTACTTGATGAACCGATCAAACAACCCGGTGTGTTTGACGTGAAGGTTCACCTTGGAGAGAGTATCGATGCGATCCTCAAGGTCGTAGTGCTCGAGGAAGGTGAAGAATCATAGAAGTTTTTGTAAAAGCAGTCGTTGAAGACCAGCAACTGCATAACTACATAGTCCTGCTCAAAGAAAAACACGGTGAACGGACGCTTCCCATCTGGATCGGACCAGCCGAGGCGATGGCTATCGAAGCTGCATTGGTTGGCGAATCATTCGAACGACCGTTGACCCATGATCTCCTCAAGATCATCATCGATACCTTCCAGGCGAAAGTGAGTAAGATCGAAGTAGAAGAGTTAAAAAATGAGATTTACTACGCAAAAATATTCATAGAGGCGGATAGCAAGGTGTTTGCCATCGATGCACGTCCGTCAGACAGTATTGCACTCGCTTTGCGAATGAAGACAGTCATCTTTGTCGATCCGAAAATTATGGATGAGAACGGTTGGGTGCTGGATGGAGACAAGAATGTTTCCCAGCTGATCGACCGTCTCCGTAAAACAAAACCAGAGCAATTCGGAAATTATAATCTCGAAGAGTAAATTTTCCTTACCAGAATTCCATCAGGGGAAATGATCAAGAAAAGAGAGATCGATCTCACGAAGGTGTCAGTTACTGAACGCAGGATGATCCAGGAACTACTCGATCTGAAAAAACGTGAGGTCAACAAGGTTATGGTCCCAATCAATGAGATCGTCGCATTCTCGCATGATAGTACGCTCGGCGATGTAATCAGAGCGTTCAGCAAATATTATTATACACGGTACCCCGTATACTTCGACAATCTCGACCGGATAATCGGCGTATTATACATTAAGGATATTATATCATTCTGGCGCGAATATGAGGGTTCACCGGTCGTGGAATTCGTACGCCTGCCGCATTTTGTCTACGAGGACCGTTCTGCGCTCGATGTTTTCCTCGAACTGCAGAAACTGCGATTGTCGCTCGGTGTGGTCATCGACGAATTCGGCAGTGTTTCCGGCGTCGTCACTACTGAAGACCTGATCGAGGAGATCGTTGGCGATATTGAAGATGAGTTCGACCTCCGTAAAAAACCATTCATCGAAAAACTATCCGAACATGAGTACATAGTGAATACACGCATGGAGATCGATGATTTCGCGGATTATTTTAAACTGACCATTGATGATGATGACGTATCGACCGTGGGCGGTTTAATAATCAAGAATGCTGATCGCATTCCAAAAGTAGGGGAGGAGGTCAGATTTAGAAATTTTGTGTTCCGCATTATCGAAGGCACCCGCCGCAAAGTCTCCAAAGCAAGAATTATAGTAGAATAAGCAGACAGTAGGCAGTAGACAGTCGAAGACAGTAGGAACTGGGAACTGAGAAGTGGGAAGTAAAAACAGACAAGACATATAAGGTAACCCCTCGTCGCTTACTCTCCTCGGGATGCTGAATCTTCTGAGTATGAGTGTATCGGTGTAAGGAGTATCGGAGAAACGGAACTGATAATGGAGATGATGCTGTATGTACTATTCACAAGATAGACTAAACAAACGAAATAAACAAAATAAACTAAAAAAATCAGACAAACTAAACCAACGTTCAAAAAGATCTAAACGTTCAACGTTCGAAACGTCCATTAGTGACAAAATAATCATCATGATATTGACCAAATTGTGTATTTTGTTATAATGAATTAAGGAGGTCCCTATGGGTTGGGCTGGTGAATTACATAAAATAGACAATAATCGCTATAAAATTCCACGAAGTTATAAGCAAGGCATGCGCACCGACGGGCTTATCTATGCGTCGGAAAAAATGCTCAAAAAAATAAAGGACGATAACGCGCCCGAACAGGTTGCCAACGTTGCCACTCTTCCCGGTATTGTCGGCTGTGCAATGGCAATGCCCGACATACACTGGGGGTATGGCTTTCCGATCGGTGGTGTGGCTGCTTTTGATGTGAAAACAGGCGTGATCTCGCCGGGTGGAGTCGGTTACGATATCAACTGCGGCGTCCGCCTGCTGCGGACAGATCTTATCGACAAAGACGTACAACCGCGGATCAAGGATCTCGTGCGCGCTCTCTTCACGAACGTTCCGTCAGGCGTTGGATCGAGAGGGAAAATACGCATTGACGAACGGGAGGTCAAAGAGGTATTACGCAAAGGCGCGCAGTGGGCAATCAAGAAAGGATTTGGCTGGAATGAAGACTCCGAACGGATCGAGGAGCACGGCGCTTTAGAGGGTGCAGATCCGGACAGGGTCTCCAGGCGTGCACTCGAGCGGGGAAGACCTC
>CP070834.1:1657990-1666510 GCA_020341755.1 Caldifarciminota bacterium | reverse complement strand
TTTCTCATGCCAGTGGAAAAAGGGTATTGACAAACAAAAAACAACGACATGGCTACTGGACGCCGTACAACGGCTCAAGCAAGCTGGTGCGGATTTTGCTCTGATCGCCAGCAATACTCCTCATATTGTATTCGACCGGTTGGCGCAGCAGGCACCTATTCCACTGATCAGTATTGTCGAAGAGACAGCCCGCGAGGCGCTGCAGCGCGGGCTGAAAAAACTAGGCCTTCTAGGCACACATGTTACAATGACCTCTGATTTCTACCAGAAAAGCTTCGCTGCTCATAGTATGGAGGTTATTGTCCCACTGCCGGGAGAACAGGATTTCATTCATGAAAAGCTGACAACTGAGATTATGTTCAACAAAATCATTGATACGACCCGCGACGCATTACTCGACATTGTAAAGCGTATGATCGATCAGGAATCGATTGACAGCATTATCCTCGGGTGTACTGAACTACCCCTTATATTAAACCAGGATGCCTTCGGCATTCCGTTCCTGAACACGACATTGATCCACACAGAGAGTGCTGTACAGTATTGTTTAGCTCATAACCGGTAGTACGGACAGAGCATTTCGGTCACTACAACTACTACTTGACGGCATAGGGAATATTGCTATAATTTCTCAGGCTGTGACCGTAGAGGTTTCCTCTCATCGTGTCCTTTCGGATGGACATGTCTGAGGGTGTAAAGGCTGGAAAGGAGGACATTTGGAGATCTACGGTAAGGTAAAATGGTTCGATAGTAAAAAAGGCTATGGTTTCATCGAGAAAGAAGACGGATCTGGTGATGTGTTTGTCCATTATGCTGATATCGTCGGTGAAGGGTACCGGGTCCTTAGAGAAGGCGAAAGAGTTAAGTTTGAGATTACGTCATCACCGAAGGGTGATAAAGCCTTGAAAGTCGAACGCGTCAGTGAATAAGAGACGTGCAGTCTCTCAGGGGCCTGGTTGAACAGGCCCCTTTTTTATGGTGGTATTGACAGGTGAGTTCTTTTTACTATAATTTTAGGTGTCCTGGGAGCGCATTGCGGATGTAAATGTGAACCGCCTGGATGAATCCCTCAAATTCATAGAGGATGTCGTACGCTTCAATCTTGAAAACAAAATACTGCTGAAAAAGATCCGCGGACTAAGGACCGTATTCTTACAGGTAAAGAGAGGATTACGTGAGCACAGCATCGTGACGTTCCGAGACAGCCGGCAGGATCTCGGCAGGAAGGCGGATTTTGATAGGGGGCAGCGCAGGAGCGATGAAGATCTCATAATAGCGAATCTCACCCGTGCTAAAGAATCTGCACGTACTCTGGAAGAAATCATAAAGCAGAAAAGCAGCGCCGTGAGCAGGCTGTGTAAGCGTCTGCGCTTTGGGCTATATGATATTGAATCATCGATTATGGATATTCTCGATCGCAGATTCGACCCACGTATTCATATCATACTCGATGAACAGTATCTTATCGGAAAGAACGTACGCACTCTGGTACGGATGCTAGAAGCACAGGGTGCCACGATGTTTCAGCTGCGTATCAGGACACTTTCCGATAGGAAATTTTATCGTTATGCTAACACCGTGAAACAGGCGCTAAAAAAGCAAAGTACTAAGTTCATTATTAATAACCGTATCGACATTGCGCTGGCATGCAATGCTGATGGTGTACATTTGGGTCAGGATGATGTGCCGGTACGAACGGCACGACGTGTCCTCGGCAGAGGTACGATTATCGGTGCATCGGCAAGGACTGTGACGCAGGCACGTACAGCAGAACGCCAGGGCGCTGATTATCTCGGTGTCGGTTCCCTGTTTCCGACCCGGACCAAGGTCGATGCCAGGAGCACGAGCCTGCGGTCGCTGAGAGCGATATCTAAACAGGTGAGTATCCCGATCATAGGCGTCGGCGGTATCACGGATAAGAATTATAGAACCGTACTGCGTGCAGGAGCAGCCGGTATTGCCGTCGCATCGTATGTCCTGCAAGATGATACACGGCGCGCTATGCGTTCATTGACAAAGAAATGAATATGTTTATAATTAACAACACTATGTTCCTATCCTCAGTACCCACTTACAAGGAGGTTGTATGGAGTTAAACATCGCAACAAAAAACTTTCATCTGAATGATATCCTGGAACAGTATGCGCGGAAACGATGGGCAAAACTCGAGCGATATTCTCATCATATCATAAACGGGAATCTACTTCTCGAAAAAGACCGTGCAATCAGCATCGTCGAACTCAATATCTCAGTAAAACATTCTACCATTACGAGCAAGGTTAAGAATCATGATATTTATCAGGGTATAAATGAGGTATTTAAAAAAATAGAAAGACAGCTCGTAAAATACGAAGAGAAGTTCAGGGAACGGAAGCGTATAGCCCAAAAGACGAGAAGGCAATGAAGAAGATAACGGTCCAGACCCTTTACGAGGAGAAAAAGAAGGAATTCAATCTCGAAATACTCGTCGGTGAAGAATTCATGTCCAAACGATATATTACGACATATGATGTCTTTCGACCCGGGCTCGCCCTCGCCGGATATACCGGCTATTTTCTGGGCGACCGTATCGCGATCATAGGGAAAACCGAGGTTTCGTTTCTCAAAACACTCGCCAGACCGGTCAAGGACAAACGTATAAGCACGGTCATGGGACGGGTCGAGCCCTGCGTGATTGTAGCCAAGGGGCTCGCTCTGGATAAGAAGTTTCTCGTTGAAGCCAAGCGCCGGAAACTCCCGATTTTGAGGACCAAGATGTCGACGACCCCGTTCATACACAAACTCTCGACATATCTCGATTATAAACTGGCACCCACGAAATACCAGCAGGGTACACTGGTCGATATATACGGCGTCGGTGTGTTGTTCATCGGTAAGCCTGGTACCGGAAAAAGCGAGTGCGCGATGGACCTCATCGAACGGGGGCACCGCTTTGTAGCAGATGATCTTGTGAAGCTAGTACGCCGGGGTGATGTGCTCGTGGGTGGCGGTGCTGAAAAGAGCGCACGACTGCGCCATCATATTGAGATTCGGGGTGTCGGAATAGTAGATGTATTCAGGATATTTGGCGTCAAATCGGTGAGATTACGAAAACGCATTGAGGTTGTGATTGAACTCGTGCTCTGGGATGAGATCAAAGGTGAGTATGACCGTATTGGCCTCCAGAAGAAGACTAAGAAGATCCTTGATATCGAAATCCCCCGCATTATCATCCCGCTGACGGCAGGCAAGAACATAGCAGTAATCGCGGAAGTGGTAGCCATGAATTATTTACTGGGATTACGAGGAATATATCCTGCCCGAGAATACGACCAGGAATTGAAGAAAGTGCTTGCTAATCTTGAGACCCCCAGTGTTCATTACGACGAAGACGTTGAGTGATATTCCGTGGTTAACGCGATTATAATCGGACACGGTAGTTTTGCACAAGCGATGCTGAAGACGGCAGAGGCTATCGTAGGAGAACAGGAGAACGTCGAAGTTGTTTCGAACAAGGGATTTTCGTGTGAACAACTGGGACATGAGATTGAGCGGCGCTGTCACAACCGTGAACACAATACTATCGTGTTCCTCGATCTGCCAGGGGGTAGTTGTACAATCAGTTGTTACAATGTATTGAAAGAGCATCCTGACATGAACGTTATCAGTGGCGTCAACCTTCCGTTGCTCATTGAATTTTTTATGCTCAGGAACAAGTATTCAGCTGGAGAGCTCGTACCTCTCCTCGTCAAGAAAGGGAAGGATAACATCATACATTTGAGGTGCAGAGATGAAGGATAAAATACAATTGTTGGGAGACATCTTTGAAGCGCCGGTCAAGAATTGGCCCGACAAACTGGCGCTGAAAAGAGGGGATACAGAATACACGTATGCGCAGATGAAGGAGGCGGTGATACGCTTGAAGGACCATCTGCTGTCACTCGGGCTCAAAAAAGGCGATAAGATCGCGGTGTCCGGTGAGAACCGTCCTGAATGGGCGATCGCGTACTTGGCCGTGGTCCGCGCGGGTCTGGTCGTGGTTCCGATCGACCGGTTACTTTCCGAGGCGGAAATACTCCATATCCTGCGGCAGAGCGAGGCTAAAGGTATCATTGTATCCGAGCTGGTGATAGATAAGATCGAAGATGTGAAGGGCGAACTGGAGCATTTAGAGCATGTCATTTCGATGGAGGAGATCACAAAATTAAAGGCGTCCAAGGATGTCGAGGTCAAGGATATCGACCCCAAGGGGCTGGCGGTTCTTCTGTTCACGTCCGGGACGACCGGTACATCAAAAGCGGTTATGCTTAGTCATTATAATATCATCAGTAATCTCCAGGCAGTGGATAAGATTATAAAAATACATGAAACAGATACGCTTGTTTCGATCATCCCTATGCATCACACGTTCGAAGCGACTGCTGGATTTTTGTACCCGTTGTTTGAGGGGGCGGCTATATACTACCCTCCCAGTCTTAAACCAAAGGACCTTCTCGCGACGATGAAAGAGGCAAATGTGTCATGTTTGATCGCCGTGCCGCTGTTATTCGAGAAATTCCTCGGTGCCGTATACCGGAAGGTGGGTAGTTCACCGCTACCGACCAAAATAATGTTCAATGCAATAAGCGGCATCGGCACGGTCTTTAAATTCCTGAGAAAACCACTGTTTGCACGTGTGCGCAGAGAGATGGGTCTTGGCAATCTCAGGATCGCAGCAGCGGGCGGAGCAGCACTCACGGAAAAAGTCGCGCGCGGTCTGCAATTACTGGCGCTGCCTATTATTCAAGGGTATGGATTAACCGAGACGTCGCCGGTGATTTCAACAAGTCTGCTCGAAAAACCCAAGGTTGAATCGGTCGGTCTTCCGATTCCCGGTGTCGAGGTGAAGATCGTTGACAAGGATGAAAATGGTATAGGTGAGATCATCACCCGGGGTCCGAACGTCATGCTTGGGTACTATAAAAACGAGGAGGCAACAAAAGAGATCATCAAGGATGGGTGGCTGTATACCGGTGATCTGGGTTGGATAGATGATGAAGGATATATTTATATCACCGGAAGAAAAAAGAGCTTGATTGTCACCCAGACCGGTAAGAACATTTATCCGGAAGAACTTGAAGAGAAACTCATAAAGAGCCAGTGGGTAAAGGAAGTCCTCGTGGTACCGCGTATAGACCAGGATACGAAAAAGGAGCAGATCTGTGCACTTATATTCCCTGATTATGAATTACTCGAGGGATATAGTATCTCCAGCGATACGACACTAAGTGAGAAAGATGTCGAGGAACTGATTAAGAATGAGGTGAAGACGGTCAACGAGGAGCTCCCGGCATACAAAAAGATAACCCAGTACGAAATAAGGGATGAGGAGTTCCCCAAGACGACGACGCAAAAGATCAAGCGTCATCTATTCATCGAGCGCGGGAAAAGAGTATAATAATCTCTTCTCGAGATATGTTGTGACCGGTTCTGACTGACCGGTGCGTGAAAGTTCCTACAGTATACTGCGTTACTCCGAGACCAGATAGACCTCGTCCTTTTCGTGCACCTGGTCCGTTACCTTCAAACCAACTTCATCACCGGCGTTTGCTGCATCTACCGATTCATGCTCGACCTGCATTGAATCGATGGTTTGCGTAAAATCTGTATGTTTTCCCTTGATACGAATAGTATCGCCGATTTTCACGCTGTCACTCTCGATTTTCATGACTGCCACGCCAATCTTGCCGAAGTAATGTGTTATGATCCCCACGCGTTTTTCCATGAGTCCTCCTTTTTTTTTATTGTATTCATGTTGCCGCATGTGTCAACTATACTGGCTAGTAGTGGTGCATTGATTATTCTAGTGCGGTCATGAAAAACCGCGACGGATTGACATTACGCTATTATGGATTATAATCTACATGAAGGAGAATTATGATTTTCGTGACAACCTTAGATTGTATACCCGGTAAGGTCGATGATTTGCGCCGGATCGTCGCAGGCTCTGACATTCCTGACGACATTAAGATACGGGAATTTCTGGCATTATTCGGCAAACCGGACTATTTGTTGACCTTTGAAGCACCAAACGAAGAACGGGCGATGTCTTTTATACTAAAATTCGCATCGGTCGCCGTACCAAAGACATCGGTTGGGGTGCCCGTGGAGAGGGCTTAATGGTGAAGGCACTGAGCGCTATCGCGCAGCGTGAAGGTGTTTCTGTTTCACATATCAAAAAAGGGCTGAAAAACGGTCACATTGTGCTGGTTCGGAATCGACGGCATCGTATCAAACCGCTGGCGATCGGAGAGGGGCTGACAACGAAAGTCAACGCCAATATCGGGACCTCACCAGATGTGTCGAACATGAAAACAGAACTGAAAAAACTCCGTGCTGCAGTAGATGCGGGAGCCGATACGGTAATGGATCTATCGACCGGAGGCAATATTGACCGGATACGTAAGGAAATAGTGGATGCTGCTGGTATCCCGGTCGGCACGGTACCAATATACCAGGTGGCGATCCTCGCAGCGAAGAAACGCCGACCGTTCATTAATGCTTCGGTGGATGAGATGTTTGACGTTATCCACCAGCACCTCGAGGATGGGGTAGATTTTGTAACAGTCCACTGCGGTGTTACACAAAATAGTATACGGGGTATAAGACGAAAGAAACGTGTCTGTGGCGTGGTCAGCCGTGGCGGTTCCATGATGGTTGAATGGATGTCGCATAACCGGCAAGAAAATCCCCTATACGAGTATTATGACCGACTTCTTACACTGGCAAAGAGGTATGACGCGACCTTGAGTCTGGGGGATGGTCTACGACCGGGCGCGATCGCCGACGCGACGGATGAATACCAGGTACGGGAACTGGTGGTGATCGGTGAACTAGTTAAAAGGGCACGAAAACAGGGAGTGTCGGTTATGGTCGAAGGGCCAGGGCATATTCCGCTGGATCAGATCGAGGCAAATATCAGTCTGGAGAAGTCGATCTGTGACGGAGCTCCGTTCTATGTTCTCGGCCCGCTTGTAACTGATCGGGGCGCCGGGCATGATCACATTGTTGCCGCTATTGGCGGTGCACTTGCTGCCTATTTCGGGGCTGATTATCTGTGTTATGTTACCCCTTCAGAACACTTAGCATTACCGAATGCTGATGAGGTGAGGGAGGGAGTTATTGCATCGAAGATCGCTGCTCATGCAGCAGACATAGCCAAGGGAATTAAGCAGGCAAAGTCGCTCGACCTTGAGCTGTCAAGGGCTCGGTATCGGCTCGACTGGCGAAAAATGCTGGGCCTCATGATCGATCAGGACAAGGCAGCCAGAATATTCCACCGTGCTCGTTCAAAATCAGCCCGGACCTGTACCATGTGTGGTGAGTTCTGTGCCATGAAGAAAACCAAAGAAGTCATTGAAAAAAAGTCTTGACAAATTGGCGGATTTTATATATATTTCTCTCAGTATAGAGGCAGCATTTGACACTTAATTATCGTTAAATGGCTGTCTTCATGCGAAGGAACGTGATTTCACATAGTCACCTCGTTGGCTGTATTACAGCCTTATTTCCAGGAATGAACTAAGGGTCGTGCGAATCGGTGTCTGGTTGTTCTTGTCACGGACCGAGAGGTGCACGAGACTGGTGTTTTGAAAGGGGTCATTTGAGGCTGAGGATTAAAAATCTGAATATCGGCGGATTTCAAAAAAGGCTGCTCGGGACAGTCATGCTGTCTCTGCTCGTCGTTATCGTAATATTTACCGCATTCTTTTATTACCAATCATCTTTTTTACTCAAACGGGAATTCATAGAGAAGGGCAAGGCATTGGGCAAGAATTTCTCATTCAATTCGCTTACCGGTATCAAAACTGGTGATATGTCGCTTCTCTACCCGGCGCTGCTGGGACTTGCCGAGCAAGAGGATGTCATGCTCGTTGGCATATACGGTACAGACGGCAGTGTGCTCATTACCCATGCAAAAGAGGAAGGGATAGACACTGTTTTGTCAAAGGACATAATAGAAAAAATAGGGATCGGGGAAACCGTGTTGAGTCATGTCGGCGATTCATATGATTTTCTGTTTCCGGTCAAAGAGGGGTTTCTGGATGAGGGGTTGATCGATGCCTTTGAAGAAGAGACGGTCGGGATAGTCCGAATAACACTTTCTACACAGCCTATGAATAATGCTCTTGCCAGAACAACCAGGATCCTGGTCTTTTTTGGCATTATTATACTCGTGATGGGTGGATTTCTTGCGGTAGTCATGGCACGAGCGATCGCCGGTCCTATTGGCAGTATTTCCGAAAAAATGGAGGAGATCGGTAGTGGCAAGGCGGACCTCACCAAACGACTCAGCATACCGGGGCACGATGACGAATTGGGGCGATTGGCAAAGGGATTTAATAATTTTGTCGATGCCCTGTCCCGGATCACTAAAGAATTCACTCACGCAGCTCCGGAACTGCTCGAACAGGCACAGGGGCTGGCATCGGTATCCGAGGAACTTACCGCATCATCGGAAGAGATCACCGGTGCACTGCAGGAGATCGCCGAGGCATCGGT
>CP070834.1:1655361-1657890 GCA_020341755.1 Caldifarciminota bacterium | reverse complement strand
AAGATCGACCGAGCGTCAACTCGTTATGCTTTTCATTATTCTCTTTGGCGCCGGTTTTGTGCTCTTCTTTCTGTTTATAAAATATCAATCATACAGGGATCTGCAAAATGTATTTGATAAGACGCTCGGAGCAGTAGAGGATGCCGTTCTCATGGTGAATGCGAATGGTATTATCAACGGTGTCAATGCGGCATTTTGTGCTATGGCTTCTTTCGATGAACAGGCGCTTTTGCGCCAGAATTATTTCACCTTGTTCAAGGATGATCATTTCGAAATACGCAAAGTACTGGACAGCAGGTCGAAGGTGGTGAACGAAAAACATGTATTTTCAAAGCACGTGCAATATGCCACGTACCCCCTGTTTGACAAAAAGAAAAGAGTAGCCGGTGCCATAACCGTTCTCCGTGATGTTACAACCATGCGTGCGTTCGAAAAGGAAAGGGAAGAGGCTGAACGCCTGGCATTTTTAGGAAATCTTGTGGCGAATTTCGCCCATGAGATCAAGAATCCCCTCAACGGTCTGTCAATCGCAACGCAGCGTTTGATCAAGGAGTTCCCTACAGGGGATGATGAGTACAGGCACCTGACCCGTACGATAAAAAAGGAGATCGAGTCGCTCAACAAGATACTCAATGATTTCCTGGTTCTGGCCCGACCGAAAATGCGCTCAAAAGAGCAGTTTAATGCTTCTGAATGTACATTCGACGCGCTCAGCGTCATCCGTGAACAGGCAAGAGAGAATAACATAAAATTAAAGGAACATATTAAGAAAAATATAAAATTAAATGGAAATCAAGGAGATTTTAAACGGGCAATTCTAAATCTCTTGGTCAATGCCTGCGATGCCGTATTGAATGCGAAGGACCGCACGTCCGAAGTGACTATACAGTTTGATGAAAAACCAGTTCGCCTGATCATATCTGACAATGGTGTGGGCATGGATAATGAGGAAAAGGAGCGGATCTTTACGCCATACTTCACTACCAAGCAAAAAGGCACAGGTCTGGGATTATACATCGCCCAGAAAATACTGAAAGACCATGGCGGCGCGATCGATGTTCAGTCCGAGAAAAACAAGGGAACGGTCTTCACAATTACGTTTCACCAAACTTCATAATAGTTGTAATTTCATGATAAAATTGTATCAGTCTGCTGATGAACGGAGAATCGGAGATGCGCAGGCATAGTCTTCTGCAGACAGGACTGCTCTTTATCTATGGTCTTGCCGGTACCGGTATGTTCGGTCATGGTCTGCTGCGTCCGGTATTACCAATATTTGCCCGCCGCCTCGGAGCCACAGGACTCGAAGTGGGGCTTTTAACCTCTGGTTTCATGATCGCCAGGGCATTGACCGCGTATATTATCGGCAAGCATGTTGATAAGACAGGTCACACAAACCGGTTCGTTCGTATCGGATTCTTTTTTGTTTTCGTAACTGTACTGGCATTTTCCATCATTAATTCATACGAAGGATTGCTTTTCTTACGTTTCTGTCAGGGCGTATGTTTCGGGCTGATATGGCCAACCACTCAAGTCATGATTGCCGACCTGACTAAAAACCATTTCCGCGCCCGCGCATTATCCCTGTACCAGATAACCGGCAGGCTTGGTGCGCTTCTCAGTCGCATACTTTTCAGTGTGATTCTGATGATAACAGCTGGCCTGGGGTTTTCGGAAATACGTTCTTTCAGAGTGATATTCTTGGTCGGTGCTGTTATACTTCTGATGGGATTCATCGAGGCGGTATTCATGCCAGCTACCCCAAGGAGGACGGTTAAGCAGGTTAAAGGGAAACCACCTTATCCAGTCTTCATCCTGGGGTTTATCTTTGGCGCACTGCTTTCACTCGCACCACTATCGATCGTTTTTCTCAATGAACATTTCCGTGTCGACCTGCTAGGTATTGCCTTCATACTCCTCGGGCTCGACATCATTTCCATATGTGTCATGTATATCGTTTCACACCTCAGCGACCGCATCGGGCCGGGGAAGTCATTGTGGTTCGTTGTTGCACCGACCTTTATCGCAGCCCTGTTTTTGCCCTTTGCATCCGGGCTCATCATATTCATGGGATTTTACATCATCCTGCGCTCAGCAATCAGTTCATTCATACCCGTGTCGCGTGCTTATGCGACGAGTATCAATACCGGCGTCGGAGCGAATATCGGTATCCTGAACATGACGACCAATCTTGGTTCTGTGGTCGGTCCGATTATCGGTGGACTCGCGTATGACCACTTCACACACGGTTTCAGGATCGCAGGCTACAGCGCGATCGCTTTGCTGCTTATTCCAGCAGCGGTTATTCTGGGAATACCGTACCTGATACGCATATTCAGGCGTCATTCTTAGATTTCCAGTTCTAAAACTCCCATCTGTTGACACATTTGTTAAATTCAATAGAATTGAACTGATGCCTATTTTCCTGTTTACCGATATAGAAGGTTCCACCCAAAAATGGGAGAAATCTCCGGAAAAAATGAAAAAAGTTCTCATGAAACATGATGATATCATGAAGACGACGATAGA
>CP070834.1:1648343-1655261 GCA_020341755.1 Caldifarciminota bacterium | reverse complement strand
ATTTCCATACACTCCCATATCCTTTACATACTGCAACGGTGAATGGTCGCTATCGAATGGAATCTGTGGTACAGGTGCGATCTCAACCTCCTGATAGCTCTCGGTTTCATAATGAAGTATAGTAACCTGTGCACGCGCACCCTGCGGCAAGGCAATATACCGTGTTGCCGAACCAAGAGCAGGTGCTCCCACATCGGTCATGGACAGAAGACCTGGCGCAGTGTAGACATTCATCGGTATGCCATCTATATCAACAGTTTCCACACATATTTCATCAAACTGACATGCGAGCTCAATTCCACAAGCATCTTCTGTTAAGATTTCCAGGAAGGGGCGTTGCGATGGTGAATGTGCTGCTGCTAACGAAATATTAATGAAACACATTACAAAACTCAGGACCATCCCTGTGTTCATGCATGTTGATTTGAAATACATATTTTTTTTATACCTCATACTATGTCCTCCTCTTGTATATGATAATTCATACATTCAAGATGTCAAGATAACGGCGCTTCCGTTGTTTCTTGACATAATCAGCAAAAGGAGATAGTATAAACCATGGATGTGACGACAATCATCATACGGGTTGCTATATCGATAGGTATCGGAGGTCTCGTCGGTCTTGAACGTGAACTCGAGCACAAACCAGCGGGTCTGCGCACCATTATTCTCGTATGCCTTGGTTCGACCTTATTCATGCTTATCGGCTATGAACTTGGATTGATCGGTTCTGAACTGGGCAGGATCGTCGCTGGCGTGGTAACCGGCATCGGTTTTCTGGGTGCCGGTGCGATCATCCGCGCCCGGGGCGAGGTTTATGGTCTCACGACGGCGGCAACGATCTGGCTCGCCAGTGGGCTTGGTATAGCGATCGGAGCAGGTTATTACAAGCTGGCGATCGTTGCCTGTGTTTCAGTGCTCATCGTACTCAGACTTCTCGGGATCGTTGAGAGGGTTATCAACAGGAAATAGATAGCCCCCCACCTAATTACCCATTCAGCAGCTGCTTACCATCGAGATATTTGTGTATAACCGCCGAAAGGTTCATTGAAGTTACCGTAATGTTTTGCCGAATTAGGTGTTGGGGATCCTGTACCCTTCTTTTAAAGCAGGTCGCGGTAACACTGAGGGTCTCCGCTTCGAATATCACCGGTCATTGCATATACCAGTGCCCGACAGCCGATGCAGCCCGTAACCACACAATCAGCACATAAACCATTCAGCGTTCTATCAAATGCCGCTCGGTATGCACGCAGCCGATCCAGGATCGCCTGGAAATCGTCCCGCACAACATTCCCAATGACAACAGGCAGACGCCGGCATGGATATACATCACCATTAGGCATGAGTGCCATGGATTCGTCACCCAGATTGCATTGCGCCCCCCGTACTGATATTTCATCCTTGAAATCTACCCACAGCGCCCGGTAGGTCAGGAAATCATACGGTGAAATACCGAGGTCAAGAAAATTAATACAATTTGTTATTATTTTCAGCCATTCTGTATTTTTCAAATACTGGTCTGCCATTCCAGCTCCGCGCCCCAGCGGTATGAACCGCTCCAGTATCGCGCCGCTGACCTGCAATCTCTTCGCAAGTTCGAGCATACCCAGCACATCTTGGTAATTATAACTACCCAGGGTGAACATAAGCAGCACGGGTAATGAATGTGCCATAAGGCGTTCGACCGTCACGAGAACATCCTGGAATGTTTCATTATTTCTGATCCGTGCATTAATTTCGGGTGTTGAACCCTCGAGGGATATTTTGATCCCCTCCAACTTTTCACAGACCTTCAGTCGGTCGATAACTTTCTGGTCTATGACAGTACCATTTGTAATGATATACAGTTCCTGCACGTTCTTCCGCCCGGATAACATTTCCAGGATGTCGAAAAAATCGTTTCGAAGAAAGGGCTCACCTCCTGTCAGGTTAACAGAAATGAGCCGGTCCTGCAAGGTGCTGCCCAGCGTATCGACGATCCTCCCTATCGTTCTGGTATCGAGATCCTCCTTGTCGGTGAAATCATTCTGGTAGCAGTGACGGCAGCGTATGTTGCAGTTACTGGTAACATGCCACTGGAAACCGAACGTTTTCATGATCCATTTTCATTATACCCTGGCACCGCGATGAGTCAAGCAGATGAACATTCAATTGACAGTACAGATGTAATGTCTACTCAGGTATAAAAATTTAAGGGGGAGGAGCTTTGCTCCATCCCCCTTGTATCCCCTTGATGAGAGAATTTATTGTTTCTTCCTGCCCGGCGTTTCGCTGCTGGTCGGTACTGCTGCTTTCTTCCGGTCAGTCTTTTCCTGCCAGTGTGTTGCGCCCTGTCTCGTGCGCAATGCGATCTCAAGGTTCGTTCTCAGATTGCGGACTTCGCGCGCCATTATCACACCATCTTCTTCCACTTCATCGCCAATGAATTCCACCTCATCACCGATGCGTAGTTGATTCTTCAGATACCAATCCGGTGCAAGACGAACACGTACGGTTTCTCCACTTTCGAGTTTTACTTTAGCCTCCATTATTGACGTATTGGTCTCGACATATAGGTCCTCAACAGTTCCATCGGTCTGTACTTCATCCTCGGGATTATACAAGTGATGCTGTGATTGCAATTGGGTCTTCAGCCAGAGCGGCACATATAGTTCGTCTCTGATATCGCGACGTACTTCGTTGCGTACGATCTCACGCACCTTGAATTCTCCACCCTCGCCGTACTTACCGATGAGCGTGACCTCATCCTCTGGGGCGATATCTTCTTCAAGATACCAAGCAGGGCAGAGATGCGCTTCGATCATATCCCGATTCTGCACCCTAATGCGTGCCTGCAGCACTTCGGTATCGGTTTCTGAATCGGTTATTTCGTCAATACTCACTACTTCACCAGAAACCTCAATATCTTCGGCAAAGAGCGCACCTGTCATCACGATAAACAGGACGGTTATAGTTGTCAGTAATTTCACATGAACCTCCTTCTTTTACTATTATTCGCAATAAGCATGCCAGGGTAATCTCATGAAAATACGTTAGTTATAAGAACCCATGTTCGACAAATCTGCTTTTTTCGACAAATTTGTCGGGAGGCCTCTGATAGATGTAGAAATACGTATTCCCATTCCCGTATTCAGATGCATTGACAAAAAGACCCTACCAGATAAGATTGTACTTCATTTATGATTGGATATTTCCCCGATGGATTGTTCTAAATCATTATGAAGTGATATCGCGATCAAAGGAGGCTATTTCAAATGGCAGAAGAAAAACAAGAATATCATTTGTGCCCGTTCGGCAACACCGACAAACCCCGCATGTGCCCGGCAAAACACATGGATGCCGGGTGGAAATGCCCGCTTGAGCGAGGTAATGAATGTGCGGTCTTGCTCATCGCCTTTCATATGGAATCTCGAAAGGCTGCGTTTTAGTATTAAGACCAACATACTGATCTGAAGGCTATTCCCCCTTTTCATGCGGTGAATAGGGAAAAGTCCTGCAACATAGTATAGCGATCACCTTCAATTCGCAGACTATTGATTTTTATGGTATATCTATATATAATTAATTGAAACTCATTAACTGGAGGTTATATGAAAAACGCATGGTATGTTGTATTTGTCATCGCAATGCTTGCTGGTCTAGCCAGCATGGCATCTGCGGCAACACGGGTTGTCATGCTTGAAGAAGCATATTGGAGTGGTTGACCTACCTGTCCCTATGCCAGCAGTCTGCTGGATACAATTGCGGACATCGATTACCCCGATGAAACGGCACTCGTCGAATATCACTCGGTTCCCGGTGACTTCGGATACATTCCCGAAGCGGGAGCCCGCATCAACTACTATAACTTTATGGGATACCCCTCGCTGTTCATGGATGGAGAAGACCTGTGGCCAATTAGTATCTGGCGCAACAGGATCAACACCCGCGTTGCCGAACCATCGCCGGTTAGCCTCGTGATCACCGGTGATTACAACACAACAACCAATGAAGGCACGGTTAATGCCGCATATACCAATGATTCTTCAGCCACAATTACCGCGCGCGTGTACTTTGTCATCACTGAAGACAGTCTCTATCATGTCGACCCGAACGGTCATGCCTGGCATAATCATCTAGCGCGCGATATGCTGCCTGATCACGTCGGCGAGATCGTCACGATCGATCCCGGGCAGACGGTCAACGTCAGCCGCGATTTCACCCTCGATGCATCCTGGGTCGAGGAACACTGTCATATAGTAACCTGGATTCAGGTAGATCCTCCATCACGCGAAGGACTCCAGGCGGGAGAACTAGATATCCTAGATCTCGTCGGTATTGAGGAGTATGTGGAAGAATCTCCTGTAAACGTGTACGGCGTGTCGGTCAAAACCAATCCTTGCCCTGCTCACAGTATAACATTGTCCACTTCGCTTCCTGAATACACACAGTATCGGATACAGGTCTTTGATATTCTCGGTAGGCGGGTGAAATCATTTACCGGTACAGTTGCTCCAGATATTGACGAGATACGTTTCAGTCTTACTGATACGGATCAAAAACACAGTGGGGTGTATTTCTACACGTTCCGCAGCGACGTGCTGAATACCAACGGGAAACTCGTCATACAATAAGCATCAGGACCCCGGTACTACGTATTGTTATCCGGGATCATCAGTACAGGTTATTCGCCGATAATCTCCTGAAGTATGTCTATTGCTTTGAGGAGTTGCGGGTCTGTGCTTGAACCATCGTCCTCAGGAGCGTTCTCGACAAAAATGTCGGGTTCGACCGGCGTGTTCTCAAGGTTCTCTCCGGTCAGGAGGAACCAGCCCGTACCAGGCACCCTGAAGTATGAACCGTCAGATAGTTCGATATCATTCGTGCCGATGACCGCACCATAGGTCGGTACCCCAATGACCGTTCCCAGTCCGAGTTCTTTGAATCCGGCAGGGAAGATCTCTGCATCGCTGTAACAATACTCGTTGATGATAAGCACGATCGGCTTTTCCCAGCGGAACAGGGAATTATACTCCCGGGACCCATCACGCTCGACAGAATACATATACGCCGTTCTTCTCAGAATATTGAGCAGTTCATCGTGTATATTACCGCCGCCATTATACCGAATATCAATGATCAATGCTTCTTTGTCGAGTTCCCGGTACAGGTCCTGCTCAAACCGTCTGAGACTGCGCGATCCCATCGATGGTATATACAGATAACCGATACGGTCATCGCTTGCGGCGTACACATGGTCACGGTTCGACTTCTGCCAATGTTTGTAGACGAGACGCCAGATCACATCGGGATCATCACACTGCAATTTGATGTTCCGCTTCTTACCACGCTGAAGTACTTCGAGCATAACTTCCTTGTCGTTTTTATTAACAAGGAACGCATAAAAATTATCATCCGATTCAATTCTCTTCCCATTAATGGCAAGGATGATATCACCGATTTCCAACCCTTTCTCTACATTATCGGCAGGTGATTCGGGAATGATCCTTTTGATCCTGACGCCCGGACCCGTGTAGTCTGAATCATAGACGATCCCGAGTTCCCCGGTCCTTTCACCGCCTCGCCGCTTTTGATAAATCGCCAGATGGGACGCATTCAGTTCGCCGATCATCTGGGAAACCACTCCATGGAACTCTCTGGTCGTCCGGGCATGCACGGCAAGGTCATGGTATTTTTCGTATGCCTCGCGCCAGTCTACTCCGTGAAAATCGCTGTCATAAAAACCGTCCTGGAGCGCCCACCACGCTTCGGTAAAAACCTGTTCCTGCTCGGTGTGGCGGTCGATACCCATTTGGACGTTGAAACCAAGCGATGTTGACTTCGCAGTCGCGATATCCGCATGGGCAAGCGTGCCCATACGGGACAGGTAATAGATCTTCTTTTTATCCTTCGATACGGTGAATTCTTTCGGATTTACATTACCGGTGGTGACTCGCTGCAGTGCTTTACCCAGCCAGTCGACTGTCCAGATATCCATACTGCCCTGATTCTCTGCCAGGATCGCATACTGTTTTCCATCAGGGGACTGCGCTACGTAATTGTAGAATCCATCAACCTTGGTAACGGTATGGGTGCGTTCTTCGATATCCTCGAAATCGATTCTGACGGCGGGGTCTATATCGAGCGTGTCAGCTTGCGTCTCCCAGTATTCTTTGTCCCGTTCCTCATCCTGTATGGTAAGAAATATGTATTTCATCCACAGGCTCCCGATCGCATCGCGAGAGGCAAAGGCGATCCGTCTTCCGTCGCTGCTCCACATCGGTTTGTAGTCATCATTTGGATGATTTGATATGTTCACGGGCATGCGGCTGCCGTCCGCAGGAACGACAAAAATATCCTCGCGCCAGCCGAGCGTGGTTCGGCTATAGGTTATCCACTTGCTATCGGGCGACCAGTCTATCCAGAGTACGTCACTCTCTTCAACCAGTTTCCGGCTGCCCGAGCCATCGTAATTCATAACGTGCAACTCGCGCCGGTGTTTCTGGAATGCTATTCTTTTGCCATCCGGGGAAAATACGGGTCGGTACTCGGTTTCGGGTGTTTCCAGGATCTTTTGCACTGAAAACAGGAATGCATTGGCAAATTTCTCTTCATCGCGCGGCTCGATGCAGTGTATATCGAAGTCACCGTCTTCCAGTGCAGTGTAGACAAGCATCTCTTTTTCCGGATGCCATGAGATATCCTTTTCTATGAACGGTGTCTCGGTTATCCGCGTAATATCGTCGGGCATACCATCTTTCAAGGACATCACGAAAATATCGCCGCGCACTACGAACGCGATCTCCTTTTCGTCAGGTGACAGCGAGAATTCAGATGCATTCCTGGTGAAAGTCTCGATGACATACGGTTCTTCCTGATAATCCTCGGTCGCAGTAATGCGCAACTGCTTGTTCTCTCCACTGCGCACGGCATAGG
>CP070834.1:1645553-1648243 GCA_020341755.1 Caldifarciminota bacterium | reverse complement strand
GTACCGTTGATTGTCATCGGTAGTTGAGTTATTAAGTTAATAGGTTATTAGAAGACGTTTGAATCGTTAAATATTCAGAAAGTCTTTGCGCAATACGCCATACTCATTACGCTTTACGCTCTTATCGCCGTTACTCCGTTACTCTCACACTCCGATACTCGTTTCGCGTAGCGTGACTACTTTACTGGGATTACTTCGTCGTTTTACTCGTCGTAATGACCGCGGCGGGTTTTTTATCTTCAGTCCGCGAAGCGGACGTGTCTTCAGCTATGCATGACTTCAGGAGGACGTGACTTCAACGAAGTGTGTCTGCAGGGAAACGTGTTTACCTGTATTTCTGTCCGAGGAGCCTGACTTCGCCCCGCTTTATAGTGACGTTATGGGTATCGAAATATATGAGCAGGGGCAGGGCATATTTGCGGCTGGCGCCGATCATGTCCCTGAACTCGGATACTTTTATTTCTTTATTTTTCTTCAGGAACGCAATGATATTGTTCTGTGCGTCCTCGACGAATTTTTTGTGAAAGACGACCGATTCACCCACATCAATGAGCGTCCCGGATTCGATAAGGTATTTATATGCCTTTTGTACATCCCTTTCAAGCCCGAGATGTTGTGCTAGTACTGTCTGCAGGTCCGGCGGTTTGAACCTCGCGTCGACAAACAGATCGTTGATCTTTTTGCCGATATCATCGAGCTGTTTATCGAGTTTGACCGTGAAATTGAAAAGACTGACCTTGTTATCGGCAGTCGTCTTAATCTTTTTGTCCGTAACTAACCGACCGGTAACGTGATTGTATAGTATTTTATCCAGTCCCCTGCTTATACTCTTCTGGAGTTCAAGCTGGGGCATGCCGATATTGGTGGAATTGGCAGCGTGATATTGTTTTAGCTCTTTCTCGATAGCAGACATCAATTTCTGGATATTATCCATGGCATAATACAAACCTCTTTTTTTATCGATGCACACGACCTTGTGTTCCTCGATCAGCTGTTCAACGATACTGCGGACTTTGTCCAGTGGCAGGTTGAGGTCGAGAGCGATTTCATCTATCTTTCGGGCGATATTAAAATTACTGAGGAGATTCTCTTCGACCATTACGGTCGGGTCACCCTCCTCGATCTTCTGGAGGTGAGCGATCAAATCTTCGTCGAAGCCCTTTGCCTTCTGGGCTTTCGGCTCGATGATAACACCGCCGCCTATGGTGTTCTGCGGTGAGTATGTTCTCACGACATACCGGTCACCGACATCGGTGACTGCCGGTTCTTCGAGCCTGAACTGCACCATCGCTTTTTCGCCGGGTTTCAGGACCTTCGTATCCAGCAGCACGACTCTTCCGAAGATCTCCTTAGTTTCCAGATGAATGCGAAGTCTGATGAGGTTCTTGAGCGGCTTCTCACTCGATGATAAAAGATGGATCGAAGCATTGATATATTCCGATGGCTGGAAATATCCGATCTGACCCAGCGTGTCACCACGGTTGATCTCATCTTTGTCCGCTCCCACGATATTGATCGCGGCTCGGTATCCGGTGCTGACCGTATCGACCTTGTGATTATGCACCTGAATACCCCTTACCTTCACCTGTTTTTTCCGTGGCAGAAGTTCCAGGGTATCGCCGGTCTTAATGCTGCCTGAAAGTACGGTGCCGGCGACGACCGTGCCAAATCCCTTTATGGAAAAACAGCGGTCGATCGGCAGCCGGAAAATACCTTTGTCCTTTTTCGCCTGGGTCTGGGTAATGAGTTCGTCGAGAACCTCTTTGAGCCTATCAAAACCCTGTTTTGTCGTATTCGAGACTGGTATGATCGGCGTGTTCTCCAGGAATGTTCCCTTGACCACGCGCTTGACATCTTCAATAACGAGCTGGAGCAATTCATCATCGACCAGGTCCTTTTTCGTAATGGCGATAAATCCTTTCTGAATTTCCAGCAATTTAAGGATCTCCAGATGTTCGACGGTCTGAGGCATGACGCCGTCATCCGCTGCAACGACAAAGATGACGAAATCGAGGGTGCTGGCACCTGCCACCATGTGCCTGATGAATTTTTCATGTCCCGGGACATCGATTATGGTGACATCATCGCCGTAAAAGACAAAACCAAGGTCCGTTGTCATCCCGCGTTCTTTTTCTTCCTTCAGCCGGTCAGGGTCAACACCGGTGAGCGCTTTTATCAGAGCGCTCTTGCCATGATCAATGTGACCGGCAGTACCGACAACGATGTGTCTTTTCTGTTCTTCAGGCATAATTAATTCATCATGTGGTTGCTTGAGTGATCGATGGTTTTTTGAAATACGGAAACGTCACTGGGTGCTGAGGACTTTAGTGAATGCTTTTAGTATGATCTTCTCTTCACCTTTCAGTACCGTACGGAAATCTAGAAGAACAGCATCATCCGAGACCCTCGGGTATACGGGTACATCGTACATTCGCAAACCCCGAGCAAGCTCCTGGACAGATATGGTTTTTGGTTTGACCGTGACGACATAGGTGGGGAGTTGCTCGGTGCTTAATGACCCACCGCCGATCTCTGAAACATCCTTCTGGATGCCTATCTCGAGCTTCTCAGCGAAGGATTTTTTTAGGGATCGCGCGGTTGCCGATGCGTGCCGTTTTATTTCACCCGGTGGCCTGAGCAGTATTCCCATCACGCCGTGTTTCTCCAGAAACAACGGTTCCTTATGAAGG
>CP070834.1:1637329-1645453 GCA_020341755.1 Caldifarciminota bacterium | reverse complement strand
ATAGTTTTTTCAGACCGTTAAAAACGGTTTTATGTTTGTATAGGATGAGATTTTTCTTATCCGGGCTGAGGACATATATAGTTGCACCCTTTGATTCATACAACCGTTTAGTTTCATGTGCTAGAAGGTCGAGCAGTTCAGGCAACGAAGCGCCCTGGTTGAACGCTTGATTGAGATTGTTGATGAGATTCAGGTCATCGGCTATTTCTTTGAGCTCATCTTCTATCGGTCTGCGTCCCTGTTCTTTTTGTTCGAATCCGGATATCTTCTCGCGTGGCGATGCGAGTTTGGCAGAAGGTTGGTTTTCCTTTGAGTGGTTATTCAATATTCAAGCTCCTGTTTTTACGAAATATCAAGCAGGCGAACGATGATATCTCAGACGATATTATACTGTTTCTGCATATGATGTCAAGAAAAATATACCTGGTACACCGCAAAGATCGAGCGCGTATCAAATTGATGGTTATTGACATACTATATTTATCCGATATAATTAAAGGAAAAATAACATAACAGAACAATGGAAGCAGTATATAAACAATTCGGATTTCTGGGTGTATTGTAAAAAAAGGAGAAGGTATGCAGAGATCCCTATCGCGTGTGTTTCTTTTGTTGCTTGTCGCAACCGTACCTATCCTGTTTGCTACGGAGCGTGTTGTAGTATGTGAGACCATCGTCGAAGAGACATGAGCTTCGTGTGCCTTGGCCAGTGGGACACTGGCCCAAATTGCATTGGACCATCCAGGCCGCGTCGCTGCCGTGGACGTGCATTTCAGCCCGACCGACTCATTTTATCTCGAAGAAGCATACCAGCGCATGCACTATTACCCGCCGCCGTTTTCCGGCAATTATCTGCCACCCTGGCTATGGTATGACGGCGACCAGCACGGCAGTTATGATTATCTGCTGTGGGAGTCGTATATTACCGTACGGATGAGCGAACCAGCACCGGTGACTGTTACCATGTCAGGCTATTACAATCCAGCTGGTGGAACTGGCAGTGTATATGCACAGTTCCGCAATGACAGTTCAGCAGCAATCACGGGTCGGGTCATAATTGTTATTACCGAGGACAGCCTGTATTATCCAGCGCCCAACGGCGCATTGTGGCACAATCATGTGCCGCGCGATTATCTACCCGATCACAACGGCGAAATTGTGAACATAGATCCGGGCGACAGTGTCACAGTAACGCGGTCGTTCAGTATTGAACCTTTCTGGGATGATACGCACTGCCGGATACTGGCGTGGATACAGAACGATGAAATGCAGCCTGATTCGACCAAAGAAATATGGCAGGGTGGCATGCTGGAGGTAGATGCGCTGGGAGTTGAGGAGCATACGGTTGAGACCGCTGCATCGGAGAAGCTCCAGGTGTTACCGAACCCCTGCAGGTCAGAGGCACGATGTTATTTCACCTTGCCGCAGGGGGTAGACTATCAGATTGCACTGTTCGATGCCACGGGACGTTTGGTCAGAAGCATTAATGGCAGTGGTACAGGGAAACAGGAAACAGTTGTGTGGCAACGCGATGATAAATGGAGTATTCCGGTGAGATCGGGAGTATATTTCTACCGCTTCACGAGCGAATGCATACAGGCGTCGGGAAAGATTGTCGTACAGTAATCAAACGGACTGGCCGACCTGCCGATGCGGTAAGCAGGGACGTGGTGTGAAAAAAATCATTCTGGATCGATTGAGGGCGAAAATAAGGCAAACCCGTGTCGCAAAAAGGGTCTTGACACGGTATCCTGGTATGGTATAATAATGACGAAAAAAAACGCATACTTTTGTAGTATGCGAAAGGAGGTGTTATGCGCCGATATCTATTACTCGTAGTTATTATTGGATTATGCAGTGCGAGTAATTACATCACGAACGGTGATTTCGAAGCAGCACTCACTACTGGCTGGACACAGCAGCAGTACGGTACCTACATCACGATAACCCGCGGTACGACCTATGATAGTGATCCCGATTACGAGGTTTTTCTCTCGAAGGGGACCGGTACCGGGTACGCAATGATCCATCAGACCGCGGAGATCCCGACACTCAACCTCGATATATCATTCAATGCTAAACTCAAGGCATGGGATAATTATGTGGGAGCGTGGTCTGCGGCAGCTGTCCAGATCAATTACCTGGATGCGACCAACACGGTGCTCGGCGATACACGGGTGTGCCGATTCAGTCAGGATTGTCTGTGGTCGAATTCATCGACCCGCCATCTGATCATGGCACCGGATGAGAACTGGCACAATTACCAGTTCAATATCCTCGATGAGCTGGAGAATAACCTGCCCGGCATTGACCTGCAGGCGGTCGATAAAATACAGGTCATACTCATCGATTCGACATGGTACTGCTGAGGCGCGTCCAATCTGGCGGAGGTCTCCGCCGATAATATCGTACTCGGGTACGATGGCGCCGATGCACATCTGGTTGTTGATGCAACCGCGGTCGATGATGCCGGTGGTAATAATAACGGCCAGCTCGATCCGGATGAAACTGCCGACGTTATATTCACGCTCGTCAACATCGGTGGTACTGATGCTACGAACGTAACCGCAACCCTTTCCACTGATGATCCCTATATAACAATCACCGATGCCAGCGGATATTTTGGCAGTTTGCCGATCGATATGCTGGTGGATAATTCTGCAGATCCCTTTACGGTCGTGGTGAGCAGCGATGCACCGCACGGGTATCATGCGGAATTCACCATTATCGCAACTGGTGACGGTGGGTTTGCCGATACGATCGTGCACGAGATACCGATCGGACTGCAGATTCCGTCGGATGGCGGATATTACTACGCATATTATTCAGGCGGTCCGCATGAGCACGCACCTGCGTACAACTGGGTCGCCATTGACAGCACCCAGACCACCTATCCGGGTATCTCCCTGGATTTCTACGATAATCAATCTGCCTATCTTCCTCTGCCGTTCCCGTTTACGTATTACGGCGTCGAGTATGATAGTTTCACCATATGCTCGAACGGCTGGATCGCCATGGGTGTCCGGGTGACGACCGACTGGACCAATTCCGGCATTCCCAATTCTGACGGGCCCGAAGCGATGATCGCCCCTATGTGGGACGATCTCGATCCGGGCAACGCCGGGCAACCCAGCGATGTCTACTATTACTACGATGAAGCCAATCATCGTCTTATCGTCGAATACTTCCAGGTAGAGCATTATGCAGCCGGTTATCACGAGACGTTCGAGGTGATCCTGTACGATCCTGACTACTATGTCTCGCCGACCGGGGATGGTGATATCGTATTCCAGTATCTCCTTGCCCAACAGCAAGTAGATAATACGATCGGCATCGAGAATGCGGCCGAGGATCAGGGTATCCAGTACAGCCGTGATAACATTTATCACGAGCATGCCGCGACCATCACCGATGAGTTCGCGATACGGATTACGACCTGGAAACCGGACCAGACCGGGATAGATGAATACAGCGGCCACAATGAACCCGCTCCGTATTTCCTGAGGGTTTCGCCGAGCATTACGTCAGGTACGGTTAAGATCGCGTATGCACTGAGCGGTCACGTCGGCACGCAAGCCGTCCATATCTATGACGCGACCGGCCGACGCGTACGGGTGTATCATTGCGATGGTGAACAGGCAACAGTGACCTGGGATGGTCGTGATGCCGCTGGCAACCGGGTAGCGAATGGTATTTACTTCGTGACTCTCGACAGCGGTGAAGTCCGCGAATCGCGTAAAGTGATCGTGGTCGACTGATACTATATCTGCTTAGAACAACGAGGGGGTGACCGTGTCACCCCCTCGCTTTTTTTGTGTAAGGTATATTGACAGCATATTCTGTTTCCATATAATTACACCATGAAAAGATCTTATAGTATATTCATAATTATGTTTATGTGCATAGCTGCCTGCAGCAAGGCGCCCGAGGTTTTCTTCCCGGAGCCGACCGACCGGGTCGTGCTTGCCGAACTCTTTACAGAGGATTTCTGACCGTTCTGTTCGCTTGCGGAGCAAGCGCTGGATAGTCTCGCAGCTGACGTGAATGCACGCGGAGACTCGCTGGTCGTGATCTCGTACCATGTTGGGCAAACCTATCAAAGCACGGCGGCGGTAGAACGCGAGGAATACTACGGAACAGGTCTATTGCCTCCGTACGTTATCCTCGACGGAGCGATCATAGTCTGGGAAGCGAGTCCGAACGCGTATTATGCACGGTATGCTCAGGCAGATTCGGTTGCACGGACGGTTCAGTCCCTGTTCAATATATACATCCTGGACGCTACCGCATCGGCGACGACCGGCAGCATCGAACTGAGGCTTGTGCCATCCGATACCCTGCCTGATGATGAACTGGCAGTATTCGCAGCAATCCTTGAGGATACGCTCATCGGTGCGTACGACACGTTCATGCATGTCTGCCGCGAACTTTATACATTTCCCTGGCAGCTGTCATATCCTGACAGCCTCGACACGACCATCACGTTTTCCCATAATATGCCGGTGAACCGGATGAAGACAGTCGTTTTTGTACAGAATATTGATACACGGGAAATCTTTCAGACGACACGAAGTTATTTCCAGGAGGAATAATGAAAAAAATCTGCATGGCACTTTTCATGATTTCACTCGTTGCAGTATATGCCGAAGAGGCTGAGGTTACTGCACCGGATTTCACACTTGCAGATATTGACGGGAACACGGTCTGTCTTGATTCGCTGCTCGCTGACGGACCGGTTTTCATGAGTTTCTGGGCACTGTGGTGCAAGATGTGCATTAAGGAGCTCGATGCGCTGAAACCGTATTACGACGAGTTCGATTCGCTTGGAGTCCATATGCTTGCGATCAGTGTTGACCGGGCACGCAGCGTACCCAAGGTCAAACCGTTCGCATTGAGCCACAAGTGGAAGTACGTGGTCGTGCTCGACCCCGATGACGTACTCAGAGACCTGTACCATGTTCAGGCAATGCCATCGAGCTTCATCATTAACCAGAATAAGGAGATCGTATTCACGCATATGGGATATAAACCGGGTGATGAGGAGATCATTATCGAGACGATACGCGATATGTTCAGCGAGGAAGAAGATGAGGGTGAGTAAACTGAGTATTCTATTAGTACTTGTGATCGGTGCTGTTTATGCAGCCGATAATATCCGCATCAGCGGCGCGAATCAGGCTGAGTACTGGCTGTTTGTCGATGATCGCCTGGATACATTGAATTATAAAGAACATTTCACCGAAAAACTGAAACTGTCGGCGCAGTACAACGATATCATTCTCAGGGGCGTTTTCTTTTCCTGGGATCCATCGCTCTTTACTTTTTTCGGTAACCTCCACTATATCGACTACAGCGTTCAGTATGCGAAAAAACCCGTCGAGATTCTGTACGGCAGATACTATGCGACATTCGGTCGCGGGCTCGTGCTCAATCAGTTCCAGGACGAGGATTTCCGGATCGATAAATCGCTTTTCGGTTTCAAAGCGGATATTTCCTTCATGAAAAGCACACTCACTCTTCTCACCGGTAAACCCCGGAACATCTTTTTCGAGGAACAGCAGTATATCGTGAAAAACGAGGAAGATACGTCCGCTCAGATACGGGGTGCGAATTTCGAGACCCACTATTCCCCGCGCATCCTTGGTGAGGTCAACGTTGTGACCTCTCTGGGTGCGCGGTATGTGAGGATAAACCGTGATTCCGATCTCGCCGGCAATGCCTTCACCGAACTCTACGGCGGCAATATCGGGATCATAATCGGACCCTGGGAGACGTATATGGAGTACGCCCGGCAGTGGGGTACCCGTCCCGTGGTCGGGGGAAGGCTCGATGGTTCAGGTATTATTGCGTCGACCGGGCTCGCCATTCCGGGGCTGGGTATTAGTTTCCAGTTCGTGGAATACGATACCATCGGATTTCCCTTCCACAATGCGAACTTTCGATATAATGAACCGCTCACCCCGATCAAATCCGGAATAGCCGTCAACCGCGGTATTGATGAGATAGGATACGGCGCATCGATCATCGCCTCGCCGTTCGATTTTATGTCGATCGAGATCGATTACAACAAAATATCCACCCATGATTCATCACTCTCAAAGTTCGAAGAGATTCTGATGCTCGATGAGGATATGGCCGGAGGTGTCCTCGAACAGACCGTGAAGATTATCACCCATCCCAAACTCGAACTGGAAATATCGGCTGGTGTCGACCGCTATGTCAAGCGTAATATCGAGATCCCGATAACCGAAAAGATCGAGACCAAACCGTACGTGGATATGACCTATGATTTCGGGACATTTTATATGGAAGCCGGGTACGAACACACTTTTATCAGCGCGGAATTACCGGGCACGGTCGAGGAGTATTACGACCATGCTGCATCGATCGCCATCGGCAAACCCGAGCTCTTTGTACTGTCACTCCGCTATGAGCGTCGGAATCAGGTACCCGAGGAATTGATCGAGAAACTCGGTGAAGAAACCTCCTGGCCTCTAGCCGAGCTGAGCCTCGACATTACGCGCAAGCATAATCTCAGGGTGCGGGTCGGTGGTGAAAAGGGAGGCCTTGTATGCATGGGCGGTGTCTGCCGTGAAGAAGAACCGTTCCGCGGTGTGAAGGTAGTTCTGACGAGCATATTTTAGGGAGGTCCCGTGAAAAAGGCTATTACAACCATTGTTGTGGTACTCGTCGCCGTCGGTTTTTACCTGTGCATTCTCTATGGTGAGAGCCTCGGGGATTTTGATGAGACCGAGAGTGTTGGTTCGGTCATGTGCCTGTCCTGTATGGGGCTGCAGCAATGAAGCGACGGCGAAAAAAACATGCTGTTAAGCCACACCGTCTAGGGCAGATCATTGCATCGATCATAACCCTGGGACATGTTCCAGCCCTCTGGACCGGGAATATATATCAAGGATTCTTGAAACGCGGGTGCGTGCCAATATTGAATTGTTGGGGGTGTCCGCTTTCGCTCTTTTCCTGTCCTATCGGTGCGCTCCAGCATTTTTTCAATCTCCAGCTCATCCCGTTTTACATCATTGGTTTTTTCGGTGCAGTCGGTATGCTCATAGGAAGGATGGCGTGCGGCTGGCTCTGCCCGTTCGGAATGCTGCAGGACCTGCTCAACAAGATCAGATCGATCAAGTGGCGATTGCCACGATGGATGACGTACGTTAAATATGCGGTGTTGGTTATTGTCGCCGGTGTCATCGCATGGTTCACTGCTGAGCCGTGGTTCTGTAAGCTGTGTCCAGCAGGCATACTCGAAGCTGGTATACCGCTTGTCCTGGTTGACCGGACCGGAGATATACGGGCACTCGTGGGCTGGTTGTTCTGGACAAAGATCGCGATCCTCGTGTTCGTTGTCGGTCTCTCCATTCCGATAAAGCGTTTCTTCTGCCGGGTTTTCTGTCCGATCGGTGCGATCTACTCGGTCTTCAACCGGTTTTCACTGTTCCATCTACGGATCGAAACGGAAAAATGCAAGAACCCGAATTGCGGATACTGCGCCAAGATATGCCCGATGGATCTCAATGTGTACGAGAATCCTAACCAGAAAGAGTGCATTCGATGTATGGAATGCTATTATAAATGTCCAAATGTGGCATTGACGTTCGGTTTTACGAAACAATCCTCAAATAGCGTTAAGTAACACTCTTATCTTGACGATCGAAGATTTATTGCTGTACACCAGGCCATAATAATGTTCGCTGAGAAAGTGCGGCAATACCTGCAGGTGTACGAGACCGATACATAAGGTGTCGTTATCCGTATTGAATATAATAGATTGAAAAGAGGATGATGTTTATTATAATTGTGTAGTTTTAGCAAAATGAAAAAAGGAGGATACTGCGCATGAGCAGACGCATAAAACGCATTTCGGGTCGCGAGATACTCGACTCCCGGGGTAATCCGACGGTCGAGGTCGAGGTCGAGCTCGATTCCGGTACGAGAGGCTGTGCTGCAGTCCCGTCCGGAGCATCGACCGGGGTCCATGAGGCTGTGGAACTGCGGGACGGTGACAGCAAACGGTATTCTGGAAAAGGAGTACAGAAAGCGGTCGAGAATATCAATCAGATCATCGGTCGTGCGCTGGTCGGCAAGGATGCGATGGAGCAATCGAAT
>CP070834.1:1634055-1637229 GCA_020341755.1 Caldifarciminota bacterium | reverse complement strand
GCCGGAATTGTGGAATTACCCCTCAATGCTTGCGAATAAAATTTACGAGATAGAAAAGGAGATCGAGCAGAGAAGGCAAACACAGAATGGGGAGTGTGCCGTCACGCACCCTTAAGCACGGTGTTTCGCAGACGTATGGAGGGCAAACCAGACTGATGTAGAACGTAGCATTGATAATTGCTGAATTGTAATTGCTGATTGTAAGAGAATAACCAGACAAACTAAATAAATAAACGAAATGGACCATTTCGATACAGGATGTCTCTGATCATCCTGCGACATTGACAAGCAGTTCTGTACCACTTGAATATATTGATGGGCAGTTATTATGACACCGTATTGACATGCCGTAAATTCTAAATACATTCATGAGAGGCGGAATACCTAATACCGTCGTATGCGTGAGACCAGACGATGATCGCTTGAAAATATCGTAGAATAGAGGAGGAAAATATGGATCTTTTCGGTAAATGTAGCGAATTCAACAAAATGGTCGAGTATATAAAATCGCAAAATCAGTTCTTCTACCTCCGGGAGATCGATCCCGCCGCAACACCGAGAGTCACCATGAACGGCAAAGAGATTATTATGCTTGGTTCCAATAATTACCTGGGTTTGACCTCTCATCCAAAAGTGATCGAGTCGACAATAAATGCCATCAAGGAATACGGAACAGGTGCGTGCAGCTCGAGGGTTCTCACGGGCACTACCAGTTTACACACCAGGCTCGAGAAAAAGCTTGCCGAATTCAAGGGCACGGAAGATGCAGTCATTTTCAGCACGGGGTATATGACGATGATGGGAACGATTTCCGCAGTAACCACGGCAGGAGATATCATTCTGAGCGACGAGCTGAACCATGCAAGCATCGTTGAAGGATGCCGCTTATCCAAAGCGAAAAAAATGATCTACAAACATAACGATATGGAGAACCTCGATGAGAAACTCTCTCAATGCGATCCATCTGCCAATAAGATTATCATCACCGATGGCGTATTCAGCATGAAAGGGACCGTCGCCAATCTCCCGGAGATAAAAAAGCTCGCGAATAAATATAACGCGATGATTATGGTCGACGATGCCCACGGCACCGGCGTGCTGGGTGCCAGGGGACGCGGTACTCTCGAGCATTTCGACATGGAAGGCGAGATCGATCTTGTCTGCGGAACATTCAGCAAATCCCTGGGCACGATAGGCGGTTTTACCGGTTCAAAAAAAGAAATAATAACATTTTTAAAACTCAACTCACGTCCCTTCATATTCACGGCGAGCCCCCCGCCATCGGTGGCGGCAACTGTTCTGGCGTGCCTGGAGGTGATAGACGAGGAACCCGGGCTCTATTCGAAACTTCGCGAGAACACGGTGTTCATGAAAAACGGATTAAAGGATATGGGATTCGTGCTCGAAGAGACGATAACACCGATCATTCCCATACTGGTCGGCGATAACGAGAAGACCTTCAAGATGACCGGTATGCTGGAGGATGAAGGAGTATTTGTAAACCCGGTCGTCCCGCCGGCAGTACCAAAAGAATCGTCGCTCATTCGGGTCAGCATCATGGCAAGTCTTGCTATTAAAGACCTGGAGTTCTCCCTGGATAAATTTAAGCTCGCGGGCAAGAAGCTGGGGATAATCTGACATGAGCAAGGCTTCGTATCCGTTTTTCAGCGTCGGGTTTTTGCGGTCCTATGTTATCACCATGCGTCCGTACCTTTTATTCATTTCCGGGGCAGCGGGTCTGGTTGGGCTGGCATTCATCGAAGAACCCGCCATCCGGGTCATATTGGCTTTCATGCCGCTTTTTTTATCCTATGGTTTGGGTCAGGCTTTAACTGACTGCTTCCAGACCGATACCGATGCTATTTCTGCACCCTATCGCCCGTTGATACAGGGAGTGATCTCGCGAAGGCAAGTTCTCACTGTCAGCCTTGCCGGGCTGACCGCAGGGGCGTTGATTCTGGGGTACCTGAATCCCGTAATCCTGATCCTCGGGTTTCTCGCAGTGATCGGGCTGCTTACCTATACGCCATTCAAAAGGACCTGGTGGGGGGGACCTCCCTGGAATTCCTGGATCGTGGCTTTGCTGCCGATCATGGGGAGACTGGTCGATCGAGATCACGGCGGTCATATGTTCAATCTAAGAGATCCATATTCGCTGGCGTTTTTTTTCGCGGTTGTGGCTATTTTCTTCGGCTATGCAAATTTCGTGGTCATGGGCTATTTTAAGGATATCGCGGCAGACAGAAAGACCGGTTATCAGACGTTCCCCGTGGTCTTCGGATGGGTACCCGCGGCGATATACAGCGACCTGACTGCTCTGGCGGCAGCGGTTTTCACGGGATATGCTGTTATATTGATCGGCGGCCTCAATGTCTGGGTGGTTCTTGTCTTCGGTACTGCCTTTTTGATAAATCTCTATGCCCAGGTTACAATACACCTGACCCGGGATGAACGCAAAACTCACCGTCCGATAGAAAATGTGGTTCGGGCGTTCATTCTTTATTGCATGGCAATTCTGCTGGCTCTTAAAATCAATTGGTTGATATTTATCGCGGTATTCTATCTTTTGTTCGAGTTGACCTTGAGGCTCAGACCGGAAAAACACCAGGTGTAGTACAATGTTCGGGATTTTAAGGTGGAAATAATACGGTACCATGAGAAGGTTAAATAAAAAAAACATACGAGTGTTCATAAATCCTTGCAGTAATTACGGCAAGAGTCTCAGGCAGTGGGAAACAATCAAAGATGAGGTCCGCACGCGAATGGGAAAGTTAGAGACCGAGCAGATCCTGAATCCGGTTGAGATCATCCCCGAAATATCAAAATCTTTGAAAAGGGGGGAAGATATTTTTATCGCGGCCGGTGGTGATGGTACGGTCAATCTTCTGTTAAATGCAATCATGCAGGCAGGCGGCGATCGTGATGTAACCATTGGCGCTGTCGGGCTTGGGTCAAGTAATGATTTTCATAAACCGTTCGGTGAGGATGCGTTCATCAAAGGAGTGCCGGTAAAGATCGATTTCAAGAACGCATTTCCGCGTGACGTAATCCGGATACGGTATCGGAACGCCACCGGGCACCCGGATACCCGGTACTGTTTGATCAATGCGAGTGCAGGGCTTACAGCCGAGGCAAATGCCTTTTTCAATTTACATGGCTCATTCATGAAAATAC
>CP070834.1:1593928-1633955 GCA_020341755.1 Caldifarciminota bacterium | reverse complement strand
TGTTGATTATAGGGAAAAAAGCCTGGTAGTCAAGAAGGGAAAAGCGGATCAGTATACGAATGAACTGCCGCCGATGAATTCACAGAGTATCGAATTCGACGGTATATCGCGTTCCTCCAGATCAACGAAGAGATCGAGGAAATCGGACAGGCGCTTTGTCTCTTCGTATGCCGGATGTTTTTTCTTGACGCGTCTGAGAAGCGACAGGCAGGATTTTCTCATGATCGACGGCTCATAGATGAGCGCGGAGTTGAACATTTCATCCGACTCTTCCTGGAACGGATATACGTTGCGCTCCTCACCGCAGCGCACGCGGCTCCATCGTTCAAGCACGCCGAGGATGTTGTAGCCACGAAATTTCGTATCCCGGGTGATACGCCGCAGCATGCGCGTGTCGGTCGTTGAGATACGGTTGTGATCGTCGATATTGAGCTGGGTAAGGGCACTCACGTAAATCTTGAATTTTATCGGTTTTGGTATCTTATACGTAAGGGTTTCATTCAGGCAGTGTATACCCTCGAGCAGGATCACACCGTTCTCGGGTAATGCGACTTTTTCTCCTTTGTTCCTGCGTCCGGTGTGGAAATTGAATCTTGGGAGCGTCACCTCCTGCCCTTCGATAATCTTCCAGAGATGATCGTTCAACAGCGGTATGTCGACGGCATGTATGGATTCGAAATCCATCTGACCGGATGCATCCCGGGGAGTTTGACTGTGGGGAAGGAAATAATCGTCCGACGAGATAATAAGCGGCGTGATGCCGTTCACGAGAAGCTGTATCGATAATCGCTTGGTGAATGTGGTCTTGCCCGCACTGCTCGGTCCCGCTACGAGCACGAGCCGCTCTCGCTCACGTACGATGCGGTCAGCAATATAGACGATCTTCTTTTCGTGCAGCGCTTCGCTCACCTTCACAATCTCGGGTCCCCTGCCCTTTTTGATGGATTGGTTCAGTTCTCCGACCGTGTCGATGCCGAGAATATGTGCCCAGTTCTCATACTCGTTGAAAATCCGCGCAAGTTTCGGCTGAGGGGTGTACGCAGGTATGGTTGAGAGGTCGTGCCAGGTCGGCAGCATCAGTATGAATCCCGGGGAGAAGCGTTCGATACCGAACAGCGGTACGCTGCTGGTCGAATCAAAGGGCGGAACCGCATAAGTATCGTGTATACCAAGCAATGAGTATACCGCAACGTTCTGTCTGGGGGTGTTTTCGATAAGATGCACCTTATCCTTTTGTCCGTGCCGGACAAATATAGCTCGTGCCTTGGTCTTCGGATATACTTTTTTCCTGATCTGGTGACCCTGGTTGATGATCTCCTTCATTACTGTCTCCAGGGAACGCATACCGCTGTAGGTGATATTCTCATCGATCATGAAGTACAAGCCATTGCTGATTGAATGTTCGATCCTGACACGTGCCTGGGGACAGATTTTCTTAACGGCAGCACACAGGACGAATGACAGGGTGGCTTGATATCTCCGCCACCGGTTCAGTTTTTCCAGGTCGGCAAAGCCCGTTGAATCCTTATCGACCACTTAGGGAGACCTCGGACCAAAAATAGCTGTACCTATCCTGACCATGGTCGAATCTTCTTCTATTGCTACCTCGAAGTCTGATGTCATGCCCATCGAGAGAACGGGGAGTGTTGTGTGAAATTGCCGTTGCAGATCATCCCGAAGTGTGCGGAGCAGCTTGAAACTCGATCGTGATGCCTGAGGGTCGTGAATTGCCCAACCTGGTCCTATGGTCATGAGTCCTTGTACCGCGATATTCGTGAAGGGTTGCAGATCCGAAAAAAATTTAAGGATTTGGGCCGGTTTAATACCGTATTTCGTGGTTTCTTCTGAGGTATTGACCTCGATTAAGCAAGCAATGGGTTTTGTAGCCCGTTTGTTTATTTCTCGGGCGAGGCGCAGAGAATCCAGGCTGTGTATCAGCGAAAAGATCTTGAGGGCATCCTTCACCTTGTTTGTCTGAAGATGTCCGACCATATGCCAGGTTACAGGGTCGGTGATGTCCGCATATTTCCTTTTCGCTTCCTGGACCCTGTTTTCACCGATGATCGAAATGCCATGACTGATCGCCTGTTCAATGATCTCTGCCGTTATGGTCTTGGTGACCGCAACCAGTGCTATATCGTCGGGGTTTCGACCGCTGCGCTGGGCGGCGGCTCGAATTCTCTGTTTGACGTGTGCAATATTATCCGCAATCGACACGAACGTATTATAAGGAATAACCCAGAAGTGTCAATTAGCCGGTTGACTTAGATCGAAAAATAGTTATAATGATTGCGAAAGGAGTTGTAATGGCAAAGCGATGCGAGATATGCGGTCGTGGTGCTCAAAGCGGACACAATGTCAGTCATGCACATAAGAAGACCAAACGTAAGTTCAGCATCAACTTACAGAGAATGAGGGCAAAGATTGGTGGCAAGACCAAGAAGGTCCTCGTATGCACCAAGTGCCTTAGGTCTGGAAAAGTAGTGAAGGCATAAACCCAATGAATGCGTAAAGCTAATCCCTTTGATTATTTCTTTTTATTAAGACCCCTCATACTGATCCCTTCCTGGAATTTTCTGCTCATCGGCGCGTATCTGGCGCAGGACGGTGAGCGTCCGGTCGGTCGTTTACTGCTTGCGGCGTGTATCTATACCCTCATAATGGGAGGGATATATATCCTCAATCAGATCACGGACCGTGAGACTGACCGGATCAATAAGAAATTGTTCCTTCTTTCTGAAGGGTATATCCCGGTCCGTCACGCATATGTCGAGATGATGTTCCTGTGGGCCGCAGGCCTTGCTCTGTCATCTTTTTTCAGCATCACTTTTTTTGTCTTTATTCTCATCTCGCTCATACTCGGTACCATGTACTCACTCCCTCCGGTCAAACTCAAAGGCAAACCGCTGCTCGATACTCTGTCCAACGGTATCGGCTATGGTATGGTAAACTTCATCGTGGGATGGTTGGTCCTTAGACCACCGACGTGGGCGATGACCATGGAATTCCTGCCGTACTTCCTGAGTATCTGTGCCGTATTCATGAACACGACCATAGCCGATAGAGAGGGGGACGAAAAAGCCGGTGAAATCACGACGGCGGTGTTCCTGGGAGCCCGTATAACAGCATTCGTCAGCACTGTACTCATGGCAGGTGCTGTCATGATTGCACTGCATAACCGCGATCCTGTTTGTCTGGTCCCGGCGGCACTTTCATTCCCGCTTTTTATGTACCTTGGTATATATTCCCTCGTTAAGCAAGGACCTGCACCGAGAAAGCTGCTGATTATGAGTTTCCGCCTGCCCGGAGTACTGTTCACAATCATCACCGCGATACTGTACCCGGTGTACGGTGCCGTGCTCGCACTTGTTTTCATTGCCATGCGCGTATACTACCACAGGCGTTTTGGCATAATCTACCCCACCCTCGCGCAGGGATAGCGCAGCCCATACCCTATCGACACCCGGAAACCTGAGATGACCTTTCGGTATTCAGTTAGGCGGGTATTATTTTTTTCTCAGTTGTTCCTTGAGATAATCGATGCGCCTGACCGGCATCGGGTCGACATTGGTGAGGACGGCAAGGTGATAACTGACGAGATCTCCCAGCATGATAGCCCAGAATGTTCGCTGGAGGACATTTGCACCATGCGGCTTCACCTCTATGATACGCGAGAACATGCCCTTCACGATTTGTTTGACGACCTTCATCCTGCGACGATTGCGGGGGTGTGCTGCAGGATCATCTAAGAATACAAGGGCGGTATGGGGATGAAGGAGCAGTGGTTTTCCGAGTCCGACGATCTCGTTGTGGTTCATCTCAGGAATGATGTTGATATGGGCAATGGTTTTTGCATTCTCATTGAACTGACATTGCCATCGTTGAGCAATCACAAAATGACTGAGTGATGATGCGTAGATGATAGGTAATTTGTTAGTGAACATGCGTGCCAGTTTTTTAGCCCTGGGTTCGATCATACGAGTCTGGTCCTTGAGGAACCGGACGAGTGTGGAAAGTTCTTTTGCAGGATTCTTTGCCAATCGATAGTGGTGGAGAATGAACGGGAGCGGTGTGAAGAGATGACCGAGCGCACCGCGCGGCGGTAATCCTCCGGGTACGAGTATTTTGTTGCGTTTGGCTTGTCTTATTAGTTTCCCGCCCGAAGTGATGACGATACGTTCAATTCTGCGTTTTGCCAGCTGTTGGTAATTACTGAGCGTTTCCTCGGTATTTCCCGAGTAACTTATGATAACGGCAAGTGTTTCCCGGTCAATGAATTGAGGTACGATATAATCCTTATTGACCGTAATATCGAGTGATGGATACAGTGCCTGCAAAAGATTACCGCTGATGCCGGAACCGCCCATACCGCAGACCAGAACCTTTCGGAACCGCTTTGTCGTAGGGCTGAGCCGGTAAGGAGCATGCTCGAGCGCGTACGCGATCTGGTCGGGAAGTGCGCGGATAATGTCTCTCACGGGATGACCTTGTCTATGTTGGGCAATATGGAACTCAGCTGACGTCGGAGGTATTTTTTCACCTCGAGCGCGGTCCGGAAACCGAGGACTGTTTCAGCTATGCCTTCACACTGGGCAATGGTGATGGCACGCAAGACCATCTTTGCCCGGGGGATTGAACTTGGGTTCATCGAAAGTTCGTCGATACCCAATCCGATCAACAGCGGGATGGCGATTGGATCGGCGGCAAGTTCGCCGCACAATCCCACCCAGATGTGTGATTCGTGCCCTGAATCGATGACGCGTTTGATGAGGTTGAGAACGGCCGGGTGGAAATGGTCGAACAGCTGACTTATTTTTTCGTTCCCGCGGTCGACCGCCAGGGTATACTGGGTGAGGTCATTGCTGCCGATGCTGAAGAAATCGACCTGATGAGCAAGATGAGAGCTCATGATAGCGGCAGACGGTGTTTCTACCATGATACCGAATTGTATGTCCTCATCGAATGGGATGTTCTTCTCGTGCAGTTCTTTCTTGACCTTGCCGAAAATAAGGTTGACGCGTTTGATCTCCTCGTAGGTGGAGATCATGGGGAACATGATCTTCACATTCTTGTTCACCGAGGCGCGCAGGATCGCCCGCAGCTGGCTCTTGAAGAAATCGAGGTCATCCATACAGACACGGATGGCGCGCCATCCCAAAAAGGGATTGGCCTCGTGATAATCCGAGAATATCTTGTCCCCGCCCAGATCATAGGTTCTGATGATGACCGGATTCGGTTTCATCCTGGCAGCGAGCGCATTGTATACACGATACTGTTCTTCTTCCGTGGGAGTGCCCCGTCTGGTTAGATACAGAAATTCTGTTCTGAATAATCCGATGCCTTCGGCACCGTATTTTTTGGCGTGAGTATATTCTGAGAAAAACTCGATATTGGCAGAGATGTCGATGTGACGACCATCACGGGTCCGGGAAGGCATTTCGCAGTAGGGGGAGAGTTCCTTCTGGAGTTCCTGATCCTTCTTCTTCGCATTTTCATAGAAATGAATCCTTCCAGCTTTTGGATTCTTCACGAGTATACCCCGGTCGCCGTCGATTATGACCTTTTCCCCATTTTTGATCTTGTCCATCAACCCGGCAATGCCGAGCACCGCCGGAATTTCCAGTGCCCGTGCGGTAATGGCGGTGTGGGATGTCCTGCCGCCGACTTCGGTTGCAATGCCGAGCGTCGTCTTCGGGTTAATCAGCGCTGCTTCGGATGGCGAGATGTCGTGCGCGGCTATGATGGAACCTTCAGGTATGTCAACGACCGAACTATGGGTAAGCCCCAAAAGATTCCGCAGTACACGCGTGCCGACATCCCATATATCTGCTACACGTTCCTTGAGATACGTATCTTTCGATGCCCCGAGCTTCTCCGCGTATTCATTCATCACCTGATGGAACACGAATTCGGCGTTCTTCTTTTTCTCGATGATGCGTTTCTTTACCTCTTTGTTGATCGCATCATCATCGAGCATCAGTATCTGCGCATCGAGGAACTGTGCAAAGTCCTGTCCGATTTCCTGGTTGATACGTTCCTGGATATTCACAAGCTCCCGTTTTGTCTTGTCCAGCGCTCGTTCGAACCTGGCGCTTTCATCATCGAGATAGACGGGATGAATGGGGGTTTGAAATACTTCGATCCTTTCGGTTTCATACACAAAGACCGTTCCCCGTGCAATACCTCGTGAAACTGCAATGCCTTTAAGGATTTTTTCTCTTGCCATCAGTCCTGTCCTTCTAAAATCAACCGCAATGCCTTCATCGCTTCCTTTTCGTCCCTGCCCTCGCATTTAAGGATGACCTTGCTGCCTTTTTCGCAGGCCAGGGTCAGTATTCCCATGATGCTCTTGCCGTTGACCTCAATGCCATCTTTGGTAATGCTCACATTGCTCGAGTAGGTATCGGCAAGTTTCACAAACCGCGATGCCGGGAGCGCATGAAGCCCGTTTTCGTTCTTTATGACGATCGTTTCTTTAATCATTATCATCACACCAGTAACATAATAATCATTATGAGCATGATTGCAATGGTAATTATGACACTCGACAGCCGTTTAATCATAAGGATCAAGATGAGCGCAGCTATCGGGATTATGAGAAGGGCGTGTGTTTGTAGTGAAACGAGGGCACAGAGGAGACCGCACATGAGCGCACCGATTGTTTCGAAGACCCGGCGTACGACAGTGAACCGTGCAGATTTTATGACATAGATGACATTCGGTCCCCGTGCATAACCATCCTGTATCCCCCTGATGCGGTGATAGAGGTGCATGACATTGTAACATACGAGGAAGACGAGAGATCCCCATATACCTATCTTCACCGCGAGAATGGTGGCTAATAAAAGCAGCGCCGGTCGTACTGTCCGCCAGAACAAGAGGTCACCGGCCGAGGCAAAGCTCGTTTGTGCGATGGCGATGAACCTCTGTATATCGTTGACCGGGGTCTTACCCTCATCATGCGCCCGGAGGGTAGCACCCACGATGTACGAAGCCATATAGGGGTGGGTGTTGAAAAATCCCTTATGGGCTTCCCTGATGTCCGCATGCTGGTCTTTCCTAACACCACTCATGAGTGTGACAAGAAAACCCATACTCTGCATGGAAAAAAAGGACCATGAGGTCTGCAAGAAGAGGCTCGAAAAGAATACCTTTACAAGACGACAGAAACCAAGCCGCATAGAACACCTACCACGATATAGATAATCTTTGATTTTTTAAAGAAGAGATACAATCCATTCGCACAGCCGACACTGATACTGATCGTCATCAAGAGGCTACGGCTCATGGTTGGTAGTGCCGGAGGGATCGTAATATAATACGCCAGAGCGAAAAATGGCAGCATTACGCAGAGACCGCGTATAAAAGCCGTAAGGGTACCGAGCAGGTGACAGCGTACCAGATGCTCGCCTGTTTTCAGAAAACGGCGGTACATTTTTTCATTGAAACGCCGGGTCACGATTTCCAACTGTCCGCCGATGAGAGCCCCTGCCAGGGCAAAAAGGATGGCAACGAGGAGTGCATGCCCCTCGGCATTCGATATTCGGAGGAGTAGATACGATCCAACACCTATGATACCACCACTCTGACCGTCGGGAGGGATCTCCCGACCGATCGGCAGACCGGCAAGAAAGATCAGCTGCAGCATCGCGCCAATGAATATCCCGGCATCAAGGTTACCGAAAAGCGCTCCCAGAATGGTTCCGGCGATCAGGGGTTGTGAGATGCCGAATTCCCCAAAGGCGTATTTGTCAAGGAGAATCAAGGCGCCGGTAATACAGAGTAGTGCTATGATCATAGTTCTATGGTGATCGTGGGCAGCGCCCTGAACAGCATGAGCATGCAGAATCCCTGAAAATTCTTCTCATACCCGCCTTCTGAAGACGACACTGTTTCGATGGGGTATGATAACAAGGAAAAGTTTTCGCTGGCACTGAAGCTGATCGGCGAGATGTTCTCACCCATGATCGTCAACGTGTCCAGATCGGCAAGCTCCTGTATATCGCGGAGATATTTATCCTTATTCAGTCTCAGGTTCTTATCGAATAGACCCAAGGAGAACTCGACCCCAATACTCGTCGGCTGTCCCTGGTAAGTGATCTGGAGGGTACGAGCACGGGTACCTCCGAGACTGATATTTTTTTCGATGCCGCCAAAAAAGCTTACCGAAAGATGCTTGTCGTTATGCAGCGTATGACGATCATACTGGAGGGGTCTGCTGCCGTGCGTGCCGCGGTAGAATTCCTCCAGGCTCGGTGGCTTGTCAAAGAGAAGGTCGATGCCGAAGCCCCTGGGGTAGGCGTCGTAGACGATGATGTCCGCAAGATGTGCATCTTTGCTCGCGGCTATCTCATGGATGGATCTCACACCGCCTGCATCCGAGGTTTGCGAAACCTTCTCGTGATATTTTTCTCGGACGCGACCGATATAGTTCAGTATGTTGCGCAGTCCCTTTCGGTCGTCGATCTCCACGAAACTGCCGGTGCGCGGTTTCATGACCATGAAGAATTGTCGGTCTGAAAAAACGAGTTCGGGTTCGCCGTCCGCGTCGAAATCCATTGAGGTAAAGAATTCACGGATAGAGTGATTCTCCGCTTCAATGAGATTTTTGTAGATCGCCTCACGCAGGTGTGGCAGGTAGAGCCCGCCGAAGATACCGTGCCAGTATGCACACGAACACTGCCCCCGCCACAGTGCGAGCTTTGCATCCATTGTGTCGGCAATATTTTTCGATACGTGGATCATTCTTTTCTGCATCGCGTTCGCCTCTGGATATTTGCGCAGGAAATTCTTAAAATACCCACCGTGAATAAAATGAAAATATTTCCGATCGACGGTCCTTTTCAGTTCTTCATACTGCCTGCCGGCGTCCGGTGGCAGGACCCACTCACCCATTTCTTCATACGATGATGTCGGAAGGTATATTCGTCCGGCAGGGGATTTTTCTGTGGTCTCGCGGAGTGAAACCGATCGTATCCAGGATTCTGCGTCCAACCGCCCGAGGAACTCATCCAACCAACCTTTGTCATACACCCACTCATACGTTCCCGGCCATACGCCGAATTTTTCACCATCATCGGCGAGCGTCTTCAGACTTCCCGGCTGAGTCGTATGCGTTTCCTTCAGGAAAGCGATCGTCTCGTCAACAGGGTGGAAAGGAATGAGGTACCGCAGCTTCATCGATATGGGAAATACTTTCAATACCCGTCCGTCCTCCTCGGTCACGTAGTATGAGAAAAGATCCCGATCATCTAGTCCTGCATAGAAGAAATGCGTATCGTCGAGCAAGAGGTACTCGATGCCGGAGTCCAGGAGCATGGTGATGAGCCCCGGCTCCCAGATGCGTTCGGTCAGCCACAAGCCTTTCGGCATCTGTCCGGTCAGACGGTGCAGGTATTCGTTGAAATAACGGATCTGATCGATGGCGTCTTTACGCGGTATGAAACTGAGCAGCGGTTCACCATATGCAGACGTGAGGATCTCTGCCTGGCCTCGAGCCGCGGCTTCGCGCAGCATCTCAAAATATTCAGGGTGGTGCTGCGTGATCCATTCACAGAGTATGCCGGAATTGTGTATGGCGAATTTCACGTGCTCGTGACGCATGAGGCACGTAAGTAGCGGAAGGTACGCATGGGAGTACGCGTATTCGAAGACTTCATGAAAATTGCCGGTCGGCTGATGATTGTGGACGCAGAATGCGAATCTAATCACCCGAGACTCCTGCAAGGGTCTTAATGACATCTATGCTGGCAGAGTTGGGCAGTTGCTTGCCGATGACCTTGATACCCATTTGGAACAATTGTACGACCGATTCGATGTCGGTCGGTGAGAGGTATATGTATGGGGCAATTTCCCGCGTATTTTCTCTGTAACCGAGCCCACCTATGTTTACTTCCTTCACGATGAGCCGTTTCTTGAGCAAACGCTGGGCATCGCCAACGGACTCGACAATGATCATCGTCCGTTTTTTATTGTGTGCCTCTACCAGGCTGATGCATTGTTCGATGCCGATACAATTGAAAGTAATCCCTTCGGGGATTGCCAGTTGATATGCATTGCATGCCCACGGGTCCTGGGAAATGGTGTCAGACGCGAGCATGAGTATCTCAATACCGAGGGGACGCGCCCATCCGGCAACGACCTGTCCGTGTATGAGACGATCATCGACCCGTAGAATGAGCATGGTTAGTCCTGGAACTCCCAGTGTATCGAAAAGAAATAACTTCGTGGTCGTGCAGGGTATTCCGGTAGAACCGGATTTCTCTCGTCGAAGATATTGTTCATCCGAAATATGAATGATAAAGAAACGAACCTGATCGAGGCGGCAAGGCTCAACGATCGTACGATCTCGATCGTCCCGCCCGAGAAATCGGTTCGTTCTCCAATGTACAGACCGGCAGCCGTGAAACTACAGCCAAACCGTGGTGTTTCCCTGTGGATGCCGATCGATGCTCGTGCATATTCTCTGGGCAGCAGTATACGTTGATTCTCATCAAACAGATAATTACCGCCTGCTGTTAGATGTACGAACGTGGAATGTTTTCCACCAGCAGTGCCCTGCAGAAAAACACGGGGATGGAAAGAGAACTCGATACCTGCACTCTGCGAGGATCCAGAGTTTTTAGGCATGAGAACATCATCTTCGTCCTTTTCGATGATTATCTGCTCCGTGAAATCCTGTCTGTATACCATGACGGTCAGGAACTGACCGGTAATACCGATTTCCTGCGACCAGAAATGTTCTGTCTTCAGGGTATCAACGCCAATCAGATAATACGCTTGCGGCAGGGGAACCGCCGGGATGGTCGTTTCTGCTATTGACGGGATACGAAAATGCCGTGATACCGATGCCGTAAGATAGGTTCTGTCGATAATCATTGCATCGAACCCGAAGGTAGGTGCAAGCTGGAGGGGGTAGTCATCCCTGAATGCCGCTCTGCTTGCGATAGAGAACCTGATGCGACCAAAAGCCCTGGTCACTCCCGCGGTGGCGGTCAGCGAACGCACGGTGTGCGATCCGTAACAATTGCTTTCAATGTCGCTGTATGTTCCAGTAACACCGTACTGTACCTCGGCGATGCCAAGATCAGTATAACTCTTCGTTTCAGCGCCGATCACCTGTTCGCGGATCTCGACAGATGAACCCTGAAGGGAATCGTGGTACGCATGGTCATTGCGGGTGTGATATATAGCTGCCTTGTGAAGGGGACTCCCGAACAGCAGGCAGGCGTCAAGAAAACGTGATTCAACGATGGCGAAATTCGTGTCGCCAACAATACCCGGTATACCGAAGTCATTCAAGCTGAACATGATGTCCAGACGCGCGGGGAACCCTGCGCTGTACATATTCAGGTAAGCTGCTCCAATCTCGGAGGAATCGTTTTGTTCGAATCCGGCGGATTTGCCGTACACGCCGCTCAGGAACAGACCGTAATCGTTCGTTATCGGACGGGTGAAATCTATGTGATATTGGCTTGTTCCATGACTGCCCGTTGTGTAGGAGATCATTGAGAACGGTCTGTCATAGCGGTTGATCTTGGTATGGAGACAAACTCCGGTTTCTGAGAGGTATGGTCGGTTGATGGTAATGCGGTCGAGAAATTGGATCGGCAGGATCGCAAGGTTGCGGTACCCAAATACCGTTTCCTCAAGCCCATGACCGTTCAGGTACACCCTGCAGCTTGGAGGATACTGTCCCCTTCTCGACAGTACGACCGGCTGCCAATGTCCCAGCTCAAATACGGTAAAGGGCGCAGCATCTACAGTATGTGCCAGACTGTAGCCATACGTTCCGGGGAACAGCGTTTCCAGGGTGTGCGGTATGCCGCTACTGTCCGCAGGGGTTTGGAATTCCAGTATCGTCGGTATTTCATAGACTATTGCGGTATCGACCAGAGTGGAATCACTATTGGCTAAAAACAGAAAAATCAGCAACACTTGTCGATTATATGGTAAATAGTAATATTGTCAAGAAGGGCATAATTTTGTCGGTACCGCTGAAAGATAATCTATGCAAATATTGACTTTGGGTTTTTTTTGGATAGAATAAGGGTTTATGAGCAAAATCGAGAAGATCCTCAAGGACCATCACTACAAGAGGTCGCGAATCATTCAAATTTTGCAGCATGTCCAGGCCGAGTACAAATATCTGCCAAAAGACATACTGGAATCCGTCAGCCAGAAGCTGAAAATGCCTTTGAGCACGATATACAGCATTGCAACATTTTATGCTGCCTTCAGCCTGACCCCTCGCGGAAAGCATCTCTGTACAGTATGTATGGGAACAGCCTGTCATGTGCGGGGTGCGCCGGACGTGCTCGCTCGTATCGAAGAAAAACTGGGTGTCGAAACCGGCGGCACGACAGACGATAAACAGTTCACCCTGGAAACGGTGAATTGCCTGGGTGCCTGTGCGCTTGCGCCGATCGTCGTTATCGATGGCACATACCATGGTCAAACAACGGTCAATAAGGTCGGCGGACTCCTGGATAAATACCATGAGAAAAAAGGCACGTAAAGATTTCCGTCTGCATCTTCTTGTGTGCGCCGGTACCGGATGTGCTGCCAACGGTTCGTTCATCATCAAAGATGCATTGGAGAAAGAGATAGTTAAGCAGGGGCTCGAGGACGAGATCGCGGTCATCACGACCGACTGCCAGGGTTTCTGCGAACGCGGGCCTATCGTGATCGTTCAACCTGATGGTATATTCTATCACAGGATAAAAAAAGAAGATGTACCGCATCTGGTCGAGGAACATCTATTTAAGGGCAGACCTGTCAAGAGTATGATGTTCGTTCCGTCACCCGAGGAACCGGCAATTCCCAGGCTGATGGACATCGGGTTTTTCAAACATCAGAGACTGATCGTTTTGAGGCATAGAGGCAGACTCGATCCCGAGAACATCGAGGAATACATAGGATTCGAAGGCTACTCATCCCTGGAAAAGGCACTTACCAGAATGACTCCTCCTGAAATAATCAAAGAGATAAAGGCATCGGGACTGCGGGGTCGCGGCGGTGCCGGTTTTCCAACCGGGGTGAAATGGGAGTTGTGCCGCACATCACCGGGGAAGAAGAAGTATATTGTCTGTAATGGCGATGAGGGTGATCCCGGTGCGTTCATGGACAGAAGCGTTCTGGAATCCGATCCTCATACGGTCATTGAAGGCATGCTCATCGGTGCACGTGCGATCGGTGCACACAAAGGGTATATCTACGTGCGCAGTGAATACCCCCTTGCAGTGAAGAAACTATTGATTGCCTTGCGGCAGGCAGAAGAATATGGACTGCTCGGTGAGAATATACTCGGTACAAACTTTTCGTTCACGATCGATGTTGTTCAGGGCGCCGGTGCCTTTGTCTGTGGAGAAGAAACGGCTTTACTCGCGTCGATTGAAGGGAAAGTAGGAAGGCCGAGGCCGCGACCGCCGTATCCGGCAGAAAAAGGTTTGTGGGGAAGACCCACTAATATCAATAATGTCGAAACCTGGGCAAATGTCCCGGTAATAATCGCAAGGGGCGCGCTGTGGTTTTCATCGATCGGTACCAAGAGGAGTAAGGGAACCAAGATATTTTCTCTGGTTGGTAAGATAAACAATACCGGTCTTGTCGAAGTACCCATGGGCATCACGCTGGGTCAGATCATCTATGATATCGGTGGCGGAATCCCAGACGGCAAGGAATTCAAGGCAGTACAGACCGGCGGTCCTTCTGGTGGTTGTATACCGCGAGAGCTTCTGGATCTGCCGATCGATTATGAAGGGTTGTCCAAAGCCGGTTCCATGATGGGCTCGGGCGGTATGATCGTAATGGACGAGGACACGTGCATGGTCGATGTTGCTCGCTATTTCCTAAACTTCACACAGGAAGAATCGTGCGGGAAATGTCCGTCCTGCCGGCTCGGAACCAAACAGATGGTGCATATTCTCAACCGTATATGCGAAGGCACAGGCGGGGAACATGACATTGCATTCCTGGAAGAGGTAGGCAGGAGCGTGAAACTTGCCTCATTATGCGGACTGGGACAGACCGCGTCGAATCCAGTACTCACAACGATCAAATATTTCCGGGAAGAGTATCTGGCTCATATTCGAGAAAAACGTTGCCCGGCGCTGGTCTGTAAATCATTGATCTCCTATATTATCGACCCTCAAACGTGCAGTGGGTGTACGGTTTGCGCGAAGAACTGCCCCAGTGCGGCGATCAGCGGAGAAGCTAAGAAGATCCATACGATTGACCAGACCAAATGCACCAAGTGCGGGATCTGTTTATCGGTATGTCCACCAAAATTCAAGGCGGTCAAGAAGACATCGCCTGCGGTACAATGATATGATGACATTAACGATAAATAAAAAAAAGGTACGGGCCAAAAAGGGTGAAACAGTGCTGGAAGTAGCCCAGCGGGAGGGCATCTACGTACCAAAACTGTGCTACCTGAAAGGCGTCACGCCGTACGGCGGCTGTCGTTTATGCCTCGTGAAGGTCAAAGGTTGGGAAAAACCAGTGACATCATGCACCTTACTGGTAGAGGATGGTATGGTTGTAGAGACCGAAACGCCGCTACTCAAAAGACTGCGCAGATTCTCTCTGCAGCTGATTCTTTCAGAGCATCCTCATGCCTGTTTGGTTTGTGAGAAGAGAATAGAATGTGCTGATTATCAGGAATGTATCCAGAAAACGGCCATAACATCCGGATGCAAGTTCTGTGCACGCAACGGAAACTGCGAGTTACAAGAATTGATCGATTATCTTAAGATAGAGGAAATCCCTTTCAGTTTCAAATACCGCAACATGGAGATCGAGAAATGTGATCCTTTCTTTGAACGGGATTACAATCTCTGTATCCTGTGCGGTCGATGTATCCGGGCGTGCCAGGAAATACGAGAAGCCGGTACCCTGGATTTTCACCACCGCGGACCAGAAACCATGGTGGGTACTGCATATGGCTTACCGCATCTGGAAAGCGGCTGCCAGTTCTGCGGAGCATGTGTGGATGTATGCCCGACCGGCGCATTACGGGAGCGATACAGCAAGTGGGAAGGCGTGCCCGAGAAGTCGGTACAGAGTACCTGTCTGTTATGCAATATCGGTTGTTCGATCGATCTTAAAATTAATGATAAGAAGCTGATAAATACTACGCCGACTCATGAGCAGATCTGCGTGCGCGGCCGCTTCGGCATCGCACCGCTGGTTTACCATCCAAAGCGGATCACACAGCCATTATTAAAGAAAGGTGACCGCCTCGTCCAGGTTGAGTGGAAAGAAGCACTTGCGTACGTTGCCGAGACACTGAAGGCATACACGGGAAAAACAGGTATACTCTTCACTCCCCAGATGCCGGTGAAAGCGATCGACAGTATCTATGCCCTCGCCCGTCATCTGAAAAGCACAATTGCCGCACCGCTTGCACTCGACGCTGTTGTCAGACCTTTCGATGTGAAAAAATTCGAGAGGGGATCGGTCATTCTAATCGTAAACACTGATATGGTTAGTGATTTTGCACCAGTACTTTTGCATGCGAGGAAGCATTCGAAGATGCAGCACCGCATTATTGTTATCGATGCCGTTAAAAGCAGAGTGGCTGAGATGGCTGATCTCTGGTTACAGCCGCGGCCCGGAAAAGAGTCGGATCTGGTGAGAACTCTGTTCGCAGGAGGTAGGATCGGGAAATCTGTCGGCGTTTCACAAGAGGATTATACCTCGTGCAGAGATGCGGTAAAGGAAGGGCCCGTTTATCTGCTCTTTAATGCAGACAACATGAAGGGCATGAAACTCCCAAAACGGGTCAGTGTACTGCCGCTGGCGAGCAGTATTAATACTTTAAAAATCCTCGAGATGGGTACGGACGATTCTGCCGAACGTGTATTGAAAGACAAGTCCGTTGATTGTCTGTATACGATCGGTGTTGCTCCAAGACTGGATAGAAAATACAAGAGACTCATCGTGCAGGATTCTTTCCCGCCTTCTTTTGATTTCGACCTTTTCCTTCCAGCGGCTTCATTCGTTGAAATCGACGGCACCGTCGTCAACATCAATGGTAAGATCAAACGACTACACAAGGCGACCGAGCCGCTTGGAAACTCACGACCGGACCTGTGGATCATCAAGGAGATCGGCAAAGCGTTGAACTGCGATCTAACGAAGCGTACAATCCGGCGAAAAAGGCGTGGGAAAAAATCTCAACTTCGGAAGATCACGGTAACGAAGAAGTATCCACTGTATTTAATAGTCCGAAAAAATTCTTTTGTCTACCGCGGTCACATGCTTTCTGCATTGATGAAGGGTTTCGAGCGGCTGCGGTATGATAATCGCATTTGGATTAATAGTGCTACAGCAAGAAAGTTGAAGATAGCAGATGGTGCTGATGTACGAGTGATCGGTCAAGCTATCGATCTCACACTACCGGCGCGGATTACTGATCACGTTCCTCCGGATAGTGCACTCATCTATGCTCATCCATCCCTGGCAATCAGTGGAGATCAATCGGTGAGGATCGAATGTATAAAGTCATAGAAAGAAAACAGATCGTCCCGAACATACATTTGCTGGTTGTTGAAACCGAGCATATTCACAAGAACGCCCATGCCGGTGAATTTGTGGTAGTACGGGCCGATGAGAAAGGTGAACGTATTCCTCTGAATCTTGTTGACTGGGACGAGCGAAGCGTCAGTATGGTTTTCATGGAAGTGGGCACCTCCACGAGTAAGTTAGCAGCATTGAAACCCGGAGATGAAATCGCCACCCTTGCCGGACCGCTGGGAAAGCCGACTGAAAAATCAGAGGGCAAGAAGATCGTCTGTATCGGCGGCTGTTACGGTATCGGTGCCCTCAACCCGGTGCTCAGGATGTTCAAGGCAAATAAGAACCATGTGACAACCATCATTGAAGCACGCAGTGATTTCCTGTTGTACTGGCGCGAGAGGTTGAAGGAACACAGCGATGAGTTGTATGAAATAACCCGCGACGGTACCAGGGGTGTCAGGGGACATATCAATGATTTTCTCGTTGAACATCTGAAGAAGAGTAAAGTCGATCTGGTGTACGTACAGGGCTGTACCTATCTGACCTACTTGGCAAGTGAGACCACGCGTCCCTTCGGCATCAAGACGATCGTGGGCTTGAATCCAATCATGGTCGATGCAACGGGTATGTGCGGAGTATGCCGGGTCACCATTAACGGAGAGACCAAGTTCGGCTGCGTCGATGGTCCTGAATTCGACGGTCATCAGGTCGATTGGGATAATCTACTGTCCCGGCGTAAGATATATATCCGAGAAGAGGTATATTCCTTGAGTTTTTACGAGTGTGAGCGATATGGCTAAGAAGATACAGCCAACAAAGATCCCGATGCGCGAACAACCGGCAAAAGAGCGTATCAGGAATTATGCCGAGGTCCCATACGGGTACAGCGAAAAAGAAGCGATGCAGGAAGCCAGCCGCTGTCTACAGTGCAAGAGGCCGACATGCATACAGGGCTGTCCGGTTGAGATCGACATTCCGGGCTTCATTGATTTTATCGCGAAGGGGGATTTTCAAGCGGCGATCGACAGATTAAAGGAGAAAAATATACTCCCTGCGGTCTGCGGCAGGGTCTGTCCTCAGGAGGACCAGTGTGAAAAGGTCTGCGTGCTGACGAAAAAATATGAACCGGTGGCGATCGGGCGTCTGGAACGTTTTGCCGCTGACTGGGAAAGAGCGCAGGGAAGTATGTCAGTCCCTAAAATCCCCTCACAAACCGGAAAAAAGGTTGCCATCATCGGCAGCGGTCCGGGTGGTTTGACCGTTGCCGGAGATCTTATCAAACTGGGGCATGCGGTGACCATGTTCGAGGCATTACATGAACCGGGCGGTGTGCTGGTCTACGGTATCCCTGAATTCCGGTTGCCCAAGGCAATCGTATATCGGGAAGTCGATTATCTGATAGAATGCGGTGTAAAACTGGTGCTGGATTTTGTCGTGGGCAAGACAGCCACGATCGACCAGCTCCTCGAGAGCTACGATGTTGTGTATATCGGAACCGGCGCTGGTCTGCCCTGGTTCATGAACATACCTGGCGAGAATCTCAACGGTGTATACTCGGCGAACGAATATCTCACCCGTGCCAATTTGATGAAGGCATATCTCTTTCCCGAATACGATACACCAATCGTGCGCGGCAAGAGTGTAGCGGTCATCGGCGGCGGGAATGTAGCAATGGACTGCGCCCGGACCGCATTGCGTCTCGGTGCCGAACAAGTTCACATCGTGTACCGGCGCTCGCACAAAGAAATGCCGGCGCGGCTTGAAGAGATACATCATGCTGAAGGTGAAGGGATCATCTTCGACATACTCACCCTCCCGATAAAATACATCGGTGATAAGAAATCCTGGGTGAAAGAGATGGAATGTATAAAAATGGAGTTGGGCGAACCCGATGCATCGGGAAGAAGACGGCCAGTGCCGATTGACGGTTCGAATTTCGTCACGCCGGTCGACACTGTAGTCTGTGCGATCGGTCAGAGCCCGAATCCGCTCATTCCCCAGACCACACCGGATCTCAAAGTCGGCAAATGGGGGAATATCGAAGCCGATCCCGAGACCGGTAAGACCTCGAAACCACGATGCTGGGCAGGCGGAGACGTGGTCCGCGGCGGTGCGACCGTTATCCTGGCGATGGGCGATGGTCGGGTAGCTGCCCGCTCAATGCATGAATACCTCATGACCGGGAAATGGTAAAACGCTAAAGTATTCCGGTTTCCCGTTCAATACCTGATTTCAAAGTCATCAAAGGTTTGGGTAACATCTTCCCATCGTACATCGATTTTATCAACGCGGGACATGGATGGTCCGTGATGACACCACTCGACGAATCGCTCCAGGGCATCCTGTGTGCCCTGTGCGGTGATCTCCACCCTCCCGTCATGAAGATTACGCACCCATCCGGACACGTGCAGGCTCTGTGCGACCTGCCGGGTATGGGCGCGGAAGAATACTCCCTGCACGATACCGCTGACCCATACATGTACCTGTTTTTGTTCGTTCATGATACTGCCTCGGTGCTGTGCACGAGCAAATGGCAGAGCTGCCCGCAGGCTGCCATGATCTCCTGACCCTTGGATCTGCGAAGGGTAACGGTATGCGGTGAGTCAAGAAGATATTCATGGAATCTCGCGATCCTCGCTTCATCGGGTCGGCGATATGGAAGTCGCGGGTGAGGATTGTAGGGGATGAGATTTATCTTGGAGCGTATCCCCTTGATCAGCCTCAACAACAAGCGCGCATCCTGGATGCGGTCATTGATGCGATCGATGAGTACGTATTCGAACGTGACCATGCTTTTCCGTATGGAATATGCCCGGGCGAGGTTCAGGACCTCAGCGAGGGGATTACTTTTCGTGACCGGCATCATTTGGGTTCTCATCTTGACATCCGGGAAATTGAGCGAAACCGCCAGTTTGACCTTGAGGGACGATGCCAGCAAGGTCTTCATACCATCGATAATGCCTGCAGTGGAAAGCGTGGTATGCCGCTGGCTGATCCCGAGTCCATTGGGCGCGCAGCAGATTTCGAGGGCAGCAAGTACTTCCTGAACATTGAGCAGGGGTTCACCCATACCCATGAGCACGATATTCGTGATCCTGGCCCCTGTTTTTTCCTGAACCGTTCGTACCTGATCGGCAATTTCATATGCGCGCAGGTTTCGGGTAAAACCCATGAGCCCGGTAGCGCAGAATGAACAGTTCAGCGGACAGCCCACCTGTGTGGACACGCACACGGTGGTCCGTTTTTCTTCGGTGATGAAGACGGTTTCTATGGTATGATTGTCTTCTGTCGTCATCATGTATTTCACGGCACCGTCCTGACTGGATATGGTATCGGATACGGTCAAACCACAGATACGGTACTGCTCGGCAAACAGTACACGGATGTCTTTCGAGAGATTGGTCATGACCGTGAAGCCATGGGCGTGCTTCTGCCATATCCACTGGAATATTTGATCACCCCGGTACGGAGCATGACCATGGTCGGTCATTAACTGCCGCATCTGGGCAAGCGATGTGCCTTTAAGGTTGTGCTTCACTCATAATTATACTGGAAAAAGATGTCGGTATCAACATAGAATACATGCCATCATGCAGGCAATCCGGCGGCCATGCAGAGCGTGTACCGCGGAGGACTTAATCCCTGCTCAAAATGAGCATAAAATCTTGACAACTTAATGTATCTCTTTATAATAATTAGTGTTTTGCATGTTGAATGATATTACTCCTTTCTGCATTGTACTTCTTTCTTATATTATATGGTTCGATACTAACCCGGAACGAATATGAGATGCCATGTTTGTGAAAAAGAAATGACCGTTGCCGACCCGACATATTGCTGCTACTGCGGGTCCCACATGACCGCGTCCCGCACTTCCGAAGCCGTGACCGATCGCCTCCAATTCTGGGGCGGAGAGGCACGGATTCTCTCGGTATTGTTCATAGATTGCATCGGATTCGAGAGCCTTATGGATGATGTTGCTCATGATGAAGCTTTGCTCATCGTTCATGAGTGCATGTCATACATGTCCGGGCTCATCCACAAACTCGGCGGCACCTCGAACGTGATTACCGCAGATTCACGTATCCTCGGGATTTTTGGAGCGCCTAAAGCACACCGTGATGATCCGCTCAGGGCGATTCGCTGTGCATGGCAGATTAGGACGTGGTGGGAGAAGAAGAGGGAAAGCGTGAGCCTGCTGAAATCGATCGATCTCACCATTGGCATAAATACCGGGCGTGCCTTCTTTGGCTACGTGCTCGAGAAACCGCGTTTCCTGACGGTCATTGGTGATACCATCAATACCGCCGCCCGGCTGGCTGAGATGTGTCCGCGCAACGACATCCTCATGAGCGAGACCACGTACAGCAGAGTATCGGAATATGTTGATGTCGATCATCTTGGCGAACGCAGCATAAAAGGAAAAACGGCGAAGATCGACATCTACTTAATCAAAGAACTGAAAGAGAAACCCGATGTTCCATCAAAACAAGCGATCCCTCTGTATGGTCGCGAACAGGAACTTGAGCAATTGATGGATATCACAGAAAGTGCGAATACAAGAAATTTGAAATTCATCGTCATTACCGGACAGATGGGTATTGGCAAGACCAGACTCAAAGAAGCCTATGAAACACGGCTCAGTGAATGTGGTTTCTGCCACTATTTCGAAACCCATTGCTCGGCAGAGATGGGGTCGGCATACTTTCCATTCAAACTTTTTTTGAAACAATATTTCAATCTTCGCGATAATGATACCAAAGACGCAGTCGATGTTCGGATAACCGATATGTTGGTAGAGCGCGGGCTCTCGCCGCTTATTGCGCGCGGATTAAAACATCTCTTCTTGTCTGATATGGAGCGAATGAATCATACTGAAATGCTATCCATAAATGAAGAGATATTTTCATCCATAAAGAGTCTCATTACCTATGAGTGCAAGAACAGCACCTTTGTATTGATCTTCGAAGAATTCAACAAAGCCGATGAAATGTCCCGTTATCTTATCACCTATTTGACATCAGAATTGAAAAACCAACCGGTTGTGTTCGTTCTGGTCAATGCGCCAAAGGATATCGTGAGCAGGATCATGGTACCGGTTACGCGCGTGAATCTTGGTCCGCTTTCCCGTGAGGCCACGGCTGAATTAGCACTGCATTTCCTGAAAAACGCCGATGACCATCTCATCGAATTCTTGTATAAGAGTTCTGGTGGGAATCCACTTTTCACGATCGAGGCCATCAGGAACACCAGGCGGACCAAATTCATAACCCAGGTGGAGGGTCGCTGGGTTCTTCATAAAGAACAAAAACTTCCATTCCTCGATGATCTCTATGGTGTGGTCATGTCGACGATCGATTCGCTGCCGGCTGAATTCCGTCTGATCGTCGATTGCGCATCGGTCATCGGTTACAATTTCAATTATCTCATCCTTGAAGGACTGTTCCCGACTATGAACTTGAAAGAGAGGCTGCGTTATCTTGTTGAAGAAGGCTATATCCTGGTGGCAAAGGAAGGTCGGGATCCTTCGTATATATTCCGTCATAATCTCATGAAGGATGCTGCCTATACAGTTTTGCCGGTTAAAAAGCGAAAAGAGATACATCATCTTGTCGCAAGTCTGTACGAGGACCTCTACGCTGACCAACTCGCCGAGTATTATGAGAATGTCGGTCATCATTATCGTTCGTGTGACCGGTATGGAAAAGCCGCCCATTATTTCAGTCTTGCCGGTGATAAGGCGAAGAATCTGTATGCACTGGATCAGGCAGTGAAATATTATAATGACGTAATGGCTCTGGTAAAACATAAGAGTGCTCATATCAGTAATGATGTAGCCCGCCATGTCTTGCTGCATCTTTCGGATATACACGAGATCAGAGGTGATATTGATAAGTTGGAGAAGGCGGCAACCGAGGGTTTGCAGTATGCACAGTCTGCCAAAGATGTTCGCGACACAGTGAGTTTCTTGGAACGTCAGGCAGTGGCATTCCTGCTGACGAACAGGCTCTCAGAAGCCGAACAACAGCTGCTTGATGGCATCGAACAGTGCGACGAGCAGATGACCGACCTGCAGTCCGTTCTCTACTCTGATCTCGGAGCAGTATACCAGTGCACGTATGAATATGAAAAAAGCATCCTGAACTATAATCTCAGCTGGAATATCGCCCGCGCCCAGGAATACGAGAAAGGTGAGCTTTTGTGTCTGATAAACCTTGCACAGCTTCACAAGAATCTCGGCAATTACGAGCAAGCTCTGGAATACCTGAACCACGGGATCAGCGAGTTGATAGCCAAAGATAATATAAGATGGCTTACACAATTCACCTATTTTTTCGCAGATATTAATTATCAACTTTGGAATCTGCAAAAGGCTCGGATGCTGTACCACGATTGTCACGAACAGGCTGATGAAATAGGTAACACGGAAATATATATAAAATCAGCACTCGACCTGGCGATCATCTATTCCCTGGACAGTTCTCCCCAGAAAACGGATGAGTATATACAACGCGCCGATAATAAGGTCTCGTTTCTTATCAGAGATAAATTATTGTCTGAAATAAACTTGAAGAAAGCCAGCATATTCTATAACCTGAAGGAATACGACCGGGCACGGGATTTCATCACCAGTACGTTGAAGAACGCGGTGGAAAAGGGATACCGGGAAATAGAGTATGCCTGTTATTATATGATGAGTTTCATAGATGGGGATGCTTCGGCTGAGTATGCAGAAAAAGCACTGGATGTCGCCCAGACGATTAAATTGCCACCGCTTGTTGCTCATGCACTGTTCCGGATGACCGAGATCAGTGCCGAAAAGCAGGATGTCGAAAAGACCCGTTATTACGGTCAGAAAGCGCTGCTCGTATTCGATGATATAAAATTCAAGCTGAAGAAGGAAAATCAGCAGTTCTTCAGCCTTAAACCCGAGTATTCAAGGCTCCTGGAGATGTGAAGATGCAGTGTAAGTATTGTGCATCAGAATTTCCTGAAGACGCTCAATTTTGCCCCCTGTGCGGTGCGTTCACCGGGACGAAGAGTGATCTACCACTCGAGCATTTGAAGCTAACGATACTGCGCGCAGACCTTTCGGGTTTCACCAAGATGAGCGAATCTATGACCGCAGAGGAAGTGATGATCTTCCTGAACAATGTATTCAGCACGATGGCAGAAATTACCGCATCGCACAAGGGTATAATGTATGATATCATCGGTGATGAGATGGTGAGTATTTTCGGTTATCCACAAGAATCTGGGTTTTCTCCTCAGATGGCTATTATGGCAGCCGAAGAAATGCTCAGGACGATCCTGGAGATGAACAAAAAAGAAACTGCAGAGAACCCGATCGGCCTGAAAATAGGCATTGCCATGGAGAAGGCTTCATTGTATAATATAGGAAATGATTTACGCAGTTCCTATATTATGACAACGGGTTTTGCTAAGAGTCAGGTGCTGCAGAAGAATGCTGAGGAAAACACGATCCTTATATGTGATAATCTATACAGGATCGCAAAATCTTTCTTTACATTTGAGGAAATTGGTGAATTTGTGCAGGATGCATTGAGTGTACGTGCGTTTGAATATCGCATGAAAGGGGCATGATCGTGGCAGGAGACGCTAAAGCATTTTACAATGATCTACTCAAACAGATAGGCGTTGGCATCAATATAGCGCGTGCGTACCCCAAAGGCCATCCCTCTATGCAGCCGGTGGTGCAGAGGCTCCGCATACTCCTGAAAGAGATTCCTATTGAGAAAGACTCGATTTCGCTGGTGGTAATCGAGGATGTTATCATGATTGACGAAGATCGTTTCAGTTCAAAACAACTGCCGATCATCAAGAGCCTCGTGAACAGGTTCAATAAGGTTGGTGTAAAGAGTATCACGTTCGGAACCGATATATCAGAAAATGACATTCAAGAGTTTTTCAACGCGATGGTTGCGACACCGGCCGACCTTGCCGATTATGGTGATATTGTCGCTCTGGTCAGGGCAAAGGGAATAACCGGTATCCGGGTCAATAAATTGCAGGTTGGTGTTGTGTCGAGTGATCACGAGGGTCCGATGATGGCATGGGGGCAGTTCCTCGATACGCTCGCGGTAGGACGGACTGTGGCGACCGACGAAGAACGGATAAGGGAACTGGGAGGATTTCTTGCTCAGGTAGGACTCGTCGGCGGTGAACCCATTAATGTTCAGACCGACAGGATCATTTCCGGATTGGAGCGGCTTGCTCTTCTAGTCGCCGATCAGTACGGCGAGGACCGTTGGGACGAGTATTCGATGGTGTTCTCGCGTATGCTCTCAGCATTGTCCCCGAACATCAAAAAGAATATCGTGAAGTACCGTACAGAGAACAAAAAACTGGCTGTGCTGTTCAAGAATCTCATTCCGACGATGAGTGACGAGGACATCATCGATGTCATTACCACAAAGGCTGGAGAAAAGAGCCCGGCAATGGAACAGGACATCATCGATATCCTCAAGAACGTTACTGGTACGAGACTGCCCGGAATACTTGCATCACTGCGGGTCAATGCACCGCAGCTCGATTTTGAAAAGATCGCCGCACGTCTCATGACAGAAATAAAAACCGTTGAGGGCGAGCGCGGCTCAGATGCCTTTGCGACCAAGAATCTCGAGACGCAGATGAGAACAATTTTCCCCCGGTTGCGCGAAGAATCTCAGGACGAACGGAGAAAGGCAGTTGAAGAACTATCCGCATACGTCGAGAGGATATTCGATTCCGGAAATATCGATTTGCTCAGACTGCTCATCGACCGCTTCGATTCTATGGCCGATGCCGAGACCGATATGGTGACGTTTGAGAAGGTCATAGGATCGCTAAAGTTGGTGTATGAAAAGGCACGTGAGTACACCAACGATGAAATCGTACAGTTCATATCGAAGAAGTTCGGCAAACATCTTCTACGAAAGGATGTCGCTCTGATCGAGAAAAAGAAATGTATTATCAGAGCGATCAGTGAACTCAAAGATGAGAACTACGTCACCGAACTCGTTTCCCTGCTCTGGGATCAAGGAACTTTTGTCGAAGCACGTGAAGCGCTCATCGTACTCTCTGAATTTGCCACGCCGCTCTTGATCGAGACGCTGAAAGATACTGACGATAAATCGATCAGGATGAAGATCCTTGATGTCCTTGTTCGCATCGGCACAAATGCAATCCCGGAAATAAGAAAATTGCTCGCTTCATCGAAGTGGTATATCAGACGAAACGGCGTACATCTTCTGGGAGAAATCCAGGCGAAAGAATCGGTCGACATTCTCGGTCAAATGATCAGTGATGAATCCGAACAGGTGCAGCTCGAGGTGATACACAGTCTGAAGAAACTAGGTGATCACAGCGCAAAGCAGTACTTCGTCAAGGCCCTGAAAAGTAAATATAAGAGCACGATCCTTGCGGCAGTCCAAAACCTGTCCCGTGAGGAAGCGGCTATGAAGATGAGCGATATAGCAGGTTGGCTCAAGACGCGGAAAGGTATACCGGAAACAGAAGAAGAAAAATTCCGGCAGAATATCATCGCCGTACTCGGCCAGTTTGGAAACTCCACGGTCATTAGCACCTTGGTGGACGTGCTCCATGAAAAAGCACTGTTCCGGAGTAATATCCTGTACCCTACAAAGGCGGCAGCACTCAGGGCGATACATCAGATCGGCGGCGAAGAAGCAAAGAAAGCCCTGGAACAGGCAGCAGCGAGCCGCGACCAACAGATTTCTGTGTACGCCCAGGATCTCCTTTCTCCTAAAGAAGAAAAAGAGTAGACAGTATCTGAACGAAAACAAATCGCGTGCAGTGTGTATTACTACTGCCTGCGTTTGCGCAATTTTAGCAATTTTTCGACAGAATAGGTGTTGACGATATTCTGAGGTTCGAGCCATCCCCGGCGGGCGGTCGCAATTCCGAATTTCATCCAGGATAGCCCTTCGGTACTGTGGGCATCTGTGCCGATTGAGATCTTTATGCCCATATCCTTGGCTGCTTTGCAGTTCACATCATTGAGGTCTAGTCGGTCCGGGAATGCATTTAACTCGAGCCAGGTACCCGTTTCAGCAGCCTTTGCCATGACCTTCCAGAGATCGACCACATATCCCTCCCGCTGGGAGATCAGCCTGCCGGTCGGATGAGCGATTATGTCGACGTAGGGATTATCCATTGCCGTACACATTCGCTCGGTTACGCGGTTTTTAAATCCCTGGTGGATTGAAGCAAGAACAATGTCGCATTGATTCAAGATACGGTCAGGAAAATCAAGGCTGCCGTCTCCTAGAATATCTACCTCGATGCCCTTGAGAATTCTGAAGCGTTTTAGCCTCTTATTGATGGTTTCAATCTCCCGCCATTGTTTTTTAAGCCTCTTCAGGTCGAGTCCGTGCGCATACCGAGCCGACCGTGAATGATCGGTGATCAAAATATAGTGGTATCTCAGTTTTCGAGCGGCGCGTGCAAGATCCTCGATTTCATCCGCACCGTCAGAATAGGTCGAGTGCATCTGGAGATCACCTTTGATATCGCCAGGTTCGACAATGCGGGGAAGCCGGTTCATCCTCGCAGCATCGATTTCGCCGCGGTCTTCACGGAGTTCTGGAGGTATGAGCGGAAGACTGAGAATTTTGTATACTCCCTGTTCGGTTTTTCCTGCAACCTGCCGCGTACCCCTGAAGACCCCGTATTCACTGAGCTTCATACCCTTTGCCTTCGCGATGTTACGGAGGTGAATATTGTGTGCCCGCGAACCGGTGAAGTACTGGAGTGCAGCTCCGAATGACGCGGCAGGTACGATTCGTACATCGACCTGGACATCATTGGCAACGATGATGGAGCCTTTGGTCGCGCCAGCGGCAAGCACCCGATCGGTCCCCGGATACCTGGTGAAATACTTGATGATGTCTTGTCCTTTGCTGCCGGTCACGAGTATGTCGATGTCGCCGATGGTTTCCTGCCAGCGCCGCAAAGAACCGGCAGGGGATACGGCTTTCACCCGTTTATCCTGTTTTAGATATTTGATAACGTCGTTCGCTGTTTTTTCGGCGAGGGCGATGGACAGGCGTTCGCGGCTGCGCTCGTAGAGTTCGATGCCTTTTTTTATATTCTCAACTTTTTTTTCGCCCATTTGAGGAAGTTTGGCAAGACGGCCATCATTGATGACCTTTTTAAGATCTTCGATACTAACCACACCCAGTGTCTTGTGCGCAAGGGCAAGGGTCTTGGGGCCGAGATTCTGTATATCGAGCATATCAAGCAGGTCACCCGGAAGTTCCCGGGTAACTTCTTCATATTTCTTCATTTTACCGGTCGTCAGGTATTCAATGATCTTTTCCTTGATCGCACGACCGATACCGGGCAGGGATTCGAGCTCGTTTTTTTTGTGAAGCACCACGACGTCTTCGCTTAGTTCGTCGAGTACACGGGCTGCTTTTCGGTATGCAATGACCCGGAACACATTCTCGCCATGGAATTCCAGCGCATCGGCAATGCGATTGAACATATGGGCGAGTTCTTTGTTCTTCATATTTAATTATCACCTTCCTGCAGGAAAAATCAAGCCGGTTTCACGAATACATAATACTCTTGATTTGTGATCGATTTTCTATATAATCTTGCCACTGTGTGGGAGAAAAAGATTGAATATATCGTTGATTGGTTGAAAAGGCAGCTCGTCGAAACACATACCGACGGTTTTGTACTCGGTTTGAGCGGCGGGTTGGATTCATCTGTCTGTGCAGCCCTGATCAAGCGGGCTTCAGAAAACTCTCTGGGATTGATCCTGCCAGTGCATTCCGACGTAAAAGACCTCGATGATGCGGCTGAGATCGCCTCACGCATGAGTTTACCTACCGAGTATATCGATCTCACGCCAGTGTATGAACACCTGATTAAACTCCTGCCGGCTGGTGAGCACGCAGTACTCGGTAACATAAAAGCACGCCTCCGCATGGTGGTATTATATTTCTATGCAAATCTGAAAAATTATCTCGTATGCGGCACCGGCAACAAGACCGAACTTGAGCTCGGATATTTCACCAAATATGGTGACGGTGCGTGTGATATACTGCCGATCGGCGATCTGTACAAGCATGAGGTGCGGCACATCGCCCGTGTGCTCGCTGTGCCCGAGAAGATCATTGAGAAGGTTCCGAGTGCCGGACTGTGGCAGGGGCAAACCGATGAAGCGGAAATAGGTTTTTCGTATGAGGATATGGACCAGGCTTTACAGGAAATAGCCAAATGCAGGGTGGAGGGTAGCTGTGCAGAGACTCTTCAGAACATGAGAGAGCGGAATCTGCACAAGAGGCAACCTCCCAGGATCTGTGAACTCAAGAAATAGCATTTCAATGTACAAGGAGCCGTTATGTTCCCTCTTTTCTGGATAGCACCAGCAGGTTCATTCTTTGCACTTTTTTTCGCCTTTGTGTTATCGCGCACCACAAAGCGTTTTGACGAAGGTACCGACAGCATGCGCCAGATCGCCCAGGCGATTCGGGAAGGCGCCCGGGCGTATCTCAAACGCCAGTACCGGCTCGTGGTGATCATCTTCGGTATTGTGTTTGTCTTACTTTTAGTTTTATCTCTATATAAGTTGCTCCCGACATTCGTTCCGTTCACCTTTTTAACCGGCGGTTTTTTCTCGGCACTTTCTGGATTTATCGGCATGACCCAGGCGACGAATTCATCGGCACGTACGGCGAATGCTGCTCAGACGAGTCTTAACAGTGCACTGAGGGTCGCCTTCGGTGCCGGCGGGGTCATGGGTTTCACGGTCGTCGGCCTGAGCCTGTTCGATCTGTCCGCATGGATGCTCATACTGAACTGGTATTATGGTTCCCTGCCCATGCAGGAGCGCCTGCTTGTCATCACACAGACGCTCATCTGCTATGGCATGGGCGCTTCGTTCCAGGCGTTGTTCGCGCGGGTGGGAGGCGGTATATTCACCAAGGCAGCGGATGTGGGTGCCGACCTGGTGGGCAAGGTCGAAGCCGATATCCCGGAAGATGACCCGCGCAACCCGGCAACCATTGCCGATAATGTCGGCGACAATGTCGGTGATGTCGCAGGTATGGGTGCTGATCTGTACGAATCGTATGTCGGTTCGATCGTTGCCGCGATGGCGCTGGCTTTTGCCGCTGGTTTCGATATTCGGGGTATACTTCTGCCTATGTTCCTGGCTGCGACCGGTGTGGTTGCTTCGATTATCGGTACCTTTCTGGTGAGGACGAGGGAAGAGGCGACCCAGCGTGAACTGCTCCTGGCGATACGTAAGGGCGTGTGGGGCGCCGGGATTTTCATGGCGGGTTTATCCGCCCTTTTGATCTACGTACTCATGCCGGAAAATTTCAATTTTTACTGGCCTATACTCATCGGTCTTGCCTGCGGCATGATCATTGGATTTTCGACTGAATTCACCACATCGGACAATTACCAGCCAACGCGCAGTATTGCCCAGGCAGCACAGACCGGACCGGCAACGGTCATTCTCGAGGGACTCAGCGTCGGCATGCTCTCGACCATTGTTCCGGTGATCGCGGTTGCCCTGGCGATCATCGCCGGCTATTACCTGCCTGGTGGAGCACAGAACCCGCAGTACGGGCTCCTGGGTGTTGCGGTCGCCGCCGTCGGTATGCTATCGACCCTCTGCATAACCCTGGCGACCGATGCCTATGGACCGGTTGCCGACAATGCAGGTGGGAGTGCAGAAATGGCAGGCCTGCCCAAGGACGTGCGTAAGCGAACCGATGCCCTCGATGCCATCGGGAATACGACCGCAGCAACTGGTAAGGGGTTTGCCATCGGTTCGGCGGCGCTGACCGTGATGGCACTCATTGCCGCGTACCGAAGCCAGCTTCTTATTTTCGGTATGGATCTCGATCTGCGGGTGAGTAATCCCCAGGTCATTATCGGACTCTTTATTGGTGCCATGATGCCGTTTGCATTCTGTTCCTTGACGATCCGTGCAGTGTCCCGGGCAGCCGGTCTGATCGTACTCGAAGTGCGCCGGCAGTTCCGGGAGATAAAAGGTCTGCTTGAAGGTACAGCCCGACCGGATTATGCCGAAGCGGTCAATATCTGCACGGGCGCCGCACAGAAGGAAATGGTTATTCCATCTCTCATGGCAATTATCGTACCGATCGTCATCGGTATACTGCTCGGCCCCAATGGCGTGGTGGGACTTCTGGTTGGCGCACTCGTTGCGGGATTTGTAGTCGCTTTGATGATGGCGAATGCCGGCGGTGCTTGGGATAACGCAAAAAAGTATATAGAGAAGGGAGAACTTGGAGGAAAAGGTTCGCCGCAGCACAAGGCAGCGGTGGTGGGTGATACGGTCGGAGACCCGTTCAAGGACACGGCCGGTCCGTCGCTCAATATTTTGATCAAGCTCATGTCCACCGTTTCCATTGTGTTCGCTGGCTTCATTCTTCACTTTGCACTGTTCAAGTAGATGAAAATAAAGGACTGGCCCGAGGACGACCGTCCGCGGGAAAAATTCGCCAGGAGGGGAAGGTTCGGTTTGACCGATGCCGAACTCCTCGCGATCATCATTGGTAAAGGAACGCAGAACAGATCAGCGCTGGACCTGGCAAGAGAATTACTGAATGAAGCCAAAAACCTGAAAGAACTGAGCAAAAAATCAGTAAGAGATATCGAACACTATGATATTAAGGGGCTCGGCAGGACCAAGATCATTGCCGTGCTCGCGGCATTTGAACTGGGCAGGCGTTCACTTTCGAGTCGGTGTGAGAAAAAAGTAACGTTTAGAACCCCTGAACAGGTGAATGATTACTATTTTCCCACGCTTGCAGGATTGAAACATGAGGTGTTCAAGATCGCCGCGGTCGATGCTCGGAATAGGCTGGTGGATGAGACATCGATCTCTGAGGGAATTCGCGACGCCAGTCTGGTACATCCGTATGAGGTCTTCAGATACGCATTATATGCAGAAGCACATGGAATATTCCTGATACACAATCATCCGAGCGGTGAGGTTAAACCATCACCGGATGATATAAATATTACGGAACGACTGCAGCGTGCCGGTGAGATATTGGGCATACGTGTCATCGATCACATCATAATCGGCGACAAAGGGTATTATTCGTTCACCGAGCACAATCTGTTATAGGGTAGTGCCGTTTATTCAGATAGGGTCTTTATAATGGTGTAGACTTGTGGGTCGATCGTTTTCTTCTTCGTGAAGGTATCACGGAACGGCGTGAACACGATTCGTTTATCTATTTGTCCTACCATGCATCCCTGTTTGCCGCGCAGGAGACCGCATACCGCTTCATACCCGAGGGTCGCAGCCAGACACCGGTCATTCGCAGTCGGCGCGCCGCCCCGCTGTATGTAACCGAGCACGGCTACGCGGTAATCCTCCCGCACAAGTTTTTTTATTTTTTCCGCGATCGTATAAGCATCACCAGCTTCATCGCCCTCGCTGACGATCACGATGCTGAAGGTCTTCCCTCTTTTTCTGTTTTCTGTAATCTTGTTTGCCAGCGCCTGTATGTCGGTGGGCGTTTCCGGAATGAGGACATCGTCGGCACCACCGGCAAGTGCGACCTTGAGACCGATGAAGCCGGCGCAGCGTCCCATGACCTCGATGAAGAATAATCGCTCGAGCGATGATGCGCTATCGCGTATCCGGTCGACCGCTTCCAGGGCGCTGTTCACTGCCGTGTCAAAGCCGATCGTGAAATCAGTCCCAAAGAGATCGTTATCGATGGTGCCGGGTAGTCCTATTATCGGTATGTCGTATTTTTTCGAGAATTCGTGAGCGCCGCGCATGGTGCCGTCGCCACCAATTGCTATGAGCGCATCGATATGATGGGTGTTCATGGTCTGCCTGGCAAGTTTCATCCCTGCTTCGGTCTCGAATTCAGCGGAGCGCGCGGTCCCGAGTATCGTGCCACCGCGCTGCAGCATATTTGCCACCGAACTCCGGTCACATTCTATGACATCATCATGGACCAAGCCATTATAGCCGTGCTTGATGCCATAGACAGCAATTTTATGGTGCAGGGCAGTACGCACGATTGCCCGGATAGCCGCATTCATACCCGGAGCATCGCCGCCGCTTGTCAATACGCCGATAGACTTTACCTTCACATGGTATTATAACCGCATGCGCAGGAATGTCAATCGTAGACAAGCATTGCGCAGCAGGACTCTGGATAAGCGATAATTTGATGAAAAAGTGTAGCATGGTGCTCGCAAAGCTAAGTCTTACTTAAGTCTCCCGAGAGGTTCCTCGCAAAGCATTGCCAGAGCGTTATTTGGGGCTTGACAAACTTAGAATTGTTGTTATAATTAGCTAGTCGTACAGAAAGGAGGTGAATGCAGATGACGAAAGCTGAAATGATCGAGAAAATCGCGGCAAAGGCAAAGATTTCAAAGAGAGCGGCGAATATCGCACTCGATACATTTGTGGAGAATGTGACAGCAGCCTTGAAAAGAGGTGACAGAGTCGCGCTGGTAGGATTTGGCACATTCTCGGTAGCGAAGAGAAAGGCGAGAACCGCCCGCAATCCTCGCACCGGAGAGACAATCAACGTACCGGCAAGACGGGCACCAAAGTTCAAGCCCGGCCGTGAGTTGAAGCAGCAAGTACGGTAAAGATTTTTTCTTCTCATACAAAAATGGGGATGAGCTATTCATCCCCATTTTTTTCAAATAAGATTTGATAGGTATCTCAGTACGTTTTCCCTCGTTATGTAATATTGACAATGTGATAAAAGCCGTTAAAATTTAGGTACAGGTTCTTCATGCAAAGAGAAGATTTGTACTCACATGTGAATGATTTCATACAATATCTCCAGAAAGAGAAGAACTATTCCAGGCATACATCACGGGCATACCAATCAGATCTTGAACAGTTCTTTGATTTCTTGAGGATTCAAAAGGCTGGAGAGGTCGATAAGAATGCGATCATGTTCTTCGTGAGTTTTTCGCTACGGCACGGTCTGGATGCTCGCTCAGTTGCTCGTAGATTGTCGACTATCAAGTCCTTTTTCCGTTTCCTGAAACGAACCGGTGTCATAACCGATAATCCTGCTCTAGTTATCAAAACCCCGAAAACCAAGAAGCATTTACCGGGATTTTTAACCTATGAACAGGTCGAGCAAGCCCTGCAGGTGACCAATCCACGCGACCGGGCGATCATGGAAGTGCTGTATAGCTGCGGTCTCAGGGCAGCAGAATTGGTCGGCCTTGATGTCAAAGACCTGGATTTCAATAAAGATGAGATCAAGGTGAAGGGTAAGGGTAACAAACAACGTATACTGCCGATCGGCCGGTCCGCTGAACTCGCAGTACTGGATTATCTGAAAGTGAGAAAAGGTTCATCGCAGAAGAAGACTACTGCTCCACGCGTACCGGCACTGTTTTTAAATTACCGGGGCGGACGTTTGAGCACGCGGTCGCTGCAGCGTATTGTGCGCAAGTATCTGCTGCGGGTGGCAAAGGCAGCCGGTACGAATCCGCATCTCTTGCGTCATACCTTTGCTACGCATCTGCTCGAACACGGTGCTGATCTGCGAGCGGTTCAGGAACTACTCGGCCATGCTTCGCTTTCGACGGTACAGATATACACCCATTTAACCAGAGATCGTTTGAAAAAGATCTACGACAAGAAACACCCGAGGGCCGAATGAAGCGTCAGCTTATTCTGCTGTCAGCACTCATCATAGTAGCCATTGCCACGACCGGGTGCAGCCGGAAGACCCTCCTGCAGAAGATCGATGAGGGCGATCTGTCCAGCGTGTATCAGGGGCGGTATACAGGCACGACGCGGTTCCTGCGTGACGGTGCTGAGTATAAGGAGACCGTTGATATGATTCGCCGAGAGATCGAGGCGCACGAGGACCTGCTCATGGTCATGACGGGAAAATACTTCCCTGTTGATAGACTCAGGACATACAAATTCAAATTCGCGATGGTCGATGAAACACAGGGTGAGTTAATACTCCGCTATTTTGCGAGATTGCCCGATCATCCAGTGTTTGCCGGCTGTCAGTTGCAATTCGTATATGATCTGGATGCCAAACAACTGACCAAAATATTCACATCCGAGGTGCCGCTTGAGTAGCGTGCTGTGTCTCTTGCTTTTAACCAGTGAAACCTGTTTACAGCATACGGACATAGCCGAAACCTACCGGTGTAATACGATGATGGCGGAGATCATACCGTCCCAGCAGACCGTGTACGAGGCGGGTGTCTCTGCCCTGTTCAATGGTGAGATAGAAGAGAGCATACACTATCTTTTATCGCTCGTCTATAAAAGCGCCGTTACATATCATTATCTCGGCGTGGCACATTATCAACTCGAGCAGTATGACGACGCAGCATATTTTTTCCAGCTTTCATATGACCGGGACCGGACTATCTGGCAGACACGGTACTATCTTGGGTTGATAGAATTGAAGCATAACCGTATTGTCACGGCAATGTCGTATTTTGAAGGCACTCCTGCCTTTAACCGAAAAACATGGTTACTCGAGTATATCGCAGACTATAATCAACTCATGGAGGCGCATGAACGATATGTGGCTGGTGACTACGATGTGGCACGCACCCTGTACACAGATGTACTATATTTCCCTCAGTATCGTGATATGGGATTGGCATTAACACTGGCGCGGGTCGAGGAGTACGAGGCGAGTCTGGAGTTGCTTGATTCGCTCATCCAGACGAGTGACGATGAACTGGTAAGGACGCGAAGCCTGTGGGAAGCAGTGGACGTCAGTCTCGCGCTCGGTGACGTCGAAGGAGCACGTACGTATCTGCGGCAGTACCTTGCCCGGTCACCGACTGACCAGGCATATTTCCTGCTCGGCAAGACCTACAGTGATCAAGGACGGTATGATTCGGCTGCCGTGTATTTCAAGGTGCTGCCCGACAGCGTGGACGAGTACCTTTTTTACAAGGGGAGGACCGATTATTTTTTAGGATTATGGGGACGTTCCGAAGAAGAATTGCTGCGGCATCGCGAACTGTTCGCGTTTTCAGAATTCGGTGACCGCTCCACGTTCATCCTTGCATCCATCAATTATCGCAGAAAGGAATATGAGTATGCCATCACGTTCTGGAACGATCTCGTGAATCTGTATCCGAATTCGATCTACGCACCAGCAGCACAAAAGGGTATTGGCGATGCCTATTTTGATAAAAAGGAATACAGAAATGCATTCGATGCCTACAGCCGGGTGCTTGAGTATGAACCGCCTCAGCAGATCGAAGCCCAGTCAAGGCTGCGGATGTACGAAATCCGTTACTATCTAAAACAGATACCGACCTTGCTTGATGCCCTGCGCCGGTTCGTTGAGGAAAATCCGGATTCACCACTACTCCTGCCGACGCGTCTGCGTGTCGCCACGATATTATTTGATAAAAAGGCATTATATCAGAGCCTGGTAGAACTGGAAAAGATCATAGAGACGGCTCCAGATACTGATATCGGTCACAGAGCGCGTTTGAAAAAAGCGCAGGTGCACAAAGAACTCGGGCAGCGTGATGAGGTCAAGCAGGCATATCAATATATCATCATGAGCGAGGCAGCAGAGGAACACCATTCTTTCGCTGCCGATGAACTCGCCGGTCTGTATGTTCAGGAGGCCGAGTTTGATTCGGCTTTATATTACTATAATCTGCTGCTGGATGACGAGAAATATGAGGAAAAGTCGCTATTGGAGATAGCGCGTATCTATGAGCAGCTCGGTCAGAATAATGAAGCCGGAACCATGGTCGACCGGCTCATCCAGAAATTCCCATCCTCGGTGTTCTTGTTCGACGCGTATCTTATAAAGATAAGATTGTATAAAAAGCAGGGACATTATGATGACGCGATCAGCGCACTCAACGGCTTGCTTAAAAAGGTCGGACAGAAACCAGAAGTATATGTCCAGATCGGTGATCTGTACTACGAAATAGAGGATTTCCCTGCTGCACGCAAGAATTATCTCCTTGCGTGCGAGTATTTCAAGCAGCGCCGTGACGATGCCGCGCTCGCGCTGATTCGGGCAGGTGATGCCTCGGTACAACTCGCAGACCGCCCCAAGGCACGGGAATATTATCTCCAGGCGAGCCTGATCGCGAATTCGTTAAGCATACGAAACAAAGCCACTGCCCAACTCAACGCCGTAGGCGAAGATTAGCGTGTCGTATTGGCAACACGATCTTGATCCCATTACCTGCATGAAGCGAAAAAAATTACTTGTATCGATCGTTCTGTGTTTAGTATTAACTACTTTCAGTGGAGGCAGTGTACTGAATAATCTGCTCTCTTGCTTGAAGCAGACCGTGAACGGTCATCCGCATATTATAACACGTCCGAATGGTGGTTTTTTTGCCATCTGGTATGAAGTAGAACGAATTTATCCAATTCCTGATATGTTTGTATATGAATATAGAGCATTCTACCAAGTGTTGGATGAAAAGGGAAAGACGCTCATACCAAAAACGGAATTAGAATTTTGGAAAGATGACCATTATGGGGTTCCTGCTTTTGATGAAAATTCAATATTATTCATTGATCGCAATGAGGTATTGATTGTTGCACGTAAGATGGTTCATGCTTTTAGCAATCCACCGGGTTATCGATTAGAAAAAGTGTTGTTAGATCTGACTGATGATACAGTAGTACGAGATAGTATTAAAATCAGTTTCCAGAGATGTAGTATAGTCCGTGATAATGCAGGTAATGTCTATGCTGCTGAAGTTGGTTATGCATGGCTGCATTATGCGGAAATCATTCAAGTTAAGCCACATTTTGGTTCAGTTATGAAAGTGATCGCGCGATATCCAAGGGAAAAATTTATGAAACATTATCTGGATTCTGAGGATAATGTTATCACGATGACATCCCAGAATGACTTCCTGGTTGCCGGTCGTGTACACAGTATTAATGGTGAACCTGTTCATAATGAACCGAAAGGATGGAGCGGTTTGCCGAATCGTGTGGCATGTTTTCTTGTTGATACTGCTGGTAAGGAAAAGATCGATTCGTATGAGATTGATCTCGCGCAAGCGGCTTTCCGAAGGATTCCTGGAGTCCATATGGGAATTGCTGGGTCTGGGAGTTCTCATGAGGGGTTTGATTTTACTGGTTTGCCGAATGGCGATATTGTGCTGTCTGTTATGGGATTAACTGAAGACAATGCATTCTGTATGTATCAGGTGCTATTCGATTCATGCGGAAGGCTTAAAAAACCGGAAGCTCTTGAGGAAGTTGTGCCAAAACAAATCCCTGATGATTTTTCATTACCCATTATGAAAATTAAGCGAATTATAACATACCATGAGTATGATCCAAAAACACGAAAAATGCCCATTGATCATGGATATGTGCTGTTTGGTTTTGATAAAGATGGGAATTACTATGAAGAGCGGATGCGCTGGAAAGAGGGTGACAGGTAAAAAAATATTCCTGCTGTACCGCTGCCAGCAGAAAAGGGGACACTAAGGAGGGAGTATGTGTAGGTGTATCATTCTTTTATTTGCTGGCATGTGTATATGCCTGAGTCAAACTGCACCACTGATTGTTGAACCTGAGATCCCGTCATGTAGAAAATCCTTGTCCATGGAAATATTTGGAGGGACGCATCTCACCCTCGAACACTGGATGCCATATAGAGGGATCACATTACCGGCTTGTATTTGGGGCGGAGGTGGTCGGATCAGATATCAGCCTCTGCGCCATGTTATGCTCTCGCTGTCTGGAAGTTATGACTATGCCAGGAATCTTGCTTTTTTCAGTCTACATTTTTTTGATCCACAGTATTTACACATGACATACATGGATATTAGTGTTCAGATGGCGTATACCAGTAGTTTATCCGCTGATGTTGAATATCATCTGGGAGCCGGCATGGGTGTATCATATATGCGACTGCAAGAAGTGTATGTCGATTATTATTCAGACGCTACCTACGACTCGCTGGTAACGAATATCAGCCTGAGACCGGTGGTCAGTACGGGTGTGAAGATAAAGATTACTGACCGGCTGTATTCACAACTGCAAGTAAACTGTCATATATATCAGGTATTTATATCGGGTGAGGAACATATGCATATGAGTGATATACTGCCGAGCATGTCATTGGGCTTAGGCTATATATTCATGAAGAAATGATTTTACCCCACTGACTATGGTGTTTTGATGCGGTGTTACGGTGTTAGTTTATTCTTTTGTATCCGGATTTTCGCTGACATCCGCAGCTGGTTTTTCTGGAGTTTCACATTTTCCGCCGGTCCGGCGGCAGAAGTCGACGCATGTTTTAGCAATGCGTTTTAAGCCGGCAATGACCTTGGATTTCTCATAGAATTCTTTCTTGAGTCCCGCATATTCTTCATGCTCCAGACCTGCTCTCTTGAGCAATTTTTCATCTGGGTTTTTGGGTTTCTGTTCTGATTTGTTATTCATATATGTGTAGCATTATAGTGATGTAATCCTGTTTGTCAAGTATAATCAGTGATGTGACGCCAATCTGGCTATTGCATCATTTGCTGATTATTTATGGGAAGAGTAATTACCGTACCATCGTCACATTCAACATCACATAACCAGGTCTCTATGCCGGAGATCGTTTTACCAAAATGTGGTTGTTTCTTGATCACTCCGGTTTTTCCATAATACTGTCCCCAAATCACCTTCACTTTTTCTGTTGGTGTTTTACATTCAAAATATTCTTCGTCTGATGGTATTATTATTTTCGGTCTCACCACTCCCGCTCTTACCTGGGTTGACGCTTTCAAAACAATATTTCGTCCAGTTGACTGCGCAAAGAAATTCTTATGATCTTCAGGTACGTCCAGTTTACCGAATCCCTCAACTATTACTGAGGTAATATGATTTTTTTTCAGAAATTCAATACCTTTATAATCAATCGAACCAATAATAATACCGGCAGGCTTTAACCTAATAATGCTTTCAATATGATTGTTAGATGGATATTCAACAAATATGATATTATCTTTCACATCTGTGTCGCTGCGTACTAGTTTTCCCCAGGCAAAATCACCGGTACCAAAGGTACCTTCCAGAACATATCCACTAAATTCTAATTCTGCTCCGTATTGGGGAATGACCTTGCTAACTCTTCCCCAATAATGTGCCTTCAATTCAGTGGTGGGAAAATCTTTTTGAATGCTGATCTTTCCATTTTCATAATCGATCTCGATAATAGTCCCTGCACACGGCGCTACGACCTTTTTTGTGTACATTGGTATTTTTGGCATAATTTTAATGCCTGCTATTGTCTGACCGTATTCGACTCTATCTCCTTCTTTTCTTAAAACATATTTTCTGAAATCCCTTTTTGGATCTTTGAATTTCTCAGTAAGATCGATAATAATCGGCACATCCGGCCTCTCCAGTATCTCCCTGATAATCATGACGCCTAAAACCGTGTCTATTTTCTTGATAATGCCATCGACCGGAGATTCGATCTGCTTTATTCCAGCCATGCTTATTCTTTTAGCGAGCGTCTCTGAC
>CP070834.1:1580217-1593828 GCA_020341755.1 Caldifarciminota bacterium | reverse complement strand
ATCATTCTATTCCTGGACCTCCATATGCTGGTTGAAGCGGCTTCCACCATGCTTCTCCTTCTGTTCATCTCGGCGAATCTCAGCGTCATCGTCATGAGAGAAAGCAAGCTACAGAGTTACCAGCCGACGTTCCGTACCCCGCTCTATCCGTACATCCAGATTGCCGCGATCATCGGATACGGATTTCTGGTTTTCGATATGGGCATAACGACCCTAATCATCACCGCGCTATTTATCGCTTCTACCGTACTGTGGTTCTTCGTGTACGTCAAACCAAAAATTGTGAGTGACTCAGCCATAATGTACATAGTGGAACGCATTACTGACAAACAGATCGTGACCGACAGCCTTCGAGAAGAACTGAGAGAGATCGTCAAGGAACGCGAGGAGATCATCGAAGATGAGTTCGATAGGATCATCAAGGATGCTATTATCATTGATATCCCGGAGCAGGTCCATTTCGATAAATTCATTAAAATAGCGGCACAGAATATAAAACAGCGGCTCGGTGTCGAAGAAAAGATATTGCTCAACCTCTTTGTCGAGCGCGAAAAACAATCGTGCACTGCTCTCCGTCCCGGACTGGCTATCCCCCACATAGTCATCGACGGCGAGCAGACATTCGACATCGTGCTGGTGCGCGCAGAACAGGGAATCGTGTTTCCCGATGCGCCGGAACCAGTCCATATCGTATTCATTCTGGTTGGCACGAGGGACATGAGGAATCTGCATCTCAGGGCACTCATGGCGATTGCCCAGATAAGCCAGCACCCTGATTTCGATGAACGATGGATGAATGCCAAAAAGGTTGAAGACCTCAGGGACATTATTTTGCTCGGCAAGAGAAAACGAAACTGAACGAACCTCCTTCCTGTAAACCTGTACAAAAAGATTCTGTCTTGACTTTGGAACCGTACAGAATACAATAGGAAATGGTCGGAATCGGATATGATATCCACAAGCTCGTCGAGGGGAGGGAATTGTATCTTGGCGGCGTCAAGATCGATTTTCCCAAGGGGCTTGCCGGGCATTCAGATGGAGATGCACTCATTCATGCGATCTGTGATGCCCTGCTCGGTGCCGCAAATCTTGGTGATATCGGATACCACTTTCCCCCCGATAATAAACGGTATAAGGACATATCCAGTCTCGAAATCCTGAAATCGGTGAGCAAGTTCCTGCAGAATTCAGGGCTGTATCCCAAGAACATCGATTGCGTGATCATCGCCGAACAGCCGAAAATACTACCTCACCGTACCATGATGAAGAAAAACATTGCCACTCTCCTGAAAATATCCGAGGACAGTATCTCGATCAAGGCAAAAACCAACGAAGGGATGGGTGAGATCGGTAAGGCTCAGGCTATAGCTGCCTGGGCAGTATGTGAAGTGACAAGGATCTATGATACCCCTGAGGGATGACATCAGATCACGGCGGCGACCGTTTGTGATGTATGCAATAATCGGCATTAATATCCTTGTGTTCCTGTATGAATTATCACTCGGTTCTGACCTGAACAGGTTCATTACCCTGTACGGAGCGGTCCCCTATTTTATCTTTAATCCGCAAGGCATATCATCGTACCTGGTGATATTCACCAGCATGTTCATTCATGCAGGTATTTTTCATATCGGTTTTAATATGCTTTTTTTTTGGGTCTTTGGTGACAATATTGAGGACAGAATGGGCCATATCATTTTCATCTTTTTTTACCTGGCGACGGGAACTGCCGGCGCTCTACTGCACAGCGTTATGGCTCCATCGTCAACCATCCCTATGGTTGGCGCGAGCGGTGCTATATCCGGCGTTCTCGGAGCCTATATCATACTGTATCCGAAAGCGAAGGTGGTGGCACTCATCCCGATAATTTTCTTTTTCCGGGTGTTCCGCTTGCCAGCGATCGTGTTTCTCGGTATCTGGTTTCTGTACCAGTTATTGTACGGTTTGTCGGCAAGCACGGCAGGCGGTGGAGTCGCGTACCTGGCTCATATCGGAGGGTTCATCGCTGGTGTCGTCTTCGCCCTGCCGTTCTTACGTAAGAAAAAACGGGATCAAGATTATGTTATTTATTGAAAAATGATGTCAGACAGAACATATCCGTAAGGAGGTTAGATGTTGATAATTACGCTATTTCTTCTCGCACTCAATACGAGTGCTGAACGTGTGCATATGTATGGATACCGCGCACCGCTCGAGAATAAGATCGACCACAGGTGCTACGAAAAAGACTATACACGAGCGTGGGTGTATTTCACTGACAAAGACGTCACCAACACAGGATATGAGAAAATGCTTGCATCGGTCACAGCACATCTCAATCCCCGGTCACTCTCGCGGCGCCAGCAAAGAGGTGGAATCATCGATTACGGGGATTTCCCGGTCTCTGATGATTTCCTTCAGGAAATAGAAGCATACGGCGGACTTTTAATAAGACAATCCCGATGGCTCAATGCTGCCAGTTTTGTCATTCACCGCGATGACCTTCAGGCGATAGCAGGATTACCCTTTGTGCACCGTATCGTCCCGATCGGCATGTATCAGGGTAAAACAATCGATACCGAAGGGACGCGGCTCGACTCGACGGCATTTGGACTTTCCTATAATCAACTTCACATGTTCAATATCGATGCTTTGCATGAACTCGGCTATTTCGGTTCGAACGTTAAGATAGGCATTCTCGATACCGGACTCCGCAAAAGACATATTGCACTCGATGGTTTACGGCTAACAGCAGAACACGACTTCATGGCAGGTGACCGCATCTATATGGAAAATATACCAATAACCGAACCGTTCGGTGTCATTGCAGATATTGCATACAAGAGAACATCATCCAGGTTGAATATATTCTTCAGCGGCGATACCGTCGGTCAGTACAATCTCAAACCATCGCGAGAGATCATGTACACATATTCAGACGATGGCGGAACAACATGGCACGAATCAGAAAGAATTACCTCTGCATACCGGCACTGGACGCGCGAACTCGATGTGTGCGGAGGCGATACCATGTTCGTCCTGTTCCGTGATCTATACGGTCTGAAATATCTCGTGTATGCCGAAAGTTTGCTCGTCCCGTCGATGCCCTTAGGTGTGGGCAAAGAACCGTCGGGCGTTCAGGCAGGTGACACCGTGTATGTTGCCTATCAGGACACTAACGCGCAATATCTTTCACTGATAAAAGGTACGGTGGACGGATTTGGTTCACCTCTGTACATCGATTCGGTTGCCACAAAGGTCAAGGCACCCAAGATCATAACGAATAACAGCGCACTCGGTGTTTTCTATCACACGCTGCCCGGTGACTCCCTGTATTTTATGAAATCAACACTGCCTGTAGCCGCATTCAGCAAGCAATACCTGGCGCGTGGAAAGGATGCTGAAGCCATCGTTTCCGGCGATACGGTTTATGTTATCTGGAAGGATATGTCGGAGTCACCGCTCACGAAAATCACTTTCGCAAAGTCGTATAATTACGGCGATTCATTCACTGCACCTCTCGATATTTCGGGTACGTTCAACGCCATTGGCAAGATATCACTTGCCCGGCTGCCCAATCAGATAACGGCCGCATGGGAATCTGCCGGCAAAATATACAGTTCTGTTTCCTATAATAACGGCGATACGTTCTCACCGCAGGATTCACTGCTCAGGGAATTCACTTACCTGCCCACAGTCGGCACCCTCACCGGGAACCTGGCTACGTTCTACTGCGAGCGCGGGGATTCTATCACGGACGGTTATACACCGGATGATCCGGAATTCCTTTATCCTCACCATGGAACGAAAATGCTCAGCGCAATTGCCGGGTACATGCAGAACAACTACGTCGGCGTTGCTCCGGCAGCCGAGATCTACGTTGCAAAAACTGAGATCCCGGGCGACAGCGTGTATGAATTCCCGGTCGAGGAAGATACGTGGATCGCCGGATTAGAATGGTTCGAATCCCAGGGTGTGGATGTCGTGAACAGCTCGCTCGGGTATACCAACTGGTACGCTTTTCCTGACGACTACGACGGGATGACCTCACCAGCCTCGATCGCTGCGAATGCAGCTGCCCGGCGCGGCATGATCATCGTGAACGCTTCGGGAAATCTCGACAATCCGGGTTTTCCGCAAATTCACATACCCGGGGATGCACAAGGTGCGCTCACGGTCGGCGGTATCGATACACTCTTCAACCGCTGGGTGAATTCCGGCTATTTCCCGACCGAGGATCACTCTCCTAAAAAACCTGAACTCGTCTGTCTTGCAGATGCGCCGATCGTTGTGGATCCTGATTCTACGAACTCCTACGTATACTCGCGGGGCACATCGGGCGCCACTGCCATGATCTCCGGCATCTGTGCACTGCTTCTCGAAGGCCATCCTTCATGGAACGTCGATTCAATAAAAGCGGCGCTTACCAGTACTGCAAGCCATGCCGATACCCCGACTGACAGTCTCGGGTACGGCTGGCCCGATGCGCGTGCTGCCATGTTCTGGCAGGATACGCTGCCCGAAGCGACCGAAGGTACAGCATTCCTTACTCCCTACCCGAATCCCTTTATTATCGGTCAGCATGATGCGGTGTACGTACCGTTCCGACTGGAACAACAGTATACGGTTGAACTCAGATTGTATTCGATCAACGGACGGCATATCAAAACGGATACCCGTGGTCTCATACTGCCCGGGGTTTATGACGCGACCGACCCGGACGCACCCAACGCAGCGTTCATCTGGGATGGTACTGATGATGACGGAGAAGAAGTGGCGAGTGGAATCTACTACTGTACCCTTCTCACCCGCGGCGGGAAAACCGCAGTGACGAAAATAGCTGTTATAAAGTAAACATAAGTAGACAGTAAATTGTAGGAACTAAGAACCAGGAAGTAGGAACACAGATAATGTAGAATGTAGAATATTGCAGTCTCCGACTGCATCGATTACAGTGATATAAAACAAAGATTACACTGATATCAAGTAACGTTATTGCGATCTAAACGTTTGAAACGTTCGAAACGTCTTTTGGTAATTTAGGTAATCCCTCGTCACGCATGGCTGCACTGAGGATATCGAAGTGTTTCTCGGGACGCTGAAAATAATACTCGCATCAACGATGTGAGTTATTTTCGCGAACTAAATGAACTAAACAAACGAAACAAACCAGATAAACCAGAATAACTAAACAACTTTCCTCATGAATGTTTGTTTTACCACATCAAGCGGGAGGTCGATGAGGACCTTTGAACCTGCCCGTATCACGACGTTCGGCTTCGCCCATGTCTTGCCGATCGATGCACAGGCAATGCCCCCAAAAAGTTCAACAAACGCTTTCCGGTGAGATTGATCGACCTCAACGATGAATCGTGTATTTGATTCAGAAAAAAGCAGCGTGTCGAACCGACGTCTGGGTCCTTCATAGAGCACCGTATCAAGACCGACCTCGAAACCAATCATACCAGCGATCGCCATCTCGGCGAGCGCGACTGCGATACCGCCTTCAGATACATCATGACATGAAAGTACAGACCCCTGCGCTATAGCTGCAGATATGCGCTTCATCACTTCGGGAGCGCTGACGAGGTCAACATCTGGAACTTCACCTTCGGCGATGTCGAGCAGCCGGTAATACTCCGAACCGCCCAATTCTTCGCTGGTGGTTCCGATGAGGAAGAGCTCACTGGCATTTTCTTTCAGGCCCATGGTCACACAGCGATCAACACTATCGATGACGCCTATTGCCGATACGAGCAGTGTCGGCGGGATCAACCGGACAGTGCCGTCGGCATCAGACCATTCATTGTACAGACTGTCCTTGCCCGAAATGAATGGTGTACCGAATGCGACTGCTGCATCATAACACGCACGGGAAGAAAGCACGATATCAGCCAGGACATCCTCTCGTTCCGGAGATGAAAAACAGAAATTATCCAATAATGCAGTGCGTTCAAGGTCTCCGCCCGTTGCGACGATATTCCTGAGTGCCTCGTCGATTACAGACAATGCCATGCGGTATGGATCCAGCTTACCATATGCCGGATTAATCCCGCATGAAACAACCACACCTTTCTTCGAGCCGTAACGGGGGGTTATTACGACTGCATCCTGGGGTCCAATGCCGGACACACCGACGAGCGGCTTGATGGCACTTGCGCCCTGTACTTCATGATCATATTCACGGATTACCCATTCCCGACTGCAGGAATTGAGACTGCCGACGATTTCAAGAAAGAGTGATGTTAGATCAATTGGTTTGGGCAGCTCGACGGCTTTCGGTGTTCGCTTTTCTATACGTGTTTTTTTAGTCGGCATGGGCAGACCATCGTGCAGAAACTCCATATCGAGGTCGCATACGATTGCCCCGTTGTATGACAGGCGCAGTCGTGTGTCATCCGTGAATTCACCGATGACCGTTGCCGGGACCGCTTCTTTTTTGAACTCTTCGAGCACCCGGTGTACATGCTCCGACCGTACTGCTAGGACCATTCGTTCCTGGGACTCTGATATCCATATCTCACGCGGTGATAATCCCTCATACTTCAGGGGAACAGTCGCAAGGTCTACCCGCACGCCACAATTCTTACCCATTTCTCCTACCGCGCTCGATAGACCACCTCCGCCGCAATCCGTGACCGAACTGAGTATACCCATGTCGCTCACGCGCATCAGACAGTCCATGACTCGTTTTTCCATGATCGGGTTACCAATCTGAACGCACGATTTCTCGGCGCTCTGGGAGAGTTCCGCAGATGCAAAGGTGACACCGTGTATACCGTCCCGACCCGTCCTCCCACCGACGAGTACGACCGCATCACCGCATCCTGCACCTTTCTTTATCCGATCCTTTCTTATCAAACCGACGCACCCGCAGAAAACCAGCGGGTTGTAGAAAAAATCTTCATCAAAGTAAATCGCTCCACTTGCAGTCGGAATCCCCATGCGATTGCCATAGTCGCGTACCCCCCGGATCACTCCTTTGATAATCGTTTTCGGGTGAAGAATTCCCTTGGGAAGCTTTCTATAATCGTACTCAGGGAGCCCGAAGCAAAAGACGTCTGTGTTCATCACCGGATACGCACCAAGTCCGGTACCGAGTATGTCCCGTATAACACCGCCAATGCCGGTTGCCGCCCCACCGTACGGCTCCAGGGCGGATGGATGATTGTGTGTCTCTACCTTGAAGCATATGCCGAATTCATCATCGAATTCGATGACCCCTGAATTGTCGTGAAAAACGGACAAACACATGGGGTGATCGATCTCCTTTGTTGCCTTCATGATCGTATTCTTGAGAAGATTTTCTATGCGTTCATCATCAAGCTGGATATTCCCGAGAAATGTCTTATGACGGCAGTGTTCGCTCCACGTCTGCGCAATGGTCTCGAGCTCAACGATCGTCGGCTGTCTTCGCTGGTTGTCGAAATACTCCTTGATCCTCTCCATTTCTAGAAAAGAAAGAGACAACCCCATATTTCTGCTGATGGTGAGTAAATCACCATCCAGACTGATCTCCTGTTTCTCCAGAGAATATGCCCTGCGCTGTGGCTGCTGTTCTTGAGCGCGTCGGATATGCTGAACAAGAGGATTATAGAGAAACAGTGCGGCACTCTGTTTCAACCGCTCTTCGTCGAATGTGCCGGTAATGATATAATTCGTCCCGGTCCGAACCCGGCTGACCTCGAACCCAAGATCATGTATTGCCTTTTTCACACTCTCTTCCCGCGGATCGGTCACGCCGGGATTATAAAGAATCTCGAAACCTTCGGGTTTAGCAAGGCGGTAGGTCTCGACTACGGCATCGCAGAGAAGTTCTGAGGCGATGCGGTCAGCCTCCTCAGGCGATAACGTACCGCTGACATAGTAAACATCTTTGATAATTACACGATCGATACCAGTGACACCAAATGATCCAAAGGTTTCGGTAACGAATGCACCCCGGACATCATTCCTTCGCGTGAGCTCTATCCGGTAGGTTGTTTCTTCGTTATTTTGCGCTGCTGGTTGTTCTTTCATGAGTGCCTGGAAAACCGGGTAATTATGATCACGATACTGGTCATGAGCACAAGAAAGACTCCCAGTATGGCAATGATCGCGGGTACAGCATCTCCGTGCAGGGGGTGATCAATTCTCTGTTGCGACACGAAAAAGTTCTTGCAGTGTCTTTACCCCCTTCAGCATCGTGATCGCCTCTGCAATAAGGGAATCGCTCTCGACCCGCGCGCGATACCCTTCTTTCAAGCCCAGCACATTGGTGATGACATCCTGTCTCAATCGTTTTTTCAAAGATGTTTTTACGCTATCGAATGCCTGTTCGGTAAATTCGATATCATGTTCCATGAGGTATATGGCAAAGTCCTTAAGCATTTTGTCATCGGCTTCAAATTCTTTCGTGATATTCTTGTGCGTTGCAGTATAGTGAACGACAAAGTCAAAATTCAATCCCCGGGAGAGTACATCGGTTTCAAGCTTGGTTAATTCCGGTGGTTTGATAATGATGTCCGGTGTAATGCCGCCCTCACCATAGACCGTGCGCTTGAGCGGCCCAAGGGTAGTATATACTTTTTGCTTAACATCGCCGGAATCCGATTCGACCGTTTCCTCAGAAATGTCGTTACCCTGGAGATCGGCAGGCTTGTCAATGCTCCTGCCCGATGGCGTATACCAGCGCGCGGTCGTTATCCTCAGTGCCGTACTGTCCTCGAATGGACCAACTATATGCTGGACCGATCCTTTGCCAAATGTATTGGTTCCTATGATCAGACTTCGTTCCCAATCCTGAAGGGCACCGGCAACGATCTCAGAGGCACTCGCAGACCCGCCGTCGACCAGTACGATCACAGGGAAATCTCCGTATCCATAGTCTTTGCGTGCACTGTACGTCCTCTCGCCTTCGATACGTCCCCTGGTGCTGACGATCTTTTTATTATTGTTCAGGAACAGTTCACTCACCGCTATGCCTTCGTTGAGCAATCCACCGGAATTGAGCCTGAGATCGAAGATCAGTTTTTCTGCACCCTGGGCGAACAGCTCATCGATCGCTCCCTTCAACTCAGAATCGGCAGTGCGGGAGAAATTCCTCAGCTGTACATAGCCAATACCGTCACTGACCATACCATAATACGGTACGGCATCCAGTTTAATGATGGCACGGATGATCTCCACGTCAAAGGGTTCGTCGATCAATGTCCTCGATATTGTGAGTATCACCTTGGTGCCGGGTTTGCCCCGTATCTCCCGGACAACGACATCGACGGACTTTCCTTTGGTTGGAATGCCGTCCACTTTTGCGATACCGTCTCCGGGCAGGAGACCAGCACGGTATGCAGGGGTCCCCTCGAGCGGCGATATTACGGTGATCATGTCATTCCGCTCACCGATCGTCGCACCAATGCCCCCGAATTCACCCCTGGTGGAGATCATGAGTGCTTCGTATTCCTGTTTTGACAGGTAGTCTGTGTGCGGATCTCCGAGTACTTCCAGCATACCGTCGATCGCACCCCGCATGAGACTGTCGGCTGGCAGTTCATCGACATAATTGTTCTGTACCTCCTTGAGGATCTGGTTGAATATGCGGAGCTGTGTGTAGGTATCCGATTTTGCCCATAAACTGCTGCCAATGAATATCCCTGAGATCAGCGATATCCCGATAAGCAATATAAAGATCTTTTTCATAGTCTATACCCCTTTCTCAACAGCAGGTCCCCGGCTGCGGCAACGACCTGTTGGTGCAGCGCCTCGACCGGTAGTGTCCCGTCGAGGACCCGAATTCTTTTCTTAGCCCTGTGAGCGAGCTTTAAATACCCGTCACGTACCCGTTCATGGTATTCAGTTTTCTCGGCTTCCATTCGATCACCGCCGACACCGCGTTTCTGTGCCGCGGCAACGTCGATATCAACGAGAAACGTGAGATCGGGTTTGATCCCAGCCGCAGCAAAACGGTTGAATACCGCCACAAGCCGTGCTGGTAGATTTCGTGCATAGGTCTGGTATGCATAGGTTGAATCGGCGAAACGGTCACAAACAACGATCTGTTTTTCCCTTATCGCGGGAAGCAGTTTTTCATAGGTTAGTTGCGACCTTGCTGCAAGAAACAATAACACCTCGCACTTCGCGTGCATGTTCCCCAAACGTGGGTTCAGGAGAATTTTTCTTATATTTTCACCGATCTGTGTTGTACCAGGGTCACGCACAAATATATGCGGCAGATCCTTTTCTGCCAGCCACCGGGCAAGAGCCTTTGCTTGTGTACTCTTTCCCGAACACTCTACACCCTCGAACGTGATAAGAACACCACGTTTCACACCGTACATGTTGATTCACGGTTAACGCCGTTTTTTCGCCTTAATACCATACTTCTTTATATACTGCTCGGTTTTTTCACGGCACACATGGTCAGGGTATTGGGCTGGCGGTGATTTGAAGAAATAACTTGATGGTTCGATGATCGCGCCACTCAGTTTTCTGTCGAGGGCAAGTTTCGCACAGCGTATCGCATCGATCACGACGCCTGCAGAATTAGGTGAATCCCAGACTTCCAGTTTCAGTTCGATGTTCAACGGGACATCACCGAATGTTCTTCCTTCGAGTCTCATATGGGCCCATTTACGGTCCTTGAGCCAGGCGACATAATCAGAAGGTCCAATATATATGTTCTCATCACCGATATCGTACTGGAGCAGGGACGTGACGGCCTGGGTTTTCGATATCTTCTTGGATTGAAGTCTTGAACGCTCAAGCATGTTCAAGAAATCAGTGTTGCCACCCACATTGAGCTGTGAGGTTCTCTCGAGCTTCACCCCTCGTATCTGAAAGAGATCCACGAGCACACGATGCAGGATCGTAGCGCCGACCTGGGATTTTATATCATCACCAAGCACGGGCAGGTTCTTTTCGATGAACCGCTTTTGCCAGTATTTCTGGCTGGCGATGAACACGGGGATGCAATTGATAAAGGCGCAGCCCGCGGTCAACACCTGTTCCACATACCACTTCGTTGCCTCTTCACTGCCGACCGGTAGAAAATTGATGACCACGTCGGTTCTGGTCTGTTTCAGGAGTCCGACGATATCGGCGGTTGGTCCGGGAGCCTTCTTGATGATCTGAGAGAGATAATACCCGAGACCGTCATGCGTCATACCGCGCACGACCGGGACTCCGAGCTTCGGCACATTACAGAAACGAAATGTGTTGTTCGGTTTCGTATAAATTGCTTCCGCAAGGTCCTTACCGACTTTGTTCTTGTCAATGTCGATCCCGAAAGAGAATTCGATGTCGTTGATATGGTATCCGCCGAGCCTGGTATGCATAATACCCGGGATGACCTCACCTTCTTTTGCTTTCTGGTAATATTGTACACCCTGCACCAAACTTGATGAACAATTTCCAACTCCAATGATCGCAACTCTGATCTTACCCATCAATCCTCCTTATATGCTATTGTACATTATTTTTCAAAAATGTCAACGGTGAAAAATCACCTTATTTTCACGACTTTTGCCCAATACTGGCAGCCATCATACCAGCTGCGTGTTGACAGATTATGCAATTTCAATATAATTACGCATGAAAAAAGCATCAGTTATCCGTACCGGGCTGTACCTGGTACTAATTATGTGTCCTTTGTTCCTGCAATTGCATGCCCAGGCCATGGCACCTACCCTATCCTTCTCCTCCGGACTCGAAAAACCTGTCATTTCTGAAGAATATCTGCTCGGGCCCGGCGACAGTCTTCTCGTAACGATCACCGGCGCAACAAATTATTCATATATCACGAGTGTCGCCTATGAAGGCAAAATAACCATAAACCTGCCGGTCGCCACTGTCCCGATACAGGAAGACTTACTCATGCCGCAGTACGACATTGTAAAGACAGTACCGGTATATGATCTGAACTTAGAACAAGCAAAAGATTCAATAAAAACCGTTTTCCTGCAGTATTTCAGGAATATCGACATCGATATCACCTTGGTCGGCATGCGCAAGTTCACCGTCTTTGTCGTCGGCGAGGTGAAAACACCTGGTATTCTCCCTCTCCGACCTATTGACCGGGTTTCTACCGCAGTGAGGTATATCGGCGGTATTACGACCTTGGGCTCGTTGTCGAGCATACAGATCATACGCAAAGGTGAGGTCGTCGGGATTGCCAACCTCGACGATTTTGAACAGACCGGCAATCTCGCTGCCAATCCCCTGGTAAAGGACGGCGACGTCATCCTTGTACCGCGCATGGAGAGAACGGTCACGGTCAGGGGCGCGGTATTCGGCAGGCGCGGCTATGAACTGCGTGTCGCCGAGCTAACCGCAACCAGGGAACGTACCAGTGAAGGTCTGTACGAACTCATCGAAGGCGAACGGGTTTCCGACCTCATTGCCAAAGCCGGAGGTTTAACACCCTGGGCTGATCCACGGCAAACCTATGTCAAACGCAGTGAGGAAAAGATCTTTGTTGATCTGGATTCGATCCTCATCGATCCCCAGCGCGCAGATAACATCGAACTCGCAGACGGGGACGAACTCACCGTTCCGTCCGTCAATACGCTTGTCTATGTTCAGGGGCAGGTGGTGAATCCGGCAGCGTATCCGTTCGAGGCAAATCTTCATGCGATGGACTACATCGGTATTGCCGGCGGTCCGCTCAGCGATGCGAACATGTCCGGAGCCCATGTACAGCGGGGCGATGAGAAATTATCGGTAAAAAAAGAAAACCCCATCATACAAGAGGGAGATAGAATACACGTGCCGCGTCAGGTCTTCAAATTCTGGCAGGACTATGTTGAAATCGGTGCAGTCGTTGCATCACTTATTATATCATATCTGACCTTAGTCTCTAATTAATTTTGAATCCACATACACACGTCCTGTGCAGTTTTAACACACTGCACCTACACGATGTGTGTAACCACGTATATCATGAAATACAACCGAGGAGGTGAAAATGTTCATCGTTTTTACCATGTTACTCGCGATGATCGGACCGCCGGGTACACCGATCGCCCGGGACCAACCGAACGATGATGGGACCAATATCATCATTACCTGGGAACTATCAGCACAAGACAGCGAGATCGATGAGTATGTGATATACCGCGCACGTGCCGGAGAATCCTACGACGAGATAGGACGGGTACCCAGTCAAACCGCACGCTTTGTCGACACAGATGTGCTGCCCGGTGTCCCGTACACATACCGGGTCGCCTCGTTCAGGTTCGGCGAAGAACCCGCCATGTCCATGGAGTCAGAACCCGTACGTGCAAGCGGTCAATGGTTCCATACCGGTCGCATCAATATCGTGTTCGGCTTCATATTGTATTCGGCAATCCTCCTGTGGTTTATATATCAAGCCCGTAAGGGAAAAAAGATCTTCATACGCAAAATACCCGGACTCGATGCCCTGGAAGAAGCAGTCGGCAGGGCGACGGAAATGGGTAAACCCATACTCTATGTCCCGGGTTTGTCATCGATCGCCGATATCGCGACCATTGCGTCATTGAATATATTATCACAGGTCGCAAAAAAAACCGCCGAATACAACAGTACCCTGCTGGTGCCGAATCGCAATCCCGTTGTATTCACAGTAGCGCAGGAAGTGGTGAAAGAAGCGTATACTGATGCGGGCAGACCCGATGC
>CP070834.1:1572155-1580117 GCA_020341755.1 Caldifarciminota bacterium | reverse complement strand
ACGTGGAGAATAGGTAAAAGGGATCGAACGCCTGAATATCGACGACCCCGTTCCTCAAGGTGCGTTTCAATGCCTGCCATACACCCGATTCGGTAAGTGCGTCAAAGGCATTCACGACCAGATAGCCGCCGTTCGCACGCAGGAGCGATCCCGCCTTGATATTGAGAAAATCGCTGGTATACATGCCCGGGGCAACGTTGTGCCGTTCGATCGTTCCGAAAAGATTCTTGTACGACGGTGTCGTCTCGAAAATTATGGGCAACGTATCGGTCTCAGAATTGTCAACCAGGACATTAACCTGGTACTCCCTGAATTCGTCATCCTTGGTTTCTTTTTTCAGGAACCGGTCGAGATCCGCCATGACCGAATTGAACACACCATCGAGGTAGGCGTGCAATTTTTTACCATCGTATTTTTTCTTGAGGTCGTCCACGAGATGTTTTACGAGCGGATTCACCATCCACTCGTTGAGTTTGCGTATTTCCTCAGTCGCTGCATCCTGTATCTCCTTGAGCTGGTTGTATATCTTCGCCATGCCCGCTTCCAGGTCCTTGATCTTCTCTTTCATCTTCGCGTATGCTTCTTCGGTGATCTTCCGCTCTTTTACCATAGCCTCGACATCTTCCAGTTTTGTCGGTTTGCCATCGATGATCGGGATGATCGCCGGTCTGACAAACGGACCCATTTGTATCTGCACCACCTTGAAACCCTGTTCTTCAACGGTCTTCTCGAATTCCCCCAGCAGCGCGCTGTGTTTTTTCTCGTACTTACTCACGACATTCTGACGCCGAGCCTGGTATTCCTCGCTGCTAAAGACCTGCGGTATGTTACCCTTCAGGTTATTAATGAATGCTTCCATGTCGTTCTTGAAGCGCATACCCTTGCCGGCTGGCAACCGGAGGAGGCGCGGCATATCCGGGTTTCTAAAATTATTCACGTACATCATATCATACAAAGCGTCCTTTTTCACTTCGATTTCTTCAAGGAGTTTGGTCACCGCCGTTGTCCTGCCCGTGCCCACCGGACCGGTAATAAAAACATTATATCCGGGATATTTCACGTTCAGACCGAGCTGTATCGCATCCATTGCCCGGGGTTGACCGATAATACCTTCGCAGATACGCAATTCGTCAACGTTCTTGAATTTTAAAAACTTCGGATCACACTGCCAGCGAAGCTCAGATGGCTTTAATTTCCGGAATTTCTTCATGGTGCCTCCTTCATGGCGATTTTCAGATACGAATGTAGTCTAGACGTCGGTTATTATAATGAATATCGTGCCCCTGTCAATCCCGCGCTCCATTTCGATGCTTGACATCTCTTGAAAATACGTATAATAGAGTGGAGGTACTTATTATGAAAAGACTATTATTATTTCTTCTTCCTGTGTTGATCGCCCTGGCGGAAACACCGGTGTTCGATCCACCGGTCCCCATCCAGGCGAACGGTGTCAACATAAACGTTGGCTATGGTGGGAATGCCTCGCCTTTTGTAGTCGATTGGGACGGCGACGGCAATCAGGATCTGCTGCTGGGTCAATTTGATGGCGGAAGAATCCGCTTCTATACGAATACTGGCACGCATTACAATCCCACGTTCGGCAATTTCGAATATCTCCAGGCAGACGGGTCGGCTATCATGTTGAGTTATGGCTGATGTCAAGGTGCAACGGTCGCAGTTTGCGACTGGAATGAAGATGGTTATCTTGATCTCGTCGCTGGTGAACGGTATGGCTATTTCACTTTTTTCAAGAGGACCCCAACCGGGGATCTGACCAATGCCGGACGCATACAGTCTAACGGTATAGATATTCAAACCGATAATAATTCCTGGCCCTATGTCTGTGATTATAACGACGACGGTAAGAAAGACCTTCTCGTCGGGCAGGAAGGCATTTACTCAACCTGTAATGTCTTCGTCTACCTGAATCAAGGTACGAATGAGGCACCTGTTTTCCAGGACTCGACCCCGGTTCTGTTCAATGGCAGTCCGCTCAGTTACTGGCGGACCATACCGGTTCTGCAGGACCTCGACCTCGACGGCAAAAATGACATGGTCCTCGGCGGGTGGTACAGCGACATCCGGTTCTATTCCAACACCGGGACCAACGCGAATCCTGCATTCGAGGAATACATCTATCTTGTGCTGCCGGATTCGCAGACATTTCTAAACGGCAATCCGCCCCGTATTGCGTTTGCCGACTGGGACGGCGACGCAGATCTCGATATGATAACGTGCGATTACTACGGTTCGGTCTTCTTGCGCGAGAATGTAACTCCCACAGGCGTGGCTGAACACGGCAGCCAGGTCATACAGGCGCATGAATTTACAATCTCGCCCAATCCTGCCGTGAATCGTGTCGTGTTTAGGAGCCGTCTTGCTGAATCAAGTTTCATCCAGGTTGATGTATATACAGTAGATGGAAGACATGTTGCATCACCATTTCATGATTATGCTGAGACCGGTACATTAGAAATTACATGGGATATACGTCAAGATCTACCAACTGGTGTATATCTGGTGAACCTCAAAAGGGGTTCAAGCCTATTGACTCAAAAACTGCTGCTCATGCGCTGATTTTTTTCGGAATAAATACTCGTAGCCACTCTCACCCATAGCATACTTCAGATGTTGAGAGTGTTCTATGCATATCCAAACATAAATAGCCAACAGGAGGTTGTAAGTGCGGGTCATACACTTTAAAGATGCCGACAAGTACGAACCACAAAAAGGCTGGCTGCGGGCAAGCATATGCGGTGAAAAAAATATATCGGTCGAGTACTTCGAGAAACCGCCAAAACACTCATCGCCGCTGCACGAACATCCACAGGGACAGGTCTGTGTAGTAATAAAGGGCAGGATGATCATCAAAAACGGAGCAGGTGAAGAATCGGTCCTCGAAGCCGGTGATGCTGTCTATTTCGAGCCTGATGAACCACATTCGATCGCCAACGCCCTTGATGAGCAATCAACAGGCATTGATATCTTTGTCCCGGGTCGGTCCTTTGATTTTTGGTTGAAGCGAATAACCTAGACTAAACAATTAGGACGAGTATAATACCGGTCATACAATCCTGCTTCATTCATCTTTAAGACGATTTCTTAGTGTAAGACCAGTGCGTATGAATTATCTTCCACTGGCCATTGATACGGCAGTATACTTCTGTCGCATTCCAGTGACCTTCAGCACGTGATCCTTCGGGGCGGCCTGTATAGTCAATGAGGTTAAAGGTGAGTACTGCTGTGTCGCCGTGTACCTGTACTTTGGGGTTCAACATCTCGTACCGATCGATTTTTATCTTTCCCTCTATCGGAGCGTACAGCTGTCTTAACGATCCAATCCCGTCGACCCGTTTTTCAGTACCCGGGTCAAAATAGGTTACTTCATCAGCACTGATCTCGGTGAATCCCCCGGGATCGCCTCTGCCCCATCGATCGAGCGCTGCGCGCTCGCATGCGATGATCTCTTCTGATATCCCATTACGGTTCTTGGGTTTGCTCATTACATTTTCCTTTTCGTTATTTTAAATCACCTACTCCCTGACTGGGCCTCATAACCGGCGAGATTCTCATATATTCTGACGAGACAATCTTCGAACTGACTGATCTCTTTATTGCTGAATCCGTGATAGAAAAGCCGGGTCATATCTCCGGATAACCTTGTGTATATCTTCTCAAATGCCTTATCCTTATCTGTTCGTTCTATGAGTATTTCACGGCGGTCCTCAGAACAAGGGATGCGGGTTACATAGCCGGATGCCTCGAGCCGGTCGATCATGCTGGTAAGGGTCGACTTACCCAGGGATGTTTTCTGTGCGAGTTCGCTGATCGGGATCCGATCAGTATGCCAGAGCACGAATATGATCCGACCCTGCGCAGGGTTCAGGTCAATACCAGCATTCCGCAATTTTTTACCGAAGATCCGACCGGCTATTTGATGAATTTTCGCAATAAGAAATCCTCCGTGACGCTGTCGTTTCACGTTACCTCCTTCAGTCTGAAGGCGAACGTTCGGCTCTCATACCAACCCTTAGCTTTTTTTGGATACAGGCGCAGTACCGTATGATCCGGATCATGCGGTCCCTTCGGGTAATAACGCTCCCAGCCTTCATGCCACAACGCCTCTCGAATGTCGGGATCATCCAGGATCTCGATATCTCCAGAAAACATAAGGCCCCGGAATTTATCCGGCTGACAGTAGTAGAGACACGCTGCAGTATTTCTTTTCAATTGAGCGATTTTTTCGGATGAAGTATTGGTCGTGAACAGTACCATGAAATCCTCTTTATGGTCATTGAAGATATCGATCAGCTTGGGGAATCTTTTCTTGCTGCGCAGGTTGAACATGCATCTTGTCTGCGGGTAGCCATCCTCATCGATGGTCGTCACGTATACTTCATCAACCGATTCCAGCAGTTCCAGGCTGGCGTCTCGTATGTCTTTCTCGTCCATATATCCTCCTGTTATTTATACTATATAGTATAATACGATATAGTACTATTGTCAAGGGGTAACTTGCATGATGAGGAAAATAATTATAGAGGATCCTGATAACGCTCTTCTGTGTCGTCGGCACTGGATTCTCACTATCTGCCGTAATTTCAGTTATTCCTGCGGTTTTTCCAGAATAAAAAAAAGGCATGACCCCTGTAGCGGACTACAGATTTCACACCCTCTCATCCAATCAGTTTACCCTGTACCTACTTCCCCTCACCCCCCCTTTTATCATGGTCATCCATATTATTTCCACGCATCGGCATGCCCGGCCAACAATCCGATTTCATTTCTTCGCGGGGCTTTGATTTCTTCACCCGGGTACTGTAAAAGTATGCCTTGTATAAAATCACGTGACCCTGGTGTGAAGTAGATATTCTCTCCTTCTTCGGTTAACGTGTCAGAAAACATTGCTGCATTCTCTGGAAAGTTATTTTTCTCCCACAGGATGGTAAACTGGTGGTGGATCTTCAGGAGATGTCCTTCTACAATTTGTTTTACATCCAAATGGATCTTGTACCATTTCATGGTTATGTCTCCTGTCTTTTACATTAATCAACGCAGATGAAAAAACACAATATCAACAACTAGTTACGTCCTGCAGCCACCTCGTATTTCCTTTGCCTTACACTCTTCGCACAATTCCCCGGTTTTCGGTCGTTCTCTGCCCATCAGGTATTTATTTTCATAATGGAATTCTGGCCACTTAGTACAGTTCTTACACCAGTGCCACGTGTCAGTACCATTGAGTTTGCGGTATAGCGGCACCACTATCACCTCCTTTTGCCAAACAAAAAAGGCATGACCCCGCAAAATACTGCAGAATTCATACCTCCTCGTTACTTCATTATACAGTCTACGCACACTTATGTCAACTCCCATATTATACCTACATCCTGCTTGTCGCACCGCTCAACACGCACAATTGACACCCTCTGAAATCTATATATAATATCAGGCAATCGTGCAAAAAGGAGGAAGTAATGGACAAAATTACGATCAGTGTAATTAAGGCGGATGTGGGCGGGTATGTTGGGCATTCGAGCATGCATCCCAACCTCATCACGAAGGCGATCCAGATGCTGGAAGAGCACAAGAGCAAGGGAACCATTGTCGATTTCCACGTTACCGCCTGCGGTGATGATCTTGACCTCATCATGACGCACCGGCTCGGGTATGACAACGGTGACATACACAAAATGGCATGGGATATCTTCGTCGCATGTACCGAGGTAGCCAAGCAGTTGAAACTATACGGCGCGGGTCAGGACCTCCTGTCCGATGCATTTGCCGGAAACGTCAAGGGAATGGGCCCCGGGGTCGCCGAGATCATGTTCGAAGAGAGAAAGAGCGAACCGGTCATCATCTTTGCCGCCGACAAGACATCACCGGGCGCCTGGAACATGCCGCTGTACAAAATGTTCGCGGATCCGTTCAACACCATAGGCCTCGTTATCGATCCCTCGATGCACGAGGGTTTTACCTTCGACGTGCTCGACATATTCGAGAACAAAACCGTAAAACTCAACTCACCCGAGGATATGTACGATCTCCTCTGCCTCATCGGCGCGTCCGAGCACTACGTGATCAAAAACATCTTTAAGAAATCGGGTGAGGTCGCCGCGGCGTCATCGACCCAGAAGGTCAATCTCATGGCAGGACGATACGTGGGCAAGGATGACCCGGTCATGATCGTCCGCTGCCAGAGCGGTCTGCCCGCGGTAGGCGAGGTGCTGGAGCCGTTCTCCATGTCCTACATGGTTTCTGGATGGATGCGCGGCTCACACTGGGGACCGTTCATGCCCGTATCAGTAGAAGATGCCCATCCGACCCGGTTCGACGGACCACCGCGCGTCATTGCGCTTGGATTCCAGATCAACAACGGGACACTCGTCGGACCGCGCGATATGTTCGCCGATGTCAGCTTCGACCTGGCACGCAAGCAGGCGAACGAAGTGGCGAACTATATACGCCGACACGGACCGTTCGAGCCGCAGCGCCTGCCCCTTTCCGATATGGAATACACGACGTTGCCCGGGGTCCTGAAAAAACTTAAGGATAAATTCAAATAATATAGTCGGGGTTCGTAAACAAGCACGGTGTTCATGCATAGTCTCATTGCGCTTTCGCTCATCATAATCAGCCAACTGTGGGAGCCCGGAGCGACCGGTTATACGTTCGTGAAACTGGGCATCGGCGTGCGGCCGGTTGCCATGGGCAACGCCTTCACCGCGATCAGCGACGACGGGAATGCCGTGTTCTGGAACCCATCAGGACTCGGTATCGTCGGGTCCTACTATGCCACCGGCATGGCGATGAATCACCTCGATTACTGGGAATACTATAATCTAACATCAGCCGTGCCCCTGGGCAAAAACCGTGGTACGCTCGGATTCGGGCTTTCTTATCTCACGGCAACCGACGTTGAATATTCAGAACGTGGTGAGATAGGTGATGAGTTCAGGAATTCCGACATGCTGCTCAATATCGGATATGGCAGGGCATTCGGGAGAAAGAAAAAACCGATAATGGCGGTCGGTGCTGCGGTGAAGGTCATTCGCAGTCAATTATATACCTACAGTGCCTACGGCGTACTCGCCGATATCGGGATACTCATCAATGTCTACCGTTACCTGTATTTCGGGACGGTCGTCAAGCATGTTGGTACACCGCGAAAATTCATCGAGCGCCTGGAATACCCGCCGCTCAATTTCCGTCAGGGGCTCGCGGTTAAAATTCCCTTCTGGGAGAATATGCTGACATTGAGTTTTGATTATTCTATCTACCCGGATGTCTCGCCCACCTATTCGGTCGGTGGTGAGGTCCGTATCCGGGCGCCGGATTTTATGGCGTCACTGGGTCAAGATCGGTTCGCTGGTTTTGCCATAATGGTGGGCTATCAATCAGGATACGAGGCGGGAGCGTGGTCAGGCTTTTCCGCTGGATTCTCTGTTGAGCTTGTTCTCGCTCAGGATCTGTACCTGGATATCGCAGCCCTGCTCCTTTCATATGGCTATTTAGGATCATCTGAACGGCTCTCTGTCGGAGTAAATTACGTACCCACGAAAGGGGCTCCCAGGAAATAGCATAGTCGCCGCCAGCATGCCACAAGGCGACACCATGAGCACCCGACCATAAAGCCCCGAACATCTGTGCAGAGACATATGATTGGTCAAATGTGTCTGCGAGGTAGTCAAACGCCTGCACAAAAGGTATCACCCTAACACCTGCCGGCAGTTTCTCCAGCGCCTCCTGAACCGAATCGTAATATATCCAGTAATTGCGCCAGTATTCATTGACCTCCCGTTTGAAATTTCTGCCAAAATGCGATGGGTACAGCATCGGGTACAGCACATCTACGTGCTCTCCCATTTTTTCGATGATCTGCCCCTCACGCACGAGCGGATGCCATACGGAAAAACCGAAAACACAGATACCGATCTCCACACCTTCGCCGAGGTTCTCCTC
>CP070834.1:1545382-1572055 GCA_020341755.1 Caldifarciminota bacterium | reverse complement strand
TAATGTGCGTACCGTGATCGGGGACTACGAGATAGAATTTGAATCGTCGACCGATGATTTTAATAGAGTGATTATTAAAGCGAGCAGTGATCGCATGCCCGGTGTATACTATTTGTACGATCGGGAATCTAACAAGGTGAAGCTCTTGCATACAGTTTCTCCGTGGCTGGATGAGGATGACATGGCAGCTATGCAGCCCGTGCAATACATGGCACGCGACGGTTTTACAATACATGGCTATTTAACGCTACCAAAAGGTACAAAAGGCAAGGATCTCCCCGTTATCGTTCATGTTCATGCCGGTCCCCAATGGCGCAACTCATGGGGTTTCGATGCACGTACACAGTTTTTTGCGAACCGGGGTTATGCAGTATTTCAGGTTAATTTTCGGGGTTCAACCGGTTATGGGAAAAAATTCTTACGAGCGGGGTTCCGGCAGTGGGGATTAAAAATGCAGGATGATATCACGGATGGGGTGAACTGGTTGATTAAAAATGGCATTGCAGATATTGAACGGATAGCGATATTCGGGTGGAGTTTTGGAGGGTATGCAGCTCTGGCAGGGATAACATTCACCCCGGATCTGTATGCGTGCGGTGTTGATCTGTGGGGGATATCTAACTATTTCACGCTCTACGAAGGGTTTCCAGCATACTGGAAGCCATTTCTTGAACAGATAAATGAACGGTGGGGAGATCCCGTGAAGGACAGCCTTCAGATGTATCAAACGAGTCCGGTCTTCCATGTTGAAAATATCAAGGTTCCTGTTTTCATTGCCCAGGGAGTAAATGATTCACGGGTGAGAATGAGACAATCAGAGCAAATGGTCGAAGAACTGAATAAGCACAGCAAAGAATATGAATATGTTCTCATTCCGGGAGAAGGACATGCTTTTTCCAATGAGGAAAAAACAGTCGAGTTGATGGTGAAAATCGAGAATTTTCTAGATCATCATCTCGGGCATATCACCCCGAATGAGTAACAGAAATGATACGAGAGGAATCTATATACTGATATTATCTACAATATATTGAAGATGCCGGGCGTCGGTTCCGCAGCAGCCGCCGAGGATCTTCACGCCGTAGTTTTTATTCAATGCGATCATCCTTTTGCCCCAGTCTGCTACGTCGTCGATCTGGAGAGAGGTTGAACCATCCAGGTCTGTTTGGCTCTTTGACGATGCGTTCGCCAGATAGCCAACCAGTCTTGAGAGTACCGAGTCAGGCTGTTTGCCAGCATTCAGAAACGATGGATAGGAACAGCATATGACAAAACCTACCGGTGCAGGATCGCACAGTGTATCTATTACATTGAAGGCGTGCTCGAGGGTGCTGCCGTCGAAGATCGTGCCTTCCGTATTTATGACGAACCCGATAAAATACGGGATACGGGTCTTTGACATAGCCCGTGCAATACCTGCGGCTTCCTGAGCAGACGGCAGGGTTTCGGCAATAAGATAATCGACACCGGCTTCTACGAGTTTATCTATCTGCCAGGAATGAAAATCGTACGCTTCCTGGGTCGTCAGACCCTCATCCGGTTTATACGCATCATTTTTGCAGCCTGTTATAGCACCAATCAGTATATTATCCTGCCACTCCCTCCAGGTGCTGCGTACGTGTTTCATGAACGCGACCGCATCCTTGTTGACATTACGTGATTCATCTGCCTCTGCCAGCCGTTCTTTGTTCGCCCGCCAGGTCGGTGCGCATATCATGATGGGAATGCCGGCTTTGTGTGCAACGGTGATGTACTCATTATATATCTGTGACAGCGCCTGCTTGCCTGCCGCATCATATACGAGCAAGACGTTTTCGAGACGGGGATGCAGTGTCACATTGTGTGAACGCCGCAGCACTTCGATGATAGCACCCTCTTTCAATATTAGGTCGTGATGTGCTAATATATCAGTGATACTCATCTTATTTCACAATCATGCATACTATTATAGGATACAACAGCGTCATGTCAATTACTTGATACCTGAAGATCCACGTGAGAGATGTTATCTTGACATTCCGTAATTTCTTTCTAATATTAATGTCATACCATGAAGGGAGAATACCGTACGCCGGGACTCGATATCGATACGATCGTCAACAATGCGGTGAAAGCTGCCGAAGAGTTCCGAACTTTTGATCAGGGGCAGACCGACCGGATTACTGAAGCGGTTTTCAAAGCAGGTTTTGATAATCGTATAGATTTAGCCAAATGCACATACGAAGAGACCAAACTCGGCAGGTGGCAGGACAAGGTTTTCAAGAATGTCGTTGCGACCTTGTATGTGTACCAGGACATAAAAGATATAAAAACCGTAGGTGTCATTGCCGAAGATCCGGACAAGGAGATCGTCGAGGTTGCCGAGCCGGTCGGTCCCATCTTTGCGGTCACGCCGATCACTAACCCGAGTTCGACTGTTCTGTTCAAGATCCTGATCGCCATGAAGTCCCGCAATCCAATCATTATCAAACCGCACGGTTCGGCACGAAAGTGTTCGGTAGAGGCGGCACGTATCGCATATGAGGCAGCGAGACGTGCCGGGGCGCCGGAAAACAGTGTTCAATGGATCAAGACCGCGACCAGGGACGAGGTCAAGACCCTGATGGCACATCAAAGAATAAATCTCATCCTGGCAACCGGTTCGGTCGAGCTCGTGCGAGCCGCGCAGAGATCAGGTAATCCATCGATCGGTATTGGTCCGGGAAATGTGCCGGTCTATATTGGCAAATCCGCAGATGTTGCTTTTGCCGTCGACCAGATCGTCTATTCAAAAACATTTGATTGCGGAACGGTATGCGCGAGCGAACAGGCGATCGTCACAAATAGGTACAATGTTGACCAGGTCATTCAGGAATTCGAAAAGCACAAGGCATACTTCTTATCCAATGATGAGATTAAACGTGTGGAGCCGGTCGCATTCAATACTGAAAACAAGGTGATGCGCGTAGAGGTTATCGGTCAATCTGCTGCAAGGATCGCGGAAATGGCGGACATACGTGTTCCACCTGATACGAGCATCCTGATCGCACCGTTAGATGAAGTAGGTATACAATCGCCCCTGTCCCTGGAAATCCTGGCACCCATCCTTGCATTCTATGTGGCTGATGATTTCGAGCAAGCAATTGAACTGTGCCGCCAGATCAACCGTCACGGTGGTCTGGGGCACACCGCGAGTATCTTTTCGAAACGTGAGGATAAGATCGAGTACTTTGCTGCGGTCATGAATGCGGGACGTATACTGGTGAATACACCCGCATCGCAGGGGGCACTCGGCGGGACGTTCAACAAGCTTAATCCATCACTCATGCTTGCCTGCGGGACGAGTGGCAAGAACATCACGACCGATAATATATCAGTCAGGAACCTGTTGAACATTCGGCGTATTGCCCGACGCAAGGTGTGTCCCAACATAGAAAATAATTTCATGAAGCGCTATCTCGACGAAACCCTCGACGCCGACAGGGTCGAGGAACAATTCCGCTGCACTGAATAGTTTTAGATAATCTTTCATACTCCAAACCACCATTGAAGTATTCAGTAACGTAAAGCTGCATTGACTTTTGCATGTGAATCGGTATACTACGTGCTTATGGATCCCGCACAGGACAACCCATCACAACCCAAACACACCGAGGGTGTTGCCACCCTGCTCGGCAATCCGAAAAAGGCGATCATCAAATTATCAGTTCCCATGATCATCGCATTGTCGGTACAAACCATATATAATTTCGTCGACGCACTGTGGGTCGCAGGACTCGGTGCTGATGCACTCTCGGCAGTAGGGTTTTTCTTTCCGTTCTTTATCATGATCATGGCGCTGGCAAATGGATTGGGTGTTGGCGGCGGGTCGGCAGTATCCCGCAGGATCGGCGCACATGACAAGACCGGTGCTGACAAGGTCGCTGCCCACACCATGGTTTTAATGCTCATGGTATGTATTGTCATGACGATTCCATTCTTCATTTTCATTGAAGCGATATACAGAAGAATGGGTGCGGGGGTTGTCGCTCCGGTCGCTGCATCGTATTCGCGCATTTTATTCGCCGGTGCTATCGTCATTTTTTTCTCACACAATGCTGGGGCGCTTCTCCGCGCCGAAGGCGATGTCAAGCGCGCCATGTTCGCCATGATGATCGGTGCGGGTTTGAATATCATTCTCGATCCCATCTTTATCTACACGCTCAAACTCGGTGTCCCGGGTGCGGCATGGGCAACGTTGATATCGCTGAGCGTTACCGGCTGCATGCTGTTTTACTGGTTGTGTCTGAGAAAGGACACCTATGTTACCATCAGTATACGCAACTTCCGTTTTGACCGGCACATTATATATGATATACTTAAAGTCGGGCTGCCGTCTTCGATACAGCAAATGTCCATGGCGTTATCGGTTTTTTTCTTGAACATAATCGTGGTAAGGGCAGGCGGCACTGACGGTGTGGCGGTATATACGACCGGCTGGCGTGTCGCCATGTTCGCCATACTACCGGTGATCGGTATTGCGACCGCAGTGACCTCGGTATCGGGTGCTGCGTATGGCGGACGTGATTACGGTAAACTGGGGATTGCCCATGGCTATGCAGTCAAGATCGGGGTCTTTATCGAACTCGGTATCGCCGCATTGACCTATATGCTCGCACCGCAAATCACGCAGTTGTTCACACGCACCCAGGAGGCAGCCCGTATAGCCCACGATCTCGTGGTATTCCTCCGTATCCTATTCGTGTTTTACCCGATGATCTCGCTCGGTATGCTGTCATCAGCGATGTTCCAGGGTGTGGGCAAGGGCTTTTATTCACTTACCGCGACGATCGCGCGGACGATCATGTTCGTGGTTCCGATCTCCTATACGCTTGCGCTCGTCCTGAACATCGGGCTGCCGGGTGTATGGTGGGGGCTCGTCATCGGCAACAGCATGGGTGCTCTACTCACCTTTATATGGGCGCGGCTGTATGTTAAACACCTCGGTACCGTACGTTAGTTTTCACAGATTTTTCACAATTCCCCCTATAATACCACATAACACGGAGGTGACGTGCACGTGCATATGCGACAGATGGTCACTACCAGAAACCTTCATTCCTCAAAAACTACAAAATTACGTAACATTTCTCTCATACTCATAGCCTGTGTCGCCGTACTGTATGGAAATATCCCTGAGACAACGGATAGCCATGATATCATACAGTCGATGCAGCAGGCTACAGTCCTGATACGAGCGTACTCAAGGAGCGGGAGGAATGTCAAACACGGTACCGGATTTTTCATAACCCAACAGGGTGACCTCGTCACCAACTGGCACGTGCTCGATGGTGTTCACCATGCTGAAGTGGAAATGTATGACGGTTGTGTGTACGACATCCAGTATATAATCGCTGAAGATCGGGAACGCGATTTGATCCTCGTGCATGTGGGCATAGATGGTACCCTGCCGCACACCGCTGTTATCAACAGCGGGCATGCCTGCAGCGGAGACAGTGTTTTCATGATTGCCAATACCATTGAACAGGGACGCACAGTATATCGCGGTGCTGTGATCGACACCAAAGAAGCACTGCCATATGGCACGGTCGTGCACATGACGGTTCCGGTATATCCTGGTGCAAGTGGTAGTCCGGTAGTGAACATGATTGGAGAGTTGATCGGTATCGCCACGTACCGATGTGTGATCGACGGCGACTGGTCATTTTTCGCTATTCCCGCTCGCGCCATACTAAGTCTCAATTCCTCCCAGGGGATAACGTTCGATCGGTGGCATGCCGGCAATAAGGACGACGATTTCTTCAAAGCCGCAGGTATGTATCGCACGGGTCTTGAGTACGCAAGTAGAGGTATTCATACGACCGCTTTGCGGTACCTGGACCGTGCGGTTGGTATCGACCCGGATTGTGCCGATCTGTATACACAGATCGGTATCTGCTATGAGCAGCTTGGCTGCTACGATGATGCGGTAAATGCCTTCAGTAAAGCGATAGCGCTGCAGCCTGAGTGCAGCGAAGCATATTGCGGGCTTGGTGTCGCCCTGTGCATGACAGGAGAATATACGACGGGTGCCCGAGCCTTTGAAGAAGTGATCAAACTTAAACCGGATTATTCGGAGGCATATTACAACCTGGGCATCACGTACAATAACCTCGAAGAATACCGGGATGCGATCAGGGTACTCAGGAAGCTCATATCATTGCGACCGCATTTCGTCAAAGGGTACTGCGAGTTGAGCCTTGCATACGTCAGTCTCGGGGATTACAGAAATGCACTGGCGGTTCTCAGACTGGCACAGGATATCGACCCGGTGAATGCGCATGTGCTGTACGGTATCGGCGTAGCCTACACGAACCTGATGCAACACGATGAGGCGATCGATGCGCTCGATGCTGTGACGAACAGGGAGCCGGACTGGGCGCAAGCACATTTTCTTCTTGGCATAAATTACGGATGCATCGGACATCATAAAAATGAAATAGAATCATATACAAAAGCCATACAACTGAAACCGGATTTTGCCGATGCGTATTTCAACCTCGCACTTACCTATGCTGCTCGCGGTAACCGGGATGTCGCCATTGATCAGTACACGTCACTGAAAAACATCGACCCAGAGCGTGCCGCACACCTGCTGCAGATCATCGAGTCGGCCGCGCAGGAGACCGGACAATGAGCGTTCTCTCTGTTTTATGTTATTCCGAGAAGATGTTCCACGCGGCGGCAGATTCACGTGACCGGAAATGCAGAGTGCGTGTGAATAAATGTTTAAAACAGAAACAAGACAGGGCATGTGCAAACCGTTGTATTCCGCAAAGAAAGGTAGTCGCTTCAGCGCAAAAGATGACCAGTCCGGTCATACACATGAGCATTACTTCAGGACTCTGAATATACCGTCACTGTATCCAAATATATCTCTGATATTCTGAATCACTGCAAGTACGTTCTACTCTCAACATTGGTTCGTTGTTAGGTTATTAGTTATTGCGTTATTAAAATAAATAAACAAAACGTTGCCCTTCGACGAAACGGACTTCGTGACATCTAGACGTTCACCTTTTTACATTTGTACACTGCCGCCTTTTCTCCGGCAACGAGTATGTGATAGGTGTCAGCGATCTCGAGGATGTCGCTGTAATACCCCACAGAATTACCCAGGAGTTCTTTTTGAGCGGTGAGAATAATGAGTATCCCGGAAGTTTTAAGGATCCTGATGCATTCTCCGAGCATATCGCGATAAAAAAGGTCGATACCATTCGTCTTTTTGGCATCGAAAATTCCCCACGGCGGGTCGGTGACGATCTTATCGACACTGTTATCCTCGAATGTATCAAGATGGAGGGCATCGCAGTGTCCTACCCGGATGGATCGCGAGGGATATGGTATGTCGCGTGTCTGGAGTTTTTTCTTTAGATACGTGACCATGTGCATATCATTATCCAATGCGTGGATCGTTCTGTATGGTGCCAATTGCGCTCGTGCCAGCGGGATGCTGCCGTAACCGCAGAATGGATCAACAAAGACATCGCTGTCCCGAGGTTCAGACAGGGCACAGAGTAGTCCGGCAAGCTCTGGTCTCAACTCGCCTTTGTGCAGCATTCGCTGTGTGGTCGCGTGTTTGGTCAGTCTCATCATGAAAAAACCGGTGCCTTCTCGTCTATACAAGCACCACAGTTCAATGTCTGGTCGGCTCCGGTTGACCTTCATACCGGTTTCGGCTGTCAAATGTTTTTCCGCACGCGCGAGCATTCTGTTGTCGACCGCAACCAGTCTGTTTTCGCGGGATGTAACGATGCGGAACGATGCACCCGGGGATGGTCTGTTCATGGCAATCGTACGCGCCGCCTTTTTGGAGCGAGCGATGTACTTCAGCATTTCATGCATAGGCTGTGCACCGCACGTGGGGAACACGTGCAACAAGAGAAAGATATTGTTGAAATACATCAGGCGCGTCGGATCAGAAACTGTGCTGAAGACGGTCAATCCATCGAGGAGTATGGATGTTCTGGTGTCAGGAAAATGATACATAAGTAATTCACGCACGAGTTTGCTGAATCCGGGAATGAATGTTGCCACGTACGTCTTTGTCATGGTTAATGGTTTATTGAGTAGAAAAATTCCGGGGATTTATGTGTACCACTGCATGGTTTCGAGGTAGCGGCGGAGATGCCCTGCGGTGCGGAATTTTTTTATAATGAGACTTCGCTTCAAACCGCAGCAAATTTTCTTTACTTCCCGCGGGTGTTTTGCATACCAGCGTGCACCGCCGATGGCGTCATAAAATATGCGGATGAGATTGCACACATCGTCACGGATATTATCAGCATTGGGTGCGCCCCAGTAGTACATGTCGACGACCTTCACATGGAAGGTAAGGCCCTGCCGCTGGATAATGATATTGTCGTCGTGCAGATCCCCGTGGTATTCGCGGGCTCGGTGTATCGATTCGATGCCGGCAGCAAGCGCATGCAGGAGGTGAAGTCCTTCGAATACCGTGAGTCTCTTGCCGGGCTGATGCCTCAGGAAGGTGCTGAGGAGTTCGCCTTCGACAAATTCCGATACGAGGAAGAGTATGGGCATGCGACGATAAGTTATGCGTTCCTGTGTATGGTACTGGATGAGAATTGGACAGTTGCGCAACTTATGCAGTTTTCGAGCGTAGAATTTCGTTGCTCTTTTTGCTATATTCCGCTGCGGGAAGAAAAATTTAGCGGCGCGTTCTATCTTGCTTTCCCGTTCACGTACCCGGTAGACCTCTCCTTCCCATCCGCTGCCGAGAAACGAAACCACCTCATATTTCCCGGCAAGAATCCTACCCGGCTGGAACCCGAACGTTTGAATGTGCTTTATTTTTTTCATGATAGCCGCTTTGGTCATTTCTACTATACGCGTTCTCTCCGGAATGTCAAGGCAGGGTGCTCCTGGACTTGACACAGAATGAAGGTCATGTATAATCCCGAAAAGGAGGTACTATGTCTACCTATATCCTTGTCACCAAACTCTCCCCGGAATTGACAAAAAACCTCAAAAAACGAGCCGAAATAGGAAGAATGTGGCTGGAAAAAGTGAAGAAAAACTGCCCGGACGTAAAGTTTATCGCCCATTATGCCCTGCTCGGTCCGTATGACTTTCTGGATATTTATGAGGCGCCGAATGAACAGTCTGCTGCCAAGGTATCGATGATAAGCCTGTCCGGCGGGGCTGTTGCCGCAGAATCCTGGACAGCCATTCCGTACAAGGATTTTATCAAACTGATCGAGGATCTATAGGGATCTTCTTTGGGGGGACAAACTTTCAGTATAGATGTGTCTGGTTACCTTCTTTTAAATATACCGAATAAACCGCCGCCTTCCTTTTTTTCTTCTTTCCGCGGTTGGGGGAGGGGTTTAGTTTCCGGCGGTTTTGTGATCGTAACGAGCCCGGAAGACGTCAACCCATAAAGGATTCGGCAGGTTTCGAATTCTGAGAGGTTCGCCTTGGTTGCGATTTCCTTGATAGCACGCGACCCGTCGACAAAACTAAGTACCTTCCATTCTTCTGGTTTGAGATTGATCTTTTCCACACCTGCATCCGGTACCTCAACGATCTTGACGATGACGTTGACCGAGGGAATGAGTTTCTGGATTTTGTTCATCTCGTCGATCCGGCGGGCAGCTTCGAGTATTACCTGCTGGATGGGCAGGTCGACCGTATGCTCCAGGGTCTCTTCCGCGGGATTGAAGATGAAGCGTCCTTTCTTCCAGCTGAGAATGATGTCGATCGCTGGCTCACCAAGCAATTGATTGGTTTTTGCATGCACGACCATGCCACCTTTGAAGTAGACGATGCCGACATCGGTGTCTGATTGTATCCTCAAACCACCGTCTTTTTGACCGAGCTGGATCAATTGAAAGACATCGGTCAATTCAAAGTCATCGAGATTACCCTGTAAAGCCATTACTCGTTCACCGCACCCATTTTTCTGAATTTTTCGACGCGCCGGGTGAGCAGTTCCTCCTGCGGCTCGCTGCTGAGTTCGTCGAGTGTTTGTATGATCGCTTTTTTCACGTTCTGCGCCGTCAGTTTAAAATCCATATGTGCTCCGCCCACAGGTTCGGGAATGATATCATCGATGATGCCGAGGGTCTTCAGGTCCTGGGCGGTGATCTTGAGCGCTTCGGCGGCTTCCTTATTTTTCGAAGAATCACGCCAGAGAATCGATGCGCATCCTTCAGGCGAAATGACCGAATAAAATGAATTTTCGCACATGAGGACGCGGTCACCAAGACCGATGGCGATGGCACCACCAGAGGCTCCCTCGCCGAGGATGATCACCAGGATCGGCACCGGCAGCGTTGCGCATTCAAAGAGATTGGTCGCTATTGCCTCGGACTGACCCCGTTCTTCGGCATCGGCACCAGGATATGCGCCGGGCGTATCGATCATCGTGACCACCGGCAGGCTGAATTTTGCCGCCATCTTCATGATGCGCAAGGCTTTCCGGAATCCCTCGGGATGAGGCATGCCGAAATTCCTGCGTATCTTCTCTTTGGTATCGCGCCCTTTTTGCTGCGCAACGATCGCGATGCGGTGTCCGTCGATAGTCGCGATACCGGCGACAACCGCCGGATCATCGCCAAAGCGCCGGTCGCCGTGCAGTTCGACAAAATCCTGGGTCATCAGCGGGAGGAGATCGAGCGGGTACGGTCTTCGCGGGTGCCGCGCCAGCTGTACGTGCTGCCAGCGGTTGAGATTGGAATAGATCCTTTTTTTCAGTTTTTCGGCTTGCGTTTTCAGGCGTTGGATTTCTTCTTCAACGCCCTGCAGACCTTTCAGTTCCTCGATCTTTCTCTCGAGTTCAACGATCGGTCGTTCAAAATCAAGCCATATACCATTCATCAGAATTCAAACCCGATCCCGAGGGAATTGATCATCCCCAGGTCTTTTGGATAGAAACTTCCCCCGTATTTGATGATGAGAGCACCGGGCATGATCGAGAGACCGAACGCCGGGTACGGTGATTCGCGGTAATTGACACCGCCGCTCACGATTATCATATCATGGACTGGAACGTCAAGCCCCACCCCGAATTCGTAAACACCATTGTTGATGAGGTAATGCACGTCAGCGCTCGTTGTGACCGATTTGATACGATATGACAATCCGGCACTGAGTCGGGCAGGCAGATTAACGGATTGATTCCGCAATGTGATACGGGAACCGAAATTGGCTGCGCCGAGGGTTATGCCCGCCTTGTCCGTTTTGTACGCGAAAGATAGGTCAAAGGCTATGCCGTAATCGCTGTACATATAGATCGACTCAGAGATGTATTTGACGTTCAGGCCGATCCTTCCTTCCGGCGAAAGATTGGCGCTCGCTCCCAGGATGATGCTGAAGTCATTGGCCGAGTAATAGGCGACCGAATCTTCCGTGGGGTAATCTGGCCGCAATTCGATATCGCCGTAATCAAAATTGATAAAACCGATGCCGAGATGTATCGATTTGATCCGCTTGACAACGGCGAGGCTGACGCTCTGCATATCAAGGTAAAACCGGTTGTATGACGTCCATATGCGGTAGTTCTCACCGCCTTCGAAGTTCGCAGGATTATAGAATATCGCTTCGGCATCCTGCGATGCACTGAAACTTGTTGTAACGCCGCTCGGTGAAGAGGGCAGTAATAATGAGTTCACTCCGGATGTGGAGAGAACTGCGAGAAGTATTGCAACCACAAAATCCTCCAGATATTATTCTTCTATTATTTCGACGTTTGCTCGAGGGAGAGTGATCTGTTTTTTATCATCCAGTTCAACCTTCAGAACCCGAACATGGGCTTCGGTTTCGATCTTAGCGAGCTCGATCGGAAGTTCTACGACCTTGCCGATGGCACCGAAGAACGGTTCACGTATGATGCGGACGTTCATGCCGATCTCGAGTCCGGTTCCGGTCGAGATGTCCCGCGATTTCTTGTCTGATTTCTTCATATCGAGCGGCACAATGACCTCGGGACGCATAACGCCTGCACGTATCTGCGTGGCGCCGTTGATCGATGATTTCTTACCAGCGAGTGATTTGAGCAGTCCGAACGTCCGGTCCGCCATTTTCAATTTTCCGAAACCCTCGGTGACGATCAGGGTCAGCCCGACATTCTCGGAACCCGTGATGGCGACCCCGATATCATAACCCATGAACTTTTTGAGATCGCCGTCCTCGATCCCGCCAACGACGATCCCTTTTACGCCGACCGCGCGTGCATGTTCGAGCGTATCATAGGTTACCATCGAACCACCGATAATGATCTTATCCTTGAACGATTTATCGATATCTTTTTCAGTCAGGACAGTGTCAGGATCATCTACCGCCATTGCCAGAGGACCGATGGTTTCTCCCCCGATGCCAAAAATCCCCTGGATGAAACTTCCCTTGGTCTGAACAACAACACCTTCCTTCTTTATGGTGTCGGTCACTTCACCGTCGATATAGGCAATGACCTCGACCGGGATGGGCGGCTCCCTCAAGATGACCTGACCGGTTATTTTGGAGATATTCTCTATGAGTCCATCAATCGGGCTTTTTACCTGTGATTTAAAGAGGCCAAACAATCCCTTGCTCTGGGCGATGACTTCATTTTTCTTGATCTCATCTTCGGCTTTTTTCATCATTGCCTCTTCGACCTCGTCAGGCAAAATACCCAGAAGCCCAGCAACGTTCAGCGTCTGAACATTTCCGGGCAGGTTCGTCCGTGCGACAACGTCTTCGGCAGACACCGTGTCACCCTTGTTCACGAGTATTTCACCCGGGAGTGGCAGGCGTCTTTCTTTTTTCAGAACTGTGTATGCGAGAACTTTTAACCCTGGGGTATATGCATGTGCCAATTTAATCCTCCTTAGACTGTATAATAATATACATAATCAGAACAAGGTCAAGAGGCACTTTGGGGCAGAAGCCCCTAAATGTCCGACAAATAAAGGCTTTGTAACTAAACAGGGTTTGATCAAGGTCAGGGTAGTCTATGTTTTCCCGAGATAGTTCCGTGCCGTTTCCATGTTCCTACGATCATCGGCATCGGACTGTCTCGGCGTTTCCATGATAAATGGTACATTTTTCAGAGCAGCATGAATTATGATATACCGCATGCCGCTGCCAATGGCGCCCTGACCCACGTGCCAGTGCCGGTCTTTGCACGACCCGTACTCTGTGAGGCTATCGTTGAAATGCACCAGGTGGAGGCGCTCGAGACCGATGACATCGTCAAATTCGTCGAAGGTGCGCTTGACGGCATCTTCTGAGCGCAAATCATATCCTGCCTGGAACGCATGTGCCGTATCCAGCACGACGCCAATGCGTTTTTTATCGTCGATACCGTTGATGATAGCTGCCAGATGTTCGAACCGAAATCCAATTTCGCGTCCTTCGCCGGGCGTGTTCTCCAGGAGGACAACGGTTTGCTTTGTCGCTTTGAGCGCCTGGTTGATACCGCGGGTCATTGCCTCAATACCCTGATGTATGGTGGATCCTGAACCGGTGTGCGCGATGACGAATTGTGCGCCGATAGCGAGACTGCGCCCCAGATCACAGATGAGCGAACGCACCGAACGGTTGAACAGTACCTTGCGCGGCGATGCCAGGTTGATGACATAGGGCATGTGGATGAAGACCGGTGCAATGCGGGATGCCCGGCATGCCGTTCGAAATACGGCTGCCTCCTTTAAATCCAGGCCTTTGTACTTCCATGAACGCGGATTCCGGGTGAATATCTGAAAGGTTGCGCAGCGGAACGCGCGTGCCCGCGCGACGACCTGGCCGAGACCGCCGGCGATCGAGATGTGGAAGCCGAGTTTCACGGTACGCTCGGACGGATGGTTATTTGCCTGTCAGGATCTGGAGTGTTTTCGGGTCGATCGTGAGATAGCGGTCTTTGCCGAAATACAGGGTCGGTTTGGATACATGTTCATCCACGATCTGTCCGGCTTCAGCATGGTCTTTACGATAATGCAGCAGGGTGATGCGTCCCACGACGAGCATGTGGTCACCGTATTCCCGGACATCGACCCGTTCGCACTCATACACGGCGTACGCGTCGTCCAGGATTGGACCGTTTACGGTCTCTGCCGGGCTGTGGGGGATGCCGAATTCGTCCAGTTTTCTGATATCTTTGCCGGAACAACTGCCGGTTTTTGCGGCGATCGCGGCGTGTTCGAGGTCGAGAAAATTCGCCGTGAAGCCGGTTTCCTTAAGCAGGAGTTCATAGGTATACCGTTTCGGTGAAATGACGATGCCGTACAGCGGCGGGTCTGCGGAAAGCGGTGTATGCCATGCCGCTGGCATGATGTTCGAGCGTACACCGATCAGCGCCACGGCTTGCGGGTAGAAATAGTAGAATTTGCCCGGTTCAGTCTTTCTTTCCACTTTTTTTCTTTTTGGGTTTTTTGTCGCACACCGGACAGACTTTTTTGTTCCTCTGCGCGACCATGCGGCGGTGGCACCGCTCGCATTTCTCATCGACCGGAGGATAGAAACTGGAAAAATCGCACTCGGCGCATTTATAGATCTTGCCCCGTTTGGTTGAGATGATCTTCACTTCTGCGTTGCACAGGGGACAGGGAACATCGTGGGCAATGTTCTCAGTATAGCGGCAATCCGGGTATCCCGAGCAGGCAAGGAATTGGCCGAAACGACCGTGTCTCAGGATCAACGGCTTCCCGCACTCCGGGCACGTTTTGTCGGTTTCTTCTTTCTGCAGGTTTTCCGAATATTTACAGTCTGGAAATCCAGAACATGCCAGGAATTTTCCGTACCGCCCCCAGCGGACGATCAACTGCTTTCCGCATTTGGGACAGGTCTTATCGACCTTCTCGGTGATCGACTCCTTGATGCGGGTCGCGTCCTTTTTTGTCTTATCCATGGTGACGACAAACGGCTCGTAGAATTCGCGGACAACGTCCCGCCAATTCTTATCCCCGGTTTCGATCTGATCCAGCTCATCCTCCATCTTGGCGGTGAACGGGACTTCGAAGATATTGGAGAAGCGCGGTATGATAATGTCGTATACCTGCAGTCCCAGTTCGGTTGCGCTTATCTTTCCGTTCTGTTTCGTCGCATACCCACGGTCGTACAGTGTCTGTATGATATAGGCGTACGTAGATGGTCTGCCGATGCCGTTCTCTTCGAGTTTTTTAATAAGACTTGCTTCGGTATACCGGGGTGGAGGATCGGTTTCTTTCTCGGTGAATTCTATGCTCGCCAGTCTCGTCATGTCCCCGACCGCGAGTTCCGGGACAAAACCGCGTTTGACCGTGTCGCCGCTGACGACTTGAAAACCGGGGAAGACCGGTGATATCTCTTCAGAGCGGAAATCGATCCCGTGGCTCGTGACCACGACTTCTTTCTGGAGATACCGGGCAGGCGACATCTGCGATGCCACATAGCGGTTGTAGATCAGGGTATAGATCTTCAGTTGATCCGGGGTGAGGTGTTCTTTTATCGATCCCGGGTCGAGCTGTATCTTGGTCGGTCTGATCGCCTCGTGCCCTTTTTGTGCACGCTTGCGGTCTTTGAAGACCCGCACGGTCTTGTTCAGGTATTCGTCACCGAAGACACGCGCGATGTGCTGGCGCAGTTCTCCCAGCGCCGCATCGCCCACCCGTGTCGAGTCCGTTCGCATGTAGGTGATAAGACCGATGCTACCCTGCGGCAGCTTGACGCCTTCATACAGGCTCTGGGCAATGACCATGGTCTTGCGTGGTGGAAAACGAAAACGGCGTGATGCCTCCTGCTGCAAGGATGATGTAATGAACGGCGGCGGTGGTGTGCGTTTGGGATGGGTGATCCGGTACCCGGTGACCTTGAACGTTTCGCCGGGTTTGAGCAACGATTTGAACCGCTGCAGTTCGTCCTGACTCTGTATCTTGCGTGTCTTCCCGTCGATCTTCCACAAGGTTGCGGTGAACTGTTCGTTTTTGTCCGTGGTGAAGACCGCTTCGGCGATCCAGTAGGGCGTGCTGACAAATGCCTGTATTTCCCGTTCACGTTCACATACCAGGCGCAGGGAAACGCTCTGCACACGACCGGCAGACAGACCGCGTTTGATGATCGTCCAGAGGAGCGGGCTCGTATAGTAACCGACTATGCGGTCGAGCACTCTCCGCGCCTTGTGGGCATCGACCAGGTTTGTGTTGATCGTGGTCGGATTCTGCAGCGCCTCTTTTACGTGTTCGGGAGTGATCTCATGAAAGAGCGCGCGTTTGATGTTCGCGCCGTTGTCATCCAGTTCCTCGGCAAGATGCTGGGCAATGGCTTCGCCCTCGCGGTCCGGGTCAGGCGCCAGGTATATCTCCTGGGCATTCTTACACGCCTTTTTGATGGCGTGGATGATCTTTGCCTTACCCCGGATCTTTATATACCGAGGTTCGAAGTTCTGTTCGACATTGACACCGAGCGTGGATTTGGGCAGATCTTTTATATGCCCCTGGGACGAGACGAGCATGAAATCACGACCGAGAAAACTCTTAATGGTTCTCGATTTCGTCGGTGATTCAACGATTATGACTTTTTTATGAGCGCGTGACACGCGCCCATTATATACACACGTTGTTGAAAGTCAAGCGTGTTACAGGAGAATATTGTCGATGAGCCGTGTTTTTCCAAAAAATACTGCCAGCGCGATGAGTGTATTTTTTTGTAATCGTTTTTGTGGCAGGAGTGTGTCTTTGTGCACTATCTCGATGTAGTCTATCCTTCCTTTTTTTTCTGTTATCTTTCGGGTCAGGCATCTTTTTACCTTTTTCGCATCCCTCACTCCCCTGCGGTATGCCTGACGGGCATGGCAGAGCGCAGTGTGCAGAACCGTGGCATTTTTTCTCTGTGACGGGGTGAGGTAGATGTTGCGGGAACTCATGGCAAGACCGCCGGGTTCCCGGACGATCGATCCGGTGATGATCCGGATGTCGAGATTAAGATCTACGATCATGCGTCGGATAATAACCGCCTGCTGAAAATCTTTCATACCGAATACTGCGATGTCCGGCTGCACGATATTGAACAGTTTGAGGACTACGGTCGTTACACCCTGAAAATGATGGGGTCGGGATACGCCGCAGAGCAGCGTGCTCAGTCGTTCTGCTCGGACTACGGTATCGTAATCCTGGGGATACATGTCTTTTTCTTTCGGGATAAAGACCGCATCGACCTCTTCTTTCCGGAGCAACCGCAGATCGCGCCTAGTATCGCGGGGGTATTGCGCAAGGTCTTCGCGCGGACCGAACTGAGTGGGATTGACGAATATCGAAACCACCAGAAACCGGCATTTTTTTCGGGCGATCCGTACGAGTGATAGGTGACCTTTGTGCAGATACCCCATCGTGGGCACGAGACCGATACTGAGCCTGTGTTTTTTCGTCTTCCTGACCAGGCGTTTCATCGAAGATACTGATTTCACGATACGCATAGCGAATTATAGCATAAAGCGTGCGTTATTTCAAGCGTGACCCCAGGCTCATCTTGACTTTGCCGGGTTTCTGGATATAATAGAATCGAGTATTTGTGCCTTATTTCACGGTACACAGGGGGGAATGAGGGTTCATCTATTAAACGAATTGAATAAGCCAATATATAAATAAGGAAAGGAGTTCATTATGGCACTTTTAGAAATACGATGGCATGGCCGGGGCGGGCAGGGAGCAAAGACGGCTGCACTGCTCTTTGGTGATGCCGCTATCGAGACCGGAAAATTTATTCAAGCATTTCCAGAATACGGACCCGAGAGAATGGGTGCACCGGTGTTCGCGTTCAACCGCATCTCGGATCAACCCATCCTGCAGCACTGCGGGATAAAAACTCCCAAGATCGTCGTGGTCCTCGACCCGACCCTGATGGAAACGGTCAATGTGACCGAAGGATTGCCCGAGGATGGTGTCGTGCTCGTGAATACCCAGAAGAGTGCACAGGAAATAAAAGCCGAATTGAAGCTCACGACTCAGAAAGTATATGTCGTTGATGCAAGCAAGATCTCAAAAGAAATACTGAAGCGTGACCTGCCGAATACCCCGATGCTTGGAGCCTTGATAAAGGTGTCGCATTTGCTGGAATTCGAACCGATGCTGGAATCGGTGAAACACCGACTGGAACATAAATTCCCTAATCGCCCGGATGTCGTGGATGGTAATATCAAAGCAATCAAACGCGCATACGAGGAGGTTGCATAATGAAAGAGCAGAAAAAGGGCTGGAAAGAATTACCCTTCGGTCTGGCTCTGGATGCCGCTACCTGTCTGGAGTTCCCGACCGGTGACTGGCGGAGCGAGAGACCGATATGGGACCCTGAAAAATGCACGCACTGCATGATCTGCTGGGTATACTGCCCGGATAGCGCGATCATCGTGAAAGACGGCAAGGTACAGGGGATCGATTACAAATACTGCAAGGGATGCGGGATCTGCGCCGAAGAATGTCCACCCAAGGTGAAGGCGATAACCATGGTACGGGAGGAGAAATGATAGTTGCGAGAACAGGCAATGAAGCAATGGCTGAGGCAATGCGCCAGATAAATCCCGATGTCGTCGCCGCGTATCCAATAACACCGGCGACCGAGGTCGTGCAGTTGTTTTCCAAATTCGTGCACGACGGCCAGGTCGATACCCAGTTCGTGCCTGCAGAGAGCGAGCATTCCGCGATAAGCGCCTGCGTCGGAGCTAGTTCGACCGGCGCCCGGGTCATGACATCGACCGCGTCCCAGGGAATCGCCCTGATGCACGAGATACTGTTCATCGCCTCGGGTCTGCGATTGCCGATCGTGATCTGTCTGGTCAACCGCGCGCTTTCGAGCCCGATCAATATTCACTGTGATCACTCTGACAGTCTCGCCTCGCGGGATTCCGGATGGATACAAATATTCACCGAGAACACCCAGGAAGCGTACGATACCACGATCATCGCAGTCAAGGTCGCGGAAGCCGCATCGCTGCCGGCGATGGTTACGACCGACGGTTTCATCATAAGTCACGGCATGGAACGCGTCGAGCTCGTCGATGACGAAGCGGTTCCCAAATTCCTCGGTGAGCGTAAGATACAGCATTCGCTCCTCGATGTCGATAATCCGAAAACGTTCGGCGCCCTCGACCTGCAGGATTATTTCTTCGAGCACAAACGTTCGGAAATAGATGCGATGGATCACGTGCTGCCGATCATCGAGAAGGTGCAGGATGAATACGGCAAGCTGTCCGGCCGTCACTACCCCCTCGTCGATGAGTACCGCATGGATGACGCCGAGGTGGCTATTCTGTGCATGGGCTCGACCGGCGGAACGGGTAAGGTCGCGGTCGAGCGGCTCCGGGAACAGGGCAAGAAAGTAGGACTCGTACGATGCCGCGTGTACCGGCCGTTCCCGAAAGAGGCAATGGTCGCGGCACTTGCCAAGGCAAAGGTGGTCGGTGTCCTCGACCGTTCCGACACCATGTCCACGCTCGGCGGTCATCTCTACAATGATGCCCGTTCGATCCTGTACGATTCTGATATGAGACCGCATCTTAAGAACTATGTGTACGGGCTCGGCGGCAGGGATATCTCGATCGAGGATATAGAGTCGATCTACAAAGAGTTGTTCGCGATACAGAAAACAGGTAAGGTCGATAAGGATATTGTGTATTTCGGCGTGAGAGGTGAATAATGGCGAAACTTAAAGAACTCGCAGCCCAGAAAGAGAAATTCGTCGGCGGGCATCGCGGATGCGCAGGATGCGGCGCCGCGATCGTTGCCCGTCAGGTGCTCATGGCAGCAGAAAACCCGGTCGTGGTCGGCGCGGCGACCGGCTGTCTCGAGGTTTTTTCGACGATCTACCCGTACTCGGCATGGAACGTACCGTATATCCATAATGCGTTCGAGAATGTCGCCGCGACCATGGCAGGCGTTGAAGCCGGCTACCGGGCGTTGAAAGCGAAAGGCAAGGTGAAAAAGGACCTGCGGTTCATCGCCTTTGCCGGTGACGGCGGAACCTATGATATCGGCCTGCAGGCATTATCGGGGATGATCGAGCGCAGGCACCGGGTACTGTACGTGTGCTACAATAACGAGGCATACATGAATACCGGTATTCAGCGCTCATCGGCTACTCCCCGCGGAGCTCACACCACGACATCGCCCGCCGGGAAGGTCGTCCCGGGAAAACTCCAGTTGCGTAAGAATCTCACCGAGATTGTCATTGCGCATGAACCAGCATACGCCGCGCAGGCGACGTTCGCGTACTGGAACGATCTCGTGACCAAGGTACGCAAGGCGCTCGATGCGGATGGTCCTTCTTTCATCAATGTATACGCACCGTGCCGGCTGGGATGGGCATATGCTCCCGAGAAAACGGTCAAGGTATCAAAACTCTCCGTGGAAACCTGTATATGGCCGCTCTATGAATACGAGAATGGCACGTACCGTATTTCCGTGAAGCCGAAGGAGAAAAAACCGATTACCGAATTCTTGAACATGCAGGGCCGTTTCGGGCATCTCTTCAACTGGAAAGACGATGTGCCGGTAAAGGAATATCAGGCTGAGGTCGATTTCATCTGGGAACGGCTCCTGAAAAGAAGCGAAGCAGCAGGATAAGAAACATCTCGGATAACTCGGGGAAGGTCAGAGTGCTTTCTTCGGTACGGTTGATTTTTTTTGACCTCGACGGTACGCTCTATCGCAGTACTGTCATCAGAGAAAAGTTCGCCGAGGCTGCGGCGTGCACCCTCAAGAAATTCAAGGACGTACCCCTGGGAGATGCCCGCCATCTCATACAAACGATGCGACAGCAGCTGCGGCTGCGCTACAAGGACAATGTTCCCTATACCCTGGCGCTTCAGGCGTTCGGCATACCGATCGATTTCTGGCACAGAGAGAATATCGCGTACTTCGATCCGAGAGATCATCTAGAGAAAGATGACCACCTGCGCCGGTGTCTCATGGAACTGAAGAGAAAACACCGGCTCGCCGTTCTCACGAACAATAACGCGACCCAGACACAGCGGACCCTGGAAGCACTCGGCGTGGGAGATGTTTTCGATGAGGTGTTCACCTATAACACGTACAAACTGCTCAAACCCGATCATCTTTTTTTCCGCAAGGCGATCGAGCACTGCGGAGTGCGTCCTGAGGAGTGTTTAATCGTCGGTGACCGATACAGCATAGACCTGGAACCGGCAGAATCACTCGGGATGCATGTATGTGAGGTGACGGGGCCCGAAGATATATATACCATGTGTAACAATAAGGTAAAGGAGGATGGTACATGAAGCGTATTGTCTATTTTGTGCTCATGATCGCAGTGATCGCTGCGGTGCAGTGCGCCAAGCCTGAGATCTCGCTGCAGTTGAATCTCAAGCCGGGCGACACTTTCATCACACGCATGACCACCACGCAGCAGATAACCCAGACCGTGCAGAATATGACGAATGAGTTGGCACAGGAAATCACCATGGATATGAGATACGAGGTTACTGCACAGACCGAAGAGGGCATCAGCACGATCCAGGCTACGTACGAACGGGTCGGGTTTTCACAGGTCGGTCCATTCGGAACGTTCGAGTACCGGTCATGGGAATCGCCCGAAGAGGTCCCGCTCGCTGCCCAGGGATTTGCCATACTTGTCGGCAAGAGCATCGGGATGAAAATGTCGTCCAGAGGAGAGGTCATGGCGGTGACCGGTATAGATGAGATCATTGATGCCATGCTGGAGAGTCTTGAGATGACCGTGGATGACCAAACGCGGGCTATGCTCGAATCGAATTTTAAAAGGCAATTCGGTGAATCAGCGGTCAATGAAAACATGAGCAGGATGTTCGCTTTTTATCCGGAAAAACCGGTCGGCGTGGGCGACTCATGGGGTTCGACCGTGAAGTTCGCGACCGGTATTCCCATGATCATTGACGCTCAATACCGGATGGTCGGGATCAAGGATGGCAAGGTTTCGCTCGACGTGAAATCAAAGATCGAGCCGAACAAGGATGAGCGTATCACTCAGATAATGGGTATGGATATGTACTATGACATTCACGGAACGCAGGAAGGAACGATCGTCCTCGACAGCCTCAGCGGCTGGCTGGTCGAGGGACAATTGGTGCAGAACTTCGACGGATCGGTGAAGGTTACTTCACCGCAGGCACCAGAAGAATCAATGGACTTACCCATGACGGTGTCGAGCACGATCACCTTTACGACGATAGGTGTCAGCGAGTGATCGTATAATCTAAAAGAGAAAATTTTTATCGGCTCTGTGAAGGGTCGATCTTCTGACCGGATCGCGGGGCAGGAACGTATTCGGCCATGTTACGCAGGATTTCGCGTGCACGGTCTGCATACAGCGATCCGGGATTTCTGAGTATCATATCTTCAAAAACCGCCTTCGCATTCAACGTATCACCCGTTTGCAGGTAGAGCATACCGTGAGTGATCCTGGCATGGTCGAGCGTGTGGTCGGGGAACTTTGCAGTAAGTGTCTTGAAGGTCGTAAGGGCGAGGGGCAGTTTGTCCTGTTCAATGTACACCCGGGCTAAGAAGGTATGAGCATATCCACTTTTGTCGGTCCTGATGAGTGCCAGCAAACTGTCTTCTGCCAAACCGTATTGCCGGGTGTGAACCAAACCCATTGCCCGGGTCAACCGCGTCAATAACGACATATTCTTTCGTGTCTTCTCAATAAGATACAAACGTTCGAGCGCATCATTCGCCCGTTCATCATGGGGATGTTCAGAGACGAGTTTCAGATATGCTTCGCGAGCGTCGAGCGGCTTGGCGGAAAACAAAAAATTATCACCGCGCTGCAAACCGATAGAGGGTCGGTCATCTAGCGGCAGTTGTTCCTCGACCCGGGACAGGAGCTCGAGACCCTTGTCATAGTCACCGCGACGCAGGTAGCAGGTATTGAGCGCGAGCACGGTCGAAAGGCGCGTATCGCGGGCGAGCGCAGCCTCAAGGCTGTCGATGTTACAGGTCGGGTCGCTGAAAAGAAGAAAAAATACAGTGATCATTGTTCTTCGAGCAGGCGCTGGAAATATTCACGGATGTATAACTCGTATTCCCTGGGAAACTCATCCTGCATTGCCTGCCGTATTATTTCCCGCAGTTTGTCCCTGCCCAGCTTGTCAGACAGGGGCCGCGGGTCTTTTGCGATAAAAGCTGCGCCCGGTGTGCTCTTGCGTTCTTTCTGCTGGTCGGATGTCCGTATCGACTTCTGGGTGTCCAGCAGCCTGGTGAGAATCTTTTGCTGCCGTTCGAAGAGTTCACGGCTCAGTTCATGCCGGAACAGCGCCTCTTCGATTTCTTTCATTTCGTCGATGAGATTATCCAGTACGTCCTGCTGCTGCGAGCCCAGTATCTCATTGCGCAGGGATTCCAGGGATTCCCGCAATGCCCGCTGCTGCGCGGCGAGCCGGCTGAGTTGCTGCTGCTGGTTTGGAGAAAGACCCATCGCTGGTATCGGGAACATCATTCCGAGCGACTGGGTGAGCTGCATCTGTCCCTGCGATATCTGAGAGAGTTGCTGGAGAAAATTCTGCATGCCGGTAGAAGAACTCGCCTGTGCGGCTGTCTCCATGTTCTTGAGCAGTTGATAACACACAATGTTGATTAGTTTCATGGCTTCACGTTCATGTTCATCCTGCTGCACGCCGGTTTTTGCGTTTCTCATGTGACTGAGCGCTCGTGCAAGATTCTTGCCCATACCCGGGGTGACGTAGGCGCTCTTGTTCTGGAGTGTAAAGAGACTCTCGGCAGCAGCCTGTGTTGCCCGGATGACATTGTCCTGCCAGGCGCTGTCGATGCCGGGTTCTGCGATCAGCCGCTCCTCGGCTTGCGAGATCACCACCAGCTGATTAAAGACCGCCAGCAAATCCTGGTGGAGTTGAGCAGAACGACCCTTGATCAGTGATTCGTAGAGCTGCGATAGTTCTGCGGCGAGCTGGTCCAGGTCCATTTTGGTCTGTGCGAGCGAGGATGCCTGCGCAGAGAGTTGCGAGGCGTTCTCTGCCAGCAACTCGAGAGCATCCTGGATATCCTGTTCCAGCCCCTCGGCTGCAGCCAGTTCATCGAGCATGTCGGCAAGCCGCTGTATCTCTTCTTGCAGTTCTGACAGTTCCTGCTCAAATTCTGGTCCCTGCCCGCCTGTTTCCTGTAACTCATCTGCCCGGTCAGCAAGTTCCCGGGCACGTTCGGCGAGTTCCCTCAGTGTCTCTTCTTGCTGGAACCGTTTCAAGAGTTCGAGCGTGCGTTCGATCGCCTGTGCCAGGTCCTCCTGATGTTCTTTCAGGTTTTCCATGGCTCTCTGAAGGTCCTGGGGTTTTTCTCCGAGCGCCGCCTGCATTTCTTCGAGGGCTCGCCGCAGCTCTTCCGGTGCGATCTCCTGGAGTATTTGTGAGATCTCCTCGAGGCGCTGCAATGAGGACTGGTCGAGCACGATGCCTTCGTTCAGTTTTTCGATCGTCCGGTTGAGCTCATCCTGCCATTCATCGATCTGGTCAAGGATCTCCTGTTCATGCCGGATGAGTTCCCGCACGCTTTCCTGATCAGCCCATTCGAACGCTCGTTCCCTCCGTATCTTTTCTTCGATCCTGGAAAGGGCTTCCTTTTCATCGCCGTGAATTTCTTGAAGTTGCTGGAGCCCGGTTTCGATCATATTTTCCTGGGAGCTGATATCCTCGTAGATCTCTTCCATGGTCGGGAAATAGACCGTGTACGCCCTGCTTTGTGCCGTATTCCCGGCATTGTCCCTGATCTCTGCATAGTATGTGACTTCATCGCCGGGGATGAGATTGAGCCCGGAAAGGTCCCAGTTAAGGTAAACGGTATCTTCATGCGCGTACCGCTGCAGGGTCAACGGTACTACCTGGGTATCAGAGGACACGGCGACAAAGCGTCCCGAGACGAGCCCGTTGTCGTCGCTACACCGTATGCCGACCGGTACTCTCATATCATGGGGGAGCATAATATCGGTGCCCGGTGAGAAAATATCGACGAGGGGCGCCAGGTCTGGTATGGCATATATGGTTATCGGTTCCTGCAGATCCGTGAACGACGAGAGCACGAGCGTTGCGGTCGCAGTATTCTGCAGTATGAACGTTCCCGAGAATTTCTGTGCGTCGCAGCTGAGTTCGAGGGTATCGGCGTAGATGAACCGTGCCGCTGTCAGGGGATGGGATGCCCTGCCCTGTATGTGTACTATGGTGTGCGCTGGTGCGATGATCCTGCGACCTCGTTTTATCTCATCCTCCATTCCCATATGCTGGGGATAGGAAAGGTGAAACGTGAGTTCTTTGATGCTCACGGGTTCGATCTTCGATATGTACTGTTCGTCGGTCTTGTGGTCGAGGAACTCGAAGTGATAAGAAAAAGGTTCGCTCAGGTTGATCTCTTTGCGGCATATGCCTGATGTAATATCAAGGCGTTCCTCTGTCGTGCCGGCGCGCGAAGTCATGACGATCCGGGCTTTATCGGGCACGTACACTCCGCTGAGGTCCAGTGAAAGTTGGACCGGGGTGTTCTCCATGAAAGATGCGTTGCCCGGACCCACCGTGTATTCGATGTGATGGTAGAGCGCGTACCAGAAGCGCGCAGGAAACAGTGCGGGCTGGACAAGACTCACGGCAAGACTGATCAGCACAAAGCGCAGGGCACGCGTCAGGTGCGACTGGTCAAGGTGTTTGGTGACTTTGACCGATTCAAGGTGCTGCGCCGTATCATGGATATACGCCTGGATGAGTTCCCGGGAATATCCTTCCCGGCTGTCATGCGGTATGCAGGATAATTGCAGGCTGTTCACCAATTCGCCGTTCAACCCGATCCGCGTTTCCAGGGATTTGACGCGCTTGATGAACGGAGTCCGGCGGAAAAAGAATACGGGCAGCAGTCCGATAAGACCGTACCATGGCGAGCGCAGGAGCCAGAGTGCGGCTGATACTGCAATGAGCAGCGCGCCGGCGGTTAAACATATATGCGTTGCCACGTCGATGAGGGTCTGGCGCCGGATATAGTTCCGGATGACCTGTTTGATATACGAGATCGTGTCCATGATGTTCAATGTGTAAGACTGTACAGCACGATATTGATACCCATCTGAAAGGCTGACTCCCGTTTTTCCGGCGGGTCATTGTGGACATCCGGGTCTTCCCATCCGTCGCCGAGATCGCATTCATACGTGTAGAAGACCACGAGCCGGTCCTCATAGAACACGCCAAAGCCCTGGGGCGGTTGTGCGTCATGTTCGTGTATTTTGGGGAGCCCCTCGGGAAATTCGTAAAACACATGGTAGATGGGATGATCAAAGGGGATCTCAACGAGCGGCGATTCGGGAAAGACCTTTCGTATCTCTCTGCGGAACGATGAATCCATGCCGTAATTATCATCGGCATGGAGGAACCCGCCGGCAGCGAAATAATCTTTGAGGATCATGACCTCTTCATCGGTGAAATAGACATTGCCGTGACCGGTCATGTACAGGTACGGATACTCGAACAGTTTTGGGTCGGTGACCTCGATATTCTCGTCGCGCGGTGCAGCTCGGACATTCGTGCGCTCGCTGACCTCTTGGAGCAAATTGGGCAGGGAAGAGGGATTCGCATACCAGTCACCGCCCCCGTCGTATTTCAACCGGCCAATGGTGAAATCATACTGACCTATGAGCAGACATACTAAAAGAAGCATAAAAAATTATAAAACAAACGGGTACGATGTCAAGTCACCACACTTGACGAAG
>CP070834.1:1536916-1545282 GCA_020341755.1 Caldifarciminota bacterium | reverse complement strand
CAAACAGGCAGAGAGCATAAAAAAGAAATATGCTACTCTTGCGCTGGGCAGTGATGAAAAAGGTGCCGAGATAAAGGTAGCCGGCATTGGAGGTCGAGAAGATCGTCAGATCACCAAGGAGCAATTACACGCGATCGTGAGGCCGAGAATAGAAGAGATCCTTATGATCACCCATAAGGCGATAAAGAAAAGCGGTTTTGCCGATGTGCTGGCTGCCGGTGTGGTTATAACCGGCGGTACAGCACGTCTCGACGGACTGGCAGCGGTCGCTGAGGAGATATTCAACCTGCCAGTCAAGATAGGGATCCCGAAAAAGATAGGTGGGCTTACGGATATCATACTCGATCCGATATATGCGACCGGTGTGGGTCTCGTGCTGTACGGCTATGAAGAGAAGAATGAAACACTCATCAAAAAGGTAAAAACAAAGGGCATTTTTGAAGCCATTAGGAAGCGTTTTGAAGACTGGTCTGCTAAATATTTTTAATATACCCCGCACCATGGGGTGATGCGGGAGAAAGGAGGACGTTTATGTTGGAATTGGTGCAGGAACCAAAATACCTTGCGAAGATAAAAATGATCGGTGTCGGTGGTGCAGGGTGCAACACGATAAATTATGCACAGAGCTTCGGTATCGACGGCGTTGAATGCATATCGGTCAATACCGATGCCCAGGTCCTGAAATTGAGCATGGCACATGAAAAACTGCAGATAGGACAGAATCTCACCCAGGGACTGGGAGCTGGCGGTGACCCTGAGATCGGTCGCAAGGCAGCAGAAGAATCCCGTGATGATATCAGGGATGCGATTAAGGACGCAGATCTGGTGTTCATTACCTGCGGTGAAGGTGGCGGTACCGGGACAGGAGCATCGCCGCTGATCGCGGAAGAGGCGAAGAACTGCGGAGCACTTATTATCGGTGTGGTCACCAAACCGTTCGAATACGAGGGCATCTGGCGCATGACAAATGCGGAAAAGGGGATCGAGGAGATCCGTGAACATGTTGATACCCTGATCGTCATCCCGAACCAGAGGCTTGTTGCGGTATCGCCCAAGGATCAATCAATTATTGAGGCGTTCAGGACCGGCAACATGGTGCTCTTTAACGCGATCAAGGGTATAGCCGAGATGATCACCAAACCAGGACTGATAAATTTGGACTTTGCCGACATCAGGACGGTCATGATCGAACGGGGTACGGCAGTCATGGGCCTGGGAACCGGTAATGGTGAAGACCGGGCTACACAAGCCGCGCAGGCTGCGATCTCATCTCCGCTCCTCGACGATATCTGCATCAAAGGTGCCCGGGGACTGCTCATCAATATCACGGGGGGAGCAGACCTGACACTCGCAGAGACGAACGAAGCAGCATCCTTGATCGTTGCCGAGACGCATAGCCAGCCAAAGGTCATAACCGGTGTTGTGGTTGACGAATCTCTCGGAGATCGTGTCAATGTGATGGTCGTAGCAACCGGTATACGCGAACGAGCCAGGGATGAGAGCCTGGATCTGACATCGATCCGTGAGAACCTGGAACTGCCGACATTCAAGCGCCGGGAGATTCAGAAAGAAACCAAAGACCGCGTCTATAACGAGAATGATCTTGAGGTCCCGACATTCTTAAGGAGGCAGATAGATTAGCGGCCACCGACAGGATTACTGACGATGATGGCCTCGCCAGGTAGTATCGTTCGGTAAATTATCCTGCCTGCAGGGCGGTCTGTCGTTAAGGTGGATCCGAGGAGTGTGATCATGGCTCATGACATTATCATTGTCGGTGCTGGGCCCGCCGGACTTACTGCTTCGATATATGCGGCCCGGGCCGGAATGGATGTTGTCGTGCTTGAGAAATCAATGCCCGGCGGCTATGTAGCTCTGACCGACATCATCGAGAACTATCCCGGATTTCCGGATGGTATCAAAGGAATAGAACTCGCCGAAAAAATGAAAAAGCAGGCGCTGCGTTTCGAGGTCGACATTGTCGGCACGGAGGTCAAAAAGATTGAAGCATCACCCCCTACCTTCCAGGTGCAGACAAGCAGCCAGCCGTACGCAGCGCCTGCAGTCATTATCGCGACCGGAACCTCTCCACGAAAATTGCTCATCCCGGGGGAAGAAGAGTTGAGAGGCAGAGGCGTTTCATATTGCGCCACCTGTGACGGTCCCCTTTTCAAGGATCGAAAGGTTGCGGTCATCGGATGCGGAAATTCCGGGCTCCAGGAAGGGCATTTCCTGTTGAATTTCGCTAAGGATGTCGTCTTCGTGGAATACCTGACGCGTATAACGGCGGATAAAGTACTCCAGAATAAATTCGAACATGAGGACAGAGCGAGGTTTATTCTCGGGGCTATGCTCGTAAGTATCAACGGCAAGGATAAGGTCGAATCAATCACGGTAAAAAAACGCTCAGACAATTCCGAAGAGACCGTGGCGGTCGACGGCGTTTTCATCTTTGTGGGGACGACCCCGGCATCGGAGTGTGTGCAAGGAATTGTCGAGCTGGACAAACACGGCTTTGTCGTTACGAATCAAGACCTGGAGACATCGGTTAAGGGCCTTTATGCTGCAGGCGATATCAGGGCAAAGCATATACGCCAGGTCGTTACGGCATGCGGTGAAGGTACCGAGGCGGCGATCAATGCGTATCACTATGTGGAATCTTTGCATGTGTAACATGTATCCTGCACCGTTTTTGACTTGTATGGATTTTACAATGTCTCGTTAGTTGTGGTGTTGGCAACCGCCCACAGGGTAAAAAAAAGACCCCACCCGCATCTGCGGGTGGGGTCTTTGCATACTTATTTCAGGAGCACTGCCTTTTCTATTCTATCGTAGTCGTCAGTAGTGAAGCGTATGAAATAGATGCCCGAGGGGACACTACGTCCCTGTGCATCGGTTCCATTCCAGATGGCAGTATGGTATCCAGCAGCGTGTTTCTCATGGACGAGCGTGCGCACAGCACGACCGGCGGCGTCGTATATGACAAGGTCGACGAGCCCCGGACTTGAGAGCTGGTATGCTACGTGCATAGTGCGCGTAAAGGGATTAGGGAATAGTGCGGTGAATGACGAGTATGCCGGGATAGTACGTGCCGGGAAGTCTTCGATACCCCATATCTCACCCGGGTCGTACGTGGTGTACTTGATAGCGAACTCATCCGTGATCGAAACGGCAAGGTCATCATAGGTTCCATTGACATAGTAGGCAACACCAACCGTTTCGGTCTCGTTCTCGATGCCAACAGTGAGGCTTATCGGGAATTGCAGGCTGTCAAGGTACTGTACGATGATTTCACCGTCACCGGTCGGGGTCGTATAGTAATCAGGGTCATGGAGGATGATCTCGAAGGTCTCGTAATAACCCCCAGATGGGTAGTGCTCGATCTGAAAATACTCAACGATGAAACGGTGATTGGTCGCGTCGTGATAGTAATAGATGTCACTCGGTTCACCGGTGTTCCCCGGGTTGAGATAGTCCCACAGCCCCGCGATCATAGCCGGCGGTCCGGTTACACCCGGTATGCTGCCGTTGGCATATGCGGTCTCGTCTGTCGAATCCATTGCGATCCATCCGTTTGAACATATCGAAATACGATCGTAATCTATACCGTAATACGTGAATGTGAAGGGCAGGTCGACGACGACGGTTTCGTTGCGGTCAAGATCGAGTGATACCCCGGGATACGTACTCTGGGTGGAGTCGATGGCGACCCAGGAAAAGACTGGTGAGTAATTGGGATCGCCGCCTTTATGATATGCATAGTAGTAGCCTGTGTCGGTCGGTACTGAGCGCCCGATGGTCATCGTGAAGTCGATCGTGTCGACATACACTCCTGCCTGGACGATGAGTGTGAAATCGGCAGGCGCTCCGAGCGGTGTCAAACTGTCGGCAGAAAGATTGTATGGATCAGAATTGTTCGTACCGGTCGCACCGGGTCCCAGCGTGCCGTAACTGCCGCTCGCATCATTGACCGTGATATAACTGGACGTCGTATAGAGTGTGGACGAGATACTCGATGCAGTGGCGCCGCCGTCGTTCTTGATGGTCACGACGAAGTCAGACGTCTGGTCGGGATACAATACACCGATGCCGACCGTGGTATTGTGGCTCTGATGTATGAGTTCGGGGGCGTATACGGTGAATTCCGGGAATCCGGTCCAGGTGCTGTCACTAGTATCATGGTATTCATGATCGAACTGTATGATGTGCCCGTCGCGGCAGTCATTGGCGACCGTAAAGGTGTAGTAGGGAGAGGAGAGACTGGAATCGTCCACCGAGATACTGCCGTACCAGCTCGAATCGACAGATATCGAGATCTTTGGATCGGACTCACTCAGGAGCCCATAGACCGAACTCGCGGTCTGGGTGCCCATGTTCTTGCCGTAGACACCAAGATCGATCGACTCGCCGGGGTTGATGAATCCATCTCCACCGTCATCGATAATGGTCGTGCCCGGTGTCATCCATGCATAATTCGCCGGTACCACGAGTATGTCGGCTTCGTATCGGTAATAATTCGCCTTGGTGACGACGACCTTAACCGCTGTGCCGGCGGTCTGCTGCACGACCGGAACGCTGACCGCGCTGCCGGTGCCTTCGGCAACCCCGATAACTTCACCGCCCGCTGTCAGGGCAATAACTGCACTGTCATTAGCCGTGACCGAGAACGATGTCTGATTGTCGAGCAGTTTCGTGCCGTGAATGACCGTGAGGTTCTGGGGTATTTCGGAATAAAGAATAGAGAACGCATCACCGTGATGATGGAACAGGTGATAGGTAACCGTCTTTGAGGATGGATTGTACGGCCAGTTCGACTGATACAGAAAATACTTGCCGTACGACATGGCAAATGCAGGACGCATCTCGTTGTACCATGGTACATCCGCAACCGGGTAGTCGGGCATGAACTGCGACCACAAGGCATCCATCATACCCCAGACATAAGTGTCGTTCACGAAACTGTACGAGACCTCTGTAGCGGCATTGATGCCGAGGCAGCCGTGTTCCATACGGTGGAAACGTTCGGCAAAGACTTCGTTCGGATAGTCGTATTTCCCGGTCAGACAGTTCGAGGAATTCACGAACGTATACATATCGTTCGTCAATCCAGCAAGGTCTCCCGTTGAATAATCCGGCTCACCCCAGCCCTGTTCAAATCCGTGGTCACGGTGCTGCACGTAGAAAGCGCCGGCGTTGATAGCGGCGTTGATACCCGCGGCATTGCCGTTATTCCACCAGGCAGCATCATAGGGATTGGTAAGCGGGATGTAGCCGAGATTATGGAAGTAGTTGACGACGATGCTGGTATTGGGATTGGTCGACCAGGCACAGCCCGGGTACGGGTTAGCGGGCGAGCCCAGGGCATACTGGCGGGCAGGATCTTTGCCGAGTTCATTAATCCAGAATCCCCTGATCACTTCGGCACAAAGCTGGAACCAGCGGTCGTTCTGCCAGCCTGCAGCGGAAAGCGGGTGATCGTAGAAACCAGCATCCGTATAGGGTTCGCGTTCGTAACTGAGCATCTTGCCGATCATGCTGCTCAGATGTTCTTCATTCTGGGCAGTAATGCGCCCGTGATGCATGTCAGGGCGCTGGTTATTATTGACATCGGCATACATATTGTCACTGCGGCAGTAATTGCCCCACAGGGGCGAGGTGATGCCGTAATCATCGCCCGATGGATTGTAATCCGAGAGCAGTAAAAACGCAACCGGCGCAGGATCCCAGGTATTGTACGCGTTGTTCAGGAATTGCTCGATGGCGGTGGAACTCGATCCGCCTACCTCGCTCAGGGTGAATACATCACAGGTAACACCCTGCTCTATGCGCCATTGCTTAATGGTATCTGCCCATGCCTCGAATACCGCATCGTCCGGCACGATGATGATGTACTCAAATCCGTCCCGGCTCTGCATGCGCTCGGCAGAATAAAAATCGATCTCCGGCAGGGAGGAGAAGTTGAGTATTTGCTGCTGCAGCATGGGATCCCAGAATCGACTGCGCAAGCGGTCGTCGCCGAAGTGTCCGTTCCCGCCCAGAAAATCGATGCGTATGCGCAGGTCTTTGTATATGACGAGTTCCTTGGTCACGGGATTGTACTGGAACGGTGTTACGCCCAGCACTACGATATCGACACCGCGGATCTCTGTCGGCTCGGAGAGCTGTACGGGCGTGTTCGGAAAATAGGCATTTTGCGTGTAGATATCTTTATCCTTTACATACCGCAGAGGATCGGTGTCGGTCTCGCGGGGTATCTGAGGAGAGGGAGCGACATCCACGTTCTGCATGACCTCGGTTCTTGCATCCAGTATCGTCACGCGCGCCTGGGCGCCCTGCGGTATGGCGATATATTGTCCGGTACCGGCCAGATTCGGTGCACCTTCATCCGTGAAGAGAAAGATACCGGGGATTCCAAAGACCTGCATCTGTTCGTTGTCAACGACGATGTCTTCAATGATCATTTCATGAATGCTGAAGACGATCTCCACACCGCCGGGTGTTTCGTTGATCTTGTTGAACAGCGGATGGGCTCCCCAGCTGTCGCTGTACGTGACCAGCTCGGTGCAAAATCCAGCTGATAGTATGACTGCCATCAAGGCAGCGATTTTTCTCATGTGCATCTCCTTTCTTTACGCATTCTCCTTAATGCCTTGTTTGTTCGTATGGCAGGAGAGTTAAACATTACGATCTCAAAAAACAACTTTTGTACAAATGTGATATTTGTTCACCACCTTATTTATGCAGAGGACGGGTTTACCACCCGTCCTCTGCTCGAGATTTTACCTCAACAGTACTGCTTTGTCAACGTTCTGGTAGGAATCGGTCTGGAAGCGCACGAAGTATATACCGGCAGCTACAGCGCGTCCGTGATCGTCGTGCATATCCCATACATGCGAATAATACCCGGGTTCACGTATACCATTATGCAGCGCACGTACCATACGACCGGCTGCGTCATAGATTGTGAGCGAGACATCGGTACGTTCTGCTATTTGATATTTCACCAGGGTTCGTGTACTCATCGGGTTGGGATGCAGTCCGTTCATTTTGGTCACCAGCGGAAGCCCGGTAAGACCCGGTTGTTCTTCCACACCGGGATTGATGATGATGCCGAAGAATTTCATGATCGAATCGATGAGCACGGCGCGTGTCGAAACGCCGCTTGCGTCGGTAAGAAGACCGAGTTCGAACGAGGTGCCCACGGTCTGGTATGTTCCGGCATCATTCGCCACGCCGCAATTATAGGAATTATTCCCATCATGGAAAATGAGGAATCCTGAACCGCTGGGATTGATATGATCCATCCAGCTGTTCTCACCGCCGTAGTTGAAGTCCATGCCAGTGGTAAAGGCACCCGATTCTCCAATGACCGGACCCATATCATCGGAACCGTCGGCTGTGGCATTGATACCGAAGAGCGGACAGAAGTCATACCCGCCCCACATGGGATCATAGTACCAGACATCGCCGCCTTCCAGGTACATCCTGCCGTTCTGATTCTGGAGATAGTCCTCGAGCGCCAGTGCCTCTGAACTGCTTGCATCGATCGTGTAATTGTTCGAATAAATGCCCACGCAGACGAGGACCGATTGATACAGGTTCAGGTCTGCTGCCAGTGCACCCTCGCTGTAATCGCCGGTGTAGCCGAGTCCAGCAAGTATAGTATTCATATTCTGCCCCGGGGTCGGTGTTTCATCTGGATTCCACAGGAAATAGTGCTTTTTGCCAACGACGAGTGAGAACGTGAACGTATCGACATACACACCGGCTTCTACTTCGACCGTGAACTGCACCTGGGTACCGGTCGGAGTGCCCGCATCTGCGGTCACGGTGTATGGGTCGCTTGAGTTGTCAGCGGTTGCACCGGGATCGATGGACCCGTAATTACCGTCTCCATCATCGACCGTGACAAACGTCGATGAAACAAGGATGATCGTCGAGGTGACATTATCCGCGGTCGCACCGCCGTCATTCTTCAATGTAACCACAAGGTCAGCAGTTTCATCTGGATCGAGTATACCGTTCCCGTTGCCGCCGACGACCGCAACACTCTGATACGTGAGTACCGGTGCATATACGACAAAACCAGGATAGGATGTCCAGTTCGAGTCGTTGCTGTCAAAGAAATCGAGGTCGAGACTGACCGCGTGATTATTCGGACAGTCAGCCGCAATCGTGAACTCGTAATACGGGCTCGAGAGCACCGAATCGCCCGCGGTAATGGTCCCGTAATAACTGGAATCTTCCGTGATCGTCACGTAGGGGTCTGATTCGGACAGGAGCCCGAACACTCCGTATGCAGCGGACACACCGACATTTTCTGCCCAGATACCGAGTTCGACCGATTCCCCAGGATTGACCTGTCC
>CP070834.1:1513288-1536816 GCA_020341755.1 Caldifarciminota bacterium | reverse complement strand
CCGGTTGAAAGGAAAAACCGAAACCGTCATCCCTTATGAGATCATCGGTAAGAAACTCAGTGCACAATTAGGTCTGAGTGCCCTCCATTCCGACCTCATCGGTCGTGACAACGAACTGGACAGACTCAAACAGGGATTCCACGACCTGAGAGAGAAAAGATCAACGATCTTCGTAATCAAGGGTGAGATAGGGGTCGGAAAATCACGTTTGCTCTACGAGTTGAAGAAATATCTTTCACTGGCTGCCCCCCAACTCGTCACCGTAGACATACGAGGCATATCCTACGAAAGTTCCATAGCCTACAAGGCATTCTCAGATGGTCTGAAGAATGCATTGATCCCTACCGAGGGCCGCAGTTCAGACGTCCTGGAAAAATCCCTCAGGGAAAAAGCGCCGGCCTACCTTGGCGATGAAGCGGAGGAAACCATACCCTATCTCTACAAACTATTCAACATCCCACTCAATGCTGCAGAAATGGAGAAGGTGAAGCATCTCGACAGCCACTCACTGCAGATCCAAATCCTGCTCGCAGTGACAACGCTTATCGAAAAGATCACAGAACACTCACCACTCGTGCTTATTATCGACGATACCCAGTGGCTGGATACTACATCCCTGGAACTTATAAATTTTCTTCTTCCGCTGGTAAAGCGAAATCGCATCTCCATATATCTTTGTTACCGTCCCGGTGATATTTCATCGATACAATTTCTCGTGGATGCGCTCAATCGAGAGTATAATGAGCTGGTAAGCGAACTCACATTGACGAATCTCAACTCTGCCCAAAGCGACCGCATGATCATAAACCTCGTTGGAAAAGAGCTCGGAAAGCAAGTGAAGGAATATATCATTCAGAAAAGCGAAGGCAACCCGTTCTTTATTGAAGAAATCGTCCGGAATATACTTAATTCCGACATGCACGTACCAGCGAACGTTTCGGAAATCCAGCTACCCGGTTCAATCGAGGCAGCCGTGAGTTCACGTATCGACAGTCTCAGTCAGGAGATCAAACATCTGCTCAGGATCGCTGCCATAATCGGCCGTTCGTTCTCGCAGGATCTACTCGAAGAAGTCGTCAAGGATAAGGAAATGTACCAGTATATTGACGTTCTCGAACAGCTGGAATTTCTCCTGAAAACAGTGAAGGATAACAAAGTACATTATACGTTCCGGCACAGTATTTTCCAGGAAGTGACTTATAATTCCCTATTGAAAAGCGAACGGACGAAATATCATAAGGTCATTGCTGGGGTTATAGAAACTAAATTCCAGAGCAGTATCGACGGACATCTCGCAATACTGGCACACCACTATCATAATGCTGATATACCGGATAAAGCGCTTGAATATGCAATAAAAGCGGGCGATGAGGCTGCCGGTCTTTTCGCGAATGAAGAAGCACTTATACTTTACCGGCAAGGCCTGTCCATCAGTACCGAGGGACATGAAAAAGCACGGCTTTTGGAGAAAATTGGCGAGATCGAAGCACGGCTCGGACGATGCAACCAAGCCCTGACGTGCTTTCATGAAGCAGAACAACAATTCATCGACAAACTCGACAAGGCTCGTATCGCCGGCAAGATTGCCGAGCTCATCATTAACACCGGAAAGGTCGATGACGGCATAGAGTCGCTGAAAAAAACGATGAGCAGCATCCGCCAACATGATACTGATGTCCTTGCCGACATCCAGTATCATCTCGCGCACACACTCCTTGAGTTCAAGGCAGATACTGAAAAATCTTATGAACTCACTGAAGATATTATCCGTATCGGCAAAAAAATCGGTGATCGGGTTATCGAAGCAAATGGTTTGCGTTTAAAAGGACAAATCCTGTTCCGGAAAGAACAAAATGAAGTCGCCCTCTCCGTACTCCAGGAATGCAAAACGCTCTATGAGACGCTCGATCAAAAAAATAAATTATCAGCGATCAATATGCTCATAGCTGCAGTATACCGTTCACTGGGTAAACTGCACGTCGCGATCGATCATATGAAGCAAGCATACAACATTAGTAAGGAGATCGGCGACCAGCGCATGCTTGGTAATGCGTTTAATAATCTCGGCGTTTACTATGGATTACTTGGGGACAATAATACGGCTATTGATTATTATAAGAAATACCTCGAGAACAAACGCAGGATCGGCGACAAACGTGGCGAAGGGATAGCACTCTTTAATATCGGCGTGCTCAACGATGACATCGGTGAATTCGAGGCTGGTTTAAAATATTTCAAGAAGGCACAAGCCCTATTTGAAAAAATCAACGACATCCGAGGCATGATCCATGTCTATCCCACCATTGCCCATAAACTCCTTTTACAGGGTCGTGAAAAAGAAGCTGCCATGTATCTTGGCAAAGGAATGTCCCTCGCCAAGGAAACGAACGATCCATTCACTGAGAGTATCGTCAATATATATCAAGCCGGTTATCTTATAGACAAAGGACGTTTTGACGACGCATTCAAGCTCCTTGAATCTGCACGGGCTCTGGCAGAAGATACAGCTCATAAGCACCTCATGTTTGATGTATACACTACGTTAGCGGTTCTTTTTATTGAACAAAGTGATGACAGAGCAATTCCCTATGCAGAAAAAGGCTTAGCCAGCGCCGTGGAAACAAAGGTGAAAAGGAACGAAATACATGCCTTGCGTATCCTCGGCAGAGCCCAGGCGCTGGTTGCAGGTAATTTCGATGCGGGTATCACGAATATCAAGCATTCAATAGCCATTGCCAGGGAATTCAATCTTCAAGCAAAGATAGCAGATGGTCTGCTCGCTCTGGGAGAGGCGTTCCTTGCCGAAAAAAAAATGAAAGAAGCATCGAAGTATCTACAGCAAGCAAAAGACATTTACCAAAAAGCCAACATCACCGTGCTCTTAAAGAAAACCAAGGATCTGATAAAATCAATTGGTTGAGCCATCTTTCATGGGGATATAAAAGAGAGTACGTATCAGTACAATCGATTGCCCAGCGTGAAGGCACGAACAAGCTCATCATGATGTTTCGTGAATGATTCTTTTTCCATCAGTTCTGTGAAAAAAACCATATCCAGCAGAATCATATCAAGCGCCTTCAGGAACCGTCGGTAAAATTCCTCGATGAGCTGTGTTTCAAAACCAGCTTCTTTCTCACCCATCGTTGTCATAACCAATGCCTTTTTCCCTGACGTCAGGTGCTTGTTCTCCGGGTGGTAGAAAAAATACAATCTATCCAGGAATATTTTCATCAGCCCGGTCACCTCGCAGAAGTACAGAGGCGATGACAGCACCAGTATTTGTGACCCGACGACCGCATCACGCAGCGCAGTCATGTCATCGTTAAAATGGCACCGCCGTTCGCGTTTGCATGTACAGCAGCCGATACAGTCTGAAATGTCGAGTTCGCGGAGTACAGCCGTGTGCACGTCGTTACCAGCTTCACGTGCACCATCGATGAACATACTTGTTATAGCATCGGTATTGCCCTGTTCGCGTGTTGCTCCGTTGACCGCCAACACCTTCATAGAATAATATCATTCTAACATTCATTGATTGGCTGTCAAGGGGAGTATGGATCCACATTACAAAGGTCGCATTATTGACACACCGTGCTCAGCGTATATAATGGATACGGCAGTTGGCTCGTAGCGTATGGCATATGGAAAATGGCAATCAACTGACCATTGACTATTTGCTATCAACCATCCGCCGTTTGCCCGCAGGGCAAACAGACACCCCTGTAGCTCAGCAGGATAGAGCGGCGGTTTCCTAAACCGCAGGTCACCCGTTCGAGTCGGGTCAGGGGTAGTTTAGGATATAGGATACAGGGAACAGGAAACAGTTTTTCCTGTACCTTATTATGTTATTTTTATACTTCTGTTAATAATAATGTTTCTATCCGCGTGAGCGGGATTAAGGAGTAATTATGAGGCAAATGAAACGAGGACATTACGAGAAAGATGAATTCCAGGTCGTCATGCAGAATATCATTAAATTCATAGTGCGGCATCGCCAGACATCGGTTCTTATCGCTGCAATCGTGATCATCGGTATTGTCGCGGCAGTATATCTTACATCAACCAGTCGTGAGACCACCAACCCGGAAGCAGACCTCATGCACCTGCAGGCAATGAGTCTCGTGAACATGGGACGTTTCAATGAAGCGGAAAATGTCCTGCTCGACCTGACCAGCCAGTACGCGAATACGAGATCGGGTAAGATCGGGATATACTATCTCGGAGTGATCTATTACCACACCGGCAGATTCACAGAATCGATAGAGCGCTTCGAGAAATTCCTCAGCGTGCAAAAGGCTCACAAGTTACTTGAACGTTCAGCTCAATTCGGCGCAGGATGTTCAGCCGAGGGTTTAAAGGACTATGAGCGTGCCCAAAAATATTACGAGAAGGTAATCAGCGATGATACTTCCCCGTTTTACAAGATCGCTTTGCTCTCGTATGGTCGGGTGACCGGATTGATCGGCGAAAAGGAAAAAGCAGTCGAGACCCTGAAGGACCTGATGGAGCAAGACCCTCCGCCGGATATTGCCGCAGATGCTCATTTTTATATTGGTATGTTCAGTCAATAGTACCGTTTGTGACAGAACGTTCGCTGTTTCAAGTAGCAACTACACATTTGATGTGGATGGAAAAGGAGCGGGGTGAATAACATCTCGGTTGCCCTTTTCTGGCATTTCCACCAACCCGTATACAGCAAACCGGATGACCCAGTACTACCGCTACCCTGGGTAAGGCTGCACAGCATTAAAGATTATCTCGACATGCTCAAACACGTGCAAAACTATCCTGACATTCATGTCACGTTCAACTTCACACCCTCCCTGCTCATGCAAATTGATGATTATGTATCTGGAAAGAGTACTGACCGCCAGTTCGTCCTTTTCCAAAAAAATGCTGATGCCTTGACGCCCGATGAAAAAGTAGAGATCCTTCGAGACTTTTTCCTTGCTCACTGGGAACGCATGATCGAAACCAATCCCCGGTATTTCTCCCTTCTGCTCAAACGTGGCAAAAACATTGTCGAAGATGAATTACCTACGGTCGCGCAGGGTTTCACCAACGACGAAATTCGTGATCTGCAATTGTGCGCCAACCTGGTATGGATCGACCCCATGTTCCGCGATGAAATAAAGGATCTATACGAAAAGGGCAAGAAATATTCTGAAGCCGATAAAGAACGTATTATCGATGTCCAGAAGCGGATACTGTCATCCATTATCAATGAATACAAACAGGCGATGCATTCCGCTCAGATCGAACTTTCCATCTCGCCTCTCTACCATCCTATTCTTCCACTCCTCGTTAACAGCGATCTAGCAACCGTCAGCAACCCGAACCTTTCACTGCCTTTTTCATTTGTACACCCGGAAGACGCGAAGACTCACATCGCCAAGGGGATTGCGGTCTTTGAGAGATTTTTCGGACAGAAACCGCGTGGCATGTGGCCGTCTGAAGGGAGTGTCTGCGAGGCGATCATTCCTTTTCTCCTGGAAAATGGTATCGAGTGGATAGCTACCGATGAGGAAATACTGGCACTCAGCCAAGGAACCACCATGTATCGGGACAGCGGAGGTGTACCAAGCCGCCCCGATCTCATGTATAAGCCATGGCAATTTGATAAAATGAAGATCATCTTCCGTGACCATATGCTCTCCGACCTGATCGGATTTGTCTACAATGGGTGGGATCAGACAAAAGCCGCGCGTGACTTTGTCGGGAGGGTCAAGCATATCAGCAATTCTCTACCGACTTTTGATACCTTCATTATTCCAGTCATTCTTGACGGCGAGAATGCATGGGAGAGCTATGAGAATGATGGAACCGAGTTTCTTGAGACGCTGTACAAGACCCTGACTGACGAGCATGTTCCAACCACTACCGTGTCCGAGTTCCTGGATAATAATAAAACCGCCGGTCATCTTGATAGATTATTCCCCGGCTCATGGATCGGCGCCAATTTCAATATCTGGATCGGTCATGACGAGGATCAGCGGGGCTGGCAGATCGTGAAGAACATACGTGAACTGCTGGTCAAAAAGAACATAACCGATGAAGCCATATGGGATCGCTTTTACATACTCGAAGGCAGTGACTGGTACTGGTGGTTTGGCAGAGAACACTTCTCCGTTGTTGCCGAGGTTTTCGATGAACTCTTCCGCATGAATGCGGTCTGGATATACAAACAAGTAGGCGAGGACCCTCCGCCAGTATTATTCTCGCCGATCAAGGAGTTAAGCGATGCTATTACGTTCCAGCCGAACGACACCATGACCCCAACGATCGACGGGTACATCACTCATTTCTATGAATGGCATCATGCCGGGCATGCCGAAGTCAAGCGTATGGGCGGGACCATGCACCGCTTCTCAACGCTTTTTTCGGTCATATACTGCGGCTTTGATGAAAAGAATCTCTACATAAGATTCGATATCGATAATCACGACATACTCACCCATGAGTATCATATCAAGTTCTACCAGCCAAAGGACAGGGAAATAATTCTCGGTACAGATAACAGTATAGATTTTAAAATCAAAACCATCGGAGAAGTTGCCATACCTTTTTCGTTTTTTGATGGCGACTTCCCAGAAGTACAATTCATCATCAGCGCCCATCAAAAAGGGAAAGAGATTGACCGAACGCCCTTGTTGTCATTTGTAACCCGCTTGCGTGATGTGAAACTATATAATTGGACAGTTTGATTTCCGTTTGCTGAATTCCAGCGATACTTCAATTATTATTGACCAGTTTATTTTTTGCGCTATAATACAATCCTGTGATGAAAATAAGGTATGCAAATTGCTGGGAGGATGCAGAAGTTGTATTACGTGCGCTCGAAATATCGCCTCGAGGACGATATCTCCTCATTTGCTCGGCAGGGGATATAGTCCTGAGCCTGCTGAGCAAGAAACCTCAAAAAATAATTGCAGTAGACACTAATCCTGCCCAGACCGCGTGTCTGGATCTAAGAAAGGCTGCTTTCCAGTGCCTCAGCTACCAGCAAGTACTGGCATTTCTCGGTATTACCCATTCCACAGACCGCATATGCACCTATCATCAAATACGGGATCGACTCACGGAAAAGAGTGCTATCTTCTGGGATACCAATCACGACGCACTCCGAGCCGGGATCATACATGCAGGAACAACAGAAAGAAATTTTCACCGCTTCCGAAAATGGTTCCTGCCCCTTTTCATGAACAGAGCTGCCGGGTCATCCCTCTTCACATCCACCTCAGATAATCACCAGAGAAAAATTCTATCCCGGGTTACCGAATCGCGGCGTTGGAAATTAATGACCGGCATTCTGTTCAGCAGGAACATCATGAAAACCCTGGACCTTGGAAGAACCCCATCATTCTACAATGAAATCCCAGATAACATCGGTGCGTATGTACGCAGGAACATACAACGCATGATCACGCAGGCACCAATCCATGATAATCCCTATCTGGAATATATTATTCGAGGTAATTTCATCAAAACCAGACCATTCTATCTACAGGAAAAAAATTTCAACCAGATACGCCACTACTTGAACAGAATAACCCATTACATCAGTGACATAGTCGACTATCTAGAGAATACCAACGATACCTTCAATGGTTTCTACTTCTCTGATATTTTTGAGTACATGACGGATGACCAATGCCATCATGTGCTGGCTCTAGCGGTTCAGCATAGCCGTCCGGAAGCACGTATCGTATACTGGAGTACATTGCGTTCCCGACCGCTTCAGGTAATTGGCAATACGCACATACGTACGCAGGACGACATTGCCCAAGAACTGTTTCAGCACAACAGAGCCTTTTTTTACAGTGACCTCAGCATAGGAGAAGTTTCGTGAGCCTGTCCTATACCGACCAGATCGACAAAAAAGTGTACAATGTCAGGTATCATAACTGGGTCACGTTCATATTAGCACGTCTGTACTGCTGCAGGCATGACCGGTACTACTCCCATTTGTTGTATACGTATCTCAGGGGCGTTGATGATTACATCGACACGACCGAACGGAGCCCGGCGGAAAAGAAACGCTTTCTCACACAGCAACGAAAAATCATCACGGATTTGTATGCAGGCAAAGCACCAGCAGGGAATTCAGTGATCGTTCAGATCGTACACTTTGACCGCGCTCACGATAATATGCTGCGACCGTTCATTATGCGTATGATGGATATCTTCACGTTCGACAGCGAACGCCAACATAAAAATGTCACGGAACAGGAACTGCTGGATTATTCGCTGGCCCTGGGCAGCGCATACACCCAACTCCTTATTCGATTCATCGAACCCCGCTATCATGTCGTACAGGAAAATGTTCAGCTCGCTCACGCATGCCATCTCTCTCACATGCTCCGGGATTTAGAAGAAGACCTGAAGCTCGGGTATATCAACATAGCGAAAAAGGATTTAGAGATCTATCACGTCGATCCGAACATCCAGGATGACAATTTCAGAAAATGGCTCAGGGATAGAATAGTCCTCATACGAGAAAAATTTAAAAAAGGTATTATATATCTCGACACCATCCCGATATTGAGGATAAAGATCATCGCACGCCTGTACTGTTTCCGCTATGAGGCAGTCCTTCAACAGATCGAAGATGCCGATTATCGCTTGCTTGGTGCATATGATCTCCGTATGCGAGACATAGTGAAACTGGTGACAATACTTATTTCAACAGTATTTCAGCATACGTGGTCCTCCCTTGCGCTATGACAGTATGTCTGATTATCCTTTCTTCATCGTTTCTTTGCACTTGACACTTATTATTTGTTGATTTATAATACAAAAATTAGAATCAGGTACTCTTGTATTTAGAGGAGGTACTATGAAGATGTGCAAAATGTATATCTCGACAATCGTAACACTGTGTCTCTTAATTACGTCGCTATCATACGCACAACGCTCACGGACCGAAACTGAAGAGACGGATACGTTTGAGGCACAGAGGGCAGGCATCGCCGACGCTAAAAACGATGTCAGTTTTCCCATGTGGTACGGCATAGGCTGTATTCCCATATTCGGTATCGGTGCCGCCTATCTTATCGTACCAAAACCCAGCCACGAACGTCTTATGGGAAGACCCATGGAGTATGTATGGGCGTATAGTGAATCGTATCGATCGACCCGCCGCTCCTTGCAGACGCGCTATGCCCTGTTCGGCTGTCTTACCTTCGGTGCCATAGCCGTAACCTCAGCCGCTATTATGAACGCTCAAGCGGATGAAGGCTGCTCCAGTTTTGACTGGTCATGCGGCACGAGCAGCTGCAATGATAACTGGAATCAGTGTAACGAAAACTGGTCGAGCTGCAATGAGAACTGGGAAGGCTGCGGCAATTCTGACGGTGGCTGTTCGGGTTTCGAGGGCTGCGGCGGCTCTGACAGCAGCTGCGGCAGTTCTGACGGCTGCGGAGGTTCCGACTCTGATACGGCAGGCGGCTGCAGTTCCTCATAGGGCTGTCAGAACAGTATCATTAAGAATCAGCGGGATATCATACCTGCCTGATTCATCCATTACTTTTCCATACCTTCAAACCGAAGGTATGCGCCTTGACTTCCTCTCATAACTTCCCTATAATGAAGGCACGGTAAATGGCAGGTTTTATCGTCGTGGAGGTTTCATGATACTATTAAAAAGGTCTCTCTCGGGTATCGTAGCACTTTGTCTCATACTGACGCCGGTATTTGCAAACGCTCAGGGGTCACGAACCCCGGAATCCACACAAGAGGAAACGTTGTCAGCAAGGGCAGCCGGGATCGCCGACGCGAAACATGATACTGATGTTGCACTGTGGTTCAGTGTTGGTTGTCTTTTTAGTGTATTAGGCGTAGGCGCTGCCAACATCATCCTGCCACAACCAAGCCAGGAGCGGTTAATGGGAAAGCCTATAAGTTATGTACGGGCATATACCGAATCGTACAGAGCAACGCACCACTCGCTGCAGGCTACGTATGCAGTGTACGGCTGTCTGACCAGTTGTGCCATAGTTACCCCTGGATGTTTTATATACCTGATTTCAACCGAACAATCAGAGATTACCTGTCCAAGCTGGTAATGGACACTAGCCATCAGGAACATGATCATCAAAGCCGTTTGCTGGACTAATCGAATCATTGTGAATCTGTGAGATATCTGTGATACGCATACGACATTTTTTCTCCCTGCTAATTATTACTGCTTTATGCAGTATATGTTCAGCCCAGGATATTCACAGTGTCCAAACAGTATTTACGAAAACCACCAACGAAAATAGCCGAATCGAGCACATCGAGGGCACGCTCTATTTCGAAATTGACCACGGCGTTGTCATCCGTGTGACAGCACCGGTCTCACAGTGGCTGGTGTCACAAAAAAACTCATTGCTCATTTACTATCCAGATGATAAATATGCATTCCGTCTTCCGACACAGCGTGCCATGATTTTTTCTTTTTTTCAGGCATTCATGGGCGCTATGATCGAAGATTTCGGTCTGACACAATTCGGATACTCACTCACGAACAATACGATCCAGAATGACACCCTCATCACGGTCTGGAGCCCGCCACAGCACGCCGAATCCGAAGTCGGTAACTTCACATTGAAATATCTGGGCGATAAGATCGTTGAGGCAGAACTTCGCAACGCAAACGGTTCGGTCATCAGTTCATCACATTTTTCCGATCATATGCAATACAAATCATTCTACTTCCCATGCAATACTGAAACTTTTCGGTACACTGATACCGATACGGTGATTGAACACACAGTATTCCTTGGTCCTCAATTCAACGTGACCATTCCCGACAGCATACTGCATTTTCGACTTCCGGACGACGTGGAAGTCCAGCAGGAGAAATGGTAGTATGCTTCTTATAATATTTTTTATAGCGGATTTCAGCCGGGCAGATCTTCAAGACGATATCTCGTTCATTATGCAAACTCACGACCGCACGGTGTACAGAGAACGTACCGCGAGCAGTTTCACGTTCAAGCAGACCTCTGAACTCAGGCTCATCATGAGCGGTTTGGTACGGACCTACCAGATCTTCGTTTCGCCCCAGGGACCCCCCAGCTGCAACTTCACGGTTACGTGTTCGCACTTTTTGACGCGGGCAGTACAGAAGTACGGCATAGTTCACGGTTTGCTCATGGCAGGTGACCGCTTGTTCAGATGTACCAGGGGAGGCAGAAGATTTCACCGCATCGATTCCCGGACCGGTCACGCGATCGATTACCCGGTGGATACATATTACATACGGACTTCCCGCCGTATACCACAGGGGTATCTTCGATGAAATCTTGTCTTTTGAATATCTGCGCACTGCTCATTACAACGTGTTGGCTGTTACCGGCCGATGTATCTGTTGCTGACTACTACAGTCCAGAAAATATACTGCGTTTTGCCGGCTACCTTTTTGAGGACGGAGATTATCTCCGGGCAGCTGGCGAATACCAACGATTTCTTTTTTCTTTTGATTCAATACCCGAACAGGCAGATTCGATATTATTCCAGATCGCCGAGTGCTACCGGCTAACCGAAGATTACATACGGGCGATCGGGCAATATCAGAAGATCATAGACAGGTATCCCCGGAGCCGATTGAAGGATGAATGCTACTACAAAATATCGCTCTGTCACATGCTCATGGGACGACACGACGAGTCGATACATTTCCTGTACAATCACCTGTCCGAACCGTCAAACAGTTCCCTGTCATTACGTATACAGCAACTCACCGCAGCGAATTACCTGTTCCAGCGACGGTGGCAGGCAGCGATCAATCTTTTTGCCATTGATTCGGCATATAGCAAGACCACATCCCACATCATAAATTATGCATCTCAAGGAATGCAATTACCGAGAAAAAGCAGTACCCTGGCAGGACTGTACTCCGCCATAGTTCCGGGAACAGGTAAATTCTATTGCGGTCGGACCGTCGACGGTATCCAGTCGCTCGCAACCGTCGGTGTCCTGGGCTGGCAGTCATATACCGGCTTTCGCGATGACGGTGCCGGATCGGTCAAAGGGTGGGTTTTTGGGGTCATCGGTGGTATATTCTATCTCGGTAACATATATGGTTCTGTGGTGGCTGCCGAGATCTATAATGAAGAGCAGGCAGAGCGGCTCCTGCAGAAAGTAAGGGTCTTCGTCAATGTCAATTTCAATTGATCTCATATTTCTCATCATCAGCGCTGCACCGGACGCCGCACTCTACCATGCCGACCTGTTTCTCAACGCGGGCTATTACGAGGAAGCCGTAACCGAATACAAACGATACCTGTATTTCAACCCTGCGAGCGAGTTAACGAGCGACGCCTATTATAAAATGGGGCGAGCGTTCAGAAGCCTGGATAACTGGGATCAAGCGATCTCTGCCATCAGGCAGGCAATCCACGCCTCCTCCTGCGACAGCATTAAACAGGAACGAGAACTCGTCCTTGCCGCTACCTATATCGCAGACAAACGGTACAGCCTGGGTGAAATATTGCTTCTCAAGATCATTACATACACAGAAAATCCCTACCTGAGACAAAAAGCCCTCATGCTGCACGGGGTCGCCTGTCTGTACAGTTACAAATGGGATGCGGCACAATCATCGTTTGATGCGTATTTTCAAGAACAGCCCGAGCCCGTTATCCAGGCATATGTAGATACCCTGCTCCAGGAAGCGCGCAACTTTTTTTATAAATCACCGGATGATGCCCGCGGTCTCTCCACGTTAATACCCGGCCTGGGACAATTCTATGTTGGCGATTACCCCAATGCCCTTAATGCTTTTGCATTGAATGGAGGGCTTATTGCCTGGATGATGTATAAACTCTGGCATGGATATCTAGGGGATGCCTATGTTATATACTATTTTTTGTTTCGCCGCTATTATTACGGTAACAGGTATCATGCTCAGCGCCTTGCACAGGAATATAACGAAAACCTGGATGCTTCTCAGGTAACAAAGATATTACAAAAACTCATTGAGTAATAGGAGAATAAATATGGACGTTGTAGGATTCAGTAATTTTCTCTCGCAAAGAAGCTTCGGCAAAGAGGAGATCGCTTCGACAGTCAATGACCTGCAGGATTTCGAATCCTTTCTTGAAAAACAAGATAAATCGCTCGATGTTGCAACTACCGATGATTTCTATGCATATGCGGAGCATCTCATTCAGCATAAAAAAAACAATGCCAGTTCTTTCGTGGCCGTACTCCGCTATGCATATTACAAAAAAAATAATCTATTGTACAGAAATGCCATGGAAGTACTCGATGGCAGCGAGGTTATCCACAATCTATCACAACGCCTGACCGCTGAATTCGGTGAAGAAACACGAAATGAGGTCTTTGGAGATATTGTTGAACCTCCTTTAGGTATACGCCCACAGAAAAAACCCGAATACATGAAACCACTCCTACAAAGGCTGGAAAAGAAATTAGGAACACAAAAATGCGGAGAATTTCTGAACCATGGATTGCGTGATCGCTATGAAGAATCTAGAGAACCCGACCGTAAGAAATTCCTGCAACTTAAAAACATAGATGCGTTTTTACTTGCAAAACGCAAAGAATTCATGAAACAGCTTGGGCACCACCATAAAAATGGCACGCTTTTTTTCACCCAGGAAATCACAAAAGAAGTAATCGATTATGTCAACGCCGATCCCTACATCGAAACCGGTGTACGTGAGGAGGACAGAATCATCATCCGTAAAATACCACATATGGCAAAGGAGTATCTGGCAGAGAAGGATGAACAGAAAAAGAAGTACTATTACTGCCACTGTCCATGGGTAAAAGATGCATTACTGACTGACAGTGAACCAATCTCGGGGGTATTTTGCAATTGCAGTGCCGGATTTTACCGGGCATACTGGGAAATCGTTCTCGGGCAGCCGGTCGAGGTCGAAGTGCTGTCCTCGCTGTTGAGGGGTGATCCTCTCTGTTCGTTCGCTGTCCATCTACCGGAAAACCTCCTCGAGCAGGAGCAGACAGAGTATTGATCTTTCAGTAGGCCATACTTTAAGTCTTCATCAACAATACCATAAACAATATATACAAGGAGCTGTCTAAATTATAGAAGGAGGTGAAATATGGATTATGGTTTCGTAAAGAAGATCAACCTTTCATTCGACGATGCCTGTGCCCGGGTGGAAAGTGAATTGAAAAAAGAAGGCTTTGGTATACTTACAACAATAGACGTCAAGGACAAATTCAGGGAGAAACTGGGTATTGATTTTCCCAGATATATGATACTCGGCGCCTGTAATCCGAAAATGGCTCACAAAGCGATTTCTGTCGAATGGAATATAGGCTTGCTCCTTCCCTGCAATGTCATCGTATACGAAAAGGAAGGTGCAGTGTTTGTGGGTATCATACGACCCACTCAGGCAATGGGAACCATCGACAACGATGCACTCCGCACGAATGCCGAACAAGTCGAAACATTACTGAAGTCTGTATTTGACCGATTATAAGGAGGTCACCATGGGCATTTTCAGAAAGTTAGCAATCTTTACAGTAGCACCGGTCGCCTACGCGTTCGCGCATGGGTACGGCTGGCACATGATGGATGAAGATTACGGTTTCTACAATTTAGGAGGTGTCATAATGTTTATTGTACTGATACTGCTCGTTGCTGTCGGTGTATACCTGCTTCTCAGGAATAAACACTGGGTTTGTTCCAGTGCATACGAAACCCCTCTTGAGATCCTCAGGAAACGGTATGCCGAGGGCGGAATAACGAGAAAAGAATTCGAAAGAATGAAAAAAGAACTCGAATAATCCTTGTGGTGCTGAGTACACAGTAAAAAAAGGGGAGTGATGAAAATCACTCCCCTTTTTCAAACCTCGCTTAGTTATGCGGGTTCGATTTTTGTGGCTTTTTCCCCCTTGGGGGATTGAGTGATCTCGAACTTGACCCGCTCGCCTTCATTGAGGTTGCGGTAACCTTCACCGAGAATCTCCTGGTAGTGTGCAAACACATCACCACCATCTTCTTTCTCGATAAAGCCAAATCCTTTTCTACTGTCAAACCACTTGACTGTACCGTAAGTCATGTTTCTCCTTTCAAGCGTTTATTTGCAATTAGGGATAAGGAAGTGATTTTCCTGAAGTCCTACGACAAATAACTTAGCTTACTTACAATAAGTATACATAAATATTCACCCTTGTCAAGGATGGATATCAGGTGCTGAGGACTGCGACAAGGGGGGTCGAGTGAGAGTGTGTACCGATTCAAGTAACCGGTATGGAAATACGGAAATTACCACCATAATTCCCGCTGCATCAAAGTCGGTTAACTCGATCAGTTTTTATGTTTGACTTCCACCGGCGGATTGCTATAATCAAGATGACCAAAGGACTTTTATTCACGGAAATTGCCAGGTTATTCAGAAGGTCCTTTGAGAAGGTAAGACAGGTGGTGGAGCGTAATTATTAAGATTGCAGACCATAATAACGAACAAGGAGAATAAAATGAACAGAAATGTCAGGATAACAGTTGTTCTTTTCTTGACTCTTGTGGCGGCAGGACATAGCCAATCCAGCCGGAAACCGAGCGGTGCAACTACGGATGCACTCCAGAAATGTTTGCGAGAGTACAGGAAGGAATATAGTATCCCGGGCATTGCGGCCGTGGTTTTGACCAGTGAGAGGATTCTGGATATTGGTGTCGACGGTGTCAGGAAATTGGGCGAGCCTGATTCGATTGAGATTGATGACAAATTTCATATCGGTTCCAATACAAAAGCCATGACCGGATTTGTCGCCGGCGTGCTCGTCGGGAAAGGACTGATCGGGTGGGATACACGAATATCCGATGTATTTCCTGAATTCGTTGAAACAACACGAGATGTCTATAAAGACAAAACGCTGCAAGATCTTTTGTCACACCGTGCACGGATAAGGAAATTCATGTCAGGAAGTGAATTTGCGCAATTACCAGAATTTCAAGGCAGCTATGTTGAACAAAGAATGGCTTTTGCTGGTTGGCTTCTGCAGCAAGAACCAGTGGATATTGATACAACACGCGGGTATACTTATTCAAACGCTGGCTACGCCATTGCAGCAGCCATGCTGGAGAAGGTGAGTGGCAAATCGTGGGAGAAGCTCATGCAGAAAGAGCTTTTTGAGCCCCTGGAAATCGCCGCTGCCTTCGGTTGGCCTGCGTATGCGGATGAAGATCAACCGTGGGGACATTATTATGATGCCGATAGTGAGAGAGTAGTACCTCATGATCCACGTGACGAGTACCAGCTGCCAAAGATCGCTAGTGCAGCGGGTGATGTTAGTGTGTCAATAAAAGATTATGCAAAATTCTTGAGTATTAATTTATTCGGACTTAATAGCAAAGATACTATTCTGGAGACGGCAACGTACAGATACCTCCATACCTGCAACGACTCTACCAAGCAGTACGCTATAGGATGGGGTCGACGCCAACACGAAGGATATGCAGTTAGTCGCCATAACGGGAGTGCCGGTACGTTCTATTGCACTGCAATAGTCTTCAGGGATAAGGATCTCGCGCTTGCTGTAATGATGAATGGGGACGCGCCCGAAGCGGTAAAAGGAATTGCTGAATTGAGAGAAAGAATATTGAAAACTTACTTGGAATAACCGAAAGACTATATTTAAGAAATTTCGTTACGACCTTTACATCGATTGACTATTGAAGATTGAGAGAGTGAAGCAACCAAGACCGCATGAGATGGTTCCAGTCAAACGACATCAGCATAGATATAAAATATCGCATCGTCTACTATCATATCTGCCCACGTACGGATTTAAGCAATTTTTCCGTTCTATTCTTATATTATAATGCTCCTGCGACCTCAGCATTCACAGGATGCTCTGGAGTTCCCCTTTTTATATGTACTACCTACCAGGAACGACGTCTACCGCCACCCTGTTTTCTCCCGCCGCCGAATTTTTTCCCGCCTGAACTAGCAGAACGGGGACGCGCTTCATTAACGGCAAGTTCCTTGCCACGCAAGGTTTGGCCATTCATACCGGCGATCGCAGCCTGGGCCTCGCTATTATTAGGCATACCGACAAACCCAAATCCTCGCGATCTACCGCTGAATTTATCTTTAATGATATTGACCGATACGACCCGTCCATAGGCTTCAAATGCCTTTTGCAGATCATCATTTGTAACTTCACTCGACAGATTGCCGACGTATATATTCACGAAACCTCCTCATGCATCACATGGTACATTACTTGTCGGGCGTTTCTCGACAGTCAGGGAAAACCCGGAATGAGTCAAACAGGATAAAAAAGGCAAGAGACAATAGCTCTTTTTATTCGAGGATCTCTAGTACCGTGCGCTTTCCTAATTTCATTGCGGCGGCGGTAACAATGGATCTGATAGCCTTTGCTGTCCTTCCTTCTTTGCCTATCACCTTGCCCAGATCGCCTTCACCGACCCTCAGCTCAAAAATCACGCTCTTCTCACCGCCGATCTCTTCAACATGCACCTTGTCTGGATTATCCACCAGCGCTTTGATGATATATTCAACCAGCTCTTTCAGATTCGTCATGGTAAGCCTCCTTTGTTTATAATCAGTCCAGCTATAGTATTGGTAGACAAAACGTCTGCAGGACTCCAATACTCGTGCGAGCCCGATTGTGTTTTTTTACATCAGAGATTATCGTAGCCAGCGCATTCTGCATGATATCATCCCTTGCCTTTTTTCTCGTTACCAGACTATGGATACTTCCCGTCTCCTTTGCTAATCCAATTGTACCTACGAATAATTGTACCTAATTTGAGATACATGTCAATGGAGTGACCCATTATGCAACATTATCCTGTATAAAAGAAGAGTCCCACACCATGAGGGTGGGACTCCTTGAGCGTGAAATTACATGGCTTATTGAACTATTACTTTGCCGCTCGTGCTGGTCTCAGCACTCTCGAAGCGGTACAGATACACACCAGCACTGACCTTGGTACCCATATCGTTCTTGAGGTCCCAGGTGGCTGTTTGCTCACTACCCGAACCGACGCCGTGAATGGTTCTTACCTGGCGCCCGCTCACATCGTAGAACAATATGCGGTATGATTCTCCGGCTGAAAGCGTGAACGCAAAGCGTGTTCCATTAACACAAGGATTGGGAACAGGTGCGATGCGGGAGATCGATGTCTCTTCATTGCCATACTCTTCGATGCCGACGGTCAAATCGGCAAACGGCAGTTTACCGCCCTGCCATATTTCGATAGTCGAGTCTGGCTGCATTGAAGCATCCTGTATCCAGGCGACGAAATTCAGTTTCACGGTGTTCCAGCTCGGATTGACCGTGAACGCCTGACTGACGGTTATGGAATCTCCAGCTGGTATTGATACCGATTCACCCATATAATCGGGTAAATAATCGCGAGCAACATGATTGTGCCATTGATCGCCATTGCCAGCGGGGTAATAAAGACTATCCTCGGTGATGCAGAACATTGCCCGACCGCTGATCGCTTCGCTTGAATCGTTACGGAATTGAGCATTGATCGTACCGGTATATGTGGCGGGGAAGTACTCACCCCACACTGTGGCGGTGACCGGTGCAGGCTCAGCCATACGCTGCGTGATCATGGTATTCCACTGACTGTAGATATATGCGCCATCTTTGTCGCCGTCGATCCACAACCACGGTGTTGCGTAATACCAGTTGTTATTATACCAGTATGGAGGTGGATAAAAATGCCATCGCTGGTAGGCTTCAGCAAGACCCAGGGGATACGCTGTATACACATGCATTTCAATGGGAGCGACTTGGTCGGGATTGTTTAAATCAATTTGGTCCAGTACACTACTGGCGGGGTTACACGACCCTCAGCCCTCGGAGTATGCGAATTCGCATACCACGACACGCTCGGCAGCGAATGCAGCGGTTACTATTCCCAGACCGAGCAAGACTAACAATATGTGTTTGTACATAAAACCTCCTTATTGCTCATGTTTTGCTACTTTATTATATGAATACCATTAAAGATGTCAAGAGGTTCTGGAAAAAGCCCTATATTGCGTTGATATACTCTGCACCTGACTGACTTGACACCTGCTCGAGCTTTATATGATTGCGCAAGCCACTTGAGGTAATAACCCTGTTTCAACCACCTTCCACATATCAATGTATGAATAGAAACGCAATAACTGTTATGATAGAGGGAATCTGTAATCTAATTGCTTTCTGTCTGTTTGAATACCTGTTATGCTCTTTCTTTTATGAAATTATACGCCAGTATAAACGTCCATATCTGTATCGTATAAACCGATATCCTTTCAAACAACCCCATCAAAGCAATATCGTTCATGATCACAATAACCGACACGATACCGGAAATGAAGATGATAAGAACGGATATAAAGGTATACAGTCTGAACGATTTCCACCTTTTCTCCCTGTACAGACCGATCCCTATCATAACAAAGATCGGGAATATCAGGATTACGGAAATGCCCACCAGGATTACGTGCATTGTACCTGGAAACGTTATATCTCCACCAAGCGGATCCTGGGGAAAGATTGTCGCAGTGAAGATGTTGAATATGCCAATAATGGCAAGGAATAATCCACCCAGAAAAAGCAATTTATTCTCTCTATAATGTAGTATAATCCCGATCCCAAAGGCAATGCCCAGAAGAGCGGAAACTAACAGGAGAATCGATCCCAATAAATACGTATCCTGTGAGCCTGCTTTTGTCAGATCACTTATCGTGTTCTCGATAAAACTATAGTGCGGGGTAACGATACCGCCGACAACATCGTGCACAAAATATGCGACAGGACCAAAAACACCGCCCAGTAAAAGATGTTTTTTATTCATATCTCAACCTCTATTTATATTATCGGTCCGATTCACGAAGGTAATTAAATACACATCATATCGCGAACACCATTAATACCGATATTGCACCCGGAATTATGATTCCGTACAAGATGGGGATACTGGTTTTTATTATCTGTCGGATATTAAAGATCATCCAATATATTTATAAACAACCGATCGCTATCTTATTAAGAGTAGTTTTTTCGTGATAGTCTGTTCTCCTGCCTGAAGTCTCAGAAAGTAAATACCACTGCATAAAAGATTATCATTCTGGTCAGTACCATCCCAGAAAACAACCGTAGGCAGTTGTGAGCAAGCAGCAGGTAGCGAGAAGGATTGTACCAGTCGTCCGGTCACGTCGTAGATCTCCAATTGCGCATCTTTATTATTGGGTATCTGGTATCTAATACTGATCTTCTGGTGGAATGGGTTGGGACTCGCATCCATGAGAAATACGCTCAATGCGGAGATCTGATTCTCCTCTACCCCCTCGAACGTTACCAGGACTTCGCCGGCGAGTGTATCATTGCACGGTCGCTGGTCAGGGGTGAGTATCACACACTTTGTCGTACACATGCTCGCTTGTGTCGGTGTCCAATTCTCGAATGACAATTCGGCAGAAGCGTCAGGGTCAATATATATGCTATTCGTATCAACATAGCCCTCGATCGTAAAACTCGCAGATACGGTAACACCGCTTGTACCGTTATTCTGGAGCAGAACGCGCGGCTGCACCGTGACGTTCTGTGCGATCACTCCGCAGGGGGCTAATATTTCCAGGACATCAACATCTGACCACGGAATGAATGCAAAAGTATCACAACAATTGTTCGCTAGGTATTCGTCGTAAACCCCACCACCAATGCAGCGAACATCGATTGCATTGCAGCCTGTTGCAGTCCAGTCCTCAAAAGACACGGTATCGGTCTGCCCGGGATCGAGTTGCCATATTTCACGACTGTCACTGTAGCAATCACTAACATACATAGAAACCCAGGCTGTATCTACTGATGTGGTCGCAGCATTATTACGCCTGACCGCCCTCGGAGTAACATTACTATAAGCTGAAACCGTATCTGACGGAGATAGTATCGAGCAAATTTCCAGTTCAGGGTCTTGTGGTGGCGGCGGCACGGTAGAAATTCCCGTAACCACATAATCATAGGGAAAGCCTGGAATATGAGTATTCGCTACCGGTACCATAACCGTTGTATCATGCCATGTCGTAGACAGTACTGACCAGTAGTCAACACTATCCATCATATACTGTGTGTTATCGTCCACCGGACCATACCCGATGTGCCAGACCCTCCACCCTGCGGTACTACTCCCGAGGAATGAGCTTTTCAGCAAATATTCAGAAGTCGTATAAAATTCGATGTAACTGGCGCCGCCCGGACCGTCAATTGTATGCGAACCCTGATTGCCCGATGCAGGACCATTATGTTGATGATTCGGATCGACATAGCTGGTAGGCCAGAGATGCGACTCAGAAAAATGACCAGCAGTATCTGCCCGGTCGCCGGTGAAATAACGCCATACTGCATAGTTCCCGAGCGCCGTTTTCAAATCTGAGTCATAGTGCTGCAATACCCATCCGGTAGCATCTATAGATGTATATCCACCAGTTAATCCGATCCTTTCCCAAATCAATCGCATACAGGTAGTACCGTAGTATTCATGTAGAAATCTCGCCCAGAGATAACCGGCATATTCATATGAATTAGTGGTGTTGGTAATAGCTAAATGAGGGTCAGCAAGTGGATTAGGGGATGAATACAAGCATGAAATATACCAGTTGACATGGTCATAGCAGATATCTTCCATCCAGGTTGCCACGTTTTCATACCACCAGAGGTATTGATAACTATACCGTGCCTGGCAGGCATGATTGAACTCATGGGCAGTCGTAGTGCAGAGATCGTCCCATGACATCGTGTTTTTCAAGAAAAAATAGGATGTATAACCCTGCGCGTAGGGATCGTTGTATGGTGATTCCCAGTATGTGATCCCGTAATTACTTATGTTTTGAATGTAAATATCATAGCGAGTGTCCGGTCCTCCGGTATCAGGCGGAGGAGCAGCCCACCCCAGCATTCCTATCTGCTTTGTCCAGGAATATTCAGCATATATTGCCGTGGATTCAGCGTACGCACGGGTACACCAATGAGTGCCGGTTGTGTCGAAGTGTATAATAAAATGAGGCGTGTAAATAAACTTCGGTCCATCGGGTGGACGTTGCCTGTATTCGCCTCGCATGAAGCTCTCATAAGCTTCCTGTGTCCCACATTTTCGGACACTATCAGCAAAAAGCCCGGTTGCGAATATGATGCATAATATCATACACAGAGCTTTTACACGATATTGCCTGGTCATTTTCAGCCTCCTCGTTTATACAGGTAACCAGATCCTGTCAATGATATTGATGGAGTATTACTGACTACAGGGATTGGTGTACAAAAAAGTTTTAGAGAAAATAAAATATGTTTCACCTTCCTCCTCGTCTACAGTTCCTGATGCTACACGATTACTCAGATAATATATTATAAAACCGCAGCGTATAATGTCAAGTGAGTATTGAACGACCATAACAACATAAGAACATGCAGGGGAGTTCAACGCACTCATATTGACACTACACCTGCATACCCTATAATCCCACAACCAAGGAGGAAAATATGAGATCAGATGATAGAACTTCAAAATTCGTCCTTATCTGGATCGCGGTCATGCTCACGATCCTTGCCATAGATAAGTTAGTCCATATTCCTGTAGCCATTGCACAGGAACCGGGCACGTCGTCGTCGAAGATTGAACTACGCGGACCCATTGAAGTTGTGATAAAGGAACCGGTGAAGACCGACATACAAGGATGGAATGCCTATCCGTCCCAGGCGATCAGGGTGAAAATTGACGATCCCTGGCCTGCAAAGATACGGATAGACGATGAGGTGCAGGTGAAAGGTGAATTACATCTGAGGGATTAGCCGGAAATCTGCAGTAATTCAATTTGCTTGCGTTATTGACAGATGATATCTGATAGATAAACTAGCACACCAATGAAAGAGAAATTTAGCAAATTAAAATTAGATCAGCTGATGCAGAAGACTATTGATAAAAAACATATATACGGAGCTATTTTTTATATATCATCATATGACAAGGATATAGAAATCATCAGCGCGGCAGGAAATATACAAGATGACAGCCAGTATTATATCGCCAGTATAAATAAACTGTTCGTGTCTGCACTCACCTTAAGACAATATTCCGACAGTAAAATCGATATCAATGACAAAATAGCACAATATCTGCCTGCAGAAACTATCAAAGGATTGCATGTATACAAAGAAAAAGAATATTCTCATGACCTGACTATTGCCCATCTCATGTCACACACCTCCGGGCTTCCCTGTTATCTCATGGACAAACAAGCCGATGGTAAAAAGGTAATGATCGAACTTGAAGCGGGTATTGACCAGGCATGGCCCACCGAAAAGGTAATACAGGTAGTAAAGCAGATGAAGCCACACTTTGCACCCGGCACGCCGGGCAAGGCAAAATACAGCGATACTAATTTTCAGATTTTAAGCCTGGTAATAGAACATATTGTCGGAAAGCCGATCAATATTGTGCTTCAAGATCTATTTACAGAACTGAACATGACCAATACGTATGTATGTGAAGACAAAGATGATAAAAAATATGTACCCAT
>CP070834.1:1496724-1513188 GCA_020341755.1 Caldifarciminota bacterium | reverse complement strand
ATTGTCTCAGTTTTTCGATGTATGAACGACCAGCGAGACCGGATGATATTACACGCGAAGAAGCTCTGGCGATCCTCGATAAGACCGAAGAGATCGGTCTTGTACACACGGTAAGCAATGTCGTCACAGGCGTCAATTACATATGCAATTGCTGCGGGTGCTGCTGCGGTATATTACGTTGTATCAACGACTACGGCATAGAGAATTCGGTTGCTGCCGCGAACTATTATGGTGTAATAGATCAGGATGATTGTCAATCATGCGGGATCTGTCTGGATAGGTGCCAGGTGTATGCCATCGTCGAGACAGACGGGAAGTATCACATAGAAAAAGAAAAATGCATCGGGTGTGGATTGTGCGTGACCGGCTGTCCTCATGATGCAGCACGATTGCATCGGAAGCCTGAATCCGAATTAATAGAACCACCCGAAGATTTCGCACAATGGGAACATGAACGCCTGAAGAACCGTGGATTGATTTAGCGGTCTCGCACACAGATTATATTGTAGACAAACAATGGTAGAGATCATTGCGGTCGAGTCACAGGAGCAACTGGATGACATCCGTAAGTTGTTCACCGAGTATGTTGATTCCCTGGGGTTCGACCTGCATTTTCAGGAATATGAGCGCGAGTATGCACAGCTGCCCGGGGAGTACGCTCCGCCGGACGGCAGGCTTTTTCTAGCGCTGTGTGATGGTGAAGTCTGCGGCTGTATCGCTCTGCGGAAGATCGATGAACATACCTGTGAGATGAAGCGGTTGTATGTACGACCGCATTACCGCGGAAAAAAAATCGGTAGACTACTATCGGAAAAACTCATTACTGAAGCACGTACCGTGGGATACAGATCTATGCGTCTGGATACGATACCACAAATGACCGCGGCAATTGCATTGTACCGATCTCTCGGTTTTCGGGATATCGAACCGTACCGCTACAATCCGATACCCGGAGCTTTGTTCATGGAGTTGCCGTTATGAGTATACTACTCCACTCTGATATTATGTGGACCCCGGAGAATGCGAGCCGGCAGGGTGATGATGGTTTTGATGAGGTCGAAAACGGCTGTGACTGCGATCCCGAGGAGCCTGAACGGTAACAACAAAAGCCAGATAAGGGGGTAGAGTATGATCGCGAGCAATGCAAGGGGCCAGCACAGAACCAAGAGTATAAGCCACAGGATAAAGGTCAGCATAAAAAACCTCCTTCCAGCGTATTCTACTCCAGGATTCAAGTATGTCAATAATACAAAGGTCATTGAAACATAGATGAGCAGTTACATAATTGACAGTATGTTGCTTTTTGACTATAGTCAACAAATGGTGGCAAAAGAAATTGTGCAAGGAGGTGGGTATGAATAATACCGGACCGAGCCGCTGGTTCTATGGTCTCGCAGTTATCATCGCGCTGGCAGGGAGTGCCGTGTTCATTGTGTTTCTCCTCGGTTCGCTGGGTGGTCTTACAAAGGGACTGCAGCAGATCGTCGTGCCGGGCAACTATGAAATGATGTTCGACAAAACTGGTACCTACCTGGTATACTACGAATATGAGAGTGTCGTCGATGGAAGGGTATTTTCTACTGGTGAGATTATATCCGACATGCAGTGTGCTGTTAATCACAAGGAGTCAGGCAGGAGTGTCCGCATCGGGCCTGTATCCGCGAGTTCGACCTATACGATGGGCAGTCGTGCCGGCAAAGCCATACTGCAGTTTCGGATCGACGAACCGGGATTGTACGAATTCTCTGCATGGTATGATAATGGTGGACAGGATATCGTGCTCGCCGTGGGACAGGATTTCACGATGGGACTTTTCGTGTCGATATTCGGGGGGATCGCCGTTCTCTTCGGGTCGTGGATCATTGCCTGTATCATTTTCATAATCACGCTGGTAAGGAGGAAAAAAGCCGGGAGAGTAATGCCGGCAGGAGGTTCTTGATATGCAGAAGCGCATTCTTGCCGTTGTTCTCATTTTTATATGCACGAGTATTGCATGGTTCATACTCGGAGGTGCAACGACCGCCAGGACCCACACCCAGGACATGAAACTGAGGAGTGAGGTCGGTCAACTCTGGGGCACAGAACAGAAACAAAATGCACCCCACGTGTGGTACCGTACTTATGAGGAGAAAAGGGTAAAGACAATCCGTGATGATGAGACCGTGGAAGAAACGAGGACAATTACAAAGGATTTCCCGATCGACATCGAGAGCAGTGATATATCGGTCGACATTGCTTTGCAACATCGAAAAAAGGGCTTGCTCTGGTATGCAACGTATACGATATCGTACCATGCCCTGTACCGTATCCAGAACCGGACCGAGAATAACCTCGAGTACTTCTTCACCTATGAATTCCCGACGGAAAACGGTGTGTATGATAATTTCCTCTTCGCAGTTGCCGGCGTGCGCAAACCAGAAACGAAACCGGTTGCCGGTGCAATCACCGAATCATTCACGATAGCCGCTGGTGAAGGAAAATCAGTCGAAATTGCGTATGTTTCTCAGGGAATGGACGAATGGTGGTATGTTTTTGGTGCCGGTGTCTCTCATATACGGAATTTCAGACTTTCAATGGACACGGATTTCAGTGATATTGATTTCCCGGAGACCAGCATGGCTCCGACATCCAAGCAAAAAACTGATAAAGGATGGCAACTTACCTGGGAGTACGATGACCTGATATCCGGCATACAACTCGGCATGGTCATGCCCCAGCGGGTGAACCCCGGTCCCTTTGTCAGTCGGGTCACTTTTTTCGCGCCGGTCGCGCTGTTCCTTTTTCTTTTTCTCATGTTCATCATCACGACGCTCAAACAGGTGCGGATTCACCCCATGAATTATTTCTTTATCTGTGCTGCTTTCTTCAGTTTCCACCTCCTTATGGCATATCTGTCGGATCATGTTGATATTCATGTAGCCCTGATCATCTCATCGGCAGTATCTATCTTTCTCATCGTTACGTATATGCGCCTCGTGACCGGCATGCGCTTTGCCCTGGTCGAGACCGGTATTTCGCAGTTCGTGTATCTTGTATTCTTCTCATTTACCTTTTTTCTCGAAGGTTATACTGGTCTGGTAATTACTGTTCTGTGCATCATTACCCTGTTCATCGTCATGCAGATGACCGGGCGGATCGATTGGGGAAAGCAGTTCGCGAAAGAAAAATAATCCTTTGCGGTCGTGAATATCTTCGAATGGATACAAACCGAATGTAAGCCCAGAAGCTGTGCATCCGTTGACTTCATGTACGAAGAAATGGATTCACAGTCCGGCTACTGCCTGCCGGTCATCTACGAACCGTTTAATGCGAATGACCGTGCACACTGGCGCGACCGCGGTTCGTGCTTCGATTTTCTGTACACTGCAGGTGGTGAAGATAAAAGACTCCTCGACTTCGGTCCGGGTGACGGCTGGCCGTCCCTCATCGTTGCACCATTTGTTAATAATATCATCGGTGTCGATGGTTCGCAGCGCCGTGTTGATGTGTGCAACCAGAATGCCAAACGCCTCGGGATAAAGAATGTTGCTTTCACCTACACAACACCAGGAGCGCCATTGCCGTTTGGAGACGAAACATTTGACGGTGTCATGGCAGCATCCTCAATCGAGCAAACACCTGACCCATTTAATACACTGCAGGAGCTGCACAGGGTATTGAAGAAGGGAGGGCGGTTCCGGATCGATTATGAAAGTCTTGGCCGGTACCAGGGTGGTAGGGAACAGGTAGTTTATATCGATGATGGTGGTACAGAGAAGAGTACTTTGATATTGTACGATCGTGATATTGAGCGGGAAACGGCTGCTATGTACAAAATATGCTTCACCATGAACGAACAATCTCTCAAAAGGCATTTCTCAGACAAACCCTGCATCCCGGAGTTCACGGATGTGACGATCGACAAGCTACGGCAGGTAGCAGACAGGATCAGCGACGCACGCATGTGTACCCTGATACATCCTTCGGGCAGGACCCTGGTGCAGTGGCTGGGCAGGATCGGGTTTCGCGAGGTCCTTCCTACCTATAGTGGAGCGTGGTTTGCAGGACAGTTGTACGACGTCCTGCCACCGTCTCGTCGTCCGAGCGATCTAAGGGGTGTTGATGAACGTGTACAACCGGGTGTCCAGATCGTGGTAGCCATGGCTGCTCCGATAGAACAGGATCCCATGATTACAGCAGTGAAATGACCGGGCGCTACAATGCGGTTCTTTTTGATCTTGATGGCACCCTGACTGATCCATTTCATGGTATAGCGAATTCCATCAAGTATGCCCTGAACAAGTTTGGGGTGCATGCTGATGACGAGCAGACACTGAGGGCATGTATTGGTCCACCGCTGTTGGCTTCGTTCCAGAAGCACTTCAACCTCAACGAGCGTGATGCCCGTAAAGCGGTTGCGTACTACCGGGAATATTTTTCCGACAAAGGTTTGTACGAAAACGAGGTGTTCCCGGGTATTCCCCGTCTGCTCGAGGAACTCGCTGCGCAACGCGTGTGTATGGTGTGCGCAACGTCGAAACCAACCCCGTACGCCCGGCGTATTCTCGAACATTTTCGGCTTAGTCAGTTTCTTGAGTTTGTGATAGGGAGCAACATGGACCTCACCCGGACCGACAAGAAACAGATCGTCCACGATGTGCTGGAGAAATTACAGATGCGGGCAAAAGAGAAGGCGATCATGATTGGCGACCGCAGGGAAGATGTTGAAGGTGCCCGCGCGAATTCCATTGATGCTATCGGGGTCACGTATGGCTATGGTTCTGAGGCAGAAATAAGAAATGCACACGCTGACTATCTCGTTAGGTCGGTAGAGGAACTCGGTTCGCTGCTCAAGGTGCTACTCGCATCGGGGAAAACCATATAGTATTATCATGTTTAATGTTTGCTTGTTGTGCCTGTATTGACTTCGGCGAAGGCATAATTAAAATCTTTGTGTATACACACAATCAAGAGAGGAGGTTTGATGAGCAAGGTACACGTGCGCAGGATTTTGGCGATGCTGCTGTGCACTGCTGCGATGCTCAGTAGTGGATCAGATGGAGACGGAGCGCTGACTGGAGATATCATTGAGAGAATTCAGGCGTCACATACTGCCGATGAGAAAGACCGGATTATCGCGAATGCCCTTACAAAGAATAAAATAACCGATATCGTACTCAACCGGGATTTTTTCATCCGGCACAATGACCTGTTCAGTCATACCATCGATACCAAGGGCATTACCGATCAGAAAAGCAGTGGGCGCTGTTGGCTGTTTGCCGCATTCAATGTCCTGAGGCCGGCGATGATCAAAACCTACAAACTGAAAAACTTTGAATTTTCACAGAATTATCTGTTCTTCTGGGATAAGATGGAAAAGGCAAATACATTTCTGGAGCGGATCATCGAGACGGCAGATACGGATCTGACAGATCGGGAGATGCATATGCTGTTGAGGTCTCCGATCGGCGATGGAGGTTACTGGGCGTATGTCGTCAATCTTGTAAATAAGTACGGCGTGATCCCCAAGGATGCCATGCCCGAGACCTATAGCAGTGAACATTCCTGGCCCATGAACGATCTTCTTGCGCGCCGGCTTCGGATGGATGCATATGAACTGAGGTCTGCATTGGAGAACGGCGTCACCATCGAGGATGTGCGGAAAGTGAAGATCGAGATGCTGGAGGATGTATATCGTATGCTGGCGTTCAACCTCGGAGAACCGCCGAGCGAGTTCATCTGGCGTTACGAGACGGTTGGTGGCAAGGTTTCAGAGGCAGAGCTCCATACACCATATAGTTTTTACACCGAAGTCGTCAAGGTGAATTTGAGCGCATACATACCACTCATGCACTATCCAGGTAAGGAATATAACCGGTTGTACCAATTCGACGACCAGCGGAATGTCTGGGAAGCTCCTGATCCCCTGTTCATCAATGCCGACATCCCGGATATAAAGACATGGGCAAAAACATCCGTACTGAGCGATGACCCGGCGTATTTTTACTGCGATGTCGTACCAGATAAATATTCCAAGGCAGGCATTCTGTCCACCCGTATACTCGACTACCGGCTCATGTACGATATACCCCTGGATATGCCCAAGGCAGAGCGAATACTGTACCGGGAGAGTGCGAGCAATCATGCTATGGTACTTATCGGCGTCGATATAGAAAACGACGATCCGGTCAAGTGGCTAACTGAAGACAGTCATGGTCCTGAGGACGGGCATGATGGGTACTGGACGCTCTATGACGACTGGTTCGACGCCTATGTATACGGTGCGGTCATTCACGAGGATCATGTACCTGCTGCTATCAGACGGCTTATGCAGGAAAAGCCGATACACCTGCCGTATTGGGACCCGATGGCACAGTTGTTATGGGATACAGAGTGACGACAAGGATACACGGATCGTGCAGTGCGCATGATTTTCATGACCGATATCAGATGCCAGTTTGATACCATCGACGCGTCATTCGGTTTCAGGGAGTAGGAACGTGCTCCTGGATAGATATCCTGCCGTGATCTTTGATCTATTCCACACCCTGACATCGCAGACAGTGTTAAAAAAGACGAAGGGGACGAGCGAGATGCTCGGCGTATCACGGCAGGCATGGAATGATCAGCTCCTGTTATATTCAGAAGACCGATTGCGCGGGAAGATACGAGATCAGTTTGAGATAATTGAAAAGATGGCACATGCCATTGATCCCGCGATCCCGGATGAAGTCATCCGGCAGGCAGCAGAGAACCGTATACGGCGATTCCATTATGCTCTGCAGCATATCGAACAGGAGACACTCGATATGCTGCAGAGATTGTTGAAAGGCGGAAAGACACTCGGTCTGGTAAGCAATGGTGATGTCAACGAGTTTGCCGGCTGGCAGACATCACCACTGCCTCCCTATTTCCGACATGTGGTCTTCTCCTGTGATGTCGGATACGTGAAACCGGAGCGAGAGATATATGAACTGTGCTTGAAAAAACTCGGAGTACGTCCGGCACAGTGTCTCTATATAGGCGATGGTGGCAGCAATGAATTGCAGGGCGCACACCTATGCGGCATGACAACGGTTCTCACGACCCGCGTTATCAAAGACCTGTGGCCTGGTAAGGTTGAAGAGCGGCGAAGATATGCTGATCATGAAATCGATGCCTGGGATGAACTTTTTTCATTACCGTGATAGTATAGTGATCATGCATATCCTCCCGGCTGCTGGATTGACTTTTTTTTGTATTAGCATAGAATGATATTCTGTAATAGGAAGGATGATGTTTAACCTGCGCGTATACTGTTAAAGGGTAAATGAATGACAGAAGAGAATTCAAACAGCCAGTATCCTCAGTCAGATTCGAGCAGGTATGCCCGTATACTGAAGGAGTATGTCAAGGCATACAATGCACATGATTATGAACGAACCATGGCATTCTATGCGCGGGATATACGATTCGAGATCGTCGGTGTATGGGTGAGAACCGGTGGCGATGAGGTAGGGGAGGTGCTCGAATGGGATATCGAAACACACATTCATATGACGATGACCGAGATCCACAGCCGGGGGAACATCATACAATGTCATCTATCAGAGACCAATGATTGGTTGGGTCTATCCGGGATCGGGGAGATGCACTACGAGCCATGTCTGTTCGTCTTCCAGGACAAGTACATCAGGGAAATCCGGGCTGAATTGACCAGGGAAAGTAATGAACGATATATGCGCGCCTGGAAGGAGATCAGTGAGTGGACGACGGCGAACCGTAGCAAAGCACTGCTGGAACTCATACCCCGTGGTAAATTCATGTACGGGAAAGAACGTGCACAAAAATGGCTCAGCCTGCTGCAGGAATGGCGTGATGCAACCGGCAGATAAACCATCGGTTAGTGCAACATTCGTCGAACGATTCGATACTGCGGCCGCTCTGGCGCGTGACGGTCAGTACGATGAAGCCCTGAAGGCGTACGCACGGATACACGCGCCTTTTAAAGACCGAACAGAAGATCGGGTGATGACGAGTGAATTTCTTGGAATGATCGAACTCGGCAAGGCATATTGCTTGATAAAACTTGAGAGAATGCAGGAGGCGAAGGAATTATTTGAATCAAGGGTCATGGAGACAGCTCACACCCGGCTGCCCAAAAAAACACAGTACGAATATCATTTTTTACACGGCAATACGCTCGGGAACCTCGGCATGATCACGGAAATGGATACCGTCATGAAACGAGCATTGCAGGTGGCACTCCATGACCTCGAGGACGGTTCGCTGTGTGCCAAAATATGGCACTGGATCCTGTACTGGGCGAAGCGACACGAAGATTGGGTATATCTCGAGGAACAGTGCTACGCTGCCAGGGCGTTCAGTATTAAACACGATAATCCAGAGATACAGGATAAGGCGCTGGAATTCAGCTGTCATGCATACCGTGGTCTCGGCAAGATCGAAAAGGCACGGAGATGTGTCCAGAATGTTCTCAAGAAATATCAGGATGAACAGACTCCAGCCGATGCCGTGAAAGAATGGGAACATTTTCTGAAATCACTCGATACCGTGGGCCAGGGCACAGGCTGAGGGCAGGAGGAAACAATGAACAGTTCAAAGGATGATTTGAAGAACAAGGTATGGGCGCATTTTAAGAATATGCAGAATGTCTTTCTCGCTACAGGCGACGCAGATCAGCCAAAGGTGAGGCCGGTTACAATGCTTTACTATAACGATAGATTCTGGGTCGGTACTGGAACAGAGGACGCAAAGATACGGCAGATCGAGCAGAACAGAAAAATAGAATTCTGCTTACTGATTAAGGGCGAAAACACTACCGGATATATCAGGGGAACCGGCAGGGCAGTGATCATCGAGGATGCCGCAACGAGAAAACTGCTGGCAGATGCCATGCCGTACTTCAAAGATTTCTGGAAAGACCCGGCAGATCCTCGTTTTACCCTTCTGGAAGTAATCATTGAACAGCTCGAATATATGGAACCCGGCAAGATAGCGGTCGAACGCTTTTCAATCTGAGCTGTGAAGGTTTTGGACGATCTTTCCCCTGAACTGCGTGATGAATACAACAGTAACTACGAACAGGCATTCGAGATCCTCAAGCAGTACGCCTTTCTCCAGGATTCAGGCAAGAGGTCGATAGGATTCATCGGTATGAAAAAATTGCGGGAAGCAGTACAATTATTATCGCGATGCCTGGAGATATGGCGAGGTTCCTGGAACGCAATGTGGGGGCTTGGCAAGGCGCATCAGGCTTCGGGCAATCATCTCACCGCGCTCGGCTGGTTCGAACGGGCCCTGGTAATCCAAGCCGAGCACCCCGATATCTATCGGGAGGCAACCATTGAATCCTTAAGGCTGGGAAAAACCGATAAAGCCCTGACCTATGCTCGCAAAGCATGCGAGTTAATGCCAGAAGATGCCGGTTTGCAGGCTAATCTAGCACTGTCCCTGCTGCTTGATAAACAGGGTGAGACAGCACTAGTTGTAATAAAGGAGGCATGCCTTCGTGCCCCGAACGACCCTGTGAACAAGCATGTCCTGGCGTTCATCGAGGACGTAGTAACAGGTAAACGACACTATCCTGATAAAATATAACCGGATACTCGTCAATAATGGTCTGATCGCCAGTAGATAGTTTTTTTGTCGAAGTTTCAAATACACATCATGAAAAAGCATGTAAATAGGGTAATTGTACCTATTGACCAGAAACATTCAGCCTGTAGAATGATATAGTGTTATACAAGACCACCAGACAATAACAGAAGTAACACAATCTAAGACTATTTTTGAATTAAGAAAGGAGATATAGTTATGGCTATATGCCCGGAGTGTTACAGTGACAAACCGCGTATCACACCACTTTTACAGGCTCACCATTGCCTGGAGGATCACCGGCAATATATCTGTTCTCAGTGTGGCAGGATCATCTGTGCCGAGGTAGACGAATTGGGAAAATATCGTGCGCGGTTTCCTTTCAAGACACTACAGATCGCCCAGTATTATCTCAGGGCGGCAGAGGTCATACACAAATCGACCTGTGAAATATACGAATTAAAAGACACCTTTGGCAGAACTGTCTACAGGATCTTCAAAGACCGAACAGACCTTGAGACGTACCTCGAAAAGAATCCCAATAGACAGCTTTCGAAAAAAACGGCTGTGTATGTCTCGCCACAGTACAAAACCTGCAAACCTGATCAGCTCAGATATCTAAAACCAGAAGAAATCCAGCGATATCTTGCTGAAAAAGGAATAAAATAACGATCTCCGTTTGAACGGTCAGTCTTTTTGCTGATCCTTCAGTGCATTTTTGCGCAGCGAGAAGGGATATTTTGCTGCGATACCAGGAAGTCCGCTCATTTCCTCATTAACATAACAGTCCAGATCCTGTCTAAATAACAGGTTAGAACAAGGAGGTGTAGAGGTGAAAGTATTCATGCTTTTAATGATTCTTGGGGTGCTCGTGAGCGCAGTATGTCAAAATACGAGCGAGGCTGAGGAGGTGAACGTGCAAATGGCTGATGATAAACAAGTTATTGAAAAGGCAACTTTTGCCGGTGGCTGTTTCTGGTGCATGGAGCCGCCGTTTGAAAAATTAGATGGTGTTGTTGAGGTGATATCCGGCTATACGGGCGGCAAGAAGGAAAATCCCACCTACGAAGAGGTATGTACTGGTTTGACCGGACACGTTGAAGCCGTACAGGTTATCTATGACCCTCAAAGGCTCAGTTATAATCAACTCCTGAACGTATTCTGGCAGAACATCGATCCTACGGACGTACACGGACAATTCGCTGATAAAGGCAGCCAGTACAGAACCGCGATATTTTTCCACTCAGAGGAGCAGAGAAAACTTGCTGAGGATTCGAAGAAAGCACTAGACGAATCCGGAATTTTTGACGAACCGGTCGTGACCGAAATCCGACAGGCAACTACATTCTACCCTGCGGAAGAATATCATCAGGACTACTATAAGACCTGTCCGGTGCAGTATACTGCGTATAAGGTTGGGTCAGGACGGCAGCGCTATATCACAAATGTGTGGAAATCGGAAAAAGCAAAAGATTTCTTGTCACGTTACACAAAACCGTCCGAAGATGAGTTGAGGAAAAAACTGTCGCCTGTGCAATATCGTGTAACCCAACAGTGCGGCACCGAACCTGCGTTCAACAATGAGTACTGGAATAACAAACGTGCGGGTATCTACGTCGATGTGGTCTCCGGTGAGCCGCTCTTCAGTTCCCGGGATAAATACGAATCAGGAAGCGGCTGGCCAAGCTTCACCAGACCGCTGGAATCCGCTAGTGTCGTTGAGGTCCCGGATTCGAACCTGGGTATGGTTCGTACCGAGGTCAGGAGTAAACAGGGAGACTCGCATCTCGGACACGTCTTCGACGATGGTCCCGGACCAACCGGCCTCAGGTACTGTATTAATTCGGCTTCATTGCGTTTTATCCCGGTCGAGGACCTGGAAAAAGAAGGTTACGGAGAGTACAAACAGCTCTTTGAAGAATAACGTATCTCTACCGAAGTAAAAAGGGGCGGCTCAGCCGCCCCTTTTTACTTTTTTTATTTGGTTATTTCAGTGCTTTCCAGACCATCTGCTGCAAGCCCATAACCTTTACCTTGCCGTTTCCTTTCTTGTCGGCATACGCCTGGGCAGCGTTCATGAGTACCTGTTCGCAGGTCGCACATGCCGTCACGATCGTATCGACGCCCGTATTGATCGCTTCGGTGATACGTTTTTCTGCCATTTGGTCTGATAGCGGTTTGTCAGATACGAGCACGCCGCCGCCACCGCCGCAGCACCGGGATGTATTATCTTTGAATTTCATTTCAACGAGCTCGAGACCGAGCTGTTTGATGACCTCACGCGGCTCACTGGTGATCTTGGCACCGCGAGAAAGGTCGCACGGATCGTGATACGTGACCTTACCTTCCATTTTCTTGAGCGCGGCCTTGGGCAGACTTTCAGCGATGACCTGCATAGCGTGTTTGGCGTCGATGTCATAAGCTTCTTTCAAGTAGACCGTGCATGTCGGGCAGAGCGTGATAGCTTTATCGAAGGGGAATAATTCCCTGAATTTCTCTTTGTGCGCTTCGAAGTCCTTTACAAAGCCGAGTGCCTCCATGGGGTATCCACAGCAGACTTCCTTGACGACCTTCGGCTTGATACCGAGTTTCTCGAATAACTTCAGATACATCTTGGTCTTATTCGGACGGGCCAGGAACTGACAACCAACAAAGACAGGCATTTCACCGTCCTGGAGAGGTGCCATGACCTCTGTATCTGCGAATATATTGCCGGTTTTTTTGATATTGTCGATGAAAGCCTTGTGGGCTTCATAGGCGAGTCCTTTTTCCACCAGGTCGGCACGGGCTGCGCGTACGATGTCGGGAACCTTTACCTTTGACGGGCATCGCCGGTGACAATCACGGCACAGGGTACATTGGTACAGTGCCTTGACGACGCTGTCGTCGGCTTCGAGCTCCCCTTCGAGTATTCCATAGCTCATGATGACACGGCCCCGGCTCGATGGGGGATCCCACATCTGACTGACAAAGGTAGGGCAGACGTTCTTACAGTAGCCGCACATGGTGCACATCATCATCTGCTCTTCCCATTTGGCAAGATGCCCTTCGAGCTTTCGCTTCGGATCGGTCGGGTAGCGGAGTTCGTGGAGCCAGTCGGTTTCCCATTGATCGATCTTATGAGGATTCATGATATTATTCGGATCGAATGCCTTCTTTACGGTCTTCATCAGTGGTATCATACTCTTACGTTCTTTGAAGAAATCCGGTGCCTTGGTAATGCCGATGCCGTGCTCGCCGGTCGTGGTGCCACCGAGTTTGTGGACGAGTTCGTAAATCTCGGTGACAGCTTTCTGTGCCTGCTTCCAGTGCTCTGGGTTAGAGGGAGTCATGAGAACCTTGGTGTGGAGATTGCCATCGCCAGAATGTCCATAGGGCGGGATAATGATGTCATACTTTTCCGATATTTCCCAGATGCCGGCGACCGCCTTGGGGATCTGGGAGGGTGGTACTGCCATGTCGTCAGCGAGCATCGTCGTTGCGTAGTGTTCCTTGAGAATGCTGAGTGAAGGTATCATCGCCTTACGTGCCTTCCAGAGCTGGACAATGCGCGCTTCATCCTCAGTGGATTCGATCTTGACCGCACCTGCTTTCTTGCATATCCCGCTGACAACATCTATATCTCGTTTTACTACAGAGGCTGCACCGTCCAGTTCGATGAGCAGCATACCGGCAACCTCAGGCAGTCCCATATTCGTTGCCTTGTTGACTGCGGCAATGCACGCTTTGGACATGATCTCGAGCTGTGACGGGATGAGAGGTTTGGCAATGATGTCCGCGACCGCTTGTCCGGCTTTTTCGAGATCATCGAATGATGCGACGCACGCGGCTCTTTTTTCCGGTTTCGGAACGATCCGGATGTTCGCTTCGGTGATGATACCGAGAGTTCCTTCTGAGCCGGTGATAAGCTTCTCGAACTGATATCCGCTCGAGTGTTTGACCGTGTTCGCACCTGCCCGGATGATGTCTCCAGTCGGCGTCACAAACTCCATTCCCATCACGTAATCCCTGGTCGCTCCATACTTCACCGCTTTACCGCCAGAGGCGTTAAGCGCGATCATTCCGCCGAAGGTCGCGACCTCGCCGGAAGCTGGTCCGGGAATGAAATATTTGTATGGTGCCAGGGCCGCAATGAAGTTATTATACACAACTCCCGGTTCTAACACACAATACAGATCTTCGATCCTCATATCTTTGATGGCGTTCATGCGCTGCATGTCGACAACGATACCGCCGTCGATCGGTACTGCCATTCCGCAGAGACCGGAACCGGCACCCCGCGGTACGACCGGCACCTTATGTTTGTTTGCGAGTTGGACGATCTTTTGTACGTGAGCCGTTTTGGTCGGTTGAACGACAACATCAGGTTTCTTGCGATGAATACTACTGTCGAACGCATAGACATAGAGATGAGCGTTGTCACTCTTGCAGTAGTCTTCGCCAACGATATCCTTTAATTGCTTTATTATGTCTTTGTTTATTGGCATCTAGCCTCCTTGATAATAACAAAAACGCAAAATATAAAAGTTCTTTATTCTTATGTATCTACAACTATCCAGAAAACTTGAATCCAAGTCTTCTGGCATTTATTTTATCATGGGGACGGTAATACTACCGTCCATCAAGAAAAGCACCTTGGCATGTTTGCCTTTTTCCTTCAAGGCCTGGTCAAGGGCTTGCTGAAGCTCATGAAACGGTTTTATAAAGATGGCATTCATGTCCTTGTCGTCCAGGTCTGTCACGCCCCACATCTGTGCCCAGGTACCGATTTCCGCCATTTTTGCTGCCTTGTGATAACCGAGCTTATAACCCTGCTGGATGGTTTCGAGCGCTTTTTGCGGTGAATCGCATGACGACAGGAGTTCGAAAAATCCAGGTTCACCGATGCCGGTTCGGCATTTCGAAACCATGATAAGAATTCCGTCCTGCTTCAAAGCCAGCTTGCCGTTATCGAGGGCTTTCTGTGATTGGTAGAGATCGATATCCATGGGGTAGGGTGCGACGCTCACGACGATATCAGCTTTTTCCGGGATCGGGACACAAAAAACTTCCTGCGCTTTGTCGATCGCAGCATAGAACGATTCGTGGATGTGACCGCTCGTTACACCGTACAGTCTTCGCTCACCGTCGAGCACGGTCTGGATAGAAAAAATTTCCTTATCCTCTATTGTTTTCAAGGCATCGATCATATCTTCGTGCACCGGGTTACCCTCGAGAGCGAGCGCCTGAGCCTGGAGCTTCAACGCATGACGGTGGTTCTGCGCAATCGTCTTGCGAGAAGCAATGCCGGGAAGAAAAGATTTGCGACCGCCTGTGTAACCGCCGAAATAGTGCGGCTCGACCGAACCGATTATGACAATTTTATGTGCATCCATGCCTCGGCGATTGACGTACATTTCGGTGCCGTTTTTTGATGTCCCGATATGGATCATATCCTCGTCGCGTTTGCTGTCATGAACGTGAATACGGTCTTTTAAAATATCGTAATATTTTCCGAATATAAATCTGAATTCATCGTCAGTCGGTGCTCTGTGTACACCGGTGGCAATGATGAAATTAATGTTAGCATTCTTTATCTGGTCATATATGATATCCAGTACTTTTGCGGTGGGTGTTGGACGGGTGCCGTCATTGACAATGAAGAGGACATCTTGTGCATCGCTTAAGAATTTTGAGAATGATTTTGATCCTATGGGGTTTTCCATCGCATGCAGCAGTATCGCACTTTCGTTCTGCTGGGTAACCTTGTTGGGGTGAAACACACCCACGACGTTTTCGTCAGGAAGACTGACGCGTACTGCCTCTTCCTTACCGTACGGTACCTGTATATCCATAAATGCCCCCTACGCTATGGCGCAGTTGTCGTTCTTTATCCTCCGCTCTGCGCTTTTTTAACATGACCGTCGATGAATTTTTTCAGCGCATCAGGACCATGAGCAAGGTTCTTGAGTTCCTCTTCTAGGTTCGAAGGTTTTATTTTCATGATCCAGCCTGCTCCATACGAGTCTTTGTTAATGAGCCGGCAATCGTTCTCCAGCTCACTGTTGACCTCGGTGATCTCGCCGGAAATGGGTGAGACCAATTTGCCGACCCATTTCGATGACTGTATTTTACCGCAGGTTTCGCCCTGGCTCACCTCGTCACCTTCGAAGGGGAGATCGATGTAGGTCGTATCGCCCGCTTGTTTCTGGTAAAAATCATCCATGCCGACGGTGACTGTGCCATCCTGTTCAACCCTGACCCAGGAATTCTCGTCGTGATAGTAAAGATCTTCCGGAATATTATATCCTTGGATGTCCATCATGCCTCCTTCTGTTACGCCCGGGTGTCCGGGCAAACATGCATATCATAGCGATATGCTTGACAAGATTACTATAAAATATGTCTGAAACCTGAATCATTCTAAGAGCTTGAACACCCCTCCGTGAAAGCATCCCGCAAATCGTGTTATTATATAGATTTTGACATAAAAGTCAATGGCAAAAGAAAATAATGCACCGAAATGTCGTTATTATATCCGTTCGAAAAGAAGAGATGAGCGATATTGACATTACGACCGATATGCCTATAATTACGTACATGTTGTTGTTATTTCTTATTTTCCTTGACTATAATCCCCAGACGCTTACCGTGCCGCCCTTCAAGCATACGTTTGGGTTTTATCGGGCATCGAAATATTATCTGCAGCTTTTCCTTGGATACGGCTATGACTACGATAATCCGCAGGGTATTGCCGCTGTTAAACTCAAGGAACACGATGACCCCAAAACAAAACGTGATGATGACGAATTGACCGCCTTCGCGGTGAATTCAGACCGGGGACAGATCGTCTATAATATTGGGCTTGAAGCGGTCAAAGTATTTGGGAACACGAAAATGTTCTCTTCA
>CP070834.1:1493211-1496624 GCA_020341755.1 Caldifarciminota bacterium | reverse complement strand
ATGTTGAAGTAAATATGTGGCAAGGATTTGACCCAGTTAAGAAAAAGAAGCTGATCGAGCGGATCACCGACGTCGTGGTCGAGGTCGTGGACTGCCCCAAACACGCAGTTCACATAATCATCCGTGAAGTACCCAAAGAAAACTGGGCAGATTCAGGAGTACAGCATTCCGTCAAACACAAGGACACTGTTTGACACGTTCCTGAAGACATATTTCATTGAAGACATGTCCTTCGAAAAGCTCAGGACTGGAGACACGTCCCCCTCGACAAGTCCTCAGGACTCCGCTTCGACAAGCTCAGGACTGAGGACACGCTGCGCTGAAGATGATGAAAAAACTAAAGAGTTTTAGAGACTTAGTAGTCTGGAAGCTGGCAAGTGAGTTTTCAAAGGTAATTGCATCTTTAATAAAAAAGTTTCCTGATCGTGAGAGATATGCTCTATCGGATGATTTACTCCGGGCAGCACGGTCTATCCCAGCAAATATAGCAGAAGGCTGGGGACGATGGAATGTTAAGGAAAAGATACAGTTCTATAACATAGCCAATGCATCAGCTGAAGAATGTGCTAATCATCTGATAGAAGCAGTCAACAACAAGTACCTCGATGAAGAGAAAAGCCTTATTTTTCAAAAGAAAATTCATGTAATTGCCGTCAAACTGACAAACCTTATGAATGTAACCAGAAAACGAATTCGTTCTTCAGGGAGCAAACAGCGACCATGACTTCTCCTGTCCTCAGTTACGAAGTAACGTGAATTCAGTATATCATGTCTTCAGCGTTCCTTTGGAACGCGTGTAACCTTTCCTGCGGTTACGCCGTTCTGTAAGTAAGGAGGTTTTATATGATAGATTGGGCTCCAGTTTTTGCAGTTGTGTTCAGCATCGGCGGTCCGGTTGCGATCGCGATTATAGCCATTATCTGGGCATACCGCGCAAAGAAAAAGCAGTACGACGCTATGCTCAAGGCTCTGGAAATGGGGAAGTCAGAAGAGGAAGTCAAGAACCTGTTCATTGGTAAGAAAAAGGTCCGTGACGGAATGGGGTATATCAAGGGCGGCATCGTGGTGATCGGCACTGGTGTCGGGTTAGCCGGTATGGGTATTGTGCTGAACGTGTACCAGATGTATGCTCCGGCGGTTTTTGTCTTCATCGTCGGACTGTCCCTTGCCATCGTTCATTTTGTGACAAGACCGAAAAAAGAAGAAAAATAATTGCCGACAGCCGTTGCTGAAAAGGAAGATGTTCATGGACTTGTCACGCGTGCTAAGGATGGTGATGAGGAGGCTATGTCCAGACTCATCACCATCCACAAGGGACTGGTATACACGGTCATATACCGGATGGTCAATAATCCCGATACCAGCCAGGATCTCACTCAGGAAACGTTCATCAAGGCGTTCCTGCATATCAAGAGGGTCAAGAACTACGAACATTTTCGTCCCTGGCTGTGCAGGATCGCCCGCAATATCGTGTACGACTTCTTCAGGAAAGAGAAACGACATCCCACGGTCTGTCTTGAGGATGTCCCGGAGATGTCAGGTCAAGATGGGATGGAAAGAACGAGGAAAAAATTGATCATACAGGATGCCTTATCACGCTTATCAGAACGGGATCGGATGTTATTGACGCTCGCGTACTACCAGGGTTTTACCCTTGCTGAGGCAGCCGAAGTACTGGAAATAACAGAAGACAATGCCAAAGTGGCACTGCACAGAGCACGTAAGAGATTGAGAAAAGAATTAAGGGGGCATGAAGATGAACTCCTGTCAACATAGCAGCAAGGTCGTTGATTATATACTCGGTCTATTAAAACCGGAAGAGCTATTAGAGTTCGAAACACATCTGGAAAGTTGTACCGTGTGCAGGCAGGAAATGAAGCTGGAAGCGATGCTTACAGACGAATTCGAAAAAGGCATGAATCCCGGTGAGATAGAACAAATTGTACTCGCAAAACTCAGGTTGCGAAGGGAAATGAATAAGGGATTCTCCTGGGGGTATGCGGTTAGGGGCGTAGCATACGGAGTCGCTGCAGCGATCCTTGGCATTGTGATTATCCCTCCGCTCCTATCGGCTTTGATCAGGGTATTGAATCAGGTCATCCCCAGGATACCACAACCGGAATTCGGCTGGGTAGAATCGTTTGGTTCGGTCGCAGCCGTGTTTTCCAATTTGTATGTGGTTGGTGGTATTGGCATCGCTGCGCTCATCGGAAGCATAATTTATACAATATATGTGATGAAAGCACAATTCAGTCTGTCACAATAGCTGTACCCGCAGTAGATAAAAAAAGAACCTCAAAATAACTAACATCCACACACAAAAAATGCATCAAGACAAAAAAATTATACAGAAGCTGGAACGTTTTCTGGAAAAAGATGAGTGGGAGGGATGGGACCCGTATGATGCGCTCAACAGTCGTTTTCTACAATTTGCCACCTTTGAAAAGAAGTGGCTGAGGATCGCAGCCATACAATTGCTGAAACGGTCGCCAGTCAACCTGAGACCGCTGCTCGGTGTCCCAAAGTCGCGCAGTCCAAAAGCGCTTGGGTTAATAGCAAGGGCGTATCTCCTGAGGTACAGAAAGACCGGTAAGAACTCATCCCTGGAAAAGGCACGGGCTTTACTCGACTGGCTCATCGCTCACAGTGCAGGGTACAGCGGGTATTCCTGGGGGCATCATTTCAACTGGCAGTCATCGATCTTCTACATACCAAAAGGTATACCAACGGTGGTCAATACCAGTTTTATCGCGCAGGCATTCCTGGACGCATATGATATCACCAAGGAGAAAAATTATCTTAGTGTTGCCCGCGACGCCTGTAACTTCATTTTATGTGATTTGAACAGAACCCAATTAGAATCTGTTAATAACGTAATAACCGATAACCCAATAACCGATTCTTTCTGTTTTTCCTATACGCCGCTGGACAGGACCTGCGTGCATAATGCGAACATGCTTGCGGCAGAATTACTCGCCCGAGTGTATGCTTATACAAAAGAACAGGTTTTACTGGATGCTGCACGCCGGGCAACGACATTCACATTGCAGCACCAGAATCAGGACGGCTCATGGTATTATGGAATAGGTCCGCGCCAGCTGTATATAGATAATTTTCACACCGGGTTCGTGCTCGTTAGCCTGTATCATGTTCTGCAAAACATAAAAGATACACAAGATAAACGCTTGACCACCGCGTTATTTAAAGGTTTTCAGTATTACAGAGATACATTTTTTGAAAGAAACGGTGCCTCGAAATATTTCAAAGATAATCCGTACCCACGTGACCTTCACTGCAGCGCTCAGGGGATCATCACGTTTCTGGCCCTGAGACAGTATGACAGAATGAGCGAGAGATATGCAGAAATAATAACCGAATGGGCAATGGAAAATATGTGGGATGACCGCAAGGGG
>CP070834.1:1483304-1493111 GCA_020341755.1 Caldifarciminota bacterium | reverse complement strand
CACACCCTCGCCGAGGTTCTCCTCCACTTCCTGGAGGAATGAAACGATCGGTTCTGAGCGCGGTCCCGTGATGCCGGTCAGGGCGATGCGGCCGAGATCACCATCAGTAGGAAACCGTATATAATCGAACGCGAGCGATTTGATGCCCAGGCCTACGATCTCCTCGGCAACCTCACACAGGTACTCCCGGACCTCCTTGTTGTACGGGTTGGTCCACGATATGCCTTTGCTGTCTTCCCATACATTTCCGCTGTCATCACGTATGCCGCATCCCGGGTGTTTTGAAAGGTAATCATCTCGGAAGCAGACTATCCGTGCGGTCACTTTCACGCCGTGCTCAGCAGCCTCGGAGACAATATAATCTACATCCAGGTAGCGTTTTACCGCGCCGAGTTTCTTCGCAGTCTTTATCTCTGATGGATACGCAAGAAATCCGTAATCACTCTTGAAATCGATGATCACGGTATTGATCAAACCGGAATCTGCCTTTTCCCAAATCTTTTCCAGATATGTCTTCAGGTTGGCTTTGTAGGGATTTATGTAGACAGCCTGGACGCTACTGTCAGGACAGGGCCACAGTATCGCGAACAGGACACACAGCACACCGGGGTTCATTTTTCTTGCAGTATCCTTTGCCGAGCCGAACGAGCAGGGCATGATATTCATTATATACTTTTGCATCCTTGGGAAGAGTATCGTGGAATGACTGCTGTAGTTCGTCATACGGTGCGTTGTAGGCAAAAAAGGCGTGCCGCGAAAAGATGCGGCGGGTGTATGCATCGATCACGAATACGGGATGGGAAAGTGCGTACAGTAAAATACAGTCGGCAGTCTCACGGCCGATCCCTTCAACTCCGAGCAATTCTTTCCGTAGTGCAGTGCAGTCCTTCTGCTGCATGAGCGCAGCGTCACCATTATAGGATCCAACAAAGTATTTGAGATACGCAATGAGCCGTCTGCTCTTTACATGGTAAAAGCCGCTGCGGCGAATCAGCCGCGGGATCCGGCGTCTGTGCCGCAGGAGGTTATGCGGCGACAGGATCCCCTCTTGTTTGATATCCGTAAGTGTCCGGTGCACGTTCTCCCACCGTGTATTCTGGGTGAGTATCGCACCGACCATAATTTCAAAGGGAGAATCACCGGGCCACCAGTTCTGTGGTCCGAATGCCCGGTATAGTTCATGGTATAAAGCACGGATCTTTTCCCGGAAAGAACGTTGCACCTTGACGGTTTCTGTCATTGAAGATGTGGTCATGCAAAAGGACCCGGGATTTTTCTGTGCCGGTTTTATTCTATCTCGTAATCGATCAGCCGGTATGACCCATCATCTACATCAAAACGCACCAGCCCGATCCCCGGAGCGTAGTACTCCTCAACTTGATAGCCATTTTGTACTGTGGAGTCCTGGTATGAGATGCTCGTGACCGCGGTTATACTCACCCGGTACACACTGCCGTACAGGTCATCATCTTCATAATCCGCCACGAACTCATCCACCCTGTGCACGGCATATATCAGTTCGCCGGAAACGTCCAGCGAACCGAATATCGAATCGGTATATGCAGCCCCTTTGACCAGCGGTAATCCAAGCCTCCGCACAAAACCTTCAGCAATCGTGTACTCATTTCCTGAAAAGGTATGCGTGATCTGAACGTATTCGCTGATCCCTTTGCTGTCCTTTGCATAATACCTGGTGTCGTCCGAGAAATTCACCGGATAACACGCTACCTGCACGATCGTATCAAGCGCCTCGACCTCAACGAGAATCGTCATCGGATTATACAGGTCGTCACGAGAATACTGCCACCAGTCACCCTCGCTCAAGGGAAAATAATCTGACGCCGAGCGTTCGACGATATAATCCTGACATGATACGAACATAACGGTAAACACGACCACCCACTGTACCGCATGCCGCATAATCCGCTGATTAAAATTCATAGCCTACCCCCAGTGCGATACCTATGAATCCTCCTGAATCCCTGAAATCGGTCACGCCTTCGTAAAAGACTTTCGGGTAAAGCCGCATGACATTGTATCGAAAGTTCAGCAGCATACCGATGCTATAGGTGAACGCATATCCGGTTTCCGTTGCCTGAACAAGCGTCCGGTGCACATAGTCAACACCGATGGATACCTCAGGGGAGAATCGCCATGACTGTTTAACAAACCAGGTGCGCACGCCGTAGGTGTTCAGTGTATACCCGTCATGTTCACCCTGGTGTGATGCTATATGCAGTCCCAGCTGCATATCGGTGAATCCCGTGCGATGAAGGGAGTACAGCGAGAATACGACTCCCGACGATATATTCTCAAAGCCGGTCGCCGGCGTTGAGTAGCCCCCTTCAAAGCCGAGTGTGAGAGAAATAAGCATTAAAAAGACCATGAGTAATAGTATACCGACACGGTAAAAAGTCAAGCATCAGTTCAGCAATACGGATCGGTGCTATGGATGCATTCATTGATTGACGGTACAGCCCTGCAGCAGTATAATTGACCATGAAAGCGATGCTTCTCGAAAAACAGGATGCACTCGAAAACAAACCGCTTGTGCTCCGCGATCTACCGACACCGGAGCCGGCTGAAGGTAAAATTCGCATCAAAGTGCATGTCTGCGGAGCCTGCCGCACCGATCTGCATATCGTCGAGGGCGAGTTGCCCGCTCATAGAATGCCGGTCGTTCCCGGACATCAGATAATTGGCATTGTGGATAAGGCAGGCACGAATGTCTCCCGCTGGAAACCAGGGGAACGGGCTGGCGTGCCCTGGCTGTACCGAACATGCGGAACGTGCCGGTTCTGCACGTCAGGCAGGGAAAATCTATGTGATACTCCCCATTTCACGGGTTATGACGCCGATGGCGGTTTTGCTGAGTACATGGTTGTCGATGAGGAATTCGCCTACCGCATTCCGGACAATTACACGGACCTCAAGGCAGCACCGCTCTTGTGCGCCGGGGTCATCGGATATCAGGCATTCAGGGCGACCGGCTTGGAAGACCGGGGTAAATTAGGACTGTTCGGGTTCGGTTCGTCCGCCCATATTATCATACAGATCGCGGTGCATCTCGGTTTTGAGGTTTTCGTTGTATCTCGTACGCAAAAGGAACTCGATCTCGCCGGGAAACTCGGCGCCGCCTGGACAGGGCATATCGACGATGACATGGGAGCGAAGCTCGACGCCGGCATCGTGTTCGCGCCGAGCGGTGAACTGCTGGTCAAGGCACTCACCAAACTGGATAAAGGCGGCCGCATCGTTTCGGCAGGAATATATACGACCCCGCTTCCCGGGTTTGATTATTCGTATATTTATCCGGAAAAGTACCTGACCTCGATCGCTCACACGACCAGGGAGAACGTCCAAGCATTCCTCGATGTCGTGTCGCGATGCAGCATACAGACTGAGATCAACCAGTACGCGCTCGAAGAAGCTAATCAGGCGCTGCTGAATATAAAACACTCCCGAGTATCAGGTTCCACCGTACTCGTGATACATCAGTAAGGATCTTTTTTGGAATGGTACTGATTTGAGTGATTGCTCCAACTGAAATAAAAAAAAGCGGGACCGGCAAAGGCCCCGCATTTTTTACCAATAAAGAATTACTGCATGAAGACGAGTTTTGCGGTATTCTGATATCCGCCGCACGTTACTCTGGCAAAATAGACACCGTTTGCCACGCGCGTACCACTTGCCGATGTTCCGTTCCAGGTAGCCGTATGTGTCCCCGCATCCTGATAGGTATCAACCAGGGTCTTCACGAGTTCGCCGACCTCATTGTACACCCTGACCTGTACCTGTCCAGGATTCTGGATGTAATAGGACAGGGTCGTGGTGTTCTTGAAGGCGCTCGGTGAGCTCGTCAGCATGATGCCCTGTGCTTCGACCTGCTCGCTGGGCGTCTCGGCAGTACCGGGTGGGATGTCAAATACAGTAACGAGCATGGCATAGACGATCGTTTCAAAGTCTGCTGCCGGGTTCGGTGAACGACCATCAATGGCCCAGAAGCTCGAGGAATAATCGTCCATGAGGATGCCCGGGAACGTGAAACTGTCGGGATCATAGACCGCTTCATGGGAAACGCCGGCTTCCGGTAGAAGATCATCAGCGTAGAACGGGTTCCATTCATAGTCAGCAGTAACCTGAAACACACCGCTGGCCAATTCATTCTGGCCTTCCAGGTGGTGTTCGGTCGCACCATAAGCATAATCCTCTACCACGGCACTCAGCCCGAAATTCGTCTGAAGCCAGGGAATTATAGATGGTCCACATCCATAAATCAAATCCTGGCCAATGAGCCAGACATGTCCACCGCCAAGCAGATAATCCGCAATATTTGTCTTATCATTGTCGGTCAGTGTCGCGGCATCCCAGGCATCATAGTTATTCCAGACAACGCCGTCATAATTCTGCATGGTGACCAGATCAGGACCGTCTTCCATAGGATCAAGGGTCGGTCCGAACCATCCAAAATTACCAGCGCCGTATATTCCTTCCAGCAATGCCGTCCAGAGAGAGTCAGGCGTTCCGGAAAGAGGGCCATAACCATGACCGTCCTCGACGAACAGCACGCCGCCCTGGCGATCCGCCGGATAGTATGGAACCGGTGCGCCAGATGCTTTACGTGCCGCCTCTACCTTCGGGAACACTTCAGCGGACAGTTGTGATACCAGCATAATCGCCAGTACCATGCAAACCAGTTTCGACATATGTCGCATAGAACCTCCTTTAACTATAGTAGTATAATTATATGAGTATACGAGTGGATGTCAACACCTATTTCTGTGTAACCCGGATGATCCGGTTATCACCGATATGGCATAAGAATACGGTCATGCGCTGCCCGGTATCTTTGTCCTCGTGAATGGCTTTATCCCAGGAGAATACCTCCTGCCAGACACCATCGAGCCGTATCCTCACCGGATGGCTGTACCGTCCGGTGCCTGCATACCACTCGACATCTGCATCCGCAGCGGTGCGGTATCGTTCGATCCGCATCTCCTACTCCTTCAATCCACTGCGCGCGAACGATTCCATGATGTGCCGCTGGACGAAAAAGTAGAGGACGACCAGCGGCATGATCGTGAATGTCGATGCGGCACAGAGCAGGGGATAATTGGTCGATTCAGCCTGCGCGAAGTACGCCAGCCCGGTCTGGATCGTCCGCATCGAGTCTGAATGGGTCACGATCAATGGCCACAGGAACGAATTCCAGGAGGCAACGATCTGAAACACTCCGACTGTCACCAGCACCGGTTTTGACAGCGGGATGACGATACGCATCAGTATATTCAGATGATCGAATCCATCGATACGGGCAGCGTCAAACAGTTCCTGTGGGATCGTCATGAAATGCTGCCGCAGCAGGAATATCGCAAATATGTTCACGCTCCACGGTATGATCAGGGCAAGGAACGTATCGATCCATCCCAGATGACTCAATATGACGTAACTGGGCACCAGATACACCGGTATCGGCACCATCATCATCGCAAGAAAAGTCATGAAGAGCAATTCCCTCCCCACGAATTTCAAACGGGCGAATGCATAGGCGGCACACACCGAGGTAACGAACACCAGCAGTGTTGTTCCGAACGTCATTATCACGGTATTCAGAAAATAACCGGAGAAATCGACCTGCCTGAACGCATCGAGATAATTCATGAAAACGAGTTGTTTCGGGAATATATCCGGCGGGAATTTTATCGCATCCTGCTGGGTCTTTACGGACGTGGTGAGCATCCACAAAAAGGGCATGATCATCATACATGCTCCGACGATGAGCACGACATGGATCAGCGTTTTTTCGGACAGCCTGCGCATGCTAGGCATAGTAGACCCGCCGTTCTATGAACTTACGCTGGACCACGACCAGGGAAAAAATGAGGATGAAGATGACAAAGGCGATCGCATTTGCATACCCCAGATTCCAAAGTTTGAAAGACTGTTCGTACAGATAGAATACCACCAGGTTCGTTGTGCTCAGCGGACCGCCAGGCGGATCGGTCATCACATACACGGGCGTGAAGGTATTGAAGGCGATGATCGATTGCGTGACCAGAAGATAAAAAAGTGTGGGCGAGAGTGCGGGGAGCGTGATATGCCGGAAAACATTCCAACCAGTCGCGCCGTCGAGCCGCGCCGCCTCATAATACTGCCGGGGAATATTCTGCAATCCGGCAAGCGCGATGATGATGCAGTACCCGGCATTATGCCAGACCGCCATGATGATAAGCGCCAGGAGCGCGACCGACGGCCCTGCAAAAAAACCCGTGACCTCGATGCCAAAAGCACCGAACAGCAGTTCGAACAATCCCCGCGGGTCATGCAGCCATTTCACACTTTCCAGCCCAAGCATATTAAACAGCGCATTGAGCACGCCCCGGTCCGGATTGTAAATCCACTTCCACACGACCGAGAGCGCGACCGTGGAGGTCACCACCGGTATGTAATAGAGTGTTCGGTACACGCCCCTTCCCCGTATTTTGGTATTCAGCAGTGATGCAAAAAAAAGCGAGATGACTATGGTCATGGGAACCACGAGGATCACGTACCAGAAGGTATTGGACAGTGATAGGTAGAATTTCGGGTCGATGAATAATCGAGCGAAATTTTTCAAGCCCACGAAGCCGAGCGGTCCGGCTATACCCCATCGGAAAAAACTCATTCGTACGGCCTGCACGATAGGCAGCAATCGGAACGCGATCACGACAAGAAATGCCGGTAGTATGAACAGGTACGCTTTCCACCATCCCCTGCGAAGCATGGCTAACTATATTCGGGTGCGTCTTCATGTCAACGCCATAGAAGGTATATGCACGAAAATATTAAGCGGTATAACTTCCGTAATTCCATGGATTACAGTACTGCTGTTTTTTTACCCTGTCGCATCATCTTGACTGTTCCAGTTTTTCTGTTGACTTTTCAAGAGATTTGTGTATAATAACGGTATGAAGATTGGAGTTCTCGGTGCCGGTATGCAGGGCAGCATTGCTGCCCAGGACCTCGCCAATGCCGGATTCAAGGTCACGGTTCTCGATAACAACATCAGCAGGCTGCGGCTCTTGAAACGCAGTATCCCGATCAAAGCGCAGCAATTCAATGTCAGCGGCAAGGTGAAATTCATTAAACTACTCAAGACCTTTGATCTCATTGTGGGTGCCCTGCCCGCAGCGCTTGGCTACTATACCATGGACTGCGCGGTCACCGCGGGTGTCGACTGCGTTGACATGTCGTATTCGCATGAGGACCCGTTGAAACTCCATCAAAAGGCGCAGCAGGCAAAGGTGCGTATCGTGCCTGATGCCGGATTCGCGCCGGGCTTGAGTAATGTCCTGGTCGGCGAAGCCTATCAGCAGTTCAATGGCATCGATAAACTCCGCATACTGGTCGGCGGCATACCCCAGAATGCCGTGCCGCCGTTCTACTACCGTATTACCTGGTCACCGACCGATCTCATAGAAGAATATACCAGACCGGCACGGATCATCAAGAACAAGGAGAGCGTTTCGGTCGATGCGCTCACCGGCATTGAGACCATTACACTTCCCAAAGTAGGCAAACTCGAGTGTTTCTATACGGACGGGCTCAGAACACTTCTTTCGACGATGAAGAATGTCGATACCATGGAGGAGAAGACCATCCGTTATCCCGGTCATGCCGAACTTTTCAAGACCCTCATTAAATGCGGTTTCTTTTCCGAGCAGCAGGTCAGGTGCGGAAAACAGATGCTGTCCATCAAATCTATCAGCACTGAGTATCTCAGGGTCATGCTGAGCCAGGGCGATGAGCCTGATATCTCCGTCATGGAAATAGAAATCAAGAAAGGGAAGAACAAGCGCAGATACCGCTGCATTGATTACTACGATTCAAAAAACGGGATAACGTCAATGGCGCGGATGACTGCGTATACGTGCTCGATCATGGCTCAGTGTATAAAACATTATCCTGACTTTGGGGTGATACCGCCCGAGTACCTGGGCATGAACAAAAAGATCTGTCAGTTCATTAAAAGCGAATTGAAAAAGCGCAAGATCACCGTCACTGTTTCAAAATCATAAGCGCCGTCTCCCCTCCCCACATTTTCCGGACATAAAACATTCAGCAGCTACCGTTTTTTTCGTCTGCGGTGTGTTACCCCTCGGGTACGAGCGGAACCAGAATGATCTCTATCCGACGGTTCTGACTGCGACCTTCCTGTGTATCATTACCGGCAACAGGATGATACTCTGACATACCGATCGCCTCTAATTTCCCCGGGTCGATCTCCACTTCTTCCTGGAGGAACCTTACGACATTGGTGGCGCGTGTCGTGGACAACTCCCAGTTCGTTGGAAACTGCTCCTGCAGTTTTGGATGTATTTGAACGTTGTCCGTGTGCCCCTCGACGCGGATGATCTTATCCTCAACGTTCTTCAGGATATTGCCAACCCGCTCCAGGACCTCGATGCCTTCCGGCATGATCTCTGCCTTGCCCGACGGGAACAGGATCTTATCCACCATACTGACCGACAACCGGTCAGCCAGTTGTGTGATCGTGACCTGACCCTGTTCTATTTCTGCCTGCATGTCTGTCACGAGTTTCTCATAGGTATCGGCCAGCCGGTCTATTTCCTGTTCCTTTTCCACGGACAGGTCGGCTATTTTAGCCTGGAGTTCCATCTTTGTTTTTTCGTTCTGGGTGTAGAAATAATACGTCGTCCCGGCAAGGATCACAGCGAGCACAATGAATATGATCAACGCAGTCTTCATTCCTACCTCCTTACTAATAAAGTATAATAAAAATTTTCCTCGTAGCAAGGTGGTGGATGTCTAAAGCGTTTATTTTAATATGCTTCATGATCAACCAACGGATTCGAAGTCCGTCGCTCTTGCATCGTGATTATATGTACTGATCTAATCATGAATTATAATCGCAGGTCCATTTGACACCAAGAATATTTTAAACGACACTTCAGTAATTGTCGAAGCGTCGCAGTGGTGAATGTAAACAGAGTCACATTTCAATAAAGAGACCCTAACCACTGTTTTTTAATTTGTGTCACTCTGGCACAGTCCGAAGACAAAAAATGTGTCGTAAGGATACAATTTGACAAGTCTATTGACAAAATCCCTATATTGTGTACACTTTTCACAATGGCTACCAACAGAGAGACGATCAACGGTTATACCATAGATGATAAGCTGGGTGAAGGCAATTATACGGTCATATACCGGGTTAAAACCGACAAGAAAAAGCCCCTGGTCCTGAAGATAGCCAAGAAAGCGACCTCTGAGCTCAATGAGCTGATATCCCGTGAATTCCAGATACTATCCCAGTTCCAGCACCCTAATATTGCAGCGGTGCACGACTATGGTGTTGCCAAGGACGAACGCAGTTATTTCACCATGGATTATATTGACGGCATTACCATTGACCAGGCATTCACCGGCTTTGGCGAGGAATTCATCACTGCAGTTTTGCAGATCATCAATGCTTTGGGTGCATTTCACAGCAAGGGGTTTGTCCATGGTGACCTTGCGCCTGAGAATATTCTGTATATTAAGGATAAAAAGAAGGTCGTTCTCATTGATTTTGCGTTTGCCGGCATGCCGTCAGAAGATAAACGCATGGTCGGAACCATCGGCTACATTGCACCCGAGATATACAAAGGCATGGGTGTTGACCAGCGCAGTGACCTGTACAGTCTGGGTGTTATCATGTTTGAGGTCCTGGCTGGCGAACCGGTCCGGGATCCGTACGTCCCAATAAAAGGCGTTCCGGAAGAGATAAACAATATCATTGCCCGGTGTATTTCCAAAGAGCCGGCG
>CP070834.1:1468802-1483204 GCA_020341755.1 Caldifarciminota bacterium | reverse complement strand
ATCTGCGTATTGCGACACCGGTGCCGCCCTCGACAACCGTACGCATGATATTTATCATCACCGCACTTGTCTGGGCTGACAGCCTGTTTTCCGGCAGGGGATTGTGCAGTTCGATAATCGTCCCGTCGATGTCGGTTATTTTTCGAATGAGGGTCGGTTCTATCCAGTCTCCATAATTGGCGATCGTTCCTACCGCGCTAACCATCTCAAGAAGGCTGACATCGCAGACTCCCAGCGCCAGTGACACGACCGCAAGGAGCGGTGAATCGACGCCGAGTTGATGAGCATACTGAACGACCAGCTCAGGACCGATATTGCGGATGAGCCTTATCGCTGCAAGGTTGCGGGAAAATTTAAGGGCATCGGTGAGGGTAATGGGTCCCATGAACTTCCGGTCATAGTTAGAAGGGCGGTAGATGCTGTCCATACCCGCGACTTCAAGGACGATGGGCAGATCGAGGACGACATCCCCCGGTGTGAATCCATTGTCTATGGCAGCGGTAAACACAAACACTTTGAAGGCGCTTCCCGCCTGACGTTTTGCTTGGGTGGCACGATTCCACTTGCTCTGCGAAAAATCACGGCCGCCGATAAGCGCCTTGACCTCACCGGTCTGGTAATCGGCAAAGACCAGGGCGCCCTGAAGATAGGGTGAATACAACAGCGTATCGCTCAGTCCGAGTGAATCGAACTCTGATTTCGGGTGGCGGAACCGATAGTCTTTCTCGATCTGGGCGATGTGTCGTTCCATAACATCTTCGGCTGCTTTCTGGACCTTCATATTCATCGTGGTGTATATACGGGCACCGCTGCGATACAGGAACTCCGGACCGTACTTTAGCTCGAGGTATCGACGGACATCCTCAAGAAAATACTCTCCAGTCCGTTTTTCCGTTTTCTTCTCGACGACTCCCAGCGGCTCGCGAATAGCAGTTTCATACTCTTCTTGTGTGATCGCCGTGTTCCTCAGCATCGTCTTAAGGACGAGATTCCGGCGTTCGATCGCACGCTCGGGATGTTTGTGCGGTGAGTATCGTTCTTGCGATTTGGGAAGCGCCACGAGGAGTGCGCACTCGCTGAGCGTCAGCTCTGATACATCCTTATCAAAATAATACTTGGCTGCGGTCGCCACGCCGTACCGTCCCTGACCGAAATTTATTTGATTGAGATACTTCTCCAGTATCTCATCCTTTGTATAGGCGCGCTCGATGCGTATTGCCAGGGCTATTTCCTTGAGTTTCCTTGCCATCGTCTGCTCCAGCGTCAAAAACATATTCCTGGCGAGTTGCATGGTGATGGTGCCACCTCCCTGTACGATCCTCATATGCCTCAGGTTTATGAGAAATGCCTTGAAAAGCCTGAGAATATCGACGCCCCAGTGGCTGTAGAATCTCTTATCCTCGACGCATATGAAACCGTTTTTCAGATGCTCGGGGACACTGCTTAGACTGGCAAGCTCCCTCCGTTCAATGAAGAATTCACCGATAACATTATTGCTGTCGTCATACACCTTGGTCGCAACAGGCGGTGTGAAGAACGAAATGGACTCGGTAGGCGGTAGATCACGCACCGTCGCCATGTAACCGCCGACGGCGAGACCACCGAGCAGTGACAGGGCGAGTACAATCGCCCAGCGAAATAGCGGGTGTTTATAGAAGCGCTTCTTCATTGCGTGCATCAAAGAGATATAACTTTTCTGGATCGATCCTGAGCGTGATATTCTCTCCGGGATGTGGTCGGTTTTGCCTGACGAGCCGCGCGGTAAGCATCGTGCGGTTGCGGCGTCCGTAAATGTAGAGTTCGCTGCCCATCGGTTCGATGACGTCGACCGTTAACTCGATCGGCGAACCATCTTTCATAGAAAAATCGGTCGGTCGGATGCCGACGATGACCTCCTGGTTGAGGTAATCGCAAAATTTTTTATTGAGATTGAACTCAATATCGGGATGTCGAAAACGTGGTCCTGTACTGGTTTCACTGATGATGCCTTTCAGAAAGTTCATGGGCGGCGTACCGATAAAGCCAGCAATGAATTTGTTCCTGGGATGTTCATAGAGCACCGTCGGTTCTGCGATTTGTTGAACCCTACCATCACTGAGGACGACGATCTTTTCACCGAGCGTCATCGCTTCTACCTGATCGTGAGTTACATAGATTACGGTTGCATGAAACCGTTTGTGGAGTCGAGCGAGTTCTGCCCGCATTTGTACTCTCAGTTTTGCATCAAGGTTGGAAAGCGGTTCATCGAAGAGAAACAACTTCGGCTGCCTGACGATTGCACGACCCACGGCGACCCGCTGGCGTTGTCCGCCGGAAAGCTGACGCGGCATCCGGTTAAGGAGATCGGCGATACCGAGTATCTCGGCTGCCTCATGGACGTGCTCGGTAATCTTTTGTGCCGGGTATTTCCTCATCTTGAGACCGAAAGCCATGTTATCGAAAACCGTCATATGCGGATATAGTGCATAATTTTGAAATACCATTGCAATATCGCGCTCTTTCGGCGGCATGTCGTTGACACAAGTTTTATCGACTAAGATTTCACCATCGGTGACCTCATCGAGACCGGCAATGAGCCTCAGGATTGTGGTTTTGCCACACCCCGATGGTCCGACGAGAACCACGAATTCCTTATCGTGAACCGAGAAACTGATGTCTTTCACGGCGGTGGTATTTTTATCGTAGACCTTGGTGACGTTATTCAGTTGCAGGTGAGCCATGATAGATTATCTTGAGTATTTTAGAGATCGTGTTCTTCAGATCTTTCCGGGATACAACAAGATCGACCATACCGTGTTCGAGCATGAATTTCGAGCGCTGAAAATCCGGCGGGAGTTTTTCTCCTATGGTCTGTTCAATAACCCTGCGGCCCGTGAACCCCAGTTCTGCCCCGGGTTCAGCAATGATGATATCACCCAGCGAGGCATACGAAGCCATGACGCCGGCAGTGGTAGGATTGGTAAGAATGGATACATAGGGAATGCTTTCTTTGGCAAGAAGTGCCAGTTCTGCGGATGTTTTAGCCATCTGCATGAGGCTCAGGATACCTTCTTGCATCCTGGCGCCGCCAGATGTGGACAGTATAATAAGGGGGATCCGTTTTTCGCATGCGGCACGGATCGACCGGGCAACTTTTTCTCCGACCACGGAACCCATACTACCGCCGCGAAAGCGAAAATCCATTGCCGTAAATACGACCGGTATACCGCCGATCTTTGCATAGCCATACACGACGGCTTCTTTCATATTAGTCTTTTCCTGATCCGATTTTATTTTCTTTTTATAATCGGGGAACAACAGGGGGTCGGCGGGCTCCAGGTGTGCATCCTGCTCATCGAATTGTGCATCATCGAGTAGCAATTTTATGTAGGTACGGCAGTTGATCCTGAAATGAAACTCGCACTTGGGACATATCCAGAGATTTTTCTCGAGTTCCTTGCGGTACAATATCTCACCGCACGTATCGCATTTGACCCAGAGATCTGTGGGCAATTTAAGCTTCTCTTCAGGTCGTGCCTTAACTTTTTTCTTGAACCACATGTTATGTATTCTAATTGATTTTTTACATCATGTCAATATCTATCGCGGAACCTTGAAAATCATGAATACTCCTACGGTCGCGAAAATAATATTGGGAAGCCACGCAGCGATGATCGGGTTCATAACACCCGCAACACCATAGGCACGGCAGGTTTGTATCATTCCCCAGTATAAGAACGCTATGACAATGCTGATGCCGAGCCCTATAGCGATCCCACCCCGTTTTAGAACAACCGAGAGCGGCAGCGTGATGAGGAGTACGATGATCGTAATGATCGGATAGGAAAACCGGTAATTGAGTTCAACCTTCTCCTCGGCAACATCCTGACCCGCTCGCGATCTCTTGCGGATGAAATTTGTTATCTCACTGAAGTTCATTTCTTCTAGGGGTTTGGTTCTTCTAAGAAAATCATCGGGTTTTTCAGAAAGAGCCGTTATGATCAGCCGGTCGTATTCATGTATCGTTTCATTCCCGAGTTTGTCGAAATCCCGCGCGGTTACTACGCTGAAATGCCACGCACTGTCTTTGTAGACTGCATGCTCTGCATCGAGTCTCTTAATGATACGGTTGTCCTGTGAGATCTGCCAGAGAATGACTTCAGTCATTTGTTTGATCGTACTGTCATACATACGGATGAAATACACCCAGTGGTTCTCTCCGTAATAGAAAAAGTTACGCCGTCTCGTCTCTGAACGGCGGGGTCGTTTGTCGATCTTTACCTGCTTGTGTTCGTACATCCTCGCCTGAGCCCAGACGCCCACGGTTTCCTGGAATGCAAATGAAAACGCCGATATGATACATCCCGCGATGAGAATAACGATGAAGAGGTTGTTGACGTTGCAGCCGGAAGTTTTCACGGCGATAAGCTCCTTGTGCTTGGTCATCATTCCGAATACGAAAAAGATCGCCATAATCGAGGCAACGGGAATGAGGAGTACAAGGTAGGAAGGAGTGAGATACAAGTAGTAAATGATAATGTCATTAAATTGTGCATTTTTAGCTAGAAATTTACCAAGATTATCAAACAAATTGATAATGATATAAATAAAAACGAGTACTGAAAGACACAAAACAAGATAACGGAAGAAATCCTTGAGTATATAGCGGTGAATGATCTTCATTTAAAAATAAGTTTCCACGGAGGCTTCTCATATTCTGCTATGATATAGAAATATATGCCCGCAGCGAACAGGATGATATTGGGAAGCCACATTGCCCAAAAAGAAGAAAATCCTCGTCGGTCGGCAAACTCTTCGCCCGCAAGCACGAGTATGTAATAGAGCGAGAAGAGTAAAATGCCGATTAAAATCCCTGCAATACCGCCTTTTTTAGAGAGGTATCCGAGCGGTGCTCCGATGAGGATGAACAGGATACAGGCAACGGCAAGAGAATATTTCTTATTTAATTCGATCAAATAGCGAGACAACCTTCTCTGTTTCGCCTTCATTTCATTCATTTTTTTCTGTATCTGGAACTTGGCAGGACCGAGACGGTATTCATTTCCGATCATGAATTGTGCGATTGCATCTCGACCGAGGGTATCGATGGCACTTGTCAGGGCAGCAATTTCCTGCTTTGTTTCCGTAATCTTCGTGTGAAGACCGGTCACGAGCAATTCGGTCTCGTTTCGGTATGTCCGTTCCTTGCGGATAAGTTCTGTGTTTACCTCCATGTTGATGATCTGTTTGCTGAATCGGGTACGCTGGTATTTTACATCATCGATGACCTGGTGAAGTTCTCCATCATACAGGGTGAACTGTATTATGTCTTCAGCGATATCTTCAAGATCACCACGCGGTGCCGTGATCATAACGCCGGTTCGTTGGTCGTAAACCGTTATATCGAAAAGCTTCGACTTTCGTTCATCTTTCCTGCCAATATACACGGTATAGCCTGGAAATTCATTGGTGAACACACCCTGGGGCAGCCGGATTGCGGGTCGCTTGCGAGATACATCAAGCATGAGGTTTCGTGCGCGGTGATTAGATTCGGGAAGGACATAACTGTTGAAAAAAATGAGGAAAACTACAAAGAGTGATGTAACCACCAACGGTATTTTCATGAGGGAGAGAAAAGTCAGACCGCTTGTCTTGAGCGCAAGGATCTCGTTGTCGTGGGCGAACCGACCAAAGCTCATGACGATGCCCACGAGTATTGCCATCGGCGCTGTATAGGAGATGATGTGCGGTAGCGAGTAGACCAGCACCTGTCCGACAATTGCAAACGGCAGTCCCTTTCTGACGAAGAGATCGATTAGCCTGAACAGTTGATCCATGAGCAGGATGAACGTGAGCGCGAAGACAGAGAAAAAAAACGGGGGGATGAATTCCCTTATGAAATATCGATCAACCGTTTTAATCAAGGATGCCGTTCCGCTTCAGGCGCTGGACACAGGTGACCGCGAACATGACCGATGCAATGTCATCGGGTCGGAGTTCGGGGTCGTAGTCCAGCAGATCGAGTTCTATGAGCCGCATATACGGCAGATACAGGTATGACGTGTTGGGAATATGATGTAGCCCGTGGAATGTCGAAGGATAATGAGGTTTTACCAGCCGGTCGAGGAGGATGATCAGATTACCATATGTCAGACTATCATCCGGATAGAAATCGCCGTTTGGGAATGCCGGAATGAGATTTTCTGTTATGGCAAAAACCAAGGGATCAGAGGTGTTGAACGATGCCGTACTTGCCCCGAAGAGTATTTCTGCATACAATCTGCGCGTTAGGGGAACTTGTTCGTACAGGTCGTGATGATCCGACCCATAGGTCGAAGTGAGCAGGGTAAACAGTTCTTTATATCGAGCATGCGATCGATAATAGGTAAAGAGAATCTGAATGATGTCTGCGGTCGCCTTGCCTTTATCAACAAGGCGCTTCAGGATCCCTACAGCCCGGTCCTGATCGTTGAGTTGCCGATAGCAGTTATACAAATAATACAAGATCGTGTCTGATTGTGGGGAGGTTTTATAATGTGCTTCGAAAAAACGCGCGGCATCTGAATAGTGAGATTGTTTATAACACACAATCCCTTTCTCAAAATCACTGCGTCTCGTCAGCAGGGAGCAGGAGAGGATTGCGAGAATTAAAAATCTGCAATAATAACGACACGGCATTCTTTGAGAAGGTCGATGTTATTTCGTGAACCGTGTATACGGAGCGCGTCAGCAGTTGATATGATGATATCTGTTTTGTTATCACCCCTGGCACCCTGCGCCTGTATCCTGAACGGTGCATTCCCGGCACGGGCGATGCTGACAGTACTTTTAGTTGTATACAGTGCAAGTCCTTTCTCGATTACTGCATTCTGATAAGCATAATCGATTGAATAGATGATATTGCCGGCGTTATCCACCACTCTGGGGAAAAGGCTTGGTGAGAACCCGATATTTCTACAGTCGATGATGATACCTGAATACTCGATGGGCTCGATTTCTTTGGGAACCAGTTCCATGCCTTCAGGAATCGGCTTTTCTGATGGCCAGTCCTGTTCGCAGCATGGACAGAGCATTGGTACAATGAGTTTTACCGGACGGGTCTCAGGGATGAGTGACGTTAAAATACGGTTCTTGAGCGGTAAATGGTAAACGTATTCTACGGTTCCGTCAGTAAGATAACTTTTTGTCAGATGCCGGTATTCGAGGAACATTCCCTGCAGCTGATTCTTGCGATCCTGATGATACTGAAAATACTCTCCGACCGTCTGCGTTTCATCATAGATCAGATTGTAGAATTCATTCTGCAGTGCGACAAAAGCATCCTTTGGTTCGCTCGCAGCTGTTCGCAATGTGAGATACTCCCAATCCATATCCGCCAGGAGAATATTCGCCATCATCAGTGTTGCTGTAAGTACGCATACCAGGTTCTTTTGCACACGACCTCCTTTAGATGATTTTGCGATATCAAAATCATAGCTAATTGCGAATGGCACTAAATGTCTTCTTTGCCATCGGCTATACGCCATCTGACGTCCCGTTTTCAACGGGACAAGCGGGCGACGGGATTTGAACCCGCGACCCTCGGCTTGGGAAGCCGATGCTCCACCACTGAGCTACACCCGCAGTGAAAAAATTATATGCTAAATAGATATGATGTCAAGATACGTAAAGAAAGAACAGTAAATTTCTGGTGTTTGTACGGACAAAAGTGGGAAAATAACGGTACGTGTTGCACGACATTTTTATTACAGGGTATCATTGACCGTGAGCGCAGATTTGGTATACTATGTATATATCAATAAAAAGGAGGAATGTGCATGAAAAATGTTTACCTATGCTGTATTCTGTGCCTGCTTGCGGTATGTGGGCAGCCAGCGCAGGAGGCTGGTGCCGTTGATCTAACAGCACAGGCAGGGGATTTCGTTGACCTTCTCGTTCGGGGGGAGTATACCCGTATCGTGGATCTCTTCGACGGGAAGATGCGAGAAGCGCTTCCTGAGGGAAAGATAGAGGAGATGTGGGCGGCACTGCAGGAAAAATACGGTCCTTTCCAGAGGCAAGTTGGCATGCGACAGACCAAAGAACATGGTTTCGACTGTGTTTATGTAACCTGTTCTTTTGAAAAGAAGAATATCGACATTAAGGTTGTATACGATAAAGAGCAGAGAGTCGCTGGTCTGTGGTTCCGGTAAACAGACTGTCCGTTATCCTTGACTGGTAAAAAAAAATCAGTATAATAAAAAATGGAGAGCATTAAATATACAAAAGGACTTACCTTCGATGATATTTTATTAATACCACAATATTCAGAGGTCGTTCCCCATGACTGCATCGTTTCGACGAAATTTTCAAAACACATAAAGCTCAATGTTCCACTGGTAAGTGCGGCTATGGATACGGTTACCGGGTCCGCCATGGCAATTGCCCTTGCCCAGGAAGGCGGGATAGGCGTTATACACAAGAACATGCCGATCGCTGAACAACATGCAGAGGTTCAGAAGGTGAAGCGTGCAGAGAGTGGCATGATCCAGAATCCCATAACTATAACCAAAGATTCATCGATAGGTCAGGTCAAGGATCTAATGGAGAAATACGGTATCTCGGGCGTGGTGGTGGTCGATGCGAGCAAGCGACTGCTCGGTATCCTGACCAACCGTGACATTATCTTCGAGAAGAACCTCAGCAAAACCGTGTGCGAGATCATGACCCACCAGGAACTCATAACGGCACCCGAGGGGACCAGCCTGGACAAGGCAAAGAGGATATTGAAAAAACACAGGATTGAGAAGCTCCCGATAGTAGACAAAAACGGACGGCTTAAAGGGCTCATCACGGTAAGGGATATCATTAAGAAGATGGAACATCCCAATGCTACGATCGACAAGATGGGGAGGCTCTGCTGTGCTGCTGCCGTTGGGACGGATAAAAAGACTATCGAGCGTGCCCGTGCATTGATTGATGCGGGAGTCGATGCCCTGGTCATAGATACTGCTCATGCTCATTCGAAAAATGTTATTATTATAGCGAAAAAGATGAAGCACCTTTTCCCCGATATCGAACTGGTGGTTGGTAATATAGCGACCCAGGAAGCAGCAACGAAATTGATGCGGTTGGATATCGATGGCATAAAGGTAGGCATCGGGCCAGGGTCGATCTGTACGACACGGGTGATCGCTGGTATCGGTGTACCTCAGGTCACTGCCATACAGGAATGTGCACGGGTTGCACGTAAGAAGCGTCTTCCTCTTATTGCAGATGGCGGCATACGGTATTCCGGTGATATTGTCAAGGCTCTTGCCTGCGGTGCATCTAGTGTCATGATCGGTAATCTGTTTGCCGGGACCGAAGAGAGCCCGGGTGAAAGAGTACAACTCGAGGGACGCCGTTATATAGAGTATCGTGCGATGGGTTCACTGAGCGCTATGCCGAAGGGGTCTGCGGATAGATATTTTCAAGAAGGGGCTAAGAAATTTGTACCAGAGGGTGTGGAAGGAAGAGTGCCCTATCGAGGATATGTCAGGGATGTCATATTTCAGCTGGTCGGTGGTTTAAAAGCGGGGATGGGGTACTGCGGGGCCCAGAATATAGCGGCACTGCAGCGCAAAGCCCGATTCATTGCAATAAGTTCCGCCGGTTTGCGCGAAGGACATCCCCACGACATCACCATCACCAAAGAATCGCCGAACTATGAAATCAGGGGAGTATAGAGGATCCTTTACCGCGATCGCGACCTATTACGATACACTCATGTCATTTGTGAACTACCCAGGGTGGATACAGTATATCGAAGAAATACTGTCGCAGAACGGCAGTAAAAAAAAGACTATCTTTGATCTTGCCTGCGGGACCGGGGTGTGTCTTGAACTGTGGAGTAAAAAAGGATATCAAACGATCGGGCTCGATAGATCACTCGCCATGCTGGAAGTATGCCGGACGCGTTTCCGCGATTCAGCAGACACAGCACCGATGCTTATTAATGGTGATATGCGGTCGTTTGCGATCGGTCGGAGAGTGCCCATCGTAACCTGCCTATATGATAGTCTCAATTATCTTCTCTCAGAGGATGAACTCGTGACCTGCTTCCGACATGTTTATGACGTGCTGGAGCCAAGGGGGATATTCATCTTTGATATGAATACGGTCCGTTGTCTTCGGGATGAGTGGGGCAATGGAACGTTTACCCGCCAGGATGATACTATACATTCTGTATGGTCGAATACCTATGATTACATAACGGGTATTTCCACCTTGCGGTTGACACTCACGGTGTGTAATAATGGCACGGTAAATACCATCCATGAAATGCACCGTGAACGCGGGTATCAACTGATCAACATCGCCCAGTTCCTGAGTGAAGCAGGATTTGACTTCTCCTTGTACCGGCATCTTACGTTTCAACCCGCCCATGAGCAAAATATGAGGATCATGGGAGTAGCACGGAAATGATTGCGGATTTGCACATTCATTCCCGGTACTCGCGAGCCACATCGAAAGAAATGATCATACCCAAGATTGCAGAATACGCTCGGCTGAAAGGGATCAGTATGGTAGGTTCAGCTGACTTCACACATCCCGAGTGGCTGAAAGAGCTAAAACGCAACCTGGTTGATATAGGCAATGGTGTCTTCGAACACAATGGAGTGAAATTCGTACTGAACGTTGAGGTTAATAACATATACACGCGTAAAGGAAAACTGCGGCGGCTGCACAATATTATTTTTGCTCCTGATTTTAAAACGGTCGAGCAGATCAATACATACCTCGGTCGATATGGTAAACTCGCGTCCGATGGTCGCCCGATACTATCCCTGGATACCTATGATATGCTCAAAGCGCTGCTTGACATCTCATCGGATATTTTTCTGGTCCCGGCACATATCTGGACCCCCTGGTTCTCCCTATTCGGTTCGAATTCGGGATTCGATACGATAAGAGACTGTTTCGACGATCTGAGCGAACATGTTTATGCAATGGAAACAGGACTCTCGTCGGATCCTTCCATGAACTGGCGTCTTTCCTGTTTGGATAGCTATACTCTAATGAGTAATTCTGATGCACATTCGCCGAGCAGACTAGGGCGTGAAGCGAACGTCTTCAAAAATGACCTGAATTTTTTTCAGTTACGCGATGCACTCAAGAAAAAGGACCGTGATTCATTCTTATATACCATCGAATTTTACCCTGAAGAAGGCAAATACCATTATGACGGTCACAGAAAATGCGATGTGCGGCTATCACCGAGTGAAGCACGGTTCAATAATAACCTGTGCCCCGTATGTTCGAAGAATCTTACGATCGGGGTGCTTCACCGGATAGAATCGCTTTCTGACCGTGATGAGGGCGAAGAGGTCGAGAACACTATCCCGTTCAAGAAATTGATACCGCTCGAAGAGATTATTGCCGAGGCAATGAACTGCGGGAGAGACACGGTTGGTGTTAAGAATGAATACCGTAGACTGTGTAAGATCTTTGGAAGCGAGTTTGAGATCTTGCTGAACACACCGGTCGATGAGATCAGGAACAATGCACAGGAGCGTATCGCAGAGGGAGTGGATAAAGTCCGTCGAGGCGATCTGATAATCAATCCGGGCTATGACGGCGAGTTCGGAACGGTCCGCATCTTCAGCGAGGATAAACCGAAAGAATCACAGTTAGGATTATTTTAAGGTACAGCTCCTTAACTATCCGGCGGCCAGATCAGGTTTTGATCGACCGGACACACCGTACCCGATTCATCGTATGCGAAAACACGTATTTCCCCGGCATCGTCGATGACCTCAAACCATGCTGTATACATATACATTTCCGCGAAAGAGATTCTGACATTGTGCAGTCCCACGGTCAACCCATGGATAAGGTCGACATGATATGAGAGCTGTCCGCCCATGGTGGTAAATGCAGTATCTGTCAGAGCCGTCATGCTTGTATCACGGTACAATGCGTGCGTGATTGTCAGGGGATGTGTAAAGGCTTCGAAGAATTCCACCTCGAGACGGACGCCGACCAGGTTGCCGTAGTAATCATACCAGGCGCCGGAAAACCACGCCCATTCGATCGGCGGGGGCGGTTCAAAACTGTCACCGCCGATATCGAACATACTGTTTCGTTCTCTACATGAGGACATGATAACAATGCATGCAATCATGAGCAATATGATTTTCTTCATTGTCTTCTCCTAGAGCGTTGCAGTTAAGCCGAATTTCACCGTGCGGCGTGCGTAATTAATATCGATCGTTGGTGCGAGACCGGTATCATGTGAAGTGATATTCTTCATGGAAAAATAGAGTGCTCGTACGAGAAAGAATGCCGATCCAACAGCCAGGACATTCCGGTAAACGTCATATCGTCTCATCTCGTCCCATTTCTCAAGCGCTAGTGCAATCGAAGTACTGTTCAGGTATTCATCATAGACATCATTACCTCGTTTATGGAAATATCCAGCACCGAGTCCTAGACCGATTGAGAAGATACTGTTTACAACGATCTGTTTTGTATAGCTTTGCTGTTGGATGACTGGTGGTTCATCAAGCAGGATTTCAGCTGGGTTCTGTACACACAGTGCAAGTATAATACATTGCATCATATATACCTCCTCATATGAACTATATAAATATGGGTATCTATGTCAAGTACACCAAATGAACAGCAGGGATATTGTTACGGCTACGTATATAGTAGTTACTCAGGACAACGCGAGGGTAACCTTTGAAAAGAAAGGGTGGAACGTTAGTAGTAAACAGTACAGACCCAGTCCTGTCCTGACCACGTGCAGTATTCAAACTCATCGACCCCTTCGACGGTCAGACCAACGGGACCAGGAACGACACCGAAATATCCTGCGCCGATCGGTAACCCGCCGAAGTAATGACGCAATGAATACATACCCACCTCATACGGTCCGAATATCTCGACGTAGAATGCCCAGGTGCCTGATGGGACCTCTTCGGTATGCTCGACGAGCATGACCGTGTTGCTGAAGTACAGACGGTGCGTGATGGGCAGCGTCCGTTCGAATGCTTCGGTACAGGGCAGCAGGAATCTGATACCCACTAACATGCTGTCCTGCGTATCATAATACAGACGGTACAGGATTAACTGTGTGATATGCGGTGGAGGTACAAAGTCATCGGCGCCGACATCAAAAATGTTGTTACGTTCATGACAGGAAAAGATCACCGCCATGAAACATACGAGTAGTAATACTTTTTTCATCTTATCGCCTGCCTCACAAATGTCGCTGTAACCCGATCGATATCTTTGGCGAGCAGGTGTACTGAATATCGAGACAGGGGACGAACCCGGTCGAAGTCGGCTCATCGCCCTGCTTCATGTGGTAGTACATGAAACGGGCAAGAAAGAGGACCGATCCGGCAATGCATACATTGCGATAAAGGTCAAACTTTCTGACCCTATCCCATCGTTCCAGTGCCTGAGCAATGGTAGTGCTACTTTGATACTCTTCATATACCTGATTTGACCGGGTGTGGAATATCGCCGCGCTGATGCCGAAGCCCGCGCTTAAAAGACCGCTGGCAACGAGCTGACCGGTGTATTCTTTATGTGTCTCGGGTTGCTGGGTAAGACTGTCAGACGATGTAAAGATACAGACAGCGACGAGTATGCATGTTAACATCTGGCCTCCACTATCATCAAGTATAATAAATATCCACCTTGAGTCAAGTAGCGATAACCGTTATATCGTTGCACGAGGAGCGTAAATGTGTATAATCAAGCTATGATTGGAGTGCTGGTCAATACCGTTCTTGTTGCGGTCGGCAGTGTTATTGGCCTTTTGTTCAGGAAAGGGATGCCCCCGTATATGACCAGGACGGTCATGATAGGACTCGGTCTGTTCACCTGCATATTCGGTATCAAAATGGGTCTAGAAATGAGGCAACCGCTTATCGTCGTACTCAGCATTGTCCTCGGTGGGTTGCTCGGAGAGATCGCACGGATCGAGGAGCGAGTCGAAGGCATAGGAACACGCCTCAAGCATTTAGTGAAGACATCGGATGATGCATCGTTCACCCGCGGCTATGTGTTCGCGAGTATGCTGTTCTGTGTGGGACCTATGACAATTCTTGGATCTTTGCAGGCTGGCCTCCAGAACCAACTCGAGTTGTTATTCGTGAAATCATTGATGGATGGTGTTTCTGCAGTAGTTCTGAGTGCAACCCTGGGTATCGGCGTGGCGTTCTCTGCCTTGACCGTTCTATTCTTTCAGGGCGCGTTGGTGTTGCTTGCCGGTCAGATGCAATTTCTAACCGGACCCGTATATTTCGATAATCTCACCGGGGTGGGCGGGATACTGATATTCGGGATCGGTATCAAACTCCTCGATCTGGCAGATATCAAAGTCGGGAATTTCCTGCCTGCCCTCCTGCTGGTAGTGATTTTCAGTTTCATCGCAACGCTCCTTTAAA
>CP070834.1:1460841-1468702 GCA_020341755.1 Caldifarciminota bacterium | reverse complement strand
CCAGGCTTCTTTACGGCACCGCTTGCCCATGGCGTGCTCAGAGTAGCACAGGAAAAGAAAATCATTCACGTTACCATAACAGACCCTCGTGAATTCGCCGAAGACGGTATTGTCGACGACTATCAATTCGGTGGTGGTGGTGGCATGGTTATGAAAGCCGAACCGATCTACCATGCGATCAAGCAGGTACAAACCAGGCAATCGCATCTCATCAGTCTCACGCCGAAAGGCGAGCCGTTGACACAAGACATGGTAAAACAACTGTTGAATAAAAAACAGCTCATCGTTCTCTGCGGAAGATACAAGGGCATTGATGATAGAATACACAGCCTGTTCGATTTCCAGGAAATATCGATCGGTGATTACGTGCTGTCGGGCGGGGAGATAGGAGCCCTCGTGCTCATCGATGCGATCACGCGTCTTTTGCCCGGTACGCTGGGGAATATCGATTCTGCAGAGTCTGATTCGTTCCAGTGTCCGCTCCTTGCTCCACCTCATTATACACGCCCAGAGGTGTACCGAAAACAGACGGTACCGCATGTCTTGAGAAGTGGTAATCATAAGATGGTTGCCCACTGGCGCAGAAAATCATCATTACGAGAAACACTCGTCCGACGACCCGATATCATGGGCAGAGAAACGTTCTCAAAGAATGACTTAGCAATCCTATTGGAGGTGCTCGATGGCAAAAATTCCTAAAATAAAACCCGGTGATCTGGTCAGAGTCTATACCAAGATCAAGGAAGGTGACAAAGAACGGTTAACACCATATCAGGGTGTGGTCATTCAGATACGAGGAAACGCCGGGAACAAAATGCTCACGGTAAGAAAAATCTCGGCCGGTGTTGGTATTGAGCGGATCTTTCCGATCAGCTCACCGCTCATTGCTAAAATAGAAGTAAAGAAAAAAGGCAAGGTCAGAAGGGCGAAACTCAATTACCTCAGGGAGCGTAGAGGTAAAAAAATGAAAATACGTGAGATCGCCGCTCCCGTGAAGAAAGCCGAACCGGTGGTGAGCACCCCGGACAAAGAAATCTTAGAAAAAGAAGAAACTGCCACAGCGGAAGAACCGAAGACCACGGCACAACCCGAGGATAAAACGGGTGAAAGCGCTGCCGGACCGAAATCTGTGGAAAACGCATAATTTTGTCGCTGGTATCGACGAAGCTGGCAGAGGTCCGCTTGCCGGACCGGTCGTAGCTGCCGCTGTCGTTCTTCCCCGCAATTACTATCATCCCGATATAAAAGATTCCAAACAACTTTCCGCAAAGAAGCGGGCGTTGCTGTACCGGGTTATCATACAAAGAGCCCTGTGCTACGCCTTCGGGATTGTGGAACCTGCAGTTATCGATGAGATCAATATCCTCCGTGCAACCAAACGGGCTATGTCTCATGCCGTAGCACAGTTATCATTGAAACCGGAAATCATACTGATCGATGCCCTGACCCTCTCCGACATCGCCATACCGCAACAACCACTCATAAAGGGTGACACCCTGAGTATTTCGATCGCTGCCGCCTCGATCCTTGCCAAGGTGAAAAGAGATACCATCATGGAAGAATACCACAGCACGTATCCACAGTACCATTTCAACCGTCACAAAGGATACCCGACCCGGCTTCACCGGCGATGTATACAACGCCATGGTCCCTGTCCAATACACCGTAAATCGTTCCGCTTGCTATGAACAACGTTCGCATTGGCCGCCGCGCCGAAAAAGAAGCACGAGCATACTTCGAGAAAAAAGGATTTATCGTCGTCGATCATAATTTTCACTGCCGCTTCGGAGAAATCGACCTGATCATCAGGAAACAGAAATCCCTGCGGTTCGTTGAAGTCAAATATCGTACCCACATCGATCACGGACTACCCCAAGAGGCGGTCGTCAAACGAAAGCAACAGCGCATCCGAACGTCTGCCCTGCAATGGTTGAAACGTAGACACTTACCCGTCGACGGAGAACTCCATTTTGATGTGCTTGCCCTCCACCGGGACGCACAGGGCAAGACCGCATATGAGTATATCGAAGATGCGTTTTAATCCCAACAAAAAGGCATATATCTATGTAAGCATGGTTGTGCTACTGTGGACTACCGTTCCATCTGCCTTCAAAATCTCACTGAGGCACCTTGATTTTCTCCATCTCGTACTCTACTCATCGTTTGTCTCACTCATCGTCTTCCTCATCACCCTCATCATCCAACAGAAACTGCATCTAATCATCACATGCTCATCACGACAATATATTACATCAGCATTCCTGGGAATGTTAAATCCTTTCATATATTATATCATATTATTCAAGGCTTATTCCCTGCTCCCTGCGCAGGAAGCACAGCCGCTCAACCAGACCTGGGCTATCATATTGAGCGTCCTTTCATATTTGCTCCTGAAACAACGACTCACCGTGAAGAGCATCGCTGCGCTTTTCATCAGTTTTGCCGGCGTAGTCATCATCTCAACGCATGGAAACGTCCTGGGCATGTCTTTTTCCAACCTTCCTGGTGCGTTGCTTGCCCTCGGCAGTGCATTTTTCTGGGCACTGTTCTGGCTGTTCAATATCAAGGATAAGCGTGACCCGGTCGTAAAACTAACTCTCAATTTTCTGTTCGGGTTCCTGTATATCTTCATATTAATGTTGCTCCTGGGAAGGATTGAATTACCAAGCCACCCTGGGTTCATCGGGGCAGTATATGTCGGTATCTTTGAAATGGGTATCACATTTGTATTCTGGCTGAAAGCACTGGAACTCTCTCAGAACACAGCGAGAATTAGCAATATGATATACCTCGTGCCTTTCCTGTCACTCTTTGTGATCAGGCTTGTGGTCGGTGAGCATATACGTATGTCCACGATCGTCGGATTGTGCTTTATTATCGGCGGGATTATCCTCCAGCACTATTCGCCGGGACAGAAGGCCAGTATACCATCTGGCTAGAGCTGTCTCGGGAATACCTTACTTAACAACGATGATTTTTTGTCCTGCATGAGCACCTATCCCGGATATCTGCACGAAATAAATGCCGCAGGGTACGCTCAGAGATATCTCGGCTGCATTGTTTTCGATATCTGCTGCACGTATTTCGCGTCCGCCTACATCACGAATACGCACGAAACGGTCTGTCACTATATTTTCATCGACCTGGCAGAAGATGCGGATCGATTCTCCGGAGCGAATAATAGTGGGCTGAACGATAAGCGACGCACGTTTCGGTGTATTGTGCTCCTCACACCCTGATTCATAGATAAAACGATACAATCCGCTTTGAGTGCCGGCAAAAAGTCGCATGGTAGTTAGCCGGTGGTATGAAAGCGCATTTATAAAAAGATTATCAAGACCATCATTCATCTCATCCCAGGTACCGCCGAAGTCCTGCGACTGCTTCACTCCGAGACCAGAATCACCAGCGAGCACCGTGCATGTATCCCGCGGATAGTCATACATCTCGGTCATCGTCACACAACTGGGGAATACCCACCATTCGGACACCTGCCATGTTTCGCCATAATCAGTCGTCATATATATACCATCTGAATAGGAGCCATTACCTACCGCTGCATAACCATATGCTGCAGTCGGGTGATGAATAATCGAAACGACCGGCAACATGCCTGAAATACCGTCGGCGAGCGACCAAGAATCTGTGTTCCGGTAAAAGAGCCCCTGTCCTGTTCCGGCGAGAAAGACGAGCGTATCTGACCGCCACGTGTGACTCAGGGTATTGATTTGCAGGTTCGTTAAACCCTCGTTCCACAACGCCCACGTCATGCCATTATCAGTGCTTTTGTACACACCAAAGGTATCGCATCCGACCACCCAGAGCGAACTGGAATCTTCTGGGATGGATAGGGTCAGTGGTTTATAGAAATAAAAGAGGACTTCCCAGACGTACCCACCATCCGTTGAATAGTAGATGCCGTCGCTCCACGATCCGCTCCCCACCAGTGCGCAGATCATGTCATGATCGACCGGATGGAACTGCAGATCATTGATCGGCAAATTGTTGAAGGAAATAGCATATGTCCAGGTTGCTCCGCCGTCAGTACTCCGGTACACCGTATCATCGATCGCGATATAGGAAATCGCGGTATCGGCTGGATGCTGCGCTATGCATTGCACACTGCAGCCTGAAAAACCCACCAGATCCCATTCTCCCTGGGCAACCGCCACACCAGGGAGCAGCAAGCACATGAATAGCGTATACAATATTTTCATCATACCTACCTCCATATATAGTATACTGTGAGGGAGTGAAATAAGTGTGAAATACTGGCTCAGCGATGACCATCGGGTACGAATAGCCTCCTGTGCACGGGTCCGTTCCTTGACACAAACGTGAACGTGGATACAATAAGAACGAAGGGGTATATGAACCAGAGCGGTAAGAGATGATTGTAAAAATAATATTCGCATCCATCGCTGCGACAGTTAATCTTGGATTGATCATCTTCATTTCTCTCCGCAACCGCCGGCATATCGTCTATCAGACATTTCTGCTCACCTGCTTCTGTCTCCTTTTGTGGAATCTCAGGGTCGTGATATCGTCACTGATCGCCCAACAGGCAACACACCCGTTTTATTTCCAGGCACTCAACCAGTTCTTCTACCCGGCAGTAACAGTGGGCTTATACTTCCTGCCGGTTGCAGCACTCCATTTCTCCATCTCGTTTGTCTCACTGCGATCAAAAACTTCACGGTATCTGCTGTGGGCTAGCTATTTCGCGGCAGCAGTACTCTCCCTTGCCTACCTGTTCCGGCTCGCACCCCTTTCATTCGAAGGATACATTCTGGATGTATACATGATGCCGATTTTTTCCGCGTCACTGTTCATCATGGGAATGGCCTATCTAAAAGCAACCCGATCCCTGGAACGAACACGACGCGGACTGCTGTTCATTGCCGGATCGGTCGGTGTCATCGGTGCATTCGTCGAAGATATCATGCCCGCACTCGGGTATACTGCCTTTGGCATCGGCAATGCATCCAATGCATTCTACTCACTCGTTGTGGCGGTAACGCTTTTTCGTCACCGGCTCTTTGATGTAAACTTAAGGATAAGGCAGCTTACGGGTTTTATATTCGCGCTATTCGTGCTTACGCTCATCAGCGTGCTTCTGTCACGTGTTTTTCGGCTTTCCTATTTTGCACCATACGGCTACATCTTCATCATCGTAGCAGTCATCCTGTTATTCGGTGGAAGAATCATGCGGTATATTGAAAGCACGCTTTTCCGAAAACTCCATTCGCCTGCAGAAACGACTGCAGAGATCAATAATACCCTGCAAGAAGCGCGCAATTCTCACCATCTCTGTGAACTCACCGGCTCAGAGATACTGGACCGTCTCAAAGTGCAAAGAGTCGCTATCTACATCATCGATCCTACTTCCCACCACTTCCGATGTCTATGGCATCACAGTGATACGAATGATACGCTGCCGGTCATCGAACCGACGCATTCAATCGTCTCGTGGTTTCAGCAATCGCAAAAGATGGAACCTTTTGTATGTGATGAAGTCATACATCATTTACGGTTCAGCACACTGGATCGCGATACGACCGATAAGACACAACAGGTGCTGCGCGATGTACTGGCGGTTGGTTATGAACTCTGCATGCCGATCACCCTCAAAGACTCGCTGGATGGGATAGTTCTCATTGGTGCCAAAAAAAACAAACGTCCGCTTACGGCTTCTGATATACATGTCTTGAAAAATATCGTACATGCCTTCATACTCTGGCTGCAACGTTTCAGAATGCTGGAACATGTCCGGAATCTTGAACAATATGCAACGCTTGGTGAAATGGCGGCATCCATAGCACACGAGGTAAAAAATCCATTGGCAATAATACGTTCATCGGCACAACTCTGCAACGATCAGAGAAAAGACCAATCCCTCACAACCATCATCAAGGAATGCGACCGATTGAACAGAACAATATCACACATTCTCGATTTCGCAAAAACATCGACTACCTCTCCGGTACGCATCGATCTTACCAGTGAGATCAACTCGTACATCAAAGAAATCAGCGCTTCACCCCAGTTCAAAGATCTGACGATACAAGCCGACGATGCACGAGGTTTGCCGAATATAAATTTTGACCGTGATCATCTCAAGCAGGTTATCATGAACGTCTTGCTCAATGCGGCTGAAGCACTTAATGGTCATGGAAAGATCGTGTTGTCATTGCATAATCCTTCACCCGAGCGTATAACACTGATTATAAAGGATGACGGTCCTGGCATTACTCCCGACATCCTGGAAAGGATGTGCAATCCGTTTTTTTCTACAAAACCGGGTGGCACCGGTCTCGGATTGCCAATAACGCATAAACTGCTGGAACTTAATAATGCTTCAATGAATATCGTATCACATCCCGGTGCGGGATGTGCGGTCTCGATACATTTCCCATGTTACAAGGAGTAACTATGGATAAAGATTATATATTGGTCGTCGATGATGAAGAAGCCATGTGCCACATCCTTTCGCGATTACTGACCACTCATGGATACCGGGTACTGACAGCCGGTAACGGTCAAGAGGCACTGAAAATGGTTCACAAACACTCGATCTCTTTGCTCATCTCGGATCTCATGATGCCGGGTATGAGCGGTCTCCAGCTCCTTGCCAAACTGAAGAAATATTTTCCGGACCTGCCGGTCATACTCATCACTGCGTATGGTACCGTGGATACAGCAGTACAGGCGATGAAAAGCGGGGCATACGACTATATACTGAAACCCTTTGATAATGATGAGATACTTTTCGTGGTGAAAAAGACGCTGAAGAATGTCGCCGCTTCGACAAAAAAAATGAGACCGCTCGAGGGAAAGCTCCTCATCGGTACGAGCCAGAAAATGAAGCAGGTGTATGAAAAAATCGATAAGATCGCATCAAGCTCCGCCACGGTACTCATTTCCGGTGAAACCGGAACTGGCAAGGAACTGGTTGCTCGTGAAATACATAGCCGGAGTGACCGATGTGCCGGACCCTTTGTCTGCGTGAACTGCGCCGCGCTGCCCGACACCCTCCTCGAATCGGAATTGTTCGGCTATGAGAAAGGTGCATTCACCGGTGCCATGACCCAGAAACCTGGTCGGTTCGAAGTCGCCGCCGGGGGGACGCTCTTACTCGATGAGATCGGTGATATGAGTCCCTTAATGCAGACCAAACTGTTACGGGTTCTCGAGGACAAAAAAGTAGTGCACCTGGGTGGGAACAAGGAGATCACCATCGATGTCAGAATCATGGCTGCGACCAATAAGGATCTCAAACAGGGGTGTGAAGATGGTGCTTTTCGTCAGGACCTCTTCTACCGTATCAATGTCTTGAACATCGCCCTCCCTCCGCTCCGTGACCACCGCGAGGATATAACCGAGATCGCAAATTTTTTCGTTGCTCATTACTGCCAGAAAGACAACCGTCCAGCCATGACACTATCGAACGATACCATCGCATCGCTCATGGCATACGCATGGCCGGGGAATATACGAGAACTGGAAAATGTCATCGCACGTGGGGTCGCCATGGCGTCCGACACGCTCATCCAACCGTCAGATCTCGGGTTGCCCGTGCAGTCTCAGAACCAATCGCAACCAGGCAGCCTGAAAGAAACTGTCCGGACAACCACGTCCCAGCTCGAGAGGGACGCTATACTACAGGCTCTCAAAGAGCATAACGGGAACCGCACCAGGGCAGCCAAAGCCCTTGGTATTTCCCGTCGCAGTCTATTGAATAAGATCAAACAATTCGGTCTCGATACCATCTAGAGCGACTCCGAGCAATTATATTCACACACAATCGCTCCGGGTGTGCACCATGATGCACACCTGATGTATCTGCCTTCCTAAGAATACT
>CP070834.1:1450670-1460741 GCA_020341755.1 Caldifarciminota bacterium | reverse complement strand
GAAATAGTCGAACAGGTATCCGGAGAGTCGTTCGCCTTCGTCAGCGAAGGGTTCGATTTCCAGTATACGTGCCAGTTCGCCGATACTGATATCGCCTTCGAATACGAACGTATCACGATCTACTTTTCTATACGGCACGTCGGTCAGTTCGTCATGCCTGTCATATTCATCCACGATCTCGCCGACGAGTGATTCCAGGATGTCCTCAAGGGTCACGATCCCAATGAAATAGCCATACTCATCGACAACCGCAGCAAAGTGTATGCCCTGCTTCCGGAACTCCACCAGCAGATTATCGACATGCTGGGATTCGTGCACAATATACGGCTCGCGCATGATCCCACGCACGTCCCGGGCTTTCATGTCGCTGCTCATCTCGCGTACGAAAACATCCTTCGCATAGAGAACACCGATGATATCATCTTTTTCGTCGAATACACAGATCCGTGAATGTTTCTGTGAAATGATGGTTTTCTTGACGTCCTCGATGTGTGTATGAGCATCGACACTGATCACCTTGTGACGCGGTGTCATGATCTCATCGACCGTGACCTTGCCGAACTTCAATATCTGGTAACCGAATTGCTCTTCTCCGTCATCCAGTATCTTGAACTCCTTGGCTTCACTGAGCATAATCTGTATTTCTTTGTCGGAAATGGCTTTCTGTTTGGTCCCTGGCTGGTAGCGGACGATCTGCTTAGCCATAGCTTCCATGAGTCTTGATACCGGTTTGACGACGAGCGAGATAACCTGCACGGCTCTACCAAAACGCAGCGACAATATTTCGGCATGCGAGATGGCAATCGTCTTGGGCGTTATCTCACCGATAATAAGCAGGAGCGACGTCATAACGAACAGTTCGATCACAAAGGATACCGTGGTATTGATATGATACGTTTCTATGATCTGGACGAGCATGAGTGTACCGATCGATGCTGCTGCGATATTAACCAGGAGATTCGAAAGGAGTATCGCGGCAAGCGTCCTGCCCGGTTCGCTCTTGAGACGTTCAAGAACCCGGGCTCCTGGTTTTTCTTCGGAGACGAGAGTCTTGACGCGGAAACGCGAAATGGAAAAGAGTGCTGCTTCCATGCCTGAGAAAAATGCACTCAACCCGAGAAAGACAAACAGGGCTGCAGCGTACAACGTCATGTTCATTTCGCACCCCGCGCAGATCTGGGTAGAGGTTTCCTTGCCGGTATATGCAGGTATTTCATACATTTTTCATGCATGACTTTTTCCTGCTGTGGACTGTCGTGCACATACCCAACGAGATGCAGCAATCCGTGAACAATATAATAATACAGGTCATCACTGTCGCGCAGTCGACCGCATGATACATAGACCTCACCCACGTCGCCGAGATCGAACGAGATGACATTCGTCGGACCTCTTTTTTTAAAAAATTCCTTGTTTAAGTCGGTAATGTATGCATCATCGACAATGATGACGTGCAGATCGCCAAAATGTGCTTTTTCCCCGAGCAGCACATTCCGTACAAGCGTTCGTATTCTCTGTTTATTGACGGACCGGTACCCCGCCGGATTAAAAACTTTCAATCGCACATATCTGCCAGACTTACGCTTCTTCATCTGACGTGCGGTGGTAATGTACGCCCCTGGAATGCTTTGTATTGGTCACTCTCTATTTTTTTTCACCTCTTTCGGTGAACCGGGAATGTTGTTTTTTATGTCATACTCGATACGCGGGTGGAAGACGCCGGTGAGGATCGAGAGAAAAGCCGTCTTAATATTCTCAAGATCCTGTCGGTGCACCGGACAATCATCCAGTTGACCGTCATTGAATTTTTTTAAGACACTTTCCTTTAATATCTTCTGGAGCTTCGTAACGGTGATGTTCTTTTCGCTGCGCGCAGCGGCTTCGACCGTATCGGCGAGCATAATAAGAGCTGCCTCCTTATTCTTCGGTTTTGGCCCCGGATAACGGAACGTATCTTCTTGCACATCTTCCCCATTGCCCATCGCCTTCTTGTAAAAGAGTTCGACTGCAGTCGTTCCATGATGCTGTTCAATGATGCTCACCAGTGTCTTCGGTAGTTTCATCTTTTTTGCCATATCGACACCATCTTTGACATGAGAAATTATTATGAGCGCGCTCATCTGCGGTTTCAGATTATCGTGGGGATTTTTAACACCGATCTGGTTCTCAATGAAGTATTCCGGCTTTTTTAACTTACCGATATCGTGATAGTATGCTCCAACGCGTGCCAGAATTGGATCAGCATCGATCACACGCGCTGCGGCCTCGGCAAGACTTCCGACCACAATCGAGTGATGATAACTCCCGGGTGCTTCAAGAGCCATTTCTTTGAAGAGCGGAAGGTTCAGATTACCTAGTTCGAGCAGGGTAAGATCCGTCGTGAAATCAAACAACCGCTCGAAGATCGGCAGGAATAAGACAAAAAGAACGCCGCCCAGAATGCTGTTCAGTACCCCTTCTCCGATGTGTACGAGCTGGATCCTGCCATTGAGGAGATACATATCGATAAAGACGATCGCCACGACATTGGCGAGTGCGATATAGATCATGGGGCGGTATACAGAATGCCGTGTGTTAATCGTCTGCGTCGAAAAAGCCGATACGATCCCGCTCACTAGAAGAAAAAGCAGGACCGGCATGGAATTATAGGTAATACCGAAAAGTGCTGCGAAGATGATCGAAAAAACGAGCGCAATATACATATTAAAATATAGCGCAAAAAGGAATATGAAAAAAGATATTGGAAGCAGATATATGACATTCGTTATATTAACGAGGTATCCGACGACTAGATATGCACCAGTAAGCAGTGCAATGAAATACAAATTCTTTTTTTCGAAAAAGTGAACCCCGGAAACGATGCTCAGACGAAATACAAGATACATGAGCGAGAGGAAAATAAGGTTCCTGAACAGGACGGTTTTAACGATCTCCCACGTGCCGATCGAGATATAGGTGGTTTCCAGGGCGCTGATCTTTTCCATGGCACTTTCAGTTATGCGTTTATGTTTTTCGACGATCAGCTCTCCTTTAAGTACCTTCCCCTTCGTCTTCGGGATGTTGGCGAAGACCTCTTCCACCCGGCCGTTCGTCCTCTTTTCATTATACACGATATTCGGTTTGAGGAAGAAACGCATAAGACGGGCGGTCTCATCCCGGTGATTCTTCACAATAATACTCTCTGCCTGCGCTATTGAATACAGTATTTCTGCGGATTCAACGATCTCCTTATCATTATCGATGATCGTGATGATCCTGTACTGTGGTTTTTTTACATCGATAACACCCCCCGAATAGAATTCATCAAGCTCAGCACCGATATCGCGAAACAATCTGTTCCGGTTGGTCTTCAAAAGATATGAAAGGGTACTGTATTCGATCGCGTAGGTTCTCTGGACGATACCTATGATACTATCCCGCGGCAGTTTCGCAGTCTTTTCGAGACTGTCAAGGTACATATTGAGGGTTGCAAGTTCTTCCCTGACTGATCCCTGGACCGACCTGTCCAGTATATAGACGGGTGGAATCCTCTTGGTGATTTCCATCCTTTCTTCGTACAATTCGTCCTCGGTCTTCGGGATGAAAAAATCATATGGTGCGATAATATCCTGCCTGGCGATCTCACCCTGCGCAACTTCGTAGCGTTTTGTCCCTACCGGCGGTGGCGGGAACACGGCATTGAGCAGGAGAATCGCACCGATCAGTATGAGATATTTAGGAGGTATTTTTAGTCTCATATGCTTTGATAATCTTCTGCACGAGACGATGTCTAACGACATCTTTCTCGCTCAGGTAGATGAACTGTATGCCCTTTACGTCTTTCAGGAGATGCTGTATCTCGATAAGCCCGGAAAAAACGTTAGTCGGCAGGTCTATCTGGGTTATGTCGCCGGTCACGACGACCTTTGACCTCCACCCCATTCTTGTCAGGAACATTTTCATTTGCATACTCGTGGTATTCTGGGCTTCATCAAGAATGATGAATGAATCATTGAGGGTTCTCCCGCGCATATATGCGAGCGGAGCTACCTCGATCGATTTCATGTTTATGTACTTCTTTAGCCGATCATACGGGAGGAAATCATTCAATGCATCGTAGAGCGGTCGTAGATAGGGATCGACCTTCTCCTCGATGGCGCCGGGCAGAAAACCAAGGGATTCCCCGGCTTCAACCGCAGGCCGCGTGAGGATGATACGTTCGACTTTCTTGGCCATGAGATATGACACGGCCTTGGCGACGCCGAGATATGTCTTGCCCGTACCTGCAGGACCGATACTGATCACGATATCGTTGTTCTCGACCGCCTTCAGATATTCCGCCTGGCCGCTACTTTTTGCCGTGACCAGCTTTTTTGGCGTGGTCACACAGCTGGGGTCTTTTTCTTCCACGTCGGTGATCCGCTGATGCGTATCCAGTTGGCTCGGTGTTTTCTTCAGTTTTATCTTTATTTCTTTTGCGGCTGCCTTCACATCGTCCTCGTCACCTTTCAAATAAATATGTTCATTACGCATCGCGACGATTATATTGTATTGTTCCTGGATTTTTTTTAAATAGGCATCATTACAGCCGAGTATGGCCGTTGGGTCGTAACCAGATATAGGTATTGATACTTTCACAACAAAGGGAGGGGCACATGCAACACTATGCCCCTCCCAAAATTTTTAGTCGTGCGGTATAACAAATACCTGTCTCGGGTATATCATATCAGGATCGCTGATCTTATCCTTATTTGCTTCAAATATTTCTGGCCAGCGTTTTGCATTTGAATAAATTGACAGATACGAAGCGATGAGCCAGAGACAATCACCCGGAACGACAGAGTAATCGTCGAGGTAGGGTATCAGCAGAACCCACCCGGGATAAATAAGATTTGGATTCGAGATCTTATCTTTGTTGGCTTCGTATATCATCGGCCATTGTGCTCCATCATGATATACCTTGCGCATACTCGCGATCTTCGAAAGCCAATCGCCTTCTACTACCTTATACCTTCCGTACTGACATATTTTCCACTCTTCTTGCAGTGCATCGCGTTTGGCAACAAGCTCGTCGCGGGTTGCTTGCATATCACCCACTTCGGCTCTCAAGGCTTCCACCTGGGACTCAAGCTCAGCAAGCGCCGCTTCTGCCTCAGCCAACTGCTGATTCACTTCAGCAAGTTCCAGTTGTGCTTGTTCTTCGGTGAGTTTGTCTTGAGCGAATGCCGGCAGGATTAGAAAAATAACACACAGAGCCATTATCTTCTTCATCATATCCTCCTTATTTATTGCAACGCGTGTCGATTTTCATCTCGAGATCTGCAATTTCCTGTTCAAGTCCAGCGATTTCGTCGGTGAGAGCGGCTTCCTGTGCTTGGAGTTCTGCGAGAGTATCTTCGAGCTCTGCTATCCTAGCCTGCGCTGCTTCTAAGGCGGCTCTAGCCTCTGCCAGTGCATCCATTGTTTCCTGTTTCGCCATCTTCGGTCCACAGCCAATCAATACGATTGCAAGAAGAAGGACCGCAAGTATCTTTTTCATAATGCCACCTCCTTAAAGGCTTATTTAATAAAATAAATGATATTCATTATTCATAGAATGTCAATAGGTAAATAGCGTGGTTTGACAGGCCCATTGCCGTTAAATCCAAGTATTGCAAGGCATTTCATGGCGCTCCTCTTGACATGCCGTAATTTCTTGCTATTATTTGCAGTGCCAAACATTGCCATCATTGTTGCCGCAGGCCAGGGACGGCGTTTCGGGGGCATGAAGCAATTCATGACGTTTCGAGGCATGCCCCTGTTTTTGCATTCTCTCTTGGCGTTTGAGGCGTGCAGGAATATCGCTGAGATCGTACTGGCGGTTCCGCGCCTTAAGATCGCCTCCGTGAGGAGAACTGTAAGGAATGCAGGGATTACCAAGGTACACACAATCGTTGCCGGTGGCTCCCGTAGACAGGACTCTGTGAAGAATGCCCTATCTGCAGTATCACAGACACGCGGTATCGTGGCGGTGCATGACGCTGTGCGACCAGTGATCACAGTGCCAATGATCAACAAAGGTATCAGGCTCTGCCGCCAGCACCGGGCAGTAGTGTTCGGTGTCCCGGTTTCAGATACCATGAAGTACGTAAAGGATCACGTTATTTCACGTACAATACCCCGCGATAATGTTTTTACCGTTCAAACGCCTCAATTTTTCAGTCTCGATCTTTTAAGACAGGCATTCGATCATACAGGGACAAATCACGAATTCACGGATGAGGCTGCATTGCTGGAACGTCAAGGAATCAAAGTACATTTGTTCCCGGGAGATCCCAGGAACATTAAGGTGACGACCAGACAAGACCTCTCCCTGATCGACAGGATGCTATGAAAAAAGTCATCATTCTGGGCTCTACAGGCTCGATCGGGCGCAATACCGTAAAGGTACTACAGAGATTGCCAGGATACCGGGTGGTAGGACTCGCTGCCTATGCAAACCACACACGGCTCGCATCCCAGGCAAAAACATTAAGACCGAAGATGATCACGCTGCTCAGCGATAAGGGATATAGCGCCATGAAAAAGGCACTTCCCCGGGTAAAGGTTCTCTCGGGTGAACTGGGCATCCTGGAAATGGTTGAGCATGCCGACGCCGATATCATCGTCTGCGCGCTGTCGCGCTCACTGGGTATTGCCGGCATCATGCGGGCGATCGAAAAAAGGATGCGCGTGTGCCTGGCAACCAAGGAAATCCTCGTGAGTTTCGGGGATGTAGTCATGGCACATGTTAAAAAGTACGGGGCTGAGCTCCTTCCCGTGGACAGCGAGCATTCAGCGGTATATCAGTGCCTTGAAGGCAAACATAAAAAAGATGTTCTCCAGATAATCCTGACCGCCTCAGGTGGCCCGCTGCTGCATCGATCGACGAAGAACGTACGCAAGCGTGACGTGCTTAAACATCCGGTCTGGAAAATGGGCGCAAAGATCACAGTCGATTCGGCAACTATGATGAACAAAGGACTCGAGGTCATTGAAGCGCATCATCTCTTTAGTCTTCCGGCTGAGAAGATAAAAGTGGTCATACATCCCCAGGCACTGTGCCACAGTCTCGTCCAGTTCACGGACGGTTCGATGCTCGCGCACATCTCCACACCCGATATGAAATTGCCCATACAGTACGCACTCACTGCACCCCTGCGCCTTGCTCCTCCGGTGCCGAGCCTCGATATCACGAAGGTTGCCAGCATGACGTTCTTGCCGCCCGATCCCAGGAAATTCCCCTGTCTGGGTCTGGCGTATGCAGCCCTGCGCATCGGCAAAAGCATGCCCGCGGTTCTCAACGCGGCCAACGAAGAGGCGGTTGAACTCTTCTTACAGGAACGGCTGCCCTTTACTCAGATCCCAACCGTGATAAAAAAAATAATGCATAAACACACGCCGAAACGAGGTGGCATTGAAGATTATATTGCTTATGAACGATGGGCAAGAACCATGGTCCGCGAATTCGTGGCTTAGTATGAAAAAGGAGAAACCGCATGTCATCGATCGTTAATTTTATCGTTTATCTAGCCATACCATTTCTTTTCTTACTCGCCTTCTGCATTACGATTCACGAATTGGGGCATTTCCTCACGGCAAAACTCTTCCATATCCCGGTCGAGAAATTTTCCATCGGTTATGGTCCGCCATTGCTGAGAAAACAGATCGGAGAAACGGATTTCCGTATCGCCTATTTCCCGCTCGGCGGGTACGTGAAAATGGCTGGTGACGATGAGGGAAATATCACGGGCGCCGGGGAGCCCGAACCGACCACAGAACAGCCCGGCTTCTATGATGCGCCCGTACACAGACGGATACTGGTAGTCTTTGCCGGTCCCTTGTTCAATATCGTCTCTGCCATGTTCGTTCTTATGATCACCTTTGCTCTCTTCGGTCTGTCGGTCGATCCCTACACCAGGATCGATGTCGAAACGGGTGGTTATGCCGACCGTGCCGGTTTGATGACCGGCGACAGTATGCTGTCTGCAAACGGCAAACAGTTGATGTACTGGGATGAATTCCTGGAGATCCTCATAGATAACGCAGAAAAAGAGATCCAGGTCAGTGTCATGCGTGAAGGTGCGACCTTTGACACACGCATAGTTCTGCATCCTGATTCACTCGGTATAACGAACATCGTGCCGCCCGTCCTCGCCAATATCAAACACGATGGTCCTGCAGACCGTGCCGGTATGATACAAGGCGATACGGTGTTGAGTATTGATGGTGATACCATAACGACGTGGGCACAGATGTATGATATCGTCTCGGCACATCCGGGCACAGAAATGACGTTCAGATGGGTGCACGATGGAACCATTAAATCTGCCCTTATTACGACACGTCCTCAGTATGATCCAATGGTCGAAGATACGGTCGGCAAAATAGACGTCATGAAACCCCATGCACGCGTCTTTCTTTCACCCCTCGAGACGGTCGTGCTCGGCGTCCAGAGGACCGGCGAGGGTATATACGGAACACTCAATATTTTCTATCAACTAACGATCGGCAGAATATCGCGCCGTGCACTCGGCGGACCAATCGCGATCGCACAATTGACCGCAGAATCAGTCGCATGGGGACCCGAGTTTTTGCTCGGTCTGCTCGTTGCGATATCGGTCAACCTGGGACTTATCAACCTCTTCCCTATTCCCGCGCTCGACGGCGGTCATATCCTCATTGCATTGATCGAAGGAGTCCGTCGGAAACGGTTCAGCAGGCGCACACGGCTGATCATTCAGCAGATCGGATATGCCTTTATTTTGTTCCTGATCATTTTCGTGACCTTCAATGACCTGACCAGATGAACATCCTCTTCTACAATCCCGCACCGACACAAAAGCGTTTTGTCCCATTCGAGGCGGTCAAGGGCAGCGCCTTTTTCCGCAGACCGAATTATGACGCGATGCGGCTTAAATATCTATCACACGGGAATTCGTATCATTATTACGATGAGCGGATCGAAGCCGAACCAGAGTTCAATCCCGACATTGTCGTGATCAATATCCCGCTCAATCTGGCGCGGTATATCCAGAATACCGTGAGGAAGCGATGGCCCGACTCCACGATCATCAGTTACGGATTCTTCGCCACGCTCGTACCCGACGAGTGCAAGAAGTTCTCCGATGTCGTGGTTACCGGTGATGTCGCGAACATATGGAATACCATATTATCCGACGCAGAGAATGACAGGCTGGCGCCGCACTATCACTCCGGTAATAACAATCAATTCCATGTCGATCGAGAGCTCGAGACCCGTTACGGCTTCACGCCGCTGCTTTCGCAGCTGCGTACCTCGTTCGGATGCACCTGCGACGACGAAGACAAGAATTTTTGTTACGAGCACATCATCTATCCTGATTACCAGCAATGGGATGCCAAAGAAGTTGCCGAGGAAGTTGCCCGGATCAAGCGGAAGATCGTTTTCTTAAGAGACGATGATTTTCTGTATGACATTGACTATGCATGCAGCATACTGGAACGATGCTGGCAATATAAAAAGATGTGGGTGTTCGAAACCAGCAAAAGACTATTCCAGGTACCCTCGCTCGCGCGCTTCCTGCGCGATAACGGCGTGCGTATCATCTGGTTCAAGGAAGACTGGCTCGGCAAGGATATCCTCGATCACATCGATGACCCCGATTTTTTTACAGAGAAAAAACGCCAGGTGAACCTTATCCATAAATACCGGATCACGTTCGGCTGTAAACTTCGGCTCGGGTATGAGGGCGAGACCCCTGAATTCTACCAGAAACTTCTTAAATTCCTCATGAAGACCAAGGTCGACCTCGTGAAGATCACGGTCCAGACACCAATCCCCCATACACCTCTTTACCAGGAATATATGAAGAATAAGAAGATCGCCTCTGACCTGACCATGTATGATCAGTGGATGCCGGTCGTGAAGCTTCCCGGGACCACGCCCAAAGATCTCTATGCCCAGATGGAATGGCTGCGCGATAGGTTCTATTCCTGGGACAGCATACTTGCCCGGAACGTGGTCGTGTCTCCTCAATTAGGCGTGTACAACACGATCTTCTTCTACCTCATCCCCAATCTTTCGTTCCGGAA
>CP070834.1:1436691-1450570 GCA_020341755.1 Caldifarciminota bacterium | reverse complement strand
CAGAGTTGGCGTTGCGTCATCCCCGGACGAAAAAAGAATTGGTGTTTTCTGCACCACTGCCAGAAGATATGAAGACCGTGCTTGCGTTTCTGGGGGAGAGATCCCGTTAATAAAAAATGGGAGCGAGGTCACGGTTCCAGCATGAATTCCCGCAGATACCATTTCATTATTCAATCCGGTTGTAGGCATTATCAGTGATGAACGGCATTTACGTACATCTATTTTTAGAAGAGGTCAAAAGCAGGATGATCGATCAGTATGTCCGTGAAATACGTATCGCCGACAGGATCGTCCAGGTTGTTTTCGATGATAGTGCATTATATGTTTCCCTGTATCCTCAGGCGGCGGCCCTTTTTCTTGCACCTGCCCAGAGGAAAGGTTATGAAAAGGAAACGAAACTTGCTGCAGGTTTGGGTGCATGCCGGATTATTGATGTGACGCAGGATCACTTCATGCCTGTGGTACATTTACGTATGGAGAAGACTGGCATTGCCGATATGCAGGAGTTGAAATTGACCATCATACTGTACAGGGAAGCACCGAACATCACGGTGAGTGATGGTCGAACGCAGAGAAAACTTTATCCGAAATGTGTCAGTAAAAAATCAAAAAGAAGTATTATCGATCTGAATGAGGGCGAGATCTCTGAACTTTCTGCCCGCAACTACCGCGACCTGGCATCATATTTCCTGACCGAGATCGAAGGAGTGGACAAATATCTAGCTCAGGAGATGACACCTGCCTTGCTGTTGAAACTTCGACGCATCCTTGCTGGTGACCGAGTGCGTCCCCGTTTGGTCTCAGTCATTCCGATGCAGGTGAGCCTGTTTGCAAAGGAGTATGTTCGGGCATATCGGTCATTTAACGAACTGTATAAAGATGGGATTATGCGATTTCTTGAGAAGAAGCAAGAGGCTGCTCGGGAGGCGCAAAGACGGAGTATCACAGGGAAGATAAAAAAACGTATCACGAGATTACAGAAAAAAATTCTTGAGAAGGAAGCGATAGAAGAATATCGAATTGCGGGTGAATTGATTCTCGGCAATATCAACAAAATCAAGCGCGGTGATAGTATGGTTAGACTATTTGACCCCTACCAAAATAAGGACAAAGAAATTTCTCTTGATCCCGGTAAATCAGCACAGCAAAATGCCCAGGCATACTTTATACGGTATAAGAAAACAAAAAGGGGACAGCCGGCATTGAAAAAGAAAATAGCGGCGCTGACAAGGGAGTTGCAGGATGTCGGTATCTCGACCTCCGATAAAAAACCTTCAGTAAAACGTCCCGGAGCAAAAGAAACCGTATCCCAACCTTTTAGAACGTTCGTGCTTGAGTCAGGCGCGATCGCGTACGTGGGCAAGAACGCTCGGTCCAATGACCAGTTGACCTTTGGTTTTGCTCGACCGCACGATTATTTTTTCCATGTTCGCGGCTATGAAGGGTCGCATGTTATACTGCGTATGAAAGTGCCCAAAACGCAGAAGCCACCAAAGCAGATTATGGTGACCGCCGCATCGATCGCTGCCTACTATAGCAAAGCAAAGACCCAAAAAAATATCCCGGTTTCATACACGCAGCGCAAATATGTAAAAAAAGACAGAAAGGGTAGACCCGGTGCGGCAATACTGATGCGTGAGCAGGTCATGTTCGTTGATCCGGCACTACCGGAAAAAAATACTAAGAACTAGGAAGTACGAAGTAGGAACAAAACAATGCAGAATGAAGAATGGAAAATGTAGAATTAAAAATAAAGTCGTTAGTGGACTGTAGTAAGTAGACAGAGATCAGTAAAAGAAGATTGGCGTTGACTGATGACACTGCCCGTATCCAGCAGAGAGTAAAGCGTAAAAGCCCAGCCTCACAAAACATACGTTATAAACGATCTAAACGTTCAAGCGCTCGAAACATATCCTTTTATTTGCATCTTGACTTTTTTTATATAGTCTATATACTAATTGAAAGGAGGTAATATGCCAGAGGCAGATAAGACCGTGGAAGAAGGAAAAATATGGGCTTTCTTAGGATACTGGGGTATTTTATTCCTCGTTCCCCTATTGGGAAAAAAGGATAACAAATTTGCCGTATTCCACGGAAAACAGGGTATGGTCTTGTTTATCGCCGCCATTGCGATTATTATCGTTGGTACAATTTTGGGTTTGATACCATATGTCGGTGTACTGTTCCTGATCCTTGAATGGCTGATACTGTGCGTTCTTGGCGTGTTTGCTATCATCGGGATGATAAAATCGCTTACCGGCGACTACTGGAAGATGCCTATCCTCGGAGATATTGCCGAGAAGATAAACATATAGTTTTCAAGATTGCACCCCATGGATCTGTGATCGATGGGTAAACCATGTGTTGTGACTGCATTTCATGTGGTCCTTGCGTCCGCTTGAAAGAAAATCGTTTTCTTTAAGTTTGTGAAACAGGAGGTACGGTGATAATAGAGCGGATCAAGGGTATTCTTATTGCACCGAAGCAAACCTGGTACACAATACAGAGCGAACCCCATACATTCGGGCAGGTGTTCACCCATTATGCAATGCCACTGGCTGCCATCCCAGCCTTCTTTGGTATGCTGGGGTATATTTTCGTTGGGATTAAATCTGGTTTTGGTGCATCGGTATACCGGATCCCGGTCGGGACAGCGTTCGTTTGGGCAATTGTCTATTACCTGCTTACCCTCATAGGCCTATTTCTCGATGGTATTATCATCAATGCATTTACACAGGTATATGATTCAGAACACTGTGCGGTCAAAGCATACAAATTAGCAGTGTATTCTTTCACGCCTGCATTCCTTGCCGGCGTGCTTAATATCATTCCGACAGCTGGTTTTCTTGTATTCCTTATATCACTGACCGGCATTTACCTTTTGTACCATGGATTGCCGGTAATGATGCAGACTCCGAGGGAAAAATTAACGAATTATGTGATCAGCGTCGTTCTCGCTGTCATCATACTTCACGTAATTCTTAGCGGTATTGCCTCGCTATTCATATCATTATCCTGATTGTTCAGCAGCGGTGATTTTGGTGCCGGCAGTTCCCTGTATAGCCTGACGGGCCCTGTCGAGAGAGGTAATGAGTACTGCTTTCCCGCCATTCTCCAGGAAAGTGATAGCGGCTTCGATCTTCGGACCCATACTTCCGGATGGGAAGTGACCGGCTTTTAAATAACGTTTCGCCTGCATAACCGTGATATTCGTCAGTTTTTTTTGATTGGGTTTACGGAAATTAACGTATACATTCTCTACGCTTGTAAGGATGATCAAAGTCTCGGCACCGATATCGCGTGCCAGTACTGCTGCTGCCCGATCTTTGTCAATGACTGCATCGATGCCTTCCAGAGTTCCATCGATCTCCACGTAGACCGGGATGCCTCCTCCACCGGCAGTAATGACTATCACTCCCTTATCGACTAATTGTTTGATTATCTTGCGGTTAACGATACGGAGCGGTATTGGGGAGGGGACAACACGACGATAACCTCTGCCTGAATCTTCTTTTATCACCCAGTTAAAATTGATCGCCAGATTTTCTGCTTGCTGTTTTGAATAGAACGGTCCAATGAACTTGGTGGGATGCTTGATCGAAGGATCATCCGGGTCGACAACGACCTGGGTGACGATGGTTATGACATCCCGCTGTATATCGAACATGCGCAACCTATTCTGGAGGCACTGTTCTATCATGTAACCCATGCCGCCCTGTGTATCTGCAACAATGACACCCAGTGGCAGACCGGGTATATCTTCGGCGGTTCTTTCGACCCTGAGGAGTGCATTGCCCACCTGAGGACCGTTGCCATGCGTGAGGGCGATCTTGTATCCTTCCTGGATAAGCTCAACGATGCCAGCGAGGCTTTTGCGTGTATTGGCGAACTGTTCCGAGATATCTTCTTTGCCGGTCGAGGCGATGGCATTTCCACCAAGTGCTATGACCGCCTTTTTCATCTTGAATTATAAATGGGAACGCGAAAAAATCAAGTATTTTGCCCTGATGGGCATAGGGCAAAGAGCATGGTGCATAGAGCAAGTTAAGATACGGATGCGTATATTAAAAAAAGAGTATACGGTTATTTTCTGTCTGACGAGAATGTTCTGAGCCAGGTCTCTGCCTGTCCGGCAGCATATGTGTTTCCGGTGATCGTCAGGAACCTGACGTTGTTCAGTGCCATACGTTTGACCATCTCGATATTGTACCGCAATCGCAGATCATTGATACTGCGTGGTGGCGATAGCGAAAATTGTGTGAAATCGAACGGGTCATAGCCCGTCGTGTCGCTGCGCAGTTCCATGACCATGCCGCGCGGTATGCGCAGTAACTGCGGCTGCACCTGTGCGAGGTCTTGATCGGTTACTGGTGTTGCGAAATAAACGGTGCCTGGTGCCTGTCTGACGATATCGTTCAGGAGGTCAATAAACCGTGCCTGGATCATAGTTCTATTATACGGTTTGTCATACTCGAATTTGTACAGCTCGACGAGGTATTGTTCGACCGAACCATGGATCCTGGCGAAAAGTTCTGGGTATTCATGCTGCAGGTAATCGATATACCACGTGCGACGGAGCAGTTCTTTGTCGATCATGATGATGTCGCTGCGGATATCTTTGACATGCCTCAAATATATCAGGGGAGAATAAATATCCCAGTACGTGCAGATGAGGGTGCTGTGTTCGGGCAGCTGTTCGATGTGTATGCGTCCGAAATCGAGACCGAAGGTATTCCCTCTCAGTGTGCAAGTGTTGTAATTAATCAAAGGGATGATGAGTGCCGCGGGTATGACGATGTACCATCGTGCATACTGCGTCAGGAGGCGCACGCCGTAAATGAAAACTGTTATTCCTGCAACCAGTGTCGGTATGTAATATGCTTCGATGTCCGGTATGGAGTAATTCACGGTATAGGCGATATTCAATGCGATGATAGCGCTGAACAGCCAGAATTTTGACCGGTCATGTCGGTATAAATAGTACAACCCAGCAAGGATGCCGCCAGCGAAGAGATACAGGAAATTCCGCAGAAGCATACTCAGTCCGCTGCTGACATTTTTCATTATTTCATTCATCGGGAGAGAGAACATCCACACCTGATATTGTTTTCCGGTCATGTGCCAGAGCAGTCTCTGGAGGTTGTACGCATTTCCCCAGTTAAGTTCGGCGGCACCAGCCGTCCGGGCGAGCAGGTAGAGATAGAGGGAAATGCCGGTGAAAGCCAGTATACCACCCAGCAGGATCTTCGGCAATGTGATGCGGTACACGATAATAGCGTAGATGATGACGGGGATAACCAGTGAGAATATCATCATGTGATTAGTGAAGCTCAAACCGGCAAGATACATAAGAATATAGAAATGACGTTCGTCGCGCATCCGGAACAAACAGTAGAGTATGAGGAGCGTGAAGAGTGCGGTCAGTGGGTACACTTCGTTCGTAAGGGATGTCCGCCAGATGATCGGAGCAAAAGCGAACAGAGAAGCAGGAAGCAGGGCAAGGAGCGTATTTTTAAGTATGGTACGCGCCGTAAGAAAAAGGAACAATGCTGCCGTTGCTGAGAGAAGCGCTGAAAGGACGTTCAGGTTATAGACCGGCTCGCCGCCAAGACGTGCAAAAAAGAATGAAATGATCGTATAAAGGGGATAGCCCGTAGGGTGAGCGATCCCGAGCGTATAGCTGACCGCGGCTAGTTCACCGGAATCGATGAGATATACAGTGGGACACAGGGACCAAATATAGATGCCAAGAACAACGCTAAAAAATATGATGGCGATGACATGAGGCAGTTGAAAGTTGATCTTTTTATGTGACGGTGGTTTAAATGCTTGTTTATCGTCGGACACTGGTTGGCTCTAACGCGGAAACAGTGAAAAGGTGCAACGGTTATGCCAGTGCAATCCTAAGATGTTTTTACGAAATTCAACCGAAGATTAGTTAATCGGGTCTCGATATCTTTTTTCTGCTCTGGCGTGAGTTGGTCCTGGACTATTTTATACAGCGCATCGATGGCATCGATAGCATTCTTTGCCTGGGCAAGGTCCTTTGTATGTTTTTGGGTCTCGGGGTGTGCGATGAAATCCATGTATGCCCATGCTTTGGCATCGAGCGAGGCGATCATCATGTACAGATAATCAGTAACCGGTATCGGTTCATCCAGGAGCGGCGGTGCTGTCTGTTCTTCTATTTCCGGCTCTGGTGTTTCTTTTTTTGCTTCCCTTTCTTCTTTTTCTTCTGGTTCTGGCGGTTTGCTTTCCTGCGCTGGTTTTTCTTTTTCAGGCTTTTTTTTCTTCTTCTTTCCCATGAAGATATTATATGGTCTTTCGTTAGTGAGTCAAGACAACAAGGAGCGTAGGGAGTAGAGCGTAAGGCGTAGAGCGATTGGAGAAGAATATCAGATAATGATTTTCAAATTAAAAGCATTGGGGCAATACCATTACATGTAGAAATAGCAGCATGCGCGGCAGACCGTAAAGAAATCACGTCTTCGTATTCGTTTTCTTAGCTGCCGCATTGTCTGTGTGTTCCAGAGCTTGAGAAAATCTTCCTTGGTACAATTCCCGATCACATAGTCAGGGCATGATTCCACGTCACCTGAGGGGAGGATGGTGGTTGTTTGCCAGAGTGCCGCACATTTACCTCGCATGAGGGAATAAAACTTCTTATCCATTGTGTAATAAGCTTTCATTTGCGCGCGAGTAAAAGAAGGGAAAATGACGGCACAGGAAGCGGTTGTTTTGATGAACTCATTCAGCTCATCATACCACACATCTGAGAAATCGGATATTTCGCACCCGCAGTCTGCATGCTGCCAGTAATTGAGATCACGGTTGAGCGTCTGCTCGAGCAATATCCTGTGCTGCTCGAGCGCCTGTTTGGTCACGCCCAGGGGGTGGAGAAACTGTACGCACTCAGCATTGAACCGTTGTGCTATCCTGACAACCTCGTGCATAGCTGGTATGTTGTGCGGAGCGATAATTGAATTGATACGAATGAGGGGGAACATGCCTTTTTTCATGTGTGTCAATGCTGTAAGACCGGTAATCAATTTATCGAACGTACCGGGTATCCCGCGTATGCTGTCATGGACGTCCCGGGGGCCATCGATAGACACGTGTATCCTGTCGATTCCCTGTTCTACGAGCCGTTCGGCATGCTCGTTCAGCAGGGTCCCGTTGGTCGTGATGGTGAGAAATAGCTTTTTTGCTTTGATATACTCAATGAGATCCGCGATGTCCTGATAGACGAACGGTTCTCCGCCAGAAAGATGTATGCGCGGCTTGAACCGAGCGAGTCGGTCGATAATATCATACCAGCCTTCAACGGGAAGTTCATGATGTTGTGGCCTGAGTCGCTGAAAGCACATAGAACATTTTAGATTACAGCGGTCAGTAGGGTATATATTAATCGATTCTGGTGCCAACGATCGATCACTAAGAAGCGGAGAAAATAGAAAACTGAACTGAGCACCACAGCGTCTCCACATGAGCGCCGGTACAGAGGCAGGGTGTACAAGGGCTGTCTTAACCTGTCGGATAATATTAGCCATGGGCAATCCGGGAGAGTGCCCAACCTGCGGTTTGGGCAAGTACCGGGTCAGGTGATTTCAAATATGTCTTTAGGATCGGCGGTGCTTCTCTATCAGGGAGATGACCGAGGCAGAGCAGGGCGTTTCTCTGGATCGCAGGGAAACGTATCCAGGGTCTTGTCATCTGATTATCCTTGTACTGTGTTCGGTATTCCGTTTCATCCATATCCAGGAAATCGATCAATGGCATTGAAGCGCCGACATTCCCGATATCGGTTCGTACCGGCATCGGTATCACGCGTTCATTCTGGGGGCAGACCTCCTGGCATCGAGTGCATCCGTACAGGCGATTTTCCCATACTGCAGCTATGTCATCGTCGATGACTCCATGCCAGTTGGTTAGTGCCTGAATGCAGCGTCTACGGTCGAGGATATAGGGGCGAACGATTGCACCCGTTGGACATGCATCAATACATTTCTGACAACCGCCGCAATCAATATCGAGCGCAGCGTCTTTTTCGATATCGATGTCGGTTACGATCTCCCCGAGTACGATCCACGATCCGTACTTTGGGTGTATGATAATACCGTGTTTGCCATAGTATCCAATGCCGCTCTGCTGGGCAAGCGGTTTTTCTGCGACGGGACCGTTTGAGTATACGAGCGAGTGAGCATGGTATTTTTCTTTAAGAAGGACAGCAAGCCGCTTCAGTCGGTTTTTTAGATCGCGGTAATGATTCCGCCACGTATACCGGGCGATGCGCCCGTGGGGGTTCCCCGGCTTCGAATTATCAACCGGTTCGTCTGTCAGATAACATTCGCACGCAGTTATGATCGAACGTGCGTTTGCCAGTTTTGACCGGACATCGCAAAATGATTCAAGATCTGGGTTGCTGAGCCGCCTGCTGTTGAAAAAAAAACCTTCATCCCGCTGCTGGTACATGCGCGAGAGTGTTGTTGGATTTGGGAGTGCATGGGTTATCCTGATTGCATCGATGCCGAAGTTATCGGCAAGTTCACGTACTTCGCCTGCGGCAATCACGTTCTGGCAGAGTGGGTGTACTTTATTTAAGCAGGATGCCGAGGGGAAAGAAAACCAGATATCCGACGACAAGCAATATCGGTGCTATGACAATATCACCGACAGCCAGCAATATAAAGCCGGCTACAATGAGTATCAGACCGATACCGAAAAACAAGAGATTCTTTCTTTTAAATTTAACATCAACAAGGACTTGTTGTTTTTTTTCTTTTTTCTTTTCTTTCTTAGCCTTCCTGTCTTTTTTCGCCATGTAAACTCCTTTTATTTAGTAATTTGTGTCAATTGTTCAAATTCACCATCTTTAATAGTATAAATACTATATACTTCTTGCTCTCTCATGATATCTTCAAGACGGTCAGCGAGGGTATTCCTGTTGTAATCCTGCAGTTCCCGGAGCTGCCAGAGAGTGTAATAGAATTTTGCGGCAAAGTCGTCTTGTTTGATCCCCTCGTTTCTGAGCATAGTGAGCGTCATGCTGTCACTCGCTGCCGGTGCTACAAAAACAGCACCATCCACATATGTTTCTCCGAGGCGTGGGATCTTTTCGTCCATGAACGACTCCAGACCGAGAATTTGTGCGTTTTCTACTCCGTAGTAGGCGATCTGCGGTGTTGTATTGATCACCATGTTCACGTCCATAGGAAGGAATATTGCTTCTGGTTCCCTGTCTTTGATACCGGTGAGCTCCCCTTTAAGCGTTATGCTGTCCGGGTCAAAGCTTACCATTGCGACGACCTCCCGATTATTGCGTGTTACCTGTCTGGCGAATACGTCGGCTGCTACCCGGTATTTTGGGATATCAGGGTAGAGCACTGCAAAACGACGGATGCCGAGATTGAAGACAGCATAATCTGCAATTACCCGCGCCTGATCATCGGATGTATGCCCGTGCGTGAAAATATTGGGAATTGATTCGAATTTTGGTTCCGAGGTCATGGGAAGAATAACAGGTATACCTTTTCCGTACGCCACACCGCATACTCCAAAGGCTTCGCCGGAAGATATTGGTACCGGCGCGATGAGAAAATCTACATTGACATCATCGATCAGTTGGGCGGCTGCGATCGTGGCATCGATGGGATCTGATTTTGTGTCAAGGAAATGCAGAGAAAACGGCAGATATTTATTTTTTTTGAAGATATTTATGATCTCTATGAGTTTACTGCCGACATGCGCGTAGGTTCCGGTAAGTGGTAATAATATGCCGACACGGGCGGTTACGTCACCGAGGCCTATATATTTTATGTATTCGGTAACCTCTGCGGTGTATTTTGTGTTGGGGAAACGTCTCGTCAGCAGGTTGAAGTCCCGTTCCGCCTCTCTTTTCTTTCCTTCACGAGCCTCGATCTGCGCGAGTGTGTAGAGAATATGCTCGTCAATAGGGTTGGCCATAAACACGCGGTGCAATTTTTCCAATTGATCGAGCGAGAGTTTTGGCAGGACATCGATGACATGGTTCAGCGCCTGTTTTCTCGCAGACTCGTCGTCACTCAGGGTATAGAACTTCGTGAGATAGTATGCTGCTTTGTAATCTTCCACAAGTTTGTAGTACGATTCACCGACAAGTGAGGTGGCGTTGAGTAAATAATTTGAATTGGGGAAGAATTTCAGGAATTTTTCGCCGAGAGAAGCAGCATCCTTGAAATTGTTCAGTTTGTAGTGAGAGAATGCCGTGAGATAGAGCGCGGGTTCGTAGGCCGAGGTTTTTTCATATTTTTCGAGAACTACTTCGAGTTCCTTTATGGCATTCCTGTAATCTTTTTGTTTGAAAAAAGTGTTACCTCGTTCGTAAATGACGGCGGCTTTTTCTGAAGCACGCCCGGCTTCATATTCTTCCATGACACGTGGTCTGAGCGCGCACGACATCAGGAAGATCGTGCCGATAAGTATAATCTTCTTGGTTACCATAATACAATATTAGTCAAAAAAGCATGACTGTCAACCGAAGGGAAACAGACCGTAATGCGTAAGGAGTAGGTCGTAAAGCGAAAAATTAAAGAAAAATCGATAATAACCCAATAACCTGTTGGTTATTTACAGTCCTGTTTTTTTTATGATTTCACGGATTTCTTTATCGGTGATTTCCATATGTTCCAGGATCGTGTACCGTTCCGGTCGTATATTCCCGGCAGCATGCACGACCTGAATGAATTGCTCGATAGTCAGGGAAAGATGCTCCAGGGTATGAGGGAATGTGATTTCCTTATAAAATTCGATAACTTTATCCAAATATGAATTTTCCTGCAAAGCCATGGTGAATATCGCTGCAATACCGGTCTGCTCTCCGTGCAAAGTATCTCTCGGCGAATGCAGGTGGTCTATTGCATGGCTGATTTTATGTTCGCTGCCACTGGCAGGCCGTGATGAACCGGTTATGCACATGGCAATGCCACTTTTTGTCAGTCCCTGTGCGAGGCACAAGAGAAAGTCATTATTGTGTATGCTCGGTTTTTTGAAATCGAGCAGGCTGAGCGGTCCCGCTTCAGAGACTGACAATGCCATACTGGTAATGGTTTCACGACCTTCCTTATGAGCCAGACGGGCATCGAACACTGCTGAGAGATTTGAGATCATGTCACCGATACCGGCTTTAATATGTTTTTCTGGTGCTTTTTTTACGATGCTGATGTCGACAATGATCCCATACGGTGCTTTCGTGATATGACTGACCGGTATGTTTTTTTTGTCTTTTATCACTGCCACCGGCGAGGAGATGCCGTCATTGCTCAGCGTTGTCGGAATACTGATGAATGTAGTGTTTTTCTTACCTGCAGCGAGTTTGGCGACATCGAGTACCTTGCCGCCGCCAAATCCGAGCACAAGGTCAGGTTTTTCCTGTTCTATAATATCTTCGACATGACGGACATTGGGCTCGTCGCTGTTCGTGACCACATGCCGGCTGACCTTGATATGTCCGTCTTCAAGGTTTTTGGAGATGGGTCCGCCGCCGATAAGGAACGTCTTGTGGTCGCCCAGAAGCAGTACCTGTTTGAATTCCAGGTGATGCATGTGCAGGAGTTTGAGCAGATGGACTGTGTTGTATTCGCCGATCTCGAAGAAGGAGGGCAGGTCGGTCTTCAGCTGTATCGCCATTACATAAACATAGTGAAATTGCATACAAAGTCAATATTTAGCCCGCCCCTTCCAGGAATGGGCTGGTTTATTTAGTTTATCTAGTTTGTTTGGTTCCTTTGGTAAGAAGACGTTTCGAACGTTTAGATCGTTTGAACGTAATAACGTTGTTTATTTTTATTGCTGCTTACTGCCTAGTACCTACTGTTTAGTATCTGTTCCCGTTGACATGTTTCTTTCCTTGATTATAATGTAGACACGTCAATGCCAGCGTAGCTCAGGCGGTAGAGCAGTTGTTTCGTAAACAACAGGTCTCCGGTTCGAATCCGGACGCTGGCTTTCTGGTTTTGGAAAAACCAAATGATTACAGTGATGACAATATAGACCGATATTTATTACATCTTGACTTCAACCATTTTTGGATTAAATTTCTATCGAGAGACTCATGAAAAAACATGCATTTATATTAAATAAAGTAGAGGTAAAGATACTCATGGACAAGGAATCAGAATCCAAAGAATTACTTACCGAATGGGGGCTGGCAATACACATCCGAGCGTTTTATGGTAAAGATCATATAGATATTCTCTTCGATACATCGATAACCGGCAAGAAGGTGTTGGCTAATATTAAGACCATGAAGCTCGACCTGTCACATCTTGAATATATCGTGCTCTCCCACAAACATTTCGATCACACCGGTGGTCTTGTTGATATCCTGAAAGAGAAAGACGACTGGGTTTCGGTTCTGCACGGCAAGAATTTTTTCGAACAAGGCATTATGATCAATCCTTTTCTTCGTCAGCTGACGCTCATGCCGTTTCTTAGGGAAATAATCATCAAGGAGAAAGGTATGCTGACACCAATATGGCATCCCCTGGAATTCGCGCCCGGGTTTTTCGTTTCGGGCAGAATACCGTTCGTGACCGATTTCGAGGCACCCAGTTTACCGGCACGCCGCATGACCCCGCCGCACATGCATCAGGATGAGATCGAGGATGAACTTGCCTTGACCATAAAATTGGGTGAGGAAATAATCGTTGTGACCGGCTGTTCACACCGCGGTATCGTGAATATCGTGAAAAATGCCATCACCATAACCGGTATTTCCAATGTTAGGGCAATTATTGGCGGTTTGCATCTGGTTTCTGCCAGCGAGGAGCGGATAGCAAAAACCATACAGGAATTACAAACGATCGGTGTGAGAGAGTATTATATCGGTCACTGTACTGGCGATGATGCCATCGAGCAATTCAAGAGCGTGCTCGGTGATGCGGTTCATGTAACCAAATCTGGGGTGGAAATCACATGGGGCCAAAACTGAGTGTTTGACCCCATGATTAATGATTCCTGATACGAATAAAAGATATCAGTCTTTCTTATTTTTCCCAGCTAAAACGTACGGAAAAAGAAAATCCGTAGTTAAGTATATCTGTACTGTAATCGTAATAAGTCCCTCCTTCACTCATTGAACCGTATGAAACGAATGCTTCAAGCAGCGGACTCACATTGGATGTGCTAAGGAACTCAGCTCCTGCGGCGAGTCCCAGGGAATAGATTGTTATCGAATAATCATATGAAGACGACCATCTGTCGAGCGAGATGTACTGCTTGAAAAACGGTGATACTGATTTCGAGGGGATCATTTCTACGAGCCCGAATTTACTGCCAATACCGCTGAGAGGAAATGCCGAAGCCAAGCCACCGCCGCCCAGATTGATATTAGTCATATCGCCGTCGTAGAATGTTATCGCTGCTATTTCTACATATAAGCCGACGGCTTTTGAGTACGGTACAGACGTGCCAATGCTGAGTGCTATGTAGTCTTCACTCGCATCCGCATATTCATCTGATACATTCATGTTGGTCCACCTGAATCCGAAGTCGAACGCAGGTCTCACACCGTATGAGAATCCGAGTCCGACTATGAATAGAAGCGTGATGCTATACTTATACATACGTCCTCCTTTATGTTATACATCGCCCTTCCGCAAATAATCTATGGATTATAACAGCACTTACTCAATTGTCAAGGGCATTGTATACACCTGTATGCGGTCAATTTTCTGTGTGGTACTATGGTTGCTACGGATAGTCTCATTGATGTAATGTAGCCTTGAATATATATTTTCTGGTGTGTTCGGATTTCGGCAATAACAACGGCAGCAAAGATGATCATAATATTTGCGCGCCGGATGAAATCTGCAGTGATCCAGGCGTAATACGGTTATAGAAA
>CP070834.1:1422358-1436591 GCA_020341755.1 Caldifarciminota bacterium | reverse complement strand
GAATCGGCCGCGGTCGCCGCCACTGTGATTCCCAAGTTTTTTATCTGTGATCACGGAAAGCCACTGCCCCCATTCTTCGGTATTGGTGTGGGAGTGGGAAGGCTGATCATAGAAGGATGAGCCAGGAGACCTATCCTCAGCCATGTCATCGTCCTGCGGACGAAAGGAGGCATGATGTTGCCATTTCTACCACTCGTTGTGTGTTTTCTACAAACCATATATGAGCTCGACGAAATCGTTGTGACCGCGACCCGTTATCCAGCGCGGCTTACGGATATCGCAGTTGCCACCGTTGTCATTGACAGGGAGGATTTCGAATATCTTCAGCCGCAGGTGGTTGGCGATGTCCTGCACATGTACAGCGGTATCGAAATAAAGGATTATGGTGTACCCGGAGCGGTCTCGAGCATTTTCATTCGAGGCGTACCCAGCAGTGGCACGCTGGTTCTGCTTGACGGACAGCCGCTCAATGCAGTGACAACCGGTATGGCCGATCTTGGTGTAGTTAACGTGAATCTTGTAGAACGGATAGAAATAGTGAAGGGTCCGACCTCGAGTATATACGGTGCAAACACGCTCGGTGGTGTCGTTAATATCATCACATCACAATATCATCGGGTTCCCAGTATTCGGTTCGGGACTACCGTAGCGACGGCCGATATGACTGTCCCGGGGCAGTCGCGAGAACTCTTCGTCAGTGTCGGGGTTCCTATAGGAAAAATGAGCGCAACCATGTCAGGGACATACAGCAGTGCAGACGGTACCCGAAGCAACAGCGATCTCACCCGTTACGATGCCCACGGCACGACACTTTATCAGGGAGAGCGATTCGACTTTTCATTTTCCGGAACGTATGATAACAAGGAACATGGCGTACCAGGACCTTTTCCCCTCGAGGGATCGTACATACCCCAATATGGCGATAGTACCGCAGTATCTATTTTTGACCGGGAGCATGATATCGTAATGCTCGGGAGTACCTCGGTTCAATGGCATCCTAGTGAGGATCTGATATGGTCAAACACCTTCATGCTCAGTCAGAAAGAATTGGAGTATATGACCACGTATGAAGGTTTTGCCAATAATGAACCGGTGACTGAACATTATGATTATTTGATACATTCATTCGGGTGGAATGCCATGTTGCACCATGATTTTCAGCGCGGCACAATAGCCACAGGTGTGGACCTTCACTATGATTCCCTGACCGCTGAAAAAAGATCACTCGAGACCGGAGATTTGGACTGGTATGCCGGAACTTATTCGCTCGGAGGTTGGAGTGAAGCGAAAATCGACCTTCCCAGACATGTGAAAATATCTGCGAGCCTGAGAATCGATGAACATTCCAGGTACGGCCTGTTCATATCACCCGGATGCGGCATTATATCGATGATCCGGTCAAATGTTATAGTGAAGGGTTCCGTGGGAAAGACGTACCGTTCCCCCTCATTCAATGATCTGTACTGGCCCGGTGCTGGTAATCCAGATCTTCTGCCCGAACACGGGTGGATCTATGAAGTACGAATGGAAAGCGAGCCTTTACGAGGTTTGTATGCCGGCGTATCAGGCTATCTGCGCGATATCTATGACCGGATTGCCTGGCTTCCCGGGGACGACCGGTTGTGGCAGCCGCAGAACGTAAATCGTCTGATCGTACGCGGGGTCGATATGGACCTGAAATACCAACCCAGGCAGACCGTGGAAATGGGAGTGGAAGCGACATACCTGAATGCCCTGCAGCAGAACGACGAATTGATATACGATGGTTATGATTGGTCAACCGACACCGGGAGTATAATCATCGAGGAGGTAGAGCGGAAAGCTGCGTTCATCCCCGATCTGAATATCAGCGGTTACATCACCCTTAATGTACAACCCGGTCTTATCCTTTCCGTGAACGGTATTTTCAGTACGGAGCGATTGAATTACTACACGAATTATGACCAGTATCCATGGATCGAGATGGATACGAAGACCCTCGAAAGTTACTTTGTTATGAACGTCGCTGTCAGTAAGCGGTTCGGGGCTCTGACACTGCATCTCGGGGTCAAGAATATATTTGATGAACAATATGCCACGCAGTTCGGAAATATCATTGATGATCTGGATTACCCCATGCCGGGCAGAACATTTTTTGGGAAAATAACAGTACCATAGGCAGGACCATAATAATCTCTATTCATTCCCCGAGTTGACAGTTACGTTCTCTGCAATATAATATAATCGTGGGGTGACTGGATAGCCGCTCCAAGCGAGAGGAAAGTCCGGGCTTCTCAGGGCAGGATGCTTCCTAACAGGAAGTCCCGCACCAAAGGTGCGGGAGGAAAGTGCCACAGAAAATATACCACCCCGCACCTGTTTAGGTATGTTGAATGATGTAGTATGTTTATGTCATAAAAAGTATAAGAAATAAGAAACTCTATACTGGCTATACGTGCGATCTGAAAAGAAGAATAAAGGAGCATGAATCGGATAATAATACACAGCCTTGTTATACCTAAACAGGTGCGGGGTAAGGGTGAAAAGGCGAGGTAAGAGCTCACCGCTCTGGTGGTGACATCAGAGGTCTTGGTAAACCCCATCCGAAGCAAAACCAAGCAGCCCCGTTTGAAACTGCCCGTTTCCCGTTCACACCCTTGGGGTGTGGGTGGGCGGGGTGGGTAGGTTGCGCAGAGCCTGGTAGCGATATCAGGACAAGATAAATGGCTATCATCTACAGAACCCGGCTTACAGGTCACCCCACTTTGGAAGTTAAATTGCAGCATGCAGAACAGAGAACAGAAAAAACGAACGGAAAAGGTAATCCCTCGTCCCGTTGGTTTTCGCGAACTAAACAAACGAAATAAACGAGAAGAACGAGACAAACCAGGATAACCAGAGGAACAGGAGTTGGTGTGACCGAGTGGATATCTAAACCGCAGAAAGACGGTGCGACGGCCTTGATCGTCAGGGGTAAAACGATTCCCCGCGCCGTGGTTCAAATACTTCAGAACCGGGGATATCATGATACAAAGGCGATCGAAGGATATTTCGCACCATCACTTGACCAGCTCCACGATCCATTTCTCTTGGGCGATATGGAGCGGGCAGCAGATCGCTTAATTAGAGCAATTAGCAACAAGGAACGGGTCCTGGTTCACGGTGATTACGATACAGATGGAATCACAGCCTGTGCTATGATCGTATCGGTCCTGCAACATCAGGGTATCGAGGTGGAGTATTACATCCCTCATCGTATCGAAGAGGGATACGGATTGTCAATGAGTGGTGTTGCCTATGCCCAGGAAAAGGGATGTACGCTTTTAATCACGGTTGATTGCGGCATCACTGCCCTTGATGAAGTCTCTCATGCACGCAAGTGCGGTATAGATGTAGTCATCACGGACCATCACAAACCGCCTGCAGAGCTTCCCCGTGATTGTTTGATCATCAACCCCACACGACCGGATGATCCTTACCCCTTCAAGGAATTAGCCGGGATCGGTGTCGCTTTCAAGCTCGTGCAGGCTTTGTTCGATAAATTACAGATGCCGAGGGAGAGCGCACATGAGTACCTGGACCTGGTCGCTCTCGGCACGGTCGTGGACGTTGTACCCCTCATCGATGAGAACAGGATCCTTGTTAAGCACGGATTGCACAGGATGTTGAAAAGCCGGAATCATGGGATCCGAGCACTGCTTGAAGAAACGGGTCTGCAAAAAGGTGTGACGGCATACCATCTGGGTTTCGTAATCGGACCGAGGATCAATGCGTGCGGTCGGGTGAGTGATGCGCGAGCTGCTCTGGAGTTATTACTTACCTCTGACGAGACAAAGGCCGCACGGCTCGCGCACATGCTTTCGACAGACAATAAAAAACGGCAGGCAATCGAGGATCAGATACTCAAGGATGCGATCGTGCGCGTAACCGAGGGAAGGTTCGATGAGGACCGGGTACTGGTACTTGCCGATACGGCCTGGCATGAGGGTATTGTTGGTATCGTTGCGTCACGGATGAGCGACCAGTTTCAGAAACCAACTGTTCTGCTTACCCTGAAGCAAACGTCGGCAAAAGGTTCGGCGCGGTCAGTGCCGGGATTCGATATTACCGATGCTTTAAGAACGTGTCATGATCTGCTATCTAGATACGGCGGTCACAGTCAAGCAGCTGGTTTGGAATTGGACCGCTCGAAGATTCCTGAACTACGGCGTCGGCTCAATGAGCATGCCCGAGAATTTGAACCGGCAGTGTTCGAAAAGAAATACACGTACGACATCGAACTGGCGTTCGAAGATATTACCAAGGAGGTTCTCCATTTCCTGAAATACCTTGAGCCAACCGGCGTTGCCAATCCACAGCCGGTATTTCTGGGAAGTGGCTTGGAAGTCGTTGGTGTACCGCGTGTTGTCGGTTCAGACCATTTGAAATTTGCACTGAGATCGAACGATTGTGCGTTCGAAGCGATCGCGTATGGAAAAGGTCAGATGATACTTGACATCGAGGTCGGAAAAACGCGGGTCGATTGTCTGTATTCGATATCAGAAGATTCCTTTTTCAAGAAGAAAAAGGTCGTTATAAAAATCAAGGATATAAAAAAGGTGTAGTTAGATGGATTGGCAGCATGTAAAAAGCCGCGAGATGGAATATTTTCAATTCAACTGGAAACAGGTAACCTGTTTGTACTCGACGAAACATGGCAATGCAGCCTTTGTTGAAACCTTCCGTCCGGTGATGCTCAAACAGGTTCATTCTGACACCATTGTCGATACCGATGTACCGCATAGGGGTATCGGTGACGGCTTGATCACACACACCCCGGGCATTCACCTCGGTATCAGGGTCGCCGACTGCCTTCCCGTGTACTTATTCAACAAAGAGCGCGTATGCATCATTCACTGTGGTTGGCGAGGGATCATTAACGGCATTGCGCAGCGTGCTGCACGATTTATGGACACTTATGTATACACACTCGGTGCATCCATCGGCGCATGCTGCTACGAGATCCAGGAGGATGTCGCGCAAGTATTCGAGACTGCTTACGGCTCAGCCGTTGTCCCGCGAGGCGACAAGTATTTCCTCGACCTGAAGAAAGCGGTACAACAGGACCTGGGCATTAAACCGTTGGTTAGTTCACTGGATTTCTGCACGAAATGCCACCCCGAATACTTTTATTCATTTCGGGGTGGTGACCGTGAAGCAAGGAATTATGCCGTCATCACATCCAGTACGGCAGGAACGACCAAAGGCCTCCCTGAGGAAACAGCGTGCCGCACGCCGAGACAATTGACGTTCAGATGAAAATTATTACAATGATGTGATGAAAGGGATACTTCTTTTCCTGCCCCTGTTATTGTGCGCTCGGGAATGGACGGTTCTCGTGTACATGGCGGCGGACAATGATCTTGCACAATGGGCGGATTCTGATCTCGTTGAACTGGAGAGGGTAGGCAGCGGTGATGAACTCGCCATTGTCGTGCAGCTCGACCAACCGGTCACCGGTGCCAGGCGGTTGTATGTACAGGATGGTTCATCGGCTCTCCTGCAGGATATCGGTATTATCGATATGTGCAACCCGCAGACCCTGGCACAATTTTTGGAATGGGGTATGAGGTATTACCCGGCGAACCGATATTGTGTGATCCTGTGGGATCATGGGACCGGCTGGACAGCGGCAGCACAAAGATCATTTGGTACTGACTGGTCGAGCGGTAATCAGCTCGGTGTCGCGAACGGTGACTTGCGAAAAGCCTTTGCCATTGCCCATCAATATACGGGTGAGACCATAGCATTACTCGCCTTTGATGCATGTTTGATGCAGATGGTCGAAGTACTGCGAGAGTTACAGGGGTATGTGCAGGTGTGTGTTAGCCCGCAGACGGTTTGTCCTTTGCCGGGATTCGGGTATGACAGTATCTTCGGCTTGCTTAAGTCTAATCCGGGCATGGGAGGGCGTGATCTTGCAGCGCATATGGTGCAGCTTAATGTTGAACAATATGCCGGCATCCAACCGGTCGCTTTTTCAGCAGTGAAGGTCGACGATATCGACGACCTCCAGCAGGCAACCGACCAACTGATCGATGCGGTTGTCACAGGTGATCCGGAATGGTATCCCTTCTCCACGATCAGGCAAGAGGTTCAGACCATCCCGATTTTTGGTTTTCCCGAACCCACAGATGTCTATGTGGATCTCGGTGATCTCATCCGAAGGTGTGATGGAATCCTGATGAGCCCTGAGAGCCGTGCCTGGCAGAATGCCTATGCACAGGCGATCATCGAAGCTGCCTCCTGGGGACCTGAATTCAGCAATGCGACCGGCTTGTCCGTATGGTATCCCTATGAGTACCGCTCGTTCAAGCAACTCGTTGATCACTACGGACAATTGCTGTGGGCATATTCGCACTGGCCAACTTTCCTGAACTGGTATTATGATGCCGATGACATACGACCGTCGTCAACCCACACGGTCCAGACTTCCGAGATAGGAAATGACAATGATTTCAGGCTTTCCTGGAATACCTCATCTGATCTGGCACCGGTTACCTATGATGTCATTGAGAATACGGCAGACAGCGTGATCAATGTATTCACCGACCCGTGCGAGGATGTGAACGGCTGGATAGTGAACGGTTTCGTGCTTGATTCATTCAGGGTGTATTCAGGTTCGTATTCTTTTTTTTCCGGCAACGGAAGTGATCTGTCGCACTGGATGGAAACCGCGACACCACTGGACATTGAGCACCTGGGTGTTTTGACGATGTATCTTTACTATACGACCGAAGACATTGATGATTCGCTGGTCATACAATATGGGGATGTCACCGATGTTCACTATGGTACATCACAGGGATGGCAGGTCCGCAGGATACTCGTGCCGTCCGGAAGTCATACATTAAGGATATCATACCGAACTGACGGAGCCACTAATCTTGGTGGATGTTATATCGACGATATCACTCTTCAGGAACTGACCAGAGGCAGATACGTACAGCGATTATATCAGGATACCTCACTATATATCTTCAATAAAGAGAGGGGTCTATACCAGTATGCAGTTACTGCCAGCGACAGGTATGGCAATACGGCTAACCTGAGTGATTTCGTGCGATGCGAACTCAACCGTTATACGGTGCCGTACTCGGTTCCCAGTCCATTTCAGGACGCCTGCGATATCTTCCTTGATTTTCCTGACACCCTGCAGCCACTGGTGACGATTTTCTCCCTGTCCGGACGAAAACTCATTCAATTCCCGCAAGAAGATGTGTCAGACCGATTGGTCCACTGGGACGGTAAGGACGATGCAGGTCAGGAGGTCGGTGCCGGTGTTTATTTCGTTGTCCTGCACTGCGGGACATTCAACCGTATAGGAAAGATCGCACGTCAGCGATGAAACAGCGAGACTGTGTTATTATTGCTAATGGGGGAGCCGGTGGGATATCATTCCCTGCGCGGCGGCGTCAGGGACTCATACGAGCGGTCAGCATTGGTTATGGTATCCTCACTCAGGGCGGTAGCAGCATCGATGCCGTGGTCCAGGCCGTAACGATACTGGAGGATGTATCAGTATTTAATGCCGGCACTGGGTCTTCCTTTAATCTCGAGGGAGAAGTGGAAATGGATGCGGCAATCATGACAGGTGATAGGAAGTTCGGCGCAGTAGGTGCTATTACCAATGTCAAGAATCCTATTCAAACCGCCCGCTTCGTGATGGAACGAACCGATCACCTCCTCCTGTGCGGAGATAATGCGGTCAGGTTTGCGCGCTGTATGCATCAACCGTTTTATGATCCCCGCACCCGCGAAAAAAAACGGATCTGGCGGAAAGCACGCCAGGATATGAAAAGCGACCACTTTAAACGATTATGTGGTTTGAACGAGCTCTATGGAACGGTCGGCGTTGTCGCAGTTGATAGAAAGGGGCTGATCTGTGTTGGTACGTCGACCGGAGGTATTACATTGAGACTACCGGGCAGGGTCGGCGATACGCCGCTTCCTGGCGCGGGTACGTATGCAGATACTCATGGAGGCGTTAGTGCGACCGGCCATGGAGAAGAAATAATGCGCAATATGATTGCCTTTCGGGCGGTCTCCATGATGGCTCGTTATCGTGCTCCGGTCGTGGGAAAAAAGATCATGGAACACGCAACAGATAATAGATGTCAGTGCGGTCTCGTTGGTATTGACCGACGCGGTGACGTGGTATGTGTATATAATACTCAGGGCATGTCCTGGTGTTATATAAAAAAGGGCAGATTACGGGTGTTCGGTACAACCAATGATTGACATACACTGTGATCCATGCTATAATAATCATGGCAAAATTCGATAAGATACTCTGTCCTTTGTGTCTTTTCACGGCAAAATATGTTAATCTCGTTATTGCCGAGGAAGATACCTATGTTTGTCCCGCCTGTAACGCATCCTTTTCTCATGATGAGGTTGTGCAGTTGTTTGGGATTATGTATTATTCGTATGAGATGAAGGATGACCGTCTTAAACAGCAGCTCTGATCGCTAACGACTGCTGATATTACACTCACACATTTTTACTGAAATGTATCTTGGATTTCTTCAACCAGCGGTTTGCGGTTGTATCGATAAAAGTATACTTCCTGGTAATGAGTGTAATCGGTCTCAATGAATCCTTCATCGATAGGATTCAGCGTAAAAACCTGCTGTCCCGCAAGGTATTGACCGATGAGTATTTCTATGATAAGGATCGCGGCCGCTATTAACGCGGTCAAAGGTATGGCGATGTATTTAAGGATCGGTTGTTTCAAGGATCGTGATTTGACGACTTTCGGTTTCGCGTAGGCGACTTCAATCTGTCCGGTAGAGATGAGGCGGTGGAGGCACGAGTAGGTATGGAAAGTGCCAAGACCAGATATCTCAACGAGATCGTCCACGCTGCGATGCCCGTCGAGTAGCGAAAGCACACGAGCTTCTTCATCCGATGGTTTCAGTTTCAATTCAGGTCGTTCCACCTTCCGGAACACGATGTCTCCTGTCGGAATTTCATTTTTAATACGCTGCCACTCATCGAATCTCCGGGCACTTTCGAGTATCAACCCCTCGGTCTGCATGCGTATTTTTATAAGGCTTTTGGGATAGATAATGGAGTTCTGCTCAAATTTGAAACCCCCGTCTGTCCAGGTGAATATTTCGTCGAATACCTCCTGTATCTTGAATTTAATAATGCGTTCGACTTCAGCAGTTGTCAGATATTTATCTTCGAGCAGGATATTCATAACCGGTCTTTTCGTCTCGTTGTGAATGTCCCGGACCATTTCATAGACGTTCTTCCCGATGATACCGGATCGCACAAGATAGACCTCGAGCCGTTCTACTTTTTCTCCCCGTTCGTAGAAAGCGCCGGAAATCTGACCGTCGGCAAACCCGACATCGACAACTTCATTTTTCCTTTTCACCTTAAGTACACCGCTGAGGTGTTCCTGGGCAATGAGCTGGAGAACGCTTGACAGATTTAGGCTTCTTAAATCTCCCTCAATCGGCATGTGTCCCCCTTAACATTGAGAATGACAGCACATAACAGGCAACCGCCGTGATGATTGCAATGAGCAGTGCGACGTGGCTGTATGGTAATGATATCCAGCCTGTCGGCCTGACGAAAATGTTTGACAGTACGAGCGGAACATATGCCATCATTGCGATGAACACGATCACGAGTCCGACAAAATGCTTGTGTACATAGATCAGACCCGCACCGGGTACGAGGAGATTGAGTGCGTAGACAATGATGGTTTTTATGCGGCGTCTGTTCTTTTCAACACTACGCCGCAGTTCTTCTTCCAATTCCGGATTTTTCGTCGATTTGAATTTGGTGAAACAGTTTTGACAAAGGGTATCCACCTCGATTTCCTTGACGCATGAAGCACAGACCGGTCGTCCGCATGAGGTACAGAAAAACGGCGGTGAGAATCTAATGGGGAAAAAAGTGAGTATGAGAATAAGAATTACGGGTATGACGTATATGTGCTTGATTATACCATAGAATCGTAACTCCTCCGCGAGAATCGTTCGGTAGAAATCCTCGTTGGATGGTTTAATGTCAACCGGTTCCTGGTTCAGGCTAGAAAAATCCCTCTTGCGTGCCTCATCCATATAATAGGATGATTCTGAGTATTCGATGTTCTGCAGCTTGAGCAGTCCCAGATTAAAATATGGTTCACCCCGGGTATCGATCATGATCGCCGTTTTGTAGAGTGATTCAGCGAGTGCAGGTTCACCATAGATGCGATAGATATTCGCAAGATTGTTCGCGACGCCGACGGTTCTCACGCCGCCGTAATACAGTTCTTCATACAGGGACATGGATTTCTCCAGGTCCCCCTGCTGTTTCAGACCGAAAGCGAGTATTTCTTTTTCCGTATTATTCTGCGCGGTCAGTTCGGGAAGACAGTCGTACGTGGCTATCTCGTATAATTTATGATTGATGTTCCGTGCTTTCAGAAAATTGATGAAATTATTAACGGGGAGAAAGAGTATGAACATCACGATAAGGATACTCAGTAGCAATCTGAGCCAGTTTTTTTCTCTCGTGCTCATGACGATCACCAGCAGGATGGAATAAAAAATTAGTGTGAAGTAAAGATTGCGAATAATGAGGATGGGGATAAGCAGGATGAGGGATTTTATCACATCTATCATGTAAACGTTGCTTTTTGGTTGTATCCGGTGGCTCAGAACCGGCAGGTAGTATATCGTCTTCACAAGTATGAATACGACCGCGCACATAAAAATGGCAGCAACGATAAGGATCCCGATATTTGTGAGAAAGAATATCTGGCTCCTGAAATCGGAGAAGACCGGAAGTGAAAAAGCCGTCCGTAGATATTCGATATTGCGGGTTTTCACTCCGAGCACGATTAATGATATGAAATTTTCTGCCGCTGCAGAGTCGAGATGCGTCGCTAACCGTAATTTCTGAAAAGCCATGTCATTGTCAGTACTTTCTTGAGCTTCCCATCTAAGGACTGCCGAGAGCTGGAAATTCCTGCGCATCTTGTTCCTCAGAAGGAGCGTATCAGCGATCGGACTCGATGTTTCCGTGCGCCAGAACCAGAGAACAACTGGATTCTGGGCGTATTTCACGATTCCAGTCTCATTCCTCGATATTTCGGCTAATATTTCTTCGCTCTGGGGGGAGGCGATAAATTGTTGGTATTCGGCATTGAATTGGGACAAAATGCATAACAAGACGAAAACCATACATTGATTATAAGGTAAAATACATACCTGTCAATACTTCTGCGTGAGAAGAGAGGCAATAAGAGAGGCTCTTTCTTGACTTAAGAACAGAATTGGCTATAATGGGATGAGTGTATGACGCATACGTGATTGAGTATTAAGGATTTATACCATTTCTTACTGATTTTGTACATGATTTCATGGTTTTGAAAGGAGGCGTTAATGCCTGAGGTTAAGATTCTGGAGGAAGTTTGCAAAGGATGCGGATTATGCTGCGATAGTGTCTGTCCCGTTGATATACTTGTTCTTGCTCCCGATCGGATTAACTCAAGCGGCTATCATCCAGCAACCGTGACCCACATGGAGAAATGCACTGGCTGTGGATACTGTTATATCGCGTGTCCAGAACCAGCAATCGAGGTCTACAAATAGGAGGGTGAGATGGCTGAGAAGAGACTGATGTACGGTAATCATGCTATCGTAGAGGGTGTTTTACACGCTGGCTGCAGATTTTTTGCTGGATATCCCATTACTCCTCAAAATGAGATCCCGGAGTTCATGTCGGTACGAATGATCGAAGAAGGAGGGGTCTTTGTACAGACCGAAAGTGAAATTGCAGCGATCAACATGTTGTTCGGTGCATCGGCTGCTGGAAAGAGAGCGATGACCTCTTCATCGAGCCCGGGTGTGAGCCTGATGCAGGAGGGTATTTCCTATATTGCGGGTGCGGATCTTCCCGTGCTCGTGGTCAATATCGTGAGGGGAGGTCCGGGACTCGGAAATATTGCGCCAGCACAGTCTGATTACTATCAGGCTACACGCGGCGGCGGCCATGGTGATTATTATACTATCACCCTTGCTCCACACTCTGCGCAGGAACTCTTTGAGTTCCCGAAACTCGCGTTTGAGCTGGCAGAAAAATACCGAAATCCGTCGCTTATCCTTGCCGATGGGCTGCTTGGGCAAATGATGGAACCAGTGGAATTTTCTCTGGACCCAGTCGATCCTGCGAGCCTGCCAGAGCAACCCTGGGCACTTACCGGCTGCAAAGGCAGGGAGCGACGGGTTGTACGTTCATATGATCTGAAGCCGGGTAAACTTGAAGACTGGAATATTGCCAGGAGCAAGAAATACGATGAAATAATGAAAAAAGAACAGAGATATGATGCCCGTGACTGCGATAATGCGGATCTTGTGGTTGTTGCCTACGGAACGTGTGCACGGGTAGCGGACGCGGCGGTGAGGATGGCGCATAAAAAGGGTCTCAAGGTCGGGCTCATGCGACCGATCACGCTCTGGCCCTTTCCCGCTCAGGTCCTGGGCGATATGGCGGACCATGTGGAACACTTTCTGGTCGTCGAGATGAATAACGGTCAAATGATCGAAGATGTGACACTGAGCACACGCTGTCGTTCTCGTATTCATTTCCATGGTCGTCCCGGCGGTGGTGTTCCAACGCCACCAGAACTCTTAGAGAAGATAACGCAGGTACTTGGAGGTGGACGATGAAGAAGCTCTTTGGCAGACCTGATGGTTTGACAGATGTAAATCAAAGATACTGCCCGGGATGCGGACACGGAGTCGTTCACCGGCTGATAGGAGAACTGCTCGTCGAACTGGATATACGTGAACGCACAATCGGCATCGCCCCGGTCGGCTGCTCGGTGTTTGCCGATGAATATTTCAATTGCGACATGATACAACCGCCCCATGGTCGGGGTCCGGCTGTATCTACGGGGATCAAGCGGTCACGTCCCGAGTGCATTGTTTTTAGCTATCAGGGAGACGGTGATCTGGCTGCCATCGGTACCGCAGAGATCGTACACGCGGCAGCCCGCAACGAGAACATAACCATTATATTCATCAATAATGCGATTTTTGGTATGACCGGAGGACAGCTCGCTCCTACGACGTTACCCGGTATGCGGTCAACAACATCCGTGAAGGGTCGCGATGTGAAGAAGCAAGGGTATCCTATAAAAGTATGTGAGCTACTTGCTGCGCTCGACGGACCTTTTTACCTCGAACGGACATCAGTGCACACACCGAAACACATCATTAAGACGAAAAGAGCATTGAAGAACGCTTTCAAGAACCAGGTGGAGGACAAGGGATTTTCCCTTGTTGAGATCCTGTCGATGTGTCCTACCGGCTGGGGTCAGACACCGATACAATCGAAACACTGGATCGAAGATGTGATGTCTCCGTACTTTCCTTTGGGCGTGTATCGCGATCGAGCTAAGGAGGAAAAATGACCAGTGAAATTATCATTGCAGGCTTTGGCGGACAGGGGATCGTTTCCTCGGGTATTATCCTGGCTCATGCAGGTATGATCGAGGAAAAACACGTGACCTTCTTCCCCTCATATGGAGCCGAGATGCGCGGTGGTACGGCAAACTGCTCGGTTGTTGTTTCCTCAGAACCCGTGGCTTCTCCGATCGTAGCGAACCCTGATATCGTTATTGCAATGAATGAACCGTCACTGCTCCGTTTTGAACCGACCCTCAAGGAGAACGGTATTATTCTCTACAATAAAACATTGATACGATCGACACCCCGCCGGAAAGATATCACAGTTCTGCCGATTGAAGCCAGCGCCGTTGCTGAAGAACTGGGCCAAGGTCGTATTGCGAATATGGTCATGCTTGGAGCTATGGCAAAGAAAAGCAATTTACTGGCAATAGCTACGCTCAAGAAGGCTCAGAGAAAACGCTTCACCAAGGCAAAAGACGAGCAGCTCAAATTGAACGATGCCGCGTTGGAGAAAGGATATAGTCTGTTGTAACGGGAACTGATCACTTCGCGTTGAGATCGCGGATCTGCGTTCAGCGGCCAACGGGAAGGGCAGTGCCTGTATGACAGTAAAATCTATGTGTCGACCATTTATGTTACGATGTATTATGGGCAGAAGAGCCCATGCTTGATAAAGTACTACCACTAATCAAAAAACCGATCCGGTATACGGGCGGCGAATACAATATCACTGTGAAGACGAATCCACTGGTACGGGTCGGTATTGTTTTTCCCGAACTCTATGAGATCGGTATGAG
>CP070834.1:1399377-1422258 GCA_020341755.1 Caldifarciminota bacterium | reverse complement strand
AGGTACACCATGCATTATACCATAAAAAAAGACCGCTGTCAATGTTCGGCTCTGTTCGATCAGGTGTCCGCAGGTAATCTGCCCCTGAAAACGCTCTAATATCAGTCATAGCAACAATTTTCTCTTGACAAAGTTTAATAATTAAGTATATTATTACAGAATTATGAAACTGGGCGAACTCTTGTTAAAACAGGGTCTAATTTCGGAAGATATGCTCTCACAAGCCCTGGAAGAACAGAAAAAAGCCGGTACACGGCTTGGCACGACACTCATCAGTATGGGTTACATTACCGAAGAAGAACTGCTGAAATCCCTTTCCAAACATTTTGGCGTCCAGTCGGTCGATCTGCGGGACAAGGAGATGGAGGACGGCTTGTTGAAGCTCATACCGAGCGAACTGGCGGGCAAATATCTCGCAGTGCCGATCTCGCGTTTCGGCCGTACCCTGACGGTTGCTATGATAAATCCCGGAGATGTCGCCGCAATCGAGGATATGCAATTCGCCACCGGGTTCGAAATCGAACCGGTCGTTGCAAGCGAGGAATCGATACTCAAGATCATACAGGATCATTACAACGTACAAAAGTTCTTGTCTGACGTCATGTATGAGATAGAAATGGCGGACGTCAGTGATAAAAGCGTGCAAATGGTCGACGAGCAGCAAGACGATGCCGAGGATACGGATCTTGCCGATGTTCAGGACGACAGCGACAGCGGTCCGGCGCTGAAACTGGCAAGCAAGATCATATCCGATGCGGTGATGATGAACGTATCTGACATACACATCGAACCGTATGAGAAGAGCCTGCGTATACGGTATCGTATCGACGGGATACTCCACGAGGTCATGAAACCGCCCAAGCGGCTGATCAAAGCGCTCGCCACCGTCGTGAAGGTGATGTCCAAACTCAAGGTCGAAGAAAAACGTCTTCCGCAGGACGGTCGTATCAAGGCACGTATCCATAACAAGATCATCGATATCCGTGTCAGTACCGTTCCCACCCTGTTTGGCGAGAAGCTCGCGCTCAGATTGCTCGACCGTTCGGCGATACAACTCAATCTCGACCTGCTGGGTCTGGAGCCGGATACTTTGAAATCGTTCCGGAAGGCGATCAAGAATCCGTACGGTATCATTCTCGTGACCGGGCCGACCGGTTCGGGTAAAACGACCACCTTGTATTCGGCATTAACCGAGTTGAACGATCCCGGGCTCAACATCATAACCGCAGAGGATCCTATCGAGTATTCGCTCGGCGGTATCAACCAATTGCAGGTCAATGAAAAGATCGGTCTGACCTTTGCGAGCGCGCTCAGGTCATACCTGCGGCAGGATCCGAACATCATCATGGTCGGAGAGATCCGTGATCTTGAAACGACCCAGATCGCGATCCGGGCATCGCTGACCGGTCATCTTGTACTCTCGACCGTCCATACCAATTCGGCTGCCGCGACGATCACGCGGCTCGTCAATATGAACGTCGAACCGTTCCTCATCGCATCGACACTGTTGAGCGTGGAATCCCAGCGGCTGCTCAGAAAGGTGTGCGATCACTGCCGCGAGCCGGCAAAATACCGGGAAGAGGCGCTCATCGATGCCGGGTTCGAACCGGACAAAGTCGATTTCGAGTTAACCAAAGGCGCCGGGTGCGATCAGTGCCGTGGAACGGGATATAAAGGGAGGATAGGAATATTCGAGAATATGCTGGTCACGGGTTCGATCCGGGAACTCATTCTGCAGGGAGCGCCCGCAGAACAGATAGAAGAACAAGCAGTGAATGAGGGCATGGTGACGCTGCGTGTATCGGCACAGGAAAAATTGAGGACCGGTCTGACCAGTGTAGAAGAAGTTATTAAGGAAACCAAGGTGGTGTGATGGAAGAGAAGCTCGGGTCATATCTTGTTCACAATAATATCATCAGCGAAGATCAGTTACGTGATGCCCTGCGTGAACGCAGGGAGACCGGGCAGCGCCTCGTGAGCGTGCTGAACAATCTCGGTTTCCTTGCCGAAGGCAAACTCCTCGCGCAGCTGAGCAATCTCTACCGGATGGAAGTTGTCGACCTCGATTACATCATTCCGCCGAAAGAGGTGCTGGAACTCATACCCGCGCAGAAAGCCTACCACTATGAGGTGTTACCCATAGACCGGAAGGGGCGTCACCTGACCGTGGCGATGGTTGACCCGACTGACATCAGCGCGATCGAGGATTTAAGATTCATCACCAGCATGGAGGTTACCCCCGTACTGGCTGCCGAGTCGAGCATTCGTGAAGCCCTGGACCGATACTACACTATGGACAAGAGTATGGCAGAAGTAAAGGTCGAAGCCGTGGATACGGGTGCCGCACGCGAACTGGGCATCGAGGATATGGAATTGCTCGAGACCGGATTCGAAGAAGAATTAGAAGAAAACAAACTGAGGGCGGATGCCGAGGGCGGACCGGTAATCCGTCTGGTCAATTATTACATCGCCGATGCAACGAGCAAGGGTGCCTCGGATATACATATCGAACCCTTTGAGAGACAGGTCCGTATCCGGTTCCGGGTCGACGGCGTACTGCAAGAACAGCAATCACCGCCCTTGAATCTCAAAGCCGGCATCATCACGAGGCTCAAGCTCATGGCGAAGATGGACATTGCCGAACACCGGTTGTGCCAGGACGGCAGGATCAACATACTGGTCGGTGATAAGATGATAGATCTGCGTGTCTCGGTGATACCAACGCTGTACGGTGAGAAGGTCGTAATGCGTATCCTGGACCGCAGTTCATTGATGCTCGACCTGGCGAAACTCGGCTTTGCCGAAGGTGCATTGAAGAAATTTCTGCGTGCGGTCGAGAGTCCGTACGGAATCGTTCTCGTCACCGGTCCGACCGGCAGCGGTAAGACAACGACCCTGTACTCGACATTATCGCTGCTCAACAAACCCGACCGGCAGATCATGACCATCGAGGATCCGGTCGAGTATAATCTGCACGGTATCAACCAGATACAGGTCCATGAGGAGATCGGCCTATCTTTTGCGAGCGCCCTGCGTGCGTTCCTGCGTCAGGCACCGAATATCATTCTGGTCGGTGAGATCCGTGATTCAGAGACCGCCGAGATCGCTATTCGTGCTGCACTCACCGGGCACCTTGTTTTCTCGACCATTCATACGAATGACGCGCCGACGACGATCAACCGTTTGGTCGATATCGGCATCAAACCGTATCTCGTTGCCAGCGCGCTCGTTTTGATCCAGGCGCAGCGCCTGGTACGCAGGATCTGTCCGAAGTGCAAGGATCAGATAGAAGCGAGTGAGAAAATGCTCGAGGATGCCGGCATCCCTGAGGGAACGTTCCCCGACAACAAAATATTCAAGGGAAAAGGCTGTTCGTACTGCAATATGACCGGATACAAGGGACGGGTCGGGCTGTATGAAGTAATGCCGATATCCCCGGAGATCCGTCAAATGATTCTGCAGGGAGAATCGTCTGACAAGATCGCGACAGCCGCAATTGAACAGGGAATGAAGACGCTGAGAGACGACGGCATCGAAAAAGTCAAGAACGGTGTTACGACGCTCGAAGAGCTCATGAGAGAGACGGCGTCTTTTTGATTGTAATAGTTATGAGATAAGGAGGCAACATGCCGGTAACAATGACGCAACTGTTGGAAGAGATGGTGCAGCGGAATTCAACAGACTTACACCTCACAGCCGGTTCTCCACCGATGTTCCGTATTGATGGTGAACTGGTTCCGACCAATTATGAGATCATGACCCCTGAGTTGATCAAGAATCTTTCATACAGTGTTCTCAACGATCATCAGAAGAAGAAGTTCGAGATGGAATGGGAACTGGATTTCTCCTTCAGTATTGCAGGTCTCTCACGGTTCCGGGGCAATTGTTTTCAGCAGCGCGGAAGTGTTGCTGCTGCTATCCGAACGATCCCGTTTGAGATCCGCGGTTTCAAGGAACTGGGTATCCCGATGGTCGTCCAGGAACTCTCCAGCCGACCGAAGGGACTCATCCTCTGCACCGGACCGACCGGCAGCGGAAAATCAACGACCCTGGCAGCGGTTATCGATAAGGTGAACAGTGAACGGCGATGTCATATCATCACATGCGAGGATCCTATTGAATATTTATTCCGGCATAAGAAGGCGATCATCAATCAACGACAGGTCGGCAGCGATACCAAATCGTTCGCCAATGCTTTGAAGTACGTGCTCCGTGAGGACCCCGATGTCGTGATGGTAGGTGAGATGAGAGATACGGAAACGATCGGGACGACCCTGACCATCGCTGAAACAGGTCATCTTACGCTTGCGACGTTGCATACGAACTCTGCTGCCGAGTCGATACACCGAATCATCGACGTATTTCCGCCTCATCAGCAGGGACAGGTGAGAGCCCAGCTTGCCTTCGTGGTCGAAGGAGTCGTTACCCAACAGTTATTACCCAAGATCGGCGGCGGTCGTGTACTTTCTGCGGAAGTGATGATCGCGACACCGGCGATCAGGGCTTTGATCAGGGACGAAAAAGAACATCAGATATATTCTGCAATTCAAGCCGGTCAGAAGTACGGCATGCAGACGATGAACCAGGCATTATACACGCTCTACGCAAAGCGGCTGATCACGCTCGAAACGGCATTTGAGTACACGCCGAACATCGAAGAATTCGAGCACATGGTAGAGCAAAAATCGCCTGTATTGAAATGAAAACGAAAGCAGGAATAATAAGAGTATGCAGTTTATTATTAGACAATTGTGTACCATGATGATACCCGTAACTAGGAGGTGAAATGCCGACTTTTGTTTGGAAAGGAAGAACTGCTTCCGGCGCCACGGCAAGCGGAGAACTGGCAGCAGGCTCACAGGCAGATGTCGTCGCCGCACTGCGTCAGAAAAAAATAATTCCGACCTCGATAAAGGTAAAAGAGGAAAAAAGAGGGCTTGCCCTCTTTGGTAGTCGTGTGTCGAGGCGAGATCTGGCAGTATTCACCCGGCAGTTCTCGACCATGCTCAACGCAGGTCTGCCCCTGTTGACCTGCCTGGAGATCCTCGGCAAACAGACCGATAGCCAGGGATTACGCAGGGTGCTGGTTGAAGTGCGTGGAGATGTTGAAGGCGGTCTCAGTCTGGCAGATGCATTACGCAGACAGCCTAAGGTGTTCGATAATCTCTACGTGAACATGGTCGAATCCGGCGAGACCGGTGGTGCTCTGGACGTCATTCTCATGCGTCTCGCAACATACCTGGAAAAAACCGCCGCACTCATCAGAAAGATTCGAGGTGCGATGATCTATCCGGTTATCATCACGATCGTGGCGATCGGTGCGATCGCGATCATGATGCTGTTCGTCATCCCGATTTTCGCGAAGATGTTCGAAGGGGTAGGTGCAGACCTGCCGCCGATGACGCAAATGGTGATGTCAATGTCGAAATTCCTGCAGATATGGGCGCTGCCTCTTTTGATAATGACGATCGCTCTGATCACGGTGATCAATCGCTGGCACAAGACCGAGGCTGGTGCACGGGCACTCGATCCCATATTCTTGAGGATCCCGATCCTGGGAGACCTCCAGAAGAAACAGTCGATCGCACGGTTTTCACGGACCCTCTCAACATTGCTGTCGAGCGGTGTTCCCATCATCGATGCGCTCGAGATCACTGCCCGTAGTTCAGGGAACAGCGTCGTCGAGGACGCCATATTGAAGGCACGGACATCGATCAAAGGTGGAGAGAATATCGCCGACCCATTGAGCAAGACCGCGGTATTCCCGCCCATGGTTACGCAGATGATCGCCATTGGCGAAGCATCGGGCGGTCTGGATGACATGCTTTCCAAGGTCGCGGATTTCTACGATGCCGAGGTCGATCAGGCAGTCGAGAACCTCACGAATGCTCTGGAGCCGGTGATCATGGTCGTGCTTGGTGGTATTGTCGGTTTCCTCGTGATCTCGATGTATCTACCGATCTTCCAGCTGGCAGGTACGATTACTGAATAGTACGCCGGAAGGCAGCACAACGAAGCGTGACAGACCATGATGCCCTCAGCAAGGAGGGTAGGTATTGGCGAAGAGTGATGCGGTAATCCATGGCGTATCAGGTTACCCTCACTAAAAAACTTGGGCTGATCATTCTGCACCCGCTGGTCATAACATTCATACTCCTCAGTTCAAATCCCATCATGAACACCATCCCGACGCCTTTCTGGTATATCATCGTGTGTTCATTCATACTGGCGATCTTATTTCTCCTCCTTAGCACATGGCTCGGCGATACAACGTTCTACTACGCATTGTTCCTGACCGACATACCGCTCATCGGTATCATGGTCCATTACAGCGGAGGTCTCGACAGCCTCTTCCCGCTGTTATACGTACTTTTGATAATCATCGCATCGCTGTACCTTTTTCGCAGCGGCGCGTATATCGTGAGCCTCGTGTCATCGGTGTTCCTGCTCTTATTGATACTCTTCGAGAATAGGACAGGGCTTTATTCATTGACCGATGTGCTGTATCGTTTTTATTTTTTCGGACTTCTGTTCCTGGTCACCGGGTTTCTGAGCGGTTTGCTGTCGGAACGGTACCAGAAAAGAACCGAAGAGGCACAGCGGCTGCGGCTGACGACCGAAGAGATCATCAGGAACCTTCCTTCAGGTATCATCACTATCGATCAGGAGGGAGAGATCGTCTACACGAACATCCCCGAGGGAAAACTCAGGTCAGAAGTACATCTTCGTCTCGCGCGGTTCCTGCATCACCGCGAGACACCGGGTTCAGTGGAACTCAGGATCGGTCGTCGGTACTACGTCCTTACCTGCGCACGCTTGGCAGATTCGCGAGCCGGCCTGGGCGTCCTGCAGGATTATACCGACATTAAAAAACTCGAAGAACAATCACGAGTCAGCCAACAAGTGAAGCGCCTGGCTGAACTCGGAGGTTCGCTCGCTCACGAAATACGCAACCCGCTTGCGACCATCCGCGGATCACTGGAGGTCATAACGGCATCGATAAAGAAAAAGGATGCGGTTCCGTTCGTTACGATGGCATTGAAAGAATCCAATCGGTTGAATGAAATAGTTACTGATTTTTTAAACTTCGCCCAGTTCACGCCGGTCAGGAAGAACCGACTCCAGATGAGCGAAGTGGTGAACGAAGCCCTGATGAGTGTCATGCAGCACATACAGCAAAAGAAGATACGGATACGCAGAAAAGACCGTGACTTCGAGTTGCTCGGCGATATCAACAAACTCAAGGCGTGCCTTGTCAATATACTGAACAATGCATGCGAAGCGAGTCACGATGGAGGGAGTATCAGCATCACGACGCATGCGACCAAACGCGGTGGTTATGTTGAGATATGCGATGAAGGAAAGGGCATGAGAAAGCGCGATATGAAGAACGCATTCACGCCATTTTTTACCACGAAAAAGGGAGGTATAGGTCTGGGGTTATCTATCGCCAAGAATATCGTCGACGCGCACGGAGGCCGTATACGGTTGAAAAGCGGTCCCCGCCGGGGAACGTGCGTGAGGATTACCCTCCCCGCTGCGTGACACGGATAACTCATTCATAACATGTTGATTGGAGCCTATTTTTTAGTATAATCTCCTGATGGCACATGTCCGCATTATCATAGAATATGACGGTACCGATTTTTGTGGGTGGCAGATTCAACCCGGCAGGAGAACCGTACAAGGTGAGATCGAGGATGCCCTGAAACGGCTGACCGGCAAAGCAGTGCGGATCACGGGTGCAGGGCGAACGGATACCGGTGTCCACGCCAGGGGGCAGGTCGCGCATTTCCAGGAGTTGTCCGAACTCCCGCTCTCCCGGCTGCAAAAGGCTTTGAACGCAATGACCGGTGATGATGTTTATGTCAAACAGGTCGACCGGGTCGCCGAGGATTTTCATAGTCGCTTCTCGGCGGTATCGAAGACATATTGTTACTCGATACTGCAGGTTCCTTCGCCGCTCCGCAACCGGTATGCCTGGTACACATCCTTCACCCTCGACGTGCCTTCGATGAAACGAGTCATTCCGTCCCTTCTGGGAACCCATGATTTCAAGCATTTTTCGGTTCATAACGGGAATGAGAACACCGAGTGCTGCCTGAAGAAGATCGACATAACCGAAGCCCATAGCGAATTATGCATCTGTATCGAGGGGGACAGATTTTTACGAAAGATGATGCGGGGTATCATTGGCTTTCTGTACGATGTCGGCCGCGGACGATTTGCTTCCCGCGACATCGATGCCGCCCTTGCCGGCAATGTGCCGGATCTCTATTTCGTGCCGACGTGCGGTCTCGTACTGTGCTCGGTGCAGTATCCGGACAGATACGTGATCGAAGATAACCCGGAGAATAATGTTCAGTTCAGGAGTGAGCATGAAGATACGTGATAGTGCATATATGGTCGCGGGGATCCTTATCGTGCTGGTTGCACTGTTCATATACGATCTTCTGACGTCGCCGTCGCGGCGGTATTACACCGATACCACGGACCTTGTCGTACTGAATGATGAAGTATCGCGCGAACGTACGAATGCGATCGTGGTTGCCGCGAATCGGGCAGCGCCCGCTGTCGTTTCGATTACCGTCATTCAAACGCGTATCGTGTCGACATCACCATATTTTTCGCCGTTCACCGATGATCGCTTCAATCAGTTCTTCCGGGATTTTTTCCCCGAGCGCTATTACCGAGAGCAAGTAAAAAGCCTTGGTACCGGCGTGATCATTTCTCCCGAGGGGTATATACTGACCAATGAACATCTGATCGAAAACGCGACCGATATCTACATCGTACTGCCCGACGGCAGGCAGTATCAGGGAGAGATCGTCGCTCATGACAAGACGGTCGATCTTGCCCTCATCAAGATCAATGCGGCAGAATTGCCTTATGTCGAGTTTGGCAATTCCGATGATCTCATGATCGGTGAATGGGTGATCGCTCTGGGAAATCCTTTCGGCTTCTTGCTCGAGGATACCCGTCCCACCGTGACCGTCGGTGTAGTATCGGCATTGAACCGCTCGATAAAATCCACCCGTGACGAGAGATTCTACAAGAACATGATACAGACCGATGCGGCGATCAACCCCGGCAATTCGGGCGGACCTCTGGTGAATATTCTCGGGCAGGTGATCGGGATAAATACATTTATTTTTACTTCGAGCGGCGGTTCCGAGGGGATCGGTTTTGCTCGACCCATCACGATCGCGCAGAAATTCATCGACGAAGCGCTGGCGTACGGTAAGGTAAGACAACCTTGGGTCGGGTTATTGCTGCAGAATGCCAGTACCGAGAACCCCGAAGCAGCCTCGATCGGAGCGAACGGTGTCATCGTGAACGGAGTCGATGATGGCTCGGCAGCAGAAAAAACCGGCATCAGGGTAGGCGATCGGATCGTGACGTTGAACGGACAGCGTATATACCGTCTGTCTGACTGGGACAGGATCACTGCGAGTATATTCGTGGGCGATACGTTGAGACTTGGTGTCCTGCGCAGCACGGACAGCCTCGAGGTGCGGTTCGTCGTCGAGGAGTACGTCCCGAGGGAAGGTGCCAGAACACAGCTCGGCATATACGTGGATGAAATAGACTCCCAGATCGCGCGTAGGTTCAATCTTGATACCGGCACGGGTGTCGTCGTGACCGAGGTCGACAAGAACAGTATGGGCGCACGGCTCGGCATACGAGCGGGAGATGTTATTCTGCAAATAGGGAATGCCCGGATCATGAGCAAGAATGATTTCCTGGAAACGATGAAAAGCATTCGGGAAAGTTATTTCATTATCGACCGCGGTGGGCTGATTATTCAATTATATTTTGGGTTGTGAACTATGATAGGTGATTGGAAAACTTTTTTGAACAGTGATTGCTGTATAACGGGGGAGTTGAGAATATGATTGATCGCTATCAAACAAAAGAGATGTCAGAGATTTTCAGTGACCACGCCAAGATGGATGCGTGGCTTCTGGTGGAGCGGGTTGTCGCTCTGGTCCAGGAAGGGGCAGGAATCATACCGCGGGGGCTTGCTGCACGTTTGAAAAAGATTCGTGTTTCGCCGCAGCGTGTACGCGAGATCGAAGAGGTCACCCATCATGATGTGATCGCGTTTTTGACCGCAGCCCGCGAGCGGTTGGGCACGGCAGGACGCTGGCTTCATTTCGGGCTCACATCGTATGACCTGGTCGATACGGCTTTTGCCCTGTCGCTCCAGAAAGCATGCACGATTATCATCGGTGAAATTAAGAAACTGGAGAAGATACTTCTCGCGCTGGCGGTGAAACACCGTCACACTCCACAGATGGGAAGAACCCATGGCGTCTTCGCACAGCCGATCACGTTCGGGTACAAGGTCAGGTCCTGGTTCGAGGAGATAAAAAGAGCGCGCATGCGCCTGGAGACTGCCCGCACGGAGATCTCGTTCGGTAAGTTGTCCGGAGCCGTCGGCACCTACACCATGCAGCCCCGCTGGGTGGAAAAGAAGGTCATGAAAAAACTCGGTCTCAAGCCAGAACCGGTATCCACGCAGGTCATTCCGCGTGACCGACACGCAAATCTCATGAACGCCCTCGCGCTGTACATGAGTGCACTGGAACGGGTGGCAACAGAGCTTCGCAATCTCTCCAGGACAGAGATCGCCGAGGTACGAGAACCGTTCACCCGCGGTCAAAAGGGTTCTTCGGCAATGCCGCACAAGAAGAATCCAATTACCTGCGAGCGGGTATGTGGTCTCGCCAGGGTGGTCCGGAGTTACGTCATACCAGCGTTCGAGAATATCTGTCTCTGGCATGAACGCGACATCGCCAATTCATCCGTGGAACGGATCATCATCCCGGATGCATTTCACCTCACCCTTTACTGCACACGAAAAATGTCATGGGTACTCAAATCACTCGATGTCTATCCCGAGCGAATGCTGGAAAACATACGGTCGAGTTGTGGTGTGTATGCTAGCCAGCATCTTATGAACAGCCTCATTGACCGGGGTATGTCGAGGGACGATGCGTACCGTCACGTGCAGCAGCTTAGTTTTAGAGCGGTGGAGGAACAGCGCCAGCTCAGGGACCTGGCGTCCGAGGTGTCCGCGATCAGGAAAGTTCTTACCCCCGCTGAGCTCGACAAGATTTTCGATCTGAAATGGTTCTTGCGCCATATTATGCAGAAGAGGTAGTTACAGGGTATATACCGTTGACTTCCCGGGTAAATTTCGTATAATTCTAGATGGATATATTTGACAAATGTGATGCCATAGTCAGGGAAGTAAAGCGGGCGCAAGATCTCGGCATATACCCGTATTTCACACCCATACAATCGGCTCAAGATCACCGGGTAACGATTCATGGCAGGGAGTTCATTATGATCGGCTCGAACGGCTATCTTGGTCTTGCCGCAGATCCCCGGATGAAGGAGGCTGCGATCAAGGCGGTCGAAAAATACGGCGTGACCTGTTCCGGTTCCCGTTTTCTGAACGGGACGCTGGATATACACGTACAACTCGAGAACGATCTCGCTGACTTTTACGAGATGGGAGGAGCCATAGTCTTCTCGACCGGCTTCCAGACGAATCTCGGTATCATCGCTGCCCTGGGCGGTAAGGACGATGTGCTCGTCATCGATCGTCTGGACCATGCCTCTATCATCGACGGATGCCGCCTTTCCTTCTCTGATGTTAAGAAGTACAAACACAACGACATGGAGGACCTCGAACGTATCCTGAAAACTATCCCGGAAAATCGCGGCAAAATGATCATCGTGGACGGCGTATTCAGTATGGAAGGCGATATGGCAAATCTCCCGGAGATCGTCCGGCTGAAAAAGAAATATAATGCACGGCTGCTGGTCGATGATGCGCACGGCGTTGGTGTTCATGGAGAAAATGGGAGGGGCACATGTGAGCATTTTGGTGTACTCGAAGATGTGGATATCATAATGGGCACCTTCAGTAAGGCGTTCGCATCACTCGGTGGTTTCATGGTTGGCGAAAAAGATGTTATCACCCACGTGAAGCACCGTGCACGGGCCTTGATCTTTTCTGCGAGCATGGTGCCGGCATCGGTCGCGAGTGCCCAGATGGCATTGAATATCATAAAGAGCGAACCTGAACGCAGGAAAAGATTATGGGCTATAACCGAACGTGTACTGACCCGTCTCAAGGAAGTCGGGCTCGATACCGGCGACAGCCAGACACCGGTCATTCCGGTCATCATCGGCAAGGATGAGGATTGTTTCGCATTCTGGAAGATGCTCATTGCTAATGGGATCTTTGCCAATCCGGTCATCTCTCCGGCAACCCCACCCGGTCGAGCACTCATCAGGACGAGTTATATGGCGACACATACCGATGAGGACATAGAGACCGTACTCGATGCCTTTACGGCATGCGGACGGGAATTCGGTCTCGTGAAAACATGATCTCGGTCGTCCCGGTTAAAACACAAAAAGAGTTCAAGACCTTTATAGAATTCCCCTACCTGTTGTACCGCGATGACCGCTACTGGGTTCCTCCATTACGCGGCGAAGTCATTACGCTCTTCGATAAGGCAAAGAATCCATTCTGGAATCATGCCGAAAGGCAGATGTTCCTTGCCTATCGCGGCAAGCAGCTCGCCGGTAGAATATGTGCGATCGTCGATTACAATTTCATCGAATTCTGGGAGCAGAAAACCGGCTACTTCGGTTTTTTTGAATGCGATGATGACGAGGAAGCAGCAAGGGCGCTCTTCGAACACGTACAGAATTACCACAAAGACAAGGGCATGGAAAAATTCATTGGTCCCATGAACCCCTCGACCAATGACGAGTGCGGTATGCTGATAGAAGGATTCTATACGCCGCCGTATGTCATGATGACGCATAACCCCGAATATTACCTGAAACTGATGGATTATGCCGGTCTTACAAAGGCAAAAGACCTGATCGCCTACTATTTGGACATCACAGATGCACCGTGGGATTACCTTGAACGGCTTGGTTCGATAGTCCGGCGTCGTGTACACGATCTCAAGGTGCGACCGATCAACCTCGATGATTTCAAGAACGAGGTGAACAAGATCAAAGAGGTCTACAATGATGCCTGGAGCCGGAACTGGGGATTTGTGCCCATGACCAACGAAGAGATCGACATGATGGCGAAGAATTTGAAACCGCTCGTCAAACCCGAACTCGTGCTCATCGTCGAGGTCGATGGGGCACCGGTCGGCGTTTCCCTGGGCGTGCCGAATTACAATATGGTTCTAAAGAAACTGAACGGTAGACTGGGACCCATCGAAATGTTGAAGTTTCTGTACTACCGCAGAAAGATCAAGGAAGCCCGTTTAATGATCATGGGGGTGAAAAAGGAATACCGGAAGATGGGACTGGAGTCACTCATGTTCCTCGAGACCCTGCGGGCGGGCAAACAGCTCGGGTATACGGGCGGTGAATGTTCATGGATACTCGAAGACAATTACCCGACAAACAACACAATCATCAAAATGGGTGGTAAGGCATACAAGAAATACCGCATATACGAGGGAACCGTATAATCATAAACTGATGCTGGACCAATCCCTTCCATGAGAAAATCGAAAGGAGCAACAATTGGCTAAATATAAAATAGCGGTTTTACCCGGCGACGGCGTCGGGATAGAGGTTATCGAAGCGGCAAAGATAGTACTCGATGAAATCGCGCTCGATGCAGAATACCTTCACGGTGATATCGGCTGGGAATTCTGGTGCACGGAGGGCGATCCCCTGCCCAAACGAACTATAGATCTTCTTAAGAACACGGACTGCTGTCTCTTCGGTGCGATCACCTCGAAGCCGAAAGAAGAATCTGAAAAAGAACTCGTGCCAGAACTTCAGGGAAAGGGACTTGCGTACTACTCACCGATCGTGGGTCTGCGTCAGATGTTCAATCTCTATGCCAATCTCAGACCGGCACGGGCATACCCGGGTAATCCGTTGAATTACCGCGATGATATCGATCTCGTCATTTTCCGGGAAAACACCGAGGGGCTGTACTCGGGAGTGGAGTTTTTTCCCCTGCCTGAAGAAATCAAATCGGCACTCGTGAAGCATCATACAAAAATGGCGAAGTTCAAAGACGTCCCGGCACGGGATATCGCCCTGTCTTCCAGGTTGTTCACGGTCGAAGGCTGTGAGCGTATCGTAAAGAGAGCCTTTGAGTATGCACGCAGAAAAAAGCGGCCCACGGTTACGGTCGTGGAAAAACCGAACGTCCTGCGTGAGACCTCCGGGCTCATGGTACGCACTGCACGCAGGATACAAAAAGATTATCCTGAGATCGAACTGTGGGAAGCCAATATCGATGCCATGTGCATGTGGCTCGTCAAGAATCCGCAGAATTACAGCGTCCTGGTCAGTTCCAACATGTTCGGAGATATCATCTCTGACCTGAGCGGTCAGCTCGTCGGTGGTCTGGGATTTGCTGCCGGTGCGAATATTGGCGATGACTATGCGGTATTCGAACCGGTTCACGGCTCGGCGCCGAAATATTTCGGTCAGTATAAGGTTAATCCTACCGCGACCCTGCAGGCGGTTCGGCTCATGCTCGAGTGGCTGGGCGAAGAGGAAAAAGCCGATCGTCTGGACCGGGCGATCGCCCTAAATATCAAAGAGAATAAAATAAAGACGTATGATGTCGGCGGTGCCTCTACTACCCTCGAGGTCGCGAAGAATATTGCGAAATTCTACAAACAGGGATAGGATACCCGGCAGCCATGGGCATGACGATAATCGAAAAGATCATTGGTAATCACGGAAGTCACGAGGCGCGACCCGGCGATATTGTCAACCTCACAGTTGATGCACGACTGGCGCGGGATTTTGGCGGTGCCAACGTGGTCAATAATCTGCAAACCCACCATCTTACCGTCCAAGATCCTGAACGTACGTACTTCACCTTCGACTGCAATCCGGGCGGCAGTGATCAGAAGTATGCCGCTAACCAGCACCTGTGCCGGCAGTATGCCCGGAACCACGGCATTACGGTGTACGACATCGATGCCGGTATTGGAACCCATATTGCGATCGACAATGGTCTTGTCCTGCCAGGCGGCACACTCGTTTCGACCGATTCTCATGCGAATCTGGTTGGAGCGATCAATGCCTTTGGTCAGGGAATGGGAGACGTTGATATCGCGTATGCCTTTGCGCACGGTACGGTCTGGTTTGAAGTGCCACCTACGGTAAAGATTATCCTGAAAGGCAGTCCTGGACGGTTTACTCAAGCGAAGGACATCGTTCTTGCCATGGTGAAACGGTTCGGTGCCAAAGGTTTACTCGGCTGTGCCGCCGAGGTCTATGGCGACATCGTTGAGACAATGAACATAAGCGAGCGCATCACGATCAGTTCCATGGCGACGGAAATGGGCGCCATCAGTATACTGTTCCCGCCGAACGATCGCATCATTGAACCGTTCAAAAACTTTAGCAAGGAATTCAGTCCGTGCCCGGCTGACGGGGATGCGCGCTACGAAAAGACGGTCGAGATTGATATCGACGGTCTGGAGCCATTGATCGCACGACCGGGTCGACCCGACGATGTCGTTGGGGTTGCAGAGGTGCGCGGCAGGAAAATAGATTCGGTGTTCATCGGATCGTGTACCAATGGTCGCTTCGAGGACATGAAAACTGCCGCCGATATACTTCAGGGAAAAAAGGCCGCGCCAGGTGTGATCTTGAAGGTCGTACCGGCGACAGATCAGATATGGAAACAGTGCCTCGATGCAGGGATACTACAAATATTTAAAGAAGCCGGTGCCCTGGTCGGGAACGCGGGCTGTGCAGGCTGTGCGGCCGGACAGATCGGCCAGAACGGTCCCGGCGAAGTAACGGTCAGCACGGGAAACAGGAATTTCCCGGGTAAGCAGGGTAAGGGAGAAGTATTCCTGGCATCTCCGGCGACTGCTGCGGCAAGCGCGGTCGCCGGTGTCATAACTGCAGCCGATGATATACCGCAGCCTGCCGTATTCCCTCAGGCTCGCACCAAGAGCCGCGCGCCCAAAGCAGTGGAATCCGGGAAAGAAGAACGACCGACACACATCAAGGGTCGTGTCTGGGTGATAGAGCAGGACAATATCGATACGGATATGATCTTTCATAATCGTCATCTTGCAGTGACCGACATCAAGCAGATGGGGCAGTATACGTTTGGCAATCTAAAAGGGTGGGAAGACTTTGCTCAAAAGGCAAAACCTGGCGACATCATCGTCACCGGAGAGAATTTCGGCTGCGGCAGTTCCCGTCAGCAAGCCGTGGATTGTTTCAAGAGTCTTGGTATCGCGCTCATCATAGCGCGTTCCTTTGGTGCGATATACAGAAGGAATGCGATCAACAACGGTCTGGCAATACTGTGCGCGGATCTAACCGGCTGTCATATTTCTGACGGAGACATTATTGATGCCGACCTTACCAGCGGCGAGATCATCTGTGGTGAAACGGGAACTCGCATTCACGCGGCACCTTTTTCATCGGTGCAAATGGACATTTACCAGCGCGGGGGATTGCTTGGTCCTTCCCGCTGGGTTGAATAAGACAAGAGGATAAAAGTATGGATAAAAATACCATTGTAGAACTTTTCCCCGAGATCAACGATATACAGGATGAAAAACTGCGTCAAGGAGTCATCGATGCGTGGCTCCTGGCAGTACGAAAGGGCGCGTGGAAGCGCATTGATGATATTCCATTTACCTTGCTGATCCCGACAAAGAAAAACCTGATCGAGCATACGAGGACCGTTACCCGGATGGCAGTGGCACTCGCCCAGGAGCGCGATGATGTCAATGTCGATATCGTGCGGTGTGGAGGTCTTGTCCATGATGTTGGGAAATTACTCGAGTATGCACGAAAAGGCAATAAAGTGGTCAAGAGCACACTGGGTTCGATGATCCGTCATCCGGTTTCTGGTTACAGCCTGGTCCTGGAAGCGGGTCTGCCCATGGAAATCGCCCATATCGTTGCTGCCCATTCAACAGAAGGTGAAAAGGTCAAGAGATCCAGAGAAGCCATTATTATAAATCACTGCGATTTCGTTGATTTTGATATCGAAAAAAGCAGCATATAAGGCGCGCCCCCTTGCTTTTTAGATAAAAAAATATATAATCGACCTATGAGATTATACGAATACGAGGCAAAACGTTTATTTCGCCGGGCCGGGATTCCGACACCGGATAACATTGTCGTAGAACGGGATGCAGCAGTACTCGAGAATGTTGTCTATCCAGTAGTGCTCAAAGCTCAGGTGTTTCTGGGTGGACGTGGTAAAGCCGGTTTCGTGAAAACCGCCCATAACGCGCGAGAAGCACAAAAGCACATAAAAGCGATGCTCGGTAAAAAACACGGCGCGTACCGCATCGAGCGGATCCTGGTCGAGCGCATGATAGACATTGACCAGGAAATATATGTAGCTGCAGCGATCGACCGGCTGTCACACAGACCCCTGGTCATGACAAGCCGGCACGGTGGGATGGACATTGAAGAGATCGCGAAAAAAGAACAGGCAATCATGAAGTTTTACTTTAATCCAGGTCAGAAAATACATAAATTTATGGCGAGAAAAATTGCCGGTCAATTAGGATTTTCCGGTCAGCTCCTGGCTGGGGTCGCAGGTGTAATAGAAAAAGTTTACAACCTTCTTGTTTCGTATGATTGCAAACTCGTCGAGGTTAATCCTCTGGTCATTGATAAGAGGGGATCATTGTATGCGGTCGATGCCAAGGTGGATCTGGATGAGGATGCCATGTTCCGGCACCGGGATCTGGCAGAAATGGGTATCGTAGCCCGTCATGAAGTTGGCGAATTGACCGACCGGGAACGGACTGCCAAGGCATTGGGTATCCCTTATGTAGACCTGGACGGCGATATCGGCGTATTCCCGGGCGGAGCCGGGTTCGGCATTGCAGCGATCGACCTTATCCAGCATTATGGCGGAAAGCCGGCAAATTTCATGGATTCAGGCGGAGCACCAACCCAGGAAAAATTACGGGCAATGCTCGGTCTGCTCATCGATAATCCGCGGGTGAAAGCGATCTTCGGAGCCCGTTTCGGCGGGATTTCCCGGTGCGATGACTGGGCGAAGGCGGTCGTTCAGTATGTGCTCGAGAACAAGCCGGAAAAACCCATGATCATGCGCATGGCGGGTAATATGGAAGCTGAAGGCAGGAAAATACTGGAGCAAGCCAAGCAGGAACACCCTGAGTTCTTTAAGGATATCAAGATATACGCAGTGGATACGCCGATCGAAGAAGTCATCAAAGAGACCATTCGCTGCGCCGGAGGGGAGTGAACATGGCGATCATTATCGATAAAGGTACCCAGACCATTATTCAGGGCATCACGGGCAGGAATGCGAGCCTGCATGCAAAATTCATGATGGAATACGGCACGAACGTCGTTGCCGGCGTTACTCCGGGAAAGGGCGGCCAAAAGGTTGAAGGTGTGCGGGTGTACGATACCGTGCAGCAGTGCATGGAAGATCATCCCCGGGCTACGGTATCGAGCATATGGGTTCCACCGGCATTTGCAAAAGATGCGATACTCGAAGCGATCGATGCCGGTATCAAGACCGTTGTGGTCATAACCGAACGTATCCCTATTCATGACATGCTGATGGTACGGCATGTAGCAAAAGAGAAGAATGTCATGGTCATCGGTGGTAATACTCCGGGATTGATCTCGCCGGGCAAGGCGCTCGTTGGCATGCTGCCGACCATAACCTTCCGGCCCGGTCGCATCGGCACTGTTGCACGCAGCGGAGCGGTTACCTATTATCTGGCAAATTCACTGAACCTGGCAGGATTCGGGGAATCGACCTCTGTGGGGCTCGGCGGAGACCCGATACTCGGAGCGAATTTCGAGGATGTGTTGCGTCTGTTCCAGGAAGATCCCGAGACCGATGCCGTGGTCATGGCAGGCGAGATCGGCGGCGTGTATGAAGAACTCGCTGCTCCCTATGTTAAAGAAATGAAAAAACCGGTCATTGCGTACATCACGGGTAAGGCGGCGCCGCAGGGCAAACGGCTCGGTCATGCCGGTGCGATCATCGAAGGTACCATGGGCACGGCACAGAGTAAGATCGACGCGCTCAGATCCAATGGTGCATACCTTGCCGAGACGTTCAGCGAAATACCGGCGCTCGTCCGGCTGGCGATAAAGGAACGATCCGGATAGAGGAGGGATTATGTGGCAGACAAACATTACCAAGATACAGCCCGATCACATCGTGACCAGAGGATACAGGCAGGAGGATTTGATCGGCAATGTGCCCTTTGCTTCGGTCTTTTTCCTTTTGATCCGCGGACGCATGCCTGATGATAAAGAGGCGCAGATGATCGACGCGCTCATCACGTCTTCGATCGACCATGGAGTGACTCCGCCGTCGACCCATGCAGCACGGGTCGTCGCATCTGCCGGTGTGCCTCTGCCTACGGCAGTAGCTGCCGGTATACTCGCGGTCGGTGATGTGCACGGCGGGGCGATCGAGAACAGCGCGCAAATTCTTCAGGAATGGGTGGGGAAGATGAAAAAGAATAAATGGACCTGTGAAGAGACCGCCCGGCAGCTGCTCGATCATTTAAAAAAGACCGGAAAACGCATGCCCGGATTTGGTCACAGGATACATAAGAACGATCCCCGCACTGCCCGTCTGTACCATCTTGCCGAAAAGCTTGGTATCAAGGGTGATCACGTGAACCTGAGCCTGGCATTGATGGAGGAGTTCAGCAAGAAAAAAGCGCTGCCCATCAATGTTGACGGTGCGATCGCCGCGATCATTTCCGACATGGGTTTCGATCCCAAACTCGGCAAGGCATTTTTTCTGCTCGGACGCTGTGCAGGGCTCGTTGCACATGTCCATGAGGAAACAACGACCCAGAAACCAATGCGTAAGATGTGCCAACAGGATGTCGAGTATACAGGTCCGTGGGAAAGAGAATAAATGCAGAACGTAGAATGTAGAATGTTGCAGTCTTCGACTGCATCGATGACAATGATAACAGTAAGATTACGGTGATAATTAAATTTAGAATGAAGAACTCAATATTGTTAATTGAACGAAACAAACGAAACAAACCAGATCATGACGATTGTTGAGAAGATACTGGCACGGGCATCGGGTAAGGAAAAGGTTGCGATCAATGAGATCGTGATGGCGAAGGTCGATGTCGCGATGTCCCACGAGAATGCAGATGTGGTCTTGCGCTCGTTCCGGGACATCGGCGTCAAAAAAGTGTGGGACCCCAGGCGCATCGTCATACTGTTCGATCACCGCATACCGGCTGACAGCGAAAAGACCGCACAGACACACAAACGACTGCGGGAATTCGTCCGTGAACAGGGGATAGAGCACTTTTATGATCTCAAAGAAGGCATCTGTCATCAGGTACTCGCAGAACTCGGTCATGATCGTCCCGGAGAAGTCCTCGTCGGCACGGACAGTCACACCACGACGCACGGCGCATTCGGCACGTTTGCGACCGGTATCGGTGGGACAGAAATGTCGGGTGTCTGGGCGACCGGTGAGCTGTGGCTCAAGGTCCCTGAGTCCATCAAGATCACGGTACACGGTTCGTTCAAGAAATATGTTTCTGCTAAAGATCTGATCCTGCACATCATCGGTACGCTGGGTGCTGACGGCGCAGACTATTGTTCGGTAGAATTCCACGGTGAGACCATAGGTTCGATGAGTATCGCTTCGAGAATGGTCTTGAGTAATCTATCCATGGAAATGGGAGCCAAGGTGGCGTTCGTATTACCTGATGACAAGACAGTACAGTATGTACGCCAGCGCAGTGATAAAAAATTCGAGGTCGTGCTGCCGGATGCAGATGCTGCATATGTGCAGACACTGGAGGTCGATGCCGGAGAACTCAGCAGTCAGGTTGCGTGTCCGCATACTGTCGATAACGTGAAACCGATCAAAGATATCGCCGGGCTGAAAATAGACCAGGCGCTCATCGGTTCATGCACGAACGGCAGGCTGGAAGACCTGGCGATCGCCGCTGAGATCATAGGTGATAAAAAAGTACACAACGAGGTGCGATTGCTCGTCATTCCCGCATCACGCCGCGTATACCTGGAAGCGCTCGCGAAAGGCTATATCGAAACCTTCGTAAAAGCAGGTGGACTGGTACTCAATCCTGGCTGCGGCCCCTGTCTGGGCGCTCATCAGGGATTGCTCGCTCCGGGCGAAGTGTGCATTGCTACGACGAATAGGAATTTCAAGGGAAGAATGGGTAGTCCCGAGGCATCGGTGTATCTTGCATCGCCCGCCACGGTTGCCTGCTCGGCACTGGAGGGAGAGGTCGTCGAACCATGTTGATAAAAGGCAGAGTTTACCTGTTCGGTGACGATATCAATACCGACGTCATCTATCCCGGGAAATATTTATCGATAACCACGGACCGGGGAGAGATGGCGAAGCACTGTTTTGAAGCCGTATACCCGGAGTTCCTGAAGACCGCGCAGCGCGGTGATATCATCGTTGCCGGCAAGAATTTCGGCTGCGGTTCATCACGGGAACAGGCAGCGACGTGTTTGAAATATTTCGGAGTTGCAGCAGTGGTCGCAGAATCATTCGCCCGGATCTTTTACCGTAATGCCATCAATCTCGGTCTGCCGGTTCTTATCGCAAAAGGTATCAAAGGTTTCACCGAGCACGGTCAGACACTGGAGGTCGATCTGGTATCCGGAGCAATTCGTAATACAGAAACCGGAGGCAGCATGACGGCTCAAGGTGTACCCGAGTTTGTCCTCGAGATATTAACAAGTGGCGGTTTGATACCCTACTTGCGGAAAAAACTCGGCATTGCCGGACAGGAGGTATAGATGAGACAATTCGTGGTCATTGGACTTGGACGTTTCGGATCCAGTATCGCGCAGGCACTGGGAGCCAAGAATTTTGAAGTACTCGCCATCGATGTCGATGAAAAAAAGGTTAAGAAGATCGAGGGAGTCGTCAGCCAGGCGATCGTTTTGAATGCGACCGATGACAAAGCCCTTAAGGAGCTCGGTATTGCTGAATTCGATACCGCGATCGTGAGTATGGGCGAGACCATCGAGGATAGTATAATGATCACCCTGACTTTGAAGGAACTGGGTGTTAAGCAGGTCATCGTTAAGGCACAGAACGAACTCCACAGCAAGATCCTGAGAAAGGTCGGTGCCGACCGTATCATCTTTCCCGAGCGGGAAATGGCGGAAAAACTGGCAGAGAGCCTGGCAAGCCCCAAGATATTCGATTTTATCGAATTGTCGGAAACGCACGGCATCATCGAGATGGTCGCGCCGAAAAAGATCGCTAACAAAACACTCAGCGAGCTCGGACTGAGGACCAAGTACAAGGTGAGTGTGATCGCCATCAGGCGCAAGCTACCGGTTTCCCAGCCTGACGGCTCGACTGATTTCAAAGAAGAGATCGTCATCGGTCCCGGGCCAGACGATGAGATCATTGCCGGCGATGTGCTTATATTGCTCGGCAAGAACACCAATCTCGATAAAATAGAAAAACTATGAACGATACCACGTTCAAGGATCTGGTCGAACTGAGTGATTTCTACATCATAAGCCAGAAATTCGAAGAGGCACTTAAGGTGTTGAAAAGGGCAGAGAAGATCAACAAGATGGACCCGAAACTGTACTACAACATGGGCATCGCCCATGAAGCGCTCAATGAGAACGATCAGGCACGTACGGCATTCAGGCAGGCGCTATCATTGAAACCTGATTATGAATCTGCCCAGCAGCATCTTGACCGGCTCATCGGTGAATGAAGAGCCAATATATCGAAGAACCCATTATCTATACCGGCGAGCAACTCCGCAGTAATTTCGCATACCGCACCTTTGGTATTCTCGGTGATTCCATAGTCGCATTTTCCGGAAAATG
>CP070834.1:1366256-1399277 GCA_020341755.1 Caldifarciminota bacterium | reverse complement strand
CACCAGACATCGGTGCCGTAAGACGCCCCACTATCGGCCGTCACCGTAAAAGGATCACCGGCATTACTCGCGGTATCATCGATGGCGATGAAATCAATGTACCCTGAGCCGTCATCGACCGATAAATACGATGAGCCCGACTGCAGGGTCAAGGTAACGTCCAGTGCATCGCGATGACCTTCGTTCTTGACCGTGACCGCAACGTCAGCGGTCTCGCCCGGATCCAGAATGCCGTTGCCATTCCCACCGATGATCTCGAGAAATTGAAAGGTGATGAGCGGTAGCGGGTTGATGTACATACTGAACCCGTAATCCCACGAATCGCCGGTGGTACCCGCAATGAGGTTGAAATCGACGAGATGTCCAGAAGGTGCTGATACCGCTGCACCGACTCTGAAAGACACCTCGGTCGTATCACGCGGCAGCAGTATTCCAACATGCACGCTGTCTTCGATGATCGTCGCGTAGGGATCTGATGTATTCAGCACAGCATAGGTATTGAAGGAGGTGTCGATCCCTGCGTTATAGAGCCGGACAACGAGGTCGACCTCTTCACCGCTTTCCCACCAGCCGTTACCATTGCCACCGTATGCCGTATCGACTATCCAGAAATCCACAAGCTGAAGGTATACACTCGTGCTCGGCACAGCCATGACCGCGAGTGCGGCGACCTGGGCCTTGATGACCTCGGTGCAGAAATCATTGTTATTGTAACCCGCTCCGATCGTATCACTCGGCTGATGATAATGTGGGTTCGTCAAGCCGTAGTCCTCGATATTGCATAGTGCCACATATCCATAATCGAGGAAACTCTGGTTGTCAGACGGGATCCAGCTGCTCGTCATATGTTTATCAGTTAGGAGCGTTGTATACGAATCGGCACAGGCGATAAAGAAATCAGCGAACGTTTCGCACGGCGGATTCGATATCTTACCGATGACCTCAAGACTTTCGGGAAGGGTATTGGCGTAAGCGATCATGTCGGCGTTCAAAACACCCAGGATGCTATCGCCCTGTGCATACGCCTGCGCGGCATAATACTCACTGCCGTACAGACCGAATTCTTCACCGGAAAATGCCATATACCGTATGGAATGTTCGAAGAGAAAATCCTTCATGACCCGGGCTGCTTCGATCGTGCTCGCGGTACCGCTGGCATTATCATCGGCACCAGGTGCAACGGTCGGTGCCATGCTCGATGTCGCATCGAAATGACCGCAGACCACCGCATAGATACTGTCCGGTTGGACTATTCCCCGTTTCACCGCGATCACATTGGGTGCATGACCGCCGGTATGATACTGGAAATATACCGAGTCACAACCATATTCGCTGAACTTGTTCGCAATGTACGTGGCTGCTGCAAAACAAGAGTCGTACGTGGAATAACGTGACCTAAAATCCTGAAGTCTCTGCACACATGCGAGTACGCTGTCCGGATCTACCATGTCGACGATGTTTTGCACGAGCGGGTCATAGGTGAACCGACCCGACCACCCGCCGCCCCTGTGTAGCGGAGTGAAGAAAACTCTCTTCACCTGGACCCTGTTCCTGATAAGCGGTTCCAGCATGCCCTCATGAATCCTGACGAGAACGTCATTGTCACTCGATGTCAGGATGGTGCCGTATACTCCCATGTCGATCTCTGGATCGAGAACCTTCACCAGATAGTGAACACCTTCCACCGGGTCCGTTTCCAGAACCGTATAGCGATGGCTCTCCAGTTTAAACATATCATGATCGGCCACATACAACAGTGCCCATGTCTCGAACTCCGCAAGGATACTGAGTCCGCGGTCGAACAAGGGCATCAGCCGATCAGTACCCAGTTCTACCCGTACGAGCTGCGTAGAAAAACTCAGGGCACTTACCATTAATAAAACTGCACATAATTTTTTCATAATCCACGTTCCTATCGCATCACTACTACTTTTTCCAGACTTTCGTGGTGCATATCCTTGCCACGGGTTGAGAACCGTACGAAGTAGACACCCGGGGCAATCTGTCGACCCTGCCCATCGTGAGCGAGCCACACCGCAGTATGTATGCCTGGTTCACGTATGCCACGTGCCAGCACGGTTACCAGCCTGCCGCTCACGTCAAAAATAGTGAGTTCAACATTGGCCTGTGATGTTAATTCATAATGTATTGTGGTTTTGATATTAAAAAGACTCGGCTGTATAGAGAGGATCTTCGCTGATGGCATCTCGGTACCGACATTCTCGTCGACAATCCCCGGACTCACATAATATCCGCTGATCGCATCGAGGTCAAATCCCGCATATGGTCCGGAAGACGAAGTGCCGTCATCGGTTATCCGGACATAGCGTGCAGTGGTAAGACCGGTTGTTGCCAGATCAAATGATGCCGTGCCCGTCGCACTGCCGCACGACAACCAGTTTGCATCCCATGTGTTACTCACGGATACCGTATATCCTTCATCAAGACCGTCATCGCCCTCGAAGACCGTAAAATCATCACCCCCGACATCGTGGATCGGTGTATCGTGTCCCATATCGAGCACCATATACCCGCTCTGCCCGAGCGAGAAGAAAACATCGTCCTGGGCACCGAGTGCGTAGCGGGGCTGTGTCGTATTATCCTGTTCGGCATGATTGGCATAGCGACATAGGACAACCATGAACGCATACTGATACGTGGTATCCTCTGTCAGGAGCACGTCACCGACATCGACACTGCCGGTCGCAGGAACGCTAACATCGAATATCGATGCGGGTGCGTACCCGTTCGTCGATATCCTTACATCATACATGCCTGGTTCGATCAATTTATGAAAATCACCGAGTCCGGGATCGCTGTAAACATCGATCCGTTCCGGCTGGATGCATTCGATTCGGGCATAGAGTGGTTCGCCCGTAACCGAATCCTTGACCATACCCTGCATGCCCCAACCCGCGCGCCGGCATACCTCAAGCAGCGCATCACGGTTTTCATAACAAATTTCATCGATCTGCCCAGAACTCGGCGGTTCCATTGTCTCGATGGTCCATGCTAGCGCACCACTCGTTCCGATAGTATGATCCTGCAGGCCACCGGTCGTCTGATACCAGTCATACCCGTTGATCGCCACCAGTCCGGTGGAATCTTCGTATATATCCGAGAGCATAATAATGTGCTGGCTGTCCGGAGGATCAGCATCATGATAGTCCCAGGGATAATTGACATACTGAGCCGCTGAGTGATAATTATACTCGAGACTGATATTGTTCTGGAGGAGATGCTCTACAATGACCTTGTTTTCGATCTGGGATACTGGCGCTGGACTACCGCCCCAGCCGTCCCAGAAATATCCATAGTCGCGGTTAAGGTCAACGCTGTTAGCGTTCCGCCTGGTATTGGCGACCTTACCGTCCGGATTCAGGGTCGGCAGTATCCACAGTTCATGGTTGTCGATAATATCCTGAACGATCGTATTTGAGGTGTAGTTCTGCAAAATATATTTCAAAAAATACAGAGTGATCTCAGTACCGATATGCTCATCTCCGTGCATATTACCGGCCAGACGTATCTCTGGTTCATACTCTTCGCTGTCCGGATAATCGGTCACCCTCATTGCCCATATTGCACGGTTCTGTATACTGTAACCGATCGTATCGAGTCGGCAGAGCGTCGGGTACTGACTGGCACATGAGTCCAGCTCCGCATACAATTCCTCATAGGTATGGTAAAAACCACGAGTGAAGATAGCATCCTTATATGCCTGGTAATCAGCAATTAGAATATCCAGCGCAAATCCTTCAGATTGGAGGGATCGAATTTCCTCATCGGACATGAGAGCGTGCACCCAGCCATCGCCGGCGTCCATGACCGTGATACCGCTACGTGCTAATGCCGCAATATCTTCCCTGGCAAGGGAGATACGGGTAAGACTAACCGCTTCGAGCGACTGTGTGATGCCCGCAAAGGTACAGAGGATAATTATTAGATATATCTTCATTATATTCATGTATTACTGGATGCTCAGGGAGGGCTCGGGACGAGCCCTCCCTGTAGTATTACTTACCGCAACAGAATTGCCTTTTCCACCTGATGGTGGGACTCGGTAACAAAACGCACAAAGTAAACACCAGCAGCAACTGCTCGCCCCTGACTGTCTGTGCCATGCCACTGAGTCATGTAATACCCGGGCTCACGGACTTCATCGACCAGGGTTGTAACGACACGACCAGCCGCGTCGTATACCTGAACGCGGAGGTGCTCGGTGGATGCCAGCTGGTAACGGATCGCCGCGTGACGGACGAGTGGATTCGGATACAGAGCATTCATTCTGGTCACCATCGGCAGACCGGCGCTGCCCGGATTTTCTTCGACACCGGGATTCAGCACGATACCGAAGAATTTCATGATCGAGTCGATGAGTGCTGCTCGTGTCGAGACACCGCTGCCGTCGGTCAACAATCCGAGTTCGAAGGAGGTACCTACGGTCCGGTATGAACCGGCATCGTTCGCTACCCCGCAATTGTAACTATCATTCCCGTCATGGAAAATGAGGAATCCTGAGCCGCTCGGGTTTATATGATCGATCCAGTTATTCTCACCGCCGTAATTGAAATTCATGCCGGTCGTAAAGGCATTTGTTTCACCGACCACTGGACCGAGATCATCACTACCATCAGCTACTGCATTGATACCGAACAAGGAACAAAAGTCATAGCCGCCCCACATCGGGTCATAGTACCAGACATCACCGCCCTCTAAGTACATGCGGCCGTTCTGGTCCTGCAGATAATCGACCAGATCGCTTGCCTGAGGACTGCCCGCGCTGATTTCATAGTTGTTGCTGTATATCCCGACGCAGACGATGACCGACTGGTACATGGAAAGATCGCTGGCAAGGCTCGATGTGCTGTAATCACCGCTGTATCCCAGATTACCCAGGATCTCATGCATGTTCTGACCAGGCGTGGGGGTCGGATCCGGGTTCCACAGGTAGTAATGCTTCTTACCCACGACCAGTGAAACACCGAACGTATCGGCGTAATTATCCGCAATGACCTCGATTTCAAAATCAATGTTGGTCCCCATCGGTGTCGTACTGTCTGCTGTTACGCTATAGGGATCAGCGGCATTCGTCGCGCTGCTGTCCGGCAGGATCGTACCGAATGTACCCGAGTCATCATTGATCGTGATGTACGGTGATGAACACAGCAGGGTCGAGGTGACATTGGTCGCACTGCCACCGCCCTCGTTCATGAGGGTGGCTACCAGATCACAGGTCTCACCCGGATCGAGAATGCCGTCGCCGTTGCCGCCTTCGACCACGATACCTTCATAGGTCAGTACCGGAGCATAGACCATGTATGAAGGATATGATATGAAGATGCTGTCGTTGCTATCATAAAACTCGAGCGTGAAGTCGATCATATGACCATCCGGACAATCAGCATCCACGGTGAAATCATAGTACGGATCAGACAAGGTCGAGTCGTCCTGGGCGATGTCGCCGTACCAGCTCGAGTCCACGGCGATGCTCACGTACTCGTCTGACTCCGAAAGCATGCCGTATATATTATCGGCAGTACCGACACCGACATTCTTCGCCCAGACGCCGAAATCGATATTCTCTCCGGGATTGATCAAACCGTCGCCATTACCGGTCGCATCGTCGATAATACCGGCAATCATGGTCACGTACGCATACGATCCCGAGACCACGGGCACATCTACATCATAGCGATAATAATTTGCCTTGGTAACGGTCACCTTCATGTCCGTACCCGGTACCTGAGGGGAGATCGTGATGACGACCGGACTGCCCGTACCCTCGGCAACCCCGATGATCTCACCACCAACGGTCAGGGCGATCACCGAACCGTCATTCGCGGTCACGGTGAACGAGGTCATACCGGCCAACAGGGTCGCGGGATGGCTCACGCTCAGGGTCTGTGGCATTTCTGAATACAGGGTGGTAAAACAGTCACCATGATGATGGAACAGATGATCCGTGTACACGCGGTACCCGCTGACGCCGGGGACACTGTCAGGGAACCACATCGCATGCAGGTAAATCTTGCCGCTGGTCATTGCCATGCAGGGACGCAGATCATCCTGCCCGGTCAGATCAGCCATTGGATACCCCGGATCGAACTCCGGATACAGGCAATCCCACATGCCCCAAATATAAGTATCATTCACAAAGGAATAACTCACCTCGCTTGCCGCATTCGCACCCCAGGCACCGTATTCTATCCGGTAGAACTTCTCGGCGAATACCTCGGTATAATAATCATACGCTCCGGTCAAACAGTTCGTCGAATTGACAAAGGTAAAATATGCGTTATCAAGACCGTTCAGGTCAGCCAGGCCGTAATTGGGCTCACTCCATCCATAGGTCGCGCCGTGATCCCGGTGCTGAATGAAGAATGCGCCGCTGTTGATCGCGTCATTGATACCCCCTGCCGACCCCTCATCCCACCATTGATAATTATAGGGATTGGTAAGCGGCACGTACCCGTATGCGTTCCAGTATGCCACGACCGGCGTCGTACCGGTACGGGTCGACCACGGGCCGCCGACATACGGATTACCCGAACCGACATTGTACTCACGCGCGGGAGTTTTACCGAGATCGTTGATCAAGAAACCGCGTACGACCTCAGAGGCAAGCTGGAACCATCGATCATCCTGCCATCCGCACGCCACCAATGGATTATCATAAAACGGCGCGTGCGTGTAGGGCTCACGCTCATAACCCAGGAACTTGTTTATGATGCGCGATAACTGATCTTCGTTCTGAGCACATATTCTGCCGTGATGCATGTCTGGAAGATCATCATCGTCATAGTCGGCATAGATGTTGTCAGAAACACAGTAATTGTCCCACATCGGCGAGGTGATCCCGTACAGTTCGCCAGAGGATGGATAATCTGACAGCAGCAAGAATGCTGCCGGCGGCGTACTCCAGGTCGAGTACGCGTTGTTCAGAAAGTTCTCGATCGCAGTCGCACTCGAACCACCGACCTCGGTCAGAGTATAGATCTCGCAGGATATGCCCTGGAGTTTACGCCATGTCTTGATCGTATCCGCCCATGCCTCGAACACCGCGTCATCGGGTACGATGATGACATATTCATACCCGTCGCGCTCCAGACGCTCGGGAGCATAGAAGTCGATGACCGGCAATGAACTGTAATTGATCAGATTATTACGGAAGATCGGCTCCCAGAAACGACTGCGCAGACGGTCCTCGCCGAACCGGCCGTTCCCGCCCACAAAATCGATCCGGAACCTGATATCCTTGTGTACGAGCAATTCTTTGGTGACCGGATTATACTGGAACGGCATCACGGTCACAAGGACCATGTCCACACCACGCACGGTCCGTCTATCCGAGATGATCACAGGTGTAGCCGGGAAAAAGGCATCCACATTGTAGATCTTCGTATCCTTTTCATAGAGAAGTGGTGGCTCATCGTGTTCCAGGGGATACGCTGGTGCCGGCGGCACCTCGACACCGTGTATAACCTCGGTCCTCTGGTCCAGGACCGTCACCTGTACCCGGGCACCCTGCGGTACTGCTATATACCGCGACGCACCGTTTATATTCGGTGCACCCGGTCTCGGTAAAAACACTGCCGGTACACCATAGGCGTTCATCATCACGCCGTCCAGTTCCTGATCCTCGATGACCATCTGGTGCATGCTGAATACCAGCTCGCACCCTATTGAGGTCTCGGAAACCATGTTGAACAGTGGATTCGGTGCCCAGTTGTCCTCAAACGTCACCACTTCGGTCGCAGCAAAGCCGACCGCCAGCAGCAACGTCAACACAAGGGTTAACCTTTGCATACCAAACCTCCTTTAATCACATATCTGTCACAAACCCAAAGTTTTTTATAAAACCTCTTTCTGAAATCCACGTTTCATATAGTTTAACGCATCAGCACGACTTTTTCAACCTTCTTGTTCTCATCGGCGCGGAAACTGATGAAGTAAATACCCGCAGGCACACTGCGATCGCGCATGTCCCTTGCATCCCATGATGTCGTGTAGAGACCCGGGTCCTGCACACTATGTTCCAGCCTCTGCACGAGGCGACCTGCTGCATCGTACACTGTCAGAGAAACCGATGTTTGGCGTGCCAGCTGGTACGAAATGTGAACCGTGCGAACCATGGGATTAGGATACACGGCATTCATCTGCGTAACCAGGGGCAGCGTAGTCGTTCCCGGATACTCCTCTACACCCGGGTTCAGTACGATACCGAAGAATTTCATGACCGAATCGATGAGTGCTTCACGGGTGGAAACACCGCTGCCATCGGTCAGGAGTCCGAGCTCGAACGATGTACCTACTGTCCGGTACGTACCGGCATCGTTCGCCACTCCGCAATTGTAACTGTCGTCGCCGTCATGGAAAATGAGGAACCCGGATCCCTGGGGATCGATATGGTCTATCCAGTTGTTCTCACCGCCATAGTTGAAATTCATACCCGTGGTAAAGGCATTCGACTCGCCGATCACCGGACCGAGATCATCACTACCATCAGCCACTGCATTGATACCGAACAGAGGACAGAAGTCATACCCACCCCATGATGGATCATAGTACCAGACATCACCGCCTTCTAAATACATCCTGCCGTTCTGATTCTGCAGGAAATCGACGAGGGCGGCCGCCTCCGGGCTGGCCGCGTCGATGACGTAATTGTTGCTGTATATGCCGACACATACGAGCACCGCCTGGTACATGGAAAGATCACTGGCGAGACTCGTCGCACTGTAATCCCCCTCATACCCAAGATTACCCAGGATCTGATGCATGTTCTGCCCGGGCGTCGGGGTCTCGTCCGGATTCCACAGGAAGTAATGCTTCTTGCCCACGACCAGCGAGAAATCGAGCGTATCAATATATGTTCCCGACACCACCTCGACCTCGAACGCAACCTCGGTACCGGTCGGTGTCGCGCTGTCTGCAGTCACGGTAAAGGGGTCACCGGCATTACTTGCCGTATCATCTATCGCAATGAAGCCTATATATCCCGAGTCATCATCGACGGTGATATACGATGAACCGCACAGCAGGGTCGACGTGACGTCCTCTGCATCACGGACGCCTTCGTTCTTGACCGTAATCACCATGTCCACGGTCTCACCAGGGTCCAGAATACCGTCGCCATTACCGCCACTGATCTCCAGGTACTGATAGGTGAGCAGGGGAAGCGGGTTGATATACATACTGAACCCGTAATCCCATGAGCCGCCTGTAGCATCTAAGGCAAGGTCGAAATCAACAGAATGCACAGCCGGCGCAGACACGGATGCGCCAACGCGATATGATACCTCGATCGTGTCATACGGCAGCATCTGACCAATATAAACGCTGTCACTGATGACCGTGGCGTAGGGATCGGTCGTGCCGAGCACTGCATATGCATCCTGGGCAGTATCAAGACCGGCATTGTATATCTCGACCACAAGATCAATTTCTTCGCCGCTTTCCCACCAGCCGTTGCCATTGCCGCCGGGTGCAGTATCGACCAGCCAGTAATCAGCGAGCATTAAATATACGCCCATGCCCGGCGTCGCATTGACGGCATTGAGGGCATCTATCCTACCGGCACCGAAATCATTATCCTTGCCGGTCGTACCGAGATCGACCGCGGTGGTCTGCAAAATGCTATCGATCTGGCGGGTCGTGAGCAGATAATTTTTTTCCAGCATCAGGGCAACCGCTCCGGCAACATGCGGCGTCGCCATGGATGTCCCGTCCCAGCCGTCAAGATAACCGGTATTACTGGTGTACGAACAGGATTTAATATTGACACCGGGTGCCGAAACATCGGGTTTGACCAGACCCGGCGGATAGGCATAGTCGTAGAACGGATCTATGCTCTGCCAGGTCACGGGACCGGCACTGGAAAAATTAGCGATATAATCATTGATATCGGTTGCACCAATGGTCACCACGGCTGACTGCGCACCGGTCGAACCGTTCTCAGGATTAGGCCAGGGCGATGGAACATCACCAGGACAGCGCACTTCCTCCGGGGGTGTACTGTACTGCCGCTCGTTACCCGCGGCCACGATCATGACCACACCGGCAGCACCAATATTGTCGCAGTTCGTGCGCCAGGTAGAACGACGCGGGTTCCAGATATAGCGGAATCCCAGAGACATCGAAATCAGGTCTCCGCCATTTGCCGGTGACAGGGGTGGTGAAACGACGAATTCCATTGCCGCCCATATCTGGTTTTCGGCAACAGTATCAACCTGGGTGCGTACGCGCAATGCCATGATCTGCGCCTCGGGGGCAACCCCGCACTGTGAACCGGCAGTTCCGTCTGATGCGACCGAGCCTGCGCAATGAGTTCCATGTCCCTGTTGGTCAATGGGATCATCATTATTATATTCGAAATTCCACCCGTGATTCGGGTAGTTCGGATCGGTCCACATATGGCTGGCAAGATCGACGTGATTATAATTGACGCCCGTGTCGATGACGCCGACCACGATGCCGTCACCAGTATACCCAAGCGACCACACCTGATCGGCACGGACCTTAAGTACTCCCCAGGCAATCTCCCGTGTCCGGTCAGGTGGAGCTGCCTGATACAGGGGTTCTTCGAGTTTCATGTGCTTCAGGTCGTAGTCAACGTAATATATATCATCATGTATATCGAGTGCCAGTATCACTTCTGGTGTTGCTTCACAGTATATCGCGTTATTGATCCAGAACGTTCGTATTTCTTGAACCTTTCCCTGCTGCTCCATTTCACGGAGATACGCGAGCACCTCGAATTGATGTTCCCGCGAGAACTCAGTGAGGAGCTGTGCGACGAGAACCCGTCGTTCAGACCGGGACAGACCCGCGACCGCACTCTCAAGCTCACGTATATCCATCTGAGCCTTGAACACAATATCCACAGGGATAAGATCGTCTGCATCCCGGGATGACATAACCTGTATAAGGTCAGGGCTCATCAGAGCAAAAACAGGAAGAGAGAAAAGTATCACGAGAAAAAAGATCTTTCTCATTATGCCTCCTTATGGCCAATTGAAAATGAAAATAAAGGTATATTTACAAATTGTGCATTTCATGTTCTTCAACGCACCAGTACGATGCGCTCCACTGCATCATAGGCAGTGCTCTTTCCGTCGATTCGTAACCGGACAAAGTACACACCCGCTGGAACAGTTCGACCCAATTGATCGGTAGCATCCCATTCACAGACCAGACGACCACCCTGCACAGTTTGGGCGATGGTTTTGATCATCTGTCCGGTACTGCTATAAACGGAAAACCGTGCGTGCATGCGATCATCGCTGTTCAAACCGCCGACACACAGCAGTGCCTTACTCTGGAACGGGTTCGGTCGTACCTGAAAGGTAAGTCGGTCAGTGAATGACTCATGGTCAGGGATTTCAGCAACACCGACCGTCACGTCAGCCTGCTCTAGACACGAATAATCACCCCAGCCGTGGGCAGCATTATAACCCTTTATATAATAGTAGAATATGCCCGGTTCATGGTTGACAAAGGTGTATGACGTATCGGGATGGGTCGATGTTATGGTATCGACTGTTTCATATACGCACACCGGTGAAATATCATCGACATAGAACCCTCCATTATTATAGAGACCGTCGGTCATTGCCCGGAACCTGAAATACACTGATGTAGCGACCCAGTCCTCGAGCGAATACGCCTTGCGCGTCCATGCACTCGACCCGTTGAAACGGTCAGCAAGACAGAACCATTCCTTGGTGTTCTCCGATATCTCAACCACCGCCACATCATAATTGGTCTCCAGGTCATATCGGCACCAGAAGGTCAGGCTGTCGCCGGGCTGCACAACATAGGGAAATGCCGTACGTACGGCGTGGTTCATGTCGGGAGAGTCGCCCGAGAAGAAACTGTGCGTCGCACTGTGCGACTGCGCGGTCGTATGGGTGAATCCCTCGAGTATCCAGCGTTCTGTACCGGTTTCCAGGTCATCAAGGACTACGGTGAGACCTGAAAGTTCTACCAGTTCCCACTGCTCGGGGTTATTGTCAAAACTGTTTTTGGCATGCCAAAAAATCGTAAAATCTTCGTCCACGGTACCAAGGGAGTATATGACCGGCGGCGCGACAAATCCATCGGCAACGAGTACCAGGCTGTCGCTGAAACCGGCAAGATATGACGCCGCCTTGAACACCTGCCGTGAGATGAAATCGAGATTGCCGACATCTTCATAGAACCAGGTGCCGATCTCGGCACCGTAGAACAGGGACGAAACACCTGCCACCCATTTGTTGTACCCGTACACCCAGTCCCGGGTATTGCCGCATGTCGGATAGGGATTGTAATACGACTGTCCCGGCGTGTACGTACCGCCGTATACCCCCTGCATCATTCCCGCCATGTGGGCACCCTTAGCATCGTACAGCGCAGCATCAGGTGTGCCGGCAGCCTTGTACCCCCACGGGTACATTACCTGTTCACCGTAACTGTGCAGGGAAAAACCCGTGCTTATCCTGCGCTCCCGAATGAATGTCGTATATGACCATATCTCATCACCCGAGAACGCATACTGCCCGCAAAATGTCTCGCGGCTCGGACGGTGCGACAACTGGTCCTCATCCGCAGCGCCCCAGTAACCATCGACCTCACCATTACAGGCACCGCCGTAATTCCGGTTACAATCCGTCCCGATATAGCCTCCGAACGGTTCACGGTTCTTGCGCCACATGTCACCGCCGGCGCCGTAGTCATGGACATAGCCGTCGACATTGATAACCGGAAAACAGTATAGTTCAGTGGTATTGATGATCTCGGTCAATTCGCTGACGATGCCGTAGGAAGTCAGCATGGAATCGGCGAAGAACAATACTGCCTGCGGCGTAGCCCATTCACGGGAATGATGACAGCCATCGAGCGTGAACTTCGGCTCATCATACTCTTCGAGCCAAACATTATCAGAGATCTTAACGCCGTATATCCACCTGCCTTCATAGGTGGGAAATGGCAATGAATCGAGTTGACAGAGATCCGGGTAGTTCAAGGACAGGGTTATCAATGAGTCCACCATGTCCGCATATGAACAATATTCACCACGCACCTCATCGCGTGCAAGATCGATACTGGGAACCGTGACTTCATACGGCAGTCCCGATGCCATGACCGTGCTCAGGCCTTCCTGATCGACAACCAAATCAAACCACTCACCGTACCGTCCGGCGGCAATATCCAGGGACCTCATAGTGAGCACCTTGAGATCCTGCCGGGTCGGCACATACACGCGCACAATCATGGTCTGGGAAAAAGCTATTGCTGTCAATAAAGTGATGACCAACAACGTTCGTTTCACGACACCTCCTTATGGATTGCGTTGCCCGACGGCACGCAAACACAAGTCAATCGCCATCTTGCTCGACGTCAACCATCCAGACGGCGACCCATACCCCACAATAAAGCATAATCAATTTATTGCGTGTGTCAAGTATTGATTCTACCCAAAAACCGTCTATAATAGAGCGATGAAATACCTTCACACTGCCGATCTACACCTCGAAGCGGGGAAGGATCTAGACGCTTTCGGCTGGCTCATCACCAAGGCAGAAGACCTGGGAGTGAACGGGATCATTGTCGCCGGAGATCTCTTCAACTCAGACAAGGACGCCAGTTTATTGAGATCACAGGTAGCTGCCATGGCAAACCGTACGGATTTTCGATTCTTTGTCATACCGGGTAATCATGACAGAAAATCGTACAGCCGTGAGTATGATTACGGAAATAATGTCGTTCAACTGGTTAGTACGCCATTTGAAATCTCAGAGCATGAAGGCATTCACATATGCGGCGTGCCCTATGCAGAGACCAGATTCAATACCTGTCTCCAGGACCTGCATGAACAGCCGGATATCCTCATCGCCCACGGCACGCTCTACGATCAATCCTTCATTTTTTCCATGCTCGATGATATTGAGACCCGCTATATGCCTATTTTGCCCGGACATCTGGAAAATCGCGCCCGGTATGTTGCCCTTGGTCATCTTCATGCACGGTATATTGCAGCTACATACGGCGACACCCATGTCGTGTATCCCGGTTCACCGAGCGCGCTCGATACCAAGTGTACCGAGCCGCGCGCGTGCTCCCTTGTAACCATCGACAAGAACACCCTCCAGATCGAACGAGTTTTGATAGACAGTGCTCCTTACTGGGTGCGCAAAATATTTTATATATTTCCGGGCGTGGAAGAACGTACCCTCCAGGAGATTGAGACCTTTCTCGCCGGACTCGACACACACACCTCCCTGCCGTACATTGCTGTCCGTGGATATACCGCTGAAAAGGACAGGACGTTCAAAGAGCGCGCCTCAAAGATGATCGAACCCCTTATGCAGAAATTCGTTCAACGTAGAATCGAAATCGAACCGCAGCCCTGGGACGTCATTATCGAACACAAGCTTGTCCGGGATTTCGTCGACAAATCGGCTCATCTCGATGAGACCACAAGGATCAAACTGCTCGAACTGATGTTTCCTATATTCAACGATATTTTAAAATGAAGATAGACAGGATCGCTATACACGACTATGGACCGATCAAGAAATTTGTGCTCAAGCCCGGTCATTTTGTTTGTATTTTCGGTCAGAACGAATCCGGTAAAACTACGATCGTCGAAGCCATGGCTTATATCATATTCCGCAGGAATCCGCAAGGGCTTCGCTATGGCAAACCGGCCGATGTTGTGATCGAGATACTTGCCGATGACAGACGGATCACACTTCCGAGCAGAAAAAAAATCGCACAACTTCCCATCGGCGACCTTGCACATATCATGTACATAGAGGCAGCAGAGTCCGCTATCTTTGATCGATCGGGCGGAGAGCATTTCTGGGACAGTTTGAAGGCATTATTGAGTCACATGGATCAAGACATATCCTTTACCAAGATCGACGCGAAAATATTCAACGCCGTAGGACTCACAGACCGACGCGGTGAGTGGAAAGAAAAAAAACAGCATCTCGTGGAACAGGAAACACTGCGCAAGGAACAATTGAAGAAGTATATCACCGAAATGGATGGAATAGAAAAACAGGAAACTGAATTGACCAGACTCGTGGAATACCACCAAGAAAACCAGCACCGACTCGATTCCATCGAACACATGAAAAATTATCGCACATACAAACAGCTCATATCATTGTACGACGAGTACACTGACCTGTCCAATCAGCTGCAGGTATATGAACGTTACAAATACGAGTATCTTAATACATGGCAGGAATGCGAAGCGGCTCGAAAATCACAACAGCGCGATAAGGACAAACTAGAGACCACACAGCGGGAAATGTCCGAACTGAAAGAGGAGATCGGCACACTCAGAAAACAGGAAAAACGTGTCCAGACAGAAGGTCTTCATGCTTGCATCATGCGTGCCGAAGATGAAGTCCGCATTCCGAGCCTGGTGTATCCCGGGATCATATGTGTGGCTGCCGCGTTACTCGTCGCCTTCTCCTTCGTGTCCGGTTTTCTTAAGGTCCCGGCATTCGTGCTCTTCGGTTTCAGCTGTATATTCTTCATCTTCACCCTGTATAGACGACATGTAATGTTGACACTCGTGACCGAAAAAGACACAGCGCTAAGGAAAGCTCAGAAAGTTTTTCCGGATGTAAACAGCCTGGAAGAAGTTGCCGAGCGCATCGAAACAATGCGTGACGAGACGATCAGGAAAGAGACCCTGCTGCAGGAAAAATCAAAACTCACAGAGCATCTCACACAGGCAATAGAACAGTCCAGGAGCGATCAGAAACTTTCCGAGATCAGAGATAAAACCGGCTGCGCCGAGATTGCTGATCTGAAGCAGAAAATCGATGAAAAACGAAAACTGGAAAATAATATGAGCATAGTGCACGGTAAACTGGCTGGCATGCTCCATGAAAAGGACGATCGAAAGTGGAAGCGGATGATCGAAAAGCTTCATCAAGAACCGCCGGAGGATGACATAGATATCACCGAAGAAGAGCCCACACGAAGTCAAATCAAACAAGTCCAGCAAAAAATCGATAAACTGAAGAGTGATATCACGATCTTCAAAGAAACGTACAAAGCTAAGTTCGGAGTAGAATCTGAATACGATGCCTTCATCGAATACAACACCTTGACCAATGCCCTGAACAATTATGAACTGGAGAAAAAAGCGGCACATGCCGCAAGGGATATCTTGAAACAGATGAGCATCGAATACGACAAACTGCTGGAAACAATCATCACAGGCGATGACAGCCTTAGTGATTATTTCCATTTTGTATCCGAACGGTACATTAAGGTTGAAATAAAAAAACAAGACTTCCTCGCAACCGACAATTCCAATCATGTCTATAATGTCAACGATCTGAGCAGTGGCGCCCGTGATCAACTCCTGCTCTGTTTCAGGATTGCAGCACTGAAACGTTTATATGAACGGGGAAGCTTCCTGATCCTTGACGATGCATTCATCTTTGCAGATTGGAACCGCCGTTCGAGATTGGTGAAGTTGTTGAAAAAATACGTAGACGAGGGCAATCAGATCATCTATTTCACCTCGGATGACCACACGCGGGACATACTCAAAGAAGCAGGTGCCGAGATCGTACCCATATAATCAGCAATATCCACAATGATACGGCTGCTGCCCGAGATCGAATCCATGTTGCTCAGACTACTTGGATTACATGACCATGCCCGAAAAGTTTTTGATGTGCGAAGAATCAGGTCTTTGAGCGCCCAGTTACACAGATTAACGCACGAATTCATACACACAAAATCTGGAAAAGACAAATACAGTGATGCCTACCTCGCATATCATTTCCCTATAAATCTTATGAAATCATGGATGATTACCCGGTGGTTACAGAATCGATTTCCCCTCTGTTTTACAGGTAAGAAAACACTACACGTACTCGATATTGGCTGCGGGCACGGAGCAGGGATGTTCGGAACATACTATGCGCTGAAAAAAAATCATAGAATCTCACTAACCGGCATCGACCGGTCGGCTGTTGTGCTGAAGGCATGCCGACAGATCGCATTCCTTGTCAAAAAAGACGACAGTCGGCTCCGTGTCACATTGCGCCGGCATCAACTAGACGGGGCACTCCTGCTGAAGACACGGAGAAAATTCGATGTAGTCATTCTTGCCAACGCACTGGCAGAAATCGAACAGGACGAGGTTATACCAAAGAAATATATTGGGCAGATCTTCCGGTACGCAACCGATGACGGCATCGTAGTCATCATCGAACCTGCGTCCCGCATCTTGTCCCGCAGGCTCATGCGCTTGAGGGATTCACTCCTGCAGGAACATACGTACCATATACTCCTCCCATGCTTGCATGAACGCACCTGTCCACTCGCTGCCGTGCGAAAGGGTAAAGAATGGTGTCATCAATCACGCGTATGGCAACCACCCCACTACATACAGATGCTCAACAAGACCTTGCACCGGGAAATCGATCGCTTGAAGTTCTCGTATCTCGTACTGTCGAAACGAAAGTATCGGGAAAGAAGCAGGTCGGACTTTCTGGTGGTCAGCAATCTGCTGAAAGAGAAGGGCAGGAAGAGGTGTTATTTATGTACCCCCACAGGGCGGGTCGAGCTTGTACGCCTGGACACATCAAGGAATTTACAGAATGACGATTTTGACCGCATCGCGCGGGGTGACATCATTACCCTCGATGATGTTAAAAGGAAGCGTCAGGACACATGGAGGATCGAACCATCGAGCCGCGTCTCCCTCAAACCTTCAATGCCCTGGTGAACCCTCACCGATCGCAAATACAAATAATTGCTACATTATACGTATGCTAAACTGTAAATTCACCCGTCCCGACAAAGACACACCTGCCGCCGATCTTGACCACGTACTGATCATCGTGTTTCTCGCCCTTCATATGTATCTGTGAAGGTCGATTCATCTCAACACCCTGTTCATTGATAATCTCGAAACGCTCGCCGAATACGCTATGTTTGAGTAAGTATGCGGTCAAGGGCCCTGCTGCCGAACCGGTCGCCGCATCCTCAATGATACCCAGATGCGGTGCAAAGAAGCGCGTGTGCACCTTTGCTTCTGGTCGCGTGGTCTCGAACGTGAACAGGTACGGTCCGGCATTTCGTTCACCGAAAAACTGCTTCAGATGCAGAACGTTCCCCTCAGCGCGCCGAACCGCATCGAGTGTTTTAACGGGAATTATCATCATGCGGTTACCGGTTGAAACCTCTTCCACGGGAAGCTCATCCATGAGATCGTCGGGCGATAAACCAATGAAGTTCGCCGGCTTTTCCTTATCTGTATGGTCACCGTAGAATTCCGGTTGATTCTGCTGCATCCACAAAACCCCATCGACAATTTCGATCGGTATGACCCCGACCTGTGTTTTTAACCGCAGAAGCCCGCGCGTGCTATCCCATCGTTTCAGGATATGTATTATGGCAAACGCGGTACCGAGTATGGGATGACCGGCAAACGGCATCTCGTTCTTCGGATTGAAGATCCTCACTTGAAAATCGTACGACGGGTCCTGGCTTTCAACAATGAAAGTGGTCTCCGAATAATTTATCTCGTTGGCAAGCGCCTGCATGTTATCCTGAGTAAGCTGCACAACGTCAGGAAAGACCGCAAGCTGATTGCCGGTGTACGGGATATCGGTGAAAACATCGATGAATAAACATTCCTTTTTCATACATCCTCTCCTTGACCCATGACTTACAGAATATCAGAGCCTGCAGCGATCGTTAACTTTGAACTTCGGGCTTCTGTTCTTTGGGTGCGTAATGCGAAAATTGCATCGTGTGAATCCCGTGTCCCTGTGTTACTGAACGCAGGTCCGTTGCGTAGCCGAACGACTTTTCCAAGGCAAGGCTTGCAGTGATTATTTTCTCACGCTTGTTCGCCTCGATCTCGATGATCTTACCCTTGCGGGCATTGAGATCGTTGATGACATCGCCCATATATGATTCCGGAACAATGATCTCCAGAGACATGATCGGCTCCAGGAGGACCGGTTCTCCCTTCATGAAAGCATCCCGGAATGCCATCTGTGCCGCTACCTTGAAAGACATCTCCGACGAATCGATCGGATGAAAAGCCCCATCGAGTATGGCCACCTTGATATCTATGACGGGGTACCCCCAGTATACCCCGACCTCTGCCTGTTCGCGTATGCCTTTTTCGATCGAGGGGACGAACTGCCGCGGAATGGTGCCTTCTTTGAGACGGTTCTCGATGACGACTCCATCACCACGTTCTCCTGGCGTAAGACTGAGCCGGACCACGCCGTATTGCCCTTTACCTCCGGTCTGCCGTATAAATCGACCTTCGGCGCGCGCCTCTGCGGTCACTGTTTCCCTGTACGATACCTGAGGTCTTCCAACATTACATGCTACACCAAACTCCCGCTTCAAACGATCGACAATGATCTCAAGATGCAACTCACCCATCCCCGATATGATCCGCTGGGACGTTTCTTCATCTGTCCTGACCTTGAACGTCGGATCTTCGATCTGTATCTGTTTCAATGTCTTGTCGAGTTTCACATCATCCATTTTCGTCTTGGGTTCTAATGACACGTAGATGACCGGCTCGGGAAATTTCATCGCCTCGAACGTAACCGGATTTTTCCGGGAACACAGGGTATAGCCTGTTTTGCATTCACGCAGTCCCGTTATCACGCCGATCTCACCGACCGATAGTGACGGGCGTTCCTCACGTTTGTTGGCGTGCATGAGCAGCAGCTTACTGACACGATCCAATCTTTCCGGTGGGTACACGAGTATCTTGTCCCCGGCTTTCACCTCACCCGAGTACACCCGGATATAATTCAACAGTCCCATGTGTGGATCTGTTTGTGCCTTGAAGAGAAATGCCGAGAACGGCTGATCGATCGATGGTTTGCGTTCTTCCATCTTACCCGTCTTCGGGTTCAGTGCATATACGGGCGGGACCTCGACCGGTGACGGAAGATAATCGATGACCGCATCGAGCAGCGTCTGCACTCCCTTGTTCTTCAAGGCAGACCCGCACAGTACGGGTACAAGATTCAACGTGATCGTTTCTCTCCGTATGATCTTTTTGATCCTGTCTATCGGAATCGGCTTGCGGGCAAAATAATTCTCAAATATCTCCTCATCGTGTTCAGCGATCGCCTCGAACATCTTTGTTCGGTACTCATCTGCCTGTTCCCGGTAATCATCCGGGATCTCCTCCACCCGGTATTTCGCTCCGAGCGTCTCCTCGTCCCAAAAGTACGCTTTGTTTTCAACAAGATCGATAACGCCGTGGAATCCACCGTGATCGACAATGGGTACCTGGAGTATTATCGGCACGAGTGAGAGCTTATCGTGCATTTGCTTGATCACCCGGAAGAAATCGGCGCCGATACGGTCCATTTTATTGACGAATGCAATCCGCGGTACGCGATACTTGTCTGCCTGATGCCACACCGTTTCTGACTGGGGTTGAACCCCGCCCACGGCGCAGAAAATCGCTATGAGACCATCGAGGACTTTCATCGACCGCTCAACCTCGACCGTGAAATCGACATGTCCGGGCGTATCGATGATGTTGACGCGGTATTTTTTCCAATGCGATGTGGTCGCCGCCGAGGTGATGGTGATACCACGTTCCCGCTCCTGCTGCATCCAGTCCATGGTCGCCGAACCTTCGTCTACCTCACCCATACGACGGATCTTTCCGGTATAATACAGGATACGCTCGGTTGTCGTTGTCTTGCCAGCATCGATATGCGCGGCAAGACCTATATTCCTGATGGTCTTCAAATCAATCATGCTGTTAGTATAGTGAATTTCTCGTAATAGTCAATTAAAGAAGATAGTATGAGAGTACCGGGGTGACGGAGTAACGGAGACACTGTATACTACGAACTAGGAACTAAAAACTAAGAACTATGAACCAAAAAAATTATTCTCGCAATACGCTTTACGCGTTACGCACAAGGCTTTATTTCGCCTTACGCTTCACGCACTACGCTCTACGGTTTTACTGTGGAATCCTACGGTCTCGTTTTACTGCTGATTTGATCGTCTGACCGTTATACCTGCCGATCGCTACGGGAAGTTTCTTGTATACAAGCACGACAAATCCCTTGGTCATATCGCGCGGGGAACTCGGTTTCACCGTCTCACCTTTCAGAAAACGTCGTAATTCACTTCCGGTCATTTCGTAGATATTTTCCTTCGCGTTTTTGCCGAATATCTGTATGCAGTCATTATCCGGCTTTATGTCCTGACCGTACATTTTACCGAATTCCAGTCCCTTGCGCGAAGTCCTCACCTCCCGGAAACTAAAAACCTGTGGTGTCGCAATATACGTAGTATCCCGGTCCTGACCATGAAAAACCGCATATTCCTGGAAGCGTGCATTATCAATGCCGAAGCGCCTCGATAGGGCAACCACGTAACTGTGTTCGTATACGATCTTCCCCAGGTAATCGACGCGTTTCTTCTGCAGACCCATCTTGGATATCTTGGCGATGAAGAAGGGAGCAGTATCGTTGTCCTGCGGTAGTACTCGAGCGCATCTTTTTATTCTCTCATTAAAATTCTCCACCTGCCACGTAGTGATGCCTGGTCGCAGTTTTATCCCCGGTATTGATACCGGCAGGAGATCGGCTTCAGGAAAACGTTCCAGAAGGTACGCAACGACAGCCTCATTTTCTTCCGGCGCTATGGTACAGGTGGAATACACCATCACCCCGCCGGGACGGAGCGCCCGGAATGCAGAGACGATCAATCCTTTCTGTATCCGTGCCATCCGCTCGATATTCCTGACACCCCAGTGAAAGAGTACTGCCTTTGACTTGCGTACTGTTCCCTCGGCACTGCACGGTGCATCGATCAAGATACGATCAAAGTAATCCGGGAACACACGGTCGATCCGCTGACCACGCAGACCGATCACGACTTCGTTCAGCAGACCACAGCGTTTGATGTTCTGAAGCAGACCCTGCTTCCTGCGGTTATTTACCTCGTTCACGACCAGAAGACCGCGGTTATCCATTGCCTGGGCGATCTGGGTTGTCTTTGAACCCGGAGCTGCGCACAGATCGAGGACTACCTCGTCGGGTTTAGGATCGAGTACGAGTACTGGCAGCATAGATGCTATTTCTTGAATATAAAGAAGTCCCAGCATATGCGCCGGGTGATTCCCCAGGGACATTTTTCGTTCGAGTCTGAACCCGTGTTCATAAAAAGGCAGCCGGCAGGTCTTGAGATCGCTTGTCAGCAAGGCGATATCGTCTGGTCTCGCCTTGAGCGTGTTAATACGAAAACTCTGCACAAGCGGCTTGCGCAGCATACTGAGAAAACTCTCATAATCCGCGATAATCGGTTTGTAGCGGGAAAAAAGTTTTTCTAGTTTCATATGATATAATACTGTTTGTTCATACCTGGTCAACGAATCTTCATTGAAAAAATACTATGAGCATCGCGCCACCGGTCATATTTGCTTGTCGAGGGATCTTTTTAGCAATCTGAATTCACGTACGGTCAGCGGTCGTACCTCACCCACGCGCAGCCGGCCAATGTTTAGCGGACCGATCGCAATCCGTTTGATATGCAGTACCATATGTCCAACAGCTGCGAACATCCGCTTGATCTGGTTCTGGCGTCCCTCTCGCAAGGACACACGGAACCAGGTATGGATCTTGCCGCGCTTCTCTATCACTATTTTTGCTGGAAGCGTCCTGATCCGAGGACTGATTCTCACCCCCCTGCGCAGCAGGCGTATATCGTCACCTGTGGGATGCCCGTTTACCTTCACCAAATACACCTTCACAAAATGCGTGCGGGGATGCATGACCCGGTGAGCCATGTCACCATCATTGGTCAGAAAAAGCAATCCTTCTGCATCCCAGTCCAACCTGCCGACCGGATAGACCCTGGTACGGATTCTATGAGTACGCAGCAGTTGCGTGATAGTCGGCCTCCCTTCGGGATCGGCCAGGGAGGTGATCATGTTCTTCGGTTTATAGGCGAGAAAATAACGGTGCGGTACACGCTCTCTGCTGATGACCTGACCATCGACCGTAACGACATCCCGGTCAGGATCGACCTTCATGCCGAGTGTGTCGACGATCTTTCCGTTTACGCTCACGCGCCCTTGACTGATAAGCGTTTCAGCCCTGCGCCGCGACGTAATGCCCGCCCGCGCAATTATTTTCTGCAATCGTTCGCACGTCATTTCATACAGTGTATAGATTTTTTCGCACACCGTCAAGACATCCTGGGTTTTTCCGTTGACATGTCATGTATCTCTACTATAATACGAAGTGGCCAAGATAATCGATGATAAGGTCAAAAAAGAAGTCATCCCCCTCTTCGAGAAACTAAAACGTCATGTAGAGATCATTTTTTTTATGGATAAAAAGAACTGTCAGTTCTGCGGCAAACAACAGGAACTGCTCGAAGAACTAACATCGCTATCAAACAACCTGAAACTACAGATCTATGATCGCACAGAACATACGGACAAAGCTCATGAATACAATATCGATAAAGTGCCCGCGACAGCCATCATCGGTAAACAGGACTACGATATCCGTTTTTTTGGTCTAACCGCCGGACATGAATTCACCTCGCTCATGCAAGCGATCGTCATGGTCGGCACAGGGACTTCTGGTATCCACCTGGATCTGGAACAGATGATACGGGAAATAAAAAAACCGGTGCACATCGAGGTTATGACCACCTTAAGCTGCCCCTACTGCCCCAAAGCGGTTCACGCTGCGCATCAACTCGCCATGGTCAACGAGAATATACGGGCAGACATGATAGAGAGCGAGGAATTCCCCGACCTATCACAAAAATACGAAGTCTATGGCGTACCCAAGACCATGATCAACGGAAAACATAGTTTTGAGGGCGCACAACCAGTACAAGCCGTGTATCTTGAAGTACTCAAGGCGGTCGACGTCCAAGAATACGAAAGAATCAAGACCATGATCCGTGAAGCGCAGGGGCACCGTCACGTCCGCAAGCCTGAGGCGAAAGCGGTCTACGATACGATCATTGTCGGAGGTGGTCCGGCAGCGCTCTCGGCAGCGGTCTATGCAGCACGGAAGCAGATGAACGTGCTGCTCGTAAGCAAAGATATTGGTGGACAAATCGCGTATACTGCTTCGATCGACAATTACCTCGGTCTTCCCGGGATAAGTGGTGAAGAATTAAAAGAACAGTTCATGTTCCACGCCGAGGCATACCCGATCGCCGAGAGTATCGGTGCCAATGTCGTGACGGTCAGCACGGATACGGATTTGCTTTTCGTGAAAACCGAAGATGATAAAATGTATAAGGCACGTTCCGTTATCTTCTGTACAGGTAAAGAGTACCGACGACTGGGCGTACCCGGTGAAGACCGATTTATCGGACACGGAATTGCGTTCTGTGCAACATGCGATGCCCCGCTGTACAAAAACAAAAAAGTAGCCGTTGTGGGCGGAGGTAACTCCGCATTCACCGCAGCACGTGATCTGGTCGGGTATGCCAAAGAGATCCATGTCATTCACCGCCGTGACAGGTTTTCGGCGGATGATGCCCTTATCAGGGAAGTAAAAAAGGCATCGAACGTTACCTTCCATAAAAACATGTCGGTATCCGAATTCCTGGGGGATGAGAAACTGCAGGGTATCTCTTTGTCATCGACTAAAGATCCAGGAACCACCAGCATCAAAGTCGATGGTGTATTTCTCGAGATCGGGTTGAGTCCGAATACGGACGCGGTCCGGGATCTTGTCAAACTGAACGAACGGGGTGAGATCCCCGTACACAGCGACAACAGCACGGATATTCCGGGCTTCTTTGCCGCCGGCGATGCGACCGATGTACCCGAGAAGCAGATCATCGTCGCTGCTGGCGAAGGCGCGAAAGCAGCGATCGCTGCTTATAAATATCTCATCGAGAAAAAACTCATAGAAAAAACACCGTCAGATAACTGGGAATAAGTGTAGGTTTGGACTCGTGATTAATCGATAATTTACGCTTTTTCCGGTTCCTCACCGGTCCAGCAGTACGTGCACAGATTCTCTTTGGGCAAACCGGTCGCCCCCATCATGTCCTCCAGGCGCTGGTATCGCAGAGTCGTGACATGAAGGTCTTTCTCCATTTCGGTGATCATCTCTTTGTACTGGTTGGAATCAGGATCGAGATACACCGTGATATCGTCTATGTGTTTACCGTGCATGTTCTTGATGATCCTCCGTGCGAAGAGCTCATCCAGCTGACGGGTCGAATACAGGAACTTGCACGGGTACATTAACGCCGGGCATGCCGGTCTGACATGAACCTCTCGTGCGCCGGCATCCCACAGTTTTACCAGCAGGTAATTTTTGAGCTGGGTTCCACGCACGATCGAGTCTTCGGTAATGAGTATGCGCTGGTCTTTTATCAATGCATCAGCAGTGATCTGTTTCATGAGTGCCACCAGGTCCCTTGTTTCCTGGGACGGCGGTACATAACTGCGCGCCCACCCCGGTGTATACTTGAGGAGCGGAATGCGTACCGGCACCCCGGACTCGTGGGCATACCCGTGCGCATACGCGGTACCCGAATCCGCTACTCCGGCAACCAGGTCGATCTCAACGTTATCGCGCTGCGCAATGATCCTGCCTGAATACTCACGGAATTCTTCCACGTTCTTGCCTTCATATTCTGATGCGGGGAAACCTGCATATACATATAAAAAAGTGCATAATTGCAGCAAGGAGCGCGGTTTTTTCACCTGTTCCACTTTGCCCTCGTTGAGCAAGATGATCTCACCAGGCCCCAGGAAACGTTCAATCTCAAATCCGAGATTCTTGAATGAACAACTCTCCAGGACAACGATACGGGTATCATGTTTCCTGGCAAGGACCAATGGACTCCTCCCATAGCGGTCCCGTGCCGCGTACAGTCCTTCCTGGCCGAGTAAGAGCAGGGAGAATGATCCGTCTATCCGGTCATGGAGATACTCGATACCATCGGGGAGTGTCTTGCCCTGGTTGATGAGTTTTGCCGCCAGTTCTATTTGATTCACCTGACCATTGGGCATCTCGGAAAAAACGACCCCTTTATCAATATGTTCCTGAGCGAGTGCATTCTGATTGTCGATAAATCCTGCACCGCACATAGCATATTCGCCGAATTTCAACCGCATGATCAAGGGCTGGGTATCCCGGTCGCTGATAACACCGATACCGCGGTTGCCCTGCATGTGCACGAAATCGAGATCCTCGGAGAATCGTGACTTGAACTGAGCCTTGGCAATGGTATGTATCTTTTTCTGAAAGTGCTTACCGTCGAAAACGGCGATGCCGCCGTATGATGTCCCGAGATGGGAGTGATAATCTGTTGCGTAGAAAAGATCGTTCTTGCATTCTTTCTTGGAGACAATACCAACTATTCCACTCATCGTATTCCCTGCCTTTCATCGATCACCACAGGACGCGATGCGTCGAAATTCTCACCAGACATGATGTATATATCATCATAATACGCAATACCACCACCGGCAAACTGCGTCGCGAGCATGAAAATGGATGATGTATCGCGGGATGCCGCATGGAGTCCGCTGACGATCAATGAATCGTCGAACCACACTGCCATGAAAAGGCTGTCATAATCCACTTCAACGCGAACGTTATACCAGGTATCCTGGAACCACGGCTGACCGGTATTATAGTCGTAGACCCCCCGCACGTGTATGTAGCCATCTTCGAAATTGAACTGAACACCGTTCACAACCGCCCCGAGATCGGGACTGATGAATACAAAGAATCCGGTCTGGGTACCGGTTGTACTGTCTGAGACCATGACCGAATATTCATATGTGAGAAGGTTCACATCATCGAGCACCAGGTCCACGGCATCGACACGCGGATACTGGGATGAACCGCCGAGCCTAAAACTCTGGTTACCCGAATGAGCGACATAGTCGGTCACATATGCAGTGTCCATGCCGTGCCAGATATTATACCAGGTCGGGTACGGATAGCCAAACGGTAAATACATTTCGAAATCATCGGCAAAGCGCACACTGCCGTTCATCACGGTCACCTGCACCACCGGTGATGTATCGATGGTCACGTCCCTGTCATAGGCAATCACGTAGATCTCGTGAACAGAATTGTCGTCAAGATCATACGTGCTCCACAAACACTCGTACGGTTCTATGAGCACGGTACAGTGAAGTGAATCATCAATGTAAAATTCAGTACGTGTAGCGACCGTATTGAACACCTCGGCATAGAGTGTCACTATACTGCTGACCACAGCACCGTCTTCAGGGTAAACGAGTTCCACCTCGATCGATTTACCACAGCCGGTAAACACCATCCCTGTAGCAATCGCCGCACAGATTATCGTGAGTACTTTTCTCACTTCACATTCTCAATTACGGGAAACTCAGTTTCATCACGAACGTTTCCCATTTCTTCTTGAACGCCTTCATATCCTCCACTCCGAGCACCTTCTGCAAAGTTATATATCCCGTAGGATCATCATCGACATTTTCGTGGAATTCGTGATAGTATTTCACCAAAAGACCCTGTTCCTGTAAATAGTAGCAGAGATACCGTGCCTGAGCGTAATTGGTACCCTTGTCCTGAAGGTAGAATTTTGTCGCTCTCATTGCAGTGAGTGTCTTGAATGAGGGAACACGACCACTTTCGGCAGCCTCCTGAAGCCCCTCGAGCCGCCAGTTCGTATACCCGTAGATGTGACCGCCCTTTTCGCCGCACTGCTCATAGAGTGATGCCATGCCCTCATCGAACCACGGCGGGCAGCCCGGGAAATTCGCACGCATGAATGGATGTACCATTTCATGCACCAGCGTTCCTCCACCGGTACTGATATTCATAAGCAGTGCTTTCTCCTCCTCGAGATAGTAGCCAAAAGGTGTTTCTGGTTTGTCATTGAACAACTCCCATGCGTATTTTTCATAAGAAGTCTTGTCCCTGAACAACCAGATATCAATGATGTACGCGGGGTCGTTCGTGAAAAAATCCTTTTTGAGAAGGTCGATCGCCCATTTCACGGTCCTCGTGCTCCGGTGCCTTACTTTGTCGGGTTCTTCATTACCGATAACGACAAAGGGTCTTTGAACGAAGATGGTGAAATCATCCGGCACCCGCGCTTTCAGTGCCTTCACATGTTCATCAAAGACGCTGTCGGCCAACACAAGCACCTTATCTGCCATCTCGGGCGACCCGGAATCTGCCTTGGTTACATTACCGCAATGTACCATGATCGAAGTAACGATGACCGCGCTAACTGCATATTTATACATCGGTATTCGGATTTCCCTGTATGTCCGGAATAACTTCTAAACTCACTGCCCCAACACCTTCAGTGCGCGTTCGAGATCACTGACCGCAATTGCGATCTCTCCTTCGCTCGTCGACTCTCCGACCATATACAGTGCCTCGATATTTATATCTGCATCATATAATTTTTTCGCATAGTAGGCGATCTCGCCCGGCATATTGGAAAGTTTTATCGTAAGCAGCTCGATCTCATGGAACTTGAGCCCCAAATCCTTCAGTACTTCGCGTGTAACGTCTTCCTTGTCGGTTATGATAGCGAGTATTCCGTAATGTGCAGCAAATCCCGCGACCGTTTTGAGATTGACTTTTCGCTGAAACAACGCATCACACAGGCGCCAGATCTGACCTTTTTCATTGGGAATAGTGATGCGGAATTCTTTTCTCTGACCCATATAGATGATTGTTATCTAATCATAGTGGAAATACGCCCACTGTCAAGGATATGTTAAAAATGCATTTTTCTTTGAAGATCGATTACCCTTACCTGTATTAGTTGGCGAAACGTTATACTATGAAGTGCCACCCGGCAGAATTAAGGCATGACATAACAAAACAGGTGAATCATGGAAACACGGTCGCAACAAAAGGAACTTCCCAACACCTTCAATGAAATCAACCTATTCTCTGTCATTGCGAGCGACTATAGGAAACGAAGCAATCTTCGAGATTGCCACACCCCAAAATTAAAAGGCGGGTTCGCAATGACAAAATGGATATCAATATTTCTCTGCCATATTTTTGAGATACCGTATTTCTTGTTGCTCAGTTATTCAAAAAGATTCTGTTCGACGTCCTCGGGTCTCGGAATACGCTTGATGTTTTCAGGCCGGTTAACCTTCGGAGAGTTGACCTGCAGGGAGACATCATATGCTTCCATTTCACCTGAATCATATGGCTGCATGATCGGCATGAGCTCTGCGGGATCCTCTACAGAGCTGTCCAGCCACAGCGAGCGCGCATCACGGGGAATAATGACCGGCATCCGGTTATGGAGCGGACGTACGACATCGTTCGGTTCGGTCGTGATGATCGTACATGAAATTATCTTCTTACCATCCGGTGCTTTCCAGGTATCGTACAGCCCGCCGAACCCGAACGGTTTTCCCGACCGAAGATGTATGTACATAGGAAACTTTTTCGTACTGACCTTGCGCCATTCGTAAAATCCATCGGCAACGATCAGACATCGTTGTGTTTTGAACGCCTTGGAAAAACTTCGTTTCTCGGCGAGTGTCTCTGCCCGGGCATTGATCATCTTGTAGCCGATCGATTCCTCTTTCGCCCACCACGGTATCAAGCCCCAGCGGAATGTCGTGAGTATATTCTTTCCGTCATTGATGATCCCGGCGATATCCTGCCCCGGGGCAACATTGTAACTGGGTTCCCACGCCCACTGTATCTCAAAGACGTCGAACTCGTCTTTGATCTCATCGAGCGAACATTTGCGTACGAATCGTCCGCACATAGAATATTCTATGTATTACGTACGGATTGTCAACCTGGGTAGTGATGATATTTTTTTTACCGAGATCGTTTTGTTTTCTTCAGAATCCCCTCGGTCTGTTCTGCAAGGAAGAATCTATCCAGCAGCCGTATGATCTGTTTGGGGTCTGCACCGGTAAGTTCAATTTCCTTGTCACTATATTTGGCGATACCCGCAGCAATGGTATGATCGATCGGGTCGCCCACGGCTACCGTGAGTTTTTTTCCGGTCTCAATAACAGGGATCACATAATTACGATAGAGAAAACTCTCGGGAAACGACTTGATCAGTTTCTCATTCAGCATCTCAACCCGTAGTTCAAGGAACCGGATCGCAGCCTGCTGGCTGAGCATACGCACGAGATCGGCTGACTTTATATACCCCATCTCCATGAGTATCTCACCCAGACGTTTTCTGGTTTTTTTCTGATTGCGCAGTGCCTTTTCCAACTGACTCTTGGTGATCAGCTTCGCCTTGATCAACATTTCCCCGATCTTCTGTTTCTTGCTCCGGCGTTCTTTCTTCATAGAATTGTATGTATTGTAGGCAAACCTCGTTATTTGTCAAGCCTGCCCTGGTTCAACCAGCCGAACCGCTTCAGGTCTACCCGGTCATCGTCATCGAACACGATCCCCTCATCCTCGAGGAGTTGCTTTTGCAGTTCATAGCCGTGTCGGGGTTTCAACGATATACCGCCCTTGCTGTTGATCACGCGGTGCCAGGGCAGTTTTTCCTTACCTGACAGCGCATGCAGAATATAGGAAACCTGCCGCGCTCCCCGGGGATTGCCGGCACACTTTGCGATCTGACCGTAGGTGGCAACCATCCCGGAGGGGATGTTCCGGATTAGCCGTATGACCTTTTCCTGAAAGTTCTGCTCAATCGGCTTCTGTGTCATTTTCAGACCGACCGTGTATCCCCAACCATTCTTCTATACCGGTCTGTTTCATGGCATGCAATCTCTTTATCGCTTTTGCATGATGTTCATACTGTTTGCCCCAGTCTTCGAGCGCCTCGCATGGGAAATCCGGACACTCTGCGCAGAATTCGTATTTACGGTCGTACACACAGCACTGAAGTATTTTGCATTCGGCATCCCAGTGATCGCCGCTGCGGTCTGAACGGCAGCCATTGCAGCGTATCTTATCCGGATTAACACCCTGCGTGCGCCAGTACTCGAGCTCCTCATCGGTGCGCAGTCTGATACTGCAAGGATAACAGTCCAGCCCACACGGGGTCAGGAACCAGCGGCGGGCTTGCTTCATGATGCTATACACTCCACCAGATAATCCAGATAATGATCGATTACTGTCTTGCTCTTCCTTGTTTGATTACTACTCAACCACCTCGAACGAGACGAAGATGATCTCATTACCATTGTTGTCCGTATCATGCATGCGTATATCATACTTGCCAGCTTCATCAGGTGCGACAAAGAACATCATCCCCGATGTTCGCTTCTCGATGTAATGATATTCGATATCGTGCTCGTCGTTCTTGCTCTCGCTGCCGTGCGGGATGTCCGCAGGAATGATCCCGATCCACGCGCCGTTACCGAATACCGGCGGTGCCTCGAACTCGACCTTGATCTCTTCACCCGGCGCGAACGTTTCCTTTTCGATCTTCAGGGATGCACCTTCGATGACGATTTTAATATTGAAGGTCGTATATGTTACCTCTTTACCGTCACCATCTGTATCATGCATGCGAAAATCATACGAACCCTCCTGACCGGGCGCAATGAATATCATGACGCCCGATGTCTGACCATCGAGGTACTGATAGTCAAGATCATACTGATCATTCGTAGCCTCGCTGCCATGAGGTACATTCGATGGAATAATACCGATCCAGCCGCTCTCGTCATACTTAGGTGCCTTGAACGTCAGTCGTATCTCTTCACCGGGAGCAAAGGTCTGTTTTTCCAGAGAGATCGTCGGTTCGATGCCGCATGACACAAGGAACATTATTGTCATCAGGGTGATACAGCATACTATCTTACGCATTCATACCTCCTTTCACTGCCGCTGTGTAATTATAGGCGAAAAGACTATGCTGTCAACAAATCGTCAGGTCGTACCTTGACATACCCCATACACATCGTATACTTTATTGTATTCATAGCAGTTTTTGTATAGAAAAAACAAAGTGAGGGATTATGATGTTCATGATTATTATGTTATTCGCACAAAACATAAATGCCGACCAGGCTGAATCTACTGTCCCGATACAATCCCATCTCACCCTTCGTGCACCGCGATCTGCAGCCTTCACCCCGCTGGATAGAGAAATTTCACGGACCGAATTGTACCGTCAGGAACCTGATCCGGTCGGTGCAACCGGTGTCGCTTGCCAGCTCGATTCTGTGTATCCGTTCGAGGCGGATTTCACGGACGACATCGAACCGACCGGCGGCGGCTGGTGTATTGATTCCGTGACATCCTGGTGGCAGAACTGGAGTTTTACTTCATGGTATGCGGTTCCGTACATCAACTTCATCGTGTACGCGGACAGCGGCACCAATCCTCCGCAACCGGTGGATTCGCCGTTCGTCGAGGTGATGGTTGACCAATCCGCATACTCGGCAACTGTCATCGGCAATAATCAATGGATCGTTGAAATGAAACTCCCCGAAGAAATTACCCTCGTGTCCGGTCAGCGGCACTGGATTGAGGTCCAACCTGCTAATGTATTTACGAGCAATGGTCAGACCGGCTGGATGTGCAATGTCGGCATTGGCAATGGTCAGGAAGGCTATAGCCGCTTTCCATTACTCGGGTATGACGTCTGGACCGCATCGTCGGTCGTTCACGGACAGGCATTTGAAGCAGGATTTGTGTTATATGGTTCGGAAAACGGTGGTGCGGAAGTTACCTGGGACTTTGAGGATGGTACATGGCAGGGTTGGACGCACACCAACGGCCTCGCCTATCCGGCAGGCTGGGATGTGATCGGTGCCGGTACGGTCAACTGGCCGCCGCCCGACATGGGCAGCTATCTGCTGGCGCTCGACGATGACGCCGCGGGCAGTGGTACCTCGGTCATTGACACGGCAATCTCGCCGATATTCACCGAGTTTGCCGGAGACTGGCTGTACTGGGGTGTTGGCTACAATAACATCGGTTCGGACTGGGTCGATGTCGTCATTGCCTATTATGATGGTTCCTGGAACTATGACCTGGTCAAGCACTATACCACTGACCAGGGCGGTTATTACTATGGTGTCTGGGATTC
>CP070834.1:1359631-1366156 GCA_020341755.1 Caldifarciminota bacterium | reverse complement strand
GGTTGCGGTCGGGTCCGAAGAGGCGTGCGTCGCCAGTACCTTTGGGCATTCGGTATAGTCCTGCATTCGTAGCAACATAGATATATGATTCGTCGGCACTCAGGGACCGGACCGTGCTGCTGAAGGTACTGAGCGAGATCTGGGTTCCACCGGCGATACGTGAGAGCCTGTTCTTGAAACTCACGATGAGTTGATCGAAAACGAGCAGGTCGGCAACATCCTGGGCAAAGCGTAGGTATGACCACTCTCGTGTAGTGGCAGGATATTTCGATACGCCTCCGGCCGAAATGAAATAATACGTGTCATTATAATGCCTGAGATTGTGAATTCGGGCATCGAGCGGACCATAAATTGTTCGTTCCTTGAGCCATGACACGGTATTGTACCGGAAAATGCCGAAGCCGCGCGTGCCGACATACAGATGCATGCCGTCGTCAAAGAGTGACGTGATCGGGAATTGGTGGAACGGTTCATCAGATGCTTTCGGCTCATCATAATAAAAATACGGACTGAGATATGGATACTGGCGCGTTTTGTTGACAGTATTCCGTTCATACCAGGTGAGATTTCCGGGTATGCCCTGAGCTGGCGAAAATATACCGTTTCTTTTGTCGACGGTGAAGTCCTGCGTTCCGTCGAGAAACAGCATATCCTGTCCGATGCCGATCCTGTTCAATGTATAGTTGAGTTGATATTCTCGCATGGTAAAACTATGCGCGTTCAATCTGATAAGCGCCTTGTTCGCAGCGACCCACAGTTCATCATACTGCGGATCATAGGCGATCAGATATATTGTTTCATCGAAAAAGAAAGCTCGCTCGAGGCGCAGGGTCGGCTTATCGAACACCATCAGGTAATTATCGCTGAGCGCAAAGAGATTGTACGGCGAGGTAGCCATGGATGTCACCGTCCCGAGCGGTGGAATAACGGTATAGCGGTCCATGAATATGTTCTGCGGCATCATATTCGCGGATATAAGAAAGAGGATAAGGCTACTCGTCATGCTGATCTTCCCGGTATGTGCGGTCGAGTATGTAGTTGATGGCGTCGGGGATGCGGTCGATAAGGTCTCCGGCGATCAGCGAATACTCGTTTTTTTCCTCACAACAGAGGTCTGCGCACAACCCGTGAAGAAAAACGCCAAGCCGGGATGCCTGCGAGGGTGATGAGCGCTGGGCGAGAAATCCTGCGATCAATCCAGCGAGTACGTCACCCGAACCTGCCGAGGCAAGTCCGGAATTGCCCGTGGGATTGATATAACATTCTCCATCAGGCATGGCGACTACGGTAGGCGCACCTTTGAGTACGAGAACGCCGTTTAGATCCTTGCTGACTTTGCGGCTGAGATCGATCCGGTTCTGGTTGATATCCTGCGGGTTCTTGCCTGTTATCCTTCCCAGTTCACCGGGATGGGGCGTGAGTATATAAGGTGCTTTCATTTTCTTGAAAACTGCAGGATTTCGCGCCAGAATGTTCAGTGCATCGGCATCGATCACCGCAGGAACCCTGATGCGGGGTGCCAGTTCAAACAGGAACGTTGAGGTTCCGGGATTCGTGGTGATACCCGGTCCAATGATAATTGCGTCCGTATCCTTGAGTGCAGCGCTGAGTTCATGAGCAGCATCCGGTCCGATTGTTACATCGGCAGTCTGGCTTAACGGTATTTTTACGACTTCCAGGAGTTTTGCTTCCAGGGCATCCATGATGCCCCGGGGAGCGGCAAGACGCACCATGCCGGCACCTGCCCGCAGAGCTGCTAGTGATGCCATTGCAGCGGCGCCAGAAAAACCCCGGGCGCCGGCTATAACCAGGACGGTTCCGAACGTACCCTTGTGCCCGTCCGGTGGTCGAACCGGCATGAGTTCAAAAATGTCATCGTATTCCAGGATCTGCGGGTATCCTTCATCAATCAGATGGTAGGGGATACCGATATCGACGACGTAGAGATCACCGCAGGCAGCTCGTCCCGGGTACAGATAATTACCGCGTTTGGGAAAACACATCGTGCCGGTCGCATCCGCCATCACGCACACGTCGATGTACTGTCCGGTATCGCCGTTCACACCAGACGGGATATCGACCGAGAATATGAATGAATCCGAACTATTCATGAACTCGATCAGCTTGTGGTACATTCCCCTGGGCGCGCCTGTAAAACCGGTACCGAAGACCGCATCGACGATCACATCAGGCTGGAAGTCACGGAAAATCTTCTTGATGCGCCGTATATCAAGGGTTTCATGTATCGGTATGCGGGTGTTCCGGCAGAGCCGGTAGTTGATGAGTGCGTCACCCTTGAGACTGCCGCCTTTGCCCGTTAGTACGGTTTGTACTTCTGCACCTCGGTTCTGCAGGTGGCGTGCGATGACAAATCCATCACCGCCGTTATTGCCCTTGCCGCAGATGATCATGACCTTCAGATCCTCAGGATTGAAATACTCATCTATGATATTGGCGCACCCCCGGCCGGCATTCTCCATGAGTACCATACCGGGTATGCCGAGTTTTTTTATTGACCAGGCGTCGATTTTTGCCATCTCTTTGGTCGTCACGAGCCGCATTATACAATTGTAGCATAATACGGAAAAATGTCAATATAGGGACATCTGCAATTGCTGATGTATAATTTATAATTGAGGATCAAAGTAGACAGTAGGCAGCAGACAGTAAAAACGTTGAATGTTATTGGACAACACAGCTGGTTTTGTTGAACAGGATCGGTGATTGTCTGAACGCCTTTAATAACCCAGTAACCAAACAAACTAAGGTAACCCCTCGTCACATACGCCTGTACTGAGGACAGCCGAAGTATTCCTCGGGATGCTGAATGTAACAATCACATCATAGATGTGAGTTATATTCGCACAAAAGAAGCGGGGAGCAGTATGCTCCCCGCTCTGAGTACTCTCTGTAAGATTATTTCACAATGATGATCTTTTCCTGAAGCGATGCATCCTGTTCTGATGTAAGAATATAGACACCGCTGCTGAAGTCGGTTGTGGGGATGATCGTTTCACTTAACCCCTGTTTGATTGTCGCGGTCCTCACCAAACTGCCCTGCATATCGTAAATCTTGATCACGACATCGTTCTTTACCGGCATGCCGGCAGACAGGGTTATGCGGCTGGTCGCGGGATTCGGGGTTGCGGAGAGGACGAAACGGAGCATATGATCCGGTTTGTCCTCGACCGTGACGGTACTCTGGGCGACCTGTGCACTGCCGCAGTCGGGCAGGAAATTTCCGCTGTAATGGGTGACCGTTACCCAGGCAGAGCCTGCATGCTGGAATGTGTTGTCAGGAAGAATGAATTGTGCCTGACCCGATGCATTGGTTGTCATCCGTTCATAGGCGGTAGAATCCTGCATGATCGTCACGAGGGCGTTCGCCACCGGTGCCCGACCGTCGGTCACGGTCACGGTAAAGGTATCCGGCGTGCCGTTGCCGAACATCGCGATCGTATCGGATGAATATGCGACTGAGAGGTTTGCCAGACCATCGGTCCACATCGGCATCTCCGGGTCTCCAAACAGGTTAAACTCGAATAGTGGCCAGCGCCACCACCAGAGACTGCCGGATGAAGCTTTCTGGTCCTTAGCTGCTGCCAGGACTTCGCCCATGTGGTATGCCGAGGTGCCGAAGAGTTTCCGATAGAACCATACGCACAGTTCACCGGATGGTCCGAGATTGCCCTGGGGTGATGAATACCCCCATCCGTACCGGGAATTCATGATTGCCGCGACCGCACAGTTCTTGTTCGCATTCACCATGCGTTCTGCCATGCAGTCATAGTTGGCGGAAGAACCGGCAACGTCGAGACCGCCGCAAAAACAGCCCATGCTGTTGGTAATGGCTGCCTCGGTCGAATCATTGGTCTGGGATAAGGCATCGGAGTGATAGTAGTATGCGCTCGAACCATAATTATAGTATTCGCCGTACTCGTTGCCGTGCCCGACATAGTGGCAGAAATTGAACCCCTGGTTCAAAGAATCACGGACAATAAAACGGGACATCAAACCGTATGATTCGTAGAGTTTCGATTTCTGCCAGTCATCCGGGATCGTGTCGGCGATCGTGTCGTTGATACCGTTGCCGTAATTGCCTGACCAGAGATTGCCCACGGGCAGGAGTATCTTTTCCACAAATGCCAGTGAAGGATTCTTTTCGTAAGTAATCACCTTGCTGATGAAATTGTCGATCTGTGTGGTATTCTTAATTGGCGCCCTGCCTACGTATACATCAGCATACATATCGACATTGTCGGAGAATTCACCGTACACGCTGTTGTTGTTGCCGTTCCAGTTGCCGTCGAGATTGCTGAAGTACATGTCGCAGGGGATCGTATCCTCATCAGAATAGTACCCGACACCGCAGGTGTAGAAATAGGTATCACGGCGTGGTACGTATTCCTCGCCGTGTTCGAAATCGCACTGCCCACCAAGCATGAAATACATGACACCGGAATCAGCCGCCGCGATGATGAAATTCCTTATCTTATCCGCGTTGTCGGTTCCGGTATGATTGCTGTATATCCAGGTCGTCGTCACGATCTCTGTGGGCACACCCTTGCGTGTCTTCCACTCTTTCAGCGGCTGGAAGGCACTGACGAACGAGGGATCGGTGATGATGATGTACTCGCTGTCCCATGTGCTCCGGTTCATTGGCGGAGCATACTGCTGTATGTCATGCGAATTGACCACGAGCGCTTCGACGCGCTGTCTGCCGAGCTCGAACTGAAGCTCGGGTATAGAACGGACCGCAATGAGACCGCGGTCATAGTGAATACGGAAAGTGATCGAGGTATTGAGATAGAGCTGTTGTTCTGCAGGCAAATACTGCACCGGTGTTACCGAAACCGTAGCAATACGGTAGCCTGACAGCGAACCTTCATACAGGAATTGTGCCGGTACTGAGGGATACAAATCATTACGGCTGTACATCTCAGCATCGGGCGGTGTGAATTGGGTGCCCTGAGAAAATGACACCGGTACGGGTGTTTGTGCAGGGAAGACCGTATAGGTGCCCTGCAGCATAACACCCTCATGATTTATTACTTCGACATTCGTAACCTGGGCATCTGCCGGTATGACGAAGGAGAATGCACGTGCCGGTAACTGTGGGTATCCTGGAGTAGAAAGATGGGTGTAACCCTTTATCGAGATGAAGTCATAATTATTCAGTACCGTAGTATTGATGTCATGAGCTCCGAGTTCGACCGTATAATCGATCGTACCAGCAAAAGCCAGCAATGGAAGTATAATCGTTGCGCAGCACATCACGCATTTGCGCATAGAGAGCCTCCTTTCTTGTTCCTTGTACTTCTACTATACATTATATATAGACATTGTCAATTGTCAAGACTTAAGTCCCATATAACCAGCAATACGTTATCTGCCTTGACATTGCCATGCAGTACAATATAATACATCATTATAGACGTGAGATACCAGGACATGCCATCATGAAAGAATTCCGTGTCGGTTTACTTGGTTTCGGTAATGTGATGCAGGCGTTTGTGAGCCATTATCTTTCGATCAGCGAGCGCATCAAAAGCTTTGGTTTTTCCCTGCGTTTTGTAGCGTACTGCGACACCACACAGTACGTGTATGACCAGAACCTCGATATACAGAGTGCCCTGGAAATGAAAAAAAGTAATACCGTACGGCGAAAAGCGAAGACGCCGCTCGAGCAGTTCACCTCTCTTGTCCAGGAACGCGGTGTCGATATCCTCATCGATGGCCTGCCGAGTGCAAAGACCGATGCCGGACCGAGTTATCCCCTGCTCTGTGAGGCACTTAAGAAAAAGATCACGGTCATCTCCGTGAACAAGGCGCCGCTCGTGTTCAAGGGTGGAGAATTGTTCAGCCTGGCTCGTCAGTACAAGACCGATCTCAGGATCAGCGGTACGACTGCCGGCTGTTTGCCCACATCCGGGCTCGTGATGAATGAACTCGTGGGCAGTCAGATCCTGAGCGTGCGCGGCATTCTCAACGGTACGAGCAATTACGTTCTCGACCGCATGATGTTTGACCGTTTGTCATGCGAGGAGGCTGCACAAAAGGCGGTGGAACTTGGCATTGCCGAACCAGATTACCGGTTCGACCTCGACGGTACTGATACCTGTTTTAAGATGATCATTCTCGGACTCGTGATCACGGGGAAGGCGGTGCGACCGCAGGATGTTGCGTGCCAGGGTATTCTGGACCTCGACCCGAGATACGTGCAGAGGATCGTATCGCAGGAAAAAGTGATCCGGTTGTTGGGCACGCTTACCGTGACCAACAATGCTCCGGAAATTTCCGTGGGTCCTCAGGTGCTGGACCGCAGTGACCAGCTTTTTGCAGTGTGCGGTACGGGCAAGGGACTGACATTCCAGACCCTGTACATGGGAGACCTTACGGTGATCGGCGGTTCATCTGGCAGGACCAATATCGCCGCAACGATCATGAAGGATATTATCAATGCATGCACGGTGTGATCGATTTCGATATTTTTTCTTCATATTATATATGTCGCATGTGAACCTC
>CP070834.1:1330296-1359531 GCA_020341755.1 Caldifarciminota bacterium | reverse complement strand
GATAGTCAAGTATCGGAACATCGGTATATATGTACGGCTTCACCGGTGCAATGTTCTTCTCCCAAGGATGGAATGAATACACCCTGCGACCGTCTGGTAAAATGGATATCAGTTCATGTTCCTGCCATGCCCGTAAATAATTTTTACCGAGGAACGGAACATTGAACACCGGTTCATCGGTGCGAAATACACCGGGCAAAAGACGTGCTTCTTCTTTGTTCTCCTGAAGAATACGCGCTACTGGCACGGCATAGGATTCCATCTCGGTCTTACCTTTCAGATTGAAGTTGTAATACGGATCGACACCGATCTGTTTCAGAACAATCCTCAACGCGACCGATTCAAAACGCCGGCTGTTGGCAAACGTGAATACTTGCTGATTATAGACGCTTATACCGCGCATTCTGATGCGTTCGATCACCCTTGCTGTTTCCGGTGTTACTTCGTACGGATGCACGAAATGGGTAACAAGGCACAGTGTCTGTCTTCTATGATTGTGGTATCGGGAAAAAACATCACATAACTCGGGGGTTATTCGCTGGGGAACTGATATCGGTATCCTGCTGGCGATTCTGATATTACGGATATGCGTCATATCGGCAAACTTTTTCAAAATGTATTCGATTTTCTGATCGGACATGACCAGGGGATCACCTCCCGTTATCAGCACATCCATCATGCTTTTTTGCTCCCTGAACCAATCCAACGCCCGGTCAATATCCTGTTTCGTTGCCTCAGCTTCAGCCATGAACGGTGAGGTAATCTCCCAGTTTCGCTGGCAGTACACGCATATCTGCGGACATGAATCATAGGGCTTCAGGATCGCGACCCGAGGATACCGTCGGGTCACGAGCTTCAGGGGCGAGGTATCCCGCTCGCGCATGAAATCGAACTGTGCCTTACGTTCCCATTTATGTACCCCCATTTTCTTAACATAGGGCACCGGCGGAAAGACCTGCCTTCTTATCGCAAAGTCTAAATCGCTCGGTTCCTCATCCATGAGATGCAGGTAATGAGGAGTAATACCGAACGGGACTCTATTTTCTATAGCCAGCACTATGCCCTGTTCTTCCTGGGGCGTTAGCCGGATGGTCTGTTTGATACGACCAACATCTTTTTTGTTGATGAATACATGTTTGAAATGCCATGCCCAATCATTCCACTCTTTTTCTGTGGCACCAAGTACCTTGAGAATGCGTTTCTTATGACGCCTGCGCCGCTCGATGATCTCCTGCTCGAGCCCGGAGGGGTAACGCTGCAGGTATTCATTCATACGCTCCCCGACCTTTTCGAGAAAGTCAGAACGTCGGATCGCAGCTGCCCTGCCCCTGTACTTATCAAAATCAGGCGATCGTATCCCGTGCATGAACCGTGGCGGGTATACCTCTGCATGACCGTTTATTGCCCTGAAGAGATTGGTGAATTCCAGAATGAATCCGTCCCGTACCTCGGCTTCGCCACCTCGCGCGCCATGCCACAGGTATTTCAGTGAGGAGTTTTCAGCCAATCGTTCGTTCCGCTCGGATATGATATTCTTCAGACACCTGACAGCTTCCTTGAGCAGGAAATACTTCCAACTCTCGATGGATTTATCCGGATCGTGCCGGTATTCCCAGTCCAGTGCGTCGAGATGTCTGATTAGGCGCCTCCGTGCTTTCACAAGTGTATCACTTTCTCTCAATAATGTGTATACCAATCGATCTGCATCCCAGCAGGGCTGCCATCGCTGTGCTACAATCGAATTTTTCTTTGTGTGACGATTGCTACCAGACCTCATGCTTGTCCTTGCTTGGTTTTACTCTCGATCTTTTTCCACCTGTCACGCAGCGATACAATCTGGTTGAACACCAACCGTTCACCGCTGCTTTCCGGATCAACGCAGAAGTAACCGAGCCGTTCGAACTGGTAGCGGTCACCAATGTGCGCTTGAGCAAGACCCGGTTCGAGATAACATTGTGGCAATGTTTCCAAAGAATCCGGATCTAAATTCGAAGTGAAATCCTCTCCCTCGGCAACATCATTCGGGTCCGGCTTCGCAAATAATCTATCGTACAAGCGCACCTCGGCCACCAGTGCATGGTGTGCCGACACCCAGTGCAATGTCGCCTTGACCTTTCTATTATCCGGTGCATTACCGCCGCGAGTTGCCGGATCATAGGTGCAGTGCAGTTCCCTAATATTTCCCTTGTCGTCCTTTTTCACATCGACGCATTTGATGAAATACGCATACCGCAGTCTGATCTCCCTGCCCGGTGCGAGCCGGAAGAATTTCTTCGGCGGTTCCTCGCGGAAATCATCCTGTTCTATATAGATCACCTTGGAAAAGGGTATTTTTCGCATGCCGGCCTCAGGCTCCTCAGGATTGTTGATGGCATCGAGTTCCTCATGCGTATCGTCCGGGTAATTTGTGATCACGACCCTCAACGGTCGCAAAACACCCATCACACGGGGACATGATTTATTCAGATCTTCGCGCATGTAGTGCTCGAGTTTGGCGATATCTATGACGCTGTCGGTCTTGGCCACACCGACATCCCGAATGAAACGCCTGATCGCTTCGGGCGTAAAGCCACGTCGTCTCAAACCGGCAAGCGTCGGCAGCCGCGGATCATCCCAACTGCTGACATGACCGCCTTCCACCAATTCTTTCAGTTTTCTGGTACTGGTAATCACGTAGCTGAGATTGAGACGCGCGAATTCGATCTGCTGGGGGTGGTATACCCCGAGTTCATTTAAATACCAGTCGTACAGGGGCCTATGGTCCTCGAATTCCAAAGAACACAGCGAATGAGTTATCCGTTCAATACTATCGGACTGACCGTGCACCCAGTCATAGGTTGGATATATACACCATTTGTCACCCTGTCGGTGATGTGTCTTGTACAGGATACGGTACATGACCGGGTCGCGCATGTTCATATTCGGGTGAGACATATCGATCTTTGCCCGGAGCACGCGTGACCCCTCGGGGAATTCACCTGTGCGCATGCGCTTGAACAGATCGAGGTTCTCCTCGACCGATCGGTTGTGGAATGGACTCTCTGTGCCAGGCGTGGTCAGGGTACCCCGGTGCGTGCGTATCTCGTCAGGGCTCTGATCATCCACATACGCCTTGCCTTTCTTGATCAAAACCAGAGCCCAATCGTACAACTGCTCAAAATAATCCGAAGCATAGTATTCACGGTCCTCCCAGTCGAATCCGAGCCATCGTATATCCTCTTTGATGGCATCGATATATTCCTGCTTTTCAGCAACCGGATTCGAGTCATCGAACCGCAGATTACACTTACCGCCATATTCCTCGGCGATACCAAAATCGATACAGATAGCCTTGGCATGCCCGATATGGAGGGGACCATTCGGTTCAGGTGGGAATCTCGTATGCACGCGACCGTCAAATGTACCGGTCCTCATGTGTTCATCGATGATTTCTCGAATAAAATCTTTTTTATTCATATCAGAACACTACCTTGAATTGACAGACATCATGGCCCTGCATGACCGTCTTATGCAATTCGACCCGTACGTCACGTCCGAGGATCTCTTCCCATATCCCTTTGTAAAAACCACCGCCGCAATAGCAGTATGTTGGTGAGAGTACGGCATCGCGGGCCGCGAGTATGCTGCGCACGCGCGGACAGTGGCAATACAAAGCGCGTTTTTTATCTGGATCTCTTTCTGCTAGGTACTCACGCAGGAATCCGCTCTTGGGGATCTTGGTCGCGATAATCGCATCATCCTTGAGGACGCCAGCAAGCCCCCATCCCCTGGTTACGATAGTATCTATGATATCATCCTCCAAACCGAGTGTTCTTCGCAGAAACAGAATGAATTTTTTCTGAAGTATCTGATGAGCTTCTGTGATGTCACCGGTCTCCTTGTATGCAATCTTAGCATCCTGCAGTTCTCCTTTTGGATATTGGCACGAGCAGCGTGTCATGATGTCGATGCATGCTTCCCTGTCGAGGAGATGCTCAAGCCGCTGCATCGCATGGACCGTCCACTGGATATCACCGGATCGGTCTGGTCCTGAAAGCGGTAGCTCGCTTTTTCCCATGATCTGTTCCCTCACCCGTGATCCAGCAACTGCTTCGATGCTACTGGCGAACTGAGCCCGCCAGTATTTCTCAAAATCACTGCTGGTCATCACATTTGATGATACACTTTTGCATACAGCGACTACTTGAATGCAAAACGTGCCTTGAAGTGCCGAAGAGGCAATTCTCTTCCATAGATGACCTCTACGCCAGGTATGCGTTCGCGATGGTCATACAACATCTTGACAGCCTCAGCAGTATTCTGAAGATCTCGGTCCTCGTATCGAAGGCGTGGTACGGCAAAGCGGACGAAATTCACTTCTGGGAAAATATGGGTACCGCGCTCCGAATTATATGACCCGAATGCGAAATAACCAAGTTCACATGCCCGGTGACCGTATGCGGCTAATAGCACGGCAGTCAGTGCAATTCCGCCGAAGTCATCCGGTTTCATCGCCGTACCTTCGAAAAATGCATTCACATCAAGGTACACTGCGTGACCGCCGATCGGCAGTAGTACTGGTATCCCCATATCGTGGAGGCTTCTACCGAATTTCTGTACCTGGCGAATACGGTACGAGAGATATTCCTGCCTGGTCACGAGCTGCAGGCCAACGGCAAGAGCCATAATATCCCTGCCTGACATGCCTCCATAGGTCGGATGGCCCTCTTTGACAATCTGATAATCGAGGAGGGCATCGGCTAGCGCCGCATGCCGTTTTAAAAACCGTCCGCCTTGTTTGAGGAAAAGACCCCCGCCCATATTCACGAGCCCGTCCTTCTTAAAACTTATCGTGAAACCATCAACATAGGAGAACATTTCACGGATTATCGTCGGGATTGATTTGTTTTCATACGAGCCCTCATATCGTTTAATGAACCATGCGTTCTCAGCAAATCGGCATGCATCGAAAAAAAGCGGAATGCCATACCGTTCACATACTGCAGCGACACCTTTGATATTATCCATCGATACCGGCTGACCACCACCGGTATTATTGGTCACCGTCAAATACACGACGGGGATCCTCGAACCTTTTTCGCTGCAGAGTTCTTCGAGCCGGCTTACATCCATATTGCCTTTAAAATGTGACCGTGATGCAGGATCCTTGAGTTCGGGTGAGAACAGATTCAAAGCCCGTATGTGATTCAGCTCAATATTAGCCTGGGTCGTGTCAAAATGCCCGTTGCTGGGAATAATGAGATCGGTCCCCACACCACTCAGCAGGGAAAAAAGCGCATCCTCACACGCCCTTCCCTGATGGAAGATGAATGCGTTCGGTCCGGACGTGCCCGGTTCCGAGAAGAACTCCTCTCCGAATGTTTTTTGTATGTTTTCCATCAGGGTGAAGTAACCCCGGTTGGAACCATATGCCTCATCACCGAGATGCAGCGCAGCCCACTGCTGCGCGGTCATCGTCGTGACACCGGAGTCAGAAAGCAGGTCACAGCCGGTCACCATCTCTGACGGAAAAAAGAAAACATTCAATCCAGCCTTTTCCAGGACCTCGGCACGTTCGCGAGCCGTACACACCTTTTTCAGTTCGACCGAATGGTTGAAATAAGGTCTGGCCTGGGTTTGCAGCTCATCCTGAGCTGGCAACGCATCCAGTACACCTGAAAAATCCATAGTCTCCTTACCTGTTATCTAGATGTAACCTATATACAAACGTTGCTACTGACCAAGGCTGCTGAAAAGGATCTCCGATATATCCATGACCTCAATATCCACATTCATAGATTTGAAGTTCTCCTCGAACATCTGAAGACAATACGGGCACGCAACGCACAGGACATCAGCACCGGTTGCGAATATCTGCTCGGTCCGGATTTTTACCAAACGCTGATCCTGCGGCCAGTCGCGCCATAGACCCATAGCACCAGCACCGCAGCACACACTGAATTCACGATTGAACACCGGTACCTCCACAAGATTCAACTCCGGTATGCTCTGTAGTAGTTCCCGGGGTTGGTCGTATATACCCATTTGCCGCCCGAGGGTGCAGGGATCATGATACACGACCTTTTTCTTGAACGGTCGCTCTGGTTTAAGTTTGCCGTCTGCGAGACATTGATGCAGCACCTGAACAACGTGCATGATCTGGATATCGCTGAACGCCGGATAATCGGTCTGGAAAGTCTTGAAACAGTGCGGGGAGGTCGTTATGACATTCTTCACGTTGAATTTTTGGAAGACGCGGGTATTGTTATTAACCGCAGATTGGAATACTTTTTCCGCACCAACACGCCGTACCGCCTCGCCGCAACAAAATTCTTCCTCACCGATAATCCCGAAACTGATCCCGGCCTTCGTGAGAAGGCTGGCTGTTGCCTCGGCGACCAGTTTTAGGCGAGCATCATACGCCGGAAGGCAGCATGGGAAATATACGAATTCCTGAGTACCATCAAAGTGCGGTATGCCGAGGTCTTTTGCCCAGTCAGCCCTTTTCGCCGAAGATTCACCTAAGGGATTGCCCGAACTGTATAACCGGGAGATCACGCCCTTGAGTTCAGCCGGATAGGAATCGTAATCGACCAGGATCCTGCGAACTGCCCTCAGTACATCTGACAGATTGACACCGCGCGGGCACTCGTGCCGACAGCTATCACACCCAATGCATCTGAAGACCTCATCGGTATCGGCAGCGATATCTTCTTTGGCTTCGCTGTCAACGATAGCACCGAGTTTGATGCGCTGGCAGAAACGATAGGTAGTATAGTCAAGATCGTCAATGAGATTCCACGGGCATGCCGCCATGCACCGCCCGCAGCTGTAGCATTTAATAGCGTCATCGCCACCTGATTCAAGAATGGCATCCCGTATCTCAGGATTTATGTTTATTATTCCACGCATGCATCTATCCTTTCAATTTTTTTGCATCCAGAATCTTTTCCTTCAGAACTGGAACGACCTTGAACAGATCTTCAACAATGCCGTAATCAGCCTCATTGAATATCGGGGCATTCGGATCTTTATTGACCGCAATTATGGTATCAGCACCCTTCATCCCAACGATGTGCTGGAACGCACCCGATATGCCAAGAGCTATATAGAGCTTCGGCTTGACGGTCTTTCCGGATGAACCGACCTGCCGGTCTTTGGGTAACCATCCGGCGTCGACGACCGGGCGTGAACACGACAGCACCCCGCCGATTGCAGTCGCAAACTCTTCCATTACTGGCAGGTTCGCCTGTTCTTTAATACCCCTACCTACACTCACAATTATATCAGCCTTCGTGATATCAACTTCACCGACCGCGGCTTCTATATAATCGACGAATTTCCGGTATTCGGGTTGTTCGGTCACTGGTGATTCCTGCTTCACGACCTCTGTGGCCAGCGATACCTCCTCGGGTGTAAAGCAACCGCTGCGCAGCGTTACGAGGTATGAGGTATGCTCTTTCAGCAGGACGTGGGCATCCAGTTTTCCGTCGTACACTGATCTCGTCACACGCAGCCTGCTGCCGGTGAATTCGATATCGAGACAGTCGGTTGCGAACGGTATTCCCATCTCGGCGCCCAGCGCGGGACACAGATCATAACCGAATGCGGTGTGACCGATCAAGGTCACATGAGGTTTTTCCTTTTCCAGGATATCACGGAGTGCAAGCTGATATATCTCTGCATTGAAGTTTTCGAATACGCCGTGTTCCATCACGATGATCCTATCCGCGCGTTCTTGTATACTTTCAACAATCTTGTCTGCTGGTGATGCGAAAACGAGTGCGGTCAACTTCGTGTTCTGAGCTGTAGCCAATTTCCTGCCGCATGTGAGCAATTCATAGGTGATATCGCGTACGGCACCCTGACGATGTTCAACCAGTGCAAAAATCTCAGCCATTATAACCTCCTGCTTAGCATTGCCTACAGCAATCCCTTTTCTTTCACGATACCCTGCACCCTGGTTCCGATCTCGTCCAAGGTGCCGCTCAGTATTTCTGCACGCTCACCAACCGGAGGAGTGAATAACTTTTCGAGAGAGGAAAAGGATACGATGTCCTCGGCATTGATCTCTTCTTTGCCGATAACCTTTATTTCTTTTTTTGCCGCACGGCGGATCGCAATAAGCGAAGCATACCGTGGTTCATTTATGCCTGTCTGGATCGTGAACAACGCGGGCAAAGACATAGCTAAGTGTTCAAGCAGTCCACCTTCGAGTTCACGATACGCATGCACCGTATTACCATCGATCTCGATCTTCGTCACGAGACTGGCATGGGGCATGCCTAGGAGCTCTGCCAGCGTCACACCGACCTGAGAATAATAATCATCCGTGGCAATACAACCAGTGAATATTGCGTCATGTTTGAGGTCTTTGATCACTGCCTTTAGGAGCTGTGCGGTCTTATACCCATCGAGTTCACCGAAATCCTCGGCCTTGATGCGTATGGCATTGTCCGCTCCCTTGGCCAGAGCAATTCTCAGTGTATCTTCTGCATCGAAAGTACCGACTGATATAACCGTGAGAGAACCGGAAAACTTCTCCTTGAGGAGTATTGCTTCTTCCAGAGCATAGGTATCCGACTCGTTCATATCGAACTGGAGACGATCCTTCACGATATCCTTTCCTGAACTATCTATCTTAACGTCGGCCTCGGCAGTTTGCGGTACTCGTTTTATACATGCAATGATATCCACGCTTGCCTCCTTGATTACTTCAAGAGATCCCTGGCTATGACGATCTTCTGGATCTCGGACGTACCTTCATACAGTTCCAGTATCTTGGCATCCCGGTAAATGCGTTCGATCGGATAGTCTTTAGTGTATCCGTACCCACCGTGTATCTGAACACCCTTGCGGGCAACATCCACGGCTATGGTCGCACCGTAGTACTTCGACATTGCTGACTCTCGTGAGAATCTCGGCATGCCTTTGTTCTTACAGTGACCTGCGTAATATACGAGAAAACGCGCAGCACATATCTGTGTTGCCATTTCCGCCAGCATGTTCTGGATCATCTCGAAATTACCGATCGGCTGTCCGAACGCTTTCCGTTCTTTGGCATATTTCACGGATTCATCGAGTGCTGATTGTGCTATACCGACGGCCTGTGCACCTATGTCGATCCGGGATACATCCAGAACGTTCATGGCGATCATGAAACCCTGACCTTCCTTACCGAGGAGGTTCTCCTTCGGGATTTTCGCATCCTCGAATATCAACTCACAATTCGCCGTTGCCCGGACACCCATGAGGTCTTCATGTTTTCCAAGAGAAAAACCCGGTGTATCACGTTCAACAATGAATGTACTGATACCTTTATGTTTCAGGTTTCGGTCTGTCGATGCGAATACTATGAATGTTCCCGCCTCACCGGCATTGGTGATGAAACGTTTGGTACCGTTTATAATGTAGTGGTCGCCTTCGAGGCGTGCTGTCGTTTCCATACCGGCAACATCGGAACCGGCATTCGGTTCGGTAAGACCGAAAGCGCCGAGTTTCTCGCCGCTGCACAGTGCTGGAAGGTATTTCTGCTTCTGCTCTTCGGTACCGAATGCTACTATCGGGTAAGTTACCAGAGAGTTATTCACCGCTACAATGACACCGGTAGATGCGCAACAACGGGATAGTTCCTCGATGGCAATAGCGAGTGATATATAATCGAAACCAGAACCGCCATACTTTTCCGGTACGATGATCCCGAGCAGACCCATCTCGGCTGTTTTCTTTATATTCTTCCACGGGAAATCCCTCGACTGATCGATCTCAGCTGCATCAGGGGCTATGTGTGCATCGGCAAATTTCCTGACCTCCTCCTGAAGCATTTTCTGGTCTTTTGTAAATTCGAAATCCATCAAACCTCCTTCTACATCAATCTTTTATACCATATAAATACTGTCACTTGCTGAATAACTTTCATTTTCCGAGAACCTGTCGGGCGATGACGATCTTTTGTATCTCAGACGTACCTTCTCCGATCTCCATCAGCTTCTCGTCACGCAGGAACCGTTCGACCGCGTAATTCCTCGTCAACCCGAGCATGCCATGCAGATTGATAGCGGTACTCGTTGCTTTCATACCCACCCGGGATGCGTAGTATTTCCCCATCGCTGCTTCTTTGGTATAGGGTTGTCCCTGATCCTTCAATTGCGCTGCATGGTAGACCAGATGTCGTGCTGCCTGGATCTCAGTCGCCATTTCTGCTATTCTATCCTGTATCTCCTGCATCGTATACAGTGGTTTACCCTTTCGGCTCTGTTCCCGTGTGAATTGTATCGACGCATCCAGTGCACCCTGACCGATTCCCAGGGCTAATGCACCAATGGATATTCGGCCTCCGTCGAGTGTCTCCATGAATACCTTAAATCCTTCACCTTCTTTACCAAGCAGATTCTCTTTGGGTATCTTACAATCCTCGAATACCAGCTCTGAAGTAATGGATCCGCGTAATCCCAGCTTATCCTCTTCTTTTCCGGCAGAAAAACCACACATTCCTTTCTCGACGATGAATGCCGATATGCCGCCGTAACCAAGTTGGGGGTCTTTTGTCGCCGTTAATACGATAATGTCTGCGACCCCACCCGAGGTGATGAAACGTTTAGTCCCGTTCACAACGTAATGATCACCTTCGAGCCGCGCGGTCGTTTCCGTCCCTGCCGCATCGCTCCCGGCATTCGGTTCGGTCAGACCGAAACTACCGATCTTTTCCCCCCGGACCAGCGGTATGAGGTATTTCTGTTTCTGCTGCTCGGTACCGGCGATGAAAAGTGGATATACACCGAGCGAGGAATGTGCGGCGAGAAAAATCCCTGTGGAGCCGCACACGCGCCCGACTTCTTCGACGGCGATCGCATAGGTCAGCACGTCGAGCCCGGCACCGCCATATTCCTCTGGCACGTAGAGTCCGAACAATCCCAGCTCGGCCATACGTTTGACCAGGTCCCACGGAAACTCATCATGCGCATCTATTTCGCATGCCCTGACCGCAACTTCGTTCCTGGCGAATTCCTGGACTTTTTTCCGGAACTGATCGTATTTTTCTCCGAGGATCATACAAGTAACTCCTTTGCTATTACTGCCTTAGTTTCATAAGGTGCCCGCATAAGAACCTGGAGTGACTTTGCGTCTCTCAGGTAACGTTCCACGGGATAATCCTTGGTGTAACCATAGCCACCATGAATCTGTACCGATGCTGTACCGGCCTCTACTGACGCTGCACATGCATGCAGCCTGGCAATATGGGCAGCCAGTATAAAATCATCGTTACGGTCATATAATTGTGCAGATTCAAAAACCAACAAACGTGCCGCCTCAATATTTCCTTTCATATCCACGAGCATCTCCCGCACCATCGGGAATTCACATATAGCCTTTTTGAATTGCTTGCGTTCTTTTGAGTATGCGATTGCGGCATCGAAACATGCTTCGGCAATGCCAAGAGCAACCGCTGAAAACCCAATATCAGCAAATGCATACAAATCTCGAAGCGCGTTCGCTGTATTGGGTAGTTCACTGAATGCAGTACCATCCAACACAGTGTTTTTAAATCTTGCCTTAACAATACCGGCTGCACGAAGACCAAGGAGATACTGTGGCTCGGTGAGGACCGTACTGTCCCTTTGAATCAGATGAAAAAGATGACCTTCATGCGCGATCGGTACGATGAAATTCTGAGCCGTCTCACCGTTGAACACGAACATACGGGACCCGTCTACGACGTTACTTCCATTTTTTTTAAGTATCTGCAGGTCAGAACACTGAGCATCGAGGTCGATTTGAGAACCGAACGCGCCGATCTCACCGCCTGCCAGTCTGGGAAGCTGCGCTCTCTTGCATTCAGATGTACCATAGCGCAGTATTGGATAGGTGACCAGACAACTGTGCGCAGCAACGGCAACACCAACCGATGCACTCTCTCTGGCTAGCTGGCTGAGGATGATACAAAGACTCACCGCGTCGAGCCCGGCTCCGCTGAATTCCTCTGGTATGAGTATCCCCAAAAATCCAAGATCTGACAATCTTTTCATAATAGGACCGGGGAAAACAGCCTCTTTATCTATTTCACCAGCAATTGGATTCAGTTCAGCACTGGCAAACCTTCGTATTTCCTGATGGATCAACTTCTGTTCATTACTGAAAACAATTGACATTGTTCACCTCATGGTTCTTCATCCTGGAATCATTTATGTCAAAAAAAGTGGGATTGATGACGAAAAAATACCCGAATTCAACAAATCGTGACTGAATGTAAATAGGCTACCGCTATTGTCAGCTACATTGCGTCACAAACACAACCAGCTGATGATATTCATAACTGGCACGTATTGTAGTCAAGCCTTTAATTATATCCATATTTGGTGCATTGTCAATGACAGACACATTGAATAATACCACTCATCATCAATGGCTCCATGTTCATTAAGTCATTAAATAAAGGGTACTTTTCGGGTTGTGTAAAGTAATATGGTAAGAAACTCTGGTCTGTTTAGTTCGTTTGGTTTATGTCGTTTGTTTTGTTCATGTGATTAAAAAAGACGTTTCCAACGTTACATTATATTTCCCGCATTACGACCTACGCATTACGGATCTATGCCGCAGGCATAGATAAATTCTATATATTACTATCTGTGTAATCTTTCTGTTCCATCACGGTCCCGCTCTGCGGGATCCGCGATATTCCTTATCCCAGGAATTTAAAGTAAATACCGGGATAATCGACTATACCGAAGGTATAGATATGTTCTATCCCGCTTTTGCTTGAATTTTACAATCAAATGCATACGCGCGGATCCTCGCAGATTTAAAAATCTGCGGGACATTCTACATTTTTTGTCTTTTCATTTATATTCTACGTTTTACATTCTGCATTCTAAATTTAATACGCTCCTTTCCCCAGTATCACGACCGGTATGGTCTTCAGCAGCAGCCGAATATCCAGACCGAGGGATTTGTTCTTCACGTACATCAGGTCCAAAAAGATCGATTTGTCGCATGGCATCTCACCACGACCATAGACCTGCCACATGCCAGTCAAACCCTGTTTAACCAACAAACGGTCTCTGTGCCACTCTTCATACAGTGCAACCTCAGCCGGACGATGCGGACGCGGTCCCACGAGGCTCATATCGCCCTTGATGACGTTCAGCAATTGCGGCCATTCATCGATCGATGCCCAGCGAAGCAGCCTGCCCACATCGGTGACACATTTTTGGGAAGGCGTTACTTCTTTGGATACCGAGATGTTCAATGCGCTTTCCTTATCGGATTCTGGCATCGCCGAAACTACACGCTGATGCATTGAGCGGAATTTATAGAATGTGAATATCCTTCCGTCTAGACCACAGCGTTTTTGTTTATAAATGATTGATCCCCTGCTATCCATTTTTATTGCGATACTTATTATGACAAAAAATGGCGCCAGAAGTACAAGACTCATCACCGAGATGATGATATCCATAATTCTGCTTGCTCCATCACTCACCTTTCGGTATTTTGCTTCGTTGAACGTATAGAGCGGGACACCCTCGATACTGCACCATTCGTTCTCTATTCTCAGTTGATTGAACAAAGATGATGCCACATGGATGGTACTGCCATTCACACGGCTAGATGTGATATCTTCATAGAGATCTTTGAAGGTATCAGCCGTACTGTACAGGAATACATCCATCAGTTTACCGCTTTGGCGATCGGTATCGTGATCTTTACAGATCCGTAATCCCGTAAAGGGTCGCTCCGCAAAAAAGTCTGCTATCTGCCTATACATACTCTCGGGTCCTACATAGCGACATGTGCGGACACTGCCGGTAACTGTGAAATATCCGGGCAAAAGTTTTTCAACGACCAGCACTCTCACGAAAAATTGCATGATGAGGCTCACTGCAACGAAGACGGCAATAAAGCCCATATCATGAGAAACTGAAGAAAGGTTGAGTACCAATGCATTGACGATAAACGCCAGACAAATGACAGACCATGCTTTGAAGATTCTGAAAACAAGCAAGAACCGCTGAGTATAAAGGTAATGATTGTATAATCCGTAATATGCATAGGTGATGATAACCGAAACAATGAAGAACGCGAGTGTCGTCCACCAGTATTCCGGCACCGGAACAGTACCGTGATGGCGCAGCAGTAAAGCGATTACACACGAACCGGCAATGATAACGGCATCCGATATTATAAGTATGGTTCTCGGCATGAATTTAAGACTGAATGCTGAATACTACACCAAATGATCAACCCTGCCTGATCCGACTGAGTACGTCGACCGGGATGACGAACAACTCAATATAATGTTCCTTATCGATTTCTATCGCGTTGGCAATGACAAATGCATCGATTTCATTCATACTGTGATCAAGTAATTTAACCTTGAGGGGAGGTTCTCCATGTCGTGCTTGTCCCACGATATTGCTGATGATAGATTCTCGCAACGGCTTCGTGAACAGACTTTCGAGATCGACATTGAGGATCTCCTCAGGTTCATAGCCGAACAGCGATATCGCTTTCTGATTCGCATCGGTGACCAAAAGTTCATCTGCACTCACAAAAATAATAGGGATACTGGCATCATCAAAGAGCCGTTCGTATTTCGTCAATGTCTTCGCCTGTTGTTTCACGTCGACCGCCGGTTCCCGTATATAGTGAACCAACCCGCCACGCGAAGCGAATACTTGCGGATATACGCTGCACAAACATCTGTGTTTCAATGCTGCGAACATGCGTGTTTCGGTCACGGGCTCGCCGGTATCACGTGCGCGTTTACCCGGGCACTCTTCGACTTCACGGGGTGATGCATGAAGAATCTCATAGCATTTTCTTCCAACCACTTCCTTTACTCCCTTTCTCAGTTTCCGGAACAGAGCCAAATTAGCACGTATTATCGTATAGTCGAAATCGGTTATGAAGATGGGATCTTCGATCGCATCAACAGTTGCCTCCCATTCCTTCTTGGCAGATGTCACGGCGAGTAATAAACGGCGATTTTCGCGGCTCAACTCCCCCTGCCGTAATGCCCGCGCAGTGATGTTTTTTATTTTCGCGTCGGTGAGTGGTTTGATCAGATATCCGACGATCGAAAAGGCATCGCTGGCTATCATACTCTCGGGAAACGCGTACGTCGTAATGACGACGACCTCGGTACCCGGACATGAGTCGTTGAGATTCTTGATTATCTCGTTATAGTCGTGGATAAGGGCATCAATGAAAATGACGTCGAATTGCGCTTCCTTACACCGCGTTACTACTGTACTCGGTACTTCGCAAGCGACAACCTGATGCCCGATATCCTGGAGAACCGCAGTCAGGCTTTTTACTGTCTCAGGGTCCTGACTTACAACGCATATATTCGCCTTCATCTCCACCGCTTTTCCTCGAGAATAGATTTTTTCTTCATTCTAATGTTGTCCACCATGACATTCCACGCATGCATACTCACATTTTTGCGTACATGCTTTGATTTATTATAGATATTTTCTCCAGAGTGTCAATCAAACCTCACTTCATGAAATTTTTCATCCTGGTGATTAATGTTTCTGCCTGTTTTCCTGGTAGTATGTGCTTGATGCGCACAGACTCACCTTCGAGATATTTATTGAAATCAGCAGTTGCTCTCAGGCTTATGAACAACTCGGGATACCTCGCAACGATATCAATAAACAACAGCATGGAGGCAGGGTACATATCCCAGTTATCATCCCAGAGCGTCTGCACCGAATCCAACACCGCATCCTTGATATAATCATTGATTTCAAGCGTGTAACGGAATCTCGTTGAGTAGATCAATTGTTTATAAATATTGTATAGTTCTTCGACGAGTTTGTCGTCATGCTGGCGTTTCAGCCTCTCCTGGAGGATCTTCACTTGTGTAATCCAGTTATCAAGATCCATTGTCCGCAGACTGTATTCGATCGGTACGAGTATGGTCGACCGCACTGGTTTTCCGTCAACATAAGGGATGGAAAATACGAAAGTATATCCTGATTTAACGGCTGCCGAATCGAGAAGATTATACCCTGACGATTCCACCACATACGCCTCGGTCACCCTTCCTTTTTCATTCACCATGACCCTGAGCATGACTTCACCTTCCAGTCCACGTTCCAGGGCTTCATCAGGGTACAGCATGGTGTATTCTAACAGAACGAGTGCCTGGTTCACAACATCCTTCTTGAACACGCAAGTAATGTTCAGAAGCATGATCATACAAACAAGAAAGATCACTTTCATGATCGTTTTGTATCATTATAATCAATTGACCAAAGACGTCAAGCATACCGCCCTCTACATATCTCTTGATTTTTCCTTAAATGCATGTATACTCTTATTTGTGATAGAGTTACGCAACTTCGTACGCAATATTCGTCCCTATAAACCAGGCAAGCCGATCGAAGAGGTCGTCAGGGAACTCGGAATCACCGACGAGGTCGTGAAACTCGCGAGTAACGAAAATCCACTGGGACCTTCTCCACGGGCTATGCATGCAATGACGCAGAAACTGGGTGAAACGAACCTCTATCCCGATGATAACTGTTTCTACCTTAAAAAGAAAATGAGTGAGAAATTCGGTATGCATACTGAAAACATTATCGTCGGGAGCGGCTCTGTTGAATTGATTGAGCTCATTTTCAAGGCGTACGTAAATCCGGGCGACGAAATCATCATGAGCGACCCTTCATTCATCATGTACAGGATTGCATGCCAGATCTTCGGTGGTAATCGTATCGCCATCCCGCTCGATAATTATTCACACAATATAGACGCCATTAGTCGGGCAATCAATCACAAAACCAAGATCGTCATCATTGACAACCCGATCAATCCGACCGGCACGATCATCCAGCGAGATGCATTCCAGAATCTCATCGATAAAGTACCCGATCATGTCATCCTGGTCATCGATGAAGCATATCGTGAATACATCACTGACGACTGTTACCCGGATACTCTTGCCCACCTTCCGGATCATAAGAATCTCATTGTCCTCCATACATTCTCGAAGATCTTTGGGCTTGCCGGACTGAGAGTGGGATACGGATTCTCCAGCACTGACATCATATCTGCCCTCATGAAGGTCCGCTTGCCGTTCAACGTGAATCTCATTGCACAGATCGCTGCCGCTGCGGCACTCGACGACGACGCGTTTGTACAGAAAAGCGTGAATAATAATGAAGCCGGGAAGAAATTTCTCTACCGTGAACTAGAGCGGATCGGGCTCAAATACACTCCGACCTATGGCAACTTCATCCTCACACATTTTTCTCAGGAAGCAAAGGATATTTTCCTCCATGCGCAGAAAAAGGGTATCATAACGAGAACAGTAGTGGAGTACGGTTTACCAAATTCGTTGAGGATCACAATTGGTACACCTCAGCAAAACAAACGATTGATCGAGGTCTTGACCCAGATCACATAAATGCGGTCGTTCAAAGACATCATTACCCTTGCGAAGAAGAAGAACAAGAAGCGATGTATTGTAGTTATGGCCGAGGACAGTACGGTTCTTGAAGGCGTTAAACTGGCAGAAAATATCGGCATCGTTATTCCTGTTCTCGTCGGCAACAAGACTGAAATCGTGCAGTGTGCCGAGCGGATTAATTTCGACCTTGCTCGTGCCGAGATACACGACGCGCGTGATGCCGCGGCAACCATGGAACTCGCGGTGAAGATCGTACGTGACCAAGGCGATTTTCTCATGAAGGGAATGATCTCTTCTTCCCAGTTTCTCAAGGGGATACTGGACAAAAAATACGGATTGCGCACCGGTAATATCCTGAGTCACGTTGCCGTCCTGGAAGTCCCGGCTTATCACAAACTGATCTTCATGTCGGACGGTGGGATGAATCCCCGATTAGACCTCGCCAGCCGTGTCGGCATTATCAAGAATGCTACTATCATCTTACGGAAGATAGGGCTCAGCAATCCGAAAATCGCCATTATAGCGGCGAGCGAGACGATTCATCCCGATATGCCTGAGACAACCGATGCAGTAAAAATCGTCGAGATGAACAAAAATAGAGAAATACCTGACTGTATTATTGAAGGACCGTTCGGCTTTGATGTAGCCGTTTCCCGAGAAGCTGCTGTGCACAAGAACATAACAAGTAAAATTGCCGGTGACGTCGATTTTCTTCTCATGCCGAGCATCAGTGCCGCAAATATATGGGCAAAGGGGTTAATTTTATTCGCCGGAGCACAAGCCGCCGGAACGATCGCTGGCGCTGCCCGTCCTGTCGTAATGCTTTCCCGTGCCGACACACCTGCAACCAAGCTCAACTCTATTGCCCTTGGAGTCATCCTGTCTGAAGGAACACACGTTCCGGACTGAACAAACCCCTGTCGGATTCCGGACATGTTCGCATCTGACCTGTTCACACTAGAAAGCATATTCGAACGCCTCTCGCACGAACCAATGGTGCGTGTCAGCGGGTTCAGTGGTTCTGCCCTTCCTCTCTTTATAGCTACCTGTACGCAGCATGCGAAGAACATACTCTACATATCAGAACCTTCCCTGCTCGATAGGCTGTCTCAAGAAATCCATTATCTGCATGATGATGTCCTGCTTATTGATGAAGGCTTGCCGTATTATAAAAAACATTCGATCGCAATCACGACACGCGAGTTCCTTCATCGAGATGTGGTAATGAAACACCGCGTTCGGCTACAACCCGGCATGTGCATGGACCTTGATGAAATGCAAAAACGCCTTGCGCTTTCCGGTTATGCACGGGAGGATATCGCCCAGGAGGCATATGAGTATGCTCTGCGCGGAGGTATACTCGATGTTGTCGCCGAGGACGCTCCGGCTGTGAGAATCGAACTCGGCGGCGATGAAATCGTTTCGATCCGGCATTTCGATACTAACAGCCAAAGATCAGTCTCGACGCAGAACTTCATCACACTCGAACTCGCCGCCGACGAACCTGCCTGTCCGCTCAATAAGGCCGTCCCGTCAAATACCCTGGTTGTCAGCCATGAACCTGTCGACCTGCCCTTGCGCACGATCCGCATTGCGCCTGGTGGCATTGATTTTCACCTTATCCCATCGCCGAAATATTACGGAGATTTCTCACGTCTGAAAAAGGACCTAGAGAAGCACCGTGGTAGGATGGTGGTGTGTGCCGGTTCACCGCAGCAGGCTGAAAAAATACTATCGCTTCTGGGACCGGTTGAAACCGTTGTCCTGCCCATAAGCGAAGGGTTCACCGATAGCGTACAGGCGGTGACCTTTTTGTCGGAACAAGATATATTCGGTCACATTCCCAAGAAAAAAAGACGATACCGTGGACCCTTTGTCGACGATCTCCTTGCACTCAGAGCAGGAGATTACGTAGTTCATACGGATTATGGAATCGGCCTGTACCGGGGATTGAAGACCATCGAGGTTGATACGACAAAGTTCGAATGCCTGCAAATAGACTATGCCGGTACTGACAAAGTCTACGTACCGATTGAAAAACTGAATCTCATTGAACGCTATATCGCCACGACTGATAGCCCCCCAAAGCTTTCACGACTTGGCAGCGACGTGTGGCAGAAAGCAAAGAGACGTATTAAGAAAGCGACTGAACGCCATGCTATCGATCTTCTGAACCTGTATAGTCGCCGGGCACGGCAGCCAGGATTCCCCTTTTCCCGGGATGGTCTTGAAATGCGGGAACTTGAAGCCTCCTTTCCTTACCAGGAAACCGAGGATCAGGCAGCGGCGATCGAGGCGGCTAAAAACGATATGGAATCCGACCGTCCCACAGAAAGACTCATATGCGGTGATGTCGGGTACGGTAAAACCGAAATCGCTCTCCGCGCTGCATTCAAGGCGGCGCTCGATGGAAAACAGACGATACTGCTGTGTCCCACGACGCTGCTTGCTTTGCAGCACTATACAACCTTCCGGCAACGACTGCAGCCTTTCCCGGTCAACGTGGAGATGGTCTCGCGCCTGCGCACGAAAAAGGAACTTACGCCTATCTTAAAAAAAATCGCGAGAGGTAGTGTTGATATCATCATCGGAACCCACCGGCTTTTGCAGCCGGATGTTAAATGCAAGGATCTCGGGCTGTTCATAATAGATGAAGAACAGCGGTTCGGTGTCATGCAGAAAGAAAAAATAAAGAATATGATACCAGGGATCGATACCCTGTACCTCTCGGCGACCCCAATTCCCCGAACTCTGTACATGGCGCTTACCGGGCTCAAAGACATATCGAACATCTATACCCCGCCACCCGGTCGGAAAGATATCACTACGAAAATTATTTACTATGATGAAGATGATGTGCGCCAGATCATTACCCATGAGATAGAAAGAGGTGGGCAGGTATTTTTTATCCACAACCGTATACAAACGATCGAGACCGTGAAATCACGATTATTGAAACTGCTTCCTACCCTTAAGATTTGCGTCCTTCACGGTCGTATGCGCGAGGATATTACGGCAAAAAAAATGATGGCATTCCTTGACGGCGTATACGACATGCTGCTATCGACCGCCATCGTAGAATCCGGTCTCGATATGCCCCGAGTCAATACTATTATCGTCGACAACGCACACACGTTCGGACTCGCCGATCTCCATCAGCTGCGTGGTCGCGTTGGACGTAGCGACATACAGGCACACAGTTATTTTATCGTACCACATAAACTTCGGTTGGGCGATGAGGCCAATAAACGACTGGGAGCCCTTGCCTCTTATACCTCACTCGGATCGGGTTTTCGACTGGCAGTCCGAGATATGGAGATACGCGGCGTCGGCAATCTCCTCGGCAAAGAGCAGTCCGGACATATCAATGCCATCGGCTATCATCTCTATTTGAAAATGCTCAGCACGGCGATCGATGAACTCAGGGGAGCCCGAACGACCTATGAACCCATACTTGAGCTGAAACTTGAGGCGTATTTCCCTGACACCTATATCCCCAGCGCCTACGAACGGACGGCTCTGTATAAACGGCTTTTGTGTGCCGATTCCGAGTTCGAACTCACATCCATCAAGGAGGAGATAATCGACCGTTTCGGGAACTATCCGCCAGAGGTAAAAAACCTATTCCGTATGTCGGAGACACGGCTCAAGGCGTTAAAACTTGGGGCCACGCATGTCAAACGGCAGGACAAAGATTTTGTATACTATAGGGATGGTCGTGTCATTGACCGCACACATTGACACGATTATGTAGCCGAGTACAATATAGAACAAGGAGGCATGGTGGAGCAGAAATTTAAGGCCCTCAGGACAATATCGGTAGTTTTCAAGATAGTAGCATGGATAATCGCTGTCTTCACGATAATCGGATTTTTCATGATGATCATCGGCGGAGCGGCTCTCTCCAGTTATGGTGGTCGTTACGGAGCACCGAATATCATGGGTCCGATGTGGGGTATCATCATGGCGTTCTACATACTCGTGGTCGGTGCCATAAGTTTCATTTCTTTCCTCGCGGCCGCCGACCTTATTCTCGTTGTGCTCGCTATCGAAGAAAATACCCGTGCGTTGGCTCAGAAACAATAGCCAAACGTAATTTTACTTCCGTACGCTCGTTACTTATCACCAAAGAGGAAATGAAATGTCAGGGTAAAGAGCAGCATCGTTATGGTAAGCCGCAGGTATGTAATACTTGCGAGTCCTAACAAAACTTTCCCCGGCAGGAAAATCCTTGCGATCACGGCAAGGAGAATGCTGATAATACCAAGCCCCAGACACACAAATTTAATGTTTTTCATCGTTCACCTCCGAAAAAAGCGTATCCATACACCATCCGCCACATCGACGGGAGCACAAACCTGCTGGAATACGGTCCACAGTCCCTCCAATCGATGCGCACCGGCATCATACTCCGAATTCAGCACGGATCGCTCCCACTGCTTCCATGATGTTCTCTTTCTTCACGACGATACTCAATCCTGAAAGGCTAGCGTTGATCATCTCGATGTTTATCTTATGCTCGGCGAGACGACTAAAAATCTTACCCGCTATCCCGGGTGTCGTTGCAAGCAGAGAACCATAGAGTGTGATCAGTGCACAATCCCTATCAATCGTTATATCACGGGTCCCGAATTTATCTTTTACAAGATCCAGAACCCTGATGACATTGTCGATCTCCGAAGCCAGAACCGCAAACATGATCTCGGCACGGCCTCGACCGACCGAACTTGTTGAAATGAATTCGATATTCAAACCGTGCTGTCCGAGAGCACTGAATACCTCGGCTGCTACTCCCGGACGGTCGATAACACCATGCATGGTGATCTTTGCGAGTTTTGTTTTATAATCAATGCCCTCGATTATTTTTTCCATGGTACTCCTCCATGTTCAATACCTCATGTGACATCGACTACCGGGCAATGACGAACGTCTCCGTCACATCGTCACTCGCATTCTCGGCATGCACCACCGCCTTAACGATATACACGCCATTTGCTATATCATCCATTGAATCATCCTGTGTGTTCCAGTATACCTGGTTATAACCGGCACTGCAGTATATATTCTCGATTCTCTTGATCAAACGACCGGCAATCGTGAAAACCTGAATATCAACAACGCCTGACTGAGAAAGTATCCATGTGAACCACAGACCGCTTTCGCTCTGGAGCGGGTTGGGATATATAAGCAGATCTTCGATACTTACCCGTCCATACAATTCCGTATTGAGAACGATCGTTGCCGTCGTTTGATTATACAGGTTGTCAGCGACATTAACAATAATGGTATCGACCGCATCGGCGAAACTCAGCGCAGCCGTACTCCTGCCGGTGGTGCAGGAATTTTTATCGTAGATGAAATTATCCCGGAGATCGATCTTGCTCGCAACATCATCATTGATATACAGAAAAAATCCCCTCGTATCATCTACCGAATTGAGCAGATTGATGCCGCTGGGGTCAGAGACCTTGACGGTCAGGACTATATCCTGGTTGACCCAGTCGTCATCCTGCAATAGACGTGCGCCATCATAGAATTGAACCTGGGGACCCTCAACGTCTGCAGAAACAGCAGCGCTGCCGTAGAGCCGTATTGAATCCAGTTCACTGCTCGTGCTGTCAGCAAAGGTCGTTACACTCAGCACAGGTAAATTGACCGTACTCACCCGTGGCGCAATCATGATCGCCGTATCGGTATCCCAGTACCCTTCATATACTTCTTTACCGTCAATGCGATAGCCGAACGGCACAAATCCGCCGCCGGACTGGACATACCGGAAAATATATCCGCTCAGCCGGTCAACCGTAGTTTCGTCTATCCTGTCGATGGTCGTGCTATCCCGTACAAACACCTTCATATAATACGGTGAACGTTCGGACATAATAAGGAGACTATCAACCGGTCTCAACGAATCCTGCACGGCATCGATCTGGGTATAGTCTTTCACTGCCCTCGGCCTCGTTGCAGGATCACCGATAAACACATACTCACCGACTTCTGATAAATGAAAACATTCACCCATAGTCAGGTCGGTTGTCGTGAGATATTCAAATAGATGCTGCCCGATATTGATATTACTCAATGCGCCGCATGGTCCTGTTTCACCCATGGTAGCGATCGCACCTTCTGTTCCACGGACGAATTCTTCGGCAATGCACTCGAAGTCAGAGTCATCGAACCGTCCGACCGTGCACGAACCGTAATAATAGAAGAAATACCGCCTGCCGTTGTGAACCTTTGGTACATCGGTGGTTCCATCGAACAACACTTCATCAGCCAGCTGATGAGTATTTCCGTGACCGAGATACAATCCAGCATAGCAGCCGTCACTGAGCGCCCGGACATAGTCTGCCTGGGCACCCGGTTTCGTCGTGGGATATGTGAACGGAGGATAGCTGACCATGTAAATTTTTGTGAAATCGTACAAACTATCGGGTACATGCGCCTTTATGCTCTCGCAGCCTGCCACGTGCAGAATCCCGTCACCGAACCCTGCCGTACCGCTGTACTCATCATCTCCTGCCAGGATAATATTCTTGCTCCACATGCCGTCGATGTTTTGGGTCTCATACATAAACAATTTGTCGATGAAATCCCGTACCTCATGCGTGTTCCTGACCGTGATACGGCCGAGGACCATAGACTCACCACCGCCGAAATTGACATAATAACCGTCATCAATGAAATTCGGCGGCATGCCGGGATTGCCCGCGAGTTGCGTGCCGGCTTCGTACATGGGTACGTAATTGGGAGGATTCTCTTTTCTCAGATTGTTCTTATAATCATAGGTTGCATCGCCGACCAGGAGTATGAACTTAGGTATCATCGTCCAGTTATTCGTGGTATAATAGAGAAAGTGTTTTATCGCCAGCGGGTCATATTTACCAAAGGAAAAATCATCATATAGCTGGTCAACCGTTACCACGCGGGTAATATAATCCTGGCTCCGGTACGCGACGAGCGGTTGTAGAGCGGTCAGGAACTTGGGATGCGTAATGAACAGGTATTCACACCCTGATGACGGACTGCGCGCCCTACCCGGATCTGCCGCGATCAACGTCGCTGCCTCGGCATGGACATCGGTTGTGAAATACAAGAGCTGAACCGAATCGGTACTGCTCGACAGCCTGATGGTACCTGCTTCATCATAGTAGTTGACCAATCGTCGGGGCGTGTGCCCATCTGTAATATCGAGGATGAACACATCGTCATGCGCATTGGCGCACTCCAGCGTATATGCTCGCGCCGTATCCATATAGGCATGGAACGGTCTCGAAAGATCGGCGAGCCGCGTATAACGCAGATCCGCTGAGTTGAAATAGGCGGTCAGGTTGGTGCTTACACCGGCAATCCGTATGATATCAATATCCAGAATAGAACTATCCGTTGACAGAGATACCGTCCCCGTCAGGTAGTAGGGCGGCCACGTGGTCCGTGCAGGAACGTACAGCGTCTCACTGAAGAAAACATCACCGTCGATAGCGCATTCATAGAGAAATGTTGCTCCGGTCATGGTGAAAATACCCAGCGTAATCTCTGCGGGACCGCGCGCAAAGGGGTGTTCTAGAGATATACTGCCGCTGCCCAGTGGGCCTGTTCCGGGTGATACATCCAGCCAATACCAGTTCACACCCGAACGGGTCGGGTTGCCGATATCCTCTTCGAAATGCACGATCTCGGTCACGGTCGTATCCGGATTGTTGCCGTTCCATGCAGCCTCGACTTCGACCATACGCCTGCCTGGAGCTCCTCCGAATGTGAGCCAGTACACGTTGCGACTGGCGTACCCATTGTCATACCATGACACCTCTGGTGTGAACGTGAAGTGACTTGCCGCGAATCCATAAAATAACAGGTAGTCACCCGGATCGAACTGATGATCGTCCTCACCCTGTACATAGACGGGAATTTCGATCATGGAATCCGCGAATACCATCGTGACATTGCCCGGGAGCAGGTCGAAGGGAGCCGAGTACAGTTTGAGTGTGACGGGATCAAACTGCTGCGGATTGAGACCGGCCTGGACGATCTCATCATACCCGATTTTGTACGCGCCCTCTGATGCAACTTCGATCTTGTACCAGACGCCCTGTTCGAAAGGACCGCTGCGTATATCGGGTTGCGGTTCCCGACGCCACGTCCGGCACTGAGCATAATTGAGAATCATTCGTTCATAGAGTTCTTCAAACCCCCTATCGAGTACGGTCTTCGGTCGGGGTGTACCGGTGAATGTCAGTTCGAGTCTCAAGAAGGTTATGATCGTGGCTTCGCGTTTCACAGGATTATACTGGACCGGATTCACCCGCAACGCAGCCACATACAGATCGCGGTAATAGCCTGGCCTGGACATCTCAACTATTTCGGATGGGAAAAATCTATCCTGCCGATAGACCTCACCGGTATCGACAGCACGTTCAAATGGTATGCCCTCCCGTATGCCTGCGTGGTATACGGGCAGTATTTCGACGTCGCGAAGCTTCTTATCCCTTTTTTCCACGATCCGCACATCGACGCCGCCATCCTGGGGCAGACCGATGCGGTATAATAATGAAGGAAGATCCGGTTCTCCTGCCTTGTTCAACCGTACTCCATCCTCGATAAAAAAAGGTGCTTCGCCTATATCATCGATGCGGATCGCAATTTCCAGCCTGTTGCTACCGATGATATTTACGTCGACACTGCCGAGCATACACAATACGACGAATAGACTAGTCATCGATTGTCCTCGCTTCTTCGACGAGCATGACAGGAATGTCGTCCTTTACCTGGTATGCAAGTTTGCACACATGGCACAATAACTCAGCTTTTTCGCTGTCATATTCAAGTGCACCCTTACACTGCGGGCACACGAGAATGTCTAAGAGTTCTCTCTTGAGCATAAAACCTCCTGCGGTTTCATTGCCTGTAATTCATTTTTCAATGATGAATACCCGAGGCTCAAGAAACCGTAGCAATAGAGCAACAAAAACGGAATAAGGATTAACTGCACATGCACGATAACATACAGAAGACCCATTAACATGTACACCCCGAGGGCGATTTCAAACATAGGAATGAGTGATTTTGATTCCGGACGGTAGGTTAGCCTTGAACCGCCGGATTTCGGTGTGCGTCTAAAAACGTGACGTTTATTGAACCATCCTTCAATAATAGCGATACTGTTCGAGATCGACAGACCCATACTGAAAGCGATAACACCAAAAATATACGGAGCCCTTTTGAGGTAATCATTGTACGTGATCCTCTGTGACAGATAATAAAGAAATGGATATCCGAAAGCCCCGATAGTGAAGAATGAGATAAAGACATAGTATGGCGATGGAACATACCCTTCCACCTTGAAATACACGACGGGTAGCGAGAACAGGGCGAGCCCCAGCATCGCAAGAAAATTTATATGACACGTGAGATGTATAAACGCCTCGAATTTAGCAAGAAGACTGAGCCGGGAGCGCCAGACTTTCGGCAGCAACTTGCGCGCAACCTGAATAGTGCCCTTGGCCCAGCGGTTCTGCTGGATACGGTAACCGTCCGCGTTATCGGGGAGTTCTCCCGGGACCACGAAGTCATGCCGGAATTTTATAGTCCATCCGTTCAATTGCACCCGGTAGGAAAGATCCAGGTCCTCGGCAAGCGTGTCTCCCTGCCAGCCGCCGGAGGTGACAATGGCATGCTTCAACCATAAACCGCACGTGCCATTGAAATTGATGAAGCACTTCATTTTTGAACGAAGTTGCTGCTCCATGGCAAAATGATTGTCGAGACCAATAGCCTGCGAACGAGTAAGTATCGAGCAGTCGTGGTTCAGATGCCCCCACCGTGCCTGAACACCACCAACCGTTTTATCCTCGAACGCGGGAAGCAGCTCAACAAGAAAATCTTTTGGCGGCGTGAAGTCGGCATCGAATATCGCAATGTACTCGCCACGCGCACGCTGCAGGGCATACTGAAGCGCACCCGCCTTGAATCCCTCGCGTGTACCCCTGCGTAAATGCTTGATATCGAATCCTTCTGCCTGATAGTCTTCAACCAAGCCGGCAACGATCTCCACCGTCTCATCATTGCTGTCATCGATAATCTGTATTTCCAGGTGCTCTTTCGGATAATCCAGCGCCGTAACGCAGCCAAGGAGTCTACGTATAACGAACTTTTCGTTGTATATCGGTAGCTGCACCGTAACATCCGGATAACGCTGTAGAGGTCGTGCGGTCTTGTTCCGCTTAGTCCTGCCGAATTTGAAGTAATTGTATATCAGTATAAACGAATGTATCGAATATATAAAGAGTATAGTCAAGAAAAGAGTGTACATCACCAGAATAAAAGGTATCACTCAACTCCCTCACCTTCCGGTTTAAGTTCCACTTCAGGTAATGGTTGTAGAATATATGCTTTCAACAATTGCAATTCATAAAATGACATATCGGAATGCATAGTAATTGTATCAATTTTCTTCAACGTGTCAAGCACTGCTGTACCCGCGATTACGCTATCTACTTCAAAGGCGATCATGCTCGTGAACATATATTTATCTCTGAGTTTTAATTGAAGATATGGTCGTGACGCACCATCGAATTTAATATCGGCATGTTTGAAATCGTGTTCGCTACACACCACTTCGGTGAGATACAAAGGTTTGGTTTCATCCCCATGCAGGTACGCCACACGTTTCGCATTCTGTTTATCCTGTGTCATGCCGTAAACTCGTACCGGTCGAGCGCGTAGTATGTCCTGTATATCATCTATCGTATAATAATGCTGCATACTCAGTAAAATATTCTGTCCACTCCGGTCGATCCGATGTGCGATATCCGCCAGTTCCATTCGTTTCTTTAGAGTCTTCAAGTAGTCATGACCGAGATTAATGCGGTACGTATGCCAGGTACGCACCGGCGGATCGATCTTCCTGGAACGATTATAATCAAATAGTTCGATGCGCCAGTAAACCGTGCTGTCCGGCAATCCCGCCCAGATCACCGCGGGTAGATAATTGCGTGTCGATACCTTCATCGCTCCTATCATTTCTTTCCAGCGACCGGGAACGAGAAACGGGATATTCGCTTTAAACGTATAGTTATACGTATCATCGAGACCGAGATACTCAAAGGTACGAAATTCGAGAAGACGTGTGACCTGAGCAAGTATATCAGACTCATCACCCCGTGACATAGATTGCCACCTATCTTGTTCCCGGCTGTACTCTATATCTCCAACGCCATAATACTCGAACGGGACCTCTGAATCCGGTGAAAACCACGATCCCTGGACATGTTCACCTCTTTCAATGACACTGACACCATGAGCCGTTGTGTATACAGCCGGTGTTTTCAGCTCGTACCGATATTTGAATGATCGCTGCCGGCTCAGGTTTTCCACCCATATCTCAACGTCTTTTTCCGGATCGGGGATATACCTCACATACGCAACGCAACTCAGGCCCATGAGTACGCTGCTGAGTACACCTAACATCCATTTCTGCATGCAGTTAGTGTATTCAGCAGTCGACAAAAATCAAGACACAAAAGGATGTCTGTGTGCGTACTTTCCCTATTGACAATATTCCTTTTTTGCATATAATTACAGTCTGTTTGTAAAAAAGTTCGGATTGTTCATAAGGCAAGTTTCCTATGCGATTGCCTGGATAGCTCAGTCGGTAGAGCACGTCCTTGGTAAGGACGAGGTCGTGGGTTCAATTCCCACTCCAGGCTTGACCTAGTTCAACAGCATAGGATGGAGTACTGTAAGGAGGCATTATATGGCAAAGGAGAAGTTTGAGCGGACGAAGCCGCATGTGAATATTGGGACGATTGGGCATGTGGATCATGGCAAGACGGCGTTGA
>CP070834.1:1317760-1330196 GCA_020341755.1 Caldifarciminota bacterium | reverse complement strand
CTGTATGATCTGGAGACCGGTGATTACAAGATAGTTCAGGCGAAAGCGACAATACTGGCAACCGGTGGATTTGGCAGGCTGCATGTTCGCGGTTTTCCGACGACGAATCATTATGGAGCGACCGCAGACGGAGTGGTTCTCGCCTACCGCGTCGGCGCAAAGTTACGTGATACCGATACGGTTCAGTATCATCCGACCGGTGCTGCCTATCCCCAGCAGATCATTGGACTGCTCCTGACCGAGAAACTCCGCGGCATGGGCGCGCAGCCGGTGAACAAGGACGGAGAGGCTTTCGTATTCCCGCTTGAGCCAAGAGATGTTGAAGCGGCAAGTTTCATCAGGGAATGCTATGTTAGGGATAAGGGCATAGTGACACCGACCGGCATGCGGGGTGTCTGGCTCGATACGCCCATGATCGAGTTGAAGAACGGCAAGGGAACCATTGAAAAATCGTTCCCCGGTATGTTCAGGATGTTCCAGCGATTCGACATTGACATGCGCAAGGATCCTATGCTGGTATTTCCAACACTCCATTATCAGAACGGCGGTGTTGAGACCGATCCCTGGGGCAGGACGAATATCGATGGTCTCTGGGTGGCAGGTGAAGTGTCCGGCGGTGTGCACGGTAAGAACCGGCTCATGGGTAATTCGACACTCGACTGCCTGGTCTTCGGACGCCGGGCAGGCATGAATGCCGCCGAGTATCTGAAATCGAAGCCGGCACAGGGTAAGCTATCACTCGAACATGTCAAGACCTATACGGATATGTTGAAGAAGGCGGGCATAGATACCTCACGCAAGGCACCCATGCTCTTGCCGGATTACCGGGGTAAGGCAGTACTCGCGCGCATGATCGATATCTTTTAATAAATACGAGAAAAATATAGGGGCGGCTGAAAGCCGCCCCTTTTTTATTTCACGGAGACGGGAGTGAAAGCTGCCGAAGTTCGTTTATACCAGACAACGACATCCAGGGTGTTAAAATACCATGCCATTACGTTGATCGCAGCGACACCGTAATCAGAAAAATTCAGATTTCCGATTATTTGATGCTCAGTATCTGGTAATCAGCTCATACAGGATAAATTATTTTTCGCAGTACGCCCTACACAATACTCTCTACGCACCATACGGGCATCGTCGCCCTATGACGGGGACTATCTTTTATCAGTTGCCCAGTATCTTGTCCACTTCCTCTTTATCGACGTCCATGACATGGGGAATTCCCGAGATGTTCGCGACATCCTTGGTGAGTGAGGCAATATCGTCACGTGTGATGTGTTCGAGCGCGAATTTACGGTTTCCGGTCATAAGCTGTTTGAGACCCTGGGCGAGCCTTTCGACGTAGGTGTAGACACCGAGCGCACCGGTGGGAACTTTATCAAAATCCTTACCAAGTTCTTTTCTCAGGCTTGATGCGGTCACGAAGATCTCATCAGTACGTGTACCAAATCGTTCGACAAAAACAGGAACCTCTGCATCATCGATCTTCTTACCGATCGTTTTGCCTACCATGGCCGCACACAGCGGTCCGCGGGCCATACCGACGATCTTGGTATAGGGGGCACCGAGTGCGAGCGCCTTGAAGATCTGGTCTTCGAACGCGATGCCGCCGGCAAAGGCAAGGTCCGGTACGTATGCGCCTTTTTTCGCGAGCCGATCCGTATAGAAGTATGTCAGCGAGTGGATCTCAACTGGTGGCATACCCCATTCATTCATCATCCGCCATGGACTCATGCCTGTTCCTCCGCCAGCACCGTCAATTGTGAGTAGATCGATCTTTGCTTCTGAAGCATACTTGACCGCCCTGGCGAGGTCTGCTGGGCGGTATGCACCGGTTTTCAAAAACACATACTTAGCACCGGCTTTGCGTAATTCATCAACACGCTGGCAGAAAGATTCTTCGTCCACCATACCGATGCGTGAGTGGCGTTCGAATTCGGTGAAAGTACGGCGTTTGAATGCATCGATTACATCTTCATTGAGTGGATCCGGAAGCACGACATAGCCTCGTTTCCTCAGTTCCTGGGCTTTTTTCAGGTCTTTTATCTTGACCTCTCCGCCGATATCTTTCGCACCCTGACCCCATTTCAGTTCGACTGTCTGGACACCGAGTTTCTCGATAGCGAATTCCTGTACGCCCAGCCTGGTATCTTCGACATTCGCCTGTACAATGACCATACCATAACCATTCTGCTGCCACTCCTGGAAGGTTTTTACACGGTATTCAAGATCAGGAGCTTTCAATATCTTGCCGTTCTTAATCTCGCTGGTCATATCCATGGCGACCACGTTCTCACCGATCGTCAGCATACATCCCGAGAGTGCAGCACCGATCGCCAATCCATCCCAGTTGTTCTTCGCAACGTTCGTCGATCCTAGTCCCGGTACGACCATCGGGAATTTTAATTTTATGGATTTGTCCGCTGCGATTTTCTGAGAGATATCAACATTGGGGAAGATGGCCTTATCAGGATCGGCTTCGATCCCGATGGCACCGACCGCGGTTCCCATGATATTGAAGTGGGAATAATCGACCGGATAGTTCTTTTCCGAGGCTGCGGTAATGACACCAAAGGGCTGGGGATATATCACTTCATGACCACGGTATGCGGATTTTCCTATTTCACACATTCCAATACAACCATCAACGCACGTTACGCACATCCCGCTAAGGGGAACGATCGAGTCTTCAGTCCGGTTTTTTGTCAGTGTGGCGGCTGAAGCATTTGGTCTATATAAAGATGGCATCTTTTACTCCTTTCACATATTAATTTTTTTAGTAATGTTTTTATCCATGATATCATACAAACTCATAAAACTACCTTGACTTTTTCTCTTTTCCTTTCTGTTTCTGCTGATCTGGTCTACCTTCACACATCCCGCAGTTACCGGTCGTCGCACTCCAACACTGGTAATCGTCATGCGTGTTTATGCAGGTCGGCTCAAAATGCAGGCATCCACTGCAAACATCGGTCGGAGCATCCGGCCCCTGACAGCGCAGCTGGCACGCAGGACATACATAGATACAACCGCCGCAGAGCCTGCAGTCCTCGGATTTGATGTTGAACGGGGTTGTGATTTTTTTCTTGTATCCCCTTTCGACAAAACCGATCGCATTACCCTGCATCTGTTCTTTGCACATGCGAACACATCGACCACACAGGATACAATCTTCTTTCCGTACCGGGATGCGTATTTTCGTGACACCAAATTTTGAAGCAAGATCCTGGATGGTTTTCGAGGTAGGGCAAATAGAGAGGAGGAGTTCGATCATGGTCTTGCGTGCGTGTACGACGCGCTTGGTGTTTGTACGAACCACCATCCCTTCTTCAACGGGATAGGTGCAGGAACTCACCAGTTTGGCATTGTCTCCTTTTCCGATCTCGACCAGACATAACCTGCATCCACCATAGGGTTCGAGACCTTCATAATAGCAGAGTGTCGGTATTTCCATGCCAAAGAACTGGCAGGCTTCCAATATCGTATAACCCGCAGGAACCTGGACTTCGAGACCATTGAGTATGAATGTAATCATTTCTTCTCCTTTTTCTCATCTTCGCTCTTTACCTCAAGATCACATCGCAGGCACCGTTTTGCTTCTTTGATGGCAGCCTTTTTGCTGAGGCAAAAATCGACTTCTCTGAAATTCTTTGATCTCTTTGCGACAGGAATTTTCTTCGTTGGTTCTCTGTGCGAATCCAATACCTCTTCGATCTTGAGTTTCATGGGCTCGACGTATACTGATGGTCGTGTGACCTTATACTCGAATTCTCCTTTTTCACCTTTAATGTATTTATCGATCGCGTGAGCAGCCTTTTTTCCGTCGGCCATTGCTTCTATGACCGTGCTGGGTCCGCGTGTGACATCGCCGCCTGCGAATACTCCCTTCACGTTCGTAGCAAGTGACTCAGAATCTACCTCTATCGTGTTCCAGCCTGATGTGTCAAAGTCATGATTTACACCCAGGCAACTGATATCCGGTTGTTCACTGATCGCTGGAATGAGTGTGTCTATCTTTAACTCGAATGCCGAGTCTTTGATGGGGATCGGACGTCTGCGCCCGCTTTCATCGACACGACCGAGTTCCATCTTTACACACTCTATTCCTACCACGTGTGCATCTTTGACCATAACCTGTGTCGGCGTGGTGAGATATTTGATCTCGATGCCCTCTTCGATCGCACTTTCGATCTCCTCTTCATAGGCGGGCATTTCGGCGCGTGTTCTTCGGTAAATGATTATGACCTGCTCGACACCGGGAAGCCGGTGTGCGGCGCGGGCTGCATCGACCGCTGAATTACCGCCGCCAACTACGACAACAGTTTTTCCAACGTTCATTTTGTTACCAAGATGAAGGTGCTTGAGAAATTTCATCGCCGGTATCACTCCCTGGGCATTTTCGTTGGGAATCGCCAGCTTGATGCTTTCATGCGCTCCCAATGCCAGGTAAACCGCCTTGAATCCGCTATCTAACAGTCCCTGAATCGTGAAATCCTTTCCCAGCTTTTTGTTCATCTTGATCGTAACACCGCTGTTCGTAATACGCTGGATGTCTGTTTTTAGAACGGTTCTGGGAAGTCGGTACTCGGGGATCGCTAGTGCGAGCATCCCACCCGGTATGGGTTCCGCCTCGAATATGGTGGGTGTATATCCTCGTTCGGCAAGAGTATAGCCTGCAATGAGACCCGATGGCCCGGAGCCAACGATCGCGACCTTCGGTCCCGAACGTTTTTTCCTGCTGGTTCGTTTCTTTTTACCGTTGCCGTATTCGATTGCAGCCCTTTTCAATGCTCGTATCGAGATGGCTTCGCCGCCCTGACCTGCCCGGCATTTGATTTCGCATGGATGGTTACACACTCGTGAAACCGTACCGAGGAGCGGGTTGTCCTTCAGGATGATCTCATAGGCCTTATCAAAGGCACCGCGCGCGATATACGCAATGTATTGCGGTGCTTCTGTATCGATCGGACAGACGTGCTGGCACGGACTTGAGATTATTCCTTTGCAGACGACGGCCGGACAGCGTTTACGCTGGATATGCTCGAGGTATTCGTCCTTGAAGTAGCGGAGGGTGCTCAATGCCGGATTCCCGGCAGTTTGCCCGAGTCCACACATTGATGCATCGCGTGTTGCCAGGGCGATGTCTTCCAATACCTCGAGATCCTGCATGGTCCCTTCGCCCTGACTGATCTTCTCGAGCAATTCCCACATGCGTTGCGTACCTTCCCGGCACGATAAACATTTGCCGCACGATTCATCACGCAGAAAGTTCATGAAGTATTTCGCGACATCAACCATGCACGTATCTTCGTCCATGACGATCATGCCGCCAGAACCCATCATTGATCCGGCTTGTTTCAGCGTCTCGTAATCGACCTGAAGGTCGAGAAGACTTTTTGGTATACATCCGCCTGAAGGTCCGCCAGTTTGAACTGCCTTAAATTTTCTGTCTTTGGGGATACCGCCGCCGATCTCGTATATCACATCCTTGAGTGTTATCCCCATCGGGACTTCGACCAGACCGGTGTTATTGATCTTGCCGACCAGGGAGAAAATCTTTGTGCCCTTGCTGTTTTCAGTGCCCATCGAACTAAACCAGGAAGCACCTCTCAAGATGATCTGAGGTACGTTTGCCCAGGTCTCAACATTGTTGATATTGGTCGGCTTGTTGTAGAGCCCGCGCTGGACCGGATATGGCGGTCGCTGTTTGGGAACACCGACTTTACCTGCAATCGCAGCGAGGAGCGAGGTTTCTTCTCCGGATACGAAGGCACCGGCACCCTGTACGAGTTCAATGATAAAACTGAATCCCGTACCGAGAATATCTTTTCCCAATAGTCCGTAAGCAATTGCTTGTTCAATCGCAATATGCAGACGCTTCAGAGCGAGGGGGTATTCAGTACGTACGTAGATATATCCCTTGTTGGCACCGATCGCGCGCGCGCCTATTATCATACCTTCCAGCACAGCATGCGGATCCGCTTCGAGGACGCTTCGATCCATAAACGCCCCGGGATCGCCTTCATCAGCATTGCAGACGACGTACTTGTCGTCACCAGGAGTATTCCGACATAATTCCCACTTCACGCCGGTGGGAAAGCCTGCTCCGCCTCGACCGCGCAGACCCGATGCTTTGATTTCTTTTATTATCTTCTCAGGGGTCATTTCCGCGAGGGCTCGTTCCAGTGCACGGTAGCCATCGAAGGCGATGTATTCTTCTATGTTTTCCGGATCCATGCGTCCCCTGTTCTTCAACACGACCAGACGTTGATGTTTGAAAAAGCCGATGTCCATCATCTTCGGGACCGGCTTTTCCTCGGCTGGTGGGATATACATAAGTTTTTCCACTGGTCGACCCTTGAGCAGGTGTTCTTTCACCAGCAAGGGGATATCTTCCGGTTTCAACCGCTGGTAGAATATACCTTCGGGCTGCACCACCACAATCGGACCGCGTTCGCAAAAACCATTACAGCCGGTAGAAATGACCGCAACTTCGTTGTGCAGTTTGTGTTTGGTGATTTCTTTTTCCAGGATTTTCTTGATCTCGAATGATCCGGCTGCCACGCATCCAGTCCCGGCACAGACGAGAAGGTGTGTCCTGAATTGCTTCAAAGTAACCTCCTAGGATATCGTTAATCGGGAAAGGGTTACGATGCCCGTATATCCGCATAGCGTAGAGTGTAAAGCGTAACGCGAAAAAGGGATCAAGCGTTCGAGGCTGTTCGGATAGTCACTGCCAATCATTGACACGACAGGCTTCATTTCTGCAGCCGTTGAACGATTCGTATTATATACGGGTTTCGTTGCCATTACCGTGACCGATCCCTCAATATGTCCTTTCGCTACCGACTGCGAGAGCATATTCCTTCACGACCGTACCCTTGAGAACGTGTTTGTTGAGTACTTCCACGATCTTCTTTGATGTCAAGTCAACATATTTCACCGGTGCTTTGTCCTTCATTTCGATGGTTGCCATTGGCTCGCGGCTGCAAAGACCGGCGCAGCCAGACGTTGTCACGATGATATCCTTCAACTTATGTTTGTTGATCTCTGCCAGGAGAGTAGACAGGATATCGCGTGCGCCGGCTGCGATCCCACAGGTTCCCATATGTATCGTTATCTTTGCCCGGGCTTTGCCCTGACGAAGATTAGCGGTTCGCTTGACGTTTTCTCTGATCTTTGCTAAATCGCCGATCTTTAGCTTTTTCATCACAACTCCTTTCTTTATAAAAATCTTTATGTTTCGCGTATTTCTTGAACTGCATTTTCTAACTGTTTTTTCAAATCTGCCAACACTGCGGGATCATTGATCGGTATATCCTGCAGTTCTTTTTTTATGGTTTTTGTATCAAATATAAAACTTCGTCCATTAAAGGTATGTACATACCTGATATCTACACGACCACTACCGCTCGCGATCAGGGCGATGATGGTGTCTGCCATATTACCCAGTGATTTTCGATCGATATGATCATAGCGGAACGTGGCGGTTATCTTGGTGCCCCTGTTCGGTGCCGAACGTATATCAAACATACCTTCAGATTCATGAGTAGCCTGGGCAAGGAGCGAGATGCCCAGCCCGGTTTTCTTATCGGGTTTGGTGGAAAAGAACGGGTCCTTTACTTTGTTCAATGTTTCCTTGTCCATACCATGACCATTATCCTCGATAGTTATGGTCAGCATATTGTCAGCCCTCTGTTCCTCGATAATAATGGTAATGATCGTTGCTCCTGCTCGGATCGAGTTCTCCGTACAATCCAGGATATGCAAAGAAAGATCCTCCATTAATCCTCATGCGCTCGCTTCTGCTCTTCAATTTTTCGTCCATCTTCTTTTTTTAACGCTTTTTGTATCTCTGAAAATGTAGGTTCGGCAAGCCACAGCTGTATTTCATTCTTTCCTATATCATCAAGATGATGGGCATCGGACGATGATATCACTGGGAACTGGATCATATCAGGGAATTGAATAATCGCTTGTTCATATGATATATGAGGAGATAATTCCATGGCATCTAATTCGAGGTCTGGTGGTACAAAACCGAGCTGTCCGTAGAGACCAAAACTTGGCCTGTCTGCATGAGATGCTATCGCGATACCGTTGTACTTGTGCACCTTTTGTACGAGTGTATGCAGGGGAATATCCGTCGCGGTCATGAGCATCCGTTCGTGGAAACCGAGGAAATCATCGAATTCATTCGCAATCACCTGTTCGCCAAAAAGGTGAGGATCGTTGCTGGTGTTGGGAAGATGTTGATAAACGAAACCTTGCATTGCAAGAACATCATCTGTTTTCTCAAACAGTGCGAGCACATGTACTTCTTCCGCACTCGCTATTTCCATCCCCGGCAGGACGGTTACGGATGAATGCTCGGCGGCGCGAATGGTTGCTGCTGCATTTTCTGCCGAATTATGATCGCATATGCCGATGATATCCAGTTTCAATTTCTTACTTCTCTGGACAATTCTGAGTGGAGACATGATTATGTCTGCGCACGGTGATAGGCACGTGTGTACATGCAGGTCTGCGTGAAAGCATTGCAGCATTACCGTTGTCCATGGATACCTAATTCATAAAGCTTGCCGGACAGTTCATAAGCAGTGAGGGTACTCGTCAGCAGCGGTATACCTTCGTCTTGCGCTTTTTTGACTGTTTCGTCATCGGGTTCGCGTCCATTCACAAAAATCACACCGGCAATTTCCTTGAGAACGGCTACTGCTACTATATTGCTATGGATCTGGAGCGTGATCCATATGTCATCCTTTTTTGCATGTGCGATTACGTCACTGAGCAGATCGCTCGTGTACCCTCCGCCTATACCGCGGGTGAGTTTTTCACTTCCACACAGCACCTTCAGGTGGAGGGCATCGGCTGCCTGCGCAAGTGTAATCTTTTTACTTGTCATGTCTATCTCCTTTGCAGAAAACACAGTCGTTCAGATTGGCAACACCCAGCGCGATATCTTCGGCGAGTGTCGCGCAATCAGGAGCACCGCACGCACCACAATCTTTGCCTGGAAGTTTTTTCATGATATTCTCTTTCATGTTCAGCATTTTTATCGCCTCGGCTCGGTCTGCGTCGAGTCCAGGAAAAGGTTTTGGTTCGATGCTGTGCTCAAATGAGAAAAATTTCTCCTTGAACAAACGGTGCACCGTACGCACGTCGACGGTTTTTTTCTCGCCGTAGACCCGTTTCAGCCGGTTTATCGTACTCTGCGCGATGAAACGGTTTTCTACGGTCAACGGTCCACCGATACATCCTTCCGGGCATATCAGGCATTCGAGATATTCAATATCCTTCAGCTTGCCCGCCTCGACATCCTCGAGGATCCTGATCGTATCCAGGACGCCGGAGACCGAAATTGTGTTATGATACTTCATGCCGCGTATTTCACCACCAGACATCGTCCAACCAATACCGATGCCGCTCACCGGCCTTTCGGTATCAAGTAAAAGTGAGCGGTTGGTTTTCTTTATTCGCATCATGATCTCATTATAGATATCGTGTATGGAAATAGCTCCGTCAAGATACGATCGTTTCATTGATAAAGGTCGATTGATCGAGACCATTTTTGCGGCACAAGGTGTGATGTGGATGATGCCGATATCTTCCGGAGCGATCTTGTGACGTTGTGAGATCTCTCTGCGCAGGTTCTTTGCTGCCATTTCCCGCGGTGGTTCGATCGGGATGATGAGTTTACGTAGGCTTGGAAAAAGACGCTGGATAAGGCGTACGACGACGGGGCAGGTTGAAGATATGATGGGGCGAGTTGTTTTATGACCGTCGAGATATATTTCAATGGCAGTGCTGACCATCTCGCACATTCGCGCTTCGTCATACACATGGTCGAATCCCATGTGCTGGAGTACATGTAAGATCTCAGCCGGTGTGGTTTGGGTGCCGAATTGTGAATATAGTACCGGCGATGGTATGGCGACTTTGTACGCGAATCTCTTTAGATCGGCTTGCAGTGTGGTAATAGGTTCGACCGCGTCATACGGACATAGCCGCAGGCATTCACCACAATCTATGCATTTCTGGTACTGAATGACCGCTTTGCCGTTGCGTATGCGGATCGCCCTGGTCGGACATCCTTTCATGCAGTGGATACACCCGATGCACTTTTTCTTGTTGATCTTGATTGAGTGATAGCGACTTGTCGTTGTCATTTTGTATTGTTCAGTTTAATCACAATCTCCAGTTTCGTACCCTTACCGACCTTAGACGTTATGGTGAAAGTATCCGAGTTTTTTTTGATATTCGGTAAACCCATACCGGCGCCAAAACCCATCTCTCTCATTTCCTCGGTAGCAGTGGAGTATCCGGGTTGCATGGCGCGTTCGATATCAACTATTCCCTGACCACGGTCTTCGACAATGATCCCGATTTCCTGGGGGTTCACAGTAAAATGTATGGTCCCGTGTTGGGCGTACATAACAACGTTCATCTCTGCCTCGTATGCAGCTATTGCAACCCGGCGTATTATTTCGGCATCGATACCGATGCCCTTTAAAATATTGCGTATTTCGCAGGATGATTCTCCTGCCTTGATAAAATCACCGCCCTTGATTTTAAATTTCTGCTGAAAGGTGTCTTTCTGGGATGCCATGGTTTGCGTCTTATGCAGGTTTTTGGTTTATTTGAACTCCTCGTACTCCGTGCGCATATAGAATGCCGCAGGTTTCGAACATTGAAAGATCAGTCGTGAGTAATGCAATCGCAGCTTCCTTGCCGAGCTCAATGACTTCTGGTGTTGGTTTCTTGCCCCGGGCAAAGACGATCGCCTTGATCCCGGCGATGTCGCACGTGCGTACCGTGTGCGTATTCGTCAAACCGGTAATAAGCAATTTGCCGGGACCGGAAAACCTGAGCACATCGCTCATAAGATCAGATGCCTTAGCAACTTGAATGTCGATAGTATGGGATTGGTCGGCCCATACGATTTCTGCATTTAAAAGTTCGGAGATTTTTTGAAGAGTCACTTTTTCTTCGATCGCCGGCGGATCGTTTTCTTCCTGCTGGATTTTTTCTTAACCTTTTTTTTGACTTTTTTTCTGAGTAGTTTTCTTGTTGGGTTTTTTGCTTTTTTAGCAGGTGTTTTTTTCGCACGCCTTTTCGTTTTTGGTGAACGTTTCTTCTTTGATTTGGTTTTTTTTGTCGTTTTTTTCTGGGAATACTGTATGAGCATCCCGTCGACTTTTTGCACGGTAGCTTGTCCGTAGTAATGTCCGTCAATGACAATGATCGGAGCCAGCGCACATGCTCCAAGACAGTTAACGGTCTCGAGAGTGAATTGTTCATCTTTTGTTGTACATCCGGGGTCCACGCCAAGTTGATCCTGAAGGCGTTTGAGCACAAAGGGGGCTCCTCGTACATGACACGCCGTACCCTGGCAGCACGTGACCACATGTTTGCCGCGCGGAGTCAGGCTGAATGCATGATAGAACGAGGCGACGCCGTATATATCGATGAGCGGCATACCCAATGCTTCCGCAACGATTTTAAGGGTCTGAGGCGGAAGCCAATTGTATTCTGCTTGAATATCATTCAAAATAGCAAGAAGATTGGATTTATCATGATTATTCTGTTTTAAAATATTTTTAACAGTTTTCTCGTTAATTTTCATGCATCTCCTTTCAAAGTGCTTTATTATAGTGATTTTCATGGCGAAGTCAACCATTGAATTATGCAGTAGTGCAGATTGTAATAAAAAGGGCCGGGAATGATCCCGGCCCCGGCAACGTATTGTCAGATATCAGTTTCTGCCAATTTTTCCGAAGAAACGGACCGAATCTGCGACCCGTTGAACAGCCAGGATATAGGATGCATTCCGATTGTCGGTTTTGTGTTTGTCGCTGACCCGTATGACATCCCAGAACGACCGCTGCATCATTTTCCAGCAGCGGGTTTTTACCTCATCTTCTTCATAGAAACATCGTTGCACATCCTGTACCCATTCCAGGTATGAAACGACCACGCCGCCGGCATTGGCGAGAATATCAGGGATCAAAAAGACCTTTTTTGCATTGAGTATTTCGTCGGCTTCGGCAGTGGTCGGACCGTTCGCACCTTCGCATATGATATGTGCTTTTATCGCATCGGCATTTTTCACATGGATCATGCCTTCCATGGCGCAAGGAAGAAGGATGTCGCATTTGGTTGCCAGGAGTTCCTCATTGTCGATCGAATCGTATTTCTTGAAACCCTTCACCGATTTGGTCTGGGCTACGTGCTTATCGAGTTCATGGATATTGATCCCGGCTTTGTTGTATATACCGCCATAAATATCGGTGATGGCAATGATCTTACAGCCGTAATCATGGAGGAGGCGGGCGATAGAAGAACCGACATTCCCGTATCCGATGATAGCAACGCGTTTGCCTTCAAGAGGATATTCGAGATGTTTCGATGCCTCGAGCAGCGTATAATACAT
>CP070834.1:1304796-1317660 GCA_020341755.1 Caldifarciminota bacterium | reverse complement strand
TATGCTGGGAGTGCAGTACCAGCCGTGCATTTCATTGCTGAGCGGCGTATTCACCGAACCGTAGTGATTTTTCAGGGTCAGGGTGACCTGGGCAGTACCGTGATTTTTCAACACGGCAACATTGATCAGATAATCGATCATCTGTGACAGGACCTTGCTCGGGTACTTAGTGTTTGTCCCGGAAGGGTAGACATCAACGGTGAGCGGGCAGTTCGTGTCATACCCGACGCCTGCCTGGGATGTGCCGAAACAGCGTACCGTGTTCGGATCGCTGCCCGTGTAGACAGTGTAGCCGGCATCGTTGAGTTCGGTACTGCTTCGATCGTAGATGATGATGTTGTTCCGGATATATGAATTACCGCCGAACTGCATCTGGGTGAGACCATTGATGATGCATTCGACGAGTTCCGGTCTGGCCGGCACATATTCGGTGACCGCGTTGACCTTTATGCCGATAATGCTCGCATCCGAGATGCCGGGAAAGATAGATTTCCATGCCTCGCCGACATCGGCAATGCCCGTGAGCGTCTTGATCGACTCGTCGACCATGATCTGGACGACCGTATCGTTCACTGACGAGCCGCTCGTCGCATAGTCGTCATGACACTGGATCACGGTACTCGCCTGACGTCCTGTCCGTGCCAGGGATATCCTGGGATTGGCCATGAGCCCTATGGTTCCGGCGCCGATAACTTTAAGAAAATCTCGCCGTGTTATTTGTTTCATAGACGTCTCCTAAGGCAAGATGGTTAATTTCTGTGTGCTGATCATGCCGTGTGCGTTTAGCCGCAAGAAATAGTGTCCCGCAGGTATGGATGCCCGAGGGGTGTACATGATGCGGTGCATTCCTGAGATACGCTGACCCGCGTATATCCTGTCGATCACCCTTCCCGATGCATCGATGAGGTCAAGGTGGATAGGGCTGCTTTCTTCGAGATTGAGCGTGATCGCGGTCCTGTCGCGGAATGGATTGGGTGTTATCTTGAAGCTGCCGTTAGCATTTAGTGGCCGAGTATGTTCATTCACACCGGGATTTATGATCTCGATGAGATTGACGTCGGTCGTTCCGAGATTGTACGGGGACTGTGCAGCGGTCGTGATATGCGGTGCATTGTACTGCGACAGACCATGCAGGGCGCGCTCTTCGTTTATCAGGTTCTGTCCCTGTGTATCGATCGCGACCGGATCAAAGCTCATCAAGACCATGTTCGGATAAAAATTGGGTGGTCCACCCGGACCGCCGCTGTAACAGCCGATCAGGGCATCGACGATGAAGAGCTTCTGTATGTCAGGCGGGTCAGGGACATCACGTATCTGCTGATTGAGGGACGGGATATAGGGATTGCACTGGCCGCCGTGTAGCCATCCTGGATTATGGATGGAGCCGTAATTGTTCTTCAGGGTCAGGGTGATCTGCGAAATGGAATGGTCCTTAATAACCGCAGCATCGATGATATAGTCGCACAGGGTCGTCAGGATGTGGCTGGGATAACTCGCTGTACCGTTGACATTAAAGGGCAGGCTGTAATTATAACCGATACCGGGATGATTGGTACCAAAACAGCGTACCGTGTCGGGGTCACTGCCGTCGTATATCGTATACCCGCCGTTATTCTGAAGGAGATTATCCTGATTATCCCAGATAATGATGTTGTTCGCCTTGAAATACTCACTGCCGAACTGCATTTGGGTGAGGCTGCTGACCAACCGGTAGGTGAATTCTTTGTGGGTCGTGATCTGGAGCAGACAGTTGACCTTGATGCCGATGATACTGTCTTCGGTGATCCCGGGGAAGACCGATTTCCACGCTTCGCCCAGATCGGCTATGCCGGTCAATGTCTTGATCGATTCATCGATCATCACCCGGGCGACCGATTCATTGATCACATTGCCGGTCGTTGCGTTTTCATGATAACACTGAACAACATCACTCGCCTGTGGAGAACGCGTTCTCTCGGTGAGCGGTCGCACAGGTTTGGTCATGAAGCCGAATGCACCGGCGCCAATAATTTTAATAAAATCGCGACGTGATATGCCTTTCATGACACCTCCACATGTATATACATTATAAACACACCTATTTCCATGTCAAGTGTAAGCCCGGTTTCAGGGCAGCGGGGTATGCGTGTTCTCCGAATGTATGTTGATTTTTTAAATTCCGTTTCACATACGACATATAAAATTATACCTGATTCCTGAGTGATGTCAAGGGTATATCAACAGTCTGTTGTTTGGTAGTGCCGGAAAGGTTTAAAAGATTATCTGCTTGTAGACCGAGAACCTGGCAAGATATTCGAGCCGCTCGAGTTTATAGCGTGCGTTGCTGAGACTATCACCGACCGTCACCGTACCGTAGCGGTGTATGACGACGATGTCTGCCTTCCCAACTGCATCGGTGATAGCGCTGGCAAGTTCCTGAGAACCGGGTCGGATAAATTTGAGGAAAACAACATCTTTTAGGTGTCCTTCCATGTTCGGAAGCGCGCTGAGATTGAGGGCACCGGGCTGAATACCGATGAGGTTCGTAAAAAAGGGATGTGCGAGAATGACGGCATGGATATCGGGTCGTTTCCGGTAAATGCCCAGGTGCATGCCGAGTTCTATTGAAGGTTTCCCTCCGGTAACCTTGCCATTGAGGTCGGTCACGAGAATGTCCCGTGGAGAGAGTTCTCCCTTGCATAATCCCGATGCCGTAATATAGATCTTTTTCTTTGACCGGACACTGATGTTACCGTTCGTTGCGTACATATAGTTCTTCTGATACAGCACGGTACCGGTTTTTATGATATCATCGACGGTCGGATTCTTTTTAGGCAAGAAATTCCTTGTTGTCCAGATACGGTTTCAGTACATCGGGTATGCGTATTTTACCATCCGGCGTCTGGTAGTTTTCCAGTAATGCGATAAAAATACGTGGAAGGGCAAGGCCCGAGCCGTTCATGGTGAAGACATAATCAACCTGACCCTGTGCAGGACGATAGCGTATCTGAGCGCGGCGCGCCTGGAACTGTTCGTATATACTGACCGACGAAACCTCCAGCCATTCCTTGACTCCCTGGGAGAACACTTCGATGTCATATGTCTTGGCGCTCGCAAACGTCATATCACCGCTGCACAGCAGCATGATGCGATAGGGTAAGCCGAGTAGCTTCACCGCCGTCTCTGCGTCACACAGGAGTTTTTCGAATTCATCGTAACCCTGCTCCGGCGTGGCGTATTTCACGAGCTCGACCTTGTCGAACTGGTGGACGCGTTTGATACCCCTGACATCCTTGCCGTATGATCCTGATTCTTTCCGGAAGCAGGGCGTGTAGGCGACGTATCGCAGGGGCAGTTCCTTTTCCGGTATGATTTCGTCGCGATGGAGGTTGGTGAGCGGAACCTCAGCAGTCGGGCACAGGTACAGGTCTTCCGCGCACCGGTACATGTCGGATTCAAGTTTCGGTAACTGGCCGGTCCCGAACAGGCAATCTGGGGAATTGAGCACCGGTGGTGCGATTTCGGTATAGCCATGCTTCCGGGTGTGAAGATCGACGAAGAAATTGATGAGTGCACGCTCCAATGCCGCGCCTTTTCCCTTGAACAATATGAAGCGTGAGCCGGAGATCTTCGCTGCCCGTCTGAGATCGAGCAGATCGAGTGCTGCTCCGATCTCCCAGTGCGGCAGAACCTCGAATTCGGCATGGGGTGCGTCCTTCATGCCGCGTACGTACACGTTGGATTCACTGCCAGTTCCGGTCGGGACCGAACTGTGGGGAATATTCGGGATCCATGCCGCGAGCTCATCAAAGGTCTCGGCGATCTTTCGGTAATCCTGTTCTTTTGTCTTGATCAATCGGCCGATATCCTTGGCTTTCTGTACGAATTGCGTCGTATCTTTTTTTTGCCGCCTGAGTTCTGCAACCTTTGCCGACAGGATATTGCGTTCCTGCTTGAGCTGTTCTATCTCCGTGATTCCCTTTCGTCTCTTACCATCAAATTGTATGATGCGGTCGAGGTCGAGGTCATACCCGCGACGCTGAAGTGCTTGTCTGATAACGTCGGGCTGGTCTTTGAGCAGTTTCAGGTCGATCATGATGGAATTATACTCTCTTTGCTGATGAAGTCAACACGATCAAGGCGGCGGGTCATTGACAGTACACGATATTTAATTACAATAGAGCTGTGGAAATACCGTACGGCAAGAAAACATTGACATTTGAACCGCCCGAGCACATGCTGGGAGTGTTAAAATACAAACCACATGAAGGTTCCGATGCCGAGCCGCTCATGAAAGAGGCACTGCTGAATCCAATACACAAACCGAGACTGAGTCGTGTCATACGCAGCAACAAACCGCACGATATTGTAGTCCTTGTGTCGGATATCACCCGGAATATCGGACAATATTCGAAAATACTTGCATTGTTGGTAGGAGAACTTGTCGATGCGGGTATTGATGAGCAGAACATTGAATTCATCGTAGCGCAGGGATCTCACCGAGATCACACCGCAGACGAGAACCGGCAGCTGTATGGCAGTCTCGTGGAACAGTTCACATTCACTCCCCATAACTGCCGCGGCGACTGTATCAGTCTCGGCAAGACCAGTACCGGTCTTGAGGTCGAGGTGAATAGGCGAGCCTGTGATGCTGAGTTTGTGATCGCAACCGGTCGCATTGATTTTCATTACCTGGCAGGATTTTCAGGTGGGCGCAAGGCAGTACTACCTGGTATCGCATCATATCGAACAATCCGGGAGAATCACAGCAAGTTGATGCGCGATGGCATCCATGTTGGCGAACTGGAAGGTAATATCATCGCGCAGGAGATGCATGAAGCGGCACAATTGTTCGGCATTGATTATCTCGTGAATATGATCGAGACACCTGCCGGTGAACCTTCAGCCATTGTGTGTGGAGAAGCGATGTCTGCCTTTTCCGAAGGGGTGGGGCAGTTGCTCAGCCAGCGGGAGGTCGCCATCGCGCAACCAGCAGATTGTGCGATCATCGCCACCGGAGGGTATCCCAAGGACAGGACGTTTTTCAAGGGACACCGGGCATTGAACAATTGTCTTGCAGCCCTGAAACCGGGCGGTGCAATTATCCTCGCCGCGGAATCGAGCGAGGGTGTCGGTCAGGAACGATTTCAGCGGTATCTTGCTGAAAACACTCTTGATCAACTAAAAGAATATTCTGAGGAACAGATCGAACTCGGTGGTCATCGGGCGTTTGTGACGGCGAAGATCCTGAGTGACCATACCGTGTATGTTGTTTCACAGTGCGACAGTTCCATTATCAGAAAAATGAAATTTGTACCGGTACAAGATCTTGATGAGGGTATCGAGCATCTTAACCGGGATTATAAAAATGGTTATACCTCATACATTATACCGGATGGTACTGGTATCCTTCCGGTAGTACAACATATATAAGGAGCAGGGTATACCATAAGCGAACCAGTGAATTGACATTATGTTTATTATCCATCAAGGAGGAATTTGGCTATGATGCAAACATTGCGAAAAAATATCAAGTACGTGCTCGTTGTAGTCCTCGTGGCATTTCTTGGATTGATTTTTTTCCAGTGGGGCGCGAATATCTTTGGTACAAAACCTGAACGTCAAACTGATATTGCGGTGATCAACGGGCAGGAAATACCATACGAAATGTATTACCGGTATGTCCGGCAGGCAGAGAATGTACAGAAGGGGATCACGCGGGACGAGATATGGCAGCAATTCATCGACGAGGTAATGTGGTCACGGCTTTTAACCGACGAAGGGATCATTGTGAGCGATGATGAAATATGGCAGGTTATAAAGAATAATCCTCCCCGTGAGTTACTGGAGGCGGATATGCTTCGCAATGAACAGGGAGAATTCGATTACGGTCGATATCAGGAACTGCTCAGGCAGCCGCAAAGCAGAGTGTGGCTTAATGCCTATGCACAGCAATTGCGCGAGCAACTACCGAAAGAAAAACTGCGTTCACTGCTTTCGACATTTGGCTGGGTATCACCCTATGAAGATAGCTTGGAGATTGTTGTCCAAACAAATGTTTATGCTCTTTCTTACCTGCAATTACCGCTTTTCCGTGCACGATCCCTGCTCCAGATCACGGATGACGAATTGAAGAAATACTATAATGATCATCCCGAAGACTTCATGACCGACCGGATGGTTATCCTCAAATATATATACTTCGACCGAAAACCATCGAGTTACGATACGCTGGAGGCACGAGAGATGATTGAGGATTTCGTAGCTCAGGTAGAAGAAGGCGGAAATTTCCTGGAACTTGCCCTCGAGGCATCTGATGACACGAGCGTTGTCATCGAGTTCAGCGGTATTACCGGGCTCAAGCCCTATCTTATGGACGTGTACAGCCAGCTACGTAACGATGAGATGTCGGGTATTATCCCGGCACCTCACGGTTTTGAAGTTATACAGCGGGTAGAAGAGAATATGATATATAAGATGAAGGTTAACATCGTGGTTTCGGAGATGACCCGTGGAGAAATATTCGACAGGATAATGTCCTTCAAAGAAACTGCAGACGTACTCGGCTTCGATAGCACGGCACAGGAATTAGAGATACCGGTGCGCAGGACCTATCCGATGGAACCGGATAATATCACATTCCCGATCCGCAACCCTGATGGCCTTAAGAAATTCGTCGAAGATGCAGGTGGGGATGAAATTTCAGGACCCTTTGCGAGTCTTGGAGGTTACTATGTATTTGCCGTTGATTCGATGATCCCGGAAAGCCAGCCGGAATTCGAGGAAGTGAAGCCGCGTGTGAAAGTCGTGATGGAAAAGATGCGCTTACAGGATATTATGCACCAGAAACTCGATGAAGCTTCCCGGATCCTTGATCAAGGAACCTCGATGGAACAACTTACTGCAGAGGATACTCTTTTCTATTTTCGACAGCAGAACGATATCATACTCGGCGAAGTGCTGAGAACACTCGGCGGTGAGGTTGCCGGTGCGGTCATGCAGCTCATCCCGGGTCAGCGTTCTTCTCCGATCGTAACCGAATGGGCGGGCTACATTATCCGCTGCGACAGCAGAAACATACAGCCCATCGATTCCACGATGTATCTGTCGCTCCAGATGAAACGGCAAGCGCGGCTCCAGTACATAACGGGCATGATCTTCACGCCTGAAGAGATCGAAGATTTTCGTGATGAGTTTTTTGAATAGCCCAGGTGAGGGGTAACGTTAACTACTAGATAGTCGTCTCTTCTCTATTCGAACAAATACCCCAGGAGGCCTTTACCTATCTGAACATCGGGGATATCTTTAATATAGATTTTGAAATCATACCGCCAGGTATCTCCCAGCCGATCGAAATTCAACACTGCCTGCCAGCAGTGAAGGTCCCGTTTAAGTGAGAACCGGTAGTCGACGAGCGCGTTCATGGTGCGATCGTACCGTGCCGAATAGGAGACGGTCCAGTGACGGGTCGGTTTTACATCTCCATTGAACCACACCTGATAGGTGCCGTCCTTTGTGTAGCTCTGGTTCACGGTGAGCGAAAGGAATTCGAACTTCAATGCGGTGCTATTGGACAGCGTGTAATCATAGTCGCCCGTGTAATAATCTATATTCCCGGTTATCTGTGTGGTGAATTGCGAAAAAGGGGCGGGCAGGGGATTGTACGGAAGCTGGGCGTTGAACGTGATAACACTGAGTGAATCGGTCAGCAAATTGTACGCGCTCCCCAGTCCGAGACGGAAGAATGTATGCTTTTCCTGCTGCTCGCCGATTTTTGCTTCGACCGTCTGATCGATACCAAAGCCGATGTTCTGTGCTTCGGCAAAAGACGGTATTCCGCCGATCGCCGGGAGTGCATCCACGTTGAAATCAGGAGTATACGTATAGGTCAGGTGGGGAAGTATTTTATGGAGCATGCCGTGAATGCCGGGTATGCCGATTTTGTACACACGGTAGAGATTGGTCGTTGCGGTCACTCCAAGCGAATAGGCAAAGCGCTGGGGATATGTTTCGCCCGCCGTATCCTGATTGAAGATTGCGTAGTCGAAGACTGCCTGCGGTGACACGGTGAACAGGTTGAGTACATTCTGCTGCAGCGTCGGAGCCGTTTGAAGATTCGCACCCCAGACATCCTTGTCACCGGTCGGCGTGGAAGCGCGGAGCCGGTTGAAATGCCCGGAGACCGAATAACTTATGAGCGAAAAGAGCATCCGGGCAGGCATCGTTAACGAGTAAAAGGGGAGTTTTTCAGTGATCGAAGAATCCTGGTACCGTTCATGCCGTTCCAGGGTAATACTGTTTTTCATACCCATTATATCACGGGTTAATGTCGCCTGGGAGGTTATTTCCCGGTCGAGCCTGAGCAGTATCGTATCCGCATAATCCTGTTCATACGACCGGTCGCTGACGTATTTAATGTCGCAGCTGAACTGCGAACCCCAGAGAAAGTAAGGCGAACTGTTCCGCGCTTTCAGCGTATACCGTTCGGTCTCCGTATCTATTTCTCTGATGTACGAACCATAAATGCTACCCTTTGAGAACGGACTGAAATCCCACACTGCCTCTGCATGCGGCATGGCTCCCTTTTTCTCCATGGCATCGAGCTGGAATGTGATGTCTGCATAATCAGACAGCACCAGATAGTAGGCGAGTCCTTTAATATACTTGCCGAACGTCGAAGAGTTCCCGGCACGGAACGGCAGGAGTCCTGATTTTCTTTTCGATGAAATCGGTACGAACCAGAATGGTGCGGCTGCGATAGGATAACCCTCCACGAACAGCACGATGGGACGGGTGATGACCATGTCCCCGATATAGACCTTCATGCGGGGCGCGTAGAAATAGTAATGGGGCGATGTATCAGTGCAGGTTGTGTAGGTCCCCTGGTAAGCGTTAATTGTTTTCTCGTCGATCCAGTAGATCTCTTTACCGCGTATCAGTCCTTTGTCGATCTGCGTGATACCTCCGGACATGACTGCTTTTTTCGTATCGATGTTATAGCGTATGTACGAACCCTGTATCGAGTCGTCCAGCTGGCGCAGGTCGCAGGTACCGAAAGCCTCTAGATTATTCGTTTCGATATGATAGTAGGCGCTGTCGCTGAAGAGAGTGATGTCCTGGTAGGTGATTACGGAACTGTCCTCGAGAATGATCAGCGAGCGTTCGAGGTCGTATATTATTTGTCCTGCTTTGTAGTGGATGATATTTACTGAATCAACGACCGAACTGTCTTCTTGGGGAGCGGCGATTCCTCCTTCCTGCGAAAGGAGGAGGAGCAGAAACAGCATCATTCTTTGAGGATTTCTTTATAGCTGTCCAGGACCACCTTGTAGTACTTCAGCGCCTTGTCTTCATCCCCCAGCGACCGATAAATATCTGCCATGCCTTCGTTCAGCGCGACCAGTACCTCGAGGTTTGCCGCTTCTTTCTGATGCTGGCAGATATCCAGCGCTTGATTGTAAAAGTGTATGGCCGACTCATAGCCGCCTTTCTGAAGCGCCCGCGATGCAGATTTCATAAGAAAATCTATTGCCTTTTTCTGATTTTCCGCTTTGATGTAGTGAAACGCAGCTTTCTCCTCGAATCCCTGCATCCGGCGGTAATAATCCGCGAGGTGGGCGTGTCGGCTCTTTTTGTCCGGGATAAGGTTGCATATCTCATCTCTGAGAAGTGTCGAGGTGAAGATGTATGTATCGTAGTGTTTTGTGATGAAACCGCGATCGATGCAGAAGTCGAACAGATAATAGTTCTTTTTATCGATTGGCATGTCATCGGGATCGATGTACACACCGGCGGTCGCGAGGCTGAAAAGGAATTCTTTTTTATCGTCGTCGATCAGATCGATCCGGCGTTTTATTATTGTCTTGATATCGTGGAACGGCAGATTGAAACTGGTCACGGTCGTTTCACCCTGGTATTGTCGATAAAGGTACAGGAACTTTTCTTCCTGGTAAAGACGCAGATACTGGAGGACATGAAAGGGGGTCGTCGGCGGAAGCGATATTTTTTCATCAGTAACCTGCTCGACCATTTCTTCGAGAGATCTTTTCTTGATATTCCTCAGTTCGAATTCTTTCAATCCGGTAATGGTGATCTGGGGAATCGAGGACGTGAAAATAAAACATACAGGATGCTCGGAAAGCATATCTTTCAGTTTCTGGAGCAGGTTTACGGAGGAGCTGTCCATGTTTTCGATATCTTCGATGACAATGACCAGTGGTTGGATCCAGGATTGACGCTTGAACACCTCGGCAAGCGTGCTTGCGATGATGTCAATCCGTGTTCTGAGATCCAATTTCTCGAGTATCGATTCTTCTTCACCCAGTTCCAGAAAATCAAGTATTGCCAGGTATGATGTGGCGATATCTGCCATCTCGAGTTCCTGCAGTTTTTTCTCTATGGTGCGCTGCTGTTCTTCGATACCGGTAATACCACATATGCCCAGTGTCTGCCGGGTAATATCGGTAATCGGTTTGAACGCCTGGACGAAGGTGTACGGCGGACAAAACGTCCGGTGGATGAGTTTACCTTCCCAGTCAGCGACTGTCTGATTGAGAAAGGTTGTCTTCCCGCTGCCCACCGGTCCGAGTACCACAACCGCGTTTGCCACCCGTAAAAGATTGTGCAGCGATTCGATTTCATTTTTCCTGGTTATTGTGAATTCTTCGGTTTGTTGAGCGGGGTATTGAAGTTCGCCGATCGACCGTTCTATTCTGCAGACAAGTATCTGGCTCGACATTCCCTCGATACTAAGCATACCGAGCGAGGTGAGTTCATATGTTTCGATGACCTTCTGTTCGATCTCCTCGGAGATCAGTATTTCACCGAATTTTGCGATTTTTGCCAGGCCTTTGGCAAGTCCGACATATTGAGAAAAACCGAAGCGAGCCTCGCTATGTGTTTCTTTTAATCCCATTAAACACGAAAGAATACGTATATCGCTGCAGCGGCCAACCAGAATATCCTTTTCTGCATGGATAATACTACCGGAAAACCGCTGGAGCGTTTCTATGATGTTATATACATCATCCCGCGATAGGTCGCGTATGAATATACAGCAAAAATAATCCATGCTATTACCTCACCGGCTGCCGGTTAAAGACGAATGGCGTGGGGAGAAGTGTTTTAATCGGGAGGAACTTGAATTCGTCGTGTTCGTTCATGGTTACGATCAGGAGATCAGGAGCGAATTCGCTGAGCACCTGAAGACAGGCGCCACACGGTACGATGAATGCAATCTGCGGTGAGTAGACGAGGAGCAACTGGAAATCGCGAATACCCATCGAGAGTGCCGTGAACAGCGCGGTCCGCTCAGCGCACATGGTCAGACTGTATGAACTGGATTCGATGTTCGTGCCGGCATGCATGCTGCCCGTGGCTGCGTAGAGCACGGCTCCCACATTGATGTGCGAATACGGGGCATGCGACGCCGCGGCTGCCTTTTTAACCATCTTAATAAGCTGCTTCGATATCTGCCGCTTAGGCGTAGAGGAGGTTGAGGAAGTCTTTACCATGTTGTATCCCTTCAATGTTGAAGTATCTGGCAATTGTCTGAGCGACGTCTGCAAAAGAATTCCTGGTACCCAGATCAGTACCCGGATACCGGGAAGTGACAGCGAGCAGGGGGACATATTCTCGGGAATGGTCGGTCGACGGAGTGGTCGGATCATTACCGTGATCGGCAGCGATGAAGAGCATATCGTGTTCTTTGATCCTGTCGATGATCTTGCCGATACCCTCGTCTATTTCAATGAGACCTTTGTGAAAGCCTTCGATATCATTGCGATGTCCCCAGTCCATATCGAACTGTACGAAATTCGCCATGATGAGCGCATCATGGGCAGTATCGAGCGATTCCAGTACATAATCGACGCACGCCAGGTCATTGACCGAGTGATGGGACCTGGTGTAACCCCGGTGACCGAACAGGTCATCAACCTTGCCGATGACCACCACTTCAAAACCGTGGTCTTTGGCGATATCGAGCAGTGTCGGACCGGGAGGCGGTTGGGAATAGTCGCGCCGGTCCTCGGTGCGGTAGAAATTCGGTGCTTCACCGGCAAAGGGACGGGCTATAACGCGCGCCACTCCATACTCACCCTGAAGGAGCGCTCGTGCTATTTCACAAAATCTGTAAAGGTCAGACAGGGAGAAGACATCGATATGGCAGGCGATCTGGAATACACTGTCTGCCGAGGTGTAGACGATGGGTCTTTGTGTCTGAATATGTTCGGCGCCGAGTTCCTGGATGATCTGGGTACCCGATGCCGGTTTGTTACCGAGCACCTTGTGGCCAATGCGCTGCTCGAATTCGTGTATTACCTCATCGGGAAAACCATGGGAATACGTGGGAAACGGATGACTCAGGACGATGCCGCATAATTCCCAGTGTCCGGAGGTCGAATCTTTTCCCGGCGACAGTTCCGCCATTTTTCCATATGAACCCCGGGGTGATAGGGTGCGCGCGACACCCATGATGTTATCGATATTACCGAGACCAAGTTCTTCCAATACCGGTAAATGCATGCCGCCGCAGGCTCGGGCGAGATTGGCCAGGGTATTGCTGCCGGTATCGCCGTACAGCGCTGCATCTGGCAGTGCGCCGATGCCGACACCGTCGAGCACGAGTACTATCGCCCGTTTCATTAGAAAAAGTATATATATTTTTTTATTCTTGTAAAGATACGTGTTGCTACAGAACATTCTCAGTTGCCGAGAGTCAATGATAACAACAAGGGGGAGCCCCAGGCTCCCCCCTTAGTTGCTGTGCTATATGACTAGCGTACGACGACGAGTTTGCCGGTCGCGGTGTGCTCGCCTGCCTGGAAACGATAGAAATAAGTACCAGCAGCGACTTCCCTCTGCTGCTCGTCCTTGAGATTCCAG
>CP070834.1:1280696-1304696 GCA_020341755.1 Caldifarciminota bacterium | reverse complement strand
ATCAGCAGGGAACAGCTGGAAAATGCGCTGAAGAGACAGAAAGAGAGTATGCTTCGGGAACTGGAAGAAACGATCCGCGTTTCGACGAAAAAACTGGATAATCTCGCGAATACCGTCGGAGAAATGATTATCGATCAGACGAAATTCGAAGTGTATCTCCAGAGTCTCAACGAAGTCGTCATCATGGCGAAGGAACAGCGCAAGAGGTTCATTGATATGAACGAACGTATAAAAACGGTGCTCAATGATCCTCAAAATGTGTTGTCCGAGGAACTGCCGTCGCTCATGGACAAACATGCTGACTCGAGCACCAGGCTGGTAGAGAAATTATTGCAGGTCTTCGGCCAGCAGCAGGATTCAGCAAGCACGCTGGCGAACACAACTGATAAACTGCAGAGCGACATCATGACCCTGCGTATGCTGCCGGTATCAACCGTTTTCGACATGTTTCCGAGAACCGTCCATGATCTCGCAAAGGAATATCAGAAAAAAATCGACCTTGAAATACACGGCTCTGAAACCGAAGTCGATAAAAAGGTGCTGGAGTTGATCAAAGATCCGTTGATGCATCTTCTGCGAAATGCCGCCGATCACGGCATTGAACCTCCTCGTGAGCGGACCGGTAAAGGAAAAAACGAAACCGGGAAAATCATACTCTCTGCCTGGCAGGAAGGCGACCGTATATTCATCAGAGTAGAGGATGACGGCAAGGGTATTGATCCCGCCGCGATCAAGGAGATCGCGGTCAAGAAAGGCATGCTCGATCCGGATGATGCAGAACGAATGACTGACGAAGAAGCCCGTCATTTCATCTTTAAATCAGGGTTCTCAACGAGCAGGATTATCACCGACGTCTCGGGACGGGGTGTCGGAGAAGACGTTGTGAGAAAAAACGTTGAGGACAATCTCGGCGGTCAGGTACAGTTGAAGTCAGCGGTGAACACGGGCACGTCATTCACGCTCGTATTACCGCTGACCCTGGCTGTCACTCCGTCGGTTTTCGTCAAAGTCGCCGGTCAGCTCTTCGCACTCCCCGCCGCTTCCGTGCTTTTCGGTCTGAGGATAAATCCTGGCGAGATTCAGTCTGTCGAAGGGAAGGAAGCAATCACGGTCATCAATTCCATCGTCCCGCTGGCACGGATGGATGAAGTATTAAGGAAACCTGCAGCCGGTGATGATTCCACAAATCAAAGATCAAAATCTTCACGGATCGGAGATAAACTACATGTCGTGGTGGTTGAATACGCTCATCAGAAAATCGCCTTCCAGGTCGATGAATTGGTCAAGGAACAAAACATCATCGTCAAACCTATGGAGAAACCACTACAGAAAGTAAAAAACATCGCCGGTGTGACCATTCTTGAAAAGGGTGAAGTGGTCCCCATACTCCATGTTCCTGAATTGATGGAATCGGCAAAACAAACAAGTGCTGAAAGAAAAATCAGCACCTCTCCGGCGGAAAAAATCAGTAAAAAAACACAGCGAATCCTGATCGTCGAAGATTCGCTAACAACCCGGGAACTGGAGAAAAGCATTCTCACATCGGTCGGTTATGATGTCGATACGGCTGTCAACGGAGTCGATGCTCTCAACAAGATTTTCGAAAGAATACCCGACTTGATCATAACCGATGTGCAGATGCCCGAAATGGATGGTTTCCAGTTGACCAAGAAACTGAGAACGGATACCAAGTATCAGGAAATACCCGTGGTTATGGTTACGGCATTGGCGAAAGATGAAGAAAAGAGGCGCGGCATAGAAGCAGGTGCTGACGCGTACATCACTAAAACCGATTTCGATCAGGCAAATTTAGTCGAAACAATAGAGCGGCTCATTGGATAGGTATGGGCAGGCGACCGGATAAAACCAAGCACATCGCCGTCCTGATCGTAGATGATTCTCCCACGGTCAGGCAAATTGTCTCATCTACACTCTCAAACGACGATGAAATACGGGTGGTCGGTCAGGCGCGCAATGGCAAGGAAGCTGTGCAGATGGTCGGGCAACTCAACCCGGATATTGTGACCCTCGATATTGCCATGCCGGTTATGGATGGATTGGAAGCGACAGAACAGATTATGGCATACCATCCAACCCCGATCGCAATACTCACCTCTTCGCTTGTCGGTGAAAAAAGGGAATATGTCTACAAGGCATTGGACCTTGGAGCGCTGGCGATAATCCCCAAACCTGCTTGTCTCTTAGACCTCGACAGGGAATTCATAGAAAAGATCAAACTCCTCTCCCGGGTTCCGGTGATAACGCATCTCAAGGGAAGGAGAAGAGGAGTACCTGAACAGGTCCCCCGAAGTGTTGATCCGCAAGCAGTAAAACAGAAAACGATCGGCATTGTTTCTTCAACCGGAGGTCCTGATGCGCTGAAACGGATCCTATCGAAATTTCCTACGGATCTGCCGGTAGGTATAATCGTTGTCCAGCATATCGGAGCAGGATTCGAAAAGGACCTCATCGGTTGGCTCAGCGGATACAGTAATGCCCGGTTAAGGCTTGCAGAACAAGGTGAATTAATCGAGCCGGGTGTCGTATTCTTCGCACCATCAGGATCACATACAGTTGTATATAGTAAGAATAAAATCGGACTGATCAACACACCTCCAGTTTGGGGACATCGACCATCTGGTGATATCCTGCTTGCTTCTCTGGCAGAACACTCGGGATCAAAGGCGATCGGCGTAATCCTGACCGGCATGGGCAAGGACGGTGCTCAAGGTATCAAAGCAGTCCATGATGCCGGTGGTAAAACCATTGCCCAGGACGAAAAAAGCTCGCTGATATTCGGTATGCCCAAGGAAGCCATTGCACTGGGAGCCGTGGACAAAATCGCTGATATCGATCACATTGCTGATGAACTCTTAAGGATGGCAGCAGCATGACGGACAGGAATACACATGGTGAGCGTATATTCCAGAGATTCATCGCTGATTATTGTGGGATACGCTGTGATACGGATAAGTGGAATTCATTGAAAGAATATGTTCACGCCAGAATGAACGAAAGAGGCTATTCGAATTATCTTGAATATTGTGATTTTCTGAAATTCCATCCTGACAGCAGTGTTGATCTGAAGGATCTGGTCAGTCTCATGACCGTTAACGAAACTAATTTCTTCCGCCATCCTGATCAATTCACCGCCCTCAAAAAATATGTTCTTCCCGCATTGCATGTCACGAAATGTCGTTTCCATTCCGCCAACGCGATACCATTATCTGTCTGGAGTGCCGGCTGTGCCACTGGCGACGAAACATATTCGATCGCCATAGCGATCCTCGAATCTGGCCAGTCATATATCCCTGAAATACTGGGTACAGATATTGATGGCAAAGTTCTAAAAGAGGCTATGCAGGGGATCTATTCAAAAAATTCGAAATCCCTGCGGTATATCGAAAAGAATCATCTCGAGAGGTATTTCGACCAACACGGGGCTAAATATCGCGTGAAAAATGCTATCAGGGATACGGTGACTTTCGATCATCATAATCTCGTTTCTACACCGTACCCGCTCCCGCTCATTGGTAAGTGGGACATCATCTTCTGCCGTAATGTTTTCATCTATTTTGAAACCGATACGGTGAGGCGTGTGATACGGAATATGTATGAGTATCTGAACGATAATGGCTATCTCTTCATTGGTTATTCAGAATCATTATTTAACATATCAGCCGATTTTCTGCCCATGCAGATCGGTGAGATATTTGTATATCGAAAATTACCAACAAAGACACCAGAGGCGTTCATTCCTGAAATCACGCCGGCTCCGAAAAAAAAGAACGATCATAGACCAAGACCCGTCACTAAAACGGAAGAAAAAAGATCTCTATTCACTGCCGCCTTCGAATTATTTTCAAGATGTGAATTCGATGATTCCTTGGAAAAAATCCTACAGTTCCTCAAAGAAAATCCCGTGCATGCCGAAGGTCGTCTTCTTGCTGGGCGAATTTACCTTGAAAAAGGATTGTGTGATCAGGCGGCACGCGAATTCACACAACTCATACAAAGTGACTCACTGTGTGCTCCAGCGCATTATTTTTTAGGCGTTATTCATATGAAAAAGAATCAGTTCGAGCAAGCTATCAAGCAGTTCAAGAAAGCGCTCTATGCAAATAGGAATTTCGCCATGGCCCATTTCAGCCTTGCCACAGCATATCAGTATAGCGGTGTGACTGATAGAGCATTACGGGAATACAGGAATGTAATAAAATGCCTTCAGAAAAATCGTGATAATGAATTACCTGAATGTGCAAATGGATTCAACGTAAAGGTTCTCATCGAAACCTGTAGAAGAAGTATTCAACGGCTGCAGGAAACATTACTGGTCTAATATGAAAAGATTAGAAAAAACTATGCATGAAAAAATATGGACGGTTAAGAATATAATAAAAGGAGGCTAAATGAATATCTTGATCGTGGATGATTCCATATATATACGCAGCATGCTACGCCGGATTCTCGAGAATGCCGGTCATTGCGTGTGCGGCGAAGCGGCAAATGGTGAAGACGCGATTACCAAATACGATGAACTGAAACCGGATCTTGTTACCATGGATATTATCATGCCCGATATGAGCGGCATCAAGGCTATGGAAAAAATAAAGGAAGACAATCCGGATGCAAAAATAGTAATCGTGTCGGCGATGGAACAAAAACCGCTGACTCTTGAAGCCGTGAAAGCAGGAGCGATTGGCTATATTGTCAAACCATTCAAGCCCGAAGATATACTGGTATCGATCGATAAGTTCATGAATGCGAACGGAACGCAGCAGTAACCAATGACGTTCGGCGAAGGAGACTCTATGACAATAATTAAATCGCTGTCAGACATTGAGATCGATGCCCTAAAGGAAGTTGCGAATATCAGCGGTAGCCATGCCGCCAATGCTCTGTATCAATTATTGGACAAAAAGGTCATGATCCAGGTTCCCAAAGCGGTATCTGGCAACCTGGGTGATGTCATGATCAAAATCGCAGAGCCGCATGATGTGGTTATCTCGGTTGTTTTCAATTTCATCGGCGATATACGGGGAAAAACCCTTATCATTTATCCGTGTGACGAGATAACGTCCCTGACATCAATGTTGCTCCGGGAAAATCATGTCCAGATGCAAGAATCGTTCATCCGCGAGATGTCCAGCATACTGTCCTGCGCTTATGTCAATGCGATAAGCAATCTCCTGAATATCCTCATCATACCGTCCATTCCCAGCATGACGCTCAATATTCTGGGCAATACGTTCTCAAACGTGGTGCATTCGTACGGTGAGGACAAAGATTTCGTATTCTGTATTGTAACCGAGTGCAAAATTGGAGAAGAAGGCGAGCCGTTGAATGCATATTTCATGTTTCTGCCCGAATCGGACAGTCTGAAGAAAATTTTGGGGAAGATGAATTTGCGTGATTAGATTATTCTAGTAGTTCAGTGATTTCACAACCTGGACACGGGCGACGTAACATCGCCTATTTCATTTACCTCCTCCAGGCGCCGGGGTACCTTATACCAAAAGGTAACCCCGGCGTAACCTCTTAGCACGGACAATCCTGCAGCCGCCGCCTTCGGGGCAGATAGTGTCGGTACACGAACCAGGACAGACTGCTCAGGCTCAACGCGCCCAGGAAGATAAGACCGGGAAACAGAAGGTTATGATTAGTCGAGCTCTTGTCTTCGGTTCTCCCGGTAAATACCTTGACCCGCGGTGCGGTGACCACAACAGTATCCAGCATCCCGACCCAAACCTTATCTTCGTCTTCATACCGCTCTGCCGTCACCACTACTTCCGGCATTTGACCGACAGTACCTGCGATGGTGTTATCGGTTTTTCCCGTCACCATAGCCAATGACATTTTTATCAGTATTACAAGCAGGAAAATAATGTATTTCATGACAGACTCCCCTATTTTGTTCCTTCGATGTATACACTGACCACGTAATCGGTCAGGGAACGGGCATCCTGTGGTAATTGCTCCATCGATTTCTCGATAACTTCTCTCGAATCCGCATCATAGTCGGATGCTCTCTTGACCGTGAACTTTGTTTCCCTGAAACCGGCTTCCTCGACATATCGTTTGTAATCGTCGAGGAGTATAGCACCACCAATACAACCAGTATACGCATCGATGCTATTACGTATCGCCTCGGGTAATTCCTTGAGCAGAGCGAGATCGGAAATGGCGATCCTTCCACCTGGCTTCAGCACACGGTATGCCTCTCGTATTACTTTTCCCTTGTCCACCGAGAGATTGATCACGCAGTTTGAGATAACGACATCGACCGAATTATCCGCTGCGGGGAGATGTTCGATCTCACCGAGCCTGAAATCGACATTACGGTAGTTGCCTTTATCGGCATTCTCGCGTGCTTTGTCGATCATTTCCGGGGTCATGTCGACACCGATAACATACCCGGTGTCCCCGACTTTTTTGGCGGCGAGAAAACAATCGAACCCCGCGCCCGAGCCAAGGTCCAGCACGGTCTCGCCTTCCTGTAAACTGGCAATAGCAACCGGGTTGCCGCAGCCCAATGCCAGGTTAGCGCCTTCGGGAACAGATTTGAGGTCTTCATCAGTATAGCCCATGGTCCTGCTCTTTGCATCCGACGATACAGAACCGCAGCACGATGACGTTTGGACAGGACCGCAGCATGATGAGCTGCGCGTTACCGTCTTTGCATAGCGTTCCCTGACTGCCTTTTTGATCTCTTTATTCTTCACTTTTTTTCTCCTTTTTACCCATCACCATATCTATCTTCACTCGGACTGCCTCGTTCAGACTATCAGCCCGCATCAGCATGAGACAGCATGGATCTGCTTTGCCGCCCATGGATACCACGGCCAGTTTATCACCGGCTTTCAGACCGATCCAATTCCGTATATCCTTGGGCAGGACCAGCTGTCCCTTTTCATCAACACTGACAATTGCCGTGACTGAACAGCAACACGTGTCTTTTTCCTTTGAATCACAGCACTTTTCTTCTTTTTCTTTGGCCATTTCAGCCTCCTTTGATTATTCAAAATTTTCTTACTTTTTTGATTTGTATGAATTAGACATATATTTTGAAAAAAGGTTTATTCTTGGGTGTAGTGATATATTTCTGAAAGTGTCTAAATTTAAGGACTTATATAAAAAGAGGAGAATGCTCATGTCATTCTCCCCTGATACTGTATTACAGTATTTCCGTTATCTTACGATCAGTACCTTCTGGGTGATACTGGAATTCTCTGTATCGAGTTTCACGAAGTAAATACCGGCTGGCACTCGACGTCCGGTGTCATCCTTGCCATCCCACACTAGCGTAGTGCGTAGAACGTAGGGCGAAGGGCGATAAGATGAAACGAGCCTTCCTGTTGCATCGTAAATGTTAATCTCCAATCGCTCTGCACTATGCCCCGTACCAACGCTGATCTCGGTCAGCGTTCTGAACGGATTCGGGTACACCTGGAGTACCATCTGCGCCGAAATAGATGATTGATGCTCCTCAACACCGACGGGTTCTGTGAGCCAAGGATCAAAATCCACATAATCGCTGACCGTGTCTCCCGTGCCACCAGGGTTTGTCGGATGATACGGTCCGGTCGCATCGCCCCACCAGTTGTGTTCTGCCATCACGGTCACGGACGAATCCCCATTGCGTACGCCACAGCCATCATTATCAACAATATTGTTAAAATTGATGATCGGTGCGGAAAAATGCCCGGAATAAATACCATCACCAATGTTATAAGCGATCGTGCAGCTATCGATGAACGGCTTGGACGACACATAGCACCATATTCCGCCGCCGGCTGAGTCGGCGGTGTTATAAGTTATCACATTTTTTCGTATTGTCAGCAATGGCTGGAACACATAATAACAGGCAATACCACCACCGTTGTACGCCGTGTTGTATGAAATCGTGTTATCCCTGATCACACACATGGTAAAAGGGCAGTCCATGTATATGCCACCGCCATTATCCGCTGTATTCGACGTGATCGTGTTGTTAACGATGGTCGTTGCTATGTTCGCCGCATCACAGAAGCAGGCTATGCCGCCGCCATTCTGTGCGCTGTTTTCGATAATGAGATTATCTACTATCACTGCGGAAGACCACTCAGTATAGATACCGCCGCCCTGTGGTGGTGGACCGTCTGTTAGAATGTCTTTGGAGGGCCATTCGCAAACGTTGTTGCGTATGATATTATTGCTGATCAGAGGTTTACCGCCTACCGAGTAAATGCCTCCGCCGTACCAATCATAGCCATTCTGAATCGTAAAACCGTTGATCGTTGTCGTTGAATCCTCCTGCATCAGGGACATGTGTATAACGGTCCCGTCTTCATTCCCATCGATGATCGTCGTATCCGGACCGTGCTCGCTGATAAAACTGATCCCCTGAACATAGGGCCAGATGATATTTTCATAATAAATACCTGCACCGACCAGAACCGTATCACCGGCAGTGCATGAATCAAGACCCGCCTGAATAGCATTCAAAGCTGAGTCGGGATGTACATACCAGACAGTCGCATACGCCTGACCTGCGAACACAAACATTATTGCTAGAATGAATATGAGTATCGCTCTCTGCAGGACCGCAAAACGATCTGGGAACATAGAGACTAGGGGATGTGGAATCATGCCAACCTCCTTGGCTTCCAAGTATTTTTTGCCCTCGTCATATTCTAATGGCGCTCACTACATTGTCAAGTGCACCTTGACACGGACTGACCGATAACCTATACTGTACTGGGGTACCTTAATAAAATGCACGACGCGATGAAAAAAATATCACCTGCCGTAGTCATGCTTATCATGACCATCATCTCTGGTCAGGGTACTGGCTCGAGCTACCCGAACATCCGCTATGACATTATCGAGGATTTCGACGATGGAAACGTGGAGCTGCTGTCATATCCCGGACAGGATTCACAGCCAGATGCCTGGGAACTGGACAGTGTCATCACGTACGACGGGTCACCGTATTCCCTGAAATTATACGGCAACACCTGGAAACTCGAGATGATCGACCCGATCATTCTCGATACCGGTGATGTCTGGCAGGTAGCAGCGTACATCGAGCACCTCGGCGAGATACAGGGGTTCGGCGTAGGCGATACTGCGCATACGCTGCTGTATTCGTTTGCCGGCACACAGGAAGTGAACATCGACTATTGGGTTACGGTCTACCAGGGAGCATTTCCCAATTACACCTGGAACATCTACCAATTACCAGTCGGTGAAGACTGGCTTGCCTGGTACGGTTATCTCCCCGAGGTCACGGGTATCGTGTTCGTTAATGACCGGGATGTCGATCCCGAGGCTGTCGTCTATTTCGATCATATCATTGACATCACCAGTGATCTGCCGATCGCCCCCCAGGTAGAGATCGAATATACTATCGGTGACGTGTACGAAAACATGACTGGTGAACGCTTTGTCGACGTACAATTCTACAGCACGGTCATCGATCCGGACTCCTGGTATCATGAGTATTACTGGTATTTTGGCGATGATTCTACGAGCAATGAACAGCATCCGTTTCACACCTATACCGTACTCGATGATCACGAGTACACGGTCTTGCTCGAGGTCGTGGACAGCACTGGTCTGTGGGGCAGGGCGATCTGCCATATTGCCGTTGACCCGGGCCCCACGACTTATCCCATTACTATGAATTTTGTCGGCGATGTCATGCTCGCACGCCGGTATGAACAACCGGGCGGCATCATTCCGACGCTCGGCGTCAACGCGATCTTCGAACCAACGTTGCAGTATCTGGGAGAAACAGCCGATATCACCGTGGCTAATCTTGAAAGCCCACTGACCGACACCGGCACGCCCCATCCCACCAAACCTATCATTTTCAGGAGTTCGCCGGAAAATGTCGCTGGTCTTGTGTATGCCGGGATCGACGTTGTATCGCTGGCAAACAATCATATCATCGATTTCGGGTTGGAAGGACTGCAACAAACACAATCGGTCCTCACCGACAGTGGGATTCTCTACTCTGGAGCCGGTGCTCACTCCTACGAGGCATACCTGCCATTGTTCCGGGTCAAGGATGGCATGAATATCGCTTTTTGTGCTGCGTGTAATCGGACCGGTCAATATGACAATTATCAACCATATCTGAATGCCGGTCTGAACAAGCCAGGTTTTGCATACCTTACCGAGCATGATATTTCCCGGCAGATCCAGGCAGTGGAAGATTATGCCGATATCATTATATGTGAAATGCATGCCGGCAACGAATACTCTGTGACACCACCCGGTACAGCACTATTCGATGATCACAATGAAGATGAATTCTATTCACCATTCTTTCTCAGACCACAGTGGGATGATATCGCCCTACGGCATCATGCGATCGATGAGGGAGCAGATCTTGTCGTATGTCATCATCCGCATCTCCTGCAGGGTTTTGAAGTATATAACGGAAACCTCATTGCCCACTCGCTCGGTGATTTCGCATTTGACCTGAATTATCCCGAGACGTATCCCTCGGCGATACTGAATGGAAAGATCGATCAACGCGGATTCTACGAATATCGGGTGACACCGGTATACATCGATGATTACATTCCCAGACCGGCACGGGGCGAACTCGGGATGTACATACTGAACTATCTCGCGCGCCGCAGTAAGGAACTGGACACGTACATGATCGTTGACCCAGACAGCATAAATGCCCGGATCATACTGGACACCCTCACTATGTCATCCGAAACGTTCACCTGCACCGATACGATACCCATATACGAGGACACTGCATGCTGGACATGCCCGCCGCATCACCTCCAGGATGCAGGGAGCATTTCATCGCTCGTCGTGATCACCCCTCCTGGCACCTGGCAGTACCGCCTGGGACGGGAAATGACCTGGCTATGGTTCGGTAATTTTGAAGACGAAGGCAGTACCATGTGGCTGCTCGACGATATAGATGAGTTCTACGATGACAGTGTCGCATTCTCGGGGCTGCGCTCGCTCTGCCAGTACAGACCAACAGGCAGCGGTGCGATCGTCACCAACCTGGAAGGCCGAATTGTCTGCTATAACGATACTGGACAGTACACGCTCTACGCATGTATCAAAACAGATAATGCCCGCGATGCAGATGTTCGTGTTCGGTTCTACACAGCGAGGTACGGTTCATTTTCTATTGGCACGAGTTACCTCGGTGCTGAAGTTGGCGGAACTACTGACTGGACATTCTATCACAATGATTTCATTCCCGAGGAGGGTACGAATTTCATAGACGTCTGGCTGCGCAGCGAATCACCGACCGGCGGTGACGATGGGTACTCATGGTTCGACAATGTCGGTATTATCGAGTGGGAGGATTGGCAACCCTTCTTTGGCCAGGTCTTCTTCCCGACGCCGAATGACTATTACTGGGTACAGGTCAGGAATAATGCGCCAACCGACACCGCGGTACTCGTCTATGAGAAAACTACGTTCAGTCCCCTTGCTGTCAATGAATACCCCACCGGCTGTGAGCCGACATCCTTCCTGCTACACGCTTTTCCAAATCCTGCGAGGTCTCAGACTGCAATACAGTATTCTCTCAGCCACCCGGCGTATGTTGTTTTGAAAATGTATAACATTCTCGGTCAGGAGGTGAGTACCCTTGTGAACGAGATGCAGCCACCCGGACAGAAAACCATCACGTGGGATGGTCAGGACAACAGAGGCAGAACGCTCGGTGCCGGCATCTATTTCTGCAGGCTGCATGCAGGCGACGAGACACAGACGAAAAAACTCATCTGGCTCAGATAACTCCCGGTACTATCCACAACCAACTGATATTCTCATTACCGTTCAAACGATTTTACTGGAAACGATGTGTTGTGAAAAGGACGATCAGACGGTCGATGGCCTTTGCATTGAATCAACCATCGATCTCAGCGCTTTAATATGCGCTGGTGTAGTTCCGCAGCAGCCACCGATAATGGAAACACCTAATTTCACGAATTCCCTTGATTTTTCTGCCATAAATCCGGGTGTTTCCGGATAGATGAAATCACTACCCCTTTTTTGAGGGAGCCCTGCATTCGATTGAATGATGATGGGTAATTTGGTACATTTTTTAAACCCCTCTGCAATGAGTATCATATTTTCTATTCCATTACCGCAATTCGAACCGATAATATCGGCACCAGCAGTTTCCAGTGCTGCTGCTGCATCCGGTATGTTCACACCCATGACCGTATAAAATCCCTTCGGCGTCGGGTTGAAGGTCATGGTAGCCATGACCGGAACTGATGCTTTAATGTCCTTTGCTGCTGTGACGGCAAGTACTGCTTCCTGAATATCGCTCATGGTCTCGACACAGATAACATCGACACCGGCATCGATCAATGCCTGCAGCTGAACTTTGAAACTAGCAAACATGCGTTCAGGTTCCACATCACCGTACGGCTTGAGTAACCTTCCGCTCGGACCGCAAGAACCGGATACATACGCATGATCCCCGACGGCCTTTCTCACGGCAAGAACCGCAGCCCTATTGATATCGATCGTTCTCTCTTCCAGCCCGTAGACAGCAAGGTTCAACGCTGAAGCGCCGAATGTATTCGTCTGCACAATATCTGAACCGGCATCGAGATACTGCCGGGCAATCTCTTCGAGTACCGCGGCTTTCTCGAGATTGAATGACTCTGGCGGTCGGCCTGCTTCAAGCCCGCGTTCTATGAGCATTGTCCCCATGGCACCGTCGCCAACGAGTATTTTTTCCTGCAGTATCTTGTTGAATGGTTTTTCCACTATGCTGGTTTGACCAGTGCCTTTACGGTTTCGACCGCATCTGCGCTGTCAAAACTGTACGCATCTGCTCCTATTTCCTGCGCATACTCTTTGGTCACGGGCGCGCCGCCGATAATGGTCTTGATGGTGCCGACCAGACGTTGTGCTTTCAGGAGTTCAACGACCTGTGCCATGACCGGCATGGTGGTGGTCAGGAGTGCTGACATGCCGATGACCGATGCGCGCTCCTTTCGCGCCGTCTCAACAAATGACTCGGGCGCGACATTATTCCCCAGATCGATCACCTCGAATCCCGCGCCTTTGAGCATGATACCAACCAGGTTTTTTCCGATGTCGTGCAGGTCGCCCTGTACCGTACCGATGACCACCTTACCCAGACTGGGCATGCCTTCTTTTATAAACGAGGGTTTGAGTATATCCATGCCTGCATACATCGCCTTTGCCGCGAGCAGCACATCGGGGAGGAATATCTCGTGGAGACGGTATTGTTCTCCGATCACCTGCATGCCCCGGATCAATCCCCCATCCAGTACCTGTTTTGCCGGTATATTCTCTGTCAGGGATTCCTTTACCAATGCCGACACCTTTCCGGTATCGCCCCTTTGCAGCATTTCTGAAATCCTGTCTAAAATCTCCACTAATTAACCTCCGTATTCCTGGAATATCTTTTTCCTGGTACGGCACCAGTGCGTAACGCACTGCTTGCATACGTTGTATGCATTACCAAAGGTACTGCTCTTTTCGGTTACAATGATCGCACCCGACAACGATTTTAAGGGTGACATCATATAGCTCGGCAGCAGGGTTATACCGATCTTTCCTGGATCGAGAAACCGGAACAGTTTTTTCTGCCCGGTGATATGCCATCCGCAGTACCCGGGAGCAAAACGGTAAATGTCAGGCGCGTTTTTTTTCAACTCGGCGCTTATTTCTCGATCCCAGTAATGTGCTTCTACTCTATCCGCCGCAGTTTCAGCACCGGCAGATGCCGTCGCGTCCAGCACGCCGGCAAGCGCCAGATTATCATCAAGGAACAGTCCGCTGATCTTCTCGGTTATTTCCTTGCCTATCGTTAAGGCAAAGAGGACTATCTCTCGCGCTTGCTCATACATATCACCAAGCGGTGTTTTTTGATCGTTCAAACCTTCACCATGATATATACCGCTGAACTCGGAAACCGTGACCGGTGCATAGATTGCCCGTGGGCTGCAGGTACGGTCAAAAAGTCCTAATGCTTCCGTGATAAGTTCCTCAACTGTACTCGATAACTCCTGACCAGACGGGATCCCGAGATTTTCCAGGATATCATCACGTGCCGGGCTGATGTCGCTGCTCGTCATTTCCAAAATATCAGCCATTAAAACCTATCTGGCAGTCGGTCCATACCATACTCTTTTGCTTCGCTTTCCATCAAGGTAACAAGTTCTTTTTTAATCGTATCAGGCAATCGGGATTCCTCGTATTCCCCTATCAGACGCTCCACTTCATCATGTGCCCGCTGTGATAAGGTGGATGCACCCTCTGCCTCCCATCGTGTTCTGTTTGCCCGGTCGACGACAGGTCCGGGGAAATATATTTCATCCCTCAGGAATTTCCGCGTATGTTCTGATATCAGCAGGTGGCGTTCTTTGAGCAGTTCCTCAAAATGAGGTACCGAAGGAAAATCATCTTTTGGTTTGGCACCTCTGACCAGACGCAGGACCATACCGCATATCTCATTGTCGAGCACCAGTTTCTCGAGACTCTGGCAACTTTCAAAATCGAGCATGCCGGGCCCCGAGATACTGTTGATGCCGGACAGCCCCGCCAGGGTGGCGCCCATCGCCGATTCGAAACCAGCTTGCGCATCAAGCATTTTAGCATCGCTCAGCGAGATATATGCCTGGGTCGGCATACCAAGATACTTGCCGATCTCATTATACGCGCAATCGATCATCTGTGTCTCAATTGCGCCCATGGGTGTTGTTTCATACCGCACATCAAACGCCGCCGGCGAACCTCCGTAGAGCATAGGTGTGCCTGGTTTTCTCAGTTGGCTGATGACGATTCCGCTTAGTGTCTCGGCAGTATGCTGGACAAGTGTGCCGATGATGGTAACTGGCGCCATGAATCCGGACAACGGCATTGATACGAATTCCACCGGAATATTGAAATCCGAACAATCGATCACATTCTGCACGGTCACGTCACTCCATTTCAAAGGCGATGTCGGACAGCAGGAGAATATCGTGAGTGGTTTTTCTGCGAGCGCTTTCTCGGTACCGCGTACTGCTACCTGCAAGTTTTTCATTATGGTGAACGCCTCCATGGTGAATGCACCGGTCACGACCGGTTTTTCACAATACAACAGGCTCAGGAACAACCGGTAGCTATCAGATATCCTCTCATGCACATCAGCCGGTATGAACGCCGTGGACTGCGACGCAATGTGCTGAAGCCGACTGACGAGCTTCGCATACCGGATATAGTCGCGAGTCGACGGTTTACGGATCCTGTTCGTCTTGTGGTCCAGTATATTGAGTGCGGCAGAGCCCGGCGTGAAATAAACCTGGTCATCGATAAAATGATGTGTTTCATTGCCCAGCACATCATACAGCCGGAACGATGATGCTGCAGTTTTCAACGCCTTATCAATAATTTCCTCGTTCAGAAATACATGTTTCTTATCGACATGTGCACCGTGCTCCTGCAGCATCGATACAACTTCGTCGCTGTGTATCTCTACACCGAGCTTCTTTAAAACATCCCTGGCTTCAGTTATAATTTTTTTAATAAGCTTATCGTCAAGAAATCTAACCGTCGGTCTCACACAATAGCGTCTATCTGTTTTCCCCATACCCAATCATACCCAAAATTAAAGAAATTGCAAGAATATATGTTACTGCAGATTGACTATGTGAATATAACAATTATAATGGTATTCATATGGAAGGTCTTATCTTTGACATAAAGAAATATGCGATACATGACGGTCCGGGCATTCGAACGACCATATTTTTAAAAGGCTGCCCGCTGCACTGTCCATGGTGCCATAATCCAGAGGGTATCAAACCGCAACCCGAGATCATGTTATCCCCGGAACGGTGCATACACTGTGAGCAATGCCTGCATGCATGCGAAAGAGGTGCCCTGCAGCGTCGCAGTGATGTCATTGCCCTAAACCGAGAAAAGTGCGATCGGTGCGGTGTATGTCTCGATGTATGCTGTTCGCGTGCCATCGAACAGGTGGGCAGACACATAACCGTTGAACAGGCAGCAGAGGAAATTGAACGAGACCGAGTATTTTATGAAGAATCCGGTGGTGGCGTCACCCTCTCGGGCGGAGAGCCGCTCATGCAACCACAGTTTACCAGAGCTTTACTCAAAGATTGCAAGAAGAAAGGCATTCACACAGTCCTTGACACATGCGGCTATGCTGACCCTGAAATTCTGCAGGAAGTAAGTGAATTCGTCGATCTTTTTCTCTTCGACGTGAAGATCATGGATGATGAAAAACACAAACACTATACCGGCGTCAGCAACCAGCAGATATTTTACAATCTCCGCACACTATCTGAAAATGGAAAAACAATCCATATCCGTATACCGATCATCCCCGGTATCACTGATGATGAAGGAAATATTCATATGGTAGGCACATTCCTCGCTCCTCTCCAACACATTGATAAGATCAGCCTCCTTCCGTATCACCGGGCATGGCTTATGAAACACCGAAAAATAAAGGCAAGCAACGAGCCCTGGATCGCAGACACACCGTCACCCGTGAGCCTAACCAGAATACAAGAGGTTCTCGAAACCTGCAGACTGAATACCAGTATCGGAGGGTAATGATGACGGAACGAATACTGCGCCTGCGGCAAAAAAGTATTACCACACAACCGTACGTATCATCTGAACGCGCCCAGCTCCTCACAGAATTCTATAAAAAGCACCTTAGGGAAAATACTTCTCCACCGGTCACCCGTGCTCTGGCGTTCAAATATATCCTGGAACACAAAGAAATCTTTATTGACGACGGCGAACTCATCGTCGGCGAACGGGGACCTGGACCGCGTGGCGCACCAACGTATCCCGAACTATGCTGTCACACGCTTCAGGATCTTGATATACTCAATTCCCGGAAGAAAACCCGGTTTCAGGTTTCAGACGATGCCAGAAAGACCTACGAGACGATAATTATTCCGTTCTGGCAGGGTAAGACCTTGCGGGAAAAATTATTCAACGCCATGTCGGAAAAATGGAAAGATGCCTTCCATGCCGGGATCTTCACCGAATTCATGGAACAGCGTTCACCCGGTCATGCGATCATGGATGATAAAATATACCACAAAGGACTACTGCAATTCAAAGAGGAAATCACCCGCAGCCGTGCGCAGCTCGATCCGAAAAATGATCCCCAGGCGCAGCACAAAGAACAGGAATTGCGGGCTATGGACATCGCCGCCGATGCACTCATTTCGTTCGCCCGGCGGCACGCAGAAAAGGCACGCGAACTCATGAAGACGGAACGCGACGAAACACGGAAAACCGAACTCGCAACGATCGCTCAAATTTGCGCGCACGTCCCTGCTCAGTCTCCCCGTAATTTCTGGGAGGCGCTTCAGATGTACTGGTTCATACATCTTGGTGTCATCACCGAATTGAATGTCTGGGACTCGTTCAATCCCGGCAGGCTCGATGTGAATCTCTATCCTTTTTTCAAAAAAGACCTTGCCGATGGTTCGCTCACTAAGGAATCAGCGGTCGAACTCCTCCAGTGCTTCTGGATAAAGTTCAACAATCAACCGGCACCGCCCAAGGTGGGCGTGACCGAAGAACAGAGTGCTACGTATCAGGATTTTTCCCTTATCAATACAGGTGGGATCTTGAAGGATGGCTCTGATGCGGTCAATGAACTTTCGTTCCTCATACTCGATGTGCTCGAAGAAATGCATATGATGATGCCGAGTACCTGCGTCCAGCTGAGCAAGTATAACCCTGAAGATTTTTTGCTGCAGGCGGTCAGGGTTGTGAAAAAGGGTTTTGGCCAGCCATCGTTTTTCAACACCGATGCTATTATTCAGGAATTCCTGCGAGCGGGCAAGACCCTGCGGGACGCGCGGCAGGGAGGACCCAGTGGGTGCGTCACGATCAGTGCATTCGGCAAGGAAAGCTGTACCCTCACCGGATATATGAACTGGCCCAAGATACTCGAGATAGCGCTCCATGATGGTAAGGACCCGAACACCGGCATACAATTGGGCACTCAGACTGGCGACCCCCAAAACTTTGATAATTTCGGCGATCTGCTCGAAGTCTATAAAAAACAACTGAGATATTTTGTCGATCTCAAAATCGAGGGAAACAGCATCATTGAACGGCTCTACGCAGAACATATGCCAGCGCCGTTCATGTCATTGCTCACCGACGACTGTATCAGCCGCGGTAAGGATTATCATGATGGCGGTCCCAGGTACAATGTGACCTATATACAGGGAGTCGGCATGGGAACGATTACGGATGCCCTCTCTGCCATACAGTACCTTGTATACGATCATAAGATGTTAACCATGGACGATCTTCTCCGTGCGCTTGATACCAACTTCGCGGACGACGAACGAGTGCGGCAGATACTCCTGAATGTCCCGCCGAAATACGGCAATGATGATGATTATGTCGATGCTCTTGCGCGAGCCGTGTTCGATGCCTACTTCGAGGTACTCGATGGCAGGGATAATACCAAAGGTGATAAATACCGTGTCAATCTCCTGCCAACTACTGCACACATATACTTCGGTCAAATGACCGGTGCCACGGCAAACGGTAGAAAGGCAGGAGAACCGCTCAGCGACGGCGTGTCGCCGAGTCAGGGAGCCGATCACAACGGACCGACTGCGGTCATAAAATCGGTCGCAAAGATCGACCATCTGAAGACCGGAGGAACCTTACTCAACCAGAAATTCCTACCGGACCTCCTCAAAGACGAAGCCGGTTTATGTAACCTTGCCCATCTTATCAGGGCGTATTTCCGTCTGAACGGACACCACATACAGTTCAATGTTATCGATGCTCAAACGCTGCGGGATGCACAAGAATATCCGGACAAGTACCGCGACCTCATCGTGCGGGTCGCAGGGTATAGTGACTATTTTGTTGATCTGGGCAAAGACTTACAGAACGAAATAATCTCGAGGACAGAGCAATCGTAAAAGTAAGCAGTTAACCATTACAGACCACGAAAGAATATCGCCAACATTTCAGCAGCGAACGCCGGAGTGCGTGTAGGAGCTATACCTTCCCCTCGAACACTTTCCTGAAATGATAGCCGTATATGGCAAAGGTCACTGCCAGCGGCGTAAGTCGCGGACGAGTACAGAGACTCCAAAGAAACAGCCGCCAGTAATGGAACCGCTCTTTTTCCTTGAAACCTAGCCAGAATACCGAAAGCACAAAAGCCTTTATCTGGGTCAGGTCGACGCGGAATGCTTTTCTCTGTAATGGGTTGTACTCTTCCAGGAATTTTTTTACACGGGCATAAAAGTAATCAGGCGAATAGATCGTCCGTAGGATTTTCCGGTATCCTTCAAGAAGTGTTGCTCGTTTCATTACGGGCACAAAATTGATCGAACAATCCGTGTTATCGCCCGTGCAGCCTTCGAGAAGTCGCTGTTCGTCATGTAACCGCTTGTACAATCTAGTTCCGCGGACGGCATTGAGCAAGCCGACCATGGCAGTGACAATGCCGCTCTTCTGTATAAAGCGGATCTGTCTTTCAAAAATAGTGAGCGGATCACTATCAAATCCAACAATGAAACCACCTTGTACCTGCAAGCCGAACTGCTGTATTTTTCTCACGCACATAACCAGATCGCGATTCTTATTCTGATGCTTGCCGCATTCGGTCAGACTTTCCTCATCGGGAGTCTCGATGCCGACAAAAACGGTATCGAAGCTTGCCCGTACCATCAAGGCCATCAATTCTTCATCATCTGCGAGATTTAGTGATGCCTGGGTAAAGAACGTAAAAGGGTATTTTCTAATCCGCAGCCATTCTGCGATCGCCGGCAAGACCTCTTTTTTAAGATTATATCGGTTACCGATGAAATTATCATCCACAAAGAAAACAGGTCCGCGCCAGCCATGATCGTATAAGTTTTCAAGCTCAAGAAGAACCTGTTCTTTATCCTTTACCCGTGTCCTGCTGCCATAAAGCATAGGAATATCGCAAAAATCACATTCAAAGGGACAGCCGCGGGAATACTGAATATTCATTGCGGCGTATTTTTTCATCTTGAGCAGTTTCCATGTTGGGATCGGTGTTCTGGTAAGATCTGCCCATGCCCGCGAAGTATATATATGACGTGGTTTTCCCTGTTTGAGATCATCAATAAATCGAGGGAGGGTGATTTCCGCTTCATTAAGAACAAGATGGTCAACATGATCATACTCATCGTGACTGCTTGTGAACAAGGGACCACCGGCTACGATCTTCACGTTCAACGTCCTGCATCGAAAGATCACATCATCGACCGATGCTTTTTGAATTGAGGTACCGCTGATAAAAACATAATCTGCCCACGCAATGTGTTTATCCTTGAGTTTACTCACGTTCATATCAATTAATTTCTTCTCCCAGTCATGCGGGACCAATGACGCAACAGTTAGCAAGCCAAGCGGCGGATTCGTTGCCCTCTTGAAAATAAACCTGAGCGCGTGTTTGAACGACCAGAAGGTATCAGGGTACTTCGGAAAGACAAAAAGAATTTTCACGTATATGCCTCCTTTGTGCTGTAATGAGAGGTGATCACGAACCTCTTGGGGATGTTGTGTGTGCAGTACCTGTGTACGTATAAAAATAATATGATTCTATGTTATACAAACCGTTAACACTATCACCAATCATCATAGTGTAGTGATAGCCCTTGTTCTGTCAAGAGATATGTGTAGACATAGCACGACACATTCATTTATTGACTTTCCTCCCGATTTCATTACACTTATTTTTCGAAACGAAAAGGAGGCTGTAATGAAGAAACAATGGCATCAGGTATGTCACAAAGGGTTGTTTTTGCTAATCTGCCCTTTCATAGTATGTCTGATGTCCGCTGCAACCCTGCAGAACGATGCATTCTCTCTGATAGACACCGAAAATGGACCCATGCTCGTTCGCACATCCGGATCGATCTATGTTCCAGCTGAGACGGTGATCGATGATCCGGCAGTAGTCTGGTCATGCTATCTTGTCGATGCAATATATAATTCTGCATCGAACACGGTCGATGGCTACGTGTTTGCAGGTACGTATCTGAACGCACCCATGGAAGCCCAGCTGTTCGCATCGGACGGTGGAGGTACACCAGTTTGGGGATATGAAGGTACGGAATTCTACACTGATGCGGGCGACAACGCGTTTACACTGGCTGCGGTCGATGATTACGGCGCCGGCGTGAATGTCATCAAATGGACCGGACCGGGCGACGGTACTCCTGACTGGGTAGCCAATTTTCCCGGTTATGGCGTAACGTCCTATGGTCCTTTTGCCGTTTCCGACGACGGTTCCACCATTGCCGCGATCGCTGCGCCTGCCGGAACCGATGCTCATCTGTTGTTGTTCGACGCGGACTCTGCTATTCCCCTGATCGATTATACTGCTGCCGGTTGCGGATTTCCACGGTATGTGAAGATCAACGCGGATGGTCGTTATACGGCATTCATCGCCCTGGCGACCCTCATCATATTCGACCGCGACAGTTTGAGTGTCCGCGATCAAATAGCAATGGGAGCAAGTAACAGTGCTCTGGATATATCCGGAGACGGTAATCTGATCGCGTACGGCTGGCCTTTCCTCGTGCTCATGGAGTGGACCGGCTCAGCGTACGAGAATCTCTGGACCTATAACCCGGGCAATGATTACTACTTGAACAGGATCGCGATATCAAATGATGGTTCGACCATGGTCTCGTGCTGGTATACGCTATCGCATACCACTATTAAGGTAGCGGTTCACGATACGAGTTCATCCACACCGCTCTGGACATATGATTATCCCACCTCAAGCGGAGTCTGGGGAGAAGGCACTCAGGATATTGATATCACTGATGACGGAAAATATTTCATCGTCGGTAGTTTGGGTGATTCTGCGAGCACCAATCCCGAGGTCCATATATTCCAGCGTGACACGACCCCGCATATCTATTACACGGTGGACATGCCAGGTTCTGTGGTGTCAGTCGATATTGCCAATGACGGAAGTTGCGCAACTGCCTGCGGAAAACACGTCCACCTCGGTGTCATGGGACGCGGTGGCGATATTGTCCTAATCAACACCGACCTCGGCACCGGAGTCAAGGAAAACGATAATGCGGTGGCATCTGGCAGTATGGATATCAGCATTAATCCCAATCCTTTTTCCACGCTGACAAAAATCAGCGTTGGCAAGGAGCAAAGTGCACAGAGCATAGAGTTAAGGATTTACGATGCGACCGGAAGGATGGTTTCATCTTTTCGCCCAACGCCCTACGCTCCAGGCACTACGCTAATCTGGGATGGTACTGACGATGCCGGCAGAAAACTCGCTAGCGGTGTGTATTTTCTGGAGGTCAAAACAGCCGGACAAAAAGCAACAAAAGAGATAGTACTGTTTAAGTGATTAATCTCTAATGTGAACCTGCATTATTGCTGATCCATATCACCTGCGTTGTAAACCTTCCCTCTTGACAAAAATACAGTATCTTATATACTTAAGTCTAAATAGAACTTTAACGAAATCTCTATGGTGCGATGCTATAGTATCTAAGGAGGAAAAATGCAAAAACATACGTTTGCTTCTCATTTCGCAATATTAATACTGATATTTTCGATTGTTACTGTCACTGAAGTGAGTGCTCAGGATACCGCACGCGACGATAAATACCGGCAAATGCCCGAACTTGATATTATTCAATATGAGAAATTTGACCCTGCGTCAGCGAGATTTGATTCAGTCGGTCTGGACAGTTTCATACAGGCTGAAATGGAGGCACGCCACATTCCGGGAGCTGCGACCTGTGCTATAAAAAATGGTGAAATTATCTGGTCGACAGGTCACGGTTGGGCAATCATCGAAGACTCCATCCCGGTCACCGACACAACCCTGTTTATGCTCGCTTCGGTATCAAAAACGGTCACCGCAGTCGCCGTAATGCAGCTCTGGGAACAGAATGTATTTGACCTTGATGACGATATCAACGATTATCTCTCATTCGAAGTTCACAATCCTAATTTTCCGGACTCAATCATTACCTTTCGACATCTCCTCACTCACACCTCCAGTATTACCGACAACTGGTCGGCAATGCCCTACTCGGTAGGCGACTCGCCCATTCCTCTTGGTGAATATATTATCGATTATCTGGTGCCCGGTGGCGTTTATTATGATTCCAGCCTTAATTTTGGTATGTTCCCACCCGGCACCCAGATGAGTTACAGTAATGTTGCGGTAGCGCTTGCCGGGTACATGGTCGAAGCGATCGCTGACAGTTTTCCGATATGGTGCGAGGATTCGATTTTTGCACCGCTGAATATGTACGAAACAGCATGGTTCCTGGCAAATCTTGACACCAACAATATCGCTGTACCATATCACTGGCAGGGCTCTGGATATACTCCGTACGAGCATTACGGTTATCCCGATTATCCGTCGGGTCAGCTCAGGACCAGTTCATCTCAGCTCGCGCGTTTTCTTATTGCCTTCCAGCAGCACGGGATAATCGATACGATCCGTATACTGGACAGCGCGACCGTTGCCCTCATGACCACGGTCCAGTATCCGCAGCTGAACCAGCATCAGGGTCTGATCTGGTTTAAAACACTGCTCGATGGCAGATGGGTATGGGGTCATGACGGAGGTGATCAGGGAGTTCACACACGCATGTACTATTGTCCCACCGAGAATACGGCAGCGATCATGTTGACAAATGGAGAATCTCTGCCTGGTGGTGCGGCAATCATTGATGCACTGTTCGATTATGCAGTTGAATACGGGATCGAAGAATATGATGATCAAAAAACCGCTGTTCATCTTCATCTTTCCCAGAACAGACCCAATCCTTTTAAGAACACAACGGTCATTGATTTCACCCTTCCTGAAAACAGTCATGCAAACCTCTCGGTGTTTAATGCAGCGGGGCAGAAAGTGGCAGTACTTATCGATGCACAATTACCGGCTGGCACGTACAGTGTCGTATTTGATTGTTGCAATCTACCCGCTGGTGTATACATGTACCGATT
>CP070834.1:1243836-1280596 GCA_020341755.1 Caldifarciminota bacterium | reverse complement strand
CTTCGAGGTAAACGTATACACTGTTACCGATCGCTGCATCGTCCGGCGACGGGAATTCCTCTAAGGGTAAAAAGCCTTCTGCCTTGAGTCCCAGGTCCAACAGGACACCATTTTCAGTTTTTCTGATTATACTTGCCTTTACAATCTCGCCCTCGCGTGGAGCAGTAAAAGAACTGTCCAGCAACTTCTTCATATCTTCTTCGGTAAAACCTTTCATCTTCGATACTTCCTCCTTTGAACAGGGTTGCTATTCAAGCTGTAATTATACCCATTCAGGCGTATTTGTCAACACATCAGTGGACAAATGTGAAGAAATATCATTTGACACGGAGCAAATCCACGGTATACTGAACGATGCGCCCTTTGAACATACTCATGTGCAGTGATTCATATTATCCCCATCCGGGCGGGGTATCAGAATACCTGCACTATCTCGGCACCTACCTCAGAAAAAGGGGGCATACCGTCACCATCCTGGCACCGCATTATGCAGAACCGTATCAGGACGACGCATATACGAAACGTATCGGCAGGTGCTACTACATTACCGCCAATATGGCGACGATCACCATCACGTTCCATCCGCGGCTTCCGCTGCTGGTCAGGGATTATATGCGTACACAGTCGTTCGACGTGGTGCACACCAATGGTCCCCTCGGGTACACGTTGCCGTACTGGGCGTTCCATTACTCACGTTCGATAAATGTCGCGACCTTTCATACCGCGTTCACCGGTTTCAATCTGTACCGGTTTGCCAAATTGATATTCAAGAATGAGTTCCAGACAAAAAGACTCGCTGCGGTCTATCCCTCACATAAAGCATACAGGACAACCTATCCGCATTTTCCTACTCCATACCGCATCATACCGAACGGCATCGACACGACGAAATTCAATCCGGACGTCCGACCCCTGAAGAAATTCCCTGCAGGGCCGAAGATATTGTTCCTGGGGCGGCTCGACCCGAGAAAAGGGTTTATCCGCCTGCTCGCGGCATTTCCCGAGGTTAAAAAACGAATACCCAACGCGCTCCTCATTGTCGTGGGGTCAGGACCTCTGCGGGCTCAGTATGAACGGATGATCCCGGATACGCTGCGCGGTTCGGTGTTCTTCGAAGGACGGGTAACTCACGACCTTATACCGCGGTACTATGCAACCGGTGACGTGTATGTTTCGCCGGCAACTGGCGGCGAAGTGTTCGGGATCGTGCTCACCGAAGCCATGGCTACCGGCACACCAGTGGTTGCTTCCAACATTCCGGGATACAATGAGGTAGTGACACACGGAAAGAACGGGCTGCTGTTCAATGTTGCCGAAATTCACGATATCGCAGAAAAAATCATCGCGGTACTCACCAACCAGCATCTGAGCAGGTCTTTGAGCAAACAGGGACGTCAGTATGCCGAGACCGTATCCTGGCAGAACGTTGCCCGGATGGTGGAAGAATTCTACGTTCATCTTATCGAACAACATGAGAAATAATAAAAAATATCGGAAAAAACGGAGGTTGTATGAAATATATGCCATTCATCGTGCTCGCACTCCTTGCATGTGGTGGAGCACAGCAAGAAAAAGTGGAGAAACCCGAAATGAAAACTGAGGCCGGTACGTTTATGCACATAGCGGTGAAAGATCATGGCGAGATCGTCATCAGGATGTACGAAAAAGAAGCACCCAACAATGTCGCCAATATCGTCAAGCTCACCGAGCAGGGATTTTATGACGGGCTGACATTTCACCGTATCATAAAAGGTTTTGTCATACAGGGTGGTTGCCCGGTCGGTAACGGCACGGGTGACCCGGGGTACCGGATCGATGATGAGATATCAAAGAATCTCTCTCATCTCAAGGGTACGGTAGCAATGGCGAACAGCGGACCGAACACCAATGGATGTCAGTTCTACATATGTCTGGAACCATTACCGCGCCTTGACGGCGGCTATACCATAATCGGACAGGTCGTAAAGAACATGGAGGTCGTTGAACGTATCGGTGCAGTGCCGACCAGTGGTCCACCGCGGGATCAACCGCTTACTCCGGTCATCATGGAACGCGTGTGGATAGAAAAGATGTAACGCTGATCGTCATCCTGCTCGCTGTGCTGGGATTTCTCGTGCGGGCGGGGTTTATTTATTTTGCAAAAAGTTACGAGAATCCCAGTACCTACGAATACGGCGAGATCGCTGCGAACATCATGAGCGGTCGTGGCTTCAGCCGGGTGAACGAGTTCAGCACTCACCTGGAACCGACATCGAGTCATGCTCCCTTATATCCTTTCTTACTTTCCCTCCTGTCTGCCGGGAGTGGTCGCACCTTCGGTTTTCCAGGGGTTCAGCTACTGCAAGCGATACTCAGCGTGTTGACCGTCTTTTTCATTTACGGGATCTGCCGCAGGCTGTACGATCGGACAACGGGAGTACTGGCAGCCATGGGGCTCGCTTTCTATCCGCCGCTCATATACTATACCCTGAAATTTACACCCGTAATGCTGTTCGTGTTCCTGCTGAGCATCTCCTTGTACCTCATCATAGCTGCGAATGGAAATGTCATAAAGACCGTTGCAGCCGGTGTGTTCGTCGGTCTGACTGTACTGTGCGATCCCGTCGGCATCGCACTCATCCCTGCCCTCATTGTTTGTACGCTCCTGTACCGACGGCTGCGCTGGCATACGATAGCCATAATCCTGCTCGTCTCCTGTGCGGTCCTGATACCATGGACCGTGAGAAATTTCCGTATCCACCGCAGAATCGTTGTAGTAACCACGCAGTATGCTAAGAATCTCTGGATAGGCAACAACCCGCGTGCCACCGGTACCGATTACTACCGTTCGGTACACGGGCAGCACTCAGATTTCACCCTCATGACCCAGACTCTGCCAAGAGAAACGAAAATTGTGCTCGGTACTATGAGTGAAATTGAGCAAGCGGATTTTTTTCTGCAGGAAACATGGCGGTTCGTCTGCCGACACCCTCAACACTTCATACGCCTCCTGCTGCAGAAAACATTCTATTACTGGTGGCGGGCACCATCGTCCATCACCGCATCGCCTGATGCCAGACGCTATGGTTTGTGGCATACGCTCGTGTACGCTCCCATCCTGCTTTTTGGTTGTATCGGAGGCTACCTGACCGTGATCAAACGCCGCAGTGCTGATACTCTACTTATCGTACTGACCGTTTTCTTTATTTCCTGTATATATATTATCGCGCATGTTGGTCTCGCTCGATACCGTCTGCCTATTGAGACCTGTCTCATACCGCTGGCTGCATACGCGGTGCATGAAGCATGGCGATGGTACCGGCACAATCATGCGTGATGCCGTTATATTGACAACATAGTGATACTGATTATCATAAGGAAAAAATACAAAACGAGGAGGTTCAATGGCACAGGTAATAAGCGGCAAAGACCTTTTTGAAAGACTCAAGGGTGAATACAAGAATGAAATCGCAAGACTGCAAAAAGAGCACAATATTGTACCGGGACTGGCAGTCGTCCTTGTCGGCGATAATCCAGCATCGCTATCGTATGTACGGCTGAAAGAAAAAGCCTGCGCAGAAATAGGTATCCATTCCCGTGATCTCAGATTCGAAAAAGATTTCACAGAGGACGCTTTATTAAAACTCATAGATGAGTTGAATCATGATAAAAACATTCATGGTATTCTCGTCCAACTCCCGCTGCCAGACCATATCGATGAAGCAAAAGTACTCTACGCTATTGATCCACTCAAGGACGTTGATGGATTTCATCCCGTCAATGCCGGGCGCCTCCTGCTCGGAGAACCGGCGTACTATCCTGCAACACCACTCGGTATACAGCAATTGCTCATACAGAATAACATTAAGGTCGAGGGAAAGCATGTGGTCATTGTTGGCAGAAGTAACATCGTCGGAAAACCCCTTGCTATGCTGCTCGTTCAAAAGCAAAACGGCGCGAACGCAACCGTGACCATCTGTCATACACGCACCAGGGACCTCGGTGCGGTCACCCGCACGGCTGACATCCTCGTTGCCGCCGTCGGCAGACCGCATACGGTGACGGCTGATATGGTGAAAGAGGGAGCCGTGGTCATCGATGTCGGGGTCAACCGGGTCGAGGACGCAACGAAGAAAAGAGGTTATCGGCTCATCGGTGATGTCGATTTTGCCGAGGTCGAACCCAAGGTGAGTGCCATTACTCCCGTGCCGGGCGGTGTGGGCCCGATGACCATAGCCATGCTCCTCCATAATGTCATCAAGGCTGCAAAAGATCATGCAGGCAGGCAGTAATATCATCGATTTTAAAACAATAGAATATGATCACCAGCGCAACGTCCTGACGGTACTCGACCAGACCAGACTGCCGAATGAAGAGGTGTACCTCACTCTAAAAACTCCAGAGGACGTTTTTGAAGCCATCAAAAGTATGAACGTACGCGGAGCACCTCTTATCGGCATTACTGCTGCCTATGGTCTGGTACTCGCCGGAGTGCAGGGTGATGTGCAGGAAACTATGCGTGCTGCAGAATTGCTTGCGAGCGCTCGACCCACCGCAGTCAATCTCACATGGGCGCTCGAGCGAATGAAACGGCAGATCTCTGAAGAACCCGGTCTGCACAAACGACTCCTCCGTGCAGCACGAGAAATCGAAGAAATTGATAAGACCGCATGCCGAAAGATCGGAGAACACGGCGCCACACTTATCAAAAATAATGCATCCATCATGGTACACTGCAATGCCGGTGCTCTCGCAACCAGCGGTATCGGCACTGCGCTGGGCATTATTTATACGGCACGCCAGCAAGGGAAAAAGATATCAGTATATTCGTGCGAAACGAGACCGCTGCTCCAGGGCGCACGTCTTACTACCTGGGAGTTGACCCGGCAGGGTGTTGACACGTTTGCGATCTGTGATAACATGGCGGCTTCGTACATGTCGAACATGGATATCGTGCTCGTCGGTGCAGACCGCATTGCCGCAAATGGTGACACAGCGAACAAGGTCGGTACCCTTGGACTGGCGATCATCGCCAAGCATTTTAACATCCCCTTCTACGTGGCGGCACCATTGTCATCATTCGACAGTCACGTAGCATCGGGCATCAATATCCCGATCGAGATCCGCAGCCCCGATGAACTATGTTCATTCAAGGGGCAGACCATCGTCGCGGAAGCGGCACAGATATGCAACCCTGCTTTCGATGTGACGCCCGCGAATCTCATTAGTGGGATCGTTACGGAAAACGGTATACTGACACCTCCTTATGGACAAGCCATTACCACAGCATGAGACCGTGTACAATGATATACCTTTGCCGATCGTATCGTATACCAGGTACCACCGTACGTGAGGTATGACCATGGCGATCGCGCTCATATTGCTCTTTATAGCAACTGACAGCCTGCCGCCATCTCCCGATCTCTCTTCGGTCGTCTTTCCGGAACCGCCGCTGCACATGGTGCGCCGGATAAATATACTGGGTCTCGGTGGATGTGTCGGTGATATCACCGGAGTGAACGCCACCATCGACACGAAGTATCTAACACTTCATGCTACGTATAGAAAGAGAGATGAGTGGACTACGATCCATTCCGGCTATTTTGACGGATCACTCAATCTTTATTTTGATCATTTGTATCTGAAACCATCCTTGTCCGGTTTCATCCTGCAGCATGAGCATGATTATATCCATACCTCTCCACGTATCGATTTCTCAGCACCGACACCATGGGCGGTCGTGTGGGGTCAAAATTCTCTTGACCTGTGGCGCATCGATGGCAGTCACCAGTTCGAATACAAAACCGATCTCCAGGTCATATTTGACAAAATGATATATAAACCGCATCTCGAGATAGCGGGACTCTATACATCGCAGCGTATGAGAGCCGAAGCTGCATGGAACATGCATATAAGAAATCTGCATGTGTCGGTGCGGTCACCCCTTGCCTATGATTTTCCCTCGCCATCACTTACCATACAGTACCGGGATCCGATCGTCACCGTGAGAGGCACTGTCCGGTCCGGTTCGGTCTATCACACGTTAAAATCATATTTTGATCCTGACCTGCCAATTGCGTATACCACGATCGTACCCGAAGAAAGTCTTCGACTCAGCGCCAGCCTCACGATTGCCGCTGACCTGTACCACCATATCATACGTATCGACGGTTCCTATGACAATTGGTACAACAAGATATCGGTTGACGATAGTTTCTATCTCACGGGCGTGTCAGATATCCAGGAATTCGGTGTAAAATTCACAGCCGGCGATTCCCTGCAGATGCGTTTCCTGTCTGCTGCCAATGCCCTCAGTGTGCAGTACCACTGGGCTGATACAGAATTACCTCTCATACCCATCTGGACAGTTAAGGACAGCATAATACTCAGGCTTGCAGCGTTCGATATAGCGTTCAATACCCTGTTCAGATCACAGCATGATGGCGTCACAAAAACATTGCCCGACATCTTACGTATGGATGGAGAGTTAGGAATTACTATCACTGCATTCCGGTTATTTTTCCGCATGAACAATATCTCAAACGCCCGGGATGAATGGTGCGATGGATTCTTTCTTTCAGGTCGGCACTATGCAGGCGGATTGACCATAAAACACACGTTTTAAAATACCTGAATTCCTAAATGCCTAAAACCGAAAGACGTTACGGCATCGTCACCGAATAACGTTTTACTATTTGCGCAACAGAATCTTCATCATCTGGCGGTGGATGAGACCATTGGTTGCGAGCACCTCATCACCGTATATATCGAACGGTCTTCCGCGGAAATCTGTTATGACACCCCCAGCCTCTTTGAGGATGAGCGATCCGGCAGCCTGATCCCACGGTGAGAGTTTTTTCTCCCAGTATCCATCAAACCTGCCACATGCCGTGTAACACAAATCCATTGCTGCAGAACCGAGACGCCTGACAGCCTGGGACCGAACAGCGAAATCTGCGAAATGGTCAAGATTATTATCGACGCTCGTCCGGATATCATAGGGGAATCCCGTGATTAAAAGGGCACGGCCCAGATCTTTGACGCGTGACACGGATATCTTTTTTCTGTTGAGATATGCGCCTCGGCCAGCACGTGCGTGGAAAACTTCACGACGGGTCGGATCATAGACAACACCCAGAACGATATCATGCTCCACTTCGAGTGCAATGGAAATGGTCCATATCGGAAGTCCATGGGCGAAATTTGTCGTGCCGTCGAGCGGATCGACGATCCACTTGACCGGTTCAGAGATCCGGTGGCTCACCGCTTCTTCACTCAGGATGCCGAAATCAGGATAATGTTTCTTGAGTGCCCGAACGATGTAACGCTGAGATTTTCTATCATACTGTGTTACCAGATCGACCGATCCTTTATACTCTATTCTTTTTTTCCTGCTCGTCCCCTTACACAGCATGTCACCTACATGCTGGACGAGATCGATCACGAATTTTAGCGTCTGGGTGGTTACGCGAACCTTCACGAGGGAAGTTCAGTTCTATGCAGGACTACCATCTTCATCTTCGAATGTTTTTCCGGCATCGGTAAGGGGTTTGATCTTTTTTATCTCCTCGCTGCTCAATTTTCCATACTTCGATTCGGGGTCGACTTCGACGCATTGAGCGAAATAATTCACAGCCTGTTTGAACTCAAAACGCTTCACCTCAGATAGACCCAAATAGTAGTATGCTTCCTGGAGATTCGGCCCCAATTTCACGGCTTTTTCGAAGAACTTTATCGCATCCGGTATCATCGATCGTTCGTAATAGACGAGCCCCAGATAGTAGTTTGCATACAGTGCAGCAGTGCGGTCCTTTTCCTGCCGCGCCGCATGCCCCAGATGCTCGATCGCTTCACCCCATATGCCTTTTTTATAACATATATACCCCAGATTGTTCAAAGCAAAGGGATTTTCCGGTTCTATGAGTAAAACTCTTTGCAAATATAGCATGGCATCGTCGTACAACTGTCTATTCATGAACGCCAGACCCATGAGACCCATACCCTTGATGTTCTGCGGATCAATACTGATCACCTTCTTCAGAACGGTTATCGCCTCATCATGGTCTTCCATCACAATAAGATTCCATGCTTTATCAAGCAGGGTCGCGAGGTCGAGTTCGGCTGATGTCTGGGATTTAACGAATGAATAGAATTTACTTACCTCGGTCTGGGATGTCTTGGCTTTTCTGAAATCCTGCGCAATGGCTCTGACCCTGTCCTGCGCCCGGGATAGCGTGCTGAGGGCATTCGCTATATCCACATAGAGATTCTTGATCTCTTTGAGAATACTCTTTTGTTCTCTCGGATCGTATTTCTTCACTTTTTTCTCGAGCTCTTTAATACGCTCTTCGATGTATTTCAATGCATCATTCATTTTCTCCATCCGGTCAACAAATTAATAACCTGTTCTGGTATTTCTTTCAGCGGGAGCATAAAATCCACCCTGCCTGTGTTCAACGCAGCTTGCGGCATTCCACCGATCACGGCATCGAGCGGGTCCTGGACAATGACACGGCCGTTCGAATTTTTTATGCGTGCTGCTCCCTCGGCACCATCTTTTCCCATGCCGGTGAGTATGATACCAAGCATATGGTCCCCGTAGGCACGCGCCATCGACTCGAACAGAATATCTGCCGATGGTCTAACACCATGCCGCGGTGGCTCATCGGTTAGAGATATCTTGCGTCCTTCCTTATCGACCCGGCAGTGACAACCACCCGGAGCAATGAGCACTTCGCCGGCGAGTACCTTATCACCGTCACGCGCCTCTTTCACGACCATGCTTGAACGCTCATTGAGGTGCTCGGCAAGACTGGTTGTGAAGAACTTGGGCATATGCTGTACCACCACCATTCTCAGCCCGCACTCTACAGGCAAAGAAGGAATGAGATAATGCAGCGCGCGTACGCCGCCGGTCGATGCAGCGACACCAACATACAGCTCAAAAGTGATCCGCGGGTGCTTGCGTACTTTTTTTACGATCTTCTTGGGTAACTTCGCCGAAGCAGTAACCTCTAGTTTCTGGAGGAGTTCATCCTTATAATTATAAAGATCGATAGAAATAGGACCAGAGGGTTTAGTGAAAAAATCGACCGCCCCCATTTCCAACGCCTGCATGGTCAATTCCGCGCCCGCCTTGGTATGCGCAGACAGCATGAGAACGGGGACCGGTCGCTCTTCCATCACCTTCTTTAGAAGTACGAGCCCATTCTCCCCAGGTAACTCATAGTCCAGTGTTATCATATCTGGCTTTAGCTTATTGAACTTCGCCCACCCCTCCACAACATCCCGGGCAAATCCCCCAACCTCGAAGTGCTCGGACGTGCTAACGATATCACCGATCACACGCTGCATTAAGATAGAGTCTTCGACGATCAGTAGTTTACTTTTCACAATATCTTATTCCCATGACGATAAGAATTTATACGTACCTCTCCGTTCAGAATATTGAAAAATATGGATCGTCCCCAGGTACCGAAGACGTCTTCGGCGATAACAGGGATGTTGTGTTTTTCGAGTTCCTCACGCGCCCTTTTGATGTTTCTTCTGCCGATGGCATGGCGTTCGAAACCATTGAACATGGTCGCACCGCCCACTATTTTTGCGACAATCCTATTTTTTCTGACACCGAATATTGACATCTGCCGGATGATCTCTTCGATCGCTCCTTTTGGATATTTCAGACTGTTCTTGTTACCGGACGGCAACAAACAGTGTGCAAGACCACCGATCCGCTTCTCTTCATCGTAGAGTATTATGACAACACATGACCCCACGCCATAAGCGACGAGGATTTGATCCCCCTGCTTCACCTGAACCTCACCTATCCCCACCCGCAGCTCGTTCTCCTTCACGATACCACCTCCGCCTGCAGATCGGATTTTCGATAAATGTGCTCGGCACGGTTGACAAGGTGAAAAAGCTTCACCTCGGGGAGTCCGATGAGCAGCTCTACCTTACCGATCACAAGATACGCTCCGTTTGTCATGTGATCGTAAAAGGTCTTCAGTATTGCTGATTGACCGGGACGGTCAAGGTATATCAATACATTACGGCATACTACCAGCTGGCATCGCTCGAAGATCGGTTTCTCAAAAAGGTCGAGCTTGATAAATTTGACATCGCCAATCAGATCGTGCCGTATCGCGTAGCCGTTATTAGCGTTAACGAAATATCGTTTCTTTATCTCCTCGGGTGTATAGTGAAATGATACCGATGAATAGATGCCTTCTTTGGCTGAATTCAGCGCATTATCATCTATATCGGTACCGTATATCCGGACGCGGTTTTTAATACCGTGCTCTGCGGCGAGTATCGCGAGCGAGTACGGTTCTTCACCTCGAGCACATCCGGCACTCCAGAACGTCAAGGACCCTTTCATACGCCTGAACTCGGGAAATATCTCGGTACTTAAAAAATCGAATGTCTCTGTATTTCTGAAAAAGTAGGATAGGTTTATGGTTAAGATATCCTGTAATTTTTTCAGTTCGGAGGGATGGTTCTGTAAATAGCGCCAGTAGGTATTGTAACTTTCGATTTCCAGGGCACGCATGCGTACTTTGATACGCCGCCTCAGCGGTCGTACTTTGTAATTCTGGCATCTGAATGAAGTGTGCTTCTCTATGTAGTCAATGAGATGTTCGAAACTATTTTCCACCAGATTTAGTGAGTACTTCGATATTTCTCGCGATCAATTGTTCTGACGGATTTAATTCACTGGCTTTGTACCAGTATTCTAATGCTTTCTCCTTATCGCCCTGACGGAGATGGATGTTCCCGAGTTTGAAGAATATCTGCCAGTCATTGTATGCATCTGCAATCTTCTCGAATAATTCCCGCGCCGCACCAAGTATCTGCGTCTTATAATAAAAATCGGCGAGGTTTTTGCATATTTTCTTGTTATGCGGATCCACCTCGAGTGCTTGTCGGTAGAGTTTCTCGGCGTCCTCCGGTCTGTCCATGCTTTCATACAACACGGCCAGGTTGTTCTTGAACGCAGTCATTCGGGGGAAGTGGTCAATAGCTTCCTGCAATGTCTGTGCAGCATCCTCGAAATTCTTCCTTTCCACTAAGATCATTGGCAGGTACATGTACGGAGTGATTGTTGCAGGTGATTCTTTGATCACTTCACGCAGCAATACTTCTGCCTCATCATGATTACCTTTTTTAAATAGTGCAATAGCCAGGTTACACTTCATCTTGAGATTATCCGGCATCAGTTCGCGTGCTGTTTGAAGATACGCGATCGCCTCGTCGTAACATTCCATCTTGATACAGACGTAGCCGGCGTTTGTAAGAACCGAGGCACGCTTTTCTTTTTCAGCTGACCGTACCAGTTGTTCCCGCGCTGCTTTCATGTCGCCGCGCATCAGTTCGATCAAACCCAAATAGAAAAAAGCCTCCGGATCGGTCCCGTCAATGTCGAGGATCTTTTTGTATTCCCTTTCGGCCTCATCGTACATTTCTGTTTTGTAAAAAGCAAACCCGAGGTTTTTATATTCAGAAACATCACCGGAAACACGCCTGCTCGCGAGTGGTTTCTCCGGTTTCATGAGGAGACCGGCTGACAGCAGCCCATACACGGTCCGGCATGTAGCAAAAAAATCAGATTCGGAGAGCTTCAGTATATCATCGATCGTGCGCACGCCGTCAACGAGTTCCATGATCTTTTCCTCTTCTTGTGTCAATGGTATGCTCTGCACGTCTTCATTACGTATCAGAACGGTCTCGAAAGGTGGTATCTTATTCTCAATTTTTTTCCATTCATCGATCCTGCGTGCGCCTTCGAGCAAAAGCTCTTGCGCCGACAATTGCAGCGTATAATCCTCTGCCAGGGGCAGCAGGTCCGCTTCGAAATTGAAGTAACCGGTCTCCCAGGTAAGCATGGTGAAAATAGTCTGCTCTATTTGAGCGCGGAGTTCTCTGTCGAGAACGTCCCGGCTGAGTGCACCCATCTCGATCATGATCTCACCGAGCCTTTTGTTCTTCGAATTTTTACGCATTTCCAGCGCCTTGGTGAGTGTTTCCTTGTCGATGAGCTGTTTCGTCAACAAAATGTCACCGAGTTTCTGTTTTCTGTTTAGTATGGTGGCAAAGACCACCTTACCGTCCTTTATGAAGATATTACCAAAGTTACGGCCGTCAGTAACGCTCAGGCACCCTGACTTACCCGAATAGCTCAGTAGCTGGATCACATCAGGTAAGGATGCTTCTGCCAGGGAACCTTTTATTGCCATTTTATGTTCTCATCCACCTCTTGCTCATCATAACCATGGATCAGTAATTATCCTCCAGCAATTCGCCCAGTATGTCCGTTATGATAAACCGCTCTTGCCGGCGTTCCTCAAGAAATTCCGTCTCTAGTACTGATGTTCGTACACCTGTCGGGATTTGTTCTGCCACTTCGGGTACCGGAGACGACTCATCCTCCTTAACGTGTATTTCAGCATCTTCAGATGTATCCTCTACCTTTATCTGTTCTTCTTCTGCAGGCACTGATGACGCAGCAGCATCGGGTACCCGGACTGCGGGTTGTGGCGCTACCTCACCTTCCAGCCCAAGCGGCACGAGGTCATCAGATTTCGGTGCTTCGACCACCGGCTCAGCATGTGTATCACCTTCGACCACCGGCTCGGCCTGTACAGCGCCTTCAATCAGTTGTTCTTCTCCCTCCAGGCCTAGTGGAACAACATCCACAGGGACTTCGGCGGTAACCTCTTGTGGTTTTTCTTCCACCTCTTCTTCTACTTCTCCTACCTTTACCTCGATAGTGGTTACTCCCTTCTGAACGTCGTCGACGAACTGGTCTACTTCGCTAAACGATTTGAACGGCGGGAAATCACTGCGCAGGATCATATTCGAAGTATCGGCGGGCAGGCGCGAGGAAATATACATCCTCGCCATATTACTATCCGGTGCTGATAGTTCGGCTTCGATCCCGTATTCGAAAAAAAGCCTTTCTTGATCACTAAAAGCGACTGCCGATGAAAATATCTCACTGCTGACGATTATCGCCTTTTTCTCGTTTACCAGTTCAAGAAGGCGATCGATCAGTGCTTGTCGTTTTTCCTGCGGATATGAAAACACAAGGTGGAAATTGTCGATCAGGAGCGCGTCACACGTACTCAATAATCCTTTTTGCGGTACGCCTTCACTCGTCTCTAAATCAATTAGTTTTACGTTCCTCTTCCGTGATAGAAGGTCGTTGCGAATGGCTTCGAGAAACCGTGTCTTCCCCCTACCGGTACCACCGAAGATGATGAACGGGTTGTATTTCTCACCGAGTGACGAAACCACCTGCCCCTGATATATTTCATACGCTTTTTTGTTACCTTCACCGATGATCAACGTATCGAACGATTTTGTTTTATCAGGTTCTTCGCCACCCTGCTTGATACGGGCTATGAGCTGTTCTATTTCCTCAAGATGATCCGGTGAAAACAACATAGACTCGACCTTCATGGCATCCTCTATGCACGAGCTCGTGTCCAGGGCACCGAATGCTTTCTGCAAATCAATGAGCCGCCCGACCTTCTCGATGAATTTATCGTATTCGGATTTCAGCACATCGACATCTCCATCGAGCAGAACACTGAGCGAGGATGTATCGAATCCTTTCATCTCCCATATATAAATCTTCTCCTTGTACTCCTCCCGAACATCCATTTTTTCCGACACATCCTCGAGTATTTCACTCGCATTCTTTTTCAACTCCTCGAGCAGAGACGATACCGGGCTGTAGATACCCTTGGGATAGAACTCCTTTAATATCATTCGCGCGCTGTCAACATCAAGCGAGACATTACCCAGCGACGAGTACGCGATCAGCCGGTTGATCATACCCTCAATAGTGCGGATAGAACCGGTTGAGATCTGAGCCAGTTCAAGGGCAATCTCATCGGGAAGGAGTATCCCCGCTTCCCCGGATTTTTTCTTGATCATGTCGATAAGCGCCATTTCTTTCGGCGGGGCAATGTCGCAAACAAGGCCTCCCTCTATCCGTGATATCAATTTCGGTTCAAAATTCTTTAATTCCCTTGGTGCCGTACTTCCCGAGAAACAGATCTGCCTATTATTTGCTAGGAATGTATCGACTATACCCAGTATCTTTTCCTGGTATGTACTCGAGACCATATGGATATCATCAACGACGATCGGTGTATTAAACACCTTTGCTTTATCGAGATATCCCTCGAATTCCTTCGCAGAAAAAAACAGCATAGTTGACTTTTTGTTCAATTCACTGAACAGCGCCCAGAGCAAATGAGTCTTACCCAAGCCCGTATTGCTATAGATGTACAAGGGATTGAATAATTCACCTGGGAAATCTACGATTTTCTTTGCAGCAAGAAAGGCAACCTGGTTACCTTCGTATACGAAAAAATTATCAAAGGTAAGCTCTCGCTTCATCTTCCATTACCCACTACTGACTTTGCCTTCTGGGAGAAAACCTCACTCGCAACTTTAACGACTCCTGGTAGTGTACGATCATCAAAGAGCGAAACGAGTAAATAGTCCCGCTCCACGCCAATATAGTAGACACTAAAACGCTTGCCTTCCTGGAGGAACTGACTGAATTTTCGTTCACCGACGATGTGGGCAAGTTCCATTGTCGAATTGTATACCCCGCATGCCAGCGCTGAGATCGCCAGGACATCATAGGAACGCACAAACCCGCGTTGTACTAAAAGTTGTCCGGATATCGTTACAAATATCGCCCACACCGTGTTTGCCTGAGTACAGAAATCGCCCAATAAATAGGTCAGTTTATCGATGCTTTCCTTTGAAATGCTCAGGGTTTGCCGATCAGCCATTCCACCAGATTATAGTGAATATTTATAGAAAAGTCAAGAGGTTTAAATATCTAACAGCGTACCGCTGAAATTCGGGTATTATCCCTGGGGCAGTTCGTCTGCGTGTTTATGTACGGTAAGACGACAAATAGTTTTCAACGTATCAAAAACACCAATACCACGGATCGCCACGCTCTCAAAATACTCATATCCTGCCTTATTGATATGAGACTGGAGATCGCTGATCGGCATGATATTGGGCAGGTCACGCTTGTTATACTGCATGACAAGCGGTATACTCTTCAGCGACAGACCATAACTCTGAAGATTATCCTGGAGATTATTGTAACTCTCCAGGTTCTCTTCCAGGCGTTCTTCTTGCGAATCTACTACAAAAACGATACCATCAACGTTTTTCAATACCAATTTCCGGGAAACATTATAGTATATTTGTCCGGGCACCGTATACAGATGATGGCGCAGTTTCCAACCCTTTATGCTCCCCAGATCGACCGGTAGAAAATCGAAGAATAGCGTTTGATCGAGTTCCGTGGCCAGACTCATCATTTTCCCTCGACGTTCAGGATTCATGGCGCCGTAAACCATTCGGAGGTTTGTGGTCTTGCCGCATAGTCCTGTACCGTAGTATACGATTTTCAGGTTCAATTCTTTTTCAGCGTAGTTAATATTTGCTATCGAAACTGCCCTTTTCCACGATATTCAGCTTATTGTCTATTGTATAGACGAGCGAACCATCTGTCAATAATGGTGCGGAATTGCCCTCGCCAAACGGCATCATCCGTTTGAGCATGTCAACGTTCGTTCGTGCAAGGAGAAAAACAGGTTCACGTGTTTTTTCCTTCGTTTCATGCGTATTTTCCGTTACGTAGCGAAGAATTCTATCTGCCAGTTCATCCAGGTGCTGATGGGCCATTGTGAAACCGGCTGCTCTTTGGTGACCACCGTAATCAGAGAACAAATCACCCATGCTGTGCAGCATTTCGTACAGGTTAAGCCGGTGACTGCGCAATTCACCGATGCACCGTCCATCTCTAATCCCGATAACCACTGCCGTCCGTTGGTACCGGTCCCTGAGCCATCCGGCGACCGACCCGAGATAATGCTGACGGACGACCGGTACGACCGATATGACAACGTCAGGATATACCCGTGCTGCAGATATCACATCTTCGAAAAATATCGCGACACCCTTCCTGCGTTCATCGGTCACGTTCCTGAGTTTCGTGAATGCATCACAGATATATGCCATGTCGCTGTTCAGAAAAACCCTGACACCGTACATGGGATCACAGTATGCCGCTGATGATATTGTTGGTATGATCATCTGTATAACCGTCGCCGTATCGATCTCTCCGTTGGCCCTGAAATACCTGGCCCACGGAACATCAAGCTGATTGATCATGTCCAAACCATGTCTGCACAGAACCCGATTCTCGTCTGTAAGTATGACGCGGTCAGCAACGGTACCGAGCATAGACAATGCGATGAATTCTTTTTTTACGTTGAAAAATTCATCGGTGCCTAACCCCAGTGAAGATCTGTACAAGAACTGAGCGAGTTTTAACGTCACACCGACACCGGCCAGATCCCGGAACGGATAAGACGATGCGGGTCTTTTTGGATCCACCACAGGGACGGTAAACGCATCTGCCTTCACCTCGTGATGGTCGCATACGATCAGTTCCATGTCCTGTTCTCTTGCAATCTCGAAATTCTCGTTGCTGCTTACACCGAAATCGACGGTAATGATGATCCGCGCACCCTTTGAACGGTATTCCTGCAAGACTCTCGGATTCAGAATATAACCATCTTTTTCCCTGATGACCGGGTACAGAAATAGCGGCTGGGCACGTTTCCTCATTATATCCTTGAGGGTCGTGTACATGATCACACCAGAAGTGTAGCCATCGACGTCGTCGTGGCAGTATACGAGTATCCCCGTGCCATCATGCACAGCACGCACGATGCGGTCTGCTGCCTTTTCTATATCCGGAAGTAATCCAGGATCATGAAGCGTGCTTAATTCCGGGAATAAATATGCCTGTGCATCGGTATACACCGGAAACCTCGATGCGATGATCTGCGCAAGTTCCTGGGGGATGGAAAAGTCGGCAGTGTACCGCTGCACGAGCATTTTATCGAGTCGTGCGGTCTTGCCCATATTACCCATTGTCAGATGATTTGCTTTCTTGAGGTTGGAGTGCGGCAATACGTTCTTCTAAAAAGGCTGTTATTTCATCCCTTTTTTCCGGCAGGAGCAAGAAGACACCGCGGAAGTGGTTCAAAAATGTCTTTCTCCGGAAGGGACTCAACAGGATTCCATTCTTGCCCCGGTATACCCGCTTGAACTCGGATAGCTCTCTGCGTTGGGTCATAAACACGTTTTTTATGATAATGGCGTTCTCGGTCGCCTCGTAGTGCGTCGGAAAGTAGTACGAATACAACGAGAAAAATAATATCAAAAGACCGAGCAAACCGAAAATGGTACCGTACAAGACCGTCACAAATACGAGGAAGCAGACGATGAAAAAACCTGTTATGATCGTCTTCAGGCGGTGCTTGCGCGCAGGATGTATGCTCCACTTCATACAGTAAATCCTAAATTCAAAATACTAACTGCATATTTATTCCAAATTAAAAAATCCAAATGATCTAAACGACTATGAATATTACTCTGCAAAAATCTCACATAGCACAGGGGAGTTGTCGAATAAGTATTCACGGTGAGGTTATTATACAGAAAATGAAGTAAAAGTCAATGCTATCCGGGGTGTTATCACTGTAATCTTTTTGTAATCTTCGTAATCGATTCCACCAGGCAAGTATGTGGGATTCAGGATTTAGAAATTCGATATTAGGGTTTAAAAAAATGGGCCCGGAGGGACTTGAACCCCCGACCCGCTGATTATGAGTCAGCTGCTCTAACCAACTGAGCTACAGGCCCTTTTCATATATACTATTCGCACCCTCCCCGTATTATATTAATATCTTGCTGCATGTCAATGCTTGTACTTTCTTAAGTATTTTCATTGACATTTTGACGACCTTCCATATAATTGCATGAACCATGGAGCCTTTGCTATCATGAAAGGTAGTATGGTTAAATATAATGCAAACAGAAACAGAACTTAAAATCACATCACGGACTCTGGACAGCAACGATCTCGCCATGCTGACGCTCGACGGGTATATCAACTCAACGACCGCTGTCCAACTCAAGAAAGAAATAGAACATCTGGGAAAGAAGATCTTCCGATTTATCATTAGCTTCAGAGGAGTTGAGTATGTCAGTTCAGCGGGTTGGGGCGTTGTCTTAACCAGAATAAGAGAGTTCAGAGAAAAGAAGGGTGACATCGTTTTCATCAACATGTCGGACGAAGTCAACTCGATCTTCAAACTTCTGGAACTCAACCAGGTCATAAAATATTTCTCAACGACCAAAGATGCGCTGAGATACTTCGGAGTGACCGAGCCAGGTGCCGTGTCAGAGCTTGAAGAACCGCTGTCAGGTGGGGATGGTTCTCCAGATGCTCAGCGGCTAACCATCGAGGATGCAATACGTCGAATCGTTCGCGAGAATCCATTGTTAAATGCTACTCAGATAAAACAAACGTTGACCAGCCCAGCCTATGGTTTTGTCAAGTTGAATACCTTGAAAGTCTATTTTGTTCTCCGGCGTCTCCGTCTCAATACCAGGGAGAGAAAATTGTATTACGCGTGGCAGTGCTTGGTCAAGAAGACGAGGATGTGATCGATGAAAAAAACATTCGGTCTTGACAGCGCCATCAAATCCGGGGATGAGATATACCACGTAGAAACATTTGCCGAACCAAAAAAACATAGAATAGCGACCCATATCTATAAATCTGGTAAAGTGCTCGACATCACGGAAACACCGTACGATACGGATATGCGGGAGAAAAAACTCATCGCCCTCATTCAATCCATACACAACAAGCAGATCGATGAAATATCCAACCTTCTTCAGTTAGCCGACAATGTGAAAGCACGCATGCAAACCGATGCCCTGAATAAGATCGGTATGCTTTTCTTCTCGCGCGGTTTCTACGATGACGCACGCATTGCTTTCGAACAGGTCATCAAACTCGATAACAACATGACGAGTGCACACAGAAATCTCGGCTATGTTTACAGGAAGATGGGCGATATCGACAAGGCGATCGACCAATTCACGCGGGCCCTCTATCTCGCACCGAACAACGCGGATTTTTATCTTGATCTAGGACTGGCATATCTGGATAAAGACCAGTATGACGAGGCATTCAGAGAACTCGAAAAAGCCATTAATATCAATAAAGACTATGCCGAAGCATACTTCAATCTAGGTCTATTGATTTTACAAGAAAAGGTTGTGAAGGTACCGTCACCGGAAGAGAAGAATGTCATGTCAGCAATCGTCAACATGAAATATGCTTCACTTCTTGATCCGCGTTTTCAACAAGAAGCTTTCAAAAAAGCTTTCAGATTGCTTGAGAACGAAGAGTATGCAGATGCACTCGCCGGTTTCGAACGGTTCAAAAAAACCCTGAGCGGGGTCGACATTCATGAAGTCGTCTCTGATTTTGAACTGTTCTCAAAATACAGTGATCTCAGGGACGTACCCGTCACCATCGATGAATACATTGAACGATTGTCCGCAAAGATCGAACAGCATCCCGGATATGCCGATCTCCGTAATGCACTGGCAAAGGCGTATCTCATCAAGATGAGGACCCTGTTCAATGCTGCAATAGAGAATTTCAAACGGGCACTGGACATAAATCCCTCATACGAGCAAGCCCGGAAAAATCTTGAGCTGGTGGAAAGTGAAGCACAGGGTTTCATGCTGTTCCTGCGCGCCATACTCAAATAAAACAACTCCCCTTTTGTAGTACCATAATGCTTGCTTGAAAATATTTCTCACTCCGTGTTGACTTTGAGACAACAATCCCTATAATTCATGTGGCTATTAAAAGGAGGCTCTTCATGATACGGACAAATGCTGATGCATTGGTTATGATGTCAGTTCAAGGCAAAGTAGTAAACCCGCGCGGACCGCGGGCACACGGTGTCGATGCAGACGGAAGACCTTTTTTGCTCCCCGGTACCGGCGGCATAGCATACAACGTAAAAGTCGGTGATCCGGCTTTCGGCTGGGAAGCAGATCACATCGAACCGTGTGTCTCATCAATACTCGATGAAAAACACCGCTACGAAGGTCCTAATCAGGGCTATGTGTTCTATGCATGCGTAGGCAACGATGCGATCATACTCGACGGCGATGCCCAGGGCAAAAAGGGCGTGGTAACCGGGCACCACGGAGGTGCTGAGCACGTCATGATCGATTTCGCAAATTCGGTCCTGGATAAACTGACGCTCGATACGAAAATACTCATAAAGGGCTGGGGTCAGGGTCTGAAGATCACGGATTTCCCGGACATCGCAGTGTATAATCTCGATCCCCGTTTGTTCCAGAAAATGGGAATGAAGAAGAAAGGCAAGAAACTACAAGTCCCGGTCACTGCCAAGATACCGGCAGCGCTCATGGGCTCTGGAACCGGAAGCATCGCCATGGGCGGCGGTGACTACGATATCATGACGACCGACCGTAAATACATAAGCAAGTACGGCATCGATAAACTTCGCTTCGGCGATTTCGTTGCGCTCATGGACCACGATAATTTATACGGAAGAAGTTTCAGAAAAGGCGCCATGACCATTGGTATCGTGATACACGGTGACTGCCGCTACGCCGGACACGGACCCGGTGTGAGCACGCTTCTCTCCTCGAGCAAGCCGCTCATTGAACCGGTCATCAGCCCGAAGGCTAATATTGCGAAGATAATGAAGATCGGTCGTTTCAGAAAAAAATAAAATATCCTATGTCACCGGGAGTAACGGGTGACACGCATCAATGAGATCACTTGCCGCAGTATCTTGAACCGCTCGGGTATACCCGGCGTCGACTACGGCATCAATCCCTATGTAGGCTGCATGCATAAATGCCAGTACTGCTACGCGGTCTTCATGAAAAAATTCACCGGTCATACCGAACCATGGGGTGATTTCGTTGACGTCAAGATAAACGCACCATCAGTCCTGGAACGGCAGTTGAAAAAACTGAAGAAAAAAAGCGATATTCTCTTCGGGACGGTATGCGATGCCTATCAACCTCTGGAAAAACGTTACCGGATAACACGTCAGTGTCTTGAGAAACTGATCGGCCATCCCCATGCCGTTTCAATCCTGACAAAATCTCCGCTTGTCCTGGAAGACCTCGACCTGCTCAGGAAACTCCGCGACGTGGAAGTCGGTTTTACCATAGTCACGCTCGATGAAAAAGTGCGACGCGTCTTTGAACCGGGGACCCTGCCGCCGGAAAGGAGATTCCATACTATTAATGTCATGTCCTGCAATAATATTCCCACGTGGATTTTCGTCGCTCCGGTCCTGCCGTATTTCAGCGACCAGACCGCCATGCTGCGAAAACTCATGATCAAGGCACGAAACGCAGGCACACGCTACATACTCTTTGATACGCTCAATCCCTACCCCCGGGTGTGGCGCAATGTCACCCGGCTTGTCAAAAAGCATTTTCCCAGGGCGTTGCCGTCATTTCGCGAATACGAAAAGGATGCAGATAGGTACGGCGCCGCTCTCATGAAGAAGATCTCGGCGATCGGTCTTGAGGAGCGCGTGAGCTGTAAATTCGCCTTCGGCTGCGGCGGGTGAATTACTATTGACTTTTTATACTACACTGCATATATTTACACATGGAGAGGAGAATTTTTGTATTTCTATTGTTGTTTCTTTACCCCCTCGGGCTCGCAGCCGACAGCCAAAAAACTGCGAAGATTTTCGGCGTGATAGGTTTTGCGTGCAGTCTCGTCGCGGTCGGTTCTGATATTCTGAGCGAAAATTACTACAATCAATATGAGGAAACTACTGATCCGGATGAGTGCGAACTGTTCCGCTCCCGTATTAAGTTCTGTGAAAAAATCCGCAATATCTCCTTTGGATTGGCGGTCACCAACTTCTCTATAAGCACAATTATGTGGTTAAGAACCGATAAAGACGATAAGGTAGGTATTGAATTCCAATGTACAAAGGAAAAATTATGTCTCGGTGTGGTAAAGGATTTTTAATTCTTTTACTGGTCATACTCTACTGCGAGCGCAAGGAATATCTCAATCCGTACGATCCCATTAACCTTCCGCCAGCTCCATATTTACAAGAACCTCAGGATGATAGCACAAGCGTTGATAATCCGCCTCATTTTCATTGGGATGTCAGCGAAGATACGTTGAATCCCTTTTATGGTGAACCACTTATATACGAACTGCGCGTGGATACAACCGATGAATTTTCAGATACTGTATATAACATCACGAATCACTTATGGAGCAGTCTATCGCCTGAACACCTTTTCGGTGATAACACGTATTACTGGCAGACCCGCGCACGCTATATTGATGGTGGTTGGAGTGAGTGGTCGCCGGCATGGAAGTTTGATGTACTATTCCCACTAGTTGCGTCGTGCGCCGTTACCGCAACGGGTGATATGGTGAGCGCAAATGATCGAATATATATGGCAACGAATGGAGACCTTGCCATCATCAATATATCAAATCCCCACACTCCCTATCTGGTGCAGACATATCACGATTCAGCGCTCGCATTCAATCATTTATTCATTTCCGGGCAGTATTTATACGTAACACACACTGGTTATTATGGCAGTATTTCAGTTTACAATCTTGAAAACCCTGATCAACCAGTACTCACGAATAGCCTTACTCTGCATATACCCGGAGACTTCTGGATTGACAATGACCGCGCTTATGTTCTCTGCGATCATATTCCTATCGTCATAGATATTACTGATTCTGACTCCCTGATAATCGTAGATACGCTGCCCGGATACGGAAATCATATCGTGGTTGATAACGACTATGCATACGTAGGTGGCAATGGTATTTACATCATTGACCTGCAATCTGGCAACACCGTAGCGACCCTGTCAACCTATACTAACAAATTACATATAAACGAGCATTATTTGTTTGTTGCTAGTAACCCAACCATGATTTATGACATCATCAGTCCTGCAAACCCAGTACAGGTAAACTGCATTGAAAAGATTGCCTACCATATAATTACTGCTGGTGATTATCTATTCTTAGGTTTTAACAGTATGTATATCTATGATATATCCACAATGAACGATCCTGTCTATATAGGCAAAACCCGCTTCTTGGAGGGACCTTTCTGTATACATGGAACCTTACTCTCTTCTGGTTATCCTGAATACTCAGTGATTAAATATGAATAAAATAGTCATCTGTATCATGCTGAGTATTGCCAGTTGCATAAAATTCGATTTTGTCTCTGAAGATGAAGATGCCAACGGGATATATCTCGAACTAACGGCGTCGTATCAACTGGAAGGTAATGAAATAATCTACGAAGACGGCATTTTATTCGTACTGGACCATGATTATTACAATGCGAGCAATATATTCAACTGCTATATATCCGGTGATTCAATCGCTATCCTTGCTACTTACGGTGCGAATTATACTATACACGATTTTTTCGTTGATGATCCATACGTATACCTTGCGTCAGAACAGGGATTTGAGATTATCAAATTTACTTCAACCGAAGCTGTAGTATACAGCAGTTTAAATATACCTCCGGCGTCGATCATCGCGTTATCTGATGACCGTACATACGTCGCATGCAATTCAGCACTGTACATAATCAATATCACAAATCCCAGGGCTCCAGAGATCGAGGCTATAATGGATTTCCCATTCACCATTAATAGCCTCGCCGTCGATACTGTATATGCATTCGTACAAACTGATTATTACACCCTGAATGTGGTCAATGTTCAGAACCCGTCTGATCCGGTACTCACAGCGACCCTGGTATTTCCAGCATTTGGACCATATAACCTCCATGTAAAACACGGGTGTTTATATGCTTTCAATAAATACGATGATTTCATACTCATTTACACTATAGAATCAGACGGTCTCAATAGGAATTACTCAAGCCTATCTCTGCCGAATGTTTATTATGCATATATCGGAGAAGAGTACGGATTCGTCCTCAATAGTAACGAGTTACTGCTGGTCGATATGCAATATACGCCAGTACTTGCTATATGTGAAACAATGTATTTGTTGGAAACGCCATTATCCGGAGTGATCAACGAAGATACGATATACCTTCTCACAAGCTCAAAACTTTTTATTGCGCATATCAAAACCGGTTTGTGATGCATATTCTCGTATTCACATTATTCTGTTCCACAGTCACCGGTATTGTGTACGATCGCGATACACAGATACCGCTACAGGCACATGTTTCCATCAACGATCGCGAATACGTGCATGTCTGTGATTCCGCTGGTACGTTTACCATTACCGGCGTATCTGAAGGAAGTAATTCATTGATCATCAGTCATGTTGGTTATAAATCAGACACTATCAATCTGGCTCCCTACCCGTACAGGGTACCGCATCTTACTGTGGGGTTACAAGCCCTGCCGATCACCCTCGACAGTATACATGTACAAGCAGAAAAACTATCTATGCCAGACAGGCGCAAAGTCACATTCGATGAACTGCGGACAATTCCTGGTGCGGAAAAGGATGTCTTCAAGGCGCTTCAGACCCTTCCCGGTGTGAATTCACCGTGCGATTTCCTCGGTCTCCTCTACGTCCGTGGTGGTGAATTGAACGAAAACGCAGTATATTATGATGGCACCGAGATTCTACATCCCTATCATTTTCTTGGTATAAGCACCATATTCAACACGGATATGATCGGCTCTTTCGACTTTCTTGCAGGTGCGTTTCCAGCCCGTTACGGCGGTGCCGTTTCATCCGTTCTCGCGATACAATCAAAGCCACACCCTCTCACCATCAGTGGTGCACTCAGTATCGATCTCATCGAAGCGGACTGGATGTACCACTGCCCGGTAAACAAGATCGTTACTTTCACCTTTTCTTCCAGAAGAAATTATCTTGATGTTCTTCTTGAGAACCTTGGTATTGTTGAAGATGTTATCATACCCTACTACATCGATCACCAGGGCAATATTTCCATACAAACGCCCCTTGGGCGGTTCATTTTTGACGGATTCAAGAATCAGGAAAAAACAAATATCACAGCAAATATCGCTGGAGAACGTATAAACCTGGAGATCGATGGTTCCGGACAGACAATCAACGGTGTTTGGGAACATGCTGAAACAAATACCATCAAAACATGGGGTGGATATTTTCATAGTGAATTTACACAACATCTGTTTGGCGAAATCCCGGGTGTAAGTCAAACCATCAATCATGCCGAGGAAGATATATATACCAAGAAATATGGTGCGTTCTACCATGCACAGTATACTAACGGTCTGGTGAAGATGGAAACAGGCGGTGGTACAGGCACCTACGTGTATCGACATGATGGACCAAAAGCCGTGGATATACTCTATGGCATAAATTCCCTAGAAACTGTATATGATATAGACACATCAGATATCTATGCATATTTCTATGCTGATCAACGCTTTTCTATCCTCTCACCCTTTGTATGCGAACTAGGACAGCGTCTTGAATGGTTTCCTCTTGTGAAGCAACCCGTTTTCTCACCCCGTATACGATTATTATTTGATGGTACACCCCGCATTTTTATGGGGTATGGTCTTCAATACCAGACACCGCCGTTTGAATACGTGACCATAGAAACCAAGGCATATTATTCAAAAACAATATGCTGTGGGATCGAGCATACTATACATCCCCTGTTCACCGGTTATATCGAATTGTACCGTAAACAATATCGTCATCTTATGCGTGACGGCGGGTACTATACATCGTTTGACGGCAGCGGGTATGCCAATGGTATAGAGGTTTCACTCCGTAAGCATAACGACCACGGCTCATTCGGCTGGGTATCATACTCGTTCTCAGCATCCAAGCGAACATCACCATATGACGCCGAAATTAGAACCTCTAACGCCCACCGACCACATATTCTGAATTTTGTTTACGGGAAGGAATTTGCCAATGGTTACCTCATTACTCTCAAGTGTCAGTTTGCCACTGGTGCGGCATACTATGATTTGGTTGGCGTTGAGTGGCTTATGGACAGATGGGCACCAATCTATGCTCCTGAAAAATCATATCTTCCTCAATACCAACGAATCGACGTCCATTTTGGGAAAAATATCCATGTGTTTGGTTTTACTGGAGAAGTATACCTGACCATTCTTAATATTACTAATCACAAGAATATACAGGGGTATCTCTACAACAGCAATTACAGCATGCAGAAAGCCATTTTCATGATGCCGCGTATACCGTTCATCGGTATTCGCTTAACATTTTAACCGGTCAATACATAACAACGTCACAAAAATACTGCCTGTGCATTAGTGCAGATCATCCAGTGAATTTTATCACTCTCAGATATAGCAATCGGGAGTATGGTCTCAGGCGCTTACTCTACGAACGTGGCGTTAACGATCTTTGCGGTTACATTCCCGGTCCAGTCTACCGGGACACTGGGCAGCTCGACACGGAATGTCTTGCTCCGGTATGGGTCAAGTGGGAGACTCGAAGATGAGACCGGATAGGCGGTAACAGAGTAACATGGCCGGTTATCCGGATTATAACAAACGACAATTATTTCTACATGGCGTAATGTCTCATCCCCATTGTTCAGAATGCGTGCAGTAAGATAGGAAGTACGCTCTCCCTTGAATGCAAATGCTCGCATATCAGTGACTTCTATCTTTGTCTGTATATAGTTCAAACGCTTTGCCGAGGCTTCGGCTTCTTTTATTCGCTGGCGCTGCCAGTATCCAAATATCCTCCAGCCTTTTTCTTCCTTTCTGATCAGCACGGTGTCTGATAACTGCGTGATGTGTATCCATTCAGGGTCACCCTGGGGATTCATAACACTGTCCAATACCGTAGTACTGCACCCACGGAAGAACAGAAGGGAAAAGCGTTCTTTCATAAGTGTTGGCGTAATGATGGTCACTACCGTCTTTGCAGTTTCCATGCTTATTGAGAGTGAATCAACCTGAAGTATCACATGATCGCGCAGCATATCCGCGATACACAATTCCCGGGCAGATAATTCATGCTGCTTTACGAATTCATCCTTGCTCATGGTCAACTGGTCATCGTAGGAGAAATATTCATATGCTTCGGTCACATTCCCCGCAATCAGCGCATTAAGGCAATTCGATAAAACAGTATCCGGCGGCAAAGGCTTCTCACATCCACCCATTATGGTCAGGATAACGATAGCTGCGACTGTGAAGTATTTTATTCTCATCACGACCTCTTTTCAGTATACGGGCATACAATGGGATGTCAAGATATAAATGCAGAACGTAGAAGGTAGAACGTAGAGGATAGAATTTATTACTAAAATAACCCACGCAAATGTAAAACGTAGAATTCAGAATACAGAAGACTGGATCTATAATGTAAGTTCTTACTTCTTAGTTCGTAGTTCCTGCTGCCTGCGGTATTCCAGGAGTTGTCGTATGGGGTAATGTTTCCCGTCTTCGGCTGCCAGGACTGTGATGTCAGTAGATGCCTGTAATTTCCTGGCTATGTTCCATGGTCCGGTTTTCAGTACCGTCATACCGAAATGTGTGATGATCGCTACTGCCGGCTTTACCGTGGTAATGATCTGCTCGCAGTCAGGGATCGAGAGATGGTCGATGTCCGACGGTTCAAGGCGCAGCAAGTTCATTATAAGAATGTCCGCCGCATAAGCCTGGTCGATATCGGGGAAATACTTAGTATCGGCGATATAGCTGATCGAATACTCGTCACACTTCAATACAAAACCATATGTTTCCACGCGGTGTTCATGCCGCAGAGGAAACTGAACTGTGCACGACCCGATCGGCACTTCAGTGCCGGGTTCTATCATAACGACCCGCTCGAGGTGGTCGAGAAGGTACGAATGTACAACACCATCTTCTCCGAACGCATCGTGGGGTGCGATGAGCATACCTTTGTTGCGAAAACCTCCCCTCGTGATGACATCGAGGTATACATTGATATCGGCGGAATGATCAATGTGTTTGTGCGAGAGTATGAGTGTATCCACTTTTTCCGGTCGCACATCGGGTACGTAGCTGAGAAATCTCAATAATGAACCCGGGCCAGGGTCGACGATCATGTTCTTCCCCCCGGCACGGAAGAGTATACCACCGGTTGCACGCAGCTGCGTGGCTATAACGTAGCGGGCACCGCCCGTTCCGAGAAAGACGATCTCATCATCATGGTGAACAGCGAGTACATCTTTTCGTTTTTGTGATTTTTTCATATGGTATAAAAGGATGAATGCCAGTCCTTACCTGGATGGCGAAAAAAAACGATGGATCGGATGGTTGGTTTTGCTATGCTGTTTTCCTGCTCAATCTACTTCTGATGAAATCAGCTCTTCTCACGTCCCGTTCATGTTCTTCAAGAATCTCGTTATAAAATAATTGTATGTTCGCTGGTCGGGATACGAGCATTATCTCATTGACGACATCAAGGTTCACTTCTTTCAGAATGCCTGTGCCGACACCGAAACGGACGGCGGACAGCAGATTAAGCACCTCATCGGTACTGATAATCCTGGCAGATCTTAATATCGCGATACTCCGGAAAATCTTATCTTCAAATTCATGACGTGCTTTCGAGAAAATCACATCGCGTGCTTTCTTTTCTATATCGACGATCATGGATGTCAGTTTTGTAATAGTTTGCAATAGATCCTCTTCTCTGAGCCCGAGAGTGTGCTGGTTCGATATCTGGAACAGACTCCCCTTGATCTCGGAACCTTCGCCGTAAATACCCCGTACCGCCATACCGATCTGAAGCGCACCTTTCAGTACTTTTTCCACCTCATTGGTAAATACCAGTCCGGGAAGATGAAGCAGTACTGAACCCCTGAAACCAGTACCAAGATTCGTAGGACATGATGTGATAAAACCGTATGTCTCATCAAAGGAAAAATCAAGCTCGGCACCGATACTATCTTCAAAACTGAATATCTTATCAGCTATCTGCTGGATATTCATACCAGCAGCAAGCGCCTGTATCCTGAGATGATCCTCCTCATTGAGCATGATGGAAATATCTCCATCTTCAGAAATGTACAGACCGGTTGGTTTTTCTTTCCTCAGAAACGCAGGCGAGATAAGATGACACTCCAGAAGACTCTCACGCTCAAGTGCTGATATCTGTCGGATATCAATGTATTCTCCCTTGATCAATGATCCGATCGTCGTCCGGAGGAACTGAAGCAGACGCTCTGCATCTGCTGGTTTCAGTTTAACGTCAAAGTTGAACTGGCTCACATTACGCGCGATGCGTACACGCGAGGACACGACGATATCAGCATATTCTGAATGCTGTCCGTTGCCGGAAACGAGCCACCGTATTTTATTCAGCACTTTCCACCCCAAATTTTTTCAGCTTGTCCCGTATCGCAGCCGCTTCTTCATAGGCTTCTTTCTCAAGTGCCTTTTTTAGTTGTTCTCGCAGCTGATACACCTCGTATCCTTTCTGCTTACCGTGCTCGGCATGCCGCCCGACATGTTTTTCACTGTGATGTATTTGTTTTATTAAATTCTTAATATACGGCTTGAAGGTTTCCAGACATCGAACACAGCCGAACCGTCCAATCCGTTTAAACTCAGCAAGCGACAGGTAACATTTCCCGCAGATAATCTGTTCGTCCTTAGCACTTTTCTCCTTCAGCAATCTCTGCAGCATCTCGATCGGTGACATTTTCTTTGTCAATAGCAATCCTCGCTTATGCGCACATGAACCGCACAAATGAAGTTCAACTACCTTCTCCGGTAGAACCTCTTTAAAGAAAATCGTTGCCGGATTCTTCTTGCAATCATCACATAGCATATAACCTTCCTTCTCTTAAATTATACACATGTGTACCGAACCTTTCAACATCCAGACTGTGTGTAACCAGGATAATCGTCTTACCATCATGATTTAGACCCACGAACACCTCGAGGAGTTTATTGGTGTTCATATCGTCGAGATTACCTGCTGGTTCATCGGCAAGTATCAACAAAGGATCATTGATCAATGCCCGCGCAATAGCAACGCGCTGCCGTTCACCTCCGGACAGTTGTTCGGGAAGCCTGTTTCGCTTATCTGCCATTCCGAATTTCTCGAGCAGATGCTGGGCTCTGTCGTAAACATCGCGCGGTGACGGACAATCAAGGAGTCCAGGCAGAGCGATATTTTCAAGGCAGGTAAATTCGGACAGCAGATGGTGGAATTGGAAAACAAAACCGATCTGCTTATTCCGTATTTCCGAGAGTGCCGTGTCGTCGTGTTCTTCAAGGTTCATTCCATTAAAACGCACTGTTCCGCTCGTTGCCTTGTCGAGGCTGCCGATGATATTCAATAACGTCGATTTTCCGCTTCCTGACGGTCCGAATATTCCGACAAACTCCCCTTCGCTTACCGTCAGGTCTACCCCGCGCAGTACTTCGATGTCCTCGCTCTGCAGGTAATACGTCTTGGTGATCTTCTGAAGCGATAAAATCTCATTCATTTCTTAATGCCTCGACGGTCGTTAATTTCGTAGCCCGCACGGCAGGATAGATGGTTGCCAGAAAAGTGATAAGGATCGCCGCGGCAGCCGTAATGATGAAATCTTCGGGAGCCATCTCTACCGGCAGTGTTTCAATAAAATATACGTCGCCGGGGAGTGTGATGAAAACGATTCTGCCGAGAATCAAACAAGCGATGTATGCGAAAACCACGCCCAGGAGCGTCCCCATGATGCCGATCATGCATCCGTGATAGATGAAGAGCCTCATAATACTGGCACGTTTGAAACCGTACGAACGCAGAATGCCTATCTCCTTGGTCTTTTTCTTCACCATGTTTACCAGGGTTCCGATGATGTTGAACCCGGCGACAATGATGATCAATGTAAGGACGATGAAGGTGATGATCTTCTCGAGTTTCAATGCGGCGAATACCGAATGATTGCTTTCTATCCAGTCTACTGCACGATAAGGATAACCGATCTTATTCTCTATCTGCTTGCTGTAGCGCTGGGTTTCGTAGACATCATCAACGCTCACCTGGATCCCGCTAACATATCCGCGAATATCGAACAAAGATTGTACATCACGGATGTCCATATAGAGGATCGTGGCATTATAATCGTAGTATCCCAGATCAAAGATCCCCCTCAGGACGATTTTCTTTGCACGTGGGAACATCCCGAGCTGTTCAACGAACGGCGACGCCACGACCAGCGTATCGCCTACATTAGCTTTCAGCGACCGTGCCAATTCCACGCCGATAACACAGCCATCATCCAGATTAAAGACCCCGTGAATGATCTTTTCTTCTATTTCGGTAATAACAGCTTCTAGCTCCTGCTGGACACCCTTGACGACGACACCGTCCATTTGCCGCTGGTGTCTGACGATGGACTTCTGGACGATGAACGGCGCCATACCGCGGATAAAATTGAAATCCTTAAGGTCTTCCATGAGCGTGGGATAATCGCTTATGGGCTCATTGAAATATCTGCGTACAATGATATGGGGCGTACCGCCGAGTATCCGCCTCCTCAATTCGTTCTGGAAGCCATTTAGCATGGATAGGGTGATCAACAATGCTGCAACGCCGACAAATATCCCGCCGATCGCGATCGCGGTCGACAAAGAGAAGAACCTGTATCTCTTGGAGCGCAGATAGCGCCGCGCGACAAAAAGTTCGGTGTTCATATCAATCGGTGCCGGGATGACGACTCTCGGGTGTGAGGATGGTCATGAACGTTCTTTTTTTAACTGGGGGAAAAGAATGACATCCCGAATCGAGGGTTTATTGAAAAGTATCATACACAGGCGGTCGATACCCATCCCCAGACCGCCGGCTGGCGGCATGCCGTGTTCAAGCGCTTCTATGAAATCCTCATCGACCTCGGCGATGCCCTCTTCCCGGTGAGCAAGCTGCTCTTCGAATCGTTTTCGCTGCTCTGCCGGGTCGTTCAATTCAGAAAAAGCGTTAGCCAGTTCCAGACCGCAGACAATGAACTCGAAACGTTCCACGAGCCGGTCATCATCGCGGTGTTTCTTGGCTAACGGCGAAATGATCTTTGGATAATCCATAACGAACGTCGGCTGTATGAGATTTACCTGGACAAGTTCGCTGAACAGTTTATCGATCTTTGCTCCGGGAGCAAGGGTCAGATCGATCCCATACTGCTGGCATGCCTTGTCGATCTTCTGTGCATCGGCTGACAAAATATCGAAGCCCAATTTGGCATTGAGCGCATCTACATACCGTATGCGCTGAAAGGGAACCTTGACCGTGATCTCATGTTCTCCGAACATAAGCGAACGCGATCCAACGGCATTACGCACCAAACTGTCAAACAGGTCGGTAATAAGTTCCAGAATACCAAGATAATCCGTATACGCCTGATACGCTTCGATCATGGTGAACTCGGGATTATGAAACCTGTCAAAACCCTCATTGCGGAAATCTCGGCATATCTCATACACCTTTTCGAAACCGCCGACGAGCAGACGTTTCAGGTACAATTCATCAGCAATCCGCAAATACATATCCTGATCAAGGGCACTGTAATGGGTCGTGAAAGGTTTTGCCGTACCACCACCGTAAATCGGTTGCAGCACTGGTGTTTCCATTTCCACGAATCCCCGATCGTGGAAGAAATCGCGTATAAGTCGTATCACCATGGCGCGTTTTTTGAAAAAATCACGGACTTCGGGATTTGCTATGAGGTCAAGATATCGTTTACGGTATCGAATTTCAATATCCTTCAAACCATGCCATTTTTCAGGCATAGGTCGAAGTGCTTTACAGAGTACAGTGAATTTCTTCACAAGTATCGTAATTTCACCGGTTCTTGTTTTAAAGACACTGCCCTCTACCCCGATGATATCACCGATGTCACACGATTTCAACAGTTCAAACTGCTCCTGTAACTCATCCTGTCGCAAATACACCTGCAGGGAAGCCGTTTCATCACCCAGTGTCAGAAAGGCTGTTTTCCCGTGTCCGCGTACGGTCATGATGCGACCGCAGGATCTCACGATCTCACCACTATCACCCAAACGTTCAAAATCCTTGATAATCTCCGAAAACCGATGTGTCCGCTCGTGTTCATACGGGTAGGGCTCTATTCCCAAACTTTTTAGTTTTTCCAGCTTCTCCAACCGTTCGTCCATAGGCAATAATATTCCAAACCATCGAAAAGTCAAGCAAGAACTCTCAGGTATTGACTCAACCGCACTGATTTGTATAGTTGTATGGAATGCACAAGTAGGAACCATGCGTAAATATATTGTAGTATGCACCTTCAACATCATCCTGCTCATCGGGATGAGCTGTGTACGCTGGAGTAGAACCGTGAGTATCCTGGAAAGTTCACCATACATCGGGTATGATACCTATGTCCTCCCGGAACCGATTGACGGACCCCAGCACACGGGATTGGGATTGTCTGGAAATTACGTGCATACGTCAACGGATACCGACACATCAATAACAGCAACTGCCGGAAGCATAACGATACACTATGCGTGGAGCCATCTTTTCGAGAACGGCGTGGTCTTCACGAGCACATACGTGGACGATGAACTCTATGGCCACGGCGTCTTTGATTTCAAATTCAATCTGGCACGACTGCCAGTGATCGCAAGCCCTTATTTTGGGTTCGGCGGCGGTATGGGCAGGGAAGCATGGAGTTTCGACATGAGAGCAGCCGTGATACTGGGCTATGAACTCGTTAAGGACCATATGGTCATCTACCTCGCACCACGCTATATTAATTACCTCTACCCCTGGTATGTTGAGGGTGACGAGTTTGGCGCCGATACCTGGAGATACGACTTCGCGCCGATCGCCGGCGGCAGTGCCGGTTTCAGCTTTTCCATACCTCTTGGTCCCGGTGAAAAGGTTCAGAAATTGAAGATCCGGCCCGAGGCGACGTATCTATGGGGAAGCGAACCGCAGCATGACCGTATCGATTTCAATGTGTTCCAGGTCGGTGTGCAGTTCTGTGTTGCATTCTGATAGTGGAGATGACCGGTAACGATATACGACGGAAGATCCTCGAGATGGTCTTTGCACGTTTCAAAGAACATCCGTATCATCGTATCACGCCCAAGGAGTTCATGGAAACGCTGCACATCAAACTCAGCGAGCTGAATTTCCATGCCGTATACCTCGAGGAGAAGGGGTTACTGGAATTACAAAAACCACTTGAGGGTAACGTATTTGTCGGAGCCCGTATTACACTGGAGGGTATCGACCTCTGCGAGGACGAGTACCGGTTCGATGCCGCTTTTCCTGCCTCGGGCGAGAACAAACCTATCCCTGAAAATATCTTTCTCGCTCTCGATGAACTCGCAGCCGGTATAAAAAAGTCACAAAGTATGAAGGTCGATGATATCGATATCGTGAATCACAGTATTGAGGCTATCGGTAGCGAACTGAGAAATGATGCCCCACGTTACTCAGTGATAAAAAAACATGTCGGTGTGATCAGAAGAAAATACCCACCCATGGCAGAGAAGGTTGTCAGGCTACTCAAGAGCCCGTCGGTCACGCGGATTCTGCGTGATAGCCTGTGGAAGTAGTTACATCATTTTCAAAACGGCTTAATCGTTCATGTACCTCTCATGACCGCGCAAGATTTTTCACAGGTACGGTATAGAACTCCACCGTGTCTGCATAAGGCATTCTGCTCGGTGGCTCATAACGCACCTCTTTTTCAGTTACCCTCTCACGCAACATAATATTATCAGCAGTGTGCATGATAACCGCACCGAGCAGGAACGCGGCGAGCGCGTATCCGGCACTCACGGGCAGCCAGGAAAATATTTTTTGCTTCTTCTTTCGCGGCAGCGCATCTCGTATGCGGCGGTACGCTCCTGGGTCCGGTGCGAACCGGGTCGGACTCTGCAACCGGGAAGCGACTGCATCGATCTCCTGCACTGCTGCCCGACATGCTGTACACTCATTAAGATGCTCATGTATCTGGATCTCGATGTTCGGGTCGACTTCATCCATCACAAAATCAAATAAATAAGGCTTGATCTCAGTGCACTTCATATATCCTCCTTGTCCCTGAATGATAAAGTTTTCGGATTGTTTTCATTGCTTCATGCATGCGCGATTTCACTGTCCCCAGAGGACAGCAGAGAACTTCTGCTATTTCCTGATAGCGCATGTTTTCATAAAATTTGAGCACGACCACGATACGCTGGTTTTCCGGCAGCTTACTCAACAGCCTCTGTACTTCCATTTCCCTGGTTATATCCGGTGCCGGGTCGTCAACGTACCCGCCCCATGCATAGCCATTCATCCCGTATTCTCTCTTTTTTTTGCGAAAGAGCTTATAACATGCATTAGTCGCCACACGGTACAGCCAGCCCTTGAGGCTACCGGTCTCAGTCAGGTGTGAGCGAGCCAATTTTGTGAAGGTTTCTACCAGGACATCCTCAGCATGATGCCAGTCACCGAGCAGCCGCAGGCAGTAATTAAACAATCCATGGCTGAACCTCGCATACAACGCATTAAATGCCTTGTCATCGCCATTCTGGAAGCGCCTGTACAGTACGAACGGCTCAAGATCGGAATACTCTATAATTCCTCCTGGTAGCGTTTAATCAATTCGGTGATATCAGGCGATGTCGGATCCTGTTTCAGACAATCGCCCAATATCTCTATGGCTTTTCGGACATTACCCATTTCGTAGTACTTCTCGGCAATGCTCTTTCTCAAGGCAATGTCGATATCCTCGCGAGAAAGCATACTCTCGAGTACACTATCAGCTGTCTCGTATTGCTTCATTCTTATATGTAATGCAGCTTCCTGGAATGCCGTAAAAATCGGACTATCGGTGAATTGCCTTGCGAGTTCGAGCGCTTCGCGCGCTTCTTGATATCTACCCAACTGCTGAAGAGCCTGTGATAATCTTACTGCCGTTGCTGAATAGTTCACCGCCATGGATACTAAAACATCGCTCAGCGAATCACGCGGTGTCGATACGTATTTATCATAACGAAAATCTTCGAACAACTGTTTTTGCGTTCTCTCAACATCAAGCCATGTTCCATCGATCTTCTCGCCGTGTTCCCCGATCTCGTACACCATGCCAACCATCGTGAGGGGGAAACCGAAACGCTCCGGGTTGTAGACCGTAGTCGATAACACAAGTGGTCGTTTCTCCTGCCGCGCCAGTCGTTCTATCAATTGATCCGACCTGGTTACGACAGCGTCCTTCACTTTCTTGTATGTGATCATGGACAGTTCCGCGTCAGAGATGTCAAGAGGTAACCCCTGGTCCATAAGAAATTGTACATATTCAGTCACATTGAGCAAACTGCGGTTGACAATCAAAACGTCATTCCGTACCCCCTGCTGTTGGAGGAACCAAGCCGGATACGTATCGTTATCGCCATTGGTAACGAGGAGTGCGCTCTGCGGCGCTGATTTCAGCATGTTTTCATTGTATTCAAGCAAAATATTGTAGTTGATATCGCCGTACATGAGTCGTGCTTCCTGTTTCCATATTTCGTTTACTCTGGAAAAAGATTCCTTCTTGTCCCACACCTGTGAAAACAACGAAGGCCAGTTGAATGAACGATACAATTTCAAGAATTCGACAATACGATGCAGTACCCGGTCGTTCTCATATAAGTCGAAATGTTTCAACCTGAACGGCTCGGGTTCGATCGGTGTTAGAAGTGTGGAATGGAGGGAGACAAGCCCATCACCATCATATTCTTCAGGGAAGGTACCGGGCTGTGGAGATAGACCCCGGATAGATGCAAAGTTCTTGTTTTCCTCGATGTCATCGTAATAGTACCCGGTTCCTATACGTTTGTTTTCCCTCATCCATTCCATGAAGTCAGA
>CP070834.1:1232577-1243736 GCA_020341755.1 Caldifarciminota bacterium | reverse complement strand
TATCACTGCTGCCTATCTTCCACGGGGTGATTGCTATTGACAATACCAGTATAGTCATTATAATACGCTATACAAAAGGAGGCGCAGTGACTAATTTACATTTTAACTACAAAGACGTTTTCAGGGCAGGGAGGCTTGGCTTCAGCGCCAAAAAAATGTGGGTTACATTCATTGGGCTATTCTTCGCGTATATTGGATATGCGATATTTGCTTATCTTTCACACATTATTGCTGGCATCAGCATAACCGACGTATGGGAAATGTACCGGATCATACCACTATACCCGGACGGATTACCCTGGTTTTGCTGGCTCGTATGGCTCGTAGGATTTCTCTGGTGGATATGTCTCGCTCTCCTGACCGGTGTGGCAGTATCGAAAATCACCTTTGAACAACTCAGGGGAGACGAATTCTACGAAATAAAAGAAGCCATTAAATTCACGCTGAAATCAGGAAAGTCGGCGATTTTCGCACCGGTTATGCTCATCGTGTTCATGGTTTTCATCATTTTTGCCGGTCTTTTCCTCGCTGTCGTGACGCTTATCCCCTATGGAGGGCAGATCATCTTCGCTGTCGCGGGTATACCCGCATTCGCCGCATGTATGTTCATTCTCTATCTTGTGGTCGTCACCATCGTATGTCTCATTATTGGCCCTTCGATCGTCGGAGGAACCGGCAATGATACGTTCGACACCCTATTCGAATCGTTTTCCGTCCTGAACGATCAACCCTGGCGTTTTATCGGTTACGAACTGCTGCTCCACGTACTGGTACTCGTTGGCATTGCCATACTCGGCTATTTTTCGGCAAAAGCCGTGTTCCTGGTACATGATGTGATCGGTGTCATCGTTTCAGCAGACAAACTCAACAACATATTCATGAATGCAGCATCGTACGTCAAGATCACCATTCCTCCGATCTGTCCGGAAACATACCGCAGCTTCTTCGTCGGTCTGATCGAGTGGATCGGCATGCCTAATGTGCTCTTCCCACCGGAATATATTGCACCCTTTGAAAAGTGGGCAGGAGCAATCGCTTCCTTTGTGCTTGCGGTCGTGTATTACCTCATCATCCTGTTCGTCATATCAATCGGCGGCTCGATCTTCTGGGCTGGGAATACGGTCATTTTCACGGTTTTGGTCAAGAAAAAAGATGATAAAAATCTACTGGAAATCAAAGAAGAACTGTCCGAAGACATCGCTCCCGAAGTAACGCCGGAAAAGCCGAAAACCAAAGCGAAACCGAAGAAAAAAGCGAAAGCTAAAAAGAGCACACGAAAAAGAAAGACAAAGAAAAAGAAATAGCTGTACCAAAAGAGAATTATAAAGGGGTGCTGAGCACCCCTTTTTCTTACTATGAAAGCAGGTTACGTCACCATACTCGGCAGACCGAATGTCGGCAAATCGACATTGCTCAACCGGCTGCTCGGCATGAAGCTGTCGATAATCAGTAAAAGACCCCAGACAACACGTAACCGGATACTGGGAATCCTCACAGAAAACGACTGCCAGTGTTATTTTCTCGACACCCCTGGATTGATCACGCCACGCTATGCCCTTCAGAGTGCGCTGGTCGATCAGATAAAACGAGCAGTCGATGATGCCGATATCGTCCTCTGGATCATCGATCCATCCTATAAACAGGAGGATGCACCCGAAGCCAGCCTCCTCGACTTCACAGCCAAAAAGGTCCTGTGCGTCATCAACAAGATCGATCTCGTACCACGTTCAGAAATACTGCCGCTCATCGACAAGGTAAAATCATATGAAGTGAGGGAGATACTTCCGGTATCAGCCCTCACCGGCGAGGGTTTCATCGAGTTGAAAAAAACGATATTCTCATGTCTACCTACAGGTCCTTTCTTATATCCCGAAGAGAATATATCCGACAAACCCGAGCGATTCTTTGTAGCCGAGATCATCCGGGAAAAGGTATTCAGCCTATTCCGGGAAGAAATCCCCTATTCAACCTGTGTCGTCATCGAGGATTTCAAGGAGCGAGAGGGAGCAAAGGATTTTATACGGGCGATCATCTATGTTGAAAGAAAATCCCAGCGTATCATACTGATCGGTAAAAAGGGGGCTACCCTAAAAAAGGTCGGAGAAATGGCTCGAAAAGAGATCGAGCGTTTCCTGGGACGACCGGTGTACCTGGAGCTCTGGGTCAAGATAAAAGAAAAATGGCGCAAGAACAGAGCATTTTTAAAAGAACTCGGCTATTGATGTGAGTTTACAGGAAAGGAGAGGTGAAGTGGAGATAAAGAAAATCTTGATTGAACCGAAAGAAGGGGTGAATGTTATTTGCGGACATGCACATTTTATTAAAAGCGCCGAAGATTTGTATGAGGCACTCGTGAACGCTCACTCGGGCATACGATTCGGCATAGCATTCTGTGAGGCATCGCAGGAGTGTTTGGTACGCTATGAGGGGAACGACCAGATACTCACTGATCTCGCAAAGGAATATGCGTATCGAATCGGGGCGGGGCATTTTTTCATTATTTTCATGAACAATGCGTTCCCGATCAACGTCCTGGACCAAATTAAAGCCTGCCCGGAAGTCGTTCGCATATTCTGTGCCACTGCCAATCCCCTGAAGATCCTGCTCGTCGAAGACGAACAGGGTCGGGGAATTCTCGGCGTGATCGATGGCTATGCCTCAAAAGGAATCGAAGACGATGCCGCGCGTTCAGCTCGGTATGAGTTCCTCAGGAAGATCGGCTACAAATTGCCCTCATCTCGTTAAAGGTTCCGATAAAAAAAGCGCAGACATCGAAGATGTCTGCGCCGATAGATATAGTCTCCGCAGTTACTCGAGTACGTGTATGTTACGTTTGCTGCAAATCTGTTTGAGTTGATCCGGCCACACCGTGACGCTGACCTCTCCCAGGTGTGCCGCCCGCAGAAAATACATATAGGTACGCGACTGACCAATACCGCCACCAATACTCAATGGGATCTCATCCTTCATGATTCCCTGATGATACGGTAACTGAAGGTTTTCCATCTGACCGGCCAATTCCAACTGTTTGACCAATGTTTCTTTGGTCACCCGAATGCCCATCGATGTCAATTCGTGACGGCGTTTCGTCACCGGGTTCCACACGAGAATATCACCGTTCAGACCATGAGTGGGTTTGCCGGTTTCTGAATTCGTATCGGTGATCCAATCGTCGTAGTCTGCTGCCCGCATCTCATGGGGATAGCCGTCCTTGAGCACATAGCCGATGCCGATGATGAATACGGCCGGATATTTCTGAAGTACCTGGGTCTCGCGCTGCTTGCGCGGCAGATCCGGATACATTTCGAGTATTTCTTCAGCGTGCAGGAAGGTTAATTCCTCGGGGAAATCCGGATACCGATCCGTTTTGAGCTGCGGGAACAGTTCCTGTACATGTTTACCTGCACCGTACAGGACTTTCCAGATCTTCTTCACGACGTCTTTGAGGAAATCGAGATTTCGCTGCTCGGGCGTCATGACCCGCTCCCAGTCCCACTGATCAACATAGCTGCTGTGATCATGGTCGAGGAAATAGTCCTTGCGCACGGCGCGCATATCCGTGTTTATCCCTTCACCTACTTTACAGTCGAAGAGTTTCAAGGCAGGTCTCTTCCACTTTGTTGCAGCTTGTACGATCTGAGCCCGGATGGGCTTGTCCAATCCCAGTCCGCAGTCAAATTCGACCGGCGTCCTCGAACCGTCCCGGTCGAGCATATCATTCACCCCGCTTCGGATGTCAACGATCAAGGGAACCTGCACCATGAATAAATTCAGTTCCTTGCACAGGTTCTCCTCAATGTACTTTTTCAATTCAAACAATGCTTGCATTCGTTCTTTTGGCGGCAGAAGTGGCTGGTAGTCGTTCGGAAGAATCTTATCGACTTCTTCATAGGTACTGACACCGGGTCCCGCAAGATCTGCCTTTTTATCCTTGTTATCGGCCATGATTTTCCTCCTTTTGCCGTCCTAATTAAATTTTATAAATTTCAGAAATTCGTTGCCCTGCAAAATTGGCTTAGAATTATCTATAAAAATATGAAAAAGTCAATACGCTGTATTACTGAATTGGAATGCACACTCGTCAACGATCCCGATAATTGACAAACAGTCCCAGGATGCTATAATACAGGTAATCATGAAAATACTCATCACCGGAGCTGATGGCGCGCTCGGTACTGCCATGCAAAGGCTGCTGCAAAAGGTGGGCATTGTATATCTGGCAACAGACATCAAGCAACTCGACATCACTGATTTCAAAAAGACCAATGAGTTCCTCCTGAACTATCGACCGACCGTCATACTCCATTTTGCCGCTTTAAGCGACGTTGACCGCTGCGAGGAAGAGTCAGACCTTGCCCTCAGGGTCAATGCGATGGGCACGCTCGGGTTGGCGACGATCGCTCGAAAAATCGATGCGAAGATGCTGTATGTCAGCACCAATCACGTTTTTGCCGGTTCTGAGGAACAACCGTATTACGAGTACAGCATCCCAAAACCGGTCAATCAGTACGGCATGACCAAATTGCTCGGAGAGCATTATGTTAAGGATATCTGTAGCCGCTATTATATTGTCCGCACTTCCTGGCTATTCGGTCAGAAGAGCAAAACCTTTATGTCGAAATTTATCATTACACCCGAAAAACCGGCTTCTATACATGTTATCTGCGACCAGTTCGCCTCGTTCACCTACACGGTTGACCTTGCCGAAGCGATCCTGACCCTCATCAAGACGGACAACTATGGACTATACCACTTGGTCAACCGCGAGATCGGCTCATGGCTCGACTTCGCACTCCGGGCCAAGGACATTATGAAATTCACGACCTCACTGAACCCGATAACCACGGAGGAATTGAACCTAGCAGCCTCCCGTCCCCGCTACGCACCGCTGGGTTCAAGAAATTACTCCTTTCTGTTTGATCGGACCATGCGCACCTGGAAAGATGCGCTCGTAGCATTCATTGCATCTGCCGGACCGCAGTGATCCCTGAACCGCTCATTTTTCTATTGCTTAAACCGGGTAACGTATTGACTTCCCGTAAACCCTCAGTATAATACAAACCTGTCATGAAAGGACTCGTTCTCTCTGGTGGTTCTGGCACGCGGCTCAGACCCCTCACCTTTACCGGCGCCAAGCAGCTCATCCCCGTGGCGAACAAACCGATCATCTTTTATGGCATCGAAGCCCTCGTTAATGCGGGTGTCAAGGAGATCGGTATTGTTGTTGGTGCGACCGCCGAGGAGGTCAATACCGTGGTTGGCGATGGTTCACGCTGGGGCGTATCTGTAACCTATATTCATCAGGAAGCACCCCTGGGATTAGCGCATGCCATCAAGATTTCGCGGGATTTTCTCCAGGATGAATCGTTCATCATGTACCTGGGTGACAATATCCTCAAAAACGGTATCCGGGATTTCGTCACGCAATTCCAGCATGATCAACCCAATGCCCTGATCTTGCTTACCGAGGTCACGAATCCCCAGGATTTCGGTGTCGCGGTCATCGACGAATCGGGCGCGGTCAAGAAATTGATCGAAAAACCAAAAGAACCACCATCAAACCTGGCACTCGTTGGTGTCTATCTCTTTGATCAAGCGATATTTACGGCAATAGATCATATTACTCCATCGTGGCGTAATGAACTTGAGATCACCGACGCCATACAATGGCTTCTGGACAACGACTGCAGAGTCCTTTCCCACAGGGTCAAGGGCTGGTGGAAAGACACCGGTAAACCGGACGACATCATCGAAGCGAATCTACTCGTCCTCGAGGGTATCAATCCTTGTGAGAAGGGTACATGCATCGACACCGAAGTCACTGGGCGTATTCACACGGGAAAGGGTTCCTCGATCGAAAAAAGCATTATCCGGGGACCGGTGATCATCGGGGAGAATACTAAAATAATCAATTCATACATCGGTCCATTCTCATCGATCGGTGATGATGCGGTCATCGAGAATTCGGAAATCGAATGCAGTGTGATTATGCAGGGGGCACGTATCAGCAATGTCCAGAAGCGTATAGACCGCTCTATTGTTGGCAAGAACGTGGTCATACGCGTCAATGACCGTTCACCCAGGACGCACAAATTCATCATTGGCGACCAGAGTTACCTTGAGATCATCAGGTAACAAAAACCGGGAGGTTTAATGTCAGAGAGGAAACTGATCGAAGGTGTCACCACCAAGAATCTTCGGCTTATTCCTGACGACCGCGGCAGATTAATGGAGATTCTGAGAGCCGATGACGAGGTCTTCAGTACGTTTGGGCAAGTGTACATTACTACCGCCTATCCTGACGTTGTCAAGGCATGGCATTGCCACAAATTACAGGATGACAACATGACCGTGCTTAAAGGTCTGGCAAAGATCGTACTCTATGACGACCGGGGAAAAAGTCCCACGAGAGGAATCTTCAATGAATTCTTTATAGGCGATCACAATCACATATTGGTACATATCCCCAGGCTCGTCTGGCACGGTTTCAAATGTATCAGCGATACGGAAGCGATGATCGTGAATATCGTGACCGAATGCTACAATTATCAGCAGCCGGACGAGCACCGAAAGCCGCCCCACGGATCCGATATCCCGTATGACTGGTCGCGAAAAGATGGATGATCGATTTTTCATCCGTGGTACATAAAACAGTATGAAGCTGTTGGTCACCGGCGGCTGTGGATTCATTGGCAGCAATTTCATCCGCTACATCATCAAGAAGCATCCATCATACCGCATTGTCAATGTCGACAAGTTGACCTATGCAGGGAATCTGGAAAATTTGCATGGACTTAAAAAAAAGAGAACGTACCGGTTCATTAAGGCGGACATCTGCAATGCGTCACAGATGACAAAGGTGTTCAAAAAAACAAAATCCGATACCGTTATTAATTTTGCTGCGGAAAGTCACGTCGACCGGAGCATTTCATCGGCGGCACCGTTCATTAAAACGAATTTCCTGGGTGTCGGCGTACTCTTGAACTGCGCGCTCGAATTCGGCGTGAAAAAATTCCTGCACATATCGACCGATGAGGTATACGGCTCAATACTGCGCGGTAAATTCAAGGAACCCAGCCGGCTCGACCCATCGAGCCCCTATTCTGCGAGCAAAGCAGCAGCCGACGGACTGGTCATGTCATACTACAGAACATACGGCCTGCCGATACTGATCACGCGCTCGTCGAACAATTACGGCCCCTACCAATTTCCGGAGAAATTCATCCCCCTTGTCATCCTCAATGCACTGACGAACAAGAAAATACCATTGTACGGGGATGGTTTGAACATCCGTGACTGGATATATGTCGAGGATAACTGCCACGCAATCGACACCGTCCTTCATAAAGGCATGCCCGGTGAAATATACAACATCGGCGGGCAGTGCGAGCGCACGAACCGGTTTGTCGTTAAGACAATCCTAAAGATATTGAAAAAACCCGCCTCTTTGATCACCTATGTACAGGACAGGCCTGGCCACGACCGGCGGTACGCACTTTCCGTTACGAAAATAAGAAACGAACTCAAATGGCAGCCCCGGACCTCGTTTTCAGAAGGACTCAAGAGAACCATTGCCTGGTACCTTGATAATCAAGGCTGGCTCAAGAACACCCAGACCGGCGCCTACCGTACGTTTTACAAAAAATACTACGGTTCTCTGGGTCTCAAAGACCTGTAGCGATCATCCTGCATAGCATATCCTCTTATTTTTATTGACATTTCGATAATGGTCACTATAATAGGAATGAATGGGTCGTTAGCTCAGTTGGCAGAGCATCGGATTTTTAATCCGGTGGCCGCAGGTTCGAATCCTGCACGACCCATGATATTGCTGATATTAAATTTAAAATTTCACATGTGATGAAACTTCATATAAATCATATAAATGCCGAAGATTAATAACAGCCAAACCGTAATACGCCTATGATAAAATTGTTCTTTGGATTACTCATACTGCTTCAAGCTCAAAAACCGGTGGTGCACGTTTTTTACGTACGGGATTGCGGTCACTGTATGGATATTCTTCTTGAGCACATTCCAGCACTCCAGCAAAAATACACATTTACCGTGAAAAAATATGATATCGATATACTCGAGAACCTTCGATTACTGGAAAAATGGGAGGAACATGTCGAGCAGATCGGTGACGATCTACCGGTCGTCTTCGTGGGCGATTCTGTATTCTACGGTGAGACCGAAACCAGGGACAAACTTGGACCAACCCTGAAAATATCAAGTACCTCCAGAATTCCGGTTAAGAATAATACTACCGTGGTTGTACCCGACAGCGTACCACCTGACACTATTAAGCATACGGGCGCCATCCACCTTTACTATTTTTTCCAAACAGGCTGCGAGAGCTGCGATCGCTCAGATGTCGTTCTTGATCATTTGCGAATTGCACACGGTACGCTCCTGTATCACCGTTATGACATACTGGATGATTCAAGCAAAGTCTTTTTCGAAGCACTGTCCCATCATCTGGGTATCCCCGAAGAAAAAAGACTGGTAGTTCCAGCAATCATTATCGGGGAGGATGTAGTACTCAAAGAAGGCATAACGTATGCAAACCTCGATTCACTCATAAAGACATACAGCAGCGGCAGCATTGAATACGAAACGCTCGATCTCGACGCGGCTGCCCAGCACATCATTGAACGGTTTTCGCGCTTCTCGATCCTCGGGATCATACTCGCCGGACTTTTAGATGGGATCAATCCCTGCGCCTTTGCTACGCTTATCTTCTTCGTCAGCTATCTCGTGTTTATCGGGAAGCGACGCCGTGATATCATTATCATGTCGGTCTTCTTCATCCTCGCAGTATTTCTCGCCTACTTTGCCATCGGTCTCGGAGCGTACAGTCTGCTGCGATACCTTGCCGGTTATGAAATCATCTCGAAGATCATGTTCATCTGTTTCGGTATTTTCGCGCTCGTGCTCGGAATACTCAGTCTCCGAGACTATGTCCTTGCCCGACGCGGACAGCGAGATAAAATGGTGCTCCAGTTACCGCTCGGCATCAAACAGCGCATTCATCGAGGCATAAAAGAAAGAACCGCGGTTGGCGGCATAATACTCGGCTCACTAGTAGCGGGTTTTCTCATTTCTTACCTGGAATTCGGTTGCACCGGACAGGTGTACCTGCCGACCATCACCTTCATGATATCCAGGGCGGGTGTTTCGCTCAAACCCATAATGAGCCTGGTCATTTATAACCTCATGTTCATCCTGCCGCTCATCGTCATCGCCCTCCTTGCCACGATCTTCACTTCCCGACATATCGCCACCCGGCTCGAAAATAAAATACCACTGATCAAACTGTGTACGGCAATACTGTTCTTTGCCCTTGCCGCACTGCTCTTCTTATCGGTATGATAAAAAAAATCCTGGGAATAATCCTGCTCGTGGTCATCGCCACGTTCATTATCATCCGGCTGATACCCCGAGAAGAAGACCGGGTGAAGCGCGACATCAATGCATTCAAGGATGCGGTGGAAAGAGAAGACCGGGCGTCGGTCATTCACTTCATCAACCCCGAATTCACGGACAACCACGGCTCGTCATCCGAGGCGATCATCGGTACCATCGATAATCTTTTCGAGCAGTTCGATTCCATATCCGTTGCCATGTCGGGTCTGAAGGTGAAGATCGACAGTTCCACCGCTTCGACAATTTTCGCCAGCTGCAGCCTTGGCTTGAAGGTATTCGCCCGGCACCAGGGTGACAGGATTCTGTTATACGGAGGGGTCATAAAACCAGCCTCGGTCACGGCGCACCTTAAAAAACACAACTCCCGGTACCTCGTTTATCAGGCTGTCTACTAACGCACTGTCCCAACGATCCACAATCCTCCAATCCACATACCAAGCCATAAATCAACCATTTCCCACGTTCTCATTTTAAATATTTTACACTTCGTCACTTAGCCAATTGGCATATTGACGAATTGTGGTTTTTTCGTATAATTATTCCATGCGGAGGAAGATACCTGAGCTGCATTACCGAAGTTCTCGCATCTGCAGGGTGCTCGGAAATCCAACAGCATATGAAACTCTGAAACTCCTGCACAGAAGAAAAATGCATCCGAGCGAACTTGCCCAGAAACTCGGGCTTTCGCTCCAGACAATATCAGCCGTGCTGCGTCAACTCCGGCAACTCGACCTGGTCCGCTACGTTACCGAACAAAGAGGCAAGCGGTACTTCATCAAGGATGAGACAATTATCGATGTGATGAAAAACATCGAACACCTCGTGAGCCGCATACGCTCGAAAGAGTATTAATCTACCTCAGAAGACCTGCAAAACATCACCCGATCGAATGATGACTTGAGTCATCAAAAAGAAACATCTACTACACTTCTCAGACGCCACAGACATCCACAGAATTGACAAATCCTGAAATTGCGGTATAATGAATCCATGGTATTCAAGGACGTGCCAAAAGAGCTGACCTTTCCCGAAATGGAGAAGCGGATCCTCAGGTTCTGGGAAGAACATGATATCGTAGCCAAATATCTCTCGAAGAACAAAGGCAGCAAAAAATGGTCATTCCAGGACGGTCCGATAACGGCAAATAATCCTATGGGCGTGCACCATGCGTGGGGACGCTCTTTTAAAGATATTTTCCAGCGTCACAAGACCATGAAGGGGTATGAACTCCGCTATCAGAATGGTTTTGACTGCCAGGGACTATGGGTGGAGGTCGAGGTGGAAAAAGAGCTCGGCTTCGCATCGAAGAAAGACATCGAGACATACGGCATCGATAAATTCGTCGCGAAATGCAAAGAGCGGGTCCATAAATTTTCCATGGTCCAGACGGAATCATCCATCAGGATCGGTATGTGGATGGACTGGGGCGACTGGAATACTCCCATGGACGATATGGATTGGATGAAAAAAAGCCACTCGTACTACACCATGAGCGATGTCAACAATTATACGATCTGGCATTTCCTGAAAAAATGCCATGAGCGCGGTTTTATTTACGAGGGAGTCGATGTCATGCCGTGGTGCGGACGGTGCGGCACCGCGATTAGCGATATGGAAATCGCGACCGAGGGATACCAGGAGCTTACGCACAAAGCGGTTATGGTGCGTTTCCGGATCCACGGTCGTGAAAATGAATTCCTGCTCGTCTGGACGACAACTCCGTGGACCCT
>CP070834.1:1205110-1232477 GCA_020341755.1 Caldifarciminota bacterium | reverse complement strand
CCTCGCTCAGGAGTGCCTTTTGAAATGTCGGAAGATGCATTCTCGGCGAGCATGCTGCCACGACAACTCGGTTGATATTATGTTCCTTGATAGCATCCCGTATCAATCCCTGTCCGGGTGACGAGCACATGAACTTGTATTCTTTGGCAAAACCGACCTCGGGAAGTGATTGCAGAGCCTCGACGACCTTTGTAACATCGACCTTCGCGGAGATATTCACACCGCAATGACAGACGAATACACCGATTTTAGCCATCCGACACCTCCGCGAATGCCGGTTGTTCTTTTAACTTTTTCAGGAACGGTCGGAAGTCAACGGCATGAGCTTCAAACCCCAGCTTCTCGATATCGACACCGAGTGCTAAACCGAGGAACTGAACGAGGTGCATGACCGGTGTATGGTACTCACCGGCTCTGCGCGACGTCAATTTGTGCTGCATCCGGTCGAGTTGGGACAGACAGTATGGACACACGACGACCACAGCATCGGGCTCGGCTGATTTCATGCTTTCGAATTTCATTTTGGTATGTGGCAGCGAGAGTTCCTCTTTATTCAGGATAACCTGGGTCAGACCGGTCCCGCAGCAGGTTCGGTTCTCGTCATAGGTCGCGATCTCACCGCCGCATGCATCTATTATTTCTTCAATGACCGTTGGCATGTTGGCATCGTCGATCGCGGTGTTCTTGAAACCGTTGAGATAATGACACCCATAATGCGTGGCAAAACGCATACCGGTCAGGGGCCTGACCACCCGTTCGCGGATACGCTGCTTTAATTTGTAAATGACTTCAAGGCCGTGATACACCTGTTTGCTGCCCTTGTACTCACGACCGATCATGGAGAGGATGACATTGACCACCTTTTTCACGGGGGGACGGTCGTTCATGAAATGGGAGAATTCGGTCAGGAAGGTGTGGCATCCATTACACAGAGTAACCGTATCCAGGTCCATCTCCTCTACCAGGGCGAGATTACGTGCGACCGCTGGCATCGTGCTCGTTGGTTCGGCAACGTTCGTGAATGTCAAGAAACCTCCGCAGCAGGTCTGCTCATCACTCGTCACAAGTTCCACGTCCAGTTTCTTGAACACCTCGATCGCCGAGGTGATAAGACCGGGGTACTTGTTGCTGCCGACGCAGGGTTTGAATAAAAACATCCGGTCGGATACTTTAACTTTATCGATCAGTTCTTGTCGGGGCATCGGTTGACTCCTTTTCCTCTGGTTCTTCTTCGATATCGATGAACTTTTGATTCGGACCGCGTTTTATCTTTACGAGTTCGGCCGGGCTTCCGTAGTTCCAGCGTTTTTCTTTTCCCTTTTTCTTTTCGATCTCCTTGAACAAATCGGTCATGCCGGTTGCGTCCGAGATGAATCGTATCTCGCTCAACGCCTTTTCCGAGACCACACGCTTTCCAGATAGGCCAATTTTCTTTCTGATGGTGACGATACGCCCATCAGTGTTCGAATGCCTGGCGATCTCCTTTCTCACGGTCGGATTGCGCTCTTCGACGTTCACAGAGAGCCCGGTCTCGTAATAATCCTGTGCATAGGGATCTTTTATCTTCTGCACCTCTTCCCATCCATACCCGTGGGCGAGTGCCGCATAGCGCAGCATTGCCACGGCAAAGGGAAAATTAATGTCGCGCGGGCAGGCGGCATAACAGCCGCTACAAAAAAAGCACAGCCAGAGCTCTTTGGAACTGATGACCTTCTCGACATTGCCGAAGCGCAAATCCCGGATCAATTCCCGCGGATTGTATGATGAAAGTTTTGCCGCCGGACACTGTGCAGTACACTTGCCGCACTGCAGGCATTTTTCCAGGTCTTTCACCATGTTATGGGTCAACTCTGCGAATTTTTTATCGAACCCGGGCAGCCAGTCGTTATTTTTTTCTCGCATGGAACACCCCTTTTACCTTTCCTGTTAATTTTTCTAAAAAAGACATATCCATCATTTTCGGCATAACCTTCATCATCGTCGGAATACCGCCTGGATGTCGGACCATCATACCCATCATCATGGGCATGACCCGGCGCATGACATTGAAGTTCATCTTAAGATTGAACGCCTGCATCATCGGCACCATTCGCTCAAAGACCGCACCGCCAAGACCCGGTTCATGGTCTACTGCCTTGACGACCGACGGCATCATTTCCACCAGCAGGTCATCGTTTATCTCGATATTCATATCATCCATCATCGGCAGCATGATGCGGAGTGCCGGGTCGACCATTTCCGGCCTGCGTGCCAGGAACAACAGCAATCCCGGCATCATATCCATCATCTTGTCCTTTGATAAGGACAGGTCGAACATCTTTGCATAATTCTGGACTGTTAATTCCGCGATTTTTCTTCCGTCCATGTTTTTTCCTTTCCTTAGAAAACGGCTGTCAGCAGGATCAATCCCTGTCGTACAAGATCCTGTTCGGATTGAGACAGAGTGGACAGCATACGCTCTTCACATTCATGCAGCTTTTCCTCAATACAATGCCGCATCTCTGAACCTTTTTTGGTTAGTGATAGTTCCAGACTTCTCCGGTCATTCGGCACTTGTGACGAGCGCACATAACCTTTTCGCACCAGCCGTTCGGCCACCCTGCTTCCTCGCGAAGGAGACAGTTCCATTCTTTTTGACAGGACATTGCACAATATCTTTTCCCCCGGGATCATCGCCATAAGTCCATTGTACTCGGCTGTCGAGAGTGCAAACTCATTCTTTATTTTTTCTTCGGTCATCTGGCATCGCTTCATGATGCTCACGACCATATCAAATAATTTCTCAGCCATAGTTCCTCGTTTGTTGCTAGTAACAATTATTGCTAATAGCAATCATAGTATACTGATAAATCCAGAATTGTCAAGGGGGAAAACACACACATTCATAATCTATAATGTCTAATGTATAATTGGGGAAAGTCACTATATATGGAGACTTATCAACTACGTCAAAAACAATCCCCTGGAGTCACACTCCGTTGAAGACACATTTTATTGAGATCATATCCGTTACGTGGATTGAGGACACGCTTCGCTGAAGGAACTGCATAATAAGAAACCTGTCATTGCGAGTCCCGAGCTTGTCAAGGGGCGAAGCAATCCCAGAAGTCGCGTCAGCCTTCGATGAACTCAGGCTTCCCTTCCGAGGCGGACAAGCGCGATGACAGACCACTGAACGTTATTAATGTTTTAAACGATCAAAACGTTATAAACGATTTGTTGTTCAAAACTTCTCCATCACCACTAATTGCTTCAGGTCTTTTTTCTTGGGTGCCTCTGGCCAGTGCTTGGGTATACCGATCGGACTGAAGCATATAAGCTTGTACCGGCGGGGAATATGAAATAGCTCTCTCACTTGGTCCTCAGGGAAAAAAGTCGTAAAAAAACCCGAGCCATAACCCAATGTCCGGGCAGCGATCATGAGATTCGCCGCTGCCAGGGTACCGTCGTATATAGTACTGTACGGATATTTCACCTGCATATCGACCAGCACAGCAATATACACCGGTGCAGAAAACACGTGACCGAGCATTTTTCTCAACGTACGCTGCACCTCTTCTAATTCCTTTTTATTACGTACATCTCCTTTATACGGAGCGCTGTACCATGCAGCCACTTTCTTTTTCAAAACACCAAGCCGCTTCCTATCCTCTATTACGAGAAATTTCCAGGGCTGCTGATTACCAGCGGTCGGTGCGAAACGCGCCGCATCAATGATCTTCATGATATGCTCACGTGGAACCGGTGTACGTTTGAACTGATGCACAGTGCGTCTTGCTTCAAGCATGTCCAGCGCATACAGTTGTTCCCGGGAGTATGTGATCGCTGGATTTTTTTCTGTATATAAACGTTTAATCGGCGTGCATATGTCGGCAACGACCTTCCACTTCCCGCCTTCTTTTTGAAAAATGAGGGTGAAATTACTGTCGAGTATATACCAGCCGCCTGCATCCAGCCTCTTTTTGTAATGGAATTCTGCGATCACATACCCCATCTCCTCCCCTTCGTGAAACGCAATTATGTTCACCGGCATCTTCCACAGCTTTTCCTTGAACCATTTCCTGTGGAATTCGTAATACCCTCTGCGTGATTTGATCACATTTCCGCACGCCGTTAAAAAATGCAATTTCTTTTTCTTTGTAACAGTATCGAACATCGCCTTCAGGTCGGCTTTTTGCACAGCCTTTACATATGCATTAAATGTTTTTATCAAGGCACTACTTTTTGTTTTCTTTTTCATCAATCCTCCAATCCATTAAACGTACGAATACATTTTCGATCTTCTTACCGAATATCATATAGAGTATCACGGCAATAAGGAAACCCGCAATTCCAATAATCCACCCCAAGACACCGGCAGCGAGAAGCCAGTCACCGAACAACACGGATATGATGATACCCGGCAATCTGCCTGCAGCGATCAATGGTATCAAGACCTTAAGCGGTACACGGGTGATTCCGGCGAGATAGAACAGACCGTCACCGAGCGGGTTCGGAAAGATCGACAGCAGCAGTATGAACGGAATGCCCTTACGCGTAACATCGGCTTCGAATTTTTTCGCTTTTTCATCCAGAAGAAAATCAAGCATCTTTCTGCCAAAATAACGCGCTATACACATGACAATACTCCCGCCAATCACCACACTCACCCACGTGACCAGCGTGCCTCGCAGGAATCCAAAAAGAATACCCGAGGATACCGTAACCACATGCCCCGGCACCGGAGCAAATATGATCTGGAAAATATTGAAGAGCGAAAAAATTAGATAACCCCACATCCCGTACGCAAGAACCGTATCCCTCACAGCGGCGGGATTCTCAACTATATCACCGAAACGCTGGAGAAAAATAATGGAAACGAGTGCAATGAATATTATGAAAATGATGATACCGGTAACACCGGTCAGACGTTTTAGTAGTTTTTTACGCATAACATTTCATGGTACAATTAGCATACTTCACAACACTACTTTTGTCAATATACGCTCGGAGTATGTTTAATACAAATTACTGAGAAACATCACGACAAATGTCATGTATGCAAGATAACGCACCAGTTGTCCTATTTTTGGATACTCATGTTTGCTCCTGTTCCAGACATATCCCATTATACCCACGGCAGCGAGCAGCCATATGAACACGCCGTATACTTCTCGGTATACAAGTTCTGTGCCGAATATATGCCTCAGGCCCGGATTAAGGAAAGAACCATATAACACAAACACATGGACTACATATATAATGAATGATTCCTGGCCGAGTATGCGTACCGCTGCAGGCAATCTTCTCCAAACAGACTCTGCCCGTTCACACAACGCGGTTAGAAGCAAAAGTATCCCCCCTTTGCTCAGGAAAACTGATAGAGACCATACTATACCAGCCTGCCTCAATAAATAGGCGACAATTATGAAAATAAACCCGGCGCCGGTCACTCCCCATATCCAGAAACCGCGGCTTCGTATGAAAGCATATCCCGAAAGAAACCCGAGAAAAAGGTATGACGAATAGAAAAATAAAGGAAAGCGCGATCCAACAAAGTAGTATCGTATTATATCGGGCAGACTGGTAATGAGAGTGCTTTGACCGAATATCGGCGTTAGTACCGGTAGCAGCAGTGTCGCACATGAAAAGACTACGACCGTTATCGTATCGGGAAAACGTAGAAAATACCACACCTGTAACAAAAGAAGGGAAACGCCGATACAGCGAAGTATGTCCACGGACAGGAAACTCTGCCAGCCCGGAGAATCAATGGTTTGTATTGTTTTCCACAGTGAAAAGTACGGCAGGTACATGAGATATCCGATGAGAATAATGAACGTTATTCTTTTCAGCCTGCGCCTGAGTTGTTTTGTGAAGCTTTGGTATACATGCTGCCGCGGCAGTGTGGCGAGTGCAAAGGCGAAACCGGCTGCAAACAGGAACAATGGCGCCGTGTAGCCGCGGACGGTCGTCCACCACACGAAAAAGCCGGAACTGCGCAGTGCCGGGCTCAGCAGCGCATCGAGGGTATGACCATGTATCATTTCCAGGATTGCGAGGATCCTGAGCACATCAAGAAATACGTACCGTTTTTTTTCAGGCATATCTTATAGCTTCGCGATACATTGAAAAATGGATTCCAGAAATGTAGAAAATTACATCACCCCTCCGCATGCATTTCATGTCAATCAGATATGAACCGATCGGGTGTACATACTACATATCCGCAGCCAGGGTGGACCATCCGAAATTCCGCATTGCATCACCCGGTTCACCGGTGGTGGGATCGTAGTACTCACAGAATCCATGTTTTTCGATGAGCTCAAAGGTCTTCGCCTTGATCTGCTGGTACAGTTTTTTCTTGCCATGGCGCAGCAGTCCTTTGCAGAGGAACCAGTTGGTGTTGATCCAGGTCGTTCCCCGCCAGATAAAACGGGTGTCGGTCAGGGGACCAAAAGACTTTTCATCCCGGGCGACCGACGGCACCATATATTTCATCCAGAATTCCTTGGGATCTACAATGTGTTTTACGAGTGCGTTCACATATTTTTTGTCAATATCAAGGCACAGCGGAAACAGGGACGAGACGGTCTTGATCTTGACCCGGTATTCTTTCTTATGTTTATGGAAACGTCCGTAAAAGATCTTATCATCATCGTCCCAGTACTTCTCGACGATCTTCTCTTTGACCTGCTCATACAATTGACGGACACGTTTTGCTTCTTTCTTATCGATCAAACGCCACAAATAAGCAAGATCTTCCAGGGAAAGCGCGTAAATGGTATTAACTGCAACATCCTCGAAATTGAAGATATCGAGATCGAATATCCTATCGATATTCCAGCCGACCCTGCGATATGCACTCAGCATCTCGGCAATCTTGCCCTTCACCACAATATGGTCGTGGTCATTTACACCCATGGCAATGTCGAACTGCGGTGCCATGTCCATGCCGGATTCCATGGGTGTGATAACGGATATGAGAAGATTCTTGTCCAGGTCCCGTTTGTCTCTCAGGTAATCAAAATATTTCTGGACGCGCGGCAAGTATTTCTCGAGCAACTTGATGCTTCTTGTCTTCTCATAAATTCTACGCAGGCTGATACCGATGACCGGTGGTTGTATCTCTGCCGTGAAGTATTTGTAAACGGGATGTACTTCTTTGCGCCAGGACTGCAGATACTGGAAAATATCGAGTGGTCGCCACTTCCAGAAGATGATATGCGGTATGAAACCGTCTTCGGTCTGGCATGAGAGCAAAGACCGGAATTCCTTGATCGCAAGGTCTGGTCTGAACTCGCTCATCACGATCATATGAAAGCATGAATCCCAGAACCACTGATGATAGTGCATTTCATCCGGTGCACAGTAAAAATAACGGCGCTTGAAATGATTGCTGTACCCTTCTTTGATGTTCGTCAAAAGAAGATCTAAGGCTTTTTCTTTAATGTCCATTGTATGTTTGCCGTCTCCCGCAACGTTCCTGGAATTGTAATTATAAAATGCAGGGTGTCAATGATGATACGCATAAACAATCCATGCTGAAGTCACACTCCGTTGAAGACACATTTCATTGAGGTCACATCCGCTCACGCGGATTGAAGTCACGCTCCGCTGAAGTGGGACGGATTTTTTCGCTTTACGCCCTACTCACTAGGCCCTACGCTTTGTATCGTGCAATCTACTAAATATGGCGACTGAAATTCGGTCCTCTCCCCTGCTTTTTTACCGGGCACGGGGAATAAACGTGCAGACAGCGGCTTGTGCAATTTATCTGCCAGACTCGCCACGTCTGTGATTATCGCTGCCAGACGCGAGACCGGAACATCGCCCGGCAACGGCACGCAGTCGAGCCCGGTCCCGCATACGGCGGAAAACGCGAGCAGGGAATCGAGCGTAAACTTTCCTTCACTGTAACGCTGTGCCAGACCACAGTCCTCGAGCACGGGCAGCATCAAACCAGAATACCCACACTGTTTCACGGGTACGGATTTCAATACCCGCGTGATCATCCCGGCGATCATCATGGTTCCGCTCGCACCGAAATATTCGATGCCGAGTTTTTCAAAGGCATATGCCAAACTCTCTTCTTCCAGTAATGACGGTGCTGGTGATGCATCGAGACCTTTATAAATGAATTTTGTTTTTCGTGCATACTTCTGTACTATCTTTTCTATTTTTTTGTAATGGTCGCTTAAAATTCCTCTAAGTTCATTTTCTGCATCTGCTATGTCATGTGCATCTGCAAATGCCTGGCTCACCAGGTCACTGCATTCCAGGGCAATGGAGAAACATGGTCTGCCGTGATGATACCCTGCCGGATAAAAAGGAATGTCTGGAGGACAATGGGCAATCGCCGCGAACCTGAAATTCCCCTCCCCGCCTTTTGTCTTCTGTGATATTTGATGCATCGCCTGAGCGCTTTTCTGTATAAGATTGTTATCAGCAGGGTGGTCCTTTTCTGCGACTAGTACCGATGCTGATATATGTTGAGTACTGCTGATTATATCCGCGATTATTTCTACCAGATGAGGGTCGCGTACTGTCCCAATACTCACAAATCCGATATCATTCTCAAGCACGATCTGTTCAAGTGCCTGAATTTCCAAGATAATTTCTTCATTGGGCAAATTTCTACAATATTCAGCCCAGGATTGCGTTGTAATGCGTTCGGTCTGCACCTCGTATCCTTGTTTTTCGAACATTCCCCGCACTTCATGACATACTTGCGCAGCCCGTTTAAACTGAATCGTCTGGTTTTTGAGAGATATATTGATGCCCGCAGTGATAGCCCTTATTTTCATGATAATTCAAATCATAATACTGTATTGTATACGCATGTCAAGCGACGAAAAGTTAGAAAGTTAGTGCCTGGCACCAATTTGTGCGGTTGACATACATGATTTGGTAGATATAATATGAGTTATGGATTGCAATATAAATACGAATTTACAGCACTGCAATTGCAGTTATGAGCCGTGCTCAAGAAAAGGCAAATGCTGCGAGTGTTTGCAGTACCATTTAGGCATGAATCAGTTACCGGCATGCTGTTTTCCCGATGACGTGGAGAAGACCCATGACCGGTCATTTGCATGCTTTATCAGGACACATAAACGCTGAAAAGGAAATCCGTGGAATTGATTTTTGAACTTTCCCGTCCCGGTAGAAAAGGGTATTCATTGCCTGCGCTGGACGTCCCTGAGGTGAAAATAAAGGAGGAATTCCGGCGAAAGACTCCGGCTCCCCTGCCTGAGGTGAGCGAGCCGCAGATCATGCGCCACTTCGTCAATCTCTCCAGTTTGAACCATCATGTGGACAAGAATTTTTATCCGCTCGGCTCGTGTACCATGAAGTACAATCCGAAGATCAATGAGGAAACCGCACGTCAGCCGGGTTTCATGCACCTCCACCCGCTTCAGCCCGAAGGGACTGTGCAGGGTGCCCTGCAATTGATGTACGAACTCGGCGAATATTTGAAAAAGATCGTAAATCTACCGGGCGTCACGCTCCAGCCGGCAGCCGGTGCTCAGGGTGAGTTTACGGCCATCAGCATTTTCAAGGAATATTTCAAAAAGCAGAACGATCCCAGAGCATACATACTGATCCCGGACAGTGCGCACGGTACGAATCCGGCGAGTGTCAATTTCTCCGGGTTCAAACCCATTACCCTCCCGTCCAATGATCAGGGACTCGTTGACGTTGGGAAACTCCAGGAATTGATGACGAATGAGGTCGCGGGTTTGATGTTGACCAACCCCAATACGCTCGGTCTGTTCGAGAAAAGCGTCACAGAGATCACGGGGATCGTGCACGACAAAGGCGGGCTCGTGTACCTTGACGGTGCAAACTTGAATGCCCTTCTCGGCATTACCCGTCCCGGTGACCTGGGATTCGATGCCATTCATTTCAACCTGCATAAAACATTCTCCACTCCGCATGGCGGCGGCGGTCCGGGTTCGGGTCCGGTGGCGGTTACGGAAAACTTGAGAAACTTCCTGCCAGTCCCGGTCATCAACCATAAAGACGGGAACTATTTCTTTGATTATAACGTACCGGATACCATCGGCAAGGTACAGAATTATTATGGTAATTTCCTGGTCATGGTCAGGGCATATACGTTCCTGCGCATGATCGGCGAACAGGGATTGAAGCAAATATCGAAGTCGGCAATACTCAATGCCAATTACATCATACAGTCGCTCAAAGACGACTATACGCTGCGCTATCCAGGATATTGTATGCATGAGGGTGTGCTGTCCGGTAAGAAACTCAGGGACAAGGGCATCAAGACACTCGATGTTGCCAAACGGCTCCTAGATTTCGGACTTCATGCACCGACGGTTTATTTCCCTCTGATCGTAAGCGAGGCATTGATGATCGAACCGACCGACAGCGAATCCAAAGAAACGCTCGATATGTTTATCAATGTCATGAAACAGATACGCAAAGAAGTCGATGATGATCCCGAGTTATTGAAATCCGCACCCCATAACACACCGGTGCGCCGCCTCGATGAAGTAAAGGCGATAAAAGAATTGAGATTAAAATGGACGAAGTAGAGTTTGAGGTAACTGAGGAACGGAAAAAATTCCTCATCAACAAGATCGCGCAGAAGGTCGTGGACATGCGCCTTTCACCGGTCGCGATCGTCTTCCTGGAATCGTCAAAACCATTATCATTTATCGGCAATCAATTCATGATTTTTATGCAGCCGTTTTACCGCGCGTTCTTTTCGTACCGTGAATACGAAGAGGTCGCGGCAATGCTGGAAGAACGAAAAAATATTGAAACATTGATCTGTGAGATCGAACGCCTTGAGGAGGCATGGAATGAAGCAAAAAGAACCAAAAAGAATCCTCGCGACTGACTGCGGCAGCACCACGACCAAAGCGATCCTCATCGAGAAAAGGGGTGACGAATACCGTCTCGCGGTCAGGGGTGAGGCGCCTACCACGGTCGAAGCTCCGTACGAGGACGTGACCAAAGGCGTGCTCAATGCCGTGCGCGAGGTCGAAGAACTCTCTGGTGTGAAATTGCTCGACGGCGAAGACGTGATCAAGGGCGTGAAGGACAAGGAAGGGGTGGATTTTTATGTCTCGACATCGTCGGCAGGCGGAGGATTGCAGATGATGGTCGCCGGCGTCGTGCTGACCATGACCGCAGAAAGTGCTGCGCGGGCTGCGCTCGGTGCCGGAGCCATCGTCATGGATGTCATTGCATCGAATGACGGCAGGCTCCCGCACCAGAAGATCGAACGTATCCGGAACCTCAGACCGGACATGATACTGCTCTCCGGCGGTATTGACGGAGGCACCATATCGCACGTGGTCGAACTCGCCGAGCTCATCAAGGCAGCAGACCCGCAGCCGAGATTCGGTACGGATTATGAACTGCCGGTCATTTTCGCGGGCAATAAAGAGGCCCGGGATATTATCCTGAAGACGCTCAAGGAAAGAACCGCGCTCGTCATCGTCGAGAACCTCAGACCGGTCCTGGAAAGAGAAAACCTGAGTCCAGCGCGGCAAAAGATCCATGACCAGTTCATGGAGCATGTTATGGCGCACGCACCAGGCTACCAAAATCTCATGAAAAAGACCGACGTGCCCATCATGCCAACACCGGGTGCGGTCGGGCTCCTCGTGGAAACGGTCGCCCGCAAAGAAAAGATCGCCGCCATCGGCGTCGACATCGGCGGTGCCACGACCGATGTATTCTCGGTATTTCACGAGATCTTCAACCGGACCGTCAGTGCGAACCTCGGAATGTCCTATTCGGTCAGTAACGTGCTTGCCGAAGCCGGGGTCGAGAACATCATCCGGTGGCTGCCCATGGAGATCGACGAGCGCAACTTACGGAACCGGATAAGGAACAAGATGATACGACCGACCACAATCCCGAGCGCGCTCGAGGATCTGAAGATCGAGCAGGCGATCGCCCGTGAAGCCTTGCGCCTTGCCTTTGAACAGCACAAATCCATGGCAGTGGGATTAAAAGGTGTCCAGCAAGAACGAACCATATCCGATGCCTTCTCCCAGAGCATGACCGGTGAAACGCTCATCGATCTCATGACCTTGAATCTCATCATCGGATCCGGCGGTGCACTCAGCCACGCACCGCGCAGAAACCAATCGGCGCTGATGATGATCGATGCATTCCAGCCCGAAGGTATCACGCGCATCGCGGTTGATTCTATCTTCATGATGCCCCATCTTGGAGTTCTCTCGACCGTGCACGAACAGTCAGCAACCGAGGTTTTCAATAAGGACTGTCTTATCCAGCTGGGCACTTGCATCGCACCGAGCGGTTCAGGCAAAGAAGGTGCGATTGCATTGAAGTCGAAAATAACCATGAAAGACGGCAAGCAGGAAGAGCATGTTATGAAATTCGGTGACATTGCGCTCATCCCGCTGGCAAAAGACGAGACCGCGCAATGCGTACTGGAACCGACAAAGCAGTTCGACCTCGGCGAGGGACGAGGTAAGCCTGTTGAAACGACCGTTTCCGGTGGTCTCGTCGGGCTTATCATAGATTGCCGGGGAAGACCCCTGGTGCTTCCTGATGATAATCAGAAGCGTATGGAAAAACTAAATGCATGGTTTTCAGCACTCGACCTCTACCCGAAAAAGAGTGGTTGAGCACACTTAGCATAAGGAGGATACATGGCTTTACCAAAACGAAGACAATCACATGCACGGAAAAATAAACGGCGGTCACAGTACAAACTCAACACCTCGCAGTACGTCGAATGTCCAAAGTGTCATGGGTCTAAACTACCTCACCGTGTATGTCCGCACTGTGGTCATTACAAAGACACCTTGGTCGTTCCGCCTAAAGAGAAAGAAGAAAAATAACCTGGGTCGGGAACAAAGATGAAAATCGGTTTTGATCTGATGGGTTCTGACAATGCGCCGAACAGCGAGTTCAGTGCGCTGGAATTACTAAAGGACGAAGGTATCAGAGATCTTGTCGTATGCGGTTTGGGTGATCATGAACACGACGTAACTGATCTCGGTTTTGAGTTCCAGCTTGCCGACGAGGTGATCGGCATGCACGAAATACCATCGGTTGCCATACGGCAAAAGAAGAGCTCCTCGCTCGGTGTGCTCGTTCATCTCCTGAAAGAAAAACACCTGGACGCCGTCGTCAGCGCCGGCAACACCGGTGCGATCATGGGCTTCAGCATGATCCTGCTGGGCAAGATCGAAGGACTGTCCCGCCCCGGACTCGCCATCACCCTGCCGACCGAAGAAGGGTATTCGGTCATTCTCGATGTCGGTGCAAATATCAGTCCCAAGGCTATTGATTACTATAATTATGGTCTCATGGGTTCCGTGCTCGCGGAGATAATATCCGACAAAAAAACACCACGCGTAGCAATATTAAACATCGGGACAGAAAATGTGAAAGGCGATGATACACGACAAAAGGCGTATACCATTTTGCAGGAAAGCAGTTTAAATTTCATTGGTAACATCGAAGGCAATAATATCATGAAGGGTTTTGCCGATGTCATCATCACAGATGGATTTACCGGCAATGTCGTCCTGAAACTTACCGAAGGCATGATCGACACGCTCTGGCACATGCTCACCGAAGAAGTCGATGCTGTCGTGCGTCGCAGGTTCGGTAAATACCTGGTAAAACCGGCAGTCCAGGGACTGCGCGCGAAATTCAATTATGAAGAACACGGTGGCGGCATTCTCCTGGGAGTTGAGGGCGTCGTTATCGTGTGCCACGGACACTCATCACCACTCGCATTGAAAAATGCGGTCAGGCTCGCTAAGGCATGTGTCGAATTTGATATCCTGACGGCAATAAAAAAGAAAATAAAATCATGAATGCATACATAGCAGGCGTGGGACATCATGTCCCGGATAAGGTATTAACGAACACCGACCTTGAAAAAATGGTCGACACCTCTGATGAATGGATACGTACGAGATCAGGGATAATCGAACGCAGGGTTTCGGAACCGGATATACCCACGAGCGACCTTGCGATTTTGGCTGCACAGCGCGCTTTAAAATCGGCCAAGATATCGCCGAAAGATCTGCAAATGATCATCGTTGCGACCGCGACCCCGGATATGTTCTTTCCCTCCACCGCGTGTCTGGTGCAGGCAAAACTGGGAGCACGGAAGATCATGTCATTTGATATCGGTGCAGGATGCTCGGGGTGGCTCTATGCCCTTTCCGTTGCGGAAGGTTTTATTAAAAAAGGCTACGACAATATCCTGGTGATCGGCGCCGAAGAACTCACCAAAATCACCGATTATACGGACCGTTCGACCTGTATTCTCCTTGGTGATGCAGCCGGCGCAGCAATCCTTAAAAGAACGGACGAAGACCGGGGTATTCTTTCCACCTATTTCGCGGCTGACGGTTCATATGGAGACCTACTCTACATGCCGGCTGGAGGGACGCGCATGCCACCAAGCCATGAATCGATCGATAACAAGATGCATTATTTGAAGATGCAGGGTAATGAGGTTTTCAAGGTCGCGGTCAGGGCAATGTACGAATCCGCGCATGAGGTCCTAAAAAAAGCCCATCTCAAGCCGGGCGATGTCGCCTTCCTGATCCCCCACCAGGCGAACATCCGCATCATCGAAGCAACGGCAAAGAGACTTCACATTCCCATGGACCGGGTCGGCATTAATCTTGACAGGTACGGCAATACTTCGGCTGCATCCATACCGATCAGCCTGGACGAAGCCGTTCAATCCGGCAAGATCAAAAAAGGTGACATCATATGCCTGGTTGCATTCGGTGCCGGCTTCACCTGGGGCGGCGTGCTCCTGAGGTGGTGACATACGCAACACGTCTGAACATAAAACAGTCCATTATTCGCGCACATTACTTGTAATCCTTGCCCTCCTGGCAGGATTTTCAACTCTCACCTATCAAATCATCTGGATCCGGAAGCTAACACTCGTGTTCGGTTCGACAAATGCTGCGATCGCGCTGGTCGTTGCGATTTTCATGGCAGGTCTCGGATTGGGAGGTCTACTCTTTGGTAGAAAGATCGATCGTGTAGGTGCGCGCCTGCGTCTGTTCGGTATTCTTCAACTTAGTACCGCGGCGGCATCATTCATGCTGTACCTCATACTGCGCAACCTTCCCTCTCTCATGAAGACACTCGCCGGATCGATAGGTACAAATGCAGCGATACCGCTATTGGGGCTGCTTGTTGTATTTCTCATGCTCATCCCCTGCATCATGATGGGCAGTACCCTCCCCGTACTCACACGCATCTGGGCAAAGCGGGGACGCAGGATCGCTCGGGGCGTTGGTACGATCTATGCCACAAATACACTCGGCAGCGTCATCGGTGCCGGACTCACCGGTTTTCTCCTCATCGCAGCATTCGGACAATTCACGACACATCTCGTTGCCGTTGTCATTAATTTCTTTGCCGGCGCAGGTGCAATGATTCTGGTAAAAAAAACCACCAATCCCATAACAAGAGATCCCGTCAGGGAAGCAAAGATTTCACCTTTTTCTATACTGATAGTGGTAGCAGGATTCACGGGTTTTGCAGCCCTCGCTCTGGAAATCTTGTGGACCCGCATACTGCATATTTTTCTTGCCAATTCAACTTATGGATTCACGAGCGTAGTCATCGTTTTCTTAATCGGAATCACTCTGGGCAGCATGTTCTATGCACGCTTCCTTTCTAAACACCAGAAGATGCTTACTCTCGGAGTTTGCCTCGCAGGTATCGGTCTCTTCGTACTCTGCATAACCATCATTATCAATGATTTACCAGACATATTATACAATCTGACTGGTGTTCTGGACCTACCCTCGATACAACTCACACTTCCTCCCTTACTGCTTGCTGGCATACTTGCATTCGTACCCACCTTTCTCATGGGCATTAGCTTTCCCCTCATCTGCACGCTCTATATCAAGGATATCCACTATATTGGTAAGGATGTTGGTGTTATCTACTTCATCAACACGATCGGCAGTATCATTGGTTCATTATGCGCGGCTTTTATTCTCATACCGGTCGTTGGAACCGTCATTAGTATCATCATCATCGGCTGTCTGTATATCTGTGTCGGTTTCATGTTATACGTATTCCGATACCGGTCCCCGTTCAAAGTCAAGCTCGCATTCACTGCACCAGTTATAATCATAACAGCATTTCTGGTATGGTCGGGATCGAACCGAACTCTGATCGTACCGCCCTCATTGTTCCGTACACCAAGGCGTACAGATAAAATTCTATACTACCAGGAAACGCGTGAAGGTACGGTCATCGTGCATGAAGATGTCCGGACCAATATCCGGGCGTGCTACATCAATAACAGTGCGGTGTGCGGAACGACCTACGATGCCCTCAAAGTCGTCAAAATGCTTGGACATCTACCGTTTTTGATCAAACCTGATGTAGAAAATGCACTCGTGGTCGGTTTCGGTATCGGCGTAACCGCCTCGGCAGTTGCCCAGCATGATGTTCTCGAGATCGACTGCATCGAGATATGTCCCGGCGTCAGAGATGCAGCCCAATATTTCAAAAACTATAACCGAGATGTCATTAATGATGAGCGTATCAATTTCATTGATGGTGATGCTCGCACGCTCATCCTTATGTCAGAGAAGAAGTATGATGTGATATCGTGCGACCCCACCCACCCCACCCTCGGATGTAATAACCTTTATACCAGGGAGTATTTTCAATTGTGCAAGGACATCCTAAAAAAAGATTATGTTATCTGCCAGTACCTGCCCCTGCACAGGGTGACCCTTGAGGAATTCAGGAGCCTGATAAAGACCTTCGCATCAGTTTTTCCCCACACAACTGTCTGGCTCGGCTTTTCCCACGGTATCATGGTAGGTTCTCCCACTCCGTTGAAGCTTGATTTCAGCCGCACACAACAGTATCTGACAAGGCTCGGCGATGATATTCTTGATGACCCCTATAATCTAGCAATCTCTCTTATCCTGGACGAGAATGCTGTCCGGAAGCTTACCAGGGAAGCACAGCTCAATACCGATGATTTTCCCTTGCTGGAATTCCACCATCCCCATAGCGCTGCCAGGGAGAACTGGAGTACGAATCTGTATGAGCTCATGAAGATTCGCATCCCACCCCATAGTGTAATCCAGAACATCAGTGATACTACCCTGTATGAACAGTATCTGACCGCGCAGCGGTATTTTCTCAGTGCCATGATATACAAGAACCGGGGCGAACTCGACAAGATGCTCCAGGCGCTCCGGATCGCCGCCCAGATCAACCCGGAGAACACCGAAATCACTGACTATTTAGAGTATGAACTGAGACAACTGGGGTACCGTTAAACCTGTTTGTCTCATTTGTCTAGTTTATTTAGTCTATTTCGTTTATCTGGTTTGTATAGTTTTTTTGGTTTGTACGATTTAATGACGTTTCGAACGTTTAAAACGTTTATATCGTGAATAACATCATAAAGTAGCAAAAAGCACTGTAAATTCTAATCTTTTCTATCTTCAGCTCCGCGTGTCTTCAGTCTACTTTTGCGGACATGGCTTCAATGAAATATGTCTTCAAGAATGTGACTTCAGCGTAGCATGAAGTGGCTGAGACGCCCTATTGACAATACCAAAATAGTCACTATACTATAGAAAAAGGCTATTATTGGGGCAGAGGAGAATTTGTGCGGAGGGAGGTCCAATAAGACACCTCCTATGCTTTTAACCCCCCCTGTTGGACCTCTCTCCTCATGTTAAATATGCTCTAAGGGCTTGACATTTAATGATTTTTTACTATCATAACATGATTAGCCTTTTTCTCTATAGCAAAGTAGAGAATAAGGCCATAGACTTAAACCTTTCACGGCATAGGAGGTTTAATCAACTAAAGGAGGATGTATGAACTATACAATACGCCTACTCACAGGCGCATTGGTATTGCTATTGTCCATCAGTCTAATTCATGCAGATTGGGTCCCCTTCACTGATAACGCGCAGTATGAACCCGAAATGATATCGCTGTACTCGAATACGCAAACGTATGCGTTCCGTGTTTCGGTATTTGGCTGCGATGTTCAGACCATAGAAACCCATGACATGATCAACACCACCGGTGAAACATTCACCTTGCTGTCCTTGCCTGATGGATACCATGTTGGCGATATCGGTAAACCACAATTACCCATGATCTCCCGGACCATTGCTGTGCCTTTAGACGCTGATGTCAGATTTACCGTACTTGAAAGCGAGTATGAAGAATTTTCGCTGGAAGCACTGGGTATCAACACGCGGCTCATGCCGGCTCTGGCTTCCGTCCTCAAGATCGCTGGCGAAAAACCGGTCTACACACTCGACGAACGAACCTACACCCAGAATGCATTTTATCCTCAAACCCTGATCAGTATAATGAACGATGATATCATGAGAGGACATCGGCTCGTGACCGTCCAGCTTACACCCATTCAATACAATCCCGTTACCAATATGATCAGATGCTATACCAGTTTTGACATCAGGGTAGATTTTGTCGGTGGAGATCAGGTAGCAACTCGCCGCAGGGTACTCGATGATTACTCACCGGTATTCGAAGAGTTCATCAAGATTCGGGTTTCCAATTATGAACTGTATGAAACCTTCACACGTGACGTCTTACCGCTGCCTATTCATTACCTCATCATTACTCACAACAATTTTCAAACACAGGTGAATGACCTGGCAGCCTGGTTCAAGAAAAAGGGCTTCAAGGTCAAAGTGGCAAACCAGGATAGCATTGCATCTTGGACATATTCTGGTATTGAGAATTACATCGATGCACAGTCGCCAGCACCGACTTATCTACTCCTGGTCGGTGATGTCAACGGCGGTTACATGCCGGCACCGACCGGCGGTTCATCATACAAGGTGACCGACCTGTATTACGCCGAGCTTGACGGTAGTGGTTACTTACCTGATGTATTCTATGGCAGGCTCTCTGTGGAAAGCACCGCGCATATCACAGCGGTCGTCGATAAAATACTGACCTACCAGCAGGCTGATATGCCTTCGGGCTGGTTCAAGGATGATGCATTCTGCGCAGGCTACGATAATTACACAGTCAGCGAAGGTACGCATAATTACTGTACCAGTACGTTCATGGACCCGAACGGCTATACTACATATAAACTGTATATGACGACGTACGGCGCAACGACCGCGGATGTCACCAACAACGTGAATGCGGGCAGGACACTCATCACCATGTCAGGTCATGGATCAGATGACGGCTGGCATGACGGACCGTTGTTCGTGGTCTCACATATCAATGGCTTGACCAATGGCGACCGGCTCACGATCGCGACTGGACACTGCTGTCTGGCGAATAATTTCGGCTCCAGCACCAATCCCTGCGGCGGTGAAGCCTGGCTCAGAAAAGCCAACGGCGGTGCAGTAGGTTATTACGGTTCATGCCCGTCCACGTACTGGGGAGAGGATGACTGGCTGCAGCGTGAATGGTATGAAGGCATTTATGCCGACCATATGTATGAACATGGACGCTTTACACTGGATGGCATGTATGACGGCGTGTACCTTTCTGGTTCCGGTATAAAGCAGTATTACTACGAAGGGTATCATGTGCTCGGCGATCCCTCGCTCGATCTATGGACCGATGAGCCCGGTACTATGAACGTAACCTATGACCCGGTTGTATTCCCCGGCACCTACGATTACACGGTCACGGTCTTTGATGGCGGTACACCACTTGAGGACGCGCTTGTGTGCTGCTGGATACCGAATGAATCACCGGAAGTCCACGAAGCAGCATATACAAATGGTGCCGGAACGGCGTTGATCAATATTTCACCGTCAAATGTCGGTGATACTATGTTTGTGACTGTCACGAAACACGATTTCGCACCGCATGAAGGGCTTGCAATCATAACTGCACCGTCAGGCCCCTATGTGGTTGCTGGTGCAACCATACTGAACGACGGCGGTAATGGTCAGGCAAACCCGGGTGAATCGATCGATTTCGACGTCTATGCAAAGAATGTCGGTGTGGACCCGGCGTACGGAGTATACGGACTGCTCGCCGAGAGTGATCCCTATATAACCGTAACAGTTGACTCAGGTTATTATGGTACGATCCCTGCTGATGACTCAGTGCTCTCAACGCCCTCGTACGAATTCGATATTGCCACCAACTGCCCGAATAATCATACAGTAAGTTTTGACCTGGAATTCTGTGACAATTATGACAGCACCTGGATGTCACATCCATCGGTCACGGTCTATGCACCAATACTCACGTACCAGGAACATGAGGTCATCGGAGGCAATGGCAATGGTATACTCGACCCGGACGAGACCGTTGATCTCGTCATGACGCTCAAGAATGAAGGTGGCGCAACTGCCGAAAACGTGACCTCAACGATCGTCAATGTTTCCTCTACCTATGTGACGGTCAACGATGGATCGGGCAATTTCGGTACGATCGATCCCGGTGCCACCGCTGATAATTCTGCCGACCCGTATAATGTCACTGCCGACGCATCGACCCCGACCGGTACGTCGGTCCAGTTCGATATAGAAGTCGTATCTGGCATCTATGTCGACACGGTCAGCTTCACCCTGGTCATAGGAAAGAAACACTATTATCTCTGGAACCCGGACCCCACACCCGCTCCCGGACAGAACATGCACTCGATACTTACTGCGCTCGGATACACTGGTGATTACAGCGAGACGACACTGCCGACCGACCTGAACCTATACCAGTCGGTGATCGTCTGTGTGGGCATTTACAGCAATAATTATACTATCGACGCCAGTAGCCAGCAGGCAAACACCCTGGTTAATTTCCTCCAGAACCAGGATGGCAGGATGTACTTAGAAGGCGGCGATATCTGGTATTATGACCCGATGTGGGGTGGGTATGACTTCTGCCCGCTATTCGGGATCAACGCGGTGGATGATGGTGATGATGACCTGGGTCCGGTGGTCGGAGAATCGGGTGCCTTTACCACGGGTATGAATTTCGCATACGGCGGCGAGAACAACTGGATCGACCACATAAATCCATCCGGGTCAGGATTCCTCATTTTCCACGACGGCGACAACTCATATAACTGCGGCGTAGCGAACGATGCCGGTGATTACCGGACGGTCGGTACATCGTTCGAACTAGGATTGCTCACTGATGCAAGCGGTGTATCAACCCGTGCCGTACTCATCGATTCGATCATGAAATTCTTCGGCATCATCGCCCCCGGGGTAGAGGAACAACCTGCAGAACTCCTCATTCCCCGGGTCACCCGTATGCATGCCGTGTATCCCAATCCGGTCAATCGCGTTGCGCGTATTCAGTACCAGCTCGCTCAGCATGCACATGTCACCCTGCAGATCTTCGATGTGGCCGGCAGATGTGTACGGACACTCACCGATGGCATTGCCGAACCGGGCTATTATGCCAGTATCTGGCACGGAAGAGACGACATGGGCAGACAGGTATCATCAGGTGTGTACTTTGTACACTTCAAGGCTGATGAGTACCATACTGTTGAGAAAACCATTCTCATGAGGTAATTGATGAATATACGATCAGGACCAGGATATCATCATGTGAGTAACATAAGTATCCTGGTCCTGTTTGAGGGAAATATATGCCTGCGTTAAATGCCTTTTTAATGTTGCTTATAATGAGCAACAATGTCGAGATCATCTCGTTCGAGAATAACTGGGGACAGCACCCGCTATTCAATCTGGTATCCCAATCTCCTCAGGGTGTTGAGATCATCTTCAGCATACACGAGATGGTCGTTGAAGATATGGCGATCAACGGGACAGACATGAAGACCTATGGTATTCCGGGTATCTTCTTGCCTAACGATGCCGGTGCGCCGAATCTGGCAGGGACCGGACGATACATCGCGGTACCAGAAGGCGCGACCGCCCGCGTGAACATCATCGATTTCAGGACAGAGGTGTATCGTGGAGTGAAGGTGGCACCAGCGCCTGTCCTTCCACTCGACACAGACGACTCACCCCTGAAATACGAACGCAACATGGATATCTACAACCGTAATGCATACTACCCAGATACGCCGGTAAGGCTTTCTGATCTTAGGGAAATCCGCGGTGTCGACTGCGTCATGCTCGGGATTACTCCATTCAGGTACAATCCTGTAACCGAAGAATTGATCGTCTATAAAGATATACGTATCCGCATTGATTTTCTCGGTGGTACAGGTCAGTTCGGCGAAGACCGGCTGCGCAGCCCGCACTGGGAACAGATCCTGCAGGGTCATTTATTGAATTACGCTTCGCTTCCCAGCATCGATTTTTATCATCGATCTAAAAACCGTGACAATGTCGAGTATATCATCATCATCCCTGATGATGCGGTTTTTGCGGCATGGGCAGATACCATTTGGTGCTGGCGTCAATTACAGGGCATATCGTGTGAGATCTTCACACTCACTGACATCGGAGGATCAACCACAAACGATATAAAGAACTTTCTTGAGAATGCATACGACACCTGGGATCCTGCACCCGTTGCATTCCTTTTGCTGTCCGATTACCCGTCATCCGGTGACGTATACGGTATCACATCACCGAGTTTCACGCACCCGTATTCCGGCACCTATGTTTCTGACAACTGGTATGCGGATTTTAACGGAGATAATCTGCCTGAACTACATCACGCGCGTATTTGCGCGCAGACAGAAGCACAGCTCAGTCTGATGATCAACAAATTCCTGGATTATGAACGTTCGCCTTATACTGATGCCGGTTTTTACGATCGTCCGATCATGGCCTGTGCCTGGCAGACCGAACGCTGGTTTCAACTATGCGGTGAGGTACTGCGGGGTTTCTTCATCACCGGTTTGGGTAAAAACCCGGTGCGTGAGTACAATATATATGACGGCACGCCAGTAGTCGGAGGTGCCTGGTCTACTGCACCGAACACCAGTACGGTCGTCAATTACTGGTATAATGTCGGCTGGCTGCCGAGCACCACGAACCAGAACAATTCAACCTGGTGGAACAATGGTACATCAAGCGCGATTACGAATGCGATCAATGACGGCGCATTCCTGCTGCAGCACCGCGATCATGGGAATGAACTCGGTTGGGGAGAACCAGCCTACAATACGTCACATCTCGATAATCTCACGAACACGATGTTCACGTTCGTTTACTCGTCAAATTGTCTGACCGGTCGCTATGACTGGTCAAGCCAGTGTTTTACGGAAAAATTCCACCGCATTGATTATGGTGCGCTTGCCCTTAATGCTGCGTCCCAGGTGAGTTATTCTTTCGTCAACGATGCGTATGTGTGGGGATGTTATGACTGCATGTGGCCCGAGTTCGATCCAGGGTATCCAGCGGCTGAGATGACCGGATACGACAATCTCAGACCGTGCCAGGCAATGACCTATGGAAAATACTATCTCGAAGCGTCGAGCTGGCCATACAATACTGGTAGTAAAGACATCACCTACGGTCTTTTCCACCATCACGGTGATTGTTTCAATATTCTCTACACGGAGATACCCAGCAACCTAACGGTTGTGCACGATGCAACATTGCCTGCCGGACAGACGACCTTCACAGTACAGGCTGATGACAGCTCAGTGATAGCCTTGACTGAAGATTATGTTATAATCGGGGTTGTTGAAGGAACGGGTAGTTCCATTGATATACCCATCCCACCGCAGGATCCCCTCGACACGCTCGTGGTCACCGTCACCAAGGTGAACTATTATCGGTATGAAGTAAAGGTACCGGTCGTCGATGCTGGTACGCCTGATACACCGACGATAATCCGACCACTGGATTTTGCCCGCCTCCCTGATGATCAACCGACTCTGAGCTTCTACTCAGATGACCCGCAGAACGATGACATCCAGTACCGCGTTCTCTGGGACACGGATACAGACTTCACCAGCCCCGACAGCAGCACGACCGGATCGTACGCCAGCGGTGCCACGGTCAATTTCACGTTCCCGTCGGCACTCACGGACGGCGAAACATACTGGTGGAAGGTAAAATGTACAGACCCGGGTGGCAGTAATTACTGGACACCGTATACTGTGAAGCGCTCATTGACCATTGGTTTTGACCTGCCTGCGAGTTCCTGCTCCTGGTTTCAGACCACTGCCGCACAATTCAGTTACAATACTCTGTATCAAACTGCAGTCCAAGGTGATAGCGTCATATTAGGCGTGAGTGGCGTGATCATCACTGATACCCTGCTCGATGAAGATTTTGAGAGCGGACTGCCGGTTGGCTGGACTGTCATTAATGGGAATGGTGATGGCTATGAATGGGAAACCGGAACGACCGGTGATATGGGTTCTTATCCCCCACCATACTATGGTTCATCGTATGCATTCTATTCTGATGACGACGCCGGCAACGGGGTAATAAACAATAACGAAGAATTGATCTCACCCGCTATTGGTGTTCCTCCGGCTGCAACGTCTCTCCAGTTTGAATATGGTTATGGATTCCAGGTATACCAGACCGGTGAAAAATACCGGGTTAAGGTCCGCACCGCCACCGGCAGTACCTGGAACGGCTGGGATGATATTGCCGTGTACACCAGCAGCACGAATGGTACTGCTGTAGTAGATCTGACTTCATACCTTCCCTGCGATTCAGTACAGTTTGACTGGTTCTATAGTGACAGCACCTCTTCATCTCACTGGGGATATGCGTGTGCGTGCGATAATGTTGTGCTGACCTACTCGTATGAACTCGCCAGTGACGAGGGATCTATGACCGGCACGGCAGTTGATTTCGATGAACTCGACGCCACCTACCCGCGTGCACACTGGGGTGATGTCATCTGGCATAAGGCGACTGGGTCTGATTCTATCATGCTGCAGGTGGAATACCTTGATGGAACGTGGCAACCCGTCCCGGATAGTGACCTGCCTGGCAATGCCAGCGGGTTCTTCTCTCAGACGGAATATGATACCATCGATCTCAGCGGGCTGAGTACGGTAACCTATAATATCATTCGCCTCTCGTCGCAGTTCTATCGTATTGAAACCGATGCACCGGACGATCCGTCACTTCTTGACTGGGAGATCGGCAATCTATCGAATTTCCTTGTCGGAACCGAGAGCGGACAGGAAATGCTCATCAGGGCACCGCTGTTCAGGGTATTCCCATCGGTTTCGACCCATGATGTGCATATCATTTTCGCAGCTGGTACGTTAAATGCGAAAACTTATATCAGTATTTACGATGCGGCAGGCCGTGTCGTACGTACGTTCTACCCGGACCCTGCAACAAGTCATCTCGAGAACCGAATACTATGGCACCGGCAGGATGACAAAGGTCGCATGGTCGCTGCGGGCGTTTATTTCGTACAATACAAAACCGAAGATTTTACTAGAGTTAACAAGGCAATCTTGTTGCGCTAAGAACTAAAGGAGGTTTGATGCGACTAGCTCTTATCTGTATTTCCCTGTGTATGGTCTGGCAAGCGGCTGCAGCAGCCACAGTGCCGGACATACAGGTTTTAGAGGACCGTGGTTCCAGTATCACCCTGGCATTTGAGTTGCAGGGTTATTCTGTGGAACCGGTCACTATCGAAGGTTCAACGTATTCACGGGTCACGGTGCCCGGGCAGGTCACGTTCCTGGAACAAGGCATGCCCGAGCTTCCCACGGTCTGCAGGAACATCATCATCCCGGATAATGCACAGATGAATTTCCGCATCGTCAGCGTGGACTACGAAACACGGCAGATCAATCCGGTGGTGCCTTCAAAAGGAAATCTCTACCGTAATGTCGATCCCGATGATGTTCCCTATATCTTCGATCAATTCTATGCTACCAGCCGGTTCTGGCCTGCCAATACCATCGAGCTCGGCGAGCCATTCATACTCCGCGACTATCGTGGCATCAACGTACGCTGGAACCCGTTCAGTTATAATCCTGCGACTGGTGAACTGCGTATTGCCCGAAAAGTGGTCGTTGAAGTATTCCAGACCGGGACAGGTGGACCGAACATACTGAACAGGGTGAACAGTGGTATTGCGCGTGAGTTCGTGGGTATTTATGAGAATAATTTCCTGAACTTCCATCAGGCTCGCTATGATTCAATCAGCGAGCGGGCAGGCAGGATGGTGATCATATGTGCCGATGCCTATATGAGCAACATGGAAGACTTCAAGGTTTGGAAGCGGATGAAAGGCATCGAGACAAAACTCGTACCCGTGTCTTCGATCGGTAATAACCCGACCAGTATCAAGAATTTCATTCAGGCCGAGTACGATGCTGGAGACCTGGTCTGGGTACATCTGGTTGGTGACGGCAATGAGGTCGAGCCGGCAATCGGTACCTCTGGTGCTGCTGTCGGAGCTGCTGCAGACCCGGTCTATGCCTATACATCAGGCGGTGATTATTACCCGGACATCTTTGTCTCGCGGTTCAGTAGTAATGGCGGCAGTGCTACCAATATCGACAAACAGGTAAGCCGGTCAATCGGGTATGAACAGACACCGGACCTGGGTGCTGACTGGTATCATGTCGGTCTGGGTGTGGCAAGCGCCCAGGGGTCACCTGCCGATTCAACACGCTGCAACTATCTGCGCGATTCCCTGCTCGCCTACACCTATACCGAGGTGAACAAGAGTTATGATTACTGGGGTACGACTGCCATGATCAAAGGATTTATCGAGGACGGCACGAGCATCATCAATTACATCGGCCACGGCAGTACGACCGGTTGGGGAAACGGCGGCGGTTTTGATATCGGAGACATAAACAACCTGGATAACCCCTGGATGCTGCCCTTTGCCCTTTCGGTTGCCTGTGTGGTCGGTAACTTTGACGGCAGTGCCTGCTATTGCGAGGCATCCATGGTCGCCGGTACGGTCGCTGAGCCCGACGGGTTCATTGCCCACTGGGGTTCTTCGATCAACCAGTCCTGGGACCCGCCCGTCGTAGGTCAGGCAGGTGCGAATGCGGTCTTGACCCAGGACCTGAAGAACACGATCGGCGGTATGTGCTTTAACGGCGCCTGCTACATGGTGGAATATTATGGCGGAAGTGCCACGGGTGTGGAAATGGCGCAGACCTGGCTCATCTTCGGCGATGCATCCCTGCAGTTCCGGAGCGATACGCCGGCATCCATGACCGTGAACCATGCCGGTTCCATGAATATCGGTCAGTCAAGTTTCACCGTCAGTGTTCCCGGTGTGCCGAGCGCCCTGGTTGGGCTCTATGTTGATACGCTTCTCGTCGGTCACGGGTATACTGATGGTTCTGGTAACGTGACGGTCGATCTTGATCCGGCTCCAGGCGCACCCGGTACCATGTACGTGACAGTTACCGCGTACAACCGGGCGACCTACCTCGGCAGTGTGCCGATCATCGCCCCCTCTGGCCCGTACGTGGTCATGGCAACGTGCATATTCGATGACG
>CP070834.1:1188605-1205010 GCA_020341755.1 Caldifarciminota bacterium | reverse complement strand
AGTCTGCCGTGCATCGCCGTTCTTCACATCACCGACGAAAAGGAAATTCCTTGTCGATTCTGGATGCATTCGTTTCAATCCTTTGGAAAGGCCCTCGAGCTCGGGCTCCCTGCCCAGGGCTGCCAGCACAAAATGACAGTGCATGTCACGGGTTTGGTTTCCCGACCGCGCCCTGACAATGACATTGAACTCCTTGTCAGCCGTACTGTTCTTGATCGATATGATCCTGGTATTCTCCATATACCGCACGTTTTTTCTGTATACACCCTTATGCAGCCGGTCAAAGAGCAGTCCAAGACCCTTTGTCTTCCGGGTCCGGTTGAGTATGGTCACGAGATTGCGCTCACCGAGACCAAGCGCATAATCAAAGGCTGCATCACCGGCACCGATGATCACAATATGTTTGCCCCGCACCCTGCCCAGGCTGACGACATCATACACGATATACTTCCTGGCAGCCTTTAGACCGACAGAATGCATGCGCGGTCTGGTCCCGGCTGCATACACCACGAAACGGCAGCAATATGTCCTGCCTGCTGAGAGCAGGTAGTAATTCCTTTGCTTATTAATGGCATCCACTTTTTTCATACGGACTTTGATATTCCATTTTTTTAAATGTTTCTGGAATTTTTTCACAAGTCCAGCGCCGCTGATACCGTCGGGAAATCCCGGGTAATTCTCGACGAGATAAGCATTATTAAGGAGCCCGCCCACCTGCCGCGCTTCAAAAACCAGGGGATCGATGCCAGCCCGGCGCAGCTGCAGGGCGGCACTGATACCGGCTGGTCCGCAGCCGACAATCGCAACATCGTGTACCCTTGGCATGCTGGATTATAAGGAGTATACGTGGTATGTCAAGCCGAGCGCTAGAGATAAATCTCTGTCCCAAATACGCAGCGGCTATTCCATTGCCTTCAAAACCTCAGCAGTCTTTACGATCGTCGCAAATCCGTAACCAAGATTCAACAGGGTGGCATCGTGCATCGCTCTCGTATACGTGCGCGTGGTATCTTCCGTGAAATACACTTCAAAGCCCCTCATGAATGCCGACCGAGCGGTCGTTTCGCAGCACAGATTGGTCAGCACGCCGCATATCACGACCTGTTCCACGCGCTTCTGCAGCAGGACGCGCTCGAGCCGCGTTTTGGAAAAGGCATCGTATTGATGTTTGATCAAAACCATGCCCTTTGACGTATCGAGTTCATCAATGAGTTCACTCAAGGGATTGCTTGGTAATATATTTTCCTGCCACCACTTCATCATCATGTTGCGCCTGGTCGAAACATCGAGATGGCGCGTGTATACCACGGGTCTGCGTGCCTTAACAAATACATCGACCAGCCGGACGACACCGGTGATGAGCATGTTCGGCTCACCGACGCAGGCACTGCTCGATTCGTCGCAGAAATATTTCATCATATCGATGACGAGCAGCGCCGCCCTCTTGCGTTCTATCTGAAACCCCTCTCTCATAACGGTTCGAACCGGTTATTTCAACACAACGATACGCTGCGTCTCCTGCGTCTCGGTATCAGTGAAGAAATACACGCCCGCGCTCATGCCCGTACACGAAACTTCGCTCCGGCCTGCCGGAACGAACAGTTCGCGTACGCGCTGCCCCGCAATATTATACACATTCAACATATGCGGTTGGGCGTCGTGATTGAATATGCTCAACAACGTGCGCGACGACACGACCGTCGGCATCAGGGAGACCGCACCTACCACCGCTTCGCCTCCACCCCACTCGGTAATACCGGTCAACAGGGGAGCTTCGACCGCATCGAGCATGAACTGTCCGGACGCTTCTACCCGCACATAGCAGGCTGAATCGAGACCGGTTGCCGAGATATCAAACGAACTCTCCAAACCGGTAGCAGTCCCCACGGTCTGCCATGAGCCGCGCCAATCATTGCTTACCCTCACGGTCGCCGAGCCAGAAGCGCTGGTGCTGTACACGGTCATATCATCACCAACACCGTCGCGTATCGGGTTGTCAAAGGCAAGCACGATCCATTTCCCGCTGTCGATCTGGTACGCCTGACCATCGTTCGGGAACAGAGCCCATACCGGATAGGTCATATTGCTGGAGGTCGATACGTAGCGCGTTCCCATTACCCGTGTGGCATACAAGGGCAAATAGGGATTCGGAACGAGCTGCACGTCCAGATATACAGAACTGTCCGGCGTGCCTGACGGCACCACCACATCCTCGAACACCTTGGGATCATACCCCGGTGCCATGACCGTGACATCGTACGTACCCGGCAAGTAGAACCGGTGGAAATCTCCGTTCGCCTCGTCAGAATAGCTGTGCCAGTTACTGGGTCCCACGAGGATGATCGCACGCAGGGGATCGCTTCCCAGGCTGTCGGTCACGAGCCCGTGTATACCCTGACCTGCCTTGTGCATGAGCCACAGCATGGACGGCTTGTCGCGTTCGAATATCACGTCGATCGAATCCGGCGACGGCGTCTTCTGATAGCACACCTCAACCGACCAGCCGACCTCGCCGCCGCAGCCGTAATCATAATCTTTGGTGCAGCCGTTGATCGGATACATACCGATGGAGCCCTGTCCGTACGGGTAGCCCGTATTGCTCGCATACCCCTGGCTCAGATGATGGATGAGGTTCTGTTCAGGCGGCTGTAGATAGGTCGTATAAGACCACGGTTCGGAGATGTAGATGGTGCCGGCATGGAACGATACGTACGTGACGAACGGATGGCGCCAGAAATGCTCTCCGAAATACCATGCTTCGTTCTCGCTCATGAAATCGCTGCCGCAGGAATACTCATTGCCCCACATCCATCCCCAGTTGCGGTTCAGGTCTACGCCGCGGCCGTTATACCGGGTGTGATTGACGAACCCGTCCGTGTTAACCATGGGAGCGATCCATATCTCGCGGCTGTCCACGAGTTGCTGCACGTAGGGATCGTTATCATACTCTTCCACGAGATACTTAATCATGGAGAAACTAACTCCCCATCCGATCTTCTCGTCGCCGTGCACATTCGCCTCGAAATGGACCGCGGGTTCGGTCTCGTCAAGGTCGGCATTGTCCGAGATCCTCATGACCAGAAGCACGCGGTTATAATGGCTCAACCCGAGCGTCTCGAGATGGCAGATCTCGTAGTTCGTCGCAAAGAAAACCATGGAATCGCGATACTGTTCATAGGTTAAATACTGGCTCCTTCCACTGCGGTCTAAGAAATTCTTCAAGTATACTTCGTCAATATTCTGCTGCAGGAGTACAGGAACATATCCGCGGCGCGCGACCTCGGCATAGAGGTCGTGTCCGATCTCTGCTACCACATGGTCGCGATACACCTCGTTTATGACGACACCGAGCGCATCGAGTTCCCTGACATCCTGACTGCTGGCAATGTCTATACTCACAAGATCCTGATGTGGCGCGATCATCGTTGCTAGCAAGCACATCATTATCACCATGTTCATATTGCTATCTCCATTTTTTGTGCATCATATATTAAATAATGAATTACTATCTTATATCTATCTTGGATACCCCACTGGTATTATATACAATGGCTCCTCATGTTCAAGACCCAATACATCCTTTAATGCTGCATCGTCAAACGCACCCACGGGAACGCTCGCAAGCCCGAGCGCGACCGCTTCGAGATGGATATTCTGCGCGCAATGACCAACCTCGATATAGACATAGCGGATACCGCGCTCACCATAGCGCGCCGTGGTGTTCGAGAAACGCGCCGTGATCACGATCACCATGCCGGCATCGGCGATGAACATCTGGTTCAGCGCCGACCGGGCAATACTTTTTCTCAGATCAGAATCCGACTTCTTTGTCGCGCCATGACTTTTCGGGTTGTACTGGAAAAGCCCCTGCCCTGTGGCATAGTACAGCACGAGCGGATAGGTTGCACCGGCAGACGGTGCCGCACGGAACCCTCGTTCGCTGGTAATACCCTGGCCCGCCCAGAGCAGGGTGGCAATGTCCTCCTGCGTCAGGTTCTGACTGCGGAACGTCCTGACCGAGCGCCTCGATGCAATACATTCTTCTATCGAGACGTTCGTCGACCTGTGTTCTGGTAACTGTATCATAGGTGCTCCTTGCTGTATGACGGCGAGCATTATTAATTGAAGTGCCAGCATACTTACTCCTTTTTTATACGGAATTTCTAATACAAAATATCTTAATATTTTTTCTCGAGTCCATGTATGACCCGTGCCGTGTTACTGTGTATCTCGACGGTATCCGCGACATCTTCGGCATACCCTCCTCCAAGCACGACCGCGACCGGGATTTGCCGGGATAGTGCGTGTTCACACACCAGTTCATCCCGCCTCCGCAAACCCTCAACGCTGAGCCTGAGACTGCCGAGCTGGTCGAATATGTAGGGGTCGGCACCGGCAAGGTAGATTACAAGGGCAGGATTGAACTCACCAAAGATCCTGTCCAGGGCAGGCGCCAGCTTCTCGAGATACTCGTCGTCGCTCACCCCGATATCGAGACCGATATCGAGATCGGAACGTTCTTTCTTCGGGTACAGACGCTCTTGATGCATGGAAAAGGTAAATACACGCCGTTCATCCTGGAAAAAATGTGCGGTTCCATTGCCCTGATGCAGGTCACAATCGATCACTGCGACTTTATCCACGCCCTGTTCCAGCGCGGTCACTGCCGCGTATACGACATCGTTCAGGTAGCAGAATCCCTCGGCATGATCCCTGAATGCATGATGGAATCCGCCGCCAATATGGTAGCACGCACCGTGCGGCAGTGCAAGTTCTGCAGCGAGAGACGAACCACCGCAGCACAGGATCTGAGCATTGATGATGTTTGGCGTCACTGGCATTTCCGAAGGGTACGTGCGCGCGGTCATACGCGCATTGACGAGATCATCCCGGTATTCCTCAGTTATGACCTTGAGGAGTGCGTCGTTGTCGGGACGCTGCGGCTCGAAAAGGTTATCCTGAGTAAGGATGCCTTCCTGTTTCAGTGTCGTGTAGATGAGTGAATATTTTTCCGTGGGAAATACATGGCGACCGATGTCCGCTGTATACGCTCGCGAATAAACAAAATTCATTTCACGTCTGGAAATATTACATTTCGAGACCGGCAAACCGCAGGTATGTTTCTCGTAAGGTGGCATTCATCCTGCGTAATCGATCGCTCAAGAGACACACGACCGAGCGGTAGAAGTTCAGACCGATCGCCGGGAACCGTTTCACGATGTCTTCAAAATCCGCTTTCTCGATCACTCCCACAACGGCTTTTTTGGTACAGCGCGCGGTTGCCGACCGTGCCTTCGCATCGACGAAAGCAAACTCGCCGATCACGTCGAACGGTCGGGCGGTGAACACCGTCGATTCTCCCAGCTGCGGCGCGAGTTTGATCTGTATCGACACCTCGCCTTTCATAACCATATATACTTCGGTCGACGCGTCTCCCTCGGAAAACAGAATATCGCCTTCGATGAATTCTTTGCTCGCGGTGATCTTGGATAATTCCTCCCACTCAGCTTCCTTTAGATCGCCGAATAGTTTTACTTGCTGTAATAATGATTTCTCAACCATGTGGTAATTGTAATGAGAAGGTAGGTGATGTCAATACTGCCGCAGACTGGTGCAGCGATTACCGGAAAACGAGATTGTAGATATAGTACAGAAGCGCGCCGAGCACGGCGAACAGCAGCGCATACAGATACCAGGGCGTACCCTTCTGCTTTCTGCGGCGTTTCTTTTTCGGCTTTTTGACTATCGTCGTCATCTTTTTCGCATGGTCAACCGTCTGGACGAGTTCCTTGAGTATTTTTTCTTTCTGAGCGAGTTTTTTCCATCCGATGAAACGGGACAGGGCGTGAGCCATCTGCTCTGCCGTTTCGTACCGTCGGTTCCTGTTCTTCTTCATTGCCCGGTTGATTATGCGGGACAGGCGGTAACTATGATGAGGACCGGAGAAAAAGGGTGATGCATAGTGACCGCGTAAGACTTTCGCAGTGACCGCGTTCGCGTTCTGCCCGGTGAACGGTTTCTTACCCGTGATCATCTCATACAGAACGATGCCGATACTGTAAATGTCGGACCGGGACGTAAGATCTTCTCCTGCGGCTTGTTCCGGCGACATATAATATGGAGTACCGACGACAGCACCGGTCGATGTTAAACGTGGGTGCGTCTTGCCGCGCGCGACACCGAAGTCAGTGATCTTAACGAATCCATCACTGGCGATCAACACATTCGTCGGTTTGATATCGCGGTGTATGATCTCGTTCTGGTGCGCGTAACCGACCGCCCGGCATATCTCATGAGTGACCAGGGCGGCAGTGGCTGGATCGAGCGCGCCGCTTTGTTCGAGGATCTCGGCAAGGTTGATGCCGTCCACATACTGCATAACGATATAGCATGACTGTCCGATGGAAAAATAATCGTATAGCGATACGATATTCGGATGGTCAAGTTCAGCACTGATCAACGCTTCCTGCTTGAACCGCTTGCGCGATTCGCTCTTCCCCATTTCCTTGACCACGACCACCCGATCCAGGGGAACATGTATTGCCGTGTACACCCGTGCCATACCCCCCCGACCGATAATATCGAGAATCTTGTAATTGCCGATGTATTTAACGTCGTGCTTCATCGTAGGTACAGACCCTATCCCGACCGCCACGTTTTGCATGGTACAGGGCATCATCGGCATGCTCGATAATCTCCCTGAGAGTTTTGCCGTCGTTCGGGAACGTTGCTACACCGATGCTCACGGTCAGTTTCATTCCCAGCAGCCGGGGTGTCTGAGCTGCAACGATCCTGTTGATTTCCATGCCGACCTGCAGGGCATCCTGTGACAGCGTATCGGGCAGTATGACCACGATCTCCTCCCCGCCGTACCGGGCAACTATGTCGCTCTTGCGACAGGAAAGCAAGACCAGACGCGCGATCACCTTCAATGCCTCATCGCCTTTTTTGTGGCCGCATGTATCATTCACATGCTTGAAAAAATCGACATCGATGAACAAAATGGAGATCGTTGAATCCACTTTTTTCGCATGTTCGAATTCTTGAGTGGCGATCTTATCAAAATACTGCCGGTTATACAATCCGGTGAGTTTATCCGCATTAGCGATGTTCGCGAGCCGCTTTCTGCTCTTCATTACCAGTTCCTCGAGGTTCTTGAATTCATCCTCCAGACCCTTGTCCCCCAGCTTCTCACGAAGAGAGCTCAACTTGCCTTCGAGCATGATCGTCTCATCTCCCTTACGACCTATCTCGGTCTTATCGATACCCTCGATGCGGCAGGTGCCGTCGTCGAGCAGAAGCGTGATATCGCCGATCCTGATCTCATCCTTCATGCCCAGTTCGGTCTTCGTGATCCGGGTACCGTTCACGAACGTTCCGTTCGTGCTGTCGAGATCTTCAATGCAGACCGCAGTACCGTCATACGAAATCGCGGCATGCCGGCGCGACACATCCTTACTGCTGATAACCACGTCGGCATCGTCGCTGCGGCCTATAACAAGCTTACCCTTTTCCAGCGGTACCCGTTTTACGATCGCTCCTCCATCGAGCAGTAATAGATAATATCCCTTCATTTAAAATCGCAACATGAGCTGCACATAGGTGTGATTGTGCAGCCACTTGGGCGTGGGGAAATCGCCTTCCATCGCCTCGACAAAATAAAACCAGATATTCTTGTAGCGGTATTCGAAACCGAGTAGGAGTCGGCGGTCTAGAACATCTTTTCCCTGATTATTGTAGTAGAACTGACGTTGCATACCAAAATGCCACACGAAGCGACCGCCCGGTTTGAATGTCGCATCAATCAGGTATGCATATACATCGCGCTCGTAATCGAAAACACTGTCCAGAACAGGAAAATAAAACAACAGGGATTCATCGAGCGATTTGTGATTGTAAGAAAGGTACAGTGTCGCGTGCCACCTGGGATTTATGCGGAACCCGAAGGTCGGTTCGGCATACAATTCCCATGATCGTTCATCCCTCGTACCGACACCCTCATCACGAACCCACAGTTTAGACTGTTCCAGATCGACCAGACCACTAAATGTGAACCTGCCCAGGTCCTGCCACATACGGGCGTACAGGGCTCTGCGTTGTCCTGTTTCTGTGCAGTATGCAAGGGAGTCATTGCCGGGTTCAGTCGACTGAAGACGATATTTACTGGTTAGTTCCAAACGCGCGGTGAACCGACCCCCTATCCAGTTCCTTGTCAGGGTGGTCGTGAACCGCACCGGATACTGGCGGTACGTGCGCTTGTCTATACCGTCGGGTTTGTCCTTCAGGGAGAAATTACGGTCAAAGTCTTCGACGTGTACCATAGTCTCGAGGAAATTGGTGTAATCGCCACCTATGAACCAGCCAGCACCGATTTCATCCTCGCCTTTGTAATAGTGCGTGGTAATAGAGAGCAGCAAGCGCAGCCGGGGACGGATCTGGAAAAACGGTTCGAACCAGTGATCATTGATGTGCACACCGTAATCGCCAAGATACCTGTTGCGGTACCGCAAGCCCAGGAGGCGCGACAGCATGACCTCGTATCTTGTCTCAAGATCGATGTACCAGTACAGAACATCCAGACAGCCCTGGGATGTTCGCAGTCCCTGGGTCATGGAATCAAAGCGAACCTCCCATTCGGGGAAATACTGGGCGATCTGTTTATCGAGCAGGTACTGGGTATTGGAATCTTCCGGCACGAACATCCACAGGCTCAAGAGCAGCAGCATAGTCTTTTTCAGGAACTCCCGGATGTATCACGCGGCGAGGAAAGAAAAGTATCATGGGGCGCGGATGCGGCGAGCGGTCGGTACAGAAATATATCACCGAAACCATGGGTCTGTTCCACCCGGGCATAACCAAGTTTGACTATTTCCAGCATTCCGAAGAAATATGCAACGGCGACGGTGACGTTGTTCTTTTCCTGGAGGAAATCAAGGAAGTTTATACGCTCGTGCTGCTCGAGCAGCGACTTGATCTCCTCGACGATCGTTTCGATCGGTATCTCCTGGCGTTTGACGACGAGTTTTTTCTCTTCCTGCGGTTTTAAGCGCCGGAAAGCAAGGATGAGACGTGTAATATCGCCCTCTTCGAGCGGCGGTTCTTCCCGGCTTATGCGCGGATACTGCTTGCTGCTTTCCACTTCCATGATCCCGAAGGCCCGGGCGATCTCCTTGTACTTCTTGAATTCCTCGACGATTTGCATGAGGGTGATAGGTTTTGTCTCTTCCTCGTCGGCAGGCGTGCGCGGCAGGAGCGACCGTACCTTGAGCCGTATCAATATGGCAGCCATCAGCAGGAAATCGGCTGCATCTTCAAGATCATCCCGGTCGATCTTCCGCAAATAATCGAGGTATTCCTCGGCGATCTGTCTGATCGGTATGTCGAATATATCGACCTCTTTTTTCCGAACGAGATACACCAAAAGGTCGATCGGACCGTAGTATATGCCGATGTCGATCTTCATGGCTTCATTTCCAAACCGTTATTGCGGATATCATGATGACAGGGAGGCAATTCTGATACGAAGATGGTGGTATCAACCGGATGGAAAATCACTGCAGCATCGATTTTCATGTATAGAAGTCTACTCAGTATTGGGACGCTGTCAATATTCGGCCTGTCTGTATTGACATGTACTCACGCTGACGTATAATGTCAGGGAAGTGTCATGAGAGAAAAAGTGAGTGTATCATGAATAAACAGGCTTCAGTACTGCCGGTGGTTGTGGTCAGCAAATGTCTCGGGTTCGCGCGCTGCCGGTACAACGGCATCACCATAGATGACGATTTTGTAACGCAGCTGAAACCCTATGTCCAGTATCAACCGGTCTGTCCCGAGGTGGAGATCGGTCTCGGCGTGCCGCGCGATCCTATCCGCATCGTTCGCAAAAAAGATTCGGATAGGCTCATGCAGCCGGCAACAGGACGTGACCATACGGACAAGATGCTTGATTTCTCTAAAGAATTTCTGATAAGTCTCACCGGTGTAGATGGTTTCTTCTTGAAGTCGCGTTCCCCTTCATGCGGAATCAAAGATGTTAAGATATTCACCACCACAGATAAAAGTCCGGCGATCGGTAAGGATAGCGGATTCTTCGGCAGAATGGTCTTACAACGTTTCCCACACCTGCCGGTCGAGGACGAAGGCAGGATGCGTAATTTCAGGATCCGCGAACATTTCCTGACAAAGCTCTTTACCTTTGCCCGGTTCCGCACGCTCGAGAGAACCATGAGAGCGCTGGTGGACTTTCACAGCGCTCACAAACTTATGCTCATGGCATACCATCAGGCTGAATTAAGAAACTGCGGTCGAATCGTTGCGAATCAGGAGAAACTATCTGTCGGGGAAGTGTTCGGTCAATATGGTGAACACCTGCACAAAGCCTTTGCCAGTGTGCCGAGGTACACATCCAATATCAATGTACTGATGCATGCTCTGGGTTATTTTAAAAAGGAACTATCCGCAAAGGAAAAAAAGTTCTTTCTGACATCGCTCGAACGTTACCGTACTGGAAAGATCCCGCTGAGTGTGAACCTCGGTATCGTACGGTCCTGGATCGTGCGCTTCAATGAAACGTATCTGGAGCAGCAAATATATTTTGAACCATATCCTGAGGGACTTGTTGAGATAACCGATTCCGGGAGAGGACGGAACCTGAGGAAATGAAGATAGGATACCCGTGCCTTAACCGGACTCTCTCATGCAGTTCCGCCCGCACATTCCGGTTGCGATCGTACTCTGAAGAGCGCCTTGTCTCAACGGTCAAGAATAATCTTGAATGCCTGACGAATATACTCAAATACAATAAAGACCATACTATACTCTTTTTCCGCATTACGTCAGACCTGGTTCCGTTCGCGTCGCATCCCGTGAATAAGGTTCCATGGCAGCGTCATTTCCGGGATACATTTGCTCGTATCGGAAGGTACATTAAAAAACACGATATGCGCATTTCTATGCATCCTGACCAGTTCACCCTGCTGAATTCAGTCGACCGATCAGTTCTGCGGAGGAGTTTGAAAGAACTAAAGTATCATGCCGAGATACTCGACCTCATGCAGCTCGATACAACCGCAAAAATTCAACTACACGTCGGTGGCGTGTACGGAGACAAGACAGCAAGTATGAAGCGTTTTGCATTAAGGTATTTACGACTTGAACCAACCATACGCAGGCGGCTTGTCATAGAGAATGACCACCGCAATTACTCGATCGCAGATTGTATTTCGCTATCCCGTACCACCGGTATCCCGGTCGTGTTCGATGTGTTTCATCATCGCGTGTACAACAACGGCGAGGGAATCAATCCCTCTCTTAACCACGTCTGCAAAACCTGGCATAAGCGCGATGGTCTGCTCATGGTCGATTACAGTCTGCAAAAACGATCTGGCATAACGGGTCAGCATGCGGAGTCAATAAATATAAATAATTTTCGAAAATTTTTACAATCAACTAAATCGTATGACTTCGATATCATGCTTGAAATAAAGAATAAAGAACAAAGTGCGCTGCAAGCGATAAGGTGTGCACGTACAGACCAACGTTTTGTAAGAGGAAATGGTCACGTATGAACGTCATCGACAGCATTATCGCTTCCCTGCCCATCCATGCCCATGAACGCAGACCTTATATTGCTGTTGCCTATGCCCAGAGTATTGACGGTAGTATCACATCATACCGCGGCACCAAACTGGAAATGAGTTCGCCTGAATCCCGGGTCCTGAGTCATCAACTGCGCTCCCGGTTCGATGCCGTGCTCGTAGGCATTGGAACCGTTCTGACCGACAATCCCCGTCTTACCGTACGGCTCATCGAGGGTCGTAATCCCCAGACCGTAGTCGTAGACAGCCAGTTAAGTATACCCCTTGATGCCCAACTCCTGAAAAATGAACGTTTACCCTGGATCTTCACGACCGACCGTGCCGATCCAAAAAAAAGAAAGACTCTCGAGGATATGGGGACTCGTATCATACGCGTGCGGACCGATGACCAGGAAAAGATAGACCTTCATTATGTCATGCGCGAACTCCTTTTTCTGGGCATCAAAACATTGCTCATCGAAGGCGGCGCGCACATCATCAACAGTCTCTTCCAGGAAAAACTCATTGATGCCATGGTCCTCTACGTTGCGCCAGTCTTTGTCGGCGGCGTTCATGTCATTGAGCATCCACTGGTAGAAAAAGGCGAAGAGTCTGTACGAAAAAAATTACCAGAGCTCGATATCAAGGGGAATGCGAGGCTGGGCAATGATATCGTGATCTGGGGTATCATGGGTCACGAATAATACATCACATTGTCTGAATAGATTACGTCCGTGAGATTGAATATACCGTTACTGGTTCTTTTTTCCCTGTAATCTGTACCTGACCCAGGTCGGTGAACACCAATCCAGAATTCTCTAATGATTTCAACCGGTTATAAGTTTCTTCACCGCATAAGACGCTGCATTCACATGCCTTTGTCTGGGATTCAAGACGGGATGCGAGATTCACGGTATCACCGATCACCGTGTATTCCATTCTCATGAGTGATCCGAAATTGCCGCTGATAACCTCTCCGGTATTGATGCCGACGCCGATGAGAAGACCAAGTTTTTCTGCTTTTTCGACCATATCAAGGGCAGCATAACAGGCATTGAGGGCATGGTTTTTCAGCGGGACCGGCGAACCGAACACGGCCATGACACAGTCGCCTACGAATTTATCCACCCGTCCTTCGTACATGAATACTGACTGCACCATACTGTCGAGAAAGGTATTAAGACGATTCGCCACGATTTCTGGAGCAGTCGATTCTGCATAGGGTGTGAAATTGCGGATATCAGCGAAAACAACCGTACAATCGACCTTTTCACCACCGAGTCTGGGCGGTGATTTCATGACCCGGTCGAGCAGTTCTTTTGAATAATAGCGCGAGAACAATGCCTTGACTTTCTGCTTTTCGCGCTCTTCGAACCGGTACCGCAGCACAAGACTCAGAAACAGGGTGCTGATCAGCATGTAGAAGGGTCTTATCATCCCTACATCCCTATTTACGGCAAACAAAATGAACGATGTAGCCAGACCCGCTATAATGATCAAACCAGTGAAAATACCATAGATAGTAGGTCTTGTTGAAAGTACAAAGACACTTACTATAAAACATAGAATAAACATTAATATAATTAGATAATAATATTGTATTTCAGATATTTTTTGGCTATTGATAAAGTTATTTATAATATTAGCGTGGACCATAACACCAGGGAATGTGCCTTCTCGCTTGAACGGCACTGAGGTGAAGTCGAACAGGCCAGCAGCACTACCGCCAATGAGCACGATCTTACCTTTAAAGAACTCTGCTGGTACCCGCTGCATGAGGACATCGGAAAAGGATATCCTTCGGAAAGAATCTCCTCCGAGAAAGTATATGAGGAATGGTTCAGGAGGTATTTCTGCCCCAGCCATACTGCTGATGCGTGCGCCAAAGGTCATGCGGTCCTTCATATAGGCAAAGCCCCGGCGCACCACGCCGTCAGGATCCATGAATATCTGACCGATCCCGGTATTATGTCGGGTGAATATTGGTTCTGTGTCCATAGTAGAAACCAGCACCACGTTTTTATGGCGCTGCAGCGCAGACTCTAACAGGCTGTCAAAACTGGGTTTTGCGTAATACTGGCTGGCATATGATGACAGGGTATCGGGTTCGGCAAAGAATACGTCCAGCCCTACGACCTTTGCCGGCATGAGGTATTGGACGATCTCGGCAAAATACGCCCGAGGCCAGTTCTGATACCGACCGAGCTTTTCCAGGGAACGCTCGTCAATGTCAATGATAACGATCTCGTCAACACGCTCTTCCCTGATGCTCAGCCGGTATTTCAGGTCGTATATACTGCGTTCAAAATACTGCCAGGTGGGCGAGTACAGACCAACAGCACTGACAATAAGTACGGCTGCTGCAGAAACCAGCATCCCCATCCATATCTTTCTCAACATGCTACTGCCTATGTATTAGTCTGACTCTCCCGCACAAAAATGGTCACGAGTTTGGGATCGAACTGCGTACCGCTGTGTTTTTTCAGTTCATTGAACGCGGTTCTTCTGGTCTTGCGCCGACGGTATGGACGGTCTGTGGTAATGGCGTCAAAACTATCGGCAATGCCGATGATACGCGCGAAAAATGGTATTTCTTCTCCGCGCAAGCCGTCAGGATACCCCTTACCGTCAAACCGTTCATGATGATGCATGATGTTGGGTACCAGGTTCTTTAATTTATCGATCGGTTCGATGATCGAGCTGCCCAGGGCAGGATGGCGCTGCATCTGGTTTTCCTCCTCAACTGTCAGCTTCCCGCGTTTGCCAAGAATACGATCAGGGATACCGATCTTACCTACATCGTGGAGTATTGCCGATACCTCGAGCCGCCTCATCTCATCCTTACCCAATTTCATTGCCTCGCCGACTACCAGCGAGTAATCGACGACGCGTCCCGAATGACCGCGCGTGTACGGATCCTTGGCATCTACCGCTTCTACGATCGCCCGGATAGACGCGAGGAACATCTCGTCGATTTCCTTATATAGGGAAGCATTCTCCACGGCAATGGCGATCTGATGACCCAACGAGGCGAACAGTTCCATGTCCACCTTGTTGAATTTCCGGTTTCCGCGTTTGTTCAGAACCTCGGCAACGCCGATGATCTTGCCCTTGGCAATGAGGGGAACCGCGATGATGGACCGCGTGACGAATTTCGTCTTCTTATCCACACCTTTGAACCAGCGCGGATCCTTGGTCACGTCCGCAACGAGCAGTGGCTCGCCGTGTTTGGCGACCCAGCCGACAATACCCTTTCCCATGGGCACCCGTATCTCTTTCGCTTCTTTACCTTTGGCGCCGCGTGCCGTGACGAAATACAACTCGTCCTTTTCCTCATCTATCCTGAACACGGACGACGCCTCTGCATCCATGACCTCTTCTGCTTTGTCCAGGACGATATTGAGCAGTTCATCGATATCCAGAGTCGATGAGAACATCATGGATGTATTGAACAGGGTCTCGAGTCGTTTGATCTTTTTCTGTAAATTAGATACTGATGATTTCATACTCGCGCTCCCCTGCACCGTACTGTGCAGCGTATGCCAGTTGCTCGGTCGCATCGATATCATCGTGCAGCCGGTCAATTGGTTCCTTTACCATATCATAGCATGCCTGGTCTATGCTCACCGGGTCGAACGATGCCAGGATTCCGATGTCCGGCGCGATCATCGGATCGTTCGTGTGAAAACAGTCGCAGTTCGGTGAAATGTCTATCAAAAAATTCAAGTAAAATATCTTCTTGTTCTCGGCAACCCGGGCAGCATACCGGCCCATCTTTTTCTGCAGGTCGGTCGATGACGCGCTCCAGTTGAAACGGATCGCGCGTTCAGGGCAGATCGACATGCAGCCGGCACAGCCCGTGCATCTTTTATGATCGATGACCGCTGATACCTTGGTTTTTTTGATGGCATCGAATGCGCAGTAATTAAAGCATCTCAGGCACAGGGTGCAGGTTTCTTTCACGACATGCGGTTTGGAACCCGAGTGCATGTCGAGTTTGCCCCCTTTGGCAGCGCAGCCCATGCCGAGATTTTTGAGTGTGCCGCCGAATCCGGTCACGAGATGTCCCTTGAAATGCGTGATGCACACCATGGTATCGGTGTACGTGTAGAGCCGTCCGATCTTGTCACCCTTGACGTCGGTGTAGTCATCGCCGTACAGACCGTCGCCGATAATGACCGGAGCAAAGTCAAAACCGTGTTCACGCGCGAGTTCGATATGCGTATCTGCCCTCAGCCTGCGTCCTCCGTATAAAGTAGTCGTGTCGGTCAAAAAAGGTTTCCCCTTTGCCTTGCGTATGGCATCGACGATCCTGCGTACGTACAGGGGACTCACGAAATTAACGTTGCCGTCCTCTCCAAAATGCGTCTTGACCGCGCATCGCCCGCCCTTTTTTACGATATCCATGCCGCCGGCTTTCTTGATGAGCCGGTCGAGCATGACCAGTATATTGTCCCTGTATCCTTTTCTAACGTCGAGGAAATAAACCTTTGCCATGACATAATCATATCTACAAAAAGTTAAAAATCAAGACTGTCTGGTTCGTCTCGTTCATCTCGTTTGTCTTGTTTATTTAGTCCCCACATTTTTTTCATCATATGCCATTAATATGTTTAGATCGTGATGCTCGATTGCCACAAACATGTATACGTTTATTAATAGCCTGAATAAACAAAGGCAAGGGGTTTTTGTTTTTACGAATGAAAATAAAATTCAAGTAAAAACGAAATTTGCTTAGTTTGTATAACTTTTTCCAAAATCAGCAATTATACATTATAAATTTTAAATTAAGTATCTCTCCCCCATACCACACTATACGCTCCCCT